>JBFLYS010000003.1:0-8229 GCA_040756555.1 Pseudomonadota bacterium | reverse complement strand
CGGTCCCTGGGTCGTTCCTTGTGTCAATCCTTGCGCCGCGGCGGCGCCGATGCTCGCCGCGAGCGCCAGTGTCCCGAACCCGAAGTTCGCGCGCATGTGCTGCGGACGCTTTTGCGAACTTCGGGTTCGAAGGGACACTGGAATCATAGCGTTTCTGGTGTCGCTTTGATTCGGAAGTTCGCTTCGGAATGTGCTGAGAATTCAAGCGAACTTCCGAATCGCGACACCAGCACGACGCTAACCCCAGACTTCACTGGTGATGGTCCGGAACCAGGCTTCGGCATACACCGCCTCGGAGGCGCGGAAATCCTTCGACGCATCGACCGGACTCACGCCGCCCGAGCCTTCCACTTCGGTCAGCGTGTTGTTCACCGGACGATAGACGCCGGCGACGCTGATGCCGTAGTCCGGCGCGGCCAGACTGTAGCAGGTGTTGATCAGCTTCGGCGTGGTCGGCTCCTGGTTCGCCAGCATCTTCACCACGGCGGCGGCGCAGACCTTGGCCTGCGCGTTCGCGGTGAACGCCGACTTCGGCATCGCGCCAGCGATGGTCGCGTCGCCGAGCACATGGATCTTCGGCACCAGTGACGACTCGAATGTCGTGGCGCTGATCGGGCACCAGCCGGTTCTGTCGGAAACGCCGGCCTTGTCGGCGATCTGCCCGGCCTTCTGGGGCGGTATGACGTTCGCGACCTTGGCGACGTATTCGCTGAAATCGGTCTTGAGCGTCATCGAGTTCGGATCGACCGACGCCACCTTGCCGCCCTGGGACAGGGAGACCCATTCGAGATGGTTCGGATAGAGCTCCTTCCAGGCGTTCTGGAACAGCCGCTGCTTGGAGAACTGATCCTTGGAGTCGAGGATGATGATCTTCGACTTCGGCTTCTTGGTCTTGAGATAGTGCGCGATCAGGCTCGCGCGCTCATACGGCCCCGGCGGGCAGCGGAACGGATTGGCCGGCACCGACATCACGACCAGCCCGCCGTCCTCCATCGCGTCGAGTTGACGGCGCAGCAGCGTGGTCTGCTCGCCGGCCTTCCAGGCGTGCGGCATCTTCTGCGACGCGGCTTCGTCATAACCGGGCAGCGCGCCCCACCGCATGTCGACGCCGGGCGCGACGATCAGCCGGTCGTAGGGCAGGGCCGCGCCGTCGGAGAGCGTGACGGACTGGACCTGCGCATTGACGCCGGCCGCGGTGCCGATCACGACGTTGACGCCGCTCGCGCGCACCTTCTCGTACGTGAACTGCTGCGCCGAAAGCTCGCGCATTCCGGCGATCACCGAATTGCTGAACGGGCAGGCGGTGAAGGTTGCGTTCGATTCGACCATCGTGACCTGAACGCTCGGATTGAGCTGCTTGACCGCGCGTGCGGCGCTGGCGCCGCCGAAGCCGCCGCCGATCACGACGACGCGCGGCGCGCCTTGCGCGATGGCAGGCATTGGCAGCGCCGTTGCGGCAGCAACCGCGGCGGTGTTGCGGAGGAATTCGCGGCGAGTCTTATGGCGGCTGATCTTGCGTGTGCTCACGGTCGCCTCCCTACTTCTGCGCCGCGAGCCAGGCCGCGATCGGCTTGAGCTCGTCGTCGGTGTAGCCCTTCGCGATGCGGCCCATCACAGTCGACGGCTTGCTGCCGTCGCGGAACGCCGCCATCGCGGTCATGATCTCGTCGGCCTTGCGGCCATTGATTTTGGGAACCGGTGTCTCGGCAGCCGTGCCGGACGTGTGACAGCCGGAGCAGGACGATGCACCGACGGGCGGTTCGGCCGCGAGAGCGGCGCCCGAACAGGAAATCAATGTTGCGAAAACCAAGGTGGAAAAAGAGGCGGAAAGAGCTTTCATCGGCCTTCTCTTTAATTTCTGCCGGGGGGGCCGGGGGCCCCCCGCTTCGGTTACGCATTAGGCGATTTGCAGGTTGTGGTTCTTCAGCGGGAACGAGCGGTAGCGCTGGCCCGTCGCCTTGAAGATGGCGTTGAGCACGGCCGGAGCGGCCACGAAGATCGTCGGCTCACCGACGCCGCCCCAGAAGTCGTTGCTCGGCATGATGATCGACTCCACCTTCGGCATCTCCGCCATGCGGAGCGAGCCGTAGGTGTCGAAGTTCGTCTCGACCACCGCGCCGTCCTTGATCGTGATGCCGCCGTGGAACAGCGCCGAGAGCCCGTAGACGAACGAGCCGGCGATCTGCCGCTCGATCTGCGCCGGGTTCACAGCGTGACCGGGATTGGTCGCCGCCACGATGCGGTGGATCTTGATCTTGTTGCTGGTGACCGAAACCTCGGCCGCCGCCGCGACGTAGCTGCCGTAGCCCATGTGCTGGCAGATGCCGCGGGAGATGCCTTGCGGTGCCGGCTTGTCCCAGCCGACGCGCTCGGCCACGGCGTTCAGCACGCCGAGGTGCTTCGGGAACTTCGCCATCATCTTGCGGCGGAACGCGAGCGGATCTTGTCCCGCAGCATTCGCCAGCTCGTCGATGAAGCATTCGAGATAGATGGCGTTCTGGTTGTTGTTCACGCCACGCCAGAACCACGGCGGGACGTGCGGGTTGCGCATGGCGTGGTCGATCAGCAGGTTCGGGATGTCGTAACCGAACGCGCCTTCCGCGCCGCCGGGGTTAAGGCCCTGGAACTGGGCGGGATCGGCGCCGGCTGCCATCGCCTCCGGACGCGCGTAGGACAGGATCGACTGGCCGGAGATGCGCATGTGCATGCCGACCACGTTGCCGTCCTTGTCGAGACCGGCGGAGAGCTTGCACTGCGTCACCGGGTGATAGACGCCGTTGGTCATGTCCTCTTCGCGGGACTTGAGCATCTTGATCGGCGTGCCGGGCATTTGCTTCGCGATCAGCACGGCCTCCATCACATACTCGCTGCGCGTGCGCCGGCCGAAGCCGGTGCCGAGCATCATGCGATGCACTTCCACCTTGTCGGCGGGCAGACCCGACGCGGCGATGGCCGCGGCATAAGCGGCTTCGCCGTTCTGCGTGCTGGTCCAGACCTCGCACTTGTCGGCCGTGACGAGCGCGGTGGCGTTCATCGGCTCGAGGCAGGCGTGGTTCTGGTACGGGTAGGCGTAAACCGCCTCGACCTTCTTCGCGGCGCCTGCGATCGCGGCGGCGGCATCGCCCGCCTTGTTGCCGACGAACTTCGTCTCCGCGGTCAGGCCTTCCTCGAGCCACTTCGCGATCGACTCGGACGAGACCTTGGCGCCTTCGCCCTTGTCCCATTCGATCGGCAGCGCTTCGAGCGCGGTCTTGGCCTGCCACCAGGTGTCGGCGATGACGGCGACGGACTTGTCGTCGACCTGGACGACCTTCTTGACGCCCTTCATGCCGGCGACCTTCGACGCATCGAAGCTTTTCACCTTGCCGCCGAACACCGGGCAATCCTTGATCGCGGCGTTCAGCATGCCCGGCAGCTTGAAGTCGATCGCGTACATCATCGTGCCGTTGACCTTCGGCGCGGTGTCGAGCCGCTTGAGCGGCTTGCCGGCGATCTTCCAGTCCTTCGGGTCCTTGAGCTTGGGCTTCTCCGGCACCGCGAGCTTGGACGCGGCTGCCGCGACCTTGCCGTAGGTCGTGGTCTTGCCTGAGGCCTTGTGCGAGATGACGCCCTTGTCGGTCGTCAGTTCGGCGGCCGGCACCTTCCACTCGTCGGCCGCGGCCTGGATCAGCATGAGGCGGGCGGCAGCGCCGCCTTCGCGCACATACTGATGCGACTCGCGGATCGCGCGGCTGCCGGAGGAGTTGTAGTTGCCCCAGGCGCGCTTGCGCCGCACGTTGTCCGACGGCGTCGGATATTCGGTCGTGACTTTCGCCCAGTCGGCGTCCAGCTCTTCGGCGATGAGCTGGGCGAGGCCGGTCTGCGAGCCCTGGCCCATCTCGGCGCGGACGACGCGAATGGCAACGGTGTCATCCGGCCTGATCGCGACCCAGATGCCGAGCTCGTTCGGCGTCAGGTTCTCGCCGAATTGCGCGCGGTCGCCGGACTGCGCCAGCGCGGACAGCGGAAGGCCGAAGCTCAGAGCGAGGCCACCGGCGGCGGAGCCGATGACGAAGGAGCGGCGGTCGATTTTCGGTTGGTAATTCATCGCGCCCTCCCTCAAGCGTTCGCGGCGGCGTGAATCGCCGCGCGGATCTGCTGGAAGGTGCCGCACCGGCAGATGTTCGTGATCTCGCGGTCGATGTCGGCGTCGGTCGGCTTCGGCTTGTTCTTGAGCAACTCCACGACGGCCATGATCTGGCCGGACTGGCAGTAGCCGCACTGCGGCACGTCGTGATCGATCCAGGCCTGCTGCACCTTATGCAGGACGCCGTTCTGCGCGAGGCCTTCGATGGTGGTGATCTTGGTGCCGACCGCGCCGCTCACCGGAAACGAGCAGGAGCGGGTGGCAACGCCGTCGATATGAACGGTGCAGGCGCCGCACTGCGCGATACCGCAGCCGTACTTGGTGCCGGTGAGGCCGACGTTCTCCCGGATCGCCCAAAGAAGCGGCGTGTTGGGATCGACGTCGACGTCGTAATCTTTGCCGTTGATGTTGAGACGGGCCATTTGCTCATTCTCCCTTGGGAAGCGTGCGGGTCGCTTACGGCGACCCACGTGATGTGCAGACTGTAATTGGACTATTTCAAATCAACAATCGGATGACGGTGCCTATTCCGCGCTGCGGCAGAAGATGCCAGGTCGAAAAACGATGGGCAGAGGCACAAAGTGCAGCTTCTTCCCCGGCAAATTCTCACAGGAAGAGGTTGCGTGACGCGCGCCGGTGCGGTGTTGCTTTCGGCGCATCGAGCCGTTCAACTTTTCGCGAACGGCGCGCCACAATATTGCCTGTTGTGTTCTGCAGCGGCGCTGCGTGCGGCAATAAGTTTCTCCCGGACGCCGGTTCGCGCCACAAGCCGGCCACAACGAATCGTTAAACAGATTGCGCCCAATTAGAGCGGCGCCGTTTCGGCTGAAGCCGTCCGGGCATTGTTGACATTGCAAGGGAATACCCATGTTGCGCATGAGCATGCTCGCGCGCCACGCATTCTATGGTGTGGTCTTTCTGACGTTGACCGCTTCTGTGGCCTTCGCCGAGGAAAAAAGTTCTACGATCGGCGGGCGCACCGATAATCCCGATGGAAGCTCGAAGGTGTCGGTGGGGCGGAAGCTGCCGACCGAATGGGACACCAAGATCGGCGCCGACTTCAATCTGACCGCTCCGGCGTCGAACGATTTGCAGCGCCCGGACCGTCCGTTCCAGGACCCGAACGCGCGGTCGCAGGGAAGCGCCTGGGCCACCATGACCATGCCGGGGCTGTCCGCGCCGTTCGGCTGGGACAAGACGACGGTCGAGGGGCGCGTCGATCCGCAGCATGAGCAGGGCAAGCTCGGGACGCGGTTCAGCCGCTCGGTTCCGGTCGGCAGCGATCTCTCCGTGATCCTCGAAGACGGCTACGCGGTGACGCCCGCGCTGCGCGGCACTGCGCCGCCGCCTCCGGGCGCGGCGCCGGAAACGTGGGAAACCGACAAGACCGCGCGTCTCAAGGTCGCGCCCACCGATACGACGTTCTCGATCGGCCGGAAGATGAACGGCGTGGATCAGAAGTGGCTCAACACCTTCGGCGCCGAGCAGAAGGTCGTGGGGCCGCTGACGGTGAAGGGCGGCGTGAGCGAAACGCCGACCGGCGCTTACGACCGGAGCATCTCAGCGGGATTTAAGACGACGTGGTAGGGCGGGGGTGATGGCGTGAAGCATACGCCGCATCGTTGCTACTTGCTCCGTCATGGCCGGGCTTGTCCCGGCCATCCACGTCTAACTCTCAGCAAGGAAGCAAGACGTGGATGCCCGGCACAAGGCCGGGCATGACGTGGAGGGAGCTGTGCCTCAATTGCTGCTGCCGGCTCCTGCGGAAACGAAGTGCAACGCCCTCAATCGTGCTTGTCGGCGTCGCGCACCGGAGTCTCCGGCGTGAGCCCGCCTTTGCGGCTGCCGAAGGTTTCCTTGCCGCTCTGCTCCCACTGTCCCTTCACCGCGCGTTGCGCGTAGGTCTCCCAGGTGTCGCTCCAGTCGCCGAGCGTGTAGCCGTGCCATGGCGGCTGCGGCGACAGGCGCGGCAGTTCTAGTTCGTCCCAGATCGCGTGGGCGCGATCCATGAACGGCTTGGTCGGAAGCGCGAGCGGCGGGAACGCGGTCTTGAGCGTCGCGTCGATCAGCATCGAGGAATCGTTCGACTTGCGGCCGGCCTTCGGGCCGTGGCCGCCGGAGCGATGCGGCACGACGTGCACGTCCTCGACCGGATTGGCGCGGTAGGCCATCGACCAGAACACGGCGTCCGTGTTGGTCGGGTCGATGTCCTCGCTCACCGCGATGACGATCTTGCCGCAGTCGGCGCGCAGCGTGGACGCGCCGGACAGCCCGCGCCACACCTCGGAGCGCGCGGTGCCGTGCGCGAACTTCAGGAAGATCACCGGCCGTACGTTCGACAGCGGCTCGTGCAGCGACACGCCGCGGATGCCCTTGATCGAAAGCTGGTCGCGCAGATGTGAAAAGAACATCGGCTCGTAGGCGACCTTCTTGATGACGCTGGATTCGCTCGGCGTCACCTGGCTGATGATCGAGACGAACATCGCCTTCTTGCGATGGGTGATCGCGGTCACCTGCATCGACATGTTGTAGTCTTCGAGCGCGATGTAGCCGTGGCTCTCGCCGAACGGGCCCTCTGGCTCGAGCAACTCGGGGTCAATGAGCCCCTCGATGACGATTTCCGAATCCGCCGGCACTTCGAGATCGACGGTGACGCACTTTGTGGTGCGGATCGGCGCGCCGGCGAGTGCGCCCGCGACGCCCATCTCGTCCATGTCGATCGCGAGCTTCTGCGGGCCGGTGAACACGACGGCGGGCGCAGCACCAACGACGATGGCGCAGGGCATCGGCGTCTTCAGCTTGCGGTGCTTCAGCCAGTGCTGATAGCCGCCCGCGCCGCCGATGCGTGAGGCCATGCGCACGCCGAGGCGGTCGGTGGCTTTGAGTTGGCCGCGGTAGGTGCCCATATTCTGGATGCTGCTCTCCGGGTCCTTGGTGACGCAGAGCGTGGCGGTCAGATAAGGCGCAGCGTCGAAGCCGGGCGTCGAGATCGGAACGGGCAGCAGCTTCAAACCGCCGTCGGGCTTCTTGAGGTCATCACCCTTGATGACGACCTCCTGGCACGGCGGCGTGCCGGTCATCTTCACCGGCTTGATCGGATTGGCGACCGCGTTGATCCAGGCGTTGCCGATCTCCTCGACTGGCTTGCCCATGCCGATGGCGTAAATCTCCGGCGACGCGGCGAGCGCGCCGACGACGACCGGCATGTCGTATTTCTTGCCGTTCGAGTCCACGACGTTGGTGAACAGGAATGCGCGGCGGTCGTTCTCGGGCAGTCCGCCCTGGAACTGCCAGCGGACGAGAGGATGAAGCTCGGAGTCCTTGTCGATCGGCCGGTCGACGCGCACCACGAGGCCCGCCGCTTCCAGCGCCGCAAGATGCGTCTGGAAATCCGGGGCAGGGCCTTTCGCGGCTTTGTTTCCCTTTGGCGCGTTCGGCTGATCGAGCATGTCGTCCTTACTTCTTCTGGTGAGCGTCGATGATCGGCTTCGCGGTGCGGAAGCAGTCCACGCCGACCGGGATACCGCAATAGACGGCGATCTGGGTCAGCACCGCACGGATTTCGTTCGGCGTCATGCCGTTGTTGAGCGCGCCGCGGGTGTGGGTCTGAAACTCTTCCATCTTGCCGAGCGCCGCGATCATGCCGAGGTTGAGGATGGAACGCTCACGCGGCGTCAGCGTGTCGTCGCCCCAGGCCTCGCCCCAGCAGTATTGCGTGACGATGCGCTGGAAGTCGCGGTTGAAGTCGGTGAGGTTCGACATCGCCTTGTCGACATATTCGTCGCCCGCCACCTTGCGGCGCATCTTCATGCCGGTGTCGTAAACCTTCTGATCCATTGTTTGCCTCCCTCTCCGGTGTCATGCCCCGCGAAGGCGGGGCATCCAGCCCTTCTTTCTTAAATGCTGGATCGCCCGCCTACGCGGGCGATGACAGCGGCGTGTTAATCTTCCGCCGGCCCGCCTTCCCAGCGTTTCACCAGCTTGGTCTCGATGCCGAACAGATCGAGCATGCGCCCGACCGTGTGGTTGATGATGTCATCGACCGACTTCGGCTTGTTGTAGAATGCCGGCACGATCGGCGCGACGATCGCGCCGATGTCGGC
>JBFLYS010000002.1:0-518339 GCA_040756555.1 Pseudomonadota bacterium | reverse complement strand
TCGAAGCGAAGCAGATCTACCAGAACTCGGACCTGTACATCAGCGGCATGCGTCCGGCGGGCAATCAGGGCGGGCGTAATCTCCTGCCGTTCCTCGGCGATCATCGCGTGTCGTCGGTGTTCCTCGAACCCGTGTCGACCGGAAACTTCGGCGTCATTGCATTCATCTGGGGTCTGGTTCGCTCGCGCATGGAGGGGAAGCTTTATCTCGGCGTGATGGCCGGGGGCATGCTGGTGATCGTTCTCGCCGACAGCCGGTTCGGCGCCTATCTCTGCGCGATGGCGCTGCTGATGGCGTATCTGCCGATCGCCTGGACCACGATTGGCGCGGCGCTGATGCCGCTCGCCGCGCTGATCGTGCTTGCGATCGTGCCGTTTGTTGTCACCGGAAGTTACGACCCGCAGAACCGTTACATCGACAACGGCTTCGTCGGAAGATTCGTCCTCGCGGCGCGCATTCTCGGCGAGTTCGATGCCTTGACGTGGTTTGGGCTCAGTACGCCGGGCATGCTGGCCTTTGACTCAGGCTACGCCTACATCCTCAGCAAGGTTGGCGTGATCGGATTCTGGGTGCTTTGGCTGATCCCGTTTTCGCTTCGCAACGCGGACCGGCATTTCTGCTTGTATCGCAACTTGCTGGCCGTGTACTACGGCACCATTCTTTGCGTCAGCAACTCGGCCTTCACGATCAAGACTGCGGCGCTGGCGTGGTTTTTATTCGGGGTGATGAGCCAGTTGCCGGCGATCCGATATGGGGCGCGGGCTGTGGTGATGCGGGATACGGTCCGAATGGATCAGCCTGCGAACATGCTTCCAAGACATGTGAAATAGCGCGCTGCCCCACAGAGCGGCGAGTTTCGACCTCGTCTAGCACTTCGGCGGCGCAGCGCTGCGGCCGTCCTGTTCGGGTCTGATCTGGAGCGAGCGCGTCAGAAGACCCGTGGTGACATACTGCGTGGCGGTGACAGCCAGCTCGATGATCTCCTGCGGTGTATACAGGCGCTTGAGTTCGTCAAAGACGGCGTCGTCCACGTTGCCGTTGCGGCCGACCATCTGGCCCACGAAGGCAAGCACCGCGCGGTCCTTTTCGTCGAACAGGCCGGGCTGCTCCCATTTCGCAAGGCCGTCGAGCTGCGCCTGCGTGTAGCCGCACGCGAGCGCGATCGGCAGGTGCTGCGCCCATTCGTAGTGTGAGTCGGTCATCTGAGCGACGCGCATGATCGTGAGTTCACGAATCCGGCGCGATGTCACCGCGTCGAACCGCAGCGCGTAGGTGAGCATCTGGCGCGCCTGGAAGATCTTGCCGCCGTGCCCGAGCGTCAAGTGCAGGTTGATGATCTGGCCGCCGCGCGAACGGATGATGTCGAACGTCGCCGCGGTCGCCGGATCGGCCGGCTTCTCGGTGACGCTTGGGAGCCGGGAGATCGCGGCGTCTTGCGCGGCGACAGTTGGAGCCGCGACGACAATACTGGCCAGCAGCGCGAGCGCCCGCATCGATTTATACATGGCAGTTTTCCTCCCTGTTTGGATTTTTGCCGAGGCTACGCCGTCGCTCGGTCTCAAGAAGCATGACTCCGCTTTCGCGGAACGCTGCGGAGACGCGCGCCCTCCGCGGTCGGAGGGATGGCCCAATCGGGCGGGGTTTTGGCCCAACGCTTGAGAAATTCAACGAGTCGGCGCGTGCGCGCGGGCAGGTGGTCTCGCGTCAGATACACGACGTAGATGTCGAGCCCGAGAGGCTGATAGTCCGGCAACACCACGCTGAGGCGTTTGGCTTTGACGTCTTCGGACACCATGTAGGTGGGATGCATCGAAATGCCGTGGCCGAGCAGGGCGGCCTGCTTGAGGGCCTCGCCGAAATTTGAGCGGACCGAGCCGCTGACCCGGACGGACACTTCGCCGGCCTTGCTCGTGAAGCGCCAGATCCCTGTCGGCGATTTAAGCGAATGAACGAGACAATTGTGACGGTCGAGATCGGCCGGTGAAAGCGGTGCACCGTGCCGTTGAAGATAGGCTTTCGATGCCACGAGAACTTGGGGGGCTTTGGTGAGCGGCACCGCGATGTGGCCGGCGTCCTCTGGCGGCGGTCCGATGCGGAGCGACAGGTCGAGCCCTTGCGTGACGAGATTGGCGCTCCCGTCGTCGAGCATGAGAACAATCTCGATATCGGGGTAGCGCTCGGCGAACTCCGCCAGGAGCGGCATGAGGTGCTGGGTTCCGAACGACGGCGGCGTGCCGACACGGACGATCCCGCGCGGTTTCTGAATGAGGTCCCGCGCGCTTGCGGCGATCTCTTCATAGCCATCGAGCAGAAGTTTTCCTTGTTTCAGAGCGTGCGAGCCGGCCTCTGTGAGTCCGACATGCTTGGTCGTTCGGTTCAACAGTTTGGCGCCGAGCGACTCTTCGAGCCACGCCACGTGCTTGGTCATGGTCGCTTTTGACACGCCCAGCCGCCGGGCGGCGCCCGTGAAGCTTCCGTCGCGGGCGACTTCGACGAACATCTCGATGCAGCGTAGCCGATCCATGCGCGATCCGTTTCCAGGGAGGGTAACAACAGTGATGTTGGCCTTACAAGGATTCGGAAACAATGATCCTTGCACGAAAGCCGCGCTTCGTTTGTAGGACCGTTGAAAACGAGCTGGTTTCCAAAACCGAAACAATATTTTGCCGGTTGAACGATGGCGCCCGCTCGGGACGCGGTTCAATATGCCGCCGAAAATCGGAGCCGCGAACACGCGGCCTCACGTAACATTCCGGTGCTGAACCAGCCGCAGCACGAAACGCAGAGCGGGCGGCGCAAGTTCGGAAGCCGGTCGGGCAACGGGGAGATGAGCGTGAAACGACTTGAAGGGGGATCATGGCGTCACTTGCTTGTGGTGGCCGCCATCGGCTGCGCTGCGGCCGGCCTCGTGCCGGCGTCAGGCTTGGCGCAATCGTCCGACGACAAGTATCCGGAGAAGCCCATCAAGATCATCGTCCCGTTCGCTCCCGGCGGTTCGGTCGATATCGTCGCCCGCGTCATCGGACAGAAGCTGACGGAAGCGTGGGGGCAGACAGTTGTTGTCGACACGCGTCCCGGCGCCGGAACGATGATCGGAACGCAGGCCGCGGCCAAATCGGATCCGGACGGATACACGCTCATCGTCGCGGTCAGCAATCACGCGACCAATCCGTCGCTGCGCGACAACATGCCGTATGACGCGTTGAACGATTTCGAGTTCATCAGCATGCTGGCGCGTGCGCCTGTCGTGCCCTATTCGAATCCGAAATTCGAGCCGCGCAATGTCAAGGAGCTGATCGCGGCGGCCAAGGCCAAGCCCGGCAGCTTGAGCTTCGGTTCTGCGGGGCCGGGGAGCATGACGCATCTCGTGGCGGAGATGTTGAAGATTCAAGCCGGCATCGACATGACGCATGTGGTCTATCGTGGCGGAACGCCGGCGATGAACGATGTGCTCGCGGGCCAGATTCCGATGACCTTCGCGACGGTGACGCAAGCGCTGCCGCAATATCAGTCCGGGCTGATGCGGGCGCTGGGCGTGACCTCGGAGACGCGCTACGCGGCGCTGCCGGACGTGCCGACGTTTAAGGAGCAGGGCGTCGATCTGGTCGCCTCGGAATGGTACGTGCTGCTGGCTCCGGCCAAGACTCCCAAGCCGATCGTCGCCAAGCTCAACGCCGAGATGCGGCGCATCCTGGCGATTCCCAATCTGAGCGATCGCTTGGCGGGGATCGAGCTCTTCAGCTCCACGCCCGAACAGGCCAAGGAATTCGTCAAGAGCGAGGTGTCGCGCTGGGCGCCGGTCATCAAGAAGCTCGGGCTCAAGGGAGAGTGACGGCTAGAGCAATTTCCAGTTGGATTGCACCGCTCTCTCCACGTCATGCCCGGCCATGACGAACTCTGACTTTTCGCAAGGGATGCTCTAGCGCGTCCGGGCCACCAGCTCGGGGCTGACTTCGGACAAATTGCGAACTCCGAGCAGGGCCATATCGCGAAGAATCTCGCCACAGAGAATCTGAATGGCGTGCTGAACGCCCTGCGTCCCGCCGACAGCTGCCGCAAACAGGAACGGGCGGCCGGCAAAAACAAACTGCGCCCCGAGCGCCAACGCCTTCAGCACATCGGTGCCGCGCCGAATCCCGCCGTCCAGCATGACCGTCATCCCGCCCGCGGCATCGGCGATCTGCGGCAGCACACGCAGCGGCGCGATCGCGCCGTCCAACTGGCGGCCGCCGTGGTTCGACACGATGATCCCGTCGGCGCCGCAGTCCTTTGCCATGCGCGCGTCCGCGGCGGAGAGGATGCCCTTGATGACGAGCGGCCCTTGCCATTTTTTCCGGATCAGTTTGACGTGATCCCATGACAGCTGGTCGCGGTTTCCCACCGCCCGTTCCAGTTGCCGCGAGATGATCGGTGGTCCCCGCCGCGCATCCATGTTCTCGAAATGCGGCATGCCGTGCCGGAGCAGGGTGCGCGCCAGCGTGCCGGCCGCCCAGGAAGGATGCGTCAGGATCTCCCATATCAGCGTCGGGGTCGGCCTGATCGGAACGCTGAAGCCGCTGCGGATGTTGTTCTCCCGGTTGGCCGGGACGGGAACGTCCGCCGTCAAAACGAATGTTTCGTAGCCGGCCGCGGCCACACGTTCGACCAGCGGTTCGATGCGCGCAACGTCTCCCGGAAGATAGGCCTGATACCAGGTCGTGGGGCCGGCGGCTCTGACGTCCTCGAGCGGGATCAGCGACGAGGCGCTCAAGATCATCGGGATTGCGGAAGCCGCCGCCGCTTGCGCCATCACGATGTCGCTTCGGTAAGCGCAGATCGCCGCCGCGCCCATCGGGGCGATGCCGAACGGCGCAGCGTAAGAGCGGCCGAACAGCGTGGTGGTGTGGTTGCGCCGCGAGACATCCGTCAGCACGCGAGGCACGAAGGAATAATCGAGGAAGCTTTCGGCGTTGGCGCGCAGTGCGGCATTGTTCTCCGCGCCGCCGGAGACGAAGCCGTACAACATGCGGGGCAGGTGACGCCGTGCCGCGATTTCGAAATCGTCCAGCGCGAGGTAGTGCGCGAAGCGTTTGTCGGCTGATGGCGCTTGGCGAACCGCGATGTGTCGAGTGTCGGGAGATAGTTTGTCGGCCTGCGCCACGGTCATCGTTTTGGTCCGTCCCTCGGTGCGGATCTGCGGGGCGCCATCGTTATACACCGTGCCGGGTCGAAGGTGTGTTTCGAGAACCGAAACAACCTTTCTCGGAATCCCGGGCTTCTCGCCGTGGGCCCCGGCCTGATATTTTTGAGAGGTACAAGCGGCCTTCGGGCGACACGGATAGCTTATGAAAATCACACCCAATCAGACGACGCTCGGCGCGAAAATCGAGAACATTGATTTGTCGCGGCCTGTGAACCAGGCCGACTTTTCCGCCATCCTTCGCGCATTGGGCGCGCACGGCGTTCTGTGGTTTCCCAAACAGAAACTTGATGCGCATTCGTTGAAGGCGTTTTCGGAGCGGTTCGGATCGTTGCAAGGCTCGCCGACCGGCACCTATTGCGAGCCCGGCGTCCCCGAGGTGATGCTGCTCTCCAACATCATCGAAGACGGCAAGCCGATCGGTTTGGCCGATGCCGGTCAGGACTGGCACACCGACATGTCGTACAACGACCTGATCGGCTTCGTGAATGTCCTCTACGGAATCAAAATTCCGCGCCGGAACGGAAAGACGCTCGGCAACACTGTTTTCGCGGACATGCACACGGCCTACGACGATCTGTCGCCTGCGCTGAAGGCGCGCCTCGAAAACATGACCGCGACCCATGACTTCAACAAGTTCTGGGAAGAGATGCGCCGGCGCCCGGGCAGCACGCGCCCGCCGTTGACCGCGGAGCAACGCGCGCAGCGCCCGCCTTCGGTGCATCCGATTTTTCTGACCCATCCGATCACCGGTCGCAAGGTTCTCTACGCGAACCCGGGCTATGCCATCCGCATCAACGAGATGGACGAAGCGGAGAGCGACGCGGTTCTGGCCGAGCTGTTTCAGCATCAGCTTCAGCTCAAATACCAGTACGCGCACGAATGGACCGAGGGCGATGTCCTGATGTGGGATCACATCGGAACGCTGCACAACGCGATCCCGGACTATGCGCCGGACGAGCACCGCTTGATCAAGCGTTGCCAGGTCATGGCCGATCGTATTTTCGACCCCGAGTTTCGCCGCACGGAAATGATGGCCGCTGCGGCAGGGTGAGGGCGAAGACGGGGCGTGGTCCGGTTAAGCCCTGAGACTTGTCGTCAGGCCAGCGGCCTGCGGCGCTTCAAGCGCCTGCGTCATCGCAAGCCACGACCGCTCGATCTTGAGCCAGAATTGGCGGTCCTCTTCCCGAAACGAACGGGATGCAAACTCACGCGCTTCTTCGGCGTAGGCGAGATACTTTTCCAAGACACCCATCCAAGACACACCAGAAAAGAACCCCGCCGGAGCGGGGTTGCAGAGTTTTCCGAAGTCGGAATCCTGAGTGTCTGAGTCGCGTAAACGAGATCTTAACTCGAGCCTGCGGCTCCCGTGTCGAACGCGATGTACTCGCAAAACGAAAAGCCCCGCGATCGCGGGGCTGGGTGCGAGAGGTGCTTCACTTCGACCCGGCGCTTGTGTCGCTGATTTGTGTGACGGGAATGAGTCAGCAAGTGGCCCGGATTGAGCGAAGCGAAATCCGGGAGTGATTGATGGGCAGCCCCGGGTTTCGCTGCGCTTCACCCGGGCTACGGCTTCCCCAGTCTCCCAGATAGCGCCGCCGCCGCACGGCACGCTGGCCGAGGCCCTACTACCAAATATCCGTAGGCTCCACAGACACATCACCCTTTCGATCCATTGCCGCGGCCTGTGCTCCACTTCAGCATTCAGGCGGCAGCTTCATCGCGGAGTGCAAACCCGGCTGCCCCCGCAAGCTGTCGCAGATGGGCACGAACGCGGACGCGCCGCCGAGGCAAGCCAAGCCAGCCGCGAGGCGTGTCAAGCCAGCCGAGGGTCCGGCGCGTCCGCAAAAAAAGTGCTCGCGCGGGCTGCTCGCCATAGCGCGTCGCAGACGCGCGTAAACGCGCTTATGGCTCGCCAGCGCGAGAGCCGCGAGAGCAGGGGGCGCCGTGATGGGACGTCGTACAGTGACGCAGGAATTCCGAAGCTGGCGCGCGGGCCAGCTCGCGCGGTGTCGCGTCGCGCTCGCATTGGCTTGGGCCATCGTTCTCATTGTTCTCGTTGTGTGCGGTGAGGGGATTGCACAAGAGCGCAGCAGTCCGGGCTGCCCGCGCGCGGACGGAACCGGGTGCGGCCCTGACAATACAGAACCGTCCGCTTCGGCCACGGCCGAACCCACACGCTATCGGCGGAATCTCATCGGTTGTCTCTTCGGGATCGGTAGCTGTGACCGGCAGCTCCTCGCGCCGGATGATTTGGCCAAGGTCACGCAGGCCGACTACGATCGAAACCTGTCGGCCTGCCTGAGGGGACGCGCCAATTGCGTCATGGACCGGGTGGCGCCTCAGCATCTCGATCGCGTTCGCGCGGTCCAATATCGGCAGAAGATTCTGCAATGCCTGACCGATCGTGAGCCGTGCAACATTTCCGAGCTGAATGCTGACGACGTCGCCGCAATTCACCATATCCGGACAACCGAAAATCGCCTCGCATGCGCCGCAGGTCTGTCGGGCTGCAAGCCGGACACCGCTGCAACGAGCGATCCGAAACAAAAGGCCGCGAAGCCGGACGCAACCAGCGCCGGCCCGGCTGCCAACAATCCAGCTGCGGCCAAGACACAGGCTGAGACACAGGCTGAGACACAAGCGAGCGAACTTGCCGCTGCGCGCGAGCAGATTCAAAACCTCAATATCCGGCTCACCGAGATGGCCGCGGCCGAGATCCGCGCAGCCGCATCGCGCGACCAGGCGCTCAAGAGCTGGCAGGACAAGCAGGATGAGCTGACGCGTGAGCTCGCCGCCGTGCGCGACGAACTTGGTGCAGCGAACGCGCAGCGCAGTCAGACCTCCGATTCCGAACGCAAAGCGCGTGAGAGCGCGGCTGCGACGGAGCAGGCGCTCGGCCGCGAGCGGGAACGATCCGAAGCGTTGGCACGCGAGGTCGCTGCCGCGCGCGAGGAGCGTGATGCTTCGAAGGCACAGCGCGGTCAAACCTCCGAAGTTGAACGCGAAGCTCGCAACAGCGCGGCCGTCATGGAGCAAGCCCGCAATCGCGAAAAGGAGCGGAGCGACGCGCTCGATCGTGAGCTTGCTGCCGCGCGCGCGGATCTCGAAGCGACCAAGGCTGGCCTCGACACCAAAGGCCGCGAGGCCAGCAACGCGGCTGCCGCCGGCGAAGAGGCGCTCAGCCGTGAACGCGAAAGGGCCGATGGGCTCGCCCGCGACATCGTCGCCATGCGCGAGCAGCTTGAGGTGACCGCGGGATGGCTCGCGCATGTGCGTCAAGCGGAGGCCGCCGGCGGGCAGGAGTTGGGTCGCGAGCGGCAAAAAACCGAGGGGCTCGCGCGCGAGCTGGCGGATGCGCGACAGGAGATGGAAGCCGCCAAGGCGCGGTTGGGCGACGTTTCCGATGCCGAGCAAAAAGCGCGCGAGGCGGCGACAACAAACGCCGCAGCACTCGGCAGCGAACGCGAAAGAGCAAATGCGCTCGAAGCCGAGCTTGCCACGGCACGCCAGCAACTCGCCCAGAAACTCGCTGTGCCTGCTCAGACCGCGAAAGCGGCAGCGTCTCGCGCGCAAGCGGGGCCGCAACTGGCTGCGACCGATGCAACATCCGGATCGGCCCAATCGGCGCAGGGCTCTCGTGAGCACGCCGCGGCGGCGGAGGTGAGCGCAACGGCCTCAAGTCCTGAACAAGAACCTTCTCGTGCCGGCACACGTTCCGCATCTCCCGAGAGTGAAGCGCGCCTGCTCGGTCGGGCCCAGATGTTGATCAAACGGGCCGATATCGCCGCCGCGCGCGCGGTCCTCCAACTCGCCATGGCGGAGGGCAGTGCGGAAGCGGCCTTCGCCCTCGGCGAAACCTACGACGAGAACATGCTTTCGCAATGGAATGTTCTGGGCACGCAAGCCGATGCGGAGAAAGCGCGCGAACTGTACCGGCGCGCCTACGACGCGGGATATGCGCCTGCCAACCAACGGCTGGAGGCAATAGGGCGAAAGCAACAGTAGCAGTCCTGGTTCAGCAGCCCTGGACCAGAAGTCCTGGACCGCGCGGGACCGCAAGCCAGCGGCAAACCGCTAACGATGGGAAGCGCTCATGAAAATCCGCAGCACAAGAATTCTGGTTCTGGCCTTCGGCGTTATCGCGCTGAATGCGGTGGCGGCGCTCGATCCGGCAATCGGGCGAGACCGTGCGAAGCGGCCGCCGGATTCCGCCGAGCAACGGCGAATGCCGCAGATCAGAGAAAAGTTGAACGCCTGGACGGTTGGGCTTGCCGGCGGATTGCTTGAGGGCGCGCCGATTCGGTTCGCAACGGAAATTGCGCGCGTTGCCGATGATGGGGACAATCTCCACGTCCTTCCCATCGTGACCCGTGGTCCCACCCACAACGTCGAAGCGCTTCTCTATTTGCGCGGAGTCGATGCGGCGATCATCAACGCCGACGTCCTTGATGAATTCAAAAAGGTCGCTCCCAACGTCCAGCAGAAGATTTCTTATGTCCTGAATCTGTTCCCGTCCGAACTGCACATTTTCGTCAGGCCTGAGATCCGGTCGGTCCAGGATCTCGCGGGCAAACGTGTGAACTTCAACACGCCCGGCACCGCCGCAGCCTATTCGGGTCCGCTCATTTTCGAGCGGCTGAAGATCAATGTGGAGAAGCTTTTCATTCCGCATCCGACCGCGCTCGAGCAATTGCGCAAGGGTGACATCGCCGCTGTCGTGTTCATCACGTCGAAACCCGTCGATGCATTCGCGCACGGCAAATGGGACGGCGGATACAAGTTCCTGCCGGTCCCGTACCAGCGCGAGCTCGAGGAGTATTACTTGCCGGCCGTATTGGATGCGAAGGACTATCCGCAGCTGATCGGCCCTGGCGAGCAGATTCAAACCATATCGGTCCCGACGGTTCTGGCCGCGTACAATTTCGCCCCGGGCTCCGATCGCTATCAGCGCCTGGACCGGCTCACCACGCTGTTGTTCGATCGCGTCGAAAAGCTGCACGCGCCCGGCTTCCATCCCAAGTGGAAGGAGGTGAACCTGAGCGCCACGGTTCCGGGCCTCAGCCGCTTTGCCGCGGCACAGGCATGGCTCGACCGCGCGGCTCGCGCCCGCGCCATCACAAGTGCGCCGCAGGTCCAGCCGGCCGTCGCTCGCCCCGATTCTCAACGCATGCTGTCCGGCACGGAGGAAAAGCCATGAACCGATCGCTTCCGATTCTCCTGAGCGTCACCGCGCTCTTCGTCCTGAGCACGACGAGCGAATGCTTCGCGCAGGACCAACAACGGCAACAACAACATCCCACTTCGCTGCTAGCTCCAGAGCGCGCCGTGGTTGCCAAACCGGCTGCGTCTCGCGCTCCGCGGCCGGCTGCGAACCGCGCCACGGCCGCGAAATCGGCCGTCACCAAGACGACTGCGCCGAAGGTGCATCGCGTGGTCATCCAGGTGACGCAGAACGATCCGGCGCTGATGAGCATCGCGCTCAACAATGCCGAAAATCTCACCAACTACTATCAGCAGAAGGGCGAGCGGGTGCAGATCGAGTTCGTCGCTTATGGGCCGGGCCTGCACATGTTGCGCAGTGACACGTCTCCGGTCCGCGATCGCATCAAGAGCTTCGCCGAGAAAAACAAGACGGTCACATTCTCGGGCTGTGGGAACACGCTGAGTGTGCAATCGAAGCAGGAAAACAAGGAACTCACGCTGCTGCCGGAAGCCCGCATCGTGCCGGCAGGGATCGCGCGGATCACGGAATTGCAGGAACAGAAATGGACCTATGTGAGGCCATGACGCGTGAGGCCATGACGGCGGCGGCTGTGGCGAGTACGGCCATGCGCCAGCGTTCGGCAATCGAGGCGCTTGCGGTTGCGCTCCTGCTGTTGGTGGCGTTGTTTCCGTCTCCCGTGCTTGCGCAGAACGGCGCTGCGGGGCCGGAGCCGTGCGCACGGCAGTTGGACACCTGCCGGTCGGAATGCAGAGCCAGGATCTTTGCCGTGGACCCCCGGCGCGATGTTTGCCTGAAAGGCTGCTCGGAGACCGAGCTGAAATGCGCGCAGACGGCCGATCCGCAAGCGCAGCTTGGAGCAGGGTTGGGGCGCCGGCCGGTTTCGACACAGGGACGGTGATGGTTGGTGCGGCGCCGGTCTCTGCGAGTTTGATGTTCTGACCTGGTTCGGGTTGAACGCACCGGAAATGCAGGCCTTTGACTCGGGCTATGGCTATATCCTCAGCAAGGTTGGCGTGATCGGGTTCTGGGTGCTTTGGCTGATCCCGTTTTCGTTCCGCAACGCGGACCGGCATTTCTGCCTGCATCGCAATTTGCTCGCCGTGTCCTACGGCACCATTCTCTGCGTCAGCAATTCGGCCTTCACGATCAAGACCGCGGCGCTGGCGTGGGTTTTGTTTGAGGTCATGCGCAGTTGCCGGGGGAGTCGGTATGCGAGAAGGGCTGTGGTGATGGCGGGCAACGGTCGGAAAAATGCTCGGAGCAACCAGTTTGGCTAAAATCGCACCTCGATGCCGGCGTACCCACTCGGTTCGTCGTCCCGTCTCCTGAGTCGAATCGTGGGGCTTACAGCCACTAATGCCCCGGCGCGGAGTCGAATCGCGCCTAGAAAATGCTGGGAAATTGCCCCGAGGTCGCTGCCCTGTCACGGCAGAGACGTAACGCCAGACGGAAGCGCAATTGACGGCAGCAAGTAGCCCGGATGGAGCGAAGCGAAATCCGGGAGAGACTACGACGCGGCCCCTGGTTTCGCTGCGCTTCACCCGGGCTACAGCTTCTTGGTGCGAACGGCCAGAGCCTCGACCTGATCGAGAAACTACACGACAGGAAAGTTATTCGCGCTCGACATAGAGCCAAACGCTGCTACGACGGACTTGCAGGCGAGGCGGGCATTCGAAGCCATTTTCTAGTGTCTCTTGGTGCATTCTAATTGGAGGTCGGCACGGTCCATCTTTGTCGTCGTCAGAGGGCGCAAGTAGCCAAGCGGCCGGACCAAACGGATATTGATAAGCGCCACTCGTTCTCCCGTGTCGGGTGTGCGGTTTAATTCGCAAATGTGAAAAGTCAAAAGGCCCTTCCAGAACTAGGGTGTTGTACCGTGCGGATGCGTACCAATAGCTTGCGTGACTTTGCTCTTGGCCGCTGGAGTCGAAGTAGTCACTACCGCTTTTGTAGAGATAGTGACTTAGAAACCAGCCTCGCCACATTTTTCCGTCTTTTGGGTCAAGAAACCACAAGTGACCGCGCACGGTTTTTTCTGTCCGTGCTTCATCGCTAAATTGATGCGCCCACCATTCCCAAGCATGAGTGGCGAATTTTCTAACTACCTTCAGGTTCGTGCCCGGCACGTTGAAAGCGTTGGCGATCTTTTTCGGCTTAATGAGATTGATCCAAATAACCGGAATTCTTCCGACATTGTAGCCGCCTGTTCGGCGCATAATATCTTTCAGTTTCAGGACGGTGTGCTGGACCTCAAATGCAATTCGCCTTTCGCCATTCGGACTCCAAACGAGCACGTCTGCTCTGCGATCTTCTTCGCTCGCAAGGATTTCAAGAGGGACTTCTGTGTCGGCGCGTAAACCGCGCGCTCGCGCTCCAACTAGGAGGAAGTCCTTTGCTCGAAGGTGTTCCGGCGTTTCTCCGCGAGAAACCACGCACTTTGCCCCTGGCTCATGGGCAAAGTGATGGACACGCAAGAGTGGCTTTTTCAAATAGACAAGTCGTCCGCAGCGCGAGTCGGGGCATGCATACTCAGGGCCGCGCTCAGCATCGCGCCCTTCTATTCTAAGCCGATCTGACTTGCGCATCGCGACGAGCATGGTGCGTTGTAAAATGCAGCCACGAATCAATTTCAAATTTAGAACTGCGCAAGCGGTGTTACAACGCGCTGCTACGCTTCACGACGGCGTCGATACTCAAAGACAAATACTTCATTGCTTGCGCGCATGAGAAGATCGTACCAATCCCTCAATTCTGCCGTGGCGAGGCTGCGTTGTCGTTCGCGCTCGACCTTTGCGAGCCTAGCGGCTTCCTTTATTTGATTATAGCTGAAGTCAGTAGCTATAGGTGTCGGCTGGTTTTTGATGACTTCGCGTTCCCGCTGGCCGATAGCCGTTGCCAATTCGTGTATTAGAAGATTTCGCCTGTTACGAAGGGCTTGGATTTGCGTCGTCATCGGCAATAGCTTTCCGAGCAATTCTGGAAATCCCCCGGTAGTAAAATGGGTTTGGGCTTCGAAGAACGGGGTCGTGTACCAAACTCGTTTCTGATCGCGATAGGCCGATCCTCTTGCAGCATAAAGATTCTGCGTCTGTCGGAACGCAGCGGCGACAAAAAACTCTCTCAATCTCTCTGAGGCGGTGGCGAGGTAAATTATTGAACTGGTCCAATGCAAATCCATGAAATCTTCGCTTGGGAACTGCGCTTCTTGGGATAGCTGCGATTGGACCAAATACAAACCGATCGCCATTCGTGCGGCCTTCATCAGGCCTCCGAAGTCTGCTCCTGAGATAGCAAGCAACTGCCGCCATTCTTCTGGGCGCGGTGGAGGCTCAGCATCTGGCTCTTGTCCGACGCCGAAAATAAATGGGTCAATGTCTATCGGAGGCTCGGTCTGCCATATGGCATGGCCAACAAACTCTGGGTCAACGTCGTAGGCGCTGACCCATCCGAATGCATTGAAGGCCCAAATCTTCTCCGCGTTTAGGAGTTTTTCGATTTCAACGCGCAGGGCATCGTCAATCTCTTTGAGCCTTGCCATGCGAGGTCGTTCCTTCGATAGCTTTCAGGTAGAAAGCTGAAAGTTCCGTACTTCGATGTTGGGATCGTAATTTTTCAGCAACTTCACGGACTCTGAAATCTGTGCTGTTGGAAATTTGGAGCCAAAGCTTACGGATTTTATTAGCCCAGCAGGCGCATCGAGCAAATAAATGGAGCGGCCGTTGGTCAAAACAGTTTTCCGACATTGATCGAGCGACTTAATCATCCGCCACTCACTCTCGAATGCCCATTTTGTTTCTTTTACAAGAAACAGATAATGGGGATTCTTCCAAAAATCTTCTATGCGATCATCGCGATAAAAAACCTTGCGCAATAGCTTGCGTGTTATTCCGTCGTCTGTCGTATGTGAGAAGAATTTGTGATCGGCATCGAACTCAAGAACGAACCCACGGCCTTCATTCGCGTACTCGCGCCACATGTCCGCCGAACAAGGGTTTTCGGTCAGGGAAAGTATTCCAGTCGCCATGGCGAATGAATCAATAAACTTGCCTTCGTGCTCTCGGAACAACTTCGGGAAAGTGCTCGCCAACATCGATACTTGCTCTGACGCGACTTTCTGCTCGACTGCGATACGTTCTTTTCCTTCTCGTGATGCCAGCCACCGTCGCGCTTGTTGGCGCGACAAGGACATGCCTTGTCGTTTAGCGTACTCTCGAAACTTTCTTGTTATCACTCCTATGTCGTTTAGGCCCGCTTCGACTCGCTTGCGTACGTATTTGTCAAAAATCGCATCAGTGAACGGGCAGCCGAACTTCTGCCATCGCCGCGAGAGTTCAAATGGATCGTTTAGATCATCTTTATGAGCAAATTTAATTGACGGGTGTTCAAAGAATGCACGCAGTGCAGCTAGGTCGGGGAAGTAGAAATATTTATAGATAGAAGATTGCGAATATCGGACGTCTGTCAGCTCAACGTCGTCGGAGAAAATTGCAGCGAAATCTTCGCGGCTAAATTGCAGTTGATACCTCGTCAATCGGCTTCATAGCAGGGCCCTACTAGCTTGACTGTGGTCGGAGCGGGGCATTTGGCCACCATTATTCTACCTGACAGTTTGGCACTCGGCACCAGCAACCAACCTTTCATTTCTCATCCGCGAGGAATCCGTCGCCCCTGAAACCTCGCCAGCCGAAGAACGCAGATCATCCGCCGAGCAACGGTCAGATCACTTGATCAATGGCATGCTCGCGTCCGAGGATCGGCGCTTATAGCGGTCAGTTCTCACTGCTCGGTGCCGGGAATTTTTCTAGGTATTTTTTCCTTGACAAGAAAAGCGCGGTGAACTACACCAATCCCGCTTCGCGCATCGGCTCTTCACCGGCGGGCGAGGCGGGCTGTTTGACAATTGAATCGGAAAAGCCTGCGCAAGCTCACTGCGCTGCCAACGCTCCCCGGTCACTCCGGGGAGAAATAAAATTTTGTGCGAGTGGGAGAAGGAATGGTCGGAGCGGCGAGATTCGAACTCGCGACCCCCAGTCCCCCAGCCGCGCCTAGACCCCGCAGGCACCATAGTGATTTTTGTAAACCGCGTGATTTCGTCTCATTGAAAATCAATGGGTTAGCAGCGTCTCTGTAAACGGGAAATTCGGTGCGGTTGGTCGCACGCAGTTGCCGAGATGCAGCCTAGGCCGAGCAGGGCGGTCGAAGGCGTCAGACCTCCGGCGGCAGGTGATCGTCCATCACATCCTGCTCAAGGCTGAACCGCACGATGCGGGCACGCCGGTGCCGCATGGGGTCGCAGCTTGCGACCGCGAACTTGAAACGACCGGCGATCAGCATCGGCAAGATCAAGGGCAGGGCGTCGGCGGGCATCGAGATCAGGCCCTCCATCAGCTTGGGCTTCACGGTCAAAAAGCCCGCGTGCTTGACCTCCTGTTGGGCGAACCGGCTGACGTTGAACATGATCTCAGGCAGGAACGTTAACGACGCTTTGCGTCCCGCATATCTTTTGGGTCGGGCGATCTCAGCGAAGACCTCCAGATGCCGGTAGTCGGCGTGCTTGCCGTCTTTCTCGAACCCCGCACCAAAGCTAAACGACCATTCCCAGTCCGTGATGCGAAAGACGTAATGCTCGTGGTCGGGCGGCTCTGCTCGCTTCCGCACCTTTGGGCGGGCTTTCTTTGGCTTCGGTGCGGGTGCCATGCTCACTCGGTTCTGGGCTTCTGGCCCGCTCGTTCAAGGTGCCGGTCAAGCTTATCAATCGCCGACCGCGACAGGGTCTGCGTCCTCGATAAGTAGGCTTCCAGAATGCGACCGACGTGGTCGAGCCGATGACCGGTGATGGCCGCAATCTCCGGCACCGTGCAACCGGCCTCGGCCAGCATGGTGATGGCGGTGCCGCGCAAATCGTGGAAGTGCAGGTCCTTTAAGCCTTCTGCCTTCTTACAGGCTGATGCCCACTGGTGCTTGAAATAATCGCTCGTCCACGCGATGCCCGACGGCGTCGTCAGGATTGTTTCGGCTCGGCGTTCAAGGCGGTCCAGCAGCGTGCGAAGAACCTGCGTACAGGGCACCGTGACGTTCGCCCCGGTTTTGGACTGACGCAGTGAGATGACCTTACCGTCGTAGTCTGACCAGCGCAGGCGCAGCAGATCGCCTTGCCGCTGCCCGGTATGAAGGGCCAGCGTCATCGCTGTGACCAGTTCGGGGGAGGCGACCTCCGTGAAGGCTTCGACGTGCTTGGGAAGCCAAATCTTGTCTGCACGGTTGGAGTGATAGGCCCGCGAGAAGTGACCCAGCACATTGGCCTTGATCTCGCCCCGGTCCACGGCGAACGCCAACACGCGCGCCATCGCCGACACGAGGTTGTCAGCCTCACGCGGCTTCGTCAGCGCCATGCGATCTCGCCAAGTCAGAACGTCGCGGCGAAACTCCAGATCGGTGAGGGCGGGGATCGGACAGGTGCCCCACTGCACGTCGATGACCCGAAACTTGCGCTGGTACTCGCGCTGCGTCGCTTCGGCGGTTTTCAGGAACTCGGGGCTCTGTTCGAACTTACGGACCAATTGGGCGAAGGTCTGGCCGAGGTAGTCGGTGCGAAGCTTTTCGGCGGCGGCGTAGCTGGCAAGAAACGCTGGAGAGTTCGGAGGACCTTCGAGCTTGGTCTTAGTGGCGCGGTGATAGTAGTGGACGCGCTCGGTGCCGTCCGCCTGCTTACGTCTAACTTTGTGAATCCCGCGCAGGCGAACCTGCATGGGCTTCTTTCCACGCGGCATAGTCGCTCTCGTTGGTGGTGATGGGCGTGAGGCCGGACGCGCGGTCGAGCGCGGCGTCGATGGCCTTACGATCCCAGCGGTGAGTGCCGGGCAAGGGTCCCTGAATAAGTCCCCGGCGAATCCAGTCGTCGAACGCGGCGACGGTGAGCGCCAGGTAGGCGGCTGCCTGCGGCCGAGTAAGCAGCCGAGGTAATATTAGGGACTCGTCTGGTGTCGAACTGACGTCTGCGCGCTGAGATGCGTGTTGACCAGATTTGGTTGGCATCGCGGCCTCCTTGAGGTCCGCACGCCATTTACAGCTTCTCATCAGAGCGGATTGAAAGTCCCTCAGAGGAATACGCAGCCCCGTCTGGGGCTGCGTTCTTACACCTTCCTAGGTCGATAGAGCCTGCCAACTACGAGAAGGGATCACCCAACGTGAAGAGTCTGCTTTGCTCGCCGATCATTACCTCCGCAGTCACTACGGGATCTCGCAGCAGGTCTCGCAAATCTGGACGTGCGCGATAGATGATCTTGCAAGATTCTTTGTCATCGTCGTCTGGAATGAGGTCAACCTCGCACCAAGCTAATCCCAGGCGTGATAACACTCCGCAGATTGCGATTGCGTTCTCTGGATCACCGCGAACTAACTGCAAGAGCAGAGAATCGACCTGAACCGCGATTGTGATGTCCGTTTTCATCTACGTTCTCCTGTACACCTCGGGAATGAGGTGTTGCATGGAGCCTTTACAAGGTCGCAGAAATGGCTCTTCTGCATAATTGCTTTGATAAATGTCCCTCAAAGGGATATTAAAAAAAGTGACGTTTGCATTGATCACGAAGAGATTTAAAAGCCTTGGCCCGGATCATTCCTTCGAGGGGACGGCAATGATGGAAAATCTCCCTGCGAGGGGATTACGGGAGTTGGAAATGCCCGTTATCGTTGTTGTAAATATCTCCTGACCGCACGTTGCACAGGAGATCAAGATGGCTTGGGGCAGGCGGAATACGGCAGAGAAAAAGCTCTCTGGCGACATTCAGAACGCGCTGTCGGCTCTTAAAGATTTGGTGCCGTTGCCGCGCAATGAACAGACCCTTCGCTTTCTTGAAGCGGTCTACAAGCGCGGGCGGCTAATCAAGCTAAGTGGAAACCTCCAGGCGCAGCGTATCCTTCAAGATATGGCACCTGAAATTCGAATGAAGGGCGACTTCAATAGATTTCGAATTTTGATCCACTTGGCGGCTCGGGAAGCAGACATAAATATTAAGAGCACCCAACGGGATCGGTATGGACGAGCTCTTCAAAAGGCACACAAGGATGGTGTCAAAAGCCGCGAGCTTCGGGACTACCTTATAAAGCGAGGTATCAACAAACTTGGGGACACCAAGCCCGCGTAATCCGGCAGGGCGTAGTCCCTTCAAGGGATTTTCGGTGCAATCGTGCCGTAGGTTTTTCCTGACGGCCCAGTATTGTCATCAACCTTTTCAGCCAATCACACCGTTGAATACGCAACAGGGCGTCTAGAGCAATCAACCGGCCCAATTCGCCGTTTTGCAATTCTTGTAAAGCCTCAACAGCGCAACACCTGTGAGGCATCCATGTCGCTCAACAAGCTAATTCAAAAGATTCTTAAGGAGGCTGATGCGTGGGACAAGAAATATCTCGATGTGACAGTCCACGCGATTCGAAGGTTCGAAAGCGAGGAAAGCGCACAGGAACTGATTTATCGGTTTTTGAACGAGGAGTGCCGAGGGACATTTAATCTGGCAAATCCCTCGTCCAAGAGGTTGTTGCTACGCGAGTTGCTTCCGGCGCTGCTGTCACACTTGGTGGATGACACAAAGGCGGAGAGTCTCAGAGTTACGTGCGCGATGGCAACATTCCTGCACGACGATTGGAATTTCCCCGAAGGGGGGATTGAATTCGACATAGGAAAAGCAAAGAAGCTCATCCGGAACGCACTGGCCGGGTTCGATTTCATTGCGCGCTTCGAGGCCGTGACTTACCAAAACGAGTATTGGCAGAGGGGCGCTCTGAAAGGCCCACTGGTCTGCTTTCACTGTCATTGCATCATCTGGACCAGTGCGTCGTACAGCAAACTGGAACGTCTACGTAAGTCGCTCAAACACAGGTTTCCAAGACCCCTTAGCCGGGAGGACGGCCCTCATTTTGCGCGAATTAAATCCCCTGAGGGGCTTGGGATTATCCTCGGTTACATTTCGAAGATGCCCGCTCGGGGAAAGCGAACAGATACCACCTTGAAGGAATATAAGGTGCAAAGGTCCCGAGTCATCAGCAAACGCTCGTACTATGAATTGTTCAAGGAGCTTCGGAAGCACGATATGTACACTTTCTGGCTCTCTGGGGGCGAAGGGGCAAAAATTCTACGGGAGACAAGGTCTCGACTGCGCGCCCGGGCAGACTGCGGCCGCTCTCACGATTTGCGAGGGCGAAGATTTTGGCGCGGCTCTCATCCAGGGGCCCGGTGGGGGGCGTATCGAGAGTAACTTGCGCCATTCGCTCTTGCCGGAATGCCCCATCGCCGGTTTCTCAGGCTGCTGGATCACTAATTTCAGGCGACAGTTCAGGCGATCACAATCGGGTGGTTTGCCGCCGTCGCAGGAGATCTAGCGATGACCAAAAAAGAGATCGAGCGTCGGCTTTTTGTCATCCGCAGCGCGGCACCCAGAATGCACGATAGGCGGGGGCGCTTTGCGGCGGAGCACTATTTGGCAGAGGTGTTTCGCTTATATCGCAAGCTCAAGCACCGTGACGACTACTGGAACGCTTTCCATCGTTATGTGAACAGGTTCGATCTTCGCCTTCGGAAAGCCTTTACCATCAGCCAAATTCTCGCTCTGACGTGCGATGCCCCGCCCAAGATGAAAAGTAGGTGGTACCGAGCAATAAGGTACGCCTGGTCCCAAAGGCGTGCGTGGGACGACTTCATCGAGTTTATGCGGACGAACGGTGGTCCGTCAGGCTGTGCCAGCAAGTGGGCTGATCTGCAACCGCCTCGTACCCCTCGCGGTTATGCGCGTGTAGGGGACCCGGGGATGCCGCCTATTCCATTGTTCGTCGATCCAATCTACGCGGACCACTTTGGCATTCCCAAAAACGCACATGCACCAAAGTAAAACCTCGAACTTCTAGCTGGCAGTTATCTGAACTCTACACCGCTTTTTATTGGCGGCTGTTCTAGCTGGAGAAAGCTTGCGATGGTCCGGAGAGTGTCTTTTGCCGTAGGTTCGTTGAAGCCCATGCGCCAGCCGTGAAAGCGATGAGGCGGGACGCGATCCATATATCCATGTAGGGCCGCTCGGTAGATGATGGTTTTAACCGTTGAGTGCCCAGCCTGCCGCTCATGCTTTGCCAGTTCGACGCATTTTTCGGCAGGGTTTGCATCGTCTTGCCCAGCACTGAATATGAACAGCGGCGC
Source organism: Pseudomonadota bacterium (assembly GCA_040756555.1). Taxonomy (GTDB): domain Bacteria; phylum Pseudomonadota; class Alphaproteobacteria; order Rhizobiales; family Xanthobacteraceae; genus Z2-YC6860. The sequence continues at coordinate 497,744 of JBFLYS010000002.1, read as the reverse complement.
ATAGAAGTTAGCTGTGATCTTTCCTCGACACGCTGGAACCAATGCGAAGCCCATCGCAAACTTGTTTGCATGGTGTTTGGCCATGACGTCTTCCAACGCCATCACGGTGGCAAGCCCGCCGTTGGAGCGGCCGAGCAGAAAGACGCGAGCGCGATCTGCGTCTTTTCTTGCAACGAGATAGTCCAATGCCGAATAGGCATCCTCCGACCGGCGCCGACCCCAATGTCCGTCGGGCTTCCCGCAGGACTCCTTGACACCGCGTGTCGTGAACGAATCCAGGACTAGGACCCCCAAGCCCTGCCGTTGGAAAAAGTCGGCATATTCGCTGGCCCATTTCTTGGTATTCGAGTCCATGCCAGCGCAACCGTGCATCAGAACAATATATGGCTGGGGACCGTCGGACTTTGGCTGGTAGATTTCAGCGTTGAGAACGCCCTCGCGTTTAACGATGCCTTTCTCTTGGGGAGTGCCGTTCATAAAGCTCCTTGACCATCCAAGTTCGTAATCTTTGGACCAGGTTCGTTCGTTGTTGTGGGGGTAATCCCCGTTCCAGGGAATTTTGACGAACTCACCAGCAATAGCGGATGCGATACACGGGAGCCCGGCCAACACCAATGCAGTGAGTCGGCTAACAATCTGCATGATCGTCGCCCCAATCATTCACTGTACATGAGCCGTGTAGTGAACGAGGTAGCAACCTTTCGTGGCGGGGCTTTCGCACCACCGAAGCGTATAGTTGTCCGTAGCTTGTGCCTGGGCGCGTGGCCGATATTCCATTTCTAAGCCGCCGAGACGCCTGAGGGTCCCGAGGCGTGGGCTGGAAACAACGGCGACGCTCAGCACCGCGCAGTGACCGCACGGATTCACCCGATGGACGCATCTGGTTCCGCTTGTAACGTAGACAGTTCTGCTTAGTTCCTTCATGCCCGGTCGATGGCTTGGGCCAACGGTACGACAAGCAGCCGATGCATCGGTGGAAAATGCGCTGATCAATGCGAGCGCCGACAAACCCATAGCGATCTTCGTGTACGTCATTGCAATGTTCTCCTGTGTTGAATATGCGGCTGGAGCTGCTGTTTCCGTGTGGAAAATCTTCACCACCAACGTGTGATGCGAACTCCGGGAACGGTTTCTCTCAGGTGACTCAAAAACTGATCGCGCCGCTTCTTCGACCAAAACTTGACTTGTCGAACTCCGAAATCCCCGGACAAGTTGGCGGCGTAAATCGGCATCCTGACCGTTTCCTTCTCGCTTTTTGGGTTCACTGGTGTATCGAGCGCGTCCACCTTGAAAGAACGGTGGATGTACTCCGCGTTAGCGTCTTGAATTTCTGACAACCGAATTGTTCGACGAAGCAACAAGACTGGATACGTCAGCCTGTCTTTCTCCAAATCGAAGATGATCCCGCCGAAGTGCGCTCTCAGCAGAGCAATAAAAACAAGAAGCCACACGATCAGCGCGACAATGCGATTGACGCCCATCGAAACCGACAAGGGAATGATGGGTATGGATAATATGAGCCAGAAGACTGGCAACCCGATGGCTCTTGACCAGTCGAACATCCGGTATCTCGTCCTTCCTGGATGACCAACCACGCTGCCCTGGTGATCTTCTTGCCAGTATTGCGGCTGTTCAGGCGCGTCATCTCTGGTGACGCCGCCTAATGTTTTCCAGTCGTTTGTCATGATCTCCCCCTAGGAATGTTGGCGCTGGCATCTCCCATGCGCGGAAGCTGCTTTAGTCATCTTGCGCTTTGTTAAGTATATCGAGGTGTGGTATTTTGAACAGTACGGTTTCCTGCCCGGATGGATATCCGGCAGGTGTTCGCGACAAACCTTCGCCGTCTGCGACACGTTAAGGGCCTGTCGCAAGACGATCTTGCCTATGATGGAAAAGTCAGCCGCGCTTATCTCAGCCAGATCGAGACCGGGACGAAGTACTACGCGAGCCTGAAAGTGGTCGCGCGCCTGGCCAAAGCACTCGGCGTTGAGGCTGCTGAACTGCTCCAGAAGCCGCCCGGGAAGAAGCCAAAATCCCGCTAGTATTCGTCCGCGAGCATAACGGTCATCACCCGCGTCGTGACAGTCGGATCAGCCGGGTCAGGTGAATGCATCCGCATCGCCGTGTCGAAGTAATCGATTTTCCAAAAGATTACTCGACCATCCATTTGCAGGCTGCCGAAATCGCCTTCGCCGTAAGGATCATTGGCCGGGCAAAAGCTATCATACTCCGCGATGGAGCGTTTTGTCCGCTCGGCAACCTCATCGCCGAGGGCAGCTACGCCTTGCGTTACGACGACAACACCCAAACGAGGGGTTCGTCTAAACGCATCGTTGAGCATTCTGATTTTAGTTCGTTGGGATGCTGCATTTGTCCCACGTGCATTACTGACCATCGCTATTCTGCTTGAAGTAGTGCGACCGAATTAACGTCGCGAATGAACTCAGAAGTAGGATAATCGCGCCATTTCAGAACGAGTTGTTTGCCCCGGCGTTTCGTAACGACGGCGGGCCACCACCCCGCGCTCAATGAGTCTTGCGCGATCACCAGACTGGAAGGTTGAATCTCATCCCACGTCTTCGGCATCTGCGGGGAGATTACGCCCGTTTCCCCTCCGACGAGTGCGTTTAGCTTCTCATGGAGGTCCAATGCGATCCTCGGCACCGCTTGCAGGCCGGTTGCAGACATGTCGCCCTTAGGAAGTTTGCTGACGACTGCGAGTTGGTGCGGCGCATTTGCAAGTCCAATGCGAAGCCCGAGCCCCTTCGCGAGCCGCGTCAGAGCAATCTCGTCCTCATTCGTGAATCTAGCACCGCGAGGTGTTTCCTCGGTATCGAGGCCAAATAAGACTACAGCCTTATGGTCGGGTTTCATTTTGTTCTTAGTGGAGCCTTTCGACATTTCATTCTCCTGGAATCGAAAGAGGCCCGACGCGGGCCTCTTGCTTGAGTCAAGTTGAATCAGATCAGGTTCTGTTCAGACGCATTCGGTCGCAGAGGAAGCGCACAACACACTCCTTGTTGTTACATCTCTTGGTGTCGTCGATTTTGTTTCCGTTGCAGACGTTCGAGTGTTGCTGCGCGCAAAAGGACCACATGGCGTGCTGCACGAAGCGGGGAAACACTTTCGGATAGGACGCATTGAAATGCCGCGCGTCGATGAAGTTTGAAACGCGCGTTATGATTTCAGCGCATCCGTTTGAACGGTAGCAAGCAGGCCCGTAAGAATGGCGTGCATCGAAGCGATATAAGATCCCGGTTCGATCCAGGAAGTTATGAACCAAGGTGTCGATAGCAATCATAGAAGCCCCGATTTCTAACCAATCTCGTTTGGTTTCTGAGGTTGCTATCAGTAAATCCGACAGCGACATCATGAGCACCTTGTTGGAGGCGCCTACGATTCTCGTCATCGGATTAAGAAGTGCGTCGTGGAGCCGCCGTGTCCTGGTGGAGCGAGGCAAGGGCGTCACTCCAGCGATACGCTGATCGATCCATTCCACCAGATCGTTCTCGGCGACGTCTCTCAGGAAGAGAAACAGGGAGTATGCCGTTTGATTTAACCGCCCATTCCGCAGATCGTGTCTGGGGAGAGGGCAATTCAGAAAGTGGTCCGGCTCGGAGCACCGCCATTCGTTCTTTCTGAATCCGCATCTTTCGAACGAGGAGAAGTCAACGAGCTTCGCGCACGATGGCCGGGGAGACAGACCAGCCTCGATATCAGCCCAGGTAACGCGCCCATGTCGCTCCATGTAGCTGGTCGCGACCTGATCGCTGATGCCCTGCAAGGAAAGGGTGTCGATCAACCAGCCGAATAGTGCAGGCGTGTCGTGCTCTACGATGGCACGGCGGAGGCGCCCATTCTCGTGCCGCTGAATATCTTGAATTAGGTGTTCGGCGCCCGCGAGCAAGCAAATGGTATCGAGAAGCGTTACCGCATGACCGAGCGGGTCGAGTTTAGAGGTTGATCTTTTTGTCTGGATGTTCGGTCTGCGACCGGCTTTCTTTTTATGGTGCCGTCGCTCGCTCATCTATCTGACGAAGATGATTTGCTCAGCAGGGACGCTCTGTTATCGGAGTATCGCTGCGTAGTCAGAATCGACCGATGCCCTGCCAGAACCTGCACATCGCGAAGAGATCCTCCAACGCTGTGAACCACCAGCGCGGCGCGAGTGAGAAAAGTCCGGCGCCCGGTGTGGCTCGTTCCGTCGATCCCGATGGCTCGATAGGCGAGCGCGAACCAGTTGACGATACTGACCGGCGTCATGCTGCCGTCGCGTTCGGATCGGACGACAGGACCAACCGGCGTGGAGACACGGCGCCAATCTTCCAATGCCTCCCTGAGGTCAGGGTGGAGGGGAATGCATCTGCCGCCCTTCTTTCCGGTCCCAGCGGCTGGCAATTGGATCAACGATCCAGTGGCTCCACAGGGGGCCAGAACCATTGACCAGGATAATTTGGCAATCTCGCCAGCTTTCAGCCCCGCTTGGACCGACAGGAGCACCAGCACGCGGTTGCGGAGGGGATTTCGAGAAGTGGAGGCATAGGCCAGCAGATCAGCGATCTGCTCATCAGTGAGCGTTTTTGCCTGCTTGCCAGCCATCTGTCTGATTCAGCATCGATTTTAGCGATTCTGACATCGCATGATGCCGATTTCAAGCGTCAAAATCGGCCTAACTAACTGATCTTATTAAGAAAAGTTGTGATGCGTGCCTCAATAATAGGCGGTTAGTCCTATTTTTCGGACGGTCAGCCGAAGTCTTGGCTCTCAACGCGCCTTCACGCAGAAACGTGAATGGCCCCAATTTGGCGCCAGCCGACCATGCAGATGCGTAAACCGGCCTCGGTAACAACATGACGGAAGAAGCAACAATCGCGCGCACGAAAAGTCCGGTGTCGGTGGACAGCCTGTTCGCGCAGTTGCGCCTGCTGGGCGTTGCGGAAGGTGATCTTCTTCTTGTGCATTCTTCCTTGAGCGCACTCGGATGGGTGAATGGCGGGCCTGTTGCCGTCATTCAAGCTCTTGCGCAGGCCGTGGGTTTGAGCGGGACCATCGTGATGCCAGCACAGTCGTCAAGCCTGACCGATCCTGAGAACTGGGGCGCACCGCCGGTCCCCACGGAATGGCTGGAAACCATTCGTGACACGATGCCTGCATATGATCCGGCGATCACCCCGACGCGGAATATGGGACAGATCGCGGAGTTGTTTCGTACATGGCCGGGAACAATCCGTAGCGCGCATCCCTCATCGTCGTTCGCGGCATTAGGCCCTTCCGCCTACGAGCTCATGCGCGAACATGACCTGACCAATCCGCTTGGCGACTCCTCGCCGCTTGGCGCGCTGTACCGGCATGGCGCAAAAATTCTGCTTATCGGTGTGGATTTCGACACATGCACAGCCTTGCACCTTGCAGAACAAAAGGTGTGGCCTAACCGAGCGAAAGTTAAAGAAGGCGCGCCGCTGATGGTCGGCGGTGAAAGGAGGTGGGTCTCGTTCGAGGTTCCGAAATTGCTGGACAGCGATGCTTTCATCCCGGTCGGCGCGAGTGCATTGCGCTCCGGCATAGGGACCGTGGGTGCCCTAGGCGAAGGCCGGGGAATCTTCGTTGACATGCGCAAGCTTGTCGATCACGCGGTCGGTCTATGGTCTTCGAAGCCACATGATGCGGCTACTCTGTTTGACGGAACTAAGCCATGATCGAGCCCGATATCGACCTTACCGCCGACGAGCATGAGCTATCTGAGCGGCGCGATAATTGTCGGAAGTTTCGCGTATGCGAATTGAGCGCACGTTGTGCCTTGAATGGCCGGTCGAGTGATTGCTGATGCAGTTCTTGAAGGCTTACGGATTTGCGGTTCTGAACGCGACGGCGGTTTCTTCGGTGATGAGCTATGTCCGCTGGATGCTGACCCTGTCGGACGCCAATGAATGGCTTAGCAACAGCTTCCCGCTGCGGTTTCATTGGCAGCACATTGCGGATCTGGTTGGATTTCCCCTGCTTGTAGCGTTTCTATGCGCCGTGACGTTTTTTCTTCCAGTTTTGGTGGCCTACGTCTTCGCTCAGCATTGGCGGGTCGCAAGGCGGGCAATTTATCCGCTCCCTAGCGGCTCCGCCCGTCGATTACTTCGACGTCGGGGTGAGATTCTTCTTTCGCCGTTGACGCGCTACCAGTCGAGGCCCCAATCCCCGAAAACGAGTCCGTTGTATTTGACGCTCGTTATGGGTGGGCTTCGCCCAATCATTCTGTTCGCAACGGTGGACGGCCCACAATTCGGCGTCAGTTCAGTTTCGGACAGGGTTTCAAAATCGAGCTTGAGCTTCGCCCAGGCTTTCAGCCGAGGTAAATCGGCTGGTACGATTCTGGACGTGTCTCCCCAAGCGACGAAATCTTGAAAGCGTGAAAGGAGGTCATCGAGCTCCGTTATTTCGGCTGTGCCGAGCGCGTTTGTTACCGGGGCGGACACCTCTGATAGATGAATGTTCCACCTATCACGCCTCTTGTCGTCGCTGTCTGGCTCGGATTGTCTTAGAATCTGGTTTCTCTGCCGGATGAGGTGCAGAAGCGGCTTTTCCCGCAGGGACGGAATCTCCCGAACAAGCACGCCAGCATTCTTCTTGATGGCCTCAATATTTGATGCCTGCTCGATCATCTCCCGAATTCGCGAGCCCCTGTAGATGATTTGGGAAGTGAGGTCGGAGTACAAATCCGCTTGTTTATTCGCTTCGATTGAGCACTGCTGTGCTGCTGTGAAGAAAGCGCCGCCAACGGTCAGGAAAATGGCCGTCATTATCCAGAGGAAGAAGGCGCTGTTTAAGATCGCCAACAGGCGATTGGCTTTTGGCTTATCCAGGGCCGCCAAAACCTGCTGTTGAAAACCGCGCTCGCGCTTCTGCCGCTGGAAATCGTTTTCCATAAATATCCCCGGTGCAATCGTTGCAGCGGGGATGGCGCGATTCAAGAGGGGGGTGGCTCGTTGTCGATTTCTCGAATGATGGTGGCGAGCGAGAGTAGTTTGGCGACGCGAGTTTGATTGAGCGGATCAATTTAGTGGGGGGTGAATTCTATATTCTGGGGGGGGCGGCAATGGCCGATACGAATATCTATCGCGGATTTGGACCAGACTTGCAGGCTGCCGTGCTGGCAGCCCATGAGAGCTATCGACAGAAAACATCGACAGTGACCTCTCTGTTTACGACCAAGGTCGTGAGCTTCGGCGTCGAATCTGGCGGCTACGCGCAAACAACTACGTTCTTTGCGGAAGTCCAGGAAGCGTCACACATCCCGCAATAGAAAGCTCCGGAAGGGGTTCTCAACCCCCTCTATGTCAAGGAGGTGTACGCAAAGAACAGGCCCCGCCTCGGGGGAGAGGCAGGGCCATCGTAGAGCAGGTGCGGGCTGGGGGGCTGATTGCCTGCTCCGCGATGGAAATAGGCGCACGCCATCTGGCTGCAAGGCTCCTCACGAACCCGTGACGCTAGCGGACGGCGTGAACTGCCAAGGTAATAGCGGCAACGATGGCCAGGATGAGCAGTAGGCCAATCCAGTTGGCGGGCTCTTTCTTCATTCTGATCCATACCAGGAATGCCCTTTAAGGCACAGAGCTCGGGTCAGTGGGAGGCGGAGGAACGTATGTTGGCGGCGATGCCCTAGCTACGCCAGAAATCCTTAAACCGAGCAGGCGACAACTCCGTGTATCGCACGGTGTGCTGAATATTCCTGTGTCCGAGATAAGCTTGAAGCGCCCGCGTGTCGTGACCCTTATTCGCCAGCGCGTAGCCGCAAGCGTGCCGCAGCATGTGCGGATGAGTCTTGAAGCCAAACTCCGCCTCTTCACCGGCACGCTCGATCATTCGCGCAAAACCAGCCGTGGTGAACGGCGCGCCGCGCTCTGACGTGAATACGAACGGAGACTTTGGCTTTTGCTCACGGTGCAGCTTGCGCAAGGCGCGGAGTTCATCACCGAGGATCGGTTGCGTGCTGGGTGTGCCTTGCTTGACTCGGCGCACATGCATCGTAGCCGAACTGAACTCGATCTGATCCCACCGGAGATCCGTTAGCTCGGAGGCGCGCAGGCCGTGCCGGTAGGCGACAAGGATCATGATGGCGTCGCGGTGGCCGTGGCGATTGCGCTTGGCGGCCTCGGCCAGCCGCTGCACTTCGTCGTCGGTCAGATATTCGCGCGTTCGCAGATCGGCGTTTTTTAGACGGCGCGGCATGGCAACTGTTCGTTTTACGATGGTTGAAGGCGCGCGTTTCGAGGCGGTTTTGCCCATGATTTTCGCTTGGTTTGAGGGGTGACTGTTCGAAGAACGGCTCTTTTACGAACAGATAAAAGAGCCAAGTTCCGTTGACTGTTCGAGGAAAACCTAGAGCAGATCGGCTTCGGAAGTTGACTACGGTCATTCCCTTCGACCTATAGTTGCGGGGCGGACGAATTAACGGGAAGCAAATGAAGCGCGGTCCTACACGTCCTCGGCACAAGGTGTCGGGCGTTCCGAGTTTAGATTTTGCAGGTTTCAGAAGAGCAATTCATTCTATTGGCGATTTGACGACTGGCATCAGCGTCTCACGCAAAAACATCAATCCAGAGAAATTAGAGCATGTTGTCTCGTCGATGATGAGCAACGGTATCTACAAATCAATCATTGCTCCTGATCCATTTCCGAAAACGTACTCGGAAATGAAATCGAAGCCGTTCCTGGTTTCCCTTCCCTTAGAGCACGAAATTATCTGGATCGCCGGGGTTCTTGCCGCCTTTTCTAATGAAATCAACCGTGGCCTCTCGCTTCAAAAGAGATACTCAGATGCGCTGCTGCATGGGGATGTAAAGAGCGCGGAAGCGGTTCTCGACGAGACAACAGAGGAGGTTGGCGTTTCGATCTGGCTGATAAATGCGCGCCTTAGTCTCAGTCGCGTCACGAACAATGGAACTAAGCGGACCGAGGAGCTCAACAAAGTCGTTTCAGCACCAAACGTAAGCCCACTAGTAGCGTGCTTAGCGTTTTATCTAAGCCGAAGCCTGGATGAGAATGCCACCATTGCAGATATCATGCGCGACTTTAGCGATGGGCATCCGAGCAATTCGTATTTTCAGTGTCATGTTTGTCCCTTTGACTTCGACACAATATCAGATCCCAAAAATTGTCTTTGGTACGAGCAGAACTCGCCGATACTCGACAGGTATGCGACCTTGATTGAGATGCTTGAGCTTTTGTTTGCGCGTCAGAACCATTTGGAGTCTGTGCGACGCGCAGTGGTTCAGCTCAGTATGATCAACGATGTTCGTTTGAAGAATTTGGCTTACTACTTAAATTTGGCAAACAGTGAGCCGTACGTAGATAGTCGATACTTGGATGCCTACCAGAACTACATCACTGGGAATAATCAGGCTGCCGCGCAAATTCTTGATGCGTTTCAGGTCGAACGGGTAGAGACGGCTTGGAGTTACGAACTAGCTGCACGGGTAGACTCGGCTCTAAAGAAAGTTCGAGCGCACGACTCTTTAGCTAACGAAGTCGTTTCACAAATTCAGTCTTTCCTCGATTTGAATAAGGACCTGTCGGATGTGAGATCAGCTTTGCAGGCTCTCGGATTTCAATTGCGAAAGACCGCAACCGCAAAAGCTATTGCATCGCTTCTTGACAGGTCAGCAAGCTTGCCGATTTGCAACAAGTTTACAGCTACGCAGGTTAGTTTTGCTATTGCATCACCGATCTCGGACTGTGTGAATTATTCTCTTCTCAAGACGGTCGCGCCTGCGAGCTTCGCGAGATGGGCGCAGGATCGAGCGGGGGCAGATTCATTAGTTCATCGTATCGGAATGCTCGCAATTGGCTTGGATCAATACAGTCCAGCCGCAGACTGGTTAGGTTCGGTGCATCCGAAGATACGCGAGCTCAACGCGGCCTATCACTACTACAACATCGGAAATTATCCGGAGGCGACAAAGCATTTCGACGCTTACAATTTCAATCCGGCCTCAGGATTGGACCCCCGCGCCACTACATTTCAATATGCGATGTTGAAGCAACAGCGACTTCTTGCTCCGGCATTGAGAGCATTTGTGGACGCGGTATTCGTAAATTCTAGATCTCATACCTTGTACGACATGCACGAACTTCGTTCCTGGGCCGTTAGCGAGGCGGCAATCGACAGTTGCTCTATTGATCGGGCGATTATGTTGCACGTGTATTCAGCAAATTATCTACCCGATCAGCCTGGGGATTTATCGGATGCGTTAGAGGATACGCTTGACCATTTTGGCGTGAGGAAGCCAAGCGAGCTTTTGGATTTTGATATCGAGCGAAGCAGATTGATATATTTCTCGAGATATGTTGCCACCATTGACCGCCTTGAAGATACCACCCGGTTCGACAACTTGGATGACATTGAGTCCGAGCGCATCAAAGTGTTGCAGTGGTTGGTCGAAAGGGATGCAGCTAACAGAGGTTCCTACACCCAAGAAGTGTCTGCAATTACAAAGGACCAAGAAGTCGCAAGATTGTCAGTCGAGTTCGAACGAAGCAAAATTTATGTACACGAGGAAGGTGTAAAAAGAACGTTTGATGCCGAAATTCGGCCTGCGTTTCTGCGATATCGGCAGTTGATTGCCGATCCGCAATTGGATGCTGCCTTAAATCAAATCGAACAGCGGTTACGCGAGATCATCAAACACAAAGATGCTGAGTTCAATTACCTGATTATTCCGTCATCGGAGCGAGATAACATTTATAGGGAAATGGTCCGTAGAGCGTACGAAGTGCTGCTCACCGACCCCATCCACGGCTTCAAGACCTATCTCAGCACGCGAATATTACATGGCGTCTTGGAAGGCGAGCTCAGATCTAGCTTTGTAAATGCTGGCCTGCTGGTCGCCGTGGATAGCAAGTCCAAGGAAAATGAATTTTGGCATAACTGGGAAAATCGCAAAGAGCGAATTGCAGAAGGAAGCAAGGCGGAAATCGCAGCAGCGGTTGTCAAGTTCTCCGACCGCGTTACAGAGCAAATCGCAACGCTAAAAGATCAACGCATACGGATCTGGTCTAGTGAAGCGCGAGCGGGAATTTTTCGAGTGAATATTTCAACGGAGGCGTTTCTGCGCTTGAAAGCAACCATTGCCGCGACATCAACCTATGAGGAGTTCATCGAAAGGTTGTTGGCCAGCTTTTGGGAAAGCATGGAAAGCTGCTTGACGGCAGTTAAGCAAGAGATACGCGGACCGTTTCGGAAGGAGATCAATGCCGCCTTTAGTGCATTAGAAAGCTCCCTTCTTGCCCTGGAGGGTGATCGCCCCCGAGAAATGTTGGACGCGATTGCAAAATGTCGGGCTGCGTTCGGGCAAGACGTCGATAGAGTGTCCGGGTGGTTTGTGCGCGCGGGTGTTCTTGCACGAGAGCCATTTTTAGTTGAGACCGCCGTCAGTGTCGCTTCTCGTATCACGAACAACTGCTATCCAAGGCATCCACTTGCTGTGAGCTTTCAGTGTGATCGTTCGTATATGATAAAAGGGGAGTTGTTGAATCCGGTCGTGGATCTGTTGACGAATTGCTTCCAGAACGCCGCAGAGCACTCAGGGTTTCGGGATATAGCTCCGGGGACTGCTGTAAAAGTTCAGATGCGAGATGATGGAAGTATATTTGTTGAAGTGTTGACGGAATTGTCTGACGCTATCGACTTAGAGAAGTGTGCGAGCGAGATTTCTTCTCTTATGAGAGAGGAGAATTTGACGGATCCCAACCTTGTTGCAATGGAAGGAAAGACGGGGATTCGAAAAATGAAAAGAATACTCAAGCATGATTTTCGCTCCAATGAGCCGCTAGTGCTCCAGGTTCGGAGAGATACGAAGCAAGTTTATGTGGCATTCAACATTCCGAGAGCGTGTGTGAATGAACATAGTGCTCATTGAAGATGATGATCAAAAGGCTGAGAGGGTGAAGTCATCGCTTGAGGTGATTGCTCCAAGCGCCAAGATCAGCTTGTTCCGCTCCTATCAGAGTGGATTGAGATTTTTAGAGTCGAGCGATGGAATAAGTTTGGTGGTTCTCGATGTGAGTTTGCCAACCTTTGACCCGTCGCCAAACATTCGTCATGGCCGTCCTAGACCACTTGGCGGTTACGATTTGATGAGAAAGCTCAAGCGCATTGGTAAAATGCCTCCGGTGGTGATTCTTACCGCGTTAGAAAATTTCGGTACACCGCAGCAGCAATTTTCATTCGATCAGCTTGCCCAAAAATGCAAGGAGGAGTTCTCGGAGAGATTTCTAGGTGCAATATACTATTCCCAATCGAAAACAGATTGGAGGAACGAATTGAATGATATCATTCAGGGGCTCAAATGATTTCAATTCTATTAGTTGAAGATAACCCGCAGAAAATCGAGCAGACTGCATCGGCGATAAAATCTGCGAAAGGATCTCACGATCTGAAAATTGCGATGAATGTTAGGGATGCGAAGTCGGCCCTGGAGCAACAGCGTTTCGATTTGCTGCTTCTAGATATTAATCTTCCGAAGACTCCAGACGCCTCTCCTGTAGCAGACGGCGGATTGGAGGTTTTGCGTTGGTTGAAGGCGAGAGGAAGCGTGTATCGCCCTCAATATATTGTAGGCATCACGGCATTCGATGAATCGTTCGAGAAGGCGCAATCTGAATTTAACAATTTAATTTGGCGCGTTATCTCAGTGCGCCTCGGCCACAATCAGTGGCAAGAGCAATTGCAAGAAACGGTAGACGTAATTGGAGCGCAAATCAGGCCGCCGTTCGTAGGCGACGGTGCTAGTTTTAAGACTGATGTTTTGGTTGTTACAGCATTGGCTGACCCTGAGCTTTCAGCAATCCTAGAGTCACTTGGAGGGCTAGAGAAGGTTTCCGTGGCGCACGATGCTAGTATTTATTTCCGAGGCAGAATTGTAAACGACAGAAAAGCGGCCTCGCTGGCGGTCGTTGCTGCATCAGATAAAGGCTTAGCAGGTGCCGCAATTGCTGCAACGAAAGGAATTTATAGCTTATGGCCGCGTCATGTTTTCATGACGGGGATTACGGCTGGATTGAAAGGCCGCACGAAAATAGGCGACGTGATTTTTGCCGATCCGTCTTGGGATTGGGGTAGTGGAAAAATTAAAAAGGTGAAGGGCCGAGAAGAGTTCTTGCCTGCGCCTTATCAACGACGACTGGATGAAACTTTTGTTCGTCAAGCAAAGGAATTGTCTGACGATAAGAAGTTTCTCTCGAAAATTTGGCAAGAGTGCAAGTTGGCGAAACCTGATAATGCCCCGAAAATTCATGTAGGTGCGATGGCGTCAGGCGGGTCTGTCTTGCAAAGCCATGCAGCCGTAAAGAGAGTGGTTCGGCAACACAAAGATCTATTGGCAATCGAGATGGAAGCATTTTCTGTTATGTTTGCTTGTCAGGCCGCACCAGAACCTAGACCAATGCCCATTGTGGCAAAGGCAGTATGTGATTTTGGTGATGGGGGTAAAAACGACAAGTACCAAAAGTATGCTGCGTACGTTTCAGCAGAGGTATTTAAGGAATATGCGCGTCGCTATCTTCTGCAACGTACCAACTGAGAAGATTCAAACTGCCCGTTCGGTTGGTGAAAAGTTGCTACCTGGCTCCGACTTGCCCGGCGCTCAATAAGTCTGCGCCGATGACCTCGCTACGCAATAGCGGGCAGGCGAGGCAAGCGGACCGCAGCGTCTTTGTCGCTCTCGATGGTCGAAATTGTAAACCGCTGTAAACGGCGGTGAAAATGCCAGGCGCGGCGGCCAGCTGCTTCGTTGATTTTATTGAAAAAACTGGTCGGAGCGGCGAGATTCGAACTCGCGACCCCCAGTCCCCCAGACTGGTGCGCTAACCGGGCTGCGCTACGCTCCGACTTGGCGAAGTCTCTACGATGACGGCCGCGGGTGTGCAAGGGCGGCATTTCCCTTGGGAAAACCGCCGCTTGCATAGGCCCGCGAGGCGATGATCAGGCCCCAGAGGATGCCGAGGATCAGGAAGGCGTGGCGCCAATGGTCGCTGTCGATGATGGCGCTTTCGGCCATGGTCGTGAAATAGGCCGTGTAGATCACGATCGTTGCGCGCTGCCAGGGCGTCCGCGTGAACACGGCCCGCATGCCGTGGAACAGGGACAGCAGCACCAGCGTCGGATAGCACACGCCCGCGAGCCAACCGCCGGACATGAAGGCGTTGAGGTAGGAGTTGTGCGGGTCTTCGGGGAAGTACTTGGGAAACTGCATCGGTCCGATGCCGAGCGGCACGTCGAGCGCGAGGATCGCGCCGAGCACGTGGCGGCCGAAGCGGCCGGTTTCGCCGACGTCGTAGCTCTGGTTCAGGCTCAGACGTTCTTTAAGCAGGTTGGAAACGGCTTCGAGCGACAGAAGCCCGGCGAGGAACAGCGAGATGCCGCCAATGCCCGCAATGGTGAGCAGCACGATCCGCAGGCGCTGGTTCGGCGGCGAGGTGACGAACGTCAGAAACAGCACCATCGGGGCTGCAAACGCCAATTGGCCCCAGGCCGCGCGCGAAAACGACAGAAGAACCGCCGCGGAAAACAGCCCAAACAGCACGGTGTGCCGGAGCGCCGGCCAAAAGCGGCTCGAGATCACGTACTGAAGCGAAATCACGGCGGGCAGCACCATGAAGGCGCCGAACACGTTCGGGTCCTTGAAGGTCGAGCGCGCGCGGTCGTAGAGCAGCAACACGTCGTTGAGGCTGCCGATCACGCGGAAATAACCGATGACGCCTGCGACCGCCGTGATCACGCCCGCGACGACAATGCCCTTCATCAGCACGTCGAGCCGCGCCTGCGTGTTGGTGGTCAGCGCAGCCGCGAGGAACACGGCGGTCACGGCAAGATACCAGGACGTGATGACCCAGGTCAGAATCTTCGTATCGTTCAGGAGAAAATAGGACGAAACCGTGTAGCCGATGTTGGTCAGGATCAGCAGGAACATGAGCGGCAACAGCTCCCGCCGCAGACTGAGACCCGCGATGGCAACAGTCGTAATCGCGAGCAGCGTCGCGATCTCATAGGGGCTCGGCTCGATGAAGACGAGCGAGCACGACGCCCCCATCAGCCACAGCATCGCCAGGGCGAGCCGCTCGGCGGCGGACTGTGCTTTGGGCCGCGCCCGCGGTGCGGCGATATAGGCCGTTCTTTGGGCCGGCGCGAGGGCGCGCGCAGACATCAGTAGGCGTTCTCGGTCTTGAGCAGCGCGAACGGCGTCTTCACGAGGATGTAGAGGTCGAACAGAACCGACCAGTTTTCGATGTAGTGGAGGTCGTGCTCGACGCGGCGCTGGATCTTCTCGTGCGTGTCGGTTTCGCCGCGCCAGCCGTTGATCTGGGCCCAGCCGGTGATGCCGGGCTTCACGCGATGGCGGGCGAAATAGCCGTCCACGGCTTCGTCGTAGAGCTTGTCCTCGGCCTTGGCGTTGGCGGCGTGCGGGCGCGGGCCGACGAGCGAGAGCGTACCGCTGAACACGACGTTGAAGAGCTGTGGCAGCTCGTCGAGGCTGGTCTTGCGGATGAAGCGGCCGACGCGGGTGACGCGCGGATCGTTCTTGGTGACGAGCTTGTCCGCCTTGGCATCCGCCATGTTGGTGTACATCGAGCGGAACTTGTAGACGTCGATCGGCTCGTTGTTGAAGCCGTGGCGCTTCTGCTTGAAGAAGACGGGGCCCTTGCTGTCGAGCTTGATGGCGATGGCTGTCGCCAGCATCACCGGCGAAAGCGCGATCAGCGCGAGGCCGCCGACGATCCGGTCGAACAGTGACTTCATTACCACGTCCCAGTCGGCGATCGGGCGGTCGAACACGTCGAGCACCGGCACGTTGCCGAGGTAGGAATAGGAGCGGGGGCGGAAGTGCAGCTTGTTGGAGTGGGCGGCGAGACGGATGTCGACCGGCAGCACCCAGAGCTTCTTGAGCATCTGTAGAATCCGGCCTTCCGCAGAGATTGGCAGCGAGAAGATCACCAGATCAACGCGAGTTCTGCGCGCAAATTCCACGAGATCATCGACCGATCCGAGCTTGCGCATGCCGGCGACGGCCTTCGGCGAGCGGTCGCCGCCGCGGTCGTCGAACAGGCCGACGACGCGGAGATCGGAATCCTTCTGGTTGGCGAGGGCGTTGACCAGCGTCTCGCCGAGTTCGCCGCCACCGACGATGGCGGTGCGGCGCGTCAGGCGGCCTTCGCGGGTCCAGCGCCGCACCATCAGGAACAGCGCGCGGCGGAACGCCAAAAGCGCAATCATGCCAACGACGTAGAAGCTGCCGAGCCAGACGCGCGAGAATTGGTCGCCGATCTTGGCGAAGAACGAGACGCCGATGACGATGAGGAACACCACCGACCACGCCGAGGCGAGGCGGAAGTATTGCTTCTCGAGGCCGCGGAACGCTTGCACCTGATAGATATCGGCAATTTGGAACGCGAGCAGCGCAAGCATCGCGATGCCGCCGACGGCGCCGATGTAACGCCACTCAAAACCTTCGTAGGGGATGACGTAGGCGCTGTAGATCGCGATGCCGATGAAAATGACAAGCGCGAGCTCGATCATCCGCACCGCGCCGGCAAGAACGATCGGAGAGTAGGCCGTCGGCAGCCGCTCGGCTGCGACCTCTTCCGCCGCGGCGCTGAGCGTGTGCGCCGGCCGTTTCGGCATTGCGGACGCGGCGGCACCGCTGGATCCAGCCTGAGCCTGAACGGCGGCACGGAAATCGAATTCACTCATGATCGCACTCTCGGGACGCACTCACGACAAATGGCCCGGAAAGCCGGGTCTTTGCGCCGCTGGAAAGTAGTTAAGAAAATTCAAAAAACCGTTAGTGCGATCGATGAAATTTGCGATCAATCGCTTCGGCATAGGCCGCAAGAACGCCGTCAACCATGACGCCTTGCGAGAATTCGCCCCCGACGCGCTCCCTTAAGGCTTGAGCAGCGGCCCGAGCCCCGGTCGGATCGATGAGCTTCGCCAGGATGGCGTCCGCGAGCGCCTGAGCGTCGCCCGGCGGTAGCAACGGCTCCGGCGATCCAAAGATTTCCGGGATGCCGCCCACCCGGGTTGCGAGGATCGGAAGGCTGGCGCCGGCGGCTTCGAGCACGATATAGGGCAGGGATTCCGCACGGGACGGCACCACGAGGACTTGGCCCTGAGCAAAAGCCTGCCGCGCCGGCGAATGGCCGATGAAGCGGATGCTGCCGGCAAGGCCGGCGTTTGTGACCTGCTGTACCAGCGCCTCGCGGTCGGGGCCGTCACCGGCAACCGCCGCGGTGACCGGGCGGCCGTTGCGGTGCAGTCGTGCGATGGCGTCGATCAGCACATCCGGGCCCTTGAGCATGCGCAGCTCGCCCACGAACACGAGATCGGCCGCGGTTGGCAGAGGTTCGACGGGGACCATCTCGTCCGGGCGGATACCGTTGTGGACCACACGGACGACGCTGCTCGGCGTGCCGATTGTGTCCTGGAATTTGTCGCGGGCGAACGCGCTTTCGAACAGGAAAAGATCCGTGCGCGCCATCATGAAGCGCTCGGCGGCGCCGTAGACCATTCCTTGCGGCGTATGGCGTCCGTAGTGCAGGGAGCCGCCGTGCGGCGTGTAGACTTTGATCGCCGTGCCCGCAGGCGCGAGCCGAGCGTAGGCGCCGCCTTTCGCACCGTGGCCGTGGAGGACATCCGGTGCGAGTGCCGCGCTATGCCGGCGGACATGGCGGATGGCCGCGACGTCGCCCAAGCCAAGCTGGCGCGCCATTTCGATGCGGCTGACACCAAGCGCGAGCGTCTTGTCCAGCGCCGCGAACCGTTCGTTTGCCGCAGGGCTGCCGCCGCTTGCGGCGACAATGCCGACTTGGTGGCCGCGCGCGGTCTGACCTTCGGCCAAATCGAGGACGTGGCGGAACAGGCCGCCGAGTGGCGCCCGCAGAACATGCAGAATTTTAAGCGGGCCCCCAGCCATCGTCAGAACCAGCGCTCGCCGACCGTGATGCTGTCGCCAGGAAGCACCGGACTCCGCAACGGCAGGGCGTAACGGTCGGGGAGGCCGCCGGTCTTGCGGTTGACGGTGACCTTGTCCCTCACCGCGCGGGGGGTGAAGCCACCAGCAATGGCAACTGCGTTTTCGACAGTCATGTTCGGAACGTAGGGATATTGGCCCGGATAGGTGACTTCGCCCAGGACGAAAAATGGCCTGTATATATCGACTTCCACCGCAACGCTCGGATCCCGGATGAAGTTCGCCTTGAGCCGTCCGGCGATCGCGCCGGAGAGCTGGGCGGTGGTCATGCCGCGGGCGCTCACCGTGCCGATCAGGGGCATGGTCACAACACCGGCCGCATCCACCGTGTAGGTGTTGCTGAGAGTGTCTTGGCCAAACACGACGATACGAAGCTTGTCGCCGGAATCGAGCGCGTATGGGGCGCCCTCGATCACGTCGCTGATCGGGGCGGCCTGCACCACGCGGGCGACGGTGCGCGAAGCAGGCGCGGTTGCTCCGCCGTACATCAGCGCGTCGATGCTGTTCGATCGATAAGCCGCCTGCCGCGACGGCTGGCGCGCGCAGGCAGCAAGGGCCAGCGCTGCCAGCAAAAGCACCAAGAGGCGGGAGAGCCGCATGCGAATCCAGGCCGAAAGGCGAAAGTTAAGCTGGATTAAGGGCTCTCATGGTTAATAAAACCTATCCGGCGTGCGCGGAGCAGGAAGCAGGCTTCTGCCCTTAACGGCGCGGCAACCATAATCGTTTGAGATTGAACAGAGCACGGCGAGTCGCCCCATCTCGCGCGTAGGGAATGTTCATGCGCTTTGGCCTGAAGAAAAGAGCCGCGGCCCCGCAGCCGGTGGCTGCACCGCCGATCGACGAGGAAGCCAATCTCGGGATGATCGCGCGCTCGCTTTGGGCCAACAAGCATCGGATCGTCTTCCCGACGATCCTGATGGCAGCGGCTGCCTTTATCGGCGTTAGCCTTCTCACACCTCGGTTTAAGTCCGAAGCGCGAGTCCTTGTCGAAGGCCGAGAAAATATCTTCCTGCGGCCCGAGGCCGAGAAGCTGATGATGGACCGCGGCACTGTCGACGCGGAAGCAGTGACGAGCCAAGTGCAGCTTGTGCTTTCTCGCGACCTGGCTCGCGAGGTGATCCGCAAGCTCAATCTGGAAGAACTCCCCGAGTTCAACGCCGCGCTAAATCCGCTGTCGCCAATGACCGCGCTGCGCATGCTCGGCCTTGCGAAAGACACGTCATCGATCCCGGTCGAAGAGCGGGTGCTGAGCGCATATTTTGAACGCCTCAGCGCCTATTCGGTCGATAAGTCGCGCGTGATCGCGATCGAGTTCCAATCCGCTGATCCCGAGCTTGCGGCCAAGATCGCCAATACGATCGCGGAAAACTACCTGTCGTTCCAGCAGGTCGTGAAACAGGATCAGGCGCGTGCCGCCGGGCAATGGTTGTCGGGCGAATTGGAAAAGCTGCGTGCGAAGGTCTCTGAAGCGGAGGCCAAGGTCGAGGCGTTCCGGGCCAAATCCAACCTTTTCCTTGGCAGCAACAATGCGAGTCTGTCGGGGCAGCAGTTGACCGAGCTCAACACGCAATTGTCTGCCGCACGGGCCCAGAAGGCCGACGCGGAGGCGAGGGCGAAGCTGATCCGCGATCAGATCCGCAGCGGCCAGTCGATCGAAGCCTCAGAGGTCGCCAATTCCGATCTGATCCGGCGCCTGTCCGAGCAGCGCGTTACACTGCGCGCGCAACTGGCCGAGCAGTCTTCGACGCTTCTGCCGCAGCATCCACGCATCAAGGAATTGCGCGCCCAAATCAATGACCTCGATCAGCAGATCCGCAGCGAGGGGGAGCGCCTCGCGCGTTCGCTTGAAAATGACGCCAAGGTCGCGGAAGCGCGTTTCAACACGCTGACTACGACGCTCGATCAGCTCAAGGGGGTGGCGGCGTCGAACAGCGATCAAGACGTTCAGCTCCGGGCGCTCGAGCGCGAGGCCAAAGCCCAACGCGACCTGTTCGAATCCTATCTCGCGAAATATCGCGAAGCTTCCGCCCGCGACAGCATTGCGGCCGCGCCGGCCGATGCGCGCATTATCTCGCGGGCGGTGGTGTCCAATGTTCCGTATTTCCCGAAGAAGATGCCGATTGTGCTGATTGCGGCGCTCGGCACGTTCTGTCTCACATCGGCCTTCGTCGTGACTGGAGCGCTCCTGCGCAGTGCGTCCTTCCAATCCAAGCCTCTTGAAATCGACACCACACCGCCGACGCGCGTGGAGGTCGTATTGCCGGAGCGTTCGCCCCACGCCCGGACGCGTGTAAGCGACCGGTTGCCGCCGGCGCATCAATTGCCGGAGATGCTGCCGGAGGCAGTGGTTGCGGTATCCCCGCCACCTCCGCCAGCGCCGAAACCGGTCGCGATCGACGACGTGGCGGCTGCGATCCGCAATGCCGGTGAAAGCGGCCGACGGATTGCTGTCGTAGGCGCGGCGCGCAATGCCGGGACGACGCTGACCGCCATCGCGCTGGCGCGGTCACTGGCACGCCACGCCCGCGTTGTGGCCGTCGATCTGTCCGTTGCTTCGCCCAATCTCGATGTGATCTCCGTCGACCAGTCCGCGCCTGGAATTGCCGAGCTGGTGCGCGGGCAGGCGTCGTTCGGCGATATCATCACCAAGGACAAATCATCCCGTCTGCATCTGGTCTCAACCGGGCAGATCGGTCATGACGTCAACGGCATTCTCGGCTCGCACATGCTGGCCCCGGCCATCGATGCGCTGGCGCAGAGTTACGACTACCTTGTGATCGATGCGGGTGATGCATCGTCGCCCGCCGTTCCGGTTGCCGCGCAAGTTGCACCGCGTGCAATCCTGGTTTCTGGTGATGCCGTTGAAAGCATTGCGGGCGCCGCAAAGGATCATTTGCGCGAGACAGGCTTTGCTGATGTCACCGTGCTGACAGGGCCGCCGCCTAAACTTGAACGCACGTTCGGCGGCCGCTCGGCGGCCGCGTAAGAAAGTCCATCCCGTGGGGTTGCGAAACACCATTTTCCGTACAGCCATGGAGACGCTGTATTTCAGCGGTGCGCACATGCTGCTGCGGCCGCTGCTGGGCGGTGTTGGGACGATCCTGACGCTGCACAATGTGCGTCCGCCACGCCGCGACCGTTTCCAGCCCAACCGGCTGCTTGAAGTGACGCCAGGCTTTCTGGAACGCGTCATCCGGCGCCAGCGCCGCTCAAATGTCGATTTCGTGTCCGTTGACGAAATGTATCGCCGGATGACCACCGGCGATTTCTCCCGCCGTTTTGTCTGCGTGACATTCGACGACGGTTACTGCGACACGAAGCAATTCGCCTATCCCATTCTCAAGAAATACGACGTGCCGTTCACGGTCTATGTTGCGACGAGCTTTGCGGATCGCGTGGGCGAAATGTGGTGGCTCGCGCTCGAAGCGGTGATCGCGCGGAACACGATCGTCGGCCTTCATATGGACGGGCAGGATCGATGGTTCGATTGCGCGACCGTCGAGCAAAAATACGAAGTCTTCGGCCACATCTATTGGTGGCTCCGCAAGCAAAAGACTGAAGAAGAATTGCGCCAGATCGTTCGGGACCTCGCGGCGCGCAACAAGGTACAGATCGAAAACTTCTGCGAAGAACTTTGCATGACATGGCCGGAGATCGCGGAGCTTGCCGCCGATCCGCTGGTCACCATCGGCGCGCATACGGTGAACCACCCGATCCTGGCGAAAGTCACCGAGCAAGCCGTCCGCAACGAGCTTGAAAACAGCCGGGCCATCATCGAGGCGGCACTTGGCAATCGGCCGGAGCATTTCGCCTATCCAGTCGGCGATCCGACTTCGGCCGGGCAGCGCGAGTTCAAGATCGCGGCCGATCTCGGTTTCAAGACCGCGGTCACCACGCGCCCCGGCGTGATCTTTCCGGAACACGCGAGCCACCTGCTGGCGCTGCCGCGTGTCTCGCTCAACGGCGAATTCCAGCGCACGCGCTATGCGAGCGTGCTGGTTTCTGGCGCGGCCACGGGCCTCTGGAACGGATTCCGCAAGCTCAACGTGGCTTGATGGTTCCCTTCACCATCCAGCGGATTAGCGGCATAGCGGGAAAGATCCAGCCGATGCCCGCCACAACGTAGTAGATCGCCGCCACCCACCAATTCTGGAAGATCGGCGGGAACTGCGCCACGGCCATCGCAGCCAGAGCCCAGATGATGACCAGGGCAAACAGCGCGAAAGTGCCGATCAGCTTGCGAATTCGGATGGACATGATGTGCCATTGATACGACGGGCCGGGCGGGACTATATGGTCCTCAAATCCCGCCGCAAGCACGAATACCTCTAAACTCATGACAGATGCGCGCACCACCGAATCCCGCACCGGCGCTGTCCGAATGTGGCTCTACGTCGTCGCGGTGCTGATGGTCGTCACGCTGATCGTCGGCGGCGCGACGCGGCTTACGGAATCTGGGCTCTCGATCACGGAGTGGCGTCCGGTGACGGGGGTGCTGCCGCCAATGTCGGCGCTGGAGTGGCAGGTCGAGTTCGACAAGTACAAGGAAATTCCCCAGTACCGCGAAATCAACCAAGGCATGAGTATCGACGAGTTCAAGACCATCTATTGGTGGGAATGGTCGCATCGTCTGCTGGCCCGGACAGTCGGTGCGGTGTTCCTGCTGCCATTCCTGTTCTTCCTCTGGCGAGGCTGGATCGAGCCGAAACTGAAGTTGCGGCTGTGGATGCTGTTTGGCTCGGGCGCGCTGTTAGGTGCGGTCGGCTGGTGGATGGTGTCGTCAGGTCTCGCCGGACGCACCAGCGTGTCGCAATACCGGCTTGGATTTCACCTGACGTTGGCCTGCGCGATCTACGCCGCGATTGTTTGGACCGCGCGGCGGTTGTCGAGGGGGGCATCTGTTGCCGTGCCTCGGCGTATTCAATTGAGCGCGATCGGGCTAATGGTGCTGGTCGTATTCCAGATTTATCTGGGGGCGCTGGTTGCGGGTCTCGATGCGGGATTAAGCTTTAACACGTGGCCGCTGATGGATGGCTCGTTCATTCCGTCCGCGGATCGGCTGTGGTTCGAGACGCCGGCGTGGCGGAACCTGTTTGAAAACAATCTCACAGTTCAGTTCAATCACCGCATGGTGGCTTACTTGATCTGGCTGCTCTCGATCGCACACCTTGTCGATGTGATGCGGACGGTGCGGAGCGGTCCGGCGCTCGCTGGGGCGCTGGCGGTCTCCGGCGCCGTTACGCTGCAAGCGGGGCTCGGCATCGTGACATTGCTTTATCTCGCGCCGTTGGGCTTGGCCTTGGCGCATCAGGCTCTGGCCATAGCGGTCCTGACGATCGCAGTGGTGCACGCCGCGCGATTGGTGCACGGGCGGCGGAATATCGGTGTTGCTGAAGTTGAAGTTCAGGTGACTGCGGTGGGGCCGGCACAATGATCGAGCTGACGCAGCAGGGCGATATTGCGATTCTGAAACTCGTGCATGGCAAGGCAAACGCGCTCGATCTCGAATTGTGCGAGGCAATTGCCGCAAAATTCAAAGAGATCGAAACGTCGTCCGCTCGCGCGGTGGTGATGACGGGGCAGGGGCACATCTTCTCCGCCGGCGTCGATCTGCTGCGTCTGACTGCGGGAGGCACGGACTACGTCCGCAATTTCTTGCTTGCGCTCCACAAGCTCTACGACACCGTGTTCCATCATCCGAAGCCGGTGATCGCCGCGGTGAACGGCCATGCCATTGCAGGCGGCTGCGTGCTGCAATGCTGCGCGGACAAGCGCATTGCGGCGAAGGAGGTCGGCCGTATCGGTGTGACTGAATTGCTGGTCGGCGTGCCATTTCCCGCAATGGCTTTCGAGGTGATGCGGTTTTCGACCTCGCCGCAGTATTTCCCCGATATCATCTTGAGTGGAACGACCTTCTCAACCGGCGAGGCGCTCGCGCGCGGACTTGTTGATGAGGTCGTCGAACCCGATGTCGTCATGGCTCGGGCGTTTGTTGTTGCGCAGGCGCTCTCAAATCTGCCGCCCGCGACCTTCGCCATGACCAAAGGGCAGATCCGTCAGCCGCTGGTCGATCGGATGGCTAAGGACGGCGCGCGCGTCGATGCGCTTGCGGCACAAATCTGGACGTCCGCCGACACGCTGGAGCATGTCGGCGCCTACGTCGCAAAGACGCTGAAGAAGGGCTAGAGCCCGTTCTCGCGCAGATACTTCTGAACGCCCGGATGGATCTGGTCCGGTTTCGGAGCCGCGAGCTTGGTGTTCTGCGGGGTCGTTTCCTTGCCCTGATCGAGCCGTTTCACCAGCGCCGCGTGGCCATTGTGCAGGGCCTTTGCGAGCCGATAGGCGACATCGTCTGGCAGATCGGTGCGCGCCAGGATGAAACTCCAGGAGCCGACTGAGTTCACCGGTTCCTTCTGGCCTTCATAGGCGCCCGCCGGCACCGTGATGGGCTTCAGGAAGTTGTGCTTTGCGTTGACCTTCGCGACTTCGTCTGGCGTCAGCCCGATGAAGCGCCCGCCGGCTTTCATGACCGCGGTGAAGCCCGGCCAACCGATGCCGCCGCCCCAGAGCGCGGCGACGCGCCCATCCGCGACCATCACCGGCCCGTCACCGGCCTTTTCGAGGTAGTGCGGTTGAAAGTCCTTCTCGCGGTCGAGACCAAGCCCGTCGGTGACGTAGCGGCCAAGGAGCGTCAGGCCCGATGCCTGTGTGCCCCAGGCGATCGGCTTGCCGACGAGGTCGCGCAGCGTCTTTGCCGGGCTGTCGCCGCGCACTGCAAACATGCCGGGGTTGGAGTAGATCGCCGAGATGATCTTAAGATTGGTCGGGGCGCGGCCGATGCCTGCAAAGGCCTCATAGGCCGGTTCGCCCGCGACCAGAGCGATGTCCATCTTGCCCTGTTCGAGCAAGCCGATGTTTTCGGCGCTGCCCTTGGTGTTCTTGGTCTGAACGTCGAGCGAGGCGTCGGTCTCGTTGATCACAGCCGCGGCGTTGTCGCCGAAGAACGGAAAGCCGCCGCCGGGCGTGGCGGTGGCGAGCGTGACGGTGGTTTTTTGTGCGGATGCTGATGTCATGACCGGAAGTGTAAGCGTTGCGAGAATGGCGAGTGAAGTGGCTAGTCGTGTGATTTTCAAGGTGCGCCCCCGCGCTTTCGTGAAATCCCGGAGACGCAGCCTACGTCATAGCCGCACGCGTTCCTACGCGCGCCGCGTGCGTCACGCCGCCGCCAGGGCCTGCTCGAGGTCAGCGATGATGTCGTCCTTGTCCTCAAGGCCGATCGAGAGGCGCACCACGTCGGGGCCCGCACCGGCCTGCACCTTCTGCGCGTCGGAGAGCTGGCGGTGTGTGGTCGAGGCCGGATGAATGATCAGCGAACGCGTGTCGCCGATGTTGGCGAGATGCGAGAACAGCTTCACGTTGGACACGAGCTTCACGCCGGCGTCGTAGCCACCCTTGAGTCCGAAGGTGAACACCGCGCCTGCACCCTTCGGCACGTATTTCTTGGCGAGGTTGTAGTAGCGGTCGCCCGGAAGACCCGGATAGCTGACCCAGGCAATCTTGGAGTGTGCTGCGAGCCACTCGGCGACAGCCATCGCGTTGTCGCACTGGCGCTGCATGCGCAGCGGCAGGGTCTCGATGCCCGTGAGGATCATGAAGGCGTTGAACGGCGAGAGCGCCGGGCCCATGTCGCGCAGGCTGAGGACACGCGCGGCGATGGCGAAGGCGAAGTTGCCGAAGGTCTCGTGCAGCACGATGCCGTTATATTCCGGGCGCGGCTGGCTCAGCATTGGATAGCGGCCCTCGCGCGACCAGTTGAATGTGCCGCCGTCGACGATCATGCCGCCGATCGAGTTGCCGTGGCCGCCGAGGAATTTCGTGAGCGAGTGCACGACGATGTCCGCGCCGTGCTCGAACGGACGGCAAAGGTAGGGCGTTGCCAGCGTATTGTCGACGATCAGCGGAACGCCTGCGCGGCGCGCGATATTCGCCACCGCTTCGATGTCTGTGATGACGCCGCCGGGATTGGCAATCGACTCGATGAAGATCGCTTTCGTCTTCGGCGTGACTGCGCGCTCGAACGAGGCGATATCATCCGGGTCCGCCCACACAACATTCCAGCCGAAGCTCTTGAACGAGTGGTTGAACTGGTTGATCGAGCCGCCATAGAGCTTCTTCGAAGCGACGAACTCGTCACCGGGCGTCAGCAGGCAATGGAACGCCAAGACCTGCGCCGCGTGGCCCGATGCGACGGCAAGACCGGCGGTGCCGCCTTCGAGAGCCGCAACACGCTCTTCAAGCACCGCATTCGTTGGATTGCCGATGCGGGTGTAAATGTTGCCGAAGGTTTGCAGGCCGAACAGCGAGGCCGCGTGATCGACATCGTCGAACACGAACGACGTCGTCTGATAGATCGGCGTGGCGCGTGCGCCGGTCGTCGGATCGGGTTGAGCGCCCGCGTGAATGGCAAGCGTCGAGAATCCGGGAATACGTTCGGTCATGGCGCCGATCCTTGTCTGGTCGCGTCAATTCAATGGGTCTGGTTTATCGGACGGGCAGGGGGCGTCAAGGCGCGGCGGGGTCTGTTCACTGGGGGCCGTTAATACGCGCGTTAACCTGCGCCGAAATAGCACCGCCGCGCTGTGAGGCGCGGCGGAACTGGAAGATCGTTCTTTGGCGAAGGGCAGCTAACGAACCGCGGTCGCCTTGATGCGCTCGGCGGTCGTGGTCGGCTTCTGATAGCGCGACAGCACCGTGCGGCAAGCCGGCGAGATGCGGCTGATGTTCTGGTACAGGCACGTCGCCACGCGATCGCGATCCGGAATGGCATGTCCGCAAACGTTGAACGCGTCGTTCATGCAAGCCTGCTCTTCGTCCTGCGACGCCGCCATCACGGTGGTGACGGGTGCGACTGCAAGAAAAGCGGCTGCCAATGCGAGATGGATTTTCATGGGCCCCTCTCAACGCCGAAGCGTGGTGTCGCCAGGGCCTGCCCCCGGCTCCGTAGTCATTAGACGAGAGGGGGATGAAAAAGGTTCAAAGCGGACTGCGAAAAAGCGAACTATTCGGTCGGTTCGTCTTTTTGCAGCGCACGATCAGTGGCTTCGGTCAGGCCACCGGCCATCGTGGTGCGGTTCAGAGACATGCGCTGGATGCCCCCGCCCAGGTTTTTGGCTCTCTTGGCGCTGATGGTCCGGGTGTTGACCCCCATCCAGGCGATCTCCGAGGAGAGCCGGCCGTATTCGATCTTGGGACAACGGTTCATCACGACCTTGAGACCGGCCGCTTCGGCGAGCGTTGCAGCTTCGTCACTGCGGACCGAGAGCTGCATCCAGATCACGCGCGGCAGCGGCTTCAGCGTCAATGCCTCCTGCACCACCGGCAGGACGAATTGCGAGGCGCGGAAGATATCGACCATGTCGATCGGCTCAGGGATGTCCGAGAGCTTGGCGTAGACTTTCTGGCCGAGGATCTCCTTGCCGACCTGGCCAGGGTTCACCGGGATCATGCGGTAGCCGCGCTCAAGCAGATATTTGAATGCGAAATAGCTCGGCCGATTGTCCTTCGGCGAGATGCCGACCATCGCGATGGTCTTCACGGTGTTGAGGATGCCGCGAATGTAGTTGTCGTCGTATTGGTCGTGGTTCATGTCGAACAAAAGATAGGGACGGTAGGCAGGGAGCGAAAGATCATCTTTGGGAGGGGCGGTCAGTCGTCCCACTGCGGTTCGCGCTTCTCGACGAATGCGGTGATGCCTTCTTTGGCGTCGCGGCGCATCATGTTCTCGACCATAACGGCGGATGCGTAGCGATAGGCATCCGGCAAGGTCATGTCGATTTGCCGGTAGAACGCTTCCTTGCCGGTTTTGAGCGTCAGCATCGACTTGGCGGCGATCTTGCGCGCAAGCTCGATCGCCTCGTGACGATCTTCGCCCACGGGCACCACGCGATTGACGAGGCCGATGCGATAGGCGTCGTGTGCTGAGACCATCTCGCCGGTCAGCAGCATTTCCATCGCATGCTTGGGGGCGACGTTGCGCGAAAGAGCCACCATCGGTGTCGAGCAGAACAGGCCGATATGCACGCCCGGCGTGGCGAACCGCGCGGTCTCCGCGGCAACGGCAAGATCGCAGGTCGCGACAAGCTGGCAGCCGGCTGCGGTCGCGACGCCTTCAGTCGCCGCAATAACCGGCTGCGGTATGCGCTGGATGAGCTGCATCATCGCGCTGCAGCGATCCATCAGATTCTGCGTGTAGCTGCGGCCACCATCCGGGTCTTTGCGATGTTCCGTGATCTCTTTCAGATCATGGCCCGCGCAGAACGAGTTTCCATTCGCGGCGAGCACGACCACGCGCACGTTCGTGTCCGCGCTGATGCTGGTGAGTGTTTCCGTCAGCGCCGTCAGCATCGCTTCGGAAAGCGTGTTCTGCTGCTTTGGCCGATTGAGCACGACGAGTGCGATGCCGCCTTCGTCGGAGCGCGTGACGAGCGGCTCCGATTGGGTATTGGGAGCGGGTGAGGGCGCGTTCATTGCCGATTTGGCAGTCTTTTCGTTACGACTCGATCATTGTATCCGATCTATAGCGCGGGCTTCCCCGTGCAAGGGGACGCTATCATGCCGGCCGCGCTGATGACGAAGTCCGAGCTCGAGACCTTCCTCTCGGCCGAGTTTCCGCAAGCGTTCCATGCGCAGAGTGGCCTCGCGATCGAGGAGGTCTGGCACGGCGGCGGCAGGGTCCGGCAAGCCTATTTGCCGCAGTTCATCCGGCCGGGCGGCACGATCTCCGGCCCCACCATGATGGCGCTTGCCGACTTCACGATGTACGTCGGCATCCTTGCCTCGATCGGTCCGGTGCCGCTCGCGGTCACCACGAACCTCAACATCAATTTCCTGCGGAAGCCCGAACAACGCGACCTGGTCGCGGAATGCCGCCTCCTGAAGCTCGGCAAGCGGCTGGCGGTGGGGGAGGTCACGATCCGCTCGGACGGGGTTGAGGACCCGGTTGCCCATGTTACGTCGACCTACTCAATTCCTGATCCCAGCAGGAGATAGAAAGAGGTATTTTTATACCTATTTTCTATCTTATTGATTTTACGTAGTATTTATCGCCGATTGTGCGTTGACCCATTATCCGGGCCCCTGTAGAAGCTGCGCCAAGCTTCAAACACCCCTCAGGACAACTGGTGTCATGACAACGTTCTCGGCAAAACCCGCCGAAGTCCAAAAGAAATGGGTGATCGTCGATGCGTCCGGCCTCGTGGTCGGTCGTCTCGCCACGGTCATTGCCATGCGGCTTCGCGGCAAGCACAAGGCTTCCTACACCCCTCACGTCGACGACGGCGACAACGTCATCGTCATCAATGCTGCCAAGGTCGTGCTGACCGGACGCAAGCGTGAGAAGAAAGTGTACCACCACCACACCGGTTTCATCGGCGGCATCAAGGAACGCACCGCGAAGTCGATCCTTGAGGGCAAGCACCCCGAGCGCGTCGTCGAGAAGGCGGTCGAGCGTATGCTGCCGCGCGGCCCGCTGGCTCGCGTGCAGCTCGGCAATCTCCGGGTCTATCCGGGTGCCGAACATCCGCACGCCGCGCAGCAGCCTGAGGCGCTCGACGTCGGCGCCATGAACCGCAAGAACAAGGGGAGCGTGTAACAATGGCCGAGTCCATCCAGTCGCTCGACCAGTTGGGCACGCTTAAGCCTGCTGCGCCGGAAGCGCCGAAGTATGTTCAGAAACTCGACAAGCAGGGCCGTGCCTACGCGACCGGCAAGCGCAAGAACGCGGTCGCCCGCGTATGGATCAAGCCGGGTGCCGGCAAGATCATCGTGAACACCCGCAAAGTCGAAGAGTTCTTCGCCCGTCCGGTGCTTCGCATGTTGATCCAGCAGCCGCTCGTCGCGTCCAACCGCAATGGCCAGTTCGACATCATCTGCTCCGTTTCGGGCGGCGGTCTCTCGGGCCAGGCAGGTGCTGTGCGTCACGGCATCTCGAAGGCACTCACGCATTATGAGCCGGATCTGCGCGGTGTGCTTAAGCGCGGAGGCTTCCTCACCCGCGACAGCCGCGTGGTCGAGCGCAAGAAGTACGGCCACAAGAAAGCGCGTCGCTCGTTCCAATTCTCGAAGCGCTAATTTCGGTTTCGCGGAATACGAAAGAAGGGGCGCCATGGGCGCCCCTTCGCATTTTTGCAACGAAAATTTCGATCGAACTTTCTGCTTTTCTCGTTCGAGATTGCCGGCACTAATCACATTTCTTGCATGCTATTTTCTGCGAACTTCGCCGAAAACACGCGGAATACCGTCAAACCTTCAGAAAATTTCGTACGCGATACTGCGTAGGTTCGTACACGACAGTCGTGCGCGGATAAGCGAAACGGCCAAGAAAGCCACACGCCGTCCGATGCTGCTGGATACGCAAACGCTCTTTACCGTCGCAACCTGCATTGCGGGCCTGCTGGGGTTGTTCCTGGTGGCCGTGTGGTGGCAGGAGCGTAGCGTGCGTGCGCTGGCCTGGTGGGGCGCGGCCTATCTGATGGGCGCCTCGGCCGTCGGGCTGTGGGGTACACAGGGGGTGACACCCCTGATCGCGATATCGCCAGAAATTCCGAACGCCCTTCTGTTCACGTCAGCCGGCCTGATCTGGAGCGGCGCGCGGCTGTTCCACGGCCGTCCGGTGTTGCCGGGGGCGCTGTTTGCCGGCGCCACGCTCTGGGTCTTCGCGATGCAGTTTCCGGCTTTTGTGCATTCTACGCACATGCGCGTGCTGCTTTCGTCGATCGTGATAGCGACCTACGCCTTCTTCACTGCACTCGAGTTGCGCTATGAGCGCCGCAAGTCGCGGCGATCGCGTTGGTCGACAGGTTTCGTGCCGATGTTCCATGCCGCGATGTTCCTGTCTCCCTTGCCACTCAGTCTTCTGATGCCGGCCAGCACATCGACCGATGGCTTGTTCGCACTGTTCGCGCTCCAGACGCTGCTCTATGTGGTGGGCACAGCGTTCATTGTCGTCGTGATGGCGAAGGAGCAGGTCGCGACCGTCCACAAGACCGCAGCGATGACCGATCCGCTAACCGGCCTGTTCAACCGTCGCGCCTTCAACGATGCCGCTTACAAGTTGATGGCGCAGCGCGCCCGGCGCGGGCAGCCGGTGAGTGTGATCGCCTTCGACCTTGATCACTTCAAATCGATCAACGACCGGTTCGGCCATGCGGTTGGCGACGATGCGCTAAAGCTCTTTGCTAAGACGGCGAGCGGCAGCATGCGCGCGACCGACGTGATCGGCCGCCTCGGTGGCGAGGAATTCGCGGCCATTATTCCGGGCGGCATCTCTGACGCACACATCGTCGCTGAGCGCGTTCGCGCCGCCTTCCAGAACACAGGTGTCGTGATCTCGGGTCACGCGATGAATGCGACTGTCAGCATCGGCATTGCCGAGGCGATTCCGCCGGTGACGCTCGACGCGCTTATGGAGCGGGCCGATGGCGCGCTTTACCGGGCCAAGTCCGGTGGTCGTAATCGCGTAGTTGCTGCGGAGCCGGAAGAGACGCCGGTGATCGCGCCGGAAAAGGCGGGCTCGCTGGTGCCGGAATTACAGCCCGTCGCCATTGTGGCGCACTGAGCTGCCCGGCTGGGGCGAATACGCTCCGTTTACCAGCCTCAGGTATTTTAAACGTTATGTGGGGTGCCCGCAGTTCTTTCCAGCCGACCGAAGCTGGCGTGCTCGAAGCCGATGCCGCAGGTCTTGCGCTCGCATGCGCCTATTCATCGTCAGATGAATACGAGGCCGCGATCATCGCGGAGCGGCGCGCCGCAGGTGCCTACAGCACCAATCACAAGCCCACGGCGCTGATTGCGGCGGGTGCGATTGCAGCTCTCGCGCTCGTTATCGCTTTGGTTTGATCAGCGCATCGTGGCGGGCAGCCAGAGCGCCATTTGCGGGAAGATCATCAGCAGCACGGTGGTGGCGACGATGGCCAGCATCAGGATGCTGCAACCCTTGTAGACCTTCATCAGATCGACGCCGGCGGTCGCGCTAACGACAAACGCCAATAGGCCTACCGGGGGAAAGACCAGCCCCATCGCCACCATCATCATCGAAAGAACGCCGAACCAGATCGGGTCGAAGCCAAGCGAGGTGATGAGCGGGAAGGTGAGCTGCAGTGTCAGCAGCAAAAGGGGAATCTCGTCCATGAACATGCTGATGACGAAGTAGGCCACCACGATGCCGATGATGACGATCCAGCGGTTCAGGTTCATCTCGGTAACGAGCACCACGACCGTCTGCGGAATCCGGCTCAACGTCATGTAATAGCCGAACACGGTCGCGCCGATCAGAATGAGGAAGATCATCGCCGAGGTGCGGATGGTGGACTTCAACGCGTCGATGGAGCCCGGCCAATCGAGCCGTCCGAATGCCGCGCCAATAATGGCGGCCAACAGCGCGCCAAGCGCGCCCACTTCGGTGGGGGTCGCGACGCCGCTGTAGAGCAGGATCAAAACCAGCACGATCAGCAGAAGGCTCGGCCACACGCGGCGCAGGCTCGCCCAGCGCTCTTCTGAAGGTGTGCGAAAAGCCTTCGGCGCATGGCTCGGCGCGACGCGGACCCAGATGTAGATCATCACGCAAAGCAAAATGCCGACGACGATGCCGGGCACAATGCCTGCGATCAGCAGCTTGCCGATTGAGGTCTGTGTCGCGATGCCATAGATCACCATCGCGATCGAGGGCGGGATGAGGATATCGAGTGTGGCGCCGACGCCAATAGCGCCTGCGCCAAGCTCTTCCGAGTACCCGTGCCGCCGCATTTCGGGCATGGCAATCTTCGACATCACGGAAGCTGCCGCGGTGCTAGCGCCCGACATCGCCCCGAAGATGCCGCAGGCGAAGACCGTGGCGATGGCTAGCCCGCCTCTGAAGTGCGAGAGCCATGCGCTCGCTGCGGCGTAGAGGTCGCGCGCCAGTCCGCTGGAGGCGGAGAAATACGCCATCAGGATGAACATCGGGATGGTCGTAAGCGCGTAGTCTGCGACCGAGCTGTATGGCGCGAGGCTGATGATGCCCAACACCTTCGCGACGTCGCCGGTGACGAGATAAATGCCCAGCATACCGGCGCCGGCAAGCGCTACGGCGATCGGCGTACCGATCAGCAGCATGAGAATTAGAACGAAAAGGGGAAGGGTGGCCGCGAGGGTCATTCAACTCTCGATTCAGCTTTCGGGTGCTTCTTGCGAGAACAGCAAGGCGTTGCCTTTGCGGATACGCGGCAAGTCCGCGAGCATCAGGATCAGCATCGCGAAGAATCCGATCGGCACCAGCATGTAGGACGGTCCGATCAGGATCGGCAGCACGGTCATCGTGGTGTCGTCGGACAACGAGCGCAGCGCCTGCTGGAAAGTCGCGACGATGAAGATCGCGCAATAAGCCAGCGACAGCGCATGTGAGAGATGGTTTGCAGCGGTTTTCCAGACCGGTGGGAGGCGGTCCACGAGAAACGTTACGCGGATGAACACGCCGCCGCGGTAAGCGTAGGAGAGACCGAGAAAGATCGCTGCCACGATCAGATATTTCTCGGTGATCTCGTAAGCGCCGAGGATTGGGCTGTTGAATGCGTAGCGGAACACCGCGTCGGCGCTGGTGAGCAGCATCATGATCGCGGTCGCTGCGATAGCGATCGTGACGAGCACAAGCTCGCAGAACGATAGGATTTTGCCGATGGATTTCATGGAAACGTCAGCGGTGTCGGAGAAAAAGCTCCGGCCGCGCCGTGCGCGGCCGGAGCCTGCCCGTTATGGAGTCTTCTTCAGGAGATCGAGCGTCGTGTTGAGGATGTCGCGGGCCTCCTTGTGGCCCTTGGCTTCCATCTTCTTCACCCACTCCTCCCAGAGCGGCTCGCCAGCGGTCTTCTGCCAGCGTGCCACCTCGGCCGCGGGCATTTCGTAGCGTTCCATCGCGTAGTTGCCAGCCTTGATCTTGGCGAGCGCGTCGGCTTCCGCGGTGTCGAAGAAGTTCTTGCCCCAGAACTTCGCGCCCTTCTCGCCGCTGACGCCCATGATGGCGTCGCGAACGTCCTTCGGCAGGCTCGTCCACTTCTGCTTGTTGGCGCAGAGCGAGAAGTACGGCGTGACGGTCGAAACCATCGTGTAGTACTTCGCGACCTCGTAAAGCCGGAAGCCCTGCACGGCCTCCCACGGGACGCCCATGCCGTCCACCACGCCCTTGTCGAGCGCCTGATACATATCGGGCATCGGGATTGGAGCTGGCACCGCGCCGAGCGCCTTGATCATCTCGGTCGGCGGACCGCCCGGAATGCGGATCTTTAGCCCCTTCATATCCTCCATCGTCTTCACCGGCTTCTTGGTGGTGAGGATGAAGTAGGGCGAGGTCGTGTAGAGGAGCAGCGGAACAACGTCCGAGAACTCCTTTTGGATCGCCGGGAATTTCTCGTAGAGCTGCCAGAGTACAGTGCTCGCCTGCTCGGATGTCTTGGTCGGCAGGAATGGCAGTGAGATCACGTCGGCCAGCGGTGTCTGGTCGGCCCAGTAGCCGTGAAAGCACCAGCCAATATCCACGACGCCGGCGCGCACCTGGCGCCACATGTCGGGGCCCTTCACCAGCGTTTGCGACGGGAAGACCTCGATCTTCACGCGGCCTTTGGTCGCCTCCTCGATCTGCTTCACCCACGGCTGGAGCGCATGCACCGGACCCCAGGCCGTCGGTGAATTCTGATCGGCGAGTGTGAGCTTGATTTCCTGCGCCGGCGCGGACGTCGCGAGCGCGGCTACGGCGATGAATGCGCCGAATATCGGCAAAAGCTTTTTGAGCACCTTGTCCTCCCTGTTGGCGCGCGGCGTTCTTTCGCGCGCCGTCTTGGCCGGGAGTGTGCTGTGCCGTATAGCGGGACACAAGGGGCGGCGGCCCGCCATACGGGTCGTCAAAAGAAAGCGGATAGAAAAAGGGCGCTCCGAAGAGCGCCCTTTGCATTTCCTGAGAATACTGGCGGGTTACGCCGAGTAGTACATGTCGAACTCGACCGGGTGCGGGGTGTGCTCGAAGCGGATGACCTCGGTCATCTTCAGCTCGATGTAGCTGTCGATGAAGTCATCGTCGAACACGTTCGCGACCTTGAGGAACGCGCGATCCTTGTCGAGGCTTTCGAGCGCTTCGCGCAGCGAGCCGCAGACGGTCGGGATCTTCTTGAGCTCCTTCGGCGGGAGATCATAGAGATCCTTGTCCATCGCGTCGCCGGGGTGGAGCTTGTTCTTGATGCCGTCGAGACCGGCCATCAGCATCGCGGCGAAACCGAGATACGGGTTGCAGAGCGGATCGGGGAAGCGGACCTCCACGCGCTTGGCCTTCGGGTTGGTCGTGTACGGGATGCGGCACGACGCCGAGCGGTTGCGCGCCGAGTAGGCGAGCAACACCGGCGCTTCATAACCCGGCACCAGACGCTTGTAGGAGTTGGTGGTCGGGTTGGTGAAGGCGTTGATGGCCTTCGCGTGCTTGATGATGCCGGCGATATAGGAGAGACAGCTCTCCGACAGATCGGCGTACTTGTTGCCGGCAAACACGGGTTTGCCGGACTTCCAGATCGACTGGTGGCAGTGCATGCCCGAGCCGTTGTCGCCATAGATCGGCTTCGGCATGAAGGTTGCGGTCTTGCCGTAGATGTTGGCGACCTGATGGATGCAGTACTTGTAGATCTGCATACGGTCGGCCATCACGGTGAGCGGCGCGAACTTAAGGCCCAGTTCGTGCTGGGCGGACGCCACTTCGTGGTGGTGCTTCTCGACCACGCAGCCCATGCGCGCCATCGCGGCGAGCATTTCAGAGCGCATGTCCTGGATCGAGTCCTGCGGCGGCACCGGGAAGTAGCCCTTCTTGGTGCCGATGCGGTGGCCGAGGTTGCCGCCTTCGTAGGCTGTATCCGAGTTGGTCGGCAGTTCGACGGAGTCGAGCTTGAAGCCGGTGTTGTACGGATTCGCCGCATATTTCACGTCGTCGAACACGAAGAACTCGGCTTCCGGTCCGAAGAACACGGTGTCGCCCACGCCCATCGCCTTGACCTGGCCCTCGGCCTTCTTGGCGATGCCGCGCGGATCGCGGTTGTAGGGCTCGCCGGTGGTCGGCTCGAGCACGTCGCAGATCAGGACGAGCGTGGTTTCCGCAAAGAACGGATCGATGGTCGCAGACGCCGGGTCCGGCATCAGGCACATGTCGGACTCGTTGATCGCCTTCCAGCCCGCGATCGAGGAGCCGTCGAACATCTGGCCTTCAGCGAACGTATCCTCTTCGATCATCGTGACGTCGAAAGTGACGTGCTGCCACTTTCCGCGCGGATCGGTGAACCGGAAATCGACGTATTTAACGTCGTTGTCCTTGATCATCTTCATGACGTTCTTGGCGGTGGTCATAGAATACGTTCCCTTTCGTGACGGGATGTGAGCTGAACTGGCGGATGAGCTGGCGTTTGATCAGATGGCGTCTAGTCCGGATTCCCCCGTTCTGATCCGGATTGCTTCTTCGACGTTCGAGACGAAAATTTTTCCGTCGCCGATGCGTCCCGTCTGAGCGGCGCGGCGAATAGCCTCGACGGCTTTTTCGACCATCTCGTCACCCAGCACAATCTCGATCTTAACCTTCGGGAGAAAATCCACGACGTACTCGGCGCCGCGATAGAGCTCGGTGTGGCCCTTCTGGCGGCCGAAACCTTTGGCTTCGGTCACGGTGATGCCCTGCAAGCCGACTTCTTGCAGTGCCTCTTTCACCTCATCGAGCTTGAACGGCTTGATGATGGCCTCGATCTTCTTCATCGCGTTTCATCTCCCGGGCCGTCCGGAAACGTACACCGGAAGCGCCGCGTTCTCCGATAGCAGGGTCCATGCCAAAGGTGGCTGGAAACCCGAAAAGCCTGAATTGTTATGGCTTTGCGGGCTGTTGGTAGCCTTTTGCCCGTTTCTGCCGCAAGTGTCCCGCCTGCAAATTAGGCAAGTTGCCTAACTTTCGGTCAAGTCCCGTTTCGTTGTTGGGTGGCGCTCCCATCGGTACTGTCCGGTCGACATGTTCGAACTGCTGACCACCACCGAAATGGCCGAAGCGGATCGCCTCGCGATCGCGAGCGGAATTCCGGGCATCGAGCTGATGGAGCGCGCGGGACGCGCAGTCGCCGACGCGGTGGCGCGGCATCTAAGCGGCGCTCCGAAGGTCTGCGTGGTGGCTGGGCCCGGCAACAACGGCGGCGACGGTTTTGTCGCGGCTCGGATTCTCGCCGCGCGCGGCTATCCGGTGCGGCTTCTCCTTCTTGGTGATGTGGAGAAGCTGAGGGGTGACGCGGCAGAGGCGGCGAAGCGCTGGGGTGGCGCGACCGAGCCTGCTTCCGTAGAGAGGCTGCAAGATGCAGATGTGATCGTCGATGCATTGTTCGGCGCGGGACTCGATCGTCCGCTCGAAGGCCAAGCGCGCGCGCTGATCGAGGCGATCAATGCGCGCGGCGTCCTGGTCATTGCCGTCGATCTGCCGAGCGGCATCAATGGCAACAGCGGCACGATGATGGGGGCCGCGATCCGCGCGACCGAGACGGTGACATTCTTCCGCAAGAAGCCTGGGCATCTGTTGTTGCCGGGGCGGCTGCATTGCGGCCCGGTTGAGGTGGCCGACATCGGCATACCTGAAAGCGTATTGCCGAGCGTCGGATCAAAGACATTCGCCAACTGTCCGGCGCTCTGGTCGGCGGAATTCCCAGTGCCGCGCGCCGGTGGTCACAAGTACCTGCGTGGGCATGCGGTCGTTGTGTCCGGCCCGATGATCTCGACGGGCGCTGCACGGCTCGCCGCGCGTGGCGCGCTGCGGGCGGGGGCGGGGCTTGTGACGATCGCGAGCCCGAAGGATGCGCTCGCGGTCAACGCAGCCTCGAGCCTTGCGGTCATGGTTCGGGAGGCTGATGGGGCGGCCGGACTGTCGAGCCTCCTCCAGGACAAGCGGCCGAACGCTGTCGTGCTTGGGCCGGGCGGTGGGGTTGGGGTGCCGATGCGGGAAATGGTTGCGGTGGCACTTCACGGTGAACGGGCCGTGGTCTTGGATGCCGATGCTCTGACAAGCTTCGCAGAGGCACCTGAAACCCTATTTTCTTTCATTAAATCAAATATATCGAA
Organism: Pseudomonadota bacterium; assembly: GCA_040756555.1. Taxonomy (GTDB): domain Bacteria; phylum Pseudomonadota; class Alphaproteobacteria; order Rhizobiales; family Xanthobacteraceae; genus Z2-YC6860. The sequence continues at coordinate 459,585 of JBFLYS010000002.1, read as the reverse complement.
GCATGTAGTTCTGACTCCACATGAGGGTGAGTTCGCGCGTTTGTTTAAGAGCGGAGCGGACTATTCGGATACTGCTGGAAAATTAAAGCGAGCGAGGGCCGCGGCCTCTGAGTCAGGAGCGGTCGTCCTCCTGAAAGGCTCGGACACGGTGGTTGCCGCGCCTGATGGGCGGGCCTCGATCACCGAAAACGCGCCGCCGTGGCTCGCAACCGCTGGCTCTGGGGACGTGCTGGCTGGCTTCATCGGCGGTCTGATGGCGCAGGGGATGCCGGCCTTCGAGGCGGCGAGCGCTGCGACCTGGCTGCATGGTGAGGCCGGCAACGAGGCGGGACCTGGGTTGATTTCCGAAGACCTGCCGGACGCGCTTCCGGCTGTCTATCGCCGCCTGTTCGTCGACCTCGGCGTCTGGCCCTAAACCACTTCGAACCAGGCAGCAGCGGTCTGGCTTTCGATCAGCCATTTGCCCGGATTGTCCGCGACGAAGGCGACGCGCGTAATGCCCTCCGGCGCGGCGGCGACGGTGTCGAGCCAGAACGGCTTCCAGCCGTCGTCGAGCTTGTCGAGCAGTCGCACCGAATGGCCGTGCAGGTGCACCATTTGCAACGCGGAGGTCTTGTTCGCGATCGCGAGCACCACAGTGCGTCCGCGCTTGGCCCGGAATAGCGGCGCGCCGCGCCCCAGCGACTTCGCTTCCAGCGGCACGTCGATGCGCAATGCACCGCGAAAATCCATCCGCTCCGGCAGCGGGTTGGCTGGCATGGATTTCAGGACAGGCAACGGAGCAGGGCGTCTGGGTGCGCCTTCATAGACAAGCCGCAGCAGCGGCATGTCGCCGCTTGCGCTCTCGACAAGCAGCGCCGCGCTGTCGCCCGCCGCGAGTGTCGCGTCGAGGAAAAGGTCGGTGCGATTGCCGGGACCGAGCGTAATGCGTCCGTCGCGCGCGGCGAACGGCTCCGCAGGCTGCCCATCGATGGCCATCACAGTCGCGCGATGCTTGTCGAGCCGAAGGGGCAGTGGCGTTGCCATCGCGTTGATGATGCGGAAGCGCAGGCGCTGATTGGTCTGCACGGTGAGATGGCCGGCGGTTTCGGCGTTCGGAATCTCGCTGACGAGAAGCACGGCCTCGCGGTCGGCTTCGACCAGCTCGCTTTCTGAAACGATCAACGCCCCGGCCGGGCCGCGCATGCGCTGGCCGCTCGCGCTGGTTGCAGGGCGGTACCAGAAGGTGCCGGCGTCCGGGGCGATAAAGCGATAATCGAATGATCCGCCCGGCTCGACCGGCGCCTGGGTCAGCCCGGGCACCCCGTCCATGGCATTGGGGACGCGGACGCCGTGCCAATGGATTGCGGCGGGTTCTGGGGTGTCGTTCAGGAGGCGAACCCGGACCTCCTCACCGCGTTTCAACCGTAGCGTGGGGCCGGCCCGGCCAGCATGGATCACCTGAAACCCGTCTGATGCGCCCGTTTGAGCCCATCCAAGCCCGGGAAAGGCCAGGGCGGCCCCGCTGAAGGTTGCGCCAGAAAGCAAAGTCCGCCGTGTGAGGGGCGCAGCAAGCTCGGGAGCAAGCGGTTGATCGGTCACCGAAACAGCCTATTTTTGTTAGTGCTTCGCGCAAATGCCATGATATAAGCCGCGCCGCTCGGCCGAAAGCTGTGCGCGCAAGACCTCTCGGGCGGGCGTGGCGGAATTGGTAGACGCACCGGATTTAGGTTCCGGCGGCGAAAGTCGTGGGGGTTCGAGTCCCTCCGCCCGCACCAGCCCCTTCGACATTCCGCGAAGACGGCAACCAACGAACGAAGATTGTGGTGATGCAAGTAACAGAAACACTCAGCGACGGCCTCAAGCGCGAGTTCAAAGTCGTGGTCCCGATGGCCGACCTGGCCAACAAGGTCGACACCCGGCTCGACGAACTGAAGGGTCAGGTTCGGATCAACGGCTTCCGTCCGGGCAAGGTCCCGGTGAACCATCTCAAGCGGATGTACGGCCGCTCGGTGATGGCGGAGACCATCGAGAACGCGGTGCGCGAGGCCAACGCGCAGATCGTGACCGAGCGCGGCTTCAAGCTGGTGCGCGAACCGCAGGTGACCATGCCCACCGAAGAGGGCGCGATCGAGAAAATGGTCGAGGGCCAATCCGATCTGACCTACACGGTCGCGATCGAGATCATGCCGCCCATCGAGCTCGCAGACTTCAAGGGTATTAAGCTCGAGCGCCTTACCGCCGAGGTTCAGGACTCCGAGGTCGAGGATGCGCTCAAGCGCCTTGCCGAGCAGAGCCGTCCGTTCGCGCCGAAGGGCGAGGGCGCGAAGGCCGCGAACGGCGACCGCGTCATCATCGACTTCACTGGCAAGATCGATGGCGTCGCCTTCGAAGGCGGCACCGGCGGCGATGTCGGCGTCGGTATCGGCTCCAACACCTTCATTCCAGGCTTCGAAGAGCAGCTCATCGGTTTGGGCGTCGGTGACAAGCATGTCGTGAAGGTCACCTTCCCGCAGGCCTACCCGGCCGAGCATCTCGCCGGCAAGGCGGCTGAATTCGATGTCGTGGTGAAGTCGGTCGATGCACCGAAGGAGGTGACGATCGACGACGAGTTCGCCAAGACCCTCGGACTGGAGTCGCTCGCCAAGCTCAAGGAGATGATGAAGACACGGCTCCAGCAGGAGCACGGCGCCGTCTCCCGTCAGAAGGTCAAGCGCCAGCTCCTCGACGAGCTCGACGCCAAGCACAAGTTCACGCCGCCGCCGTCGCTGGTCGAGGACGAGTTCAACAACGTCTGGAAGACCATCGTCGACGACCTTGCGGGGCAGAAGCGCACCTTCGCCGACGAAGGCACAACCGAGGAGAAGGCGAAGGAAGAGTACCGCGGCATCGCCGAACGGCGGGTGCGGCTGGGTCTCGTCATCGCCGAGATCGGCGAGAAGAACAACATCAAGGTGACGGACGAGGAATTGTCGCGCGCCGTGATGGATCGCGCGCGGCAGGTGCCGGGCCGTGAGCAGGAGATCTGGGACTATTACCGCAAGAACCCAGGTGCGGTCGCGAGCCTGCGCGCCCCGATCTTCGAGGACAAGGTCATCGACTTTATCCTCGAGCTCGCCAAGATCACCGACAAGACTGTGACGCGCGAAGAGCTCTACAAGGAAGACGAGGCCTGAGCGTTTCGTCGCAGCCTCGTATGAATCCGGCCCCGCGCGCCAGCGCGGGGCGGTCCCTTGCCGGGGTCTTGCGTTGGGTGACGGCCGGCATATTTGAACTGTCGAACCGCGCATCCCGCGCGCCGTTCGAGCGCCCGCCGAACGAGTTGCGTTTAACGCGTTCGCTTAATCATTCGCTGGCTGTCCCGCCGGACTCTCGTCGTTGGACAGCCCAAAACACTATAATCTTTGTCGGAAAGCGCGATTCGGTGCGCAGTGCCGTTTGAGGAGGGGTGATGAAGAATCCCGTCGAGACTTACATGAACTTGGTGCCCATGGTGGTCGAGCAGACCAACCGTGGCGAGCGCGCCTATGACATCTTCTCCCGTCTCCTAAAGGAGCGGATCGTATTCATCACCGGCCCGATCGAGGACGGCATGGCGACGCTGGTTGTCGCGCAGCTTCTGTTTCTCGAAGCTGAGAATCCGAAGAAAGAAATCTCGATGTACATCAACTCGCCCGGTGGCGTGGTGACATCGGGCATGGCGATCTACGACACGATGCAGTTCATCCGCCCGCCGGTCTCGACGCTCTGCATCGGGCAGGCGGCGTCGATGGGCTCGTTGCTGCTCGCGGCCGGCGCGAAGGACGCGCGCTTCGCGGTTCCCAATGCGCGCATTATGGTCCATCAGCCGTCAGGCGGGTTCCAGGGCCAGGCGACCGACATCATGCTGCACGCTCAAGAGATTCTAAACTTGAAGAAGCGGCTCAACGAGATCTACGTCAAGCACACCGGCCAGCCGATCAAGAAGATTGAGGATGCGCTGGAGCGTGACTACTTTTTGACCGCCGATATGGCCAAGGACTTCGGCCTGATCGACAAGGTGATCGAGAAGCGCCCGGACGATCCGGCGCCTGCCAAGCCCTGATGAGCGGTGCGCGCGGTGGAACTTTGGCCCTGAAAAAGCCATTGCGGCACGGTGCGTTATCGTTAATCAAATCTTGATTGTTCCTCGACTAGCGTGCTTCGCTAGTATTTGGAGGCCGGAACAAGGAAGATTATGACAATCGCGCTACGCTTTTTTAGCGCGGAGGCTGCTAGAAGATAGGCTCCGCTTCGCGCGGGGTTACGGAGAACGGAATGAGCAAAGTCGGCGGCAGCGATTCGAAGAACACGCTCTATTGCTCGTTCTGCGGCAAGAGCCAGCACGAGGTCCGCAAGCTGATCGCCGGACCGACCGTCTTCATTTGCGACGAGTGCGTCGAGCTCTGCATGGACATTATCCGCGAGGAGAACAAATCCTCGCTGGTGAAGTCCCGGGACGGCATCCCGACGCCGAAGGAAATCCGCAAGGTTCTCGACGACTACGTTATCGGCCAGGATCACGCCAAGAAGGTCCTCGCGGTCGCCGTGCACAACCACTACAAGCGCCTCAATCATCAGGCGAAGCACAATGACGTCGAGCTTGCGAAGTCGAACATCCTGCTGATCGGTCCGACCGGTTCGGGCAAGACGCTTCTCGCCCAGACCCTGGCGCGCATCCTCGATGTGCCGTTCACGATGGCGGATGCGACGACGCTCACTGAAGCCGGCTACGTCGGCGAGGACGTCGAGAACATCATCCTCAAGCTGTTGCAGGCCGCCGACTACAACGTCGAGCGCGCGCAGCGCGGCATCGTCTATATCGACGAGATCGACAAGATTTCGCGCAAATCCGACAACCCCTCGATCACCCGCGACGTGTCGGGCGAGGGCGTGCAGCAGGCGCTGCTCAAGATCATGGAAGGCACGGTTGCTTCGGTTCCGCCGCAGGGCGGCCGCAAGCATCCGCAGCAGGAGTTCCTCCAGGTCGACACCACGAACATCCTGTTCGTGTGTGGCGGCGCGTTCGCGGGGCTCGACAAGATCATCTCCGCGCGCGGCCGCTCGACCTCGATCGGCTTCGGCGCGCGTGTCGTCGCTCCGGAGGATCGCCGCACCGGCGAAATTTTCCGTGAGGTTGAGCCTGAAGACTTGTTGAAGTACGGCCTGATCCCCGAGTTCGTCGGCCGCCTGCCGGTCGTAGCCACGCTTGAGGACCTTGACGAGGCTTCGCTCAAGAAGATCCTGACCGAGCCGAAGAACGCTTTGGTAAAGCAGTACCAGCGTCTGTTCGAGATGGAGTCGATCGATCTGACACTCGCGGAAGAGGCGCTCGGCGCAATCTCCCGCAAGGCGATCGAACGCAAGACCGGCGCGCGTGGCCTCCGTTCAATCATGGAAGGTATCCTGCTCGACACGATGTTCGACCTGCCGAGCCTCGAAGGCGTCGAGGAAGTCGTCATCTCGAAGGAAGTGGTCGAGGGCACCGCCCGGCCTCTGTACATCTACGCAGACCGCGCCGGAGACGCCGGCGCGAACGCCTCCTAAGGCGCCGCCAAACGGCCCTGCCTGGTTCAAGACGCCGATTCGCCGCATGGCGGATCGGGAGGTCACATTTGCTTGAATCTACAGGCTTACTTGACACCCTCCCTGCCGCTATCCACCTAATAGCGTGCGAAGGAAATGTGGTCGTCAGATTCGCTGAAATCGATACCCGGATAGGGCTTTCGGCCCACCCCATAGCGGCTCCGTTGCATGCGAAGCCGCTTCCCTTGTCCGGTCACAGGCACTCCATCGCGGCAGCGCATTTGCGGGCCATGACGGAGGGGCACAACAACAAGGACTACCCGCAATGACACTTGCAAAACCACGGCCGCCGCTCACCCCTGGCGAAACCAAAGCCTATCCGGTGTTGCCGCTGCGAGACATCGTTGTGTTCCCGCACATGATCGTCCCGCTGTTCGTGGGCCGCGAGAAGTCGATCAAGGCGCTTGAAGAGGTGATGCGCTCGGACTCGTTCATTCTGCTCGCCACGCAGAAGAACGCCTCCGATGATGATCCCGCGACCAATTCCATTTTCGAGGTCGGTACGCTTGCGAGCGTGCTGCAGCTGCTGAAGCTTCCCGATGGCACTGTGAAGGTGCTCGTGGAGGGCGCGCAGCGCGGCAAGGTGCTCAGGTACACCGATCGCGCCGACTATTACGAAGCCGACGCTGTCGTGCTCGAAGACGTGATGGGCGAAAAGGTCGAGGTCGAGGCGCTCGCGCGTTCGGTCGTGACCGAATTCGAGAGCTACGTGAAGCTCAACAAGAAGGTTTCGCCGGAGGTGGTGGGCGTCGTTCAGCAGATCGACGACTACGCCAAGCTCGCCGACACGGTCGCCTCGCATCTCGCGGTCAAGATTCCCGACAAGCAGGGAATCCTTGAGACGATGACGGTCGCGGAGCGCCTGGAGAAGGTGCTCGGTCTGATGGAAAGCGAAATCTCGGTCTTGCAGGTCGAGAAGCGCATCCGCACGCGCGTCAAGCGCCAGATGGAGAAGACCCAGCGCGAGTACTACCTCAACGAGCAGATGAAGGCGATCCAGAAGGAGCTCGGCGACGAAGAAGGCAAGGACGAGCTCGCCGAGATCGAGGAGCGCATCAAGAAGACCAAGCTCTCGAAGGAAGCCCGCGAGAAGGCGCAGCACGAGCTCAAGAAGCTCCGGCAGATGTCTCCGATGTCCGCCGAGGCGACGGTCGTGCGCAACTATCTCGACTGGTTGCTCTCGATCCCGTGGAACAAGAAGACCAAGGTCAAGAAGGATCTCAAGCTCGCGCAAGATATCCTCGATGCCGATCACTATGGCCTGGAGAAGGTCAAGGAGCGCATCGTCGAGTATCTCGCCGTGCAGCAGCGCGCCAACAAGCTGACCGGGCCGATCCTGTGCCTGGTCGGTCCTCCCGGCGTGGGCAAGACGTCGCTCGGCAAGTCGATCGCGAAGGCGACCGGCCGTGAGTTCGTGCGCGTCTCCCTCGGCGGCGTGCGCGACGAGGCCGAGATCCGCGGTCACCGCAGGACCTACATCGGTTCGATGCCCGGCAAGATCATCCAGTCGATGAGAAAGGCCAAGTCGTCGAATCCGCTGTTCCTGCTGGACGAGATCGACAAGATGGGCGCCGATTTCCGCGGCGATCCGTCGTCGGCCTTGCTCGAGGTGCTGGACCCTGAGCAGAACCACACGTTTAGCGACCACTATCTGGAGGTCGACTACGATCTGTCGAACGTGATGTTCATCACCACGGCGAACACGCTGAACATCCCTGCGCCTTTGATGGACCGCATGGAGATCATCCGGCTCGCCGGCTACACCGAGGACGAGAAGGTCCAGATCGCGCGCAAGCACTTGATCCCGAACGCGATCACCAAGCACGGCTTGCAACCTTCGGAATGGTCGATCACGGACGACGCGTTGCTGACCTTGATCCGCCGTTACACGCGCGAAGCCGGCGTTCGTAACCTCGAGCGCGAGATCTCGACTCTGATCCGCAAGGCGGTGAAGGAGTTGACGATCGAGAACTCGAAGTCGGTCACGGTCGACGCCAAGAAGCTCAGCGATTACCTCGGCGTGCCGAAGTATCGCTACGGCGAGGTGGAAGCCGAGGATCTGGTCGGCGTGGTCACGGGTCTGGCCTGGACCGATGTGGGCGGCGAGCTGCTCACCATCGAAGGCGTCATGATGCCCGGCAAGGGCCGCATGACCGTCACGGGCAACCTGCGCGACGTGATGAAGGAGTCGATCTCGGCGGCGGCGTCTTACGTCCGTTCGCGCGCGGTTGCCTTCGGCATCGAGCCGCCGCTGTTCGACCGGCGTGACATCCACGTGCACGTTCCGGAGGGGGCGACCCCGAAGGACGGTCCGTCGGCTGGCGTCGCGATGGTCACCGCCATCATCTCGGTGATGACCGGCATCCCGGTTCGCAAGGATGTCGCCATGACCGGCGAGATCACGCTGCGCGGCCGCGTGCTGCCGATCGGCGGCTTGAAGGAGAAGCTGCTTGCCGCGCACCGCGGCGGCATCAAGACCGTGATGATCCCGGAGGAGAACGCCAAGGATCTGGTGGAAATCTCCGACAACATCAAAGGCGGCCTCGAGATCATTCCGGTCTCGCGCATGGACGAGGTTCTCAAGCACGCGCTGGTGCGCGTGCCGGAGCCGATCCAGTGGGATGAGACGGCGCAGCCGGTGAAGTCGCCGGATGCGGTGGTCGAAGAGGATGCTTCGGGCCTCACCGCCCACTAAGCGGCCTGTAATAGACGAGTTGAAACGGCGGCGCTTCGGCGCCGCCGTTTTCTTTTGCGCGGACGGGTTGATGGACAGCGGCAAAGACGCCCGCCAACATGCTGCAACTCTAGGGAAGAGGAGGCGGCGCTGATCAAGATCGAAACCCCGGTGTTGAAGACCGAGGGCGCGCGCACCTTCGACAGCTATTTCGCCCGGCCGGAAATCGGTCGCGGTCCGGGGCTCGTGATCCTCACCGAAATGTGGGGTGTCGCGGTCTCCAAGCGCGACATGGCGGAAGAATACGCGGCCAAGGGCTGGTGTGCGCTGGTGCCCAACCTGTTCTGGCGCTCGGAAGTGACGGGTGTGGTGCCGTTCGACCAAGCCGATGTGGCCTGGAAACGGCTGCAAGTGTTCGATTTCGACAAGGCGGCCGAGGATACGCGGCTTGCCGTCGAATGGCTGCGCGCGCAGCCGCAGTGCAACGGCAAGGTTGCCGCGATCGGCTTCTGCATGGGCGGACGCACTGCATTCCTTGCGGCTGCTCGTGCGGGCGTCGATGCCGCTGTCGCGCTCTACGCGCTTGGGATCGCCAAACACCTCGACGAGATCGCCAAGGTGAATTGCCCGCTGCAACTGCACTACGGGCTGGACGATGAGCACATTCCGAAATCAGAAATCGATACGGTCGATGCAGCGTCGAAGACCAACGGCGAGATCGAGGTGCACCTTCACCCTGGCGCCGGACACGGCTTCTTCACCGCAGGTCGGCCGTCTTACAATCCCGAGGCTGTGGCGCGCGCGAACAAGGAAATCGACCGGCTGCTTGCGCCGCTGAAATAACGCGAAGCGGGGGAGAGCGATGCGTTACTGGAGCGCGGGACTGGCGATGTTGGCTATGACGGCATCCGCGTCGGGGGCTGACTTGCGCGTCTACAGCGGTGGTGCGCCACAGGACGCGCTGAAGCTGATCGCGCCGCTCTATGAGCAGCAGACAAACAACAAGCTGCAATTCATCTACGCCGTCGTGGGCACGATCCAGCAGCGTTTATTGGCCGGCGAGAAGGCGGATGTGGTGCTGCTGCCGTCGCCGCTTCTGGAGCCGCTGGAGAAGGCCGGCAAGCTGAAGCCAGGCAGTCGCGGCCTGTTGGCGCGCGTCGGGATTGCCGTCGTGATCAAAGAGGGAGCGCCCAAGCCGGACGTCTCCACGTCCGAAAAGCTCCGTGAAGTCCTGACGAAGGCGCGCTCCATCACCCACGCCGATCCTCAATCGACGCCGGGCGGACGGCACATCGCTGCGATGTTGAAGCAATGGGACATCGTCGAGACGCCGGAGCGGATCATCCGTCCGCAGAGCGCGATCAGCGGCGGCGCCGAGCACATCGCCAAAGGCGATATCGAGATCGGGCTTTATCTTTTGAGTGAAGTGTTGAGTGTAAAGGGCGTTGCTGTTGCAGGAATGCTGCCATCGGCGCAGCAGAACTACATCGTCTATGGCAGCGCCGTCATGACCGACAGCGCACAGCCGGATGCGGCGCAGGCGTTCATCAAATTCATCGCCGACCCGTCGAAGGAGCCGCAATGGAAGGCAACGGGTTTCGAGATCGTCGACAAGCGCAATTGACGGCTACAGCGCTGTAATCGGCGAACGGATTGCCGACGGAGCCACCGGCAATGAACGCATGCCGCGTCATGGCGGTTTAACGAATCTCAAACCGAGTCGCGCAATGCATCGCTACCGATTCTCTCGGCTGTGACAGAATTGTTTCGCACTCTGTCACGGACGACAAGCCGCGGTGATGTGCCGAGAATTCAGATTGCATCTGCGTTTTCCACGATTCGTTGTTTGCGAATCACCGGTTGCGCCCCCGCGTTAACGAACGAATCGTTGCTTTCGCGAAGGTTTCGGAAAATTCTCCGCCCACTCGACGGCACATGCGCCGGCGATTCGATTGGGAAAGGATCGGTCAGATGACCAAGAACGAGCTCATCGCTGCGGTGGCCGACAAGGCCCAGATGACGAAGACAGCGGCTGCTTCGGCGGTCGACGCGACCTTTGATGCCATCACGTCGACGCTGAAGAAGGGCGGCGAAGTGAAGATCATGGGCTTTGGCAATTTCCGTGTCGTCAAGCGCGCGGCCCGCGAAGGCCGTGATCCGCGCACCGGGGCGCCGGTGAAGATCAAGGCTGCGCGTCGTCCGCGCTTCTCGGCCGGCAAGGGCCTGAAGGAAGCGGTCAACAAGTAAGCTTCGAACTCGTTTCATTGACGGACGCCTCCGCGCTCATCGTGGGGGCGTTCGTGTATTTGGAAACTTGCGCTGCGAGCGGCCCGGCGCGATAACCAGGGCGAGGGCGGTTAGCTCAGCTGGTAGAGCGTCTGCTTTACACGCAGAATGTCGGCGGTTCGATCCCGTCACCGCCCACCACTCTTCGCGCAGCGGTATATCAAATCCCTCGGAGTCAAGCCGGGTTGTCATAGTGCGACGCCCGCGCGCCGGATATCGTCCTGGTGCTGGGTTCAGGCGCATTTCAAAGCGCCTCACTTTCACGGGAGACGACCATGATCCTGAAATTCACCGCCGCATGCGCGGCGCTTGTCATGAGCGCGCTGGTGGCCTTCGCTGGCGAGCCGGAAGGAACTTACAAGGTGGTCGGTAGCAATCCGGGCGGCGCTTCGCGCTACAGCGGAACCGTCGTCGTGGAGAAGACCGGCGAGACCTACAAGGTCACTTGGACCATCGGTGGCGATACCTACGTCGGAACCGGCATCGGCAGCACCGAGGGGCTCGCCGTGAGCTACCGTTCGGGCAACCAGTCCGGCCTCGCGATCTACGGCGCCAAGGGCGACGGTTGGGAGGGCGTTTGGGCCTGGACCAACGGCCGCACCGTCGGCGGTGAGGCCTGGACCAGACAATAAGGCTCGGACGCGGCAATAACGGGCTCGAACACGCGTTAATAACCGCGTTCCGCGGGTGGCCGGACCTCAAGTGTTGACTTGGAGTGGGGTGGCATTTAAGTCCCTCCCACGCCCGCGGGGGCGTAGCTCAGTTGGTTAGAGCGCTGCCCTGTCACGGCAGAGGTCGCGGGTTCGAGTCCCGTCGCTCCCGCCACTTTCACTGCCCGGCAGCGAAAGTGAAAAATCGAAAGAGGCAGCCCGCCCAGCACCCGCGACGGCGGGTTTTCTATTTCGGTGACGTGCTAGGCTTCCTGCGCCATTGCCCAGCCGGAGGCCGCCTGAATGCCGCGCCTATGCGCCGTTTTGCGCGTCGTCTGCGCCGCATTCGCGTTGCTGTGGGCTGCATCTCCAGCGTCTGCGCAATATCCCAATCGTCCGGTGAAGGTGCTGACCGGTTACGCGCCCGGCGGCGCGCCCGATCTCCTCGCGCGCTTCGTGACGCAGCGGCTCTCAGAGTTGCTTGGTCAGCCTGTCATCGTGGAGAACCGGCCCGGCTCGAACGGCAACATCGCGGGCGATCTTGCCGCGAAATCCGCGCCCGACGGCTATACGCTGATCCTCGCGCCGGACAGCCAGATCGTCGTTAACCCGCACCTTTACCCGAAGCTGCCCTACGACCCGATCAAGGATCTGGTGCCGGTTTCGACTGTCGCGACCAGCCAGTTCTTCCTCGCGGTCAATCCGCAGGTGCCGGTGAAGACATTCCAGGAGTTCGTCGACTACGCGAAGAAGGCGCACCCGCCGCTCGCCTATGGCTCGGCCGGCAACGGCAGCGCGCACCATCTGATGATGGAGCTGTTCAAGCAGGTCGCCAAACTGGACATGTCGCATGTGCCGTACCGCTCCGGTGCGCCGGCAGCGACCGCGCTCGTTGCGGGTGAGGTGCCAGTGATGATCTCGGGCGCCTCGAACGTGGTGCAAATGAAAAGCGGGAAAATCAGGCCGCTTGCAACCACCGGTGCGCAGCGCTCGCAGATGTTTCCCGAGCTGCCGGCCATCGGCGAATTCTACCCGGGCTACGAATTCACCGTTTGGCTCGGCATCTTCGCGCCGGCGGGCACGCCCGAGCCGGTCCTTCAGCGATTACGGGGCGACATCGGCACGGCGCTCAACGACCCGCATGTGCGCGACAAGATCGCGAGCATCAGCCTCCAGCCGATCAACTGGGACATCGCGCAATTCAAGTCTGCGATTGCCCGCGACAACGAGAAGTACGGTAAGCTGGTGAAGGATATCGGGGCCACCATTGACTAGAAGTGCATTGCACTAGGGAGCGAACATGAAGCTGGCGTTTTTCGACAACTACAAGCTGGGCGTCGTGGTCGGCGACAAGATCGTCGACGTGTCCGCCGTGACGAAGGGCATCAAGGCGCTCGGTCCGCAGGACGTGATCCGCGGCGTGATCGAGAAGTGGAGCACCTACAAGGGCAAGCTCGCCGCGGCCGCGAAGAAGGGCAAAGGCAAGCCGCTGTCGAAGGTGAAGCTGCGGCCGCCGCTGCCGAAGCCTGAGAACATCATCTGCATGGCCGTCAATTACATGGAAGACGGCACGCTGCCGGAGCCGGCGCCGATCAACGCTTTCATGAAGTCGCCGAGCTCGATCATCGGCGACGGCGACACGATGGTGCTGCCGGACATGGCGGCGTCGGTGTTCGAGGGCGAGGCGGAGTTCGCCGTCGTCATCGGCAAGACGGCGACGAACGTGAAGGCCAAGGACGCGATGAAGTACGTCTTCGGCTACACCAACTTCATCGATGGCTCGGCGCGCGGCGTGGTGCCGCCGACCAACGTGTTCTACCAGATGAAGTCGCGCGACACGTTCGCGCCGATCGGGCCGTACATCGTCACCGCCGACGAGATCAAGGACCCGCACAAGCTCGCGATCGTGCTGACCAACAACGGCACGGTGATGCAGAAGTTCAACTCCGACGACATGGCGCACAAGATCCCGCGCTGCATCGAGTGGGTGACGGCGATCCACACGCTGCTGCCGGGCGACATCGTCGCGACCGGCACCAACCACCGCGGTCTCAATCCGTTCATGAACGGCGACAAGATCGAGCTGACGACCGAAGGGCTCGGCACGCTGCACATCACGGTGAAGGACCCGCTCAAGCGCACCTGGGCGCGCATCACACGGCTCAAGCACAAGGAAAGCGGCGCGCAGGGCGTTCACACGCCGCAGACCGGCGGCAAGTACGCGCCGGCGCAGAAGTAGGCCACGAGGCGGTCGATGTTGTGTCGTCCCCGCGAAAGCGGGGACCCATAACCACCGCGCTTTGTATTTGCGACAAGGAAGAGCTGAATCCCCGCTTTCGCGGGGATGACAGCGGAGTTTGACGCGGGGCAGGTGCCTCGCGTCGCTCGTTTCCGGATTCACTTGTCAAACAGCCACGCCAATTCGCTCCGGGGCTGGTTCCGGCGCCCGGCCGCCGTCTTCCTTCTTCCCCCTCGGAATAGTCGAGGGGATGGAGCGCTGAGCAGCGCAACCATCTAGTCACGCCTTGCGGCGTGGCGCGTCTTTTCGCTCGAAAGACACGCTCGCCACCCAGCGCTCCATCGCGGCGCTCATTGCGGTCCGTGGACCGCAACTCAGCTCCGGGCCGGGTTTCCTGGGACGTGGGCTTCGTCACCCTGTCCCAGTCCAGCGAGCACCTCGCAGAGCGGTCCTAGTGCCGCCCGACTCGATGCCCGGAGCCGCCCGGGATTGGGGTTACGAGCCCCAAGCGCAGGCTTCCGCATCCGCTCCCGCTGCAATGACGTCTCATGACAACGCCCTCGGTTGGATCGGACATTCATAGGATTATATACAGTAGGAATTCAGTCAAGAGGCGCGGCGCTATTTTTCTGAAGACAGCCATACATACCGCCGTCATGCCCGGCCTTGTGCCGGGCATCCCGCTAAGGGAGGCACTGTGCTCACCTAAGCGGGATCGCCGGGACAAGCCCGGCGATGACATCGGTGTTTGGTTCAAAGACGGTGAGGCGATAGCGGAACGCTACGCGTTCTTGCCGATCCCCAGCATCTGCCGCGCGTCGGCGGACGTTGCGACCTGATCGCCCAGGATTTCGATGATCCTGCCGGCCTTCTCGACGAGCGCTGCGTTCGACGGCGCGAGCTTGCCCTTCTCGAGATAGATGTTGTCCTCCATACCGACGCGCGGGTGGCCGCCGAGCAGTACGGCCTGGGCGACCATCGGGAATTGCCAGAGCGAGATGCCGAACGCGAACCAGGTGCAGTCCGCCGGCAGCAAGCTCCGCATGTAAGTCATCGCTTCGGGCGTCGCGGGCTGGCCCCACTGGATGCCGAGGCAGATTTGAAAGAGGCCCGGCCCCTTCACCAGACCGTTCTCGAGGAATTTCTTGGCGAGCAGCAGGTGGCCGGTCTCGAACACCTCAAGCTCCGGCGTCACGCCCGCGTCTTTGATCGCGAGCGCCATCGTCTTCAGATGCGTCGGCGTGTTGATGAACACACGGTCGCCCATGTTGAGACTGCCCATGTCGAGGCTGCAAATCTCCGGACGCAACTCCAACACATGCTGCACGCGCTCCTCGGGGCCGCGCAGCGTCGAACCCGCGCTCGCCTTCGTCGGGTCCTGCTCGTCGTGCCAGAACCGCGCGCCGGGGCCGGTCGTCAGGTTGATGATGACGTCGGAATTCTTTTCGCGGATGCGCTCGACCACCTCGCGGTAGAGCGCTTTGTCCATGCTGGGCTTGGTGGTCTTGGGATCGCGCACGTGGATATGCACGATGGCGGCGCCGGCCTTGGCGGCATCGAGCGAGGAGGTCGCAATCTGCTCCGGCGTCACCGGCACCGCCGGGTTCTTGCCGGGGGTGTCCGCGGACCCCGTAACCGCGCAGGAAATCATCACTTTACGCGCCATTTTCGCTCCTCGATCCATTCCCTTTTGGCCGTCAACCAAGCGGCCTGGAAGCGGTTGCAGTTCCGCTCTCAGCCGACATTATAGGGGCGCGGCATCAGGTTGCGTAAAGGGCGTTTCGCCGTGAAGGTGATTATCGTCGGCGGGGGCGTTGGCGGGCTCACACTGGCTCTCATGCTGCATGCGCGCGGCATCGACTGCGAGTTGTTCGAGCAGGCCGAGGGCGTCCGTGAGCTTGGTGTCGGCATCAACACGCTGCCGCACGCGATCAAGGAGCTGAAAGAGCTCGGGCTGCTGCCGCGGCTCGACGCGGTTGCGATCCGCACCCACGAGTTGATCTACACCAACCGTCTCGGCCAGGAGATCTGGCGCGAACCGCGCGGCCTCGACGCGGGCTACGACGTGCCGCAGTTCTCGATCCATCGCGGCAGGCTGCAAGGCGTGATCTATCAGGCCGTGCGCGCGCGGCTCGGTGAGAGCCGCATTCACGCCGGGCACCGGCTTGGCTCGTTCCAGCAGAATGACGCGGGCATCACCGCCTATTTCTTCGACCGCAACGGATCGCACCGCCACACCGCGCAGGGCGACGTGCTGATCGGCTGCGACGGCATTCACTCCTATGTGCGGTCCACGCTGTTTCCCAACGAAGGCCCAGCGCGCTGGAACGGCTCGATGCTCTGGCGCGGCGCGATGGATTGGCCGCAATTCCTCACCGGCCGCTCGATGGTGATCGCGGGCGGCATGGCGGGGAAGCTCGTGGTCTATCCGATCGGCGAGGGTCTGCGGCAGGATCGCCCGCTGACCAACTGGGCGGTGCTGGTGAAGGTGGGCGAGGGCGGCGTTCCGCCGAACAAGGAAGACTGGTCGCGCCCCGGCCGCTTCGAAGACCTGATGCCGCACGTGCAGCGCTTCAGCATTCCTTACGTCGACGCCAAGGCGCTGATCGAGGCGACACCGGAGTTTTGGGAATACCCGATGTGCGACCGCGATCCGCTGCCGCGTTGGTCACATGGCCGCGTCACGCTGCTCGGCGATGCGGCACATCCGATGTATCCGGTGGGTTCGAACGGCGCGTCGCAGGCGATCCTCGATGCGCGTTGCCTGTCCGATTTGTTGAAGAATGCCGATCATCCGATGCAGGCATTATGGGCCTACGAGCAGGAGCGTTTGCCGCCGACGGCGCAGATCGTTCGCATGAACCGTGGCGGCGGGCCCGAGGGTGTCATCGACGCGGTCGAGCAGCGCGCCCCGGACGGCTTCTCCAACATCGACGACGTGCTGTCCTACGAGGAGCGCAAGGCCATCGTGCGTGGATACGCTTCCACCGCGGGCTATGCGCAGCAGCAGGTCAACAAGCCCGGCAAGGCGGCCTAGGCGAAATACCGATCCCAGAGCGCGTTGCGGAAACGCAACTGCGGATCGTAGTGGCGCTTCTTCGCGGCGAATTGCTCAGCCTTCGGGTAGGCGGCCTTGAACTGCTCCGGCTTCGCGTGGAGCCGATAGGGCAGGTAATAGCTGCCGCCGAGATCGATGACAGCCTCGATCAACCGTTCGGTCATCGCGCGAGCCGCTTCATCCGCTTTGGGCGTCACGGCTTGCGAGAACGACATCACCGCAGCGACGCGTGGTTTCGGCGCGAAGGCCATGACGCTCACCGGATCGGATTCGACGTAGCGCAGCGTGACGTTCAGCAGATCCTGCGTCTCCGGAATGTTTTCGGCGCAGGCGATCTGGAAATCGAGGACGCGCTCCGCCGGCAGGAAATACTCGTGCAGGATATCGACGCGGCGCGGGCTGTTTTCGGCGAGAATGGAAACCGGGTAGCTCAGGATCGCGTTACGAGTGAGCGGCTTCGCCGCCGCGGCTTTGGGCAGCAGATTGGTCTCTGCATACCAACGGGCTCTTTTGGCGCGCTCGGAGCCGACCTGTGCGCGATAAAGCTGCCGCGAGACGAAGCTGTAGGCCCCGGAGCGTTCCGCAAGCGGCAGCGATTTCGGCTGCGCCTCGGCGGCCTTGTAGGACACCACCAGCCCTTCGGCGAGGAAGGCTTCACGCGCGACGTTGAGGCGGCCGTAGGCCATCTTCACGCCATCGCCGTTGGCGGTGTTGGCAAAGCGTTCGCCGATTGTGGGCTTGGGCACCACGTCATAGTTCGCGACCAGCAGCACATTGTCGACCATCTCGACGTCCATATCGACGACGATGCCGAACAGGCCGTAGCCGCCGATCGCGAGGCCGAACAACTCCGGGTTCTCGTTGGGCGAGCAGGTGAGCAGCGTGCCGTCGGCCAGCATCAGACGGAACGATTTCACCGTGGTTCCGAATGGCCCGAACGGCGCCGGCCAGCCATGTGCGTTAACAGACAATGTGCCGCCGACGCTGAAGTCGCTGTTCGACTGCATGACCTTCGGCGAGAAGCCGAGCGGATCGAGCGTCTTGATGATGTCGCGCCAACGCGCGCCCGCGCGGGCACGATAGGTTTTCTTTTCGACGTCTGGAACGCAGAGCGGGGAAACGAGCGAGCCTGCGACGCCATCGCGCGGCAGGCTTTGTCCGCCCATCGAATGCCGCGCACCACCGATGGCGACGGGACGGTTCTCCGCCGCGGCATCCTTCAGAAGCGTGCGGAGCTCCGCGAGGATCGCCTCGTCTTCATTCGGGCGGACGACGATGTGCCTGGCGACCGGAGTGGGGCTGAGCTTGCCCGCGTCATTGAGGACGAGCGACTTGGCCTTGGCCGCGGCGCGGGCCGGCGGGATGCGCGGCTGCAAAAACGCGACCGCGCCTGCGGCGCCGGTCGCGAGCAATTTGCGGCGGGACAGCTTCACGTGAAGGCTCCCGCACAGATCCGATCGGTATCAGGCCGGAGGCGGCGGCAGGAACACGACCTCGTGCTGCGCGGAGAGCGCGACCACGGCGTCCGGGTTCTGCTCCTTCATCGAGTGGATGCCCCAGAACAGATCGTAGAGCTTGCGGGTCGGGCTCACCCAGAAGAAGCATTTCACGGTCTGGTCGGACTTGTTGAAGATGCCGTGCGGGATCGTCATCGGCAGACGAATCACGTCGCCCGCGGTCGCGAAGAAGTCCTTGCCGTCGAGGACGAGGTCGAGCCGGCCCTCCAGCATGTAGATGAACTCGTCCTGGGTCGGATGGATATGCGGCGGCACGAAGGTTCCCGGCGGGAACGTGGCGTGCCAGGAGAACGACTGCTCGTTGAGCGACTTGGGCACGTAGGTCTGGCCCAGGATGTTCCAGACAATGCCGTCCAGGCCGGTGCCGGCTTTGGTGACGCCGGGATTCATCTGCTGCATCGAACCTGCACTCCTAACCTCTGGTGGCCGCAGCGTATTCAACCACGTCTGCAGGGGCTTAGAAACGATCCCGAACGGCAAGAAATGCTCCTTTTGGCCCCAGCGTAAACGCCGGTGGGGATGACGTGCAACGTGAGGCAGGATCAAGCTTTTCGCGCCTTGCCTCCCTTTGTGCGCTGCGCTAAGCCTCCGCACGCCTGCCTTGGAACGAATCTTAAGTCCGCTGGGGGATTTCAGAGGGCTTTCCGACGCCTTGTGATGGCGTTTGGAGGGGTCTGGAGCGGGCTTTGGCGGGGGCAGACGGAAGGTCGCCGATGAACGCATTGCTGCAAGATTACCTTCCTCTCGTCATCTTCATCGCAGTCGCGCTCGGGCTTGGACTGGCGCTTTTGGTGGTTCCGTTCATCGTCGCCTACCAGAACCCCGATCCGGAAAAGCTGTCGGCCTACGAATGCGGATTCAACGCGTTCGATGACGCCCGCATGAAATTCGATGTGCGATTCTATCTGGTCGCCATCCTGTTCATCATTTTCGACCTCGAGGTCGCGTTTCTGTTCCCCTGGGCCATCGTGTTCGGGCAGCTCGGTACCTACGGCTTCTGGTCAATGATGGTATTCCTTGCGGTGCTGACCATCGGATTTATCTACGAGTGGAAGAAGGGAGCGCTCGAATGGGATTGACCCCTCAGCGCTCGACGCTCGTGGCACCGGCTCCGACGGGGATTCTCGACCCGCGCACCGGAAAGCCGGTCGGGGCGGACGATCCGTTCTTCGTCGGGCTGAACGACGAACTCTCGGACAAGGGCTTCATCGTCACCGCGACCGAGGACCTGGTCACCTGGGCCCGCACCGGCTCGCTGATGTGGATGACCTTCGGCCTCGCGTGCTGCGCCGTCGAGATGATGCAGCTTTCGATGCCGCGCTACGACGTGGAGCGTTTCGGCTTCGCGCCTCGCGCCTCGCCGCGCCAGTCCGACGTGATGATCGTCGCCGGCACCTTGACCAACAAGATGGCTCCCGCGCTCCGCAAGGTCTACGACCAGATGCCGGAGCCGCGCTACGTCATCTCGATGGGAAGCTGCGCCAACGGCGGCGGCTACTATCACTATTCCTACTCGGTGGTGCGCGGCTGCGATCGCATCGTGCCGGTCGACATTTACGTGCCGGGCTGCCCGCCCACAGCCGAAGCGCTGCTTTATGGCGTGCTGCTGCTCCAGAAGAAAATCCGCCGCACCGGAACGATCGAGCGCTGACCGATGCGGATGAGCGGCATTCCATTTGGCACCACGGACTGGACGAGCGTCGAGGCGACGACACACAGCGGTGATGTCGGCGTCGCAACCTGGCGCACGCAGCAGTTCGGTGACATCCGGGTGCGGCTCGTGGACTATTCGCCGGGCTATGTGGCCGACCATTGGTGCGAGAAGGGCCACATCCTGTTTTGCGTGGACGGCCAGCTCGACACTGAGTTGGCCGACGGGCGGACGTTCACGCTGAAGCCCGGCATGAGCTATCAGGTCGCCGACGGCGCCGACGCCCATCGCTCGCGCACCGACAAGGGCGCGCGGCTGTTCATTGTGGACTGACGGAATGAGCGAGACGCTGCAAAAACTCGGTGAGACGATCGCGGGCGCGCTTGCGGGCTCGGTGACGGGCTTTGTGGTCGCGAACGGCGAGCTCACGGTCACGGCGAACGCGGCCGATATCATCAAGGTCATCACGTTCCTGCGCGACGACGAGCGCTGCCAGTTCTACAGCTTCATCGACATCACCGCGGTCGACTGGCCGGCACGCGAGAAGCGCTTCGACGTCGTCTATCATCTGCTGTCGCCCAAGCTGAACGCGCGCATCCGCGTGAAGATCGAGGTCGGTGAGGACGAGTCCGTCCCGTCGATGATCGGTGTGTTCATCGGTGCGGACTGGTTCGAGCGCGAGACCTACGATCTCTACGGCGTGGTGTTCACCGGCCATCCCGACATGCGGCGGCTGCTCACCGACTACGGTTTCGAAGGCCATCCGCTCCGCAAGGATTTCCCGGTCACCGGCTTCGTCGAGGTGCGCTGGGACGACGAGCAGAAGCGGGTCGTCTACGACAAGGTCCGCCTCGCGCAGGAGTTCCGCAATTTCGATTTCCTCTCGCCGTGGGAGGGCACCGACTATGTGCTGCCCGGCGACGAGAAGGCGAAAGAGGGAGGCAAGCCGTCGTGACGCGTCCCAACGAGATGACAGGCGGCTGCCTGTGCGGCGCAGTCCGGTTCACTGCCGCGCCCGCCGAACGTCACACCGATGTCTGCCATTGCGGCATGTGCCGCCGCTGGTCGGCCGGGCCTGCATTCATGGTCGATTGCGGCGATAGCGTCGAGTTCACGAAGACCGATGGGCTGGCGTTCTATCGCTCGTCGGAGTGGGGCGAGCGCGGTTTCTGCAACCGGTGCGGCTCGTCGCTGTGCTACCGGCTGGTCGGCAAGAACGCCGTGTTCGTTTCGATCGAGGCGCTCGACGACCGCGACGGCTTCACGTTCACGCAGCAGATCTTCGTCGAAGAAAAGCCCGATTACTACACCTTCGCCAACCAGACCAAGACCATGACCGGCGCCGAAGTCTTCGCCGCGTTCTCGCAGGCGGGCAACTGACATGGCCGACAGCGCGGTCCGCAATTTCACGATCAACTTCGGTCCGCAGCATCCGGCCGCGCACGGCGTGCTGCGTCTGGTGCTTGAACTCGATGGCGAGGTCGTCGAGCGCGTCGACCCGCACATCGGCCTCCTGCATCGCGGCACCGAGAAGCTGATCGAGCAGAAGACGTATCTCCAGGCGATCCCGTATTTCGACCGGCTCGATTACGTCGCGCCGATGAACCAGGAGCACGCGTTCTGCCTTGCGGCGGAGAAGCTTCTTGGCCTCCAGGTGCCCAAGCGCGCGCAATTGATCCGCGTGCTGTTCTGCGAGATCGGCCGGCTCCTGTCGCACATCCTCAACGTCACCACGCAGGCGATGGACGTCGGCGCGCTCACCCCGCCGCTGTGGGGCTTCGAGGAGCGCGAGAAGCTGATGGTGTTCTACGAGCGCGCGTCCGGCTCGCGCATGCACGCGGCGTATTTTCGCGTCGGCGGCGTGCACCAGGACCTGACACCGCAGCTCATCGACGACATCGACGCATTCTGCGATCCGTTCCTCAAGGTGGTCGACGATCTCGACAGGCTGCTGAGCGAAAACCGCATCTTCAAGCAGCGCAACGTCGACATCGGCGTCGTGAGTCTGAAAGACGCCTGGGCCTGGGGCTTCTCCGGCGTGATGGTGCGCGGCTCGGGCGCGGCATGGGACCTGCGCAAGTCGCAGCCCTATGAATGCTATTCGGAGCTCGAATTCGACATTCCGATCGGCAAGAACGGCGACTGCTACGACCGCTATCACATCCGCATGGAAGAGATGAAGCAGTCGATCCGCATTATGAAGCAGTGCATCGCCAAGCTGCGCGCGCCGGAAGGGCAGGGCCCGATTGTGGTCGTCGATAACAAGATCACGCCGCCGCGCCGCGGCGAGATGAAGAAGTCGATGGAAGCGCTGATCCATCACTTCAAGCTCTACACCGAAGGCTTCCACGTTCCAGCCGGCGAAGTTTATGCCGCGGTCGAAGCGCCCAAGGGCGAGTTCGGCGTCTATCTCGTCGCCGACGGCACCAACAAGCCCTACAAGTGCAAGATCCGTGCGCCAGGGTTCGCGCATCTTCAGTCGATGGATTTCATGTGCCGCGGCCACATGCTGGCCGACGTGTCCGCCATCCTCGGCTCGCTCGATATCGTGTTCGGAGAGGTTGATCGCTAATGGCCAATCGCCGCCTCGCGCCGCCCGAGCTTCAGCCCAAGGACTTCGCCTTCACGGCGGAGAACCTGGAATGGGCGAAGGCGCGCATTGCGAAATATCCGGCCGGCCGTCAGGCGTCGGCGGTCATTCCGCTGCTGTGGCGCGCGCAGGAGCAGAACGGCGGCTGGCTGCCGCAGAAGGCGATCGAGTATGTCGGCGATATGCTCGGCATGGAGCGCATCCGCGCGCTCGAGGTCGCGACCTTCTACACCCAGTTCGTTCTGGTGCCGGTCGGCAAGAAGGCGCACATCCAGGTGTGCGGGACGACACCGTGCATGCTGCGCGGCTCGGATGAGCTCTTCAAGGTTTGCCGCAGCCGCATCCATCACGATCCGCTGCACGTCTCGGACAACGGCGATTTCTCGTGGGAAGAGGTCGAGTGTCTCGGCGCGTGCGTGAACGCGCCGATGGCGCTGATCGGCAAGGACACCTACGAGGACCTGACGGCGGAAAATTTCAACAAGCTGCTCGACGGATTTGCCAGCGGCAAGCCGCCGAAGCCGGGTCCGCAAATTGACCGGCAGCTATCCGCACCTGAGGGCGGCCCGACCACGCTGAAGACGGTGAAGGCCTAAGCGATGCTCGACGACAAGGATCGCATCTTCAAGAACCTCTACGGCATCCATGATTGGGGCCTCGAGGGCGCGCGCAAGCGCGGCGCCTGGGACGGCACCAAGGCGATCATGGAGAAGGGCCGCGACTGGATCGTCAACGAGATGAAGGCGTCGGGCCTGCGCGGCCGCGGCGGTGCGGGCTTCCCGACCGGTCTCAAGTGGTCCTTCATGCCCAAGGAATCCAAGGACGGGCGGCCGAGTTATCTCGTCGTCAACGCCGACGAGTCCGAGCCCGGCACCTGCAAGGACCGCGAGATCATGCGGCACGATCCGCATCTGCTCGTGGAGGGCTGTCTGCTGGCCGGCTTCGCGATGAACGCGGTCGCGGCCTACATCTATGTGCGCGGCGAGTTCATCCGCGAGCGCGAGCGCCTGCAAGCCGCCGTCGATCAGGCCTATGAGGCCGGGCTGATCGGCAAGAACGCCTGCGGCTCGGGCTACGACTTCGACATCGTCGTCCACCACGGCGCGGGCGCTTACATCTGCGGCGAGGAAACCGCGCTGCTGGAAAGCCTCGAAGGCAAAAAGGGCATGCCGCGGCTGAAGCCGCCGTTCCCGGCCAACGTCGGCCTCTACGGCTGCCCGAGCACCGTGAACAACGTGGAGTCGATCGCGGTTGCGCCGGACATTCTGCGCCGGGGCGCTGCGTGGTTCGCGGCCATCGGCCGTCCGAACAACGTCGGCACCAAGCTCTTTTGCATCTCCGGCCACGTGAACAAGCCCTGCAACGTCGAAGAGGCGATGGGCATCACGTTCCGCGAGCTGATCGACGCCCACTGCGGCGGCATCCGCGGCGGCTGGGACAATCTGCTGGCCGTGATCCCCGGCGGCTCGTCGGTGCCGCTCGTGCCGGCGCATCAGATCGCCGATGCGTTCATGGACTTCGACACGCTGCGCAATCTGCAATCCGGTCTCGGCACCGCGGCCGTGATCGTGATGGACAAGTCGACCGATATCGTGCGCGCCATCGCGCGGCTGTCGTACTTCTACAAGCATGAGAGCTGCGGCCAGTGCACGCCGTGCCGCGAGGGCACCGGCTGGATGTGGCGCGTGATGATGCGCATGGTCGATGGCCGCGCCCAGAAGCGCGAGATCGATCAACTCCTCGACGTCACCAAGCAGGTCGAGGGCCACACCATCTGCGCGCTCGGTGACGCGGCCGCCTGGCCGATCCAGGGCCTGATCCGGCACTTCCGTCCGGAGATCGAGCGGCGCATCGACGAATTCTCCCGCAACGCCGACGCGCATCGTCCGGCGCTCGTGGCGGCGGAGTAAGGCGCATGAGCAAAATCATCGTCGACGGCATCGAGATCGACGTTCCGCCGGAGTTCACGCTGCTCCAGGCGTGCGAGGCCGCGGGCGCCGAGATTCCGCGCTTCTGCTTCCATGAACGGCTGTCGATTGCCGGCAACTGCCGCATGTGCCTGATCGAGGTGAAGGGCGGGCCGCCCAAGCCGGTCGCGTCCTGCGCCATGAACGTGCGCGATCTGCGCCCGGGCCCGAACGGCGAGCCGCCGGTGATGTTCACCAAGTCGCCGATGGTGAAGAAGGCCCGCGAAGGCGTGATGGAGTTCCTGCTGATCAACCATCCGCTCGATTGCCCGATCTGCGATCAGGGCGGCGAGTGCGATCTGCAGGACCAGGCGATGGCCTACGGCGTCGACTCTACGCGCTATCAGGAGAACAAGCGCGCGGTCGAGGACAAGTACATCGGCCCGCTGGTCAAGACGATCATGAACCGCTGCATCCATTGCACGCGGTGCATTCGTTTCTCCGCCGAGGTTGCGGGCGTGCCGGAGCTCGGCGCGATCGGCCGCGGCGAGGACATGGAGATCACGACTTATCTCGAGCAGGCGATGTCGTCGGAGCTGCAAGGCAACGTCGTCGATCTGTGCCCGGTCGGCGCGCTGACCTCGAAGCCTTACGCGTTCTCGGCGCGGCCGTGGGAACTGACCAAGACCGAGTCCGTCGACGTGATGGACGCCGTCGGCTCGGCGATCCGCATCGACAGCCGCGGCCGTGAGGTGATGCGCATTCTGCCGCGCAACAACGACGACGTGAACGAGGAGTGGATTTCCGACAAGACGCGCCACGTCGTGGACGGCCTGCGCACCCAGCGGCTCGATCAGCCTTACGTGCGCGTGAACGGCCGGCTGACGCCCGCGACCTGGGCGCAGGCGTTCGACGTCGTGGTCGGCAAGGTGAAGGCCGCCAAGGCCGACCGGATCGGCGCCATCGCCGGCGATCTCGCCGCGGTCGAGGAGATGTTCGCGCTCAAGGATCTGATGACGCGGCTCGGTTCGAAGAACCTCGACGCCGGTCAGGACGGCGCGGCGCTGCATCCGGCCTGGGGCCGCTCGACCTATCTGTTTAACGCGACCATCGCGGGGATCGAGAAGGCCGACGCGCTGCTGATCGTCGGCTCCAACCCGCGCAGGGAAGCGTCGGTGCTCAACGCGCGCATCCGCAAGCGCTGGCGCACCGGCAAGCTCCAGGTCGCGATGATCGGCGAGAGGGCCGATCTGACCTATCCATACGACTATCTCGGCGCGGGTCCGGAAACACTGGCCGATGTCGCGGCCGGCCGTCACGCCTTCGCGGAGACGCTGAGGAAGGCTGCGAACCCGCTGATCATCGTCGGCACGGGCGCGCTGGCGCGGCCTGATGGCGCGAGCGTTGCGGCGCTGGCGGCCAAGGCCGCCATTGAGTTGGGCGCGGTGAAGGATGGCTGGAACGGCTATTCAGTGCTGCACACCACAGCCTCGCGCGTCGGCGCACTCGACATCGCTTTCGTGCCCGGCGCGGGCGGCAAGAACGCCGCCGAGATGACCAAGGCCGGCAACTCCGACGTTCTGTTCCTGCTCGGTGCCGACGAGGTCGACGTGCCGCCGGGCACGTTCGTCGTCTACATCGGCACCCACGGCGACAGCGGCGCACACCGTGCCGACGTCATCCTGCCGGGCGCGGCTTACCCCGAGAAGTCCGGCATCTTCGTGAACACCGAAGGCCGCGTGCAGATGTCGAGCCGCGCGGCGTTCCCGCCAGGCGATGCCCGCGAGGATTGGGCGATCCTGCGCGCTCTCTCCGACTTGCTTGGCCACAAGCTGCCTTATGACTCGCTCGCGCAACTCCGCGCGGCGATCTTCAAGGCGCATCCGCATCTGCAACGCATCGATCAGATCGCGGCGGGTGACGGCAACGATATCCGTCAGCTTGCGAGCCGCGCCTCGACGCCGGACAAGGCGCCGTTCCAGCCGGCGATCGACGACTTCTATCTCACCAACCCCATCGCGCGTGCGTCCGCCACGATGGCCGAGTGTTCGGCCCTGGCGGAAAGCCGCGCGACACTGACCGCGGCGGAGTAGGACATGACCTTCGCGGAACTCTGGACCGGTTATCTCTGGCCGCTGATCATCATCGTGGCGCAGTCGCTGCTGCTGCTCGTGGTGCTGCTGGTCGCCATCGCCTATGTGCTGCTCGCCGACCGCAAGATCTGGGCGGCGGTGCAGATCCGCCGCGGCCCGAACGTGGTCGGGCCTTGGGGCTTGCTGCAATCCTTCGCGGACCTTCTGAAGTTCGTGCTCAAGGAGCCGACCATCCCGGCCGGCGCCAACAAGGGCGTGTTCCTGCTCGCGCCGCTCGTCACCTGTACGCTGGCGCTCGCCGCCTGGGCGGTGATCCCGGTCAACGCCGGTTGGGTGATTGCCGAGATCAACGTCGGCATTCTCTACATCTTCGCGATCTCGTCGCTGATGGTCTACGGCGTGATCATGGCGGGCTGGGCGTCGAACTCGAAGTATCCGTTCCTCGCGGCACTGCGTTCCGCTGCGCAGATGGTGTCCTACGAAGTCTCGATCGGATTCGTGATCATCACCGTGCTGCTGTGCGCGGGCTCGCTGAAGCTCTCGGCCATCGTCACCGCGCAAGATACTCAATACGGAATGTTCGGCTGGTACTGGCTGCCGCTGCTGCCGATGTTCGTCGTGTTCTTCGTCTCGGCGCTCGCGGAAACCAACCGTCCGCCGTTCGACCTCGTCGAAGCGGAGTCCGAGCTCGTGGCGGGCTTCATGGTCGAATACGGCTCGACGCCGTACATGATGTTCATGCTCGGCGAATACGTCGCCATCGCCACCATGTGTGCGATGGCCACGATCCTGTTCCTGGGCGGCTGGCTCCCGCCATTCCCGATCGCGCCGTTCACCTGGGTGCCGGGCGTGATCTGGTTCGTGCTCAAGGCGCTGTTCATGTTCTTCTTGTTCGCGATGGCGAAGGCCATCGTGCCCCGTTACCGCTACGACCAGCTCATGCGGCTCGGCTGGAAGGTGTTCCTTCCGCTGTCGCTGGCGATGGTCGTGATCGTCGCGGCCGTCCTGCAGTTCGGCGGCCTGGCGCCGAAAGGATAAGACGATGAGGCTCGATCAAGCCGCAAAATCGATCTTCCTGACGGAGTTCGTATCGGCGTTCTTCCTCGCCATGCGTTACTTCTTCAAGCCGAAGCCCACGCTCAACTATCCGTTTGAGAAAGGGCCGATCTCGCCGCGCTTCCGCGGCGAGCACGCGTTGCGCCGCTATCCGAACGGCGAGGAGCGCTGCATCGCCTGTAAGCTCTGCGAGGCGATCTGCCCGGCGCAGGCCATCACCATCGAGGCAGGCCCGCGAAGGAACGACGGCACGCGCCGCACCACGCGCTACGACATCGACATGGTGAAGTGCATCTACTGCGGCCTCTGCCAGGAGGCTTGCCCGGTCGACGCCATCGTCGAGGGCCCGAACTTCGAATTCGCCACCGAAACCCGCGAAGAGCTCTACTACGACAAGGAAAAGCTGCTCGCGAACGGTGACCGTTGGGAGCGCGAGATCGCGAAGAACATCGCGCTCGACGCGCCGTACCGGTGAGGGCTGCTCCGCGATGATCCTGCAAGCTCTCTTCTTCTATCTCTTCGCCGGCATCTGCGTCGCGTCCGCCTTCATGGTGATCGCGTCGCGCAACCCGGTGCATTCGGTGCTCTATCTGATCCTGGCGTTCGTCAACGCTGCGGGCCTGTTCGTGATGATGGGCGCCGAGTTCCTCGCCATGATCCTGATCGTCGTCTACGTCGGCGCGGTCGCGGTGCTGTTCCTGTTCGTCGTCATGATGCTCGACGTCGATTTCGCGGAACTGCGCCAAGGCTTCCTGCAATATCTGCCGGTCGGCGCGCTGGTGGGGGTCGTGTTCCTTGCCGAGCTTCTGCTCGTGGTGGGCGCGTGGGTGATCGGCGGCAACGTGACGAAGCCCGCGATCTCCGCGATCCCGGCGAATATCACCAACACCGAGGCGCTCGGCCGCGTGCTCTACACGCAGTACATCTATTACTTCCAAGCCGCCGGCGTTGTGCTTCTCGTTGCGATGGTCGGCGCGATCGTGCTGACGCTCCGCCACAAGGCTGGCGTCAAGCGCCAGAACATCTCGGTGCAGAACGCGCGCACGAAAGAGACCGCGATGGAAGTCGTCAAAGTCCGGCCAGGGCAGGGGCTCTGACATGGAAATCGGGCTCGGTCATTATCTCTCGGTTGCCGCGATCCTGTTCACGCTCGGGATCTTCGGCATCTTCCTGAACCGCAAAAACGTCATCGTCATCCTGATGTCGATCGAGCTGATCCTGCTCGCCGTCAACATCAACCTGGTGGCGTTCTCGACCTATCTCGGCGACATCGTCGGCCAGGTGTTTGCGCTCCTGGTGCTGACCGTTGCCGCGGCCGAAGCCGCCATCGGCCTCGCGGTGCTCGTCGTCTATTTCCGCAATCGCGGCTCGATCGCCGTCGAAGACATCAACCTGATGAAGGGCTGACGGGAACCGTTATGTATCAGGCGATCGTCTTCCTGCCGCTGCTCGGCGCGATCCTCGCGGGTCTCATCTCCCTCTTTGGGGCGATGAAACGCTTCCCCGGCGCAGAGCCGTCCGACGATCATCATGCCGGACATGGTCATGCGCACGCACACGCGGCGCACGATGATCACGCTCACGGTCACGACGATCATGGCCACGGCCCGGTCGAGCCGGCAGCCGAAGGCTCGCGCGGGGCGGAGATCATCACGACCGCATTCCTGTTCATCGCCTGCGTGCTGTCCTGGATCGCGCTCTGGCAGGTCGGCTTCGGCCATCACGACGAGCGCATCGCCGTCATGCCGTGGATGGTGGCGGGCGACTTCAAGGTCGATTGGGCGCTCCGCATCGATACGCTGACGTCGGTGATGCTGGTCGTGGTGACGACCGTGTCCGCGCTGGTGCATCTGTATTCGACCGGTTACATGCACGAAGACCCGTACCGGCCGCGGTTCTTCGCCTACCTGTCGCTGTTCACCTTCGCGATGCTTGCGCTGGTGACATCGGACAACCTCGCCCAGCTTTTCTTCGGCTGGGAAGGTGTGGGTCTCGCGAGCTATCTCCTGATCGGATTCTGGTACTACAAGCCGGAGGCCAACGCGGCAGCGATCAAGGCCTTCGTGGTCAACCGCGTCGGCGATTTCGGCTTCGCGCTCGGCATCTTCGCCGTGTTCATGATGACGAGCTCGATCGACTTCGACACGATCTTCGCTCAGGCGCCGTCGCTCACCGGCAAGACCATCAATTTCTTCGGCTGGCACGCCGACGCGATGACGCTGATCTGCCTGCTCCTGTTCATGGGCGCGATGGGCAAGTCGGCGCAGTTCCTGCTGCACACCTGGCTGCCGGATGCGATGGAAGGCCCGACGCCGGTCTCCGCGCTCATTCATGCCGCGACGATGGTGACAGCCGGCGTGTTCATGGTCGCGCGCTTGTCGCCGCTGTTCGAATTGTCGACGACGGCGCTCGCGGTCGTGACACTCGTCGGTGCGACGACCGCATTCTTCGCCGCAACCGTCGGTCTCGTGCAGAACGACATCAAGCGTATCGTCGCCTATTCGACCTGCTCGCAGCTCGGCTACATGTTCGTCGCGATGGGCGTCGGCGCCTATTCGGTCGGCATGTTCCACCTGTTCACGCATGCCTTCTTCAAGGCGCTGCTGTTCTTAGGTTGCGGCTCGGTGATCATGGCGATGCATCACGAGCAGGACATCCGCGCGATGGGCGGGCTGCGCAAGAAGATCCCGTTCACCTACTGGTGCATGGTGATCGGCACGCTGGCGCTGACCGGATTCCCGTGCACCGCGGGCTATTTCTCCAAGGACGCGATCATCGAGGCGGCCTTCGCGAGCCACAACACGTTCGCGGTCTACGGTTTCGTGATGACCGTGATCGCCGCCGGCCTGACCTCGTTCTATTCGTGGCGCCTGATCTTCAAGACCTTCCACGGCGAGCCGCACGACCAGAAGCATTATGACGCCGCGCACGAGAGCCCGGCGGTGATCTTGATTCCGCTCGCTGTGCTGGCTGTCGGCTCGATCGTGGCCGGCTTCGCCTTCTACGAGTATTTCGCGGGCCATCACATTGCGGAATTCTTCCGCGAGTCGATCAAGCAGAAGCCCTCGGTGATCGAGGAGATGCACCACATCCCGGCGCTGATCCCCTGGGTGCCGACCTTCATGATGGCGGGCGGCTTCGTGGTTGCCTGGTACTTCTACCTGCGCCGCCCGGACATCCCGGTGCGCCTCGCAAAGGAGCAGGGCATCCTCTACCGCTTCCTGCTCAACAAGTGGTACTTCGACGAGATCTACGACTTCCTGTTCGTGCGGCCTGCGCTCTGGGTCGGCCGCCTGCTCTGGAAGGGCGGCGACGGCCGCATCATCGATGGTCTCGGGCCGGACGGCGTGTCCGCGCGCGTGCTTGACGTGACGCGCAACGTCGTGCGCCTGCAAACGGGTTACCTCTATCACTATGCTTTCGCCATGCTGATCGGAGCGGCTGCGCTCATCACCTGGTTCATGTTCGCCGGGGGAGGCCACTGATGGCGAGCTGGCCGATCCTTTCCGTCACCACCTTCCTGCCGATCGTCGGCGTGCTGTTCATTGCGATGATGCGCAATGACGAAGCGGGCACGCGTAACGTCCGCTGGGTCGCGCTCTGGACCACGATCATCACCTTCGCGGTGTCGCTGATCATGCTCTGGCGTTTCGACGCCGGATCGCCGGAGTTCCAGTTCGTCGAGAAGCGCGAATGGCTCGGCGGGTTCGCGACCTACCGCATGGGTGTCGACGGCATTTCGTTGCCGTTCTTGATCCTGACCACCGCGCTGATGCCGCTTTGCATCGCCGCGAGCTGGCTCGCCATCCAGAACCGCGTCAAGGAGTACATGATCGCGTTCCTGGTGCTCGAGACGCTGATGATCGGCACCTTCTCCGCGCTCGACCTGGTGCTGTTCTATCTGTTCTTCGAAGGCGGCCTGATCCCGATGTTCCTCATCATCGGCGTCTGGGGAGGCCCGCGGCGCGTCTACGCGAGCTTCAAGTTCTTCCTCTACACGCTGCTCGGCTCGGTGCTGATGCTGCTCGCCATCATGGCGATGTACTGGCAGTCCGGTACGACCGACATCACGGTGCTGCTGAAGTACAACTTCCCGGTCAGCATGCAGCCGTGGCTGTGGTTCGCGTTCTTCGCCTCCTTCGCGGTGAAGATGCCGATGTGGCCGGTCCACACCTGGCTCCCCGACGCGCACGTCGAGGCGCCGACCGCGGGCTCGGTGATCCTGGCCGCCATCCTTCTGAAGATGGGCGGTTATGGGTTCCTGCGCTTCTCCCTGCCGATGTTCCCGATGGCGTCGCATGACTTCGCGCCATTTGTGTTCACGCTGTCCGTGGTCGCGATCGTCTACACGTCGCTGGTCGCGCTCGTGCAGGAGGACATGAAGAAGCTGATTGCCTATTCGTCCGTCGCCCACATGGGCTTCGTGACGATGGGTATTTTCGCGGCCAACACCCAGGGCGTCGCCGGCGGCATCTTCCAGATGATCTCGCACGGCTTTGTCTCCGCCGCGCTCTTCCTCTGTGTCGGCGTGGTCTATGACCGCATGCATAGCCGCGAGATATCGGTGTACGGCGGCCTCGTGAACCGGATGCCGCTCTACGCCTTCGTGTTCCTGCTGTTCACGCTGGCGAACGTCGGCCTGCCGGGCACCTCGGGTTTCGTCGGCGAGTTCCTGTCGCTGATCGGCACGTTCCGCACCAACATCACGGTCGCGACCCTTGCGACGCTCGGCGTCATCCTGTCGGCGGCTTACGCGCTCTGGCTCTACCGCAAGGTCGTGTTCGGCAAGCTCGAGAAGCCGGCGCTCGCGGGCATCACGGACATGGGCTGGCGCGAGAGTTTGGTGTTCGCGCCGCTCGTTATCCTGACTCTCATATTCGGCTTCTATCCGAAACCGATCCTCGACATGTCGGCCAGCTCCGTTGCGGCGCTGCTCGATGGCTACAACAAGGCGATCGCGGTGAAATCCGCCGCCGTGGTGAAGTGAGGCCGCGCCGATGAACGCACTTCCGTCGCTCGCCCCGCTGCTGCCGGAGATCATGTTGGCGGTCGGCGCCATGGTGCTGCTGATGATCGGCGCCTATGGCAAGGACGTCACGCGCGCCGTCAACATGCTCGCGATCCTGATCCTGCTCGCGGCCGCGGTTGCTGCCGCCACCGTGCCGGGCGGGACGACCATGAACGGCAGCATTGTGGTCGACAGCTTCGCCCGCTTCATGAAGGTCATCGCCTTCGTCGCCTCGGCGGTCGCGATCGTCATGTCGTTGAACTATCAGACCGTCGAGAAGCAGAGGACGTTCGAATACGCGGTACTGATCCTGCTCTCGACGACCGGCATGGGGATGCTCATTTCGGCTGCCGACCTGATCGCGCTCTATCTCGGCCTCGAGCTGATGAGCCTTGCGCTTTACGTGGTCGCGGCTTCGAACCGCGACAGCGTGAAGTCGACCGAAGCGGGTCTCAAGTATTTCGTCCTCGGCGCGCTGTCGTCGGGCATGCTGCTCTATGGCTGCTCGCTGATCTACGGCTTCACCGGCACGGTGTCGTTCGCGGGCATCGCGAAGGCGTCGACCCACGCCGGCGTGGGCCTCGTGTTCGGCCTCGTGTTCCTGTTCGCGGGCCTCTGCTTCAAGGTCTCCGCCGTGCCGTTCCACATGTGGACGCCGGACGTCTACGAAGGCGCGCCGACGCCGGTCACGGCTTTTTTTGCCGCGGCGCCTAAGATCGCCGGCATCGCCATCTTCGTGCGCGTTGCCACCACCGCGTTCCCCGGCATCGTGCCGCAGTGGCAGCAGATCGTGGTGTTCGTCGCCATCGCCTCGATGGTGCTCGGCGCCTTCGCCGCCATCGGCCAGCGCAACATCAAGCGCCTGCTGGCGTACTCGTCGATCGGCCACATGGGTTTCGCGCTGGTCGGCCTTGCCGCCGGCACCGCTGAAGGCGTGCAGGGCGTCCTGATCTACATGGCGATCTACTTGGCCATGACGCTCGGCACCTTCTGCGTCGTGCTCGCCATGCGCCGCTCGGACGGGGCTGTCGAGAACATCTCCGATCTCGCGGGTCTTGCGCGCACCCATCCGGGGCTCGCGTTCTTCCTCGGTCTGCTCATGTTCTCGCTCGCCGGCATTCCGCCGCTCGCGGGCTTCTTCGCGAAGTACTACGTGTTCCTCGCCGCCATCAACGCCGGGCTTTACGCGCTCGCCGTCATCGGCGTGCTCGCGAGCGTGGTGGGCGCCTACTATTACCTGCTGATCGTGAAGACGATGTACTTCGACGAGCCTGCCGCGGGCTTTGTGCCGATGCCGGGTGAGCTGAAGGCCGTGCTCGGCATCACCGGGCTCTTCACGCTCCTGTTCTTCGTCTATCCGGCACCGCTGCTCAACGCCGCGATCGTGGCGGCGAAATCGCTATTCTGATGAACCTGGACCCCGCAGCGGCGGCAGCCGGCGCGCGGCTCATCAGCTACGACACGATCGGTTCGACCAACGCCGAGGGTCTGAGGCTCGCCCGTGAGGGCGAGCACGGGCCGTTGTGGGTCACGGCCAGGAGCCAGACTGCCGGTCGCGGCCGGCGCGGCCGCACCTGGGTCTCCGAGCCCGGAAATCTCTACACGAGCCTTGTGCTGACCGACCCGTCGCCGCCGGATCGCCGGGCGGAGCTGTCGTTCGTCGCGGCGCTGGCGCTGCATGACGCCGTCGGTGCGCGCATTCCTGGCGTGTCCTCGCGGCTCCTTCTGAAATGGCCCAATGACCTGCTGATCGACGGCTGCAAGTTTGCCGGCATCCTGATCGAAGGCGAGGGCAACGCCGCCGTGATCGGCATCGGCGTCAATTGCGCGCATCATCCGTCGGGCACCGATTTCCCTGCAACCGATCTTGCCTCGGCGGGGCTTCGCGCTTCGCCTGAGAAGGTTTTCGAGGCGCTCTCCGGCGCGATGGCGCAGCGTCTCGCGCAATGGGATCGCGGTGCGGGCTTTGTCGCGATCCGCGCCGAATGGCTCAAGCGCGCCGCAAACCTCGGCCATGACATCAAGGTCGCTGTGACCGAAGGCACGCGCGTCGGCCGTTTCGAGACCGTGGACGACCGCGGCTGCCTCGTTCTGCGCCTGCCGAACGGCGCGACTGAGACGATCGCCGCGGGCGACGTCCTCGTGGGACACTAGCATCATGGCGAATGCGAACAGCGAACTCGTGTTCGCGCCGATCGGCGGCGTCGGCGAGATCGGCATGAATCTCTACATTTACGGGCTGGGCGACGAGAAGAAGCGCACCTGGCTGATCGTCGATGTCGGCGTCTCGTTCGCTTCGGAAGAGCATTTGCCGGGCGTCGATCTGATTCTGCCGGACATCAAGTTTCTCGTCGAAGAGCGCCGCAATATCGCGGGCATCGTGCTGACCCACGCCCACGAGGACCATTTCGGCGCATTGCTCGACCTGTGGCCGAAGCTGAAGGTGCCGGTCTATGCGACGCCGTTCACCGCGGCGCTGTTCGAAGCCAAGCGCCTGGGCGAGCGTGAGGCTCCGGAGGTGCCGGTCAAGGAAGTGGCGCTCGGCTCGCGTTTCGAGGTCGGTCCATTCGACATCGAGCTGTGCACGGTCGCGCACTCGATCCCGGAAGCCAACGCGCTGATCATCCGCACGCCGCATGGCAATGTGCTGCACACCGGCGACTGGAAGCTCGATCCGACGCCGATCCTCGGCGATCCGACCGACGAGGCGAAGCTCCGTGCTCTGGGCGACGAGGGATGCCTCGCGCTGATCGGCGACTCCACCAATGCGGTGCGCGACGGCCGCTCGCCGTCCGAAGCCGATGTCGCCAAGACGTTGGCCGAGCTGATCGCCAACGCGCCGAGCCGTGTCGCTGTGACGACCTTTGCCTCCAACGTCGCCCGCATCCGTGCCGTGGCCGAAGCCGCCCGCGCCGCCGATCGCGAGGTGGTGCTGGTCGGGCGCGCGATGGAGCGTGTGGCGCAGGTCGCGCGCGAGACTGGCTATCTCGATGGCATCCGTCCCTTCCGTGGCATGGAGATGTACGGCCATCTGCCGCGCGACAAGGTCGTGGCGCTCTGCACCGGCAGCCAAGGCGAGCCCCGTGCGGCACTCGCCCGTATCGCGGCGGACGAGCATCCGGAGATCGGGTTGTCCAAAGGCGATCGCGTGATCTTCTCGTCGCGGCCCATCCCCGGCAACGAGAAGGCGATCTCGCAGATCATCAACGGGCTGATCGATCAGGGCGTCGAGGTCATCACCGACCGCACGCATCTGGTTCACGTCTCGGGCCATCCGCGGCGCGCGGAGCTGGAGGAGTTGATCGGCTGGGTGAAGCCGCAGTTGCTCATCCCAGTGCACGGCGAATCCCTGCATCTGTCCGAACACGCCAAGCTCGCGCGTTCGCTCGGCGTTCAAGTCGGCATGTGCCGCAACGGCGATCTCGTGAGACTCGGTCCCGGCAATCCCGGCATCATCGACGAAATCCCGACCGGCCGCGTTTACAAGGACGGCTCGCTGCTCGTGGAGGAGAACTCGCGCGCGGTCGTGGATCGCAGGCGTCTCAGCTTCGCCGGCATCGCTTTCGTC
Organism: Pseudomonadota bacterium; assembly: GCA_040756555.1. Lineage (GTDB taxonomy): Bacteria > Pseudomonadota > Alphaproteobacteria > Rhizobiales > Xanthobacteraceae > Z2-YC6860. The sequence goes on along the minus strand of JBFLYS010000002.1, from coordinate 423,705 downwards.
GCGATGGCGATGACCGACAAGGGCCAGCTTGCGTCGGACCCGGAGATCGAACTGGTCGGCATTCCGGAAAAGTCCGCCTCCGGCGAAGCGATGCTGGAAATCGCGAACGATGTCGTGCTGGAGACGTTCGAGACGTTGCCCAAGCCGCGCCGCCGCGATCCCGACGCGGTCGAGGAGTCGATCCGCCGTGCGGTGCGCGGGGCGCTCGCCCAGAACTGGGGCAAGAAGCCCCTCGTTTACGTGCACGTCTTGATTGTGTAGGCCGCCGACCCGGCTTGCCAAGGCTCCCTGAAACCGACACCGTTCCCGCAACGGCGCGCGCGAATGTTCGCCGATAAAACGGCCGGCCTCGAGCCGGAATAAGAAGTCGTTTGGGAGGCGCGAATGGGAAGGCGAACGCTCGTCGCGGCGTTGTTTGCCGCATGTCTCGTTTCAGGTGCCGACGCACAGGATTTTCCGAACCGGCCGGTGACGCTGGTCGCGCCGTTTCCGCCGGGCGGCCCGTCGGACACCACGGCGCGCCTGATCGCGACGCATATGGCGAAGGCTTTGGGCCAGGCTGTGATCGTCGAGAACGTCACCGGGGCTGGCGGCACGATCGGCTCGAACCGCGTCGCGAAGGCACCGCCGGACGGCTACCAGATCGTCATATCGGGCTCAGGCACGCACGCCGCGATCGAATATCTGGTCAAGGAGACGCCGTATAAGCCCGCCGATTGGGAGCACATCGGCCTTATCAACGTGTCGCCGGTCGTGCTCGTCGCCAAACGCGATGTGCCGGCCAACACGTTGCAGGAGTTCATCGCGTATCTGCGCGCGAATGAAAAGAAGGTCACGGAGGCTGACGCCGGTGTCGGCTCGATCTCCAATCTGGCCTGCTCGGTGTTCCATTCGCTCGCGAATGTGAATCCGACGGTTGTGTCTTACCGCGGAACGCCGCAGGCGACGCAGGACGTCGTTGCCGGCACCGTGGACTTCGGCTGTAACCAGATCGTCAACATCGCGCAGCATGTGCAGAGCGGCGCGTTGAAGGCTTACGCGGTGACGAGCGACAAGCGCTCGCCGATGCTGCCGAACGTGCCGACCACGGCGGAGGCGGGATTGCCTGCGTTCAAGCTTTCGGTCTGGTTCGGATTGTCGGCGCCCAAGGGCACGCCGAAGCCGATCGTCGAAAAGCTCAATAGAGCGCTGGCCTCGGCGCTTGAAGACGAGGCGACCGTGAAGCGCTTTGCCGATCTTGGCTATGACGTGGTGCCGAAGGAGCAGCGTTCGACCGCTTATTTCGAAACCTACTTCAAGGAAGAGGTCGCGCTCTGGACCAAGGTTCTGGGCGGTCTCTCGGTCGCGCCGAAACAGTGAGTGACTGGAATGAATTGGAAGCCGACGCAGGAGCTTGAGATCGTCGCGGGCACTCCGCCGGGTGGCGGTCTTGACCGCTCCGCTCGCGCGCTTGCTCGCGCCATCGAGGCGAACAAGCTGATCGATGTGCCGGTGAAAGTCGTGAATGTCGGCGGCGACGGCGGCCGCAAGGCCTGGGTCCATATGGACGGCCGCGCGGGCGAGGGGCACGTCATCGGCATCAGCTCGCCGAACATGACGGCGGATTATCTCACCGGCGTCACGAAATCCGACCCGGATAAGTACCCGCCCGTCGCGATCCTCTATTCGGAATATATCGCCTTCGTGGTCGACGCGGATTCCACGATCCATGACGGCAAGGGCCTTCTGACGCGCTTTGCCAAAGACCCGGCGGGCGTCACGGTCGCGCTCTCGACGTCGCTCGGTAATTCCAACCACGTCGCGCTCGCCAAGGTCGTCCGTTATGCCGGTGCCAACACTCGCGCGCCGAAGATCCGCGTGTTCGATACGGCGCTCGACGCCGTGGCCGATGTGGTCGCAGGCAACGCCGATGTCGGTGCGATCACCGCCGCAAGCTCCGTTCCCGAGATCGAGGCGGGGCGGCTGCGCGCCATCGGCATCTCGTCACCCGAACGGCTGCCGGGCTGCTACGCGGTCGCGCCGACCTGGAGGGAGCAGGGCGTCGATTGCGTCATCGGTTCATGGCGGGGCGCCAGCGGCCCGCCGAGCATGAGCGCAGAGCAGGTCGCGTTTTGGGCGAGTATTTGTCGTAAGGCCACTCAGACGGCCGAATGGAAGGTCGATCTCGCCAAGCACTTCTGGACAGAAATGGTCCTCGACGGTCCCGCATTGACCGACCATCTCAAGCGCGAACGCGGCGAAATGCGCGCCATCCTGAGCGATCTGGGGTTGCTCTCCGCCTAGCGGTTCCTGCTCCGGCCCGCTATGGAAGGGACGGCTGCCGGGCCGCAAAAGAAGGACATGCGAGGGACATGATCGGACGGCTCAACCACGTGGCCATTGCGGTGCGCGACATTGCCAAGGCCAGTGAGGTCTATCGCAAGACGCTCGGCGCGGACGTGTCCGCCGCCGTGCCGCAGGCTGCCCACGGCGTGACGACAGTGTTCATCAATCTGCCGAACACCAAGATCGAGCTTCTGGAGCCGCTCGGCGCGGACTCGCCGATTGCCAAATTCCTGGAGCGCAATCCGGACGGCGGCATCCACCACATTTGTTACGAGGTGGACGACATCATCGCCGCGCGCGACCAACTGAAAGCGCAGGGCGCGCGCGTGCTGGGCGACGGCACCCCGAAGATCGGGGCTCACAACAAACCCGTGCTGTTCCTTCATCCGAAGGATTTCTGCGGCACGCTGGTCGAACTCGAGCAGGCGTGAATGCAGATCACCACGGCGATCGCGATCTATTTCCTGATCTGGTGGATCACGCTGTTTGCGGTCCTGCCGTGGGGCGTGACGGCGCAGGGGGCGGACAGCCCGCCGGGCACTGATCCAGGCGCTCCGACGGTTCCGCGGCTCGTTCGCAAGTTGATCTGGACCACGATCGTCTCGAGCGTGATCTTCGCGATCTGTGCCTTCCTCTACATCAAGCGGATCGTGACCCTGGACGATCTCGCGCGCTGGATGGGCGTCTAGCGAAGCGCAAAAAAAAGAGCAGGGACAAAGCCCTGCTTGGATTTCTTGAAAGTCCAGTTGTGCCCCGACACGCAGAACTCTCTTCGAGGCAGCGGCGCCGTTGGCGCGCTTTTTGGCTAATCCTCCCAAGACTAGGGCCGCGTTGCCGGGTAAAACCCGGACGGCAAAGACAGGCTAACTGAACATTTCGTGCTTGTCATTAAGGCAGAAAGGGGCCGTTTTCTGCCGCCAAAACAGGCCTCAGGCCCTTGAGAGGCTTGTATTTTCGCGCCCGATCCGCTTTCACTCGCCCGGCCAAGTCGGGTCCCGATTCTAGAGATTTCCGTATGCGCCTGTCCCGTTTCTTCCTGCCGATCCTGCGCGAGACCCCGAAGGACGCCGAAATCGCGTCCCACCGGCTGATGTTGCGCGCCGGAATGCTCAAGCAGGAGGCCGCCGGGATCTACACGTTGCTCCCGCTCGGGCTTCGGGTGCTCAACAAGATCAACGCCATCATCCGGCAAGAGCAAAACAGATCAGGCGCGATCGAACTCCTGATGCCGACCATCCAGTCGGCGGAACTCTGGAAGGAAAGCGGCCGCTACGACGACTACGGCAAGGAAATGCTGCGGATCGAGGACCGGCACGAGCGCGAAATGCTCTACGGGCCGACGAACGAGGAGATGATCACCTCGATCTTCCGTTCGTACGTGCGCTCGTACAAGGACATCCCGCTGAACCTCTACCATATTCAATGGAAGTTCCGGGACGAGGTCCGCCCGAGGTTCGGCGTGATGCGCGGCCGCGAGTTCCTCATGAAGGATGCCTATTCCTTCGATATCGATCAGGCCGGCGCGCGGCATTCGTACAACAAGATGTTCGTCGCATACTTGCGGACCTTCGCGCAGCTCGGGCTGAAAGCGATTCCGATGGTGGCGGATACCGGGCCGATCGGCGGCAACCTCAGCCACGAGTTCATCATCCTCGCCTCGACCGGCGAGAGCGAGGTGTTCTGCCACAAGGACTATCTCGATTTCCCGGTTCCGCCGGCGGACGTGAACTTCGACGATGTTTCGTCGTTACAGGGCATCGTCGACAAGTGGACGTCGCTGTATGCGGCGACCTCGGAGAAGCACGACAGCGCGGCCTTCGGCGCGATCCCGGCCGACAAGCAGGTGTCGGCGCGCGGCATCGAGGTCGGCCATATTTTCTATTTCGGCACCAAATACTCCGAGCCGATGAAGGCCGTGGTGAGCGGGCCTGACGGCGTCGAGAAGCCCGTCCATATGGGCTCCTACGGCATCGGCCCGACGCGGCTGATCGCCGCAATCATCGAGGCGTTCCACGACGACGCCGGCATCAAGTGGCCGGAGGCGGTCGCGCCGTTCAAGGTGGCGATCCTGAACCTGAAGCAGGGCGACAGCGCCACCGATGCGGCTTGCGAGGCGCTCTACCGCGATCTCACCGCCAAGGGCGTTGACGCGCTCTACCACGATCTCGACGAACGGCCGGGTTCCAAGTTTGCGACCGCCGACCTGATCGGCGTGCCGTATCAGGTCGTCATCGGCCCCAAGGGGCTTGCTGCCGGCCAATACGAGGTCAAGAAACGCGCCGATGGCAGCCGGGAGAATCTGAGCCCGTCGGCTACTCTCGACCTGCTGACGCGTTGAACCACGTTGTTTCTGTGTGTTTCTCACGCTTGCGTGCGGCCGAAGCTGGCTTGAATCCGCCAGAATCGGATGAAATCTCACATTAAGAGCAAGCGATGAGTGAACCGTCGGGGACACGTCCCTTCGCACCGTTTGAATGGATGTTGTCGCTGCGCTACCTGCGGGCGCGGCGCAAAGAGGGATTCATCTCGATCATTGCGGGGTTTTCCTTCCTCGGCATCATGCTGGGCGTCGCGACCCTCATCATCGTCATGGCGGTGATGAACGGCTTCCGCACCGAACTCCTCGACAAGATTCTCGGCCTCAACGGTCATCTCCTTGTGCAACCGCTGGAATCGCCGCTCACCGATTTCGAGGTGGTGGCCGATCGCATTTCGAAGGTGCCTGGTATCCGCCTCGCGGTGCCGATCGTCGAAGGCCAGGCGCTGGCGTCGTCGCCGTTCAATGCGGCCGGCGTGCTGGTGCGCGGCATCCGCGGCAACGACCTCGCCGGGCTCACGTCGATCGCCAAGAACATCAAGCAGGGCACGCTGGAAGGCTTCGACCAGGGGCAGGGCGTGGTGATCGGCCGGCGTCTTGCCGATCAACTGACACTTCGCGCCGGCGATAACATCACGCTGGTCGCGCCGCGCGGCGCCGTGACGCCGATGGGCACGACGCCGCGGATCAAGCCCTACAAGATCGCGGCCGTCTTCGAGATCGGCATGTCGGAATACGACGCGGCCTTTGTGTTCATGCCGATCACCGAGGCGCAGGCCTATTTCAACCGCAACAATGATGTCACCGCGATCGAGGTCTACACGACCAATCCGGACAAGATCGCGACCTTCCGCCAGCTCGTGAGTGAGGCGGCGGGGCGCCCGATCTTCATGGTCGATTGGCGGCAGAGGAATGCGACGTTCTTCAATGCGCTTCAGGTCGAGCGCAACGTGATGTTCCTGATCCTCACCATGATCGTGCTGGTGGCGGCGTTTAACATCGCCTCGAGCCTCATCATGCTGGTGAAGGACAAGGGCCGCGACATCGGCATCCTGCGCACGATGGGCGCTTCGCAGGGCTCGATCATGCGGGTCTTCCTGATCACCGGAGCCGCGATCGGCGTGGTTGGCGATCTGGTCGGCTTCCTGCTCGGACTGGTCGTGTGCCTCAACATCGAGTCGATCCGCCAGTTCATGTCGTGGCTGACCAACACCGAGCTGTTCTCGCCGGAGCTTTACTTCCTGTCGCGGCTGCCGGCCGAGCTCGACGTCGGCGAGACCACCGCGGTCGTCGTCATGGCGCTCGCGCTTTCGCTGCTCGCGACGCTGTATCCGTCCTGGCGCGCCGCGCGCCTCGATCCGGTCGAAGCGCTGCGTTACGAGTAACCCGATGGCGGATGAGCAGACACCTGTCGTTTTCCTGCATCAGGTCGAGCGGCGCTATAACCAAGGCGAGGCGGTCCTCGAAATCCTGAGGGGCGCCGAGCTTGCAGTGTGGCCGGGTCAATCGGTTGCGCTCGTCGCGCCATCCGGCTCCGGCAAATCGACGCTCCTGCACATCACCGGCTTGCTTGAGCATCCCGACGGCGGCGAGGTCTATCTCGATGGTGTCGCGACCAGCAGTCTGTCGGATGCCGACCGCACCAAGATCCGGCGCAACGCCATCGGTTTCGTCTATCAGGCGCATCATCTGCTGCCGGAATTCTCCGCAATCGAAAATGTAATGCTGCCTCAGATGGTGCGCGGGCTCGCGAAAGGCGAAGCGCGGGAGCGCGCGGGCGAGCTTCTGTCCTATCTCGGGCTCAAGGACCGGCTGTCGCACCGCCCGGCCGAACTGTCGGGCGGCGAGCAGCAGCGCGTGGCGATCGCGCGCGCCGTCGCAAACGCGCCTCGGCTTCTGCTGGCCGACGAACCGACGGGCAATCTCGACCCGCACACGGCGGACCACGTCTTTCACGCGCTCGACCAGTTGATCCGCGCGTCAGGACTCGCAGTGGTGCTGGCCACCCACAACATGGATCTGGCCGCGCGGATGGACCGCCGGGTGACGTTGCGGGAGGGCCGGGTGGTGGAGCTGCGATAGCGTCGGCTCGCTCGCTAAAATGAACGAGGCCGCCAGCGATGGCGGCCTCGTTGTTTTGTTCGGGCTACCTGGCGGCCCAAATCGTTTAGCGCCCCGTATAGGGTTTGCAGAGGCCGTCTTGCACCGTGTAGTTGGGCGGGCATCCGTTCCACGTCCGCCAACGCTGGCTCGGCGGCGCATAGCGGCGGTCGTCGTCATCTCCACCGAAGTTGAAGTTGAAACCGGACTGCGGACGCCGCTGGTGGTATTGCGGCTCTTGCTCATAGTAGCGTGGGCGCTGCTGCTCGTAATAGCGCGGGCGCTGCTGGTAGTACGGCTGAACGCGCTGGCCGCAGACGACCCGGCCATATTGGTCCTGGATGCAGTCCTGCGCGACCGCGACGTCAGCCGTGCCGACAAGACCGCCGAGCAGGCCGAAAGCGAGAAGAAGGCGACGCATTGTTGTTGTTCTCCTGTCAGCGCCAATGGGGCGCTCCCGGGCATGGAACACCAGCGGATATGAACGCGCGCACAACACCGCGAACATGCGTTCGTTCATGACGGTGAAACGCCGGATTATCAGGTGTAATCAAGCTTTTGCGACAGGTCGCCGCAGGACGAAGAACGGGCGCTTGACAAAAGAACAAACAATGAACTATGTTCTCTTTTCGTTCAGGGAGGACATCATGTTCCGCGCTGTCGTTGAAGAAGCCGCCGCACTGACCTCGATCAGCCTGTTTCTAGGGATGGTCGCTATCTGGGCCCAAGTCATCTCCGCGATGTAAGGCGCGCCCATGGTGCTGCGCGCCGGCCCAGTGGTCTGCGCGAGCCTGGGAGGGTTTTGCGTTCGGTAAGCGTTGCGTTTGCGTATCCGGTACCCCGCTCGTCATACCCGGCTGCCCCCGGGTATCCGCGTCTTCCCCATCCCCGATCAGACGTGGATGGTCATCGGAAATCGGGCTTGCCCGGCTCCGAGGCCATGACGGCGGCCTACCGTTCTAGGGGTCTTCGAAATTCACAACCGAATGCTGCAACTCCAGCGGTTCCCGCTGAGGAAAACAGGCACATGTTCGGGCTTCGGATCGTTGGCGATGGACAGGGCGCATCCGCGTCCCCACCATCGCTCAAAATCGAATCGTTGAGGCCCCCGTGACCGCTGATCCCGGCTTCGTGCATCTGCACGTCCATTCCGCCTATTCGCTGCTCGAAGGCGCAATGACGATCGCCAAGCTCGCGGAGTTTGCGAAGGCCGACAAGCAGCCGGCGCTGGCGCTCACCGACACCGACAACATGTTCGGCGGGCTGGAATTCTCCGAGAAGGTCGCGGGCTACGGCATTCAGCCGATCGTCGGCTGCACGCTGGGCGTGGATTTCGACGACGAAGCGCGCGATCCACGCCAGCCGATCCGGACCAAGCCATGGCCGCGGATTGTGCTCCTGGCCACGAGCGAGGATGGCTACAAGTGTCTCGCAAAGCTGTCGTCGCGGGCGTTTCTGGAAACACCTGCGACCGAAAAGGCGCACCTCAAGCTTGCCTGGCTCGAGGGCGAGACGGCGGGATTGATCGCGCTGACCGGCGGTCCGACCGGTCCGATCGACACCGCGATCGTTGCGGGACAGAACGATCTCGCCGCCTCGCGGCTGGCATCGCTGAAGCAGTTGTTCGGCGACCGGCTCTACGTCGAGGTGCAGCGTCACGGCACTCCGGATGAGAAGTTCGCGGAGAGTCCGCTGGTCGAATTGGCTTACGCGCAGGAGATTCCGCTCGTCGCGACCAACGAGCCGTTTTTCGCCAAGCGCGACGACTACGAGGCGCACGACGCGCTGATCTGCATCGCCGAAGGCAAGCTGCTGGCGGAGACCGAGCGGCGGCAGCTCACCGCCGAGCACTACTTCAAAAGCCGTTCCGAGATGGCGGCGCTGTTCGCCGATCTGCCGGAGGCGCTCGCCTCGACGGTCGAGATCGCGCAGCGCTGCGCGTTCCGTCCGGGCACGCGCAAGCCGATTCTGCCACGCTTCTCCGCGGGCGATAAGAACGACGACGAAGCCGCCATCCTGCGCAAGCGCGCCGAGACTGGTTTGCAGCGGCGCATTGAAGTGCACGGCATCGCGCCAGGCCGTACGGTCGAGGAGTATCAGGAGCGGCTCGCCTTCGAGCTCTCGACCATCGAGCGGATGAAGTATCCGGGCTACTTCCTGATCGTGTCGGACTTCATCTCGTGGGCCAAGGAGCAGGGCATTCCGGTTGGGCCGGGCCGTGGCTCGGGCGCAGGCTCGCTCGTTGCTTATTCGCTGCTGATCACCGACCTTGACCCGCTCCGCTTCGATCTCCTGTTCGAGCGCTTCCTCAATCCGGAACGCGTGTCGATGCCGGACTTCGACATCGACTTCTGTCAGGACCGCCGCGACGAGGTGATCCGTTACGTGCAGGAGCGCTACGGCCGCGATCAGGTGGCCCAGATCATCACCTTCGGCACCTTGCAGGCGCGCGGCGTGCTGCGTGACGTCGGCCGCGTGCTGGAGATGCCCTACGGGCAAGTCGATAAGCTCTGCAAGCTGGTGCCGCAGAATCCCGCCGCACCGGTGACGTTGGCGAAAGCCATCGAGGGCGAGCCCAAGCTGCAAGCCGAGCGTGACGCCAATCCGGTGGTGAAGCGCGCCTTCGATATCGCGCTCAAGCTCGAGGGCCTCAACCGCCACGCCTCGACCCACGCCGCGGGCATCGTGATCGGCGACCGGCCGCTCTCCGAGCTTGTGCCGATGTATCGCGATCCGAAATCGGACATGCCGGTCACTCAGTTCAACATGAAGTGGGTGGAGCAGGCGGGGCTGGTGAAGTTCGACTTCCTCGGCCTCAAGACGCTGACGACGTTGCAGACCGCGGTGAAACTCTTGAAGCGGCGCGGGATCGACCTCGATCTTGCGGCGATCCCGCTCGACGATGAGAAGACCTACGAGGTTCTCTCTCGCGCAGAAGCAGTCGGCATCTTCCAACTGGAAAGTCAGGGCATGCGCCGCGCGCTGCTCGACATGAAGCCGGACCGTTTCGAGGACATCATCGCGCTCGTCGCGCTCTATCGCCCTGGTCCAATGGCGAACATCCCGACCTACTGCGCGCGCAAGCACAAGGAGGAGGAGCCGGACTATATCCATCCCAAGCTCGAGCCGATCCTGCGCGAGACCTTCGGCGTCATCGTGTACCAGGAGCAGGTGATGCAGGCGGCGCAGCTGCTCGCCGGTTACTCGCTCGGACAGGCCGACCTTCTGCGCCGCGCCATGGGCAAAAAGATCCGCTCGGAGATGCAGGCGCAGCGCGCAGAGTTCGTGAAGGGGGCGACGGCGGGCGGAATCGAGAAAGCGCATGCGGATGCGATTTTCGATTTGCTCGAGCGCTTCGCGGAATACGGCTTTAACAAGAGCCACGCCGCGGCCTACGCGCTGGTCGCCTATCAGACCGCATATCTGAAGGCGAACTATCCGGTCGAGTTCCTCGCGGCGTCGATGACGCTCGACATGGGCAACACCGACAAGCTGTCGGAATTCCGCACCGAGGCGGAGCGGCTCGGCATCAAGGTCGAGGCGCCGTCGATCAACCGCTCCGGTGTCGAGTTCGACGTTGAAGGCAACACCATCTTCTACGCGCTCGCAGCGTTGAAAGGCGTCGGCAAGCAGGCGGTCGAAGCGATTGTCGCCGCGCGTGGCGACAAGCCGTTTAAGGACCTTTCCGACTTCGCGCTGCGGACCAATCCGCGCGCGGTCAACAAGCGTGTGCTGGAAAGTCTTGCGGCCGCGGGCGCATTCGATGGGCTGGAGCCGAACCGTGCGCGGGCCCAAGCCTCCGTCGACATCATGATGGGCGCAGCGCAACGCAGCCACGAAGCCGAGACAGTCGGGCAGAACGACATGTTCGGCGGTCCGTCGAGCCAGGAGAAGCTCGTGCTCCCGAATGTGGAGCCGTGGCTGCCGGCCGAGAAGCTGCAACGCGAATACGACGCGATCGGATTCTTCCTGTCGGGCCATCCGCTCGACGATTACGCGGCGCTCCTTGGCAGGTTGAAGTTGCAGTCTTGGGCGGAGTTCTCGCGCTCGGTGAAGTCCGGTGCGACCGCAGGCCGCGTGGCGGCAACGGTCGTCTCGCGCATGGAACGCCGCACCAAGACCGGCAACAAGATGGGAATCTTCGGACTGTCCGACCCTTCAGGACACTACGAGGCCATCATGTTCTCCGAGGGCCTGCAGATCTATCGCGATCAGCTCGAGCCGGGCTCGTCGGTGCTGTTGTTCCTCGCCGCGGAAGCGCAGGGCGACGAGGTGCGTGCGCGCATCCAGTCGGCGGAACCGCTCGATCAGGCTGCGGCCAAGCTCCAAAAGGGCCTGCGTGTGTTCCTGCGCGATCCGGCGCCGCTCGACTTCGTTGCCAAGCGGCTCGACAACAAGGGCGACGGCGAGGTGAGCATGGTGCTTCAGCTCAACGACGGCGCTGAGGTCGAGATCAGGCTGCCCGGCCGGTTCAAGGTCTCACCGCAAGTTGCGGGTGCGATCAAGGCCGTGCCAGGCGTGCTCGACGTGCAAACCGTTTAACGACGTTGGTTTTCGGCGAAACCCCTGCGGCATGCGCAGGTACGCGCGGCATTTCCGCCGGTTGACCCCGCGCGGGCCGGGCGCTGTTATAGCCGCCGAAACTGTATACCGTCTCAAGGAGCCAGCCATGGCCAACAAGCTGCGTCACATCGCCATTTCTGTTCGCGATCCCGAGAAGACCGCAAAGTTCTTCGAAGAGGCGTTCGGCATGACGCGCGCCGGCAACGCCATGCGCGGCGTCTACATGACCGACGGCATCTTCAACGTCGCGCTGCTCAACTTCGGCGACGAGCCGGTCGCCGGCATGGAAGACCAGAAGAACCCGCTCGGCCTCATTCACTTCGGCATGTGGGTCGACAGCGTCGATGAGATCGCCGACAAGATCACCAAAGCTGGCGGCAGCTACGTCACCGGCCGCAAGGAGACGGGCCCGAACGTTTACTACGAGGTCAAGTACAAGACCCCGGAGGGCATCGTGTTCGACATCACCGAGAGCGGCTGGAAGGGCGCGGTGAAGGACGTCAAGCCTGCGTAGCACGCAGAGGTGTTGGCACGGCGCGTGCATTCGGTTTGCGACGTTCCAACGTCGGGCGTGTCACGAGAGGTAGGATGATGTTTCGAGCGATCGCGCGAGTCTTTTTTGCAATCAGCGTGCTGTTTTCGGGAGCGGCGCAGGCCGCGTGGCCCGAACGGCCGGTGACGATGATCGTCCCGTTCGCAGCGGGCGGCATCACCGACGTGCTCGCGCGGATCACGGCGGAACGGCTGACGCAGAAATTCGGCCAACCGTTCATCGTGCAGAACGAGGGCGGCGGTGCCGGCATCATCGGCGCGAACTCGGCCGCGCGCGCGAAGCCGGACGGCTACACGCTGATGTTCACGCCGATCTTCCTGATCACGTTCGCGCCGTTCAGCCAGAAGGTCGACTTCAACCCGATCAAGGATTTTGCGCCGATCTCGATCGTCGCATCGAGCCCGTTCGCGATCACGGTCGCGGGTTCGTTCCCGGCCGATACGCTCGGCGAGTTCATCGCGCAGGTGAAGGCGAACCCAGGAAAATTTACGTTCGCATCGGCGGGCGCGGGCAGCCTCACGCATATCGCCTCTGTGGTGTTCCTGAAGAGCGCGGGCCTCGACATGATCCACGTGCCGTATCGCGGCATGGGACCGGCATTCACCGATCTGCTGGCGGGCCACGTTCAAATGCTGTCGGCGAGCCCTGTTGAGTTGAAGCCGTTCGTGGACTCCAACAAGGTGAAGCCGCTCGGCATCAGCGGCAAGGAGCGCTCGAAGTATCTGCCCAAGGTTCCGACGATTTCCGAGACAGTGAACAGCCCGGTCCTTGCGACCTACAACGGTCTGCTCGCCCCGATGGGCACGCCGAAGGAGATCGTTGACGCGATCTCGCAGGAGATCGTCGCGGCGGAGAAGACGCAGGAGTTCCTGGACAAGCTTGCCAGGGTCGGCGTCGAGCCCTACGCCAGCACGCCGGAGCAGATGGGCAAGGTGATCGCCGAGGACTCCGAGCGCTGGCGCGGACTGGCGACCGAGCTTGGTTTGAAAGTGACGCAGTAAGGAGCGGAAGACGGATGGCTGGATCGAAGGCGAATGCGCGCGTCGTTGTGGTTGGCGCGGGACCCGTGGGCATGGTGTGCGCACTCGCGCTCAACAAGCGCGGCGTGTCGGTCACGGTGCTGGAGCAGGAGCCCGCGCCGGTCGAGGATCAGCGTGCTGCCACGATCCATCCGACGTCGCTTGAGATGCTCGACGAGATTGGGGTGACGCAGAAGATCATTCCGCTTGGCCTCGTCTCGTCGAAGTATCGCTTCCATGATCGGGTTAGCGGCACTGTCGTCGCGGAGTTCGACCTTGAACGCCTCAAGGACGAAATCCGCTTCCCTTACGTGGTCCAGTACGAACAGTACAAGATGACCGCGACGATCGCTGCCGAGTACGGCAATGCGTCGGACTTCGACGTCCGCTTTTCGCATTCCGTCACGGCGCTCAAGCAAACGGCGGACGGCGTCGAATTGGAAATCTCGACGCCTGGCGGCGTCGAGAAGATAACCGCGGACTATGTGATCGGCTGCGACGGCGGCCGCTCGACCGTACGCAAGCTCGCCGGCATCGACTTCGAAGGATTCACCTATCAGGAGAAGTTCATCAAGATCGCGACGAGCTTCGACTTCGGCACCGTCAATTCGAACCTCGTCTTCCGCAATTATTTCTCGGACCCGCGCGAGTGGTGCAATCTGTTCAAGGTGCGCGGCAAAGGCCCGCCCGGTCTTTGGCGCGCGATCTTCCCGATCCCGGACGATGAAGACGAGACGACTGCAATGTCGCCCGAGCGGCTCGAAGCGCGGCTGCAGAAGTTCTTCCCGAAGGCAGGCGCGTATCACGTCGAATACGTCAACCTTTATCCGGTGCATCAGCGCGTCGCCGCGACTTTCCGCAAGGGCCGTGTGCTGCTCGCCGGTGACAGCGCCCACGTCAACAATCCGATCGGCGGCATGGGCATGAACGGCGGGATGCACGACGGCTTCAACCTCGCGGAGAAGCTCGCGCGCGTCATCCACGGCGAGGCGGACGATCAGTTGCTTGATCTTTACAGCCGCCAACGCCGACACGCGGCTGTGAAATACGTCCAGGCGCAGACCATGGCGAACAAGAAGCTGATGGAGGAGCGCGATCTGTCCGTTCGCCAGAAGAATTTCGACGAACTGCGCAAGATCGCGGACAATCTCGATACGGCCAGGGCCTACATGCGCCGTGCCGCGCTATACGACAGCCTGAGCGACGCCGCCTCGATAAGCTGACGGCCGGGTCTGAAGCCACTTGCGCGTTCCGGCGGGGAGGACCACATCTTTCCCGCCGTGATCGACGTTTCCCAAATCCTTGAACAAGCCCGCCTCTCCGCGCGGGCTCTTGTTGAATTTGGGGAGGGGCTGTTCAACCCGACGGTTCGGCTCGGCATCACCGGCCTGTCGCGCGCAGGCAAAACCGTCTTCATCACGGCGCTGGTGCACGGGCTGATCCGCGGCGGGCGTTTTCCGGTGTTCGAAGCGCTGTCGAGCGGGCGCGTCGCGGGCGCCAGGCTCGCGCCGCAGCCGGACGATGCGGTGCCGCGCTTCGACTACGAGGGGCATCTTCGCGCGCTGCTCGACGAACGCCGCTGGCCGGAGTCGACACGGCAGATCAGCGAACTGCGTGTGGTGATCGACTATCAGTCGGCGAATGGCGCGATGCGCACGCTGACGCTCGACATTGTGGATTATCCCGGTGAATGGCTGCTCGACCTGCCGTTGCTCGACAAGAGCTACGAGCAGTGGTCGGCGGAAAGCCTCGTGCAGTCGCGGAGCGGTCCGCGCCGCGAGCTTGCGGCGAAATGGCACGCAAATCTCGCGACGCTCGATCCGCTGAAGCCGGCAGACGAGAACGCCACAATCGAGTCCGCACGGTTGTTCACCGAATATCTGCAAGCGTGCCGCGACGAGCGCTACGCCATGAGCCTGCTGCCGCCGGGTCGTTTCCTGATGCCCGGTGACATGGCGGGCTCGCCGGCGCTGACCTTTGCGCCGCTCGAATTGTCCGGCGAGGATGAACCGCCGTCCGGCTCGCTGTGGGCGATGATGCGGCGGCGTTACGACGCCTATCGCGAGGTGATCGTGCGGCCATTCTTCCGCGAGCATTTCGCACGGCTCGACCGGCAGATTGTGCTCGTCGATGCGCTGGCGGCGTTCAATGCAGGGCCCGAGGCGGTGCGCGATCTGCAAGGCGCATTGGTGTCGATCCTCGATTGCTTTCGGGTCGGAAGGGGCGGCATCCTCTCGACGCTGTTCAGCCCGAAGGTGGACAAGATCCTGTTCGCGGCGACCAAAGCCGACCACCTGCATCACACCGGGCACGACCGTTTGGAGGCAATCCTCAAGCGCATGACCGATCGCGCCATCGAGAAGGCAAACTTCTCCGGGGCGGAGGTCGATGTGATTGCGCTTGCGGCGGTGCGCGCCACACGTGAGGGCACGGTGCGCGGCGCAGGCAGCGATCTGCCGACGATCGTGGGCGTGGCGGCTCCCGGCGAGGCCGCAGGCGGCCGCACGTTCGACGGCAAGACGGAGATCGCGATCTTCCCAGGTGACCTGCCGGATGATCCGTCGGCGCTGTTCGATCCGAAATCCGAATTGTTTCGTGGTCTGACGCACGCATCGGCACAGGATTCCGATTATCGTTTCGTACGTTTCCGCCCGCCGCTGCTTGAGCAGATCGACGGCGGCAACCCGGCGCTGCCTCACATCCGCCTCGACCGTGCTCTGCAATTCCTGATCGGAGACCGGCTGAAATGACGGACGCGTTCCGCAAGCCCGCGGTGTTCAGCGCCGACGATCCGCGCATTGTGCTCGCGGCGCCGGAAGAAGCGCCGCGCACCGGCAATGCGTTGACCGTGCCGGAGATGACCGATGTGGCGCCGGCCGAACGGCCGCGCCGCATGCGTTGGGGCGCGCTGTTCTGGTCGGCCTTGTCCGGCCTCGTGATGCTTGGGCTTGGGGTCGCGGTCACGAATTTCGTCGAGGATTTGTTCGCGCGTTCGCCGTGGCTTGGCGCGGTTGGCGCTGGGCTTGCCGTGCTGACCGGCGTGGCGCTGCTCGCGATCATTGCGCGCGAGATCTACGGGCTGGTCCGGCTTTCGACCGTACAGACGTTGCATGATCGAGCGGTCGCGACGGTCGAAAGCGACGATCGCGACGACGGCCGCAAAGTGGTCGGCGATCTTCTGTCGTTGACAAGCCGGATGCCGAAGCTCGCCCGCGGCCGTGCGCGGCTTCAGGAGCATTTGTCGGAGATCATCGACGGCCGCGATCTCATCCGGCTTGCCGAACGCGAATTGATGACGCCGCTCGATGCCGAGGCCCGGCAGCTCGTGGCGTCGGCGGCAAAGCGCGTGTCGGTTGTTACGGCGGTCAGCCCGCGAGCGGCCGTCGACATGATCTTCGTGCTGGTCAACGCGCTCAGCATGGTCCGCAAGCTCGCGGTGCTGTACGGCGGGCGGCCCGGTGCGCTAGGCGTGATCAAGCTTCTCCGTCAGACCGTGTCCCACCTTGCCGTCACCGGCGGTGTGGCCATGACCGACAGCCTGATTCAGCAGGTGGTCGGCCACGGGATCGCGGCGCGGCTGTCATCCAAGCTGGGCGAGGGGGTGCTGAACGGCCTCCTGACCGCCCGGCTGGGCCTCATGGCCATCGATCTGACCCGGCCGCTGCCCTTTGCGGAACTGCCCCGGCCGTCGATCAACGACCTCGCTGGCGGGCTCCTGAAGTCGGCCTCGGGCAAGGGCGACAAGGCCGAAGGCGAGGTTTCCTGAGGTTTTTCGGGTTTTCGAGGGCTAAATAGTCCTAATCCTTGCAGTTTTTGTTGCGTTGCGGCCCGACCGCCGTTATATGCACGCCCATCTCACAGGCGGACATTGGCCCTCGGGCCGTCCGGTGGCTCCAGCCAATACAGGCCGGTGCTCACACGTCCGCCGCGGACAAACCGGAGAATGACGATGGCGCTGCCCGATTACAGCATGCGTCAGCTTTTGGAAGCTGGCGTTCACTTTGGCCACCAGGCCCACCGCTGGAACCCGAAGATGGGGAACTACATCTTCGGCGTCCGCAACAACATCCACATCATCGATCTCGCCCAGAGCGTGCCGATGCTGCACCAGGCTCTTCAGGCGGTCTCCGACACCGTCGCCAAGGGTGGCCGCATCCTGTTCGTCGCGACCAAGCGCCAGGCGCAGGACGCGATTGCCGACGCCGCGAAGCGCTGCGCGCAGTACTACGTGAACTCGCGCTGGCTCGGCGGCACGCTGACCAACTGGAAGACGATCTCCGGCTCGATCTCGCGTCTGCGCAAGCTCGACGAGATGCTCTCTTCGAATGAGGCACAGGGCTACACCAAGAAAGAGCGCCTCGATCTGACGCGCGAGCGCGACAAGCTCAACCGCTCGCTCGGCGGCATCAAGGACATGGGCGGCATCCCCGACCTGATCTTCGTGATCGACACCAACAAGGAAGACATCGCGATCGCCGAAGCGCGCCGGCTCAACATTCCGGTCGCCGCGATCGTCGACACCAACTGCGATCCCGATGGCATCACCTTCCCGGTGCCGGGCAATGACGACGCCGCCCGCGCGATCACGCTCTACTGCGATCTCATTGCGCGCGCCGCGATCGACGGCATCTCGCGTGGCCAGGGCGGCGCGGGCGTCGACCTCGGCGCTGCCGAGAAGCCGATCATGGAAGATCTGCCGAAGGCCGAGAAGGGCCTCGGCTTCGAGCCGCTGCCGGGTCCGCGCGGCGTCGCTGACGATCTCAAGAAGCTGACCGGCGTGTCGCCCGCGATCGAGAAGAAGCTGCAAGATCTCGGCATCTTCCATTACTCGCAGATCGCCGAGTTCTCGCCGGAAGCCGCTCACAACGTCGGCGAAGAGGTTGGACTTCCGGGCCGCGTTCAGGGCTGGATCGCCAAGGCGAAAGAACTGACGGCCGAATGATACGGCGCGCGGGCGCAAGCCGCCCGCGCTCGCCTTCCTCTAAAAGCGGCTCAAGGAATACGCAGATGGCGAATATCACCGCACAGATGGTCAAGGACCTGCGCGACCTCACCGGCGCGGGCATGATGGATTGCAAGGCCGCGCTCGGCGAGAGCGGCGGCAATGTCGATCAGGCCGTTGATTGGCTGCGCAAGAAGGGCCTGTCGAAGGCTGCCAAGAAGGCTGATCGCGTCGCGGCGGAAGGCCTGATCGGCGTTTCCATCAAGGGCACGAAGGGCGTCGTCGTCGAGGTGAACTCGGAGACCGACTTCGTTGCGCGCAACGATCTGTTCCAGGGCCTTGTGAAGATGATCGCCGATGTGGCGCTCGACACCGGCACCGATGTCGAGAAGATCAAGGCCGCGAAGGCGGGCAGCCTCACGGTTGCGGACTCGATCTCCGAAACCATCGCCAAGATCGGCGAGAACATGACGCTGCGCCGCGCGGCCGGCCTTTCGGTCAGCAAGGGCGTAATTGGCAGCTATATCCACACCGCTGTTAGCGAAGGCCTCGGCAAGATGGGCGTGCTGGTCGCGCTCGAATCCGCCGGCAATACCGACGAACTGACGGCGCTTGGCCGCCAGCTTGCGATGCATGTCGCCTCGTCCAATCCGCTCGCGGTTGAGCCGTCGGGTCTCGACCCGTCGATTGTGACGCGCGAAAAGGACGTCCTCGCCGACAAGTTCAAGCAGCAGGGCAAGCCGGCGAACATGATCGAGAAGATCGTCGAGTCTGGCATCAAGACCTTCTACAAAGAGGTCTGCCTGCTCGAGCAGCCGTTCATCTTCGACGACAAGAAGAGCGTTGCTCAGGCGGTCAAGGAGTCCGAAGGCAAGGTGGGCGGTCCGATCAAGATTACGGGCTTCGTCCGCTTCAAGCTCGGCGAAGGTGTCGAGAAGCAGGAATCCGATTTCGCTGCTGAAGTCGCGGCTGCTGCCGGTCAGGGCTGACGGGCTGCCGCCGCTTCGCACGGGGGGAGCTTGAGGATGGCCAGTTCTTCGAAGCCCAAGTCTTCTACGCTCAAGTCTTCTAAGCCGGCGTATCGGCGTGTGATCGTGAAGGTGTCCGGCGAAGCGCTCGCCGGACCCGAAGGCTCTGGGATTCACCAATCGACGGTCGATGCCATCGCCAAGGATTTGGTTGCTGCTCACAAGTTCGGTGTGACTCTCGGCGTCGTGGTGGGTGGCGGCAATATTCTCCGCGGCGTCAACGCTTCCGGTAAAGGCCTGTCACGGCCGACGGCGGACTCCATGGGCATGCTCGCGACCGTGATGAACGGTCTCGTGTTGGAGGCTGCGATCGAACGCTTCGGCGTTTCGGCGCGCACCATGTCGGCGCTCGCCATGCCGCAAGTCTGTGAGACTTACGAGCGCGCGCGGGCGCTCCGCCATCTTGAAGAGGGCCGCATCATCGTGTTCGCAGGCGGCACCGGCAATCCGTTCTTCACGACCGATACCACGGCCGTCCTCCGCGCGGGCGAGATGGACTGCGACGCGGTTTTGAAAGCAACCAATGTGGACGGCGTCTACAGCGCCGATCCGAACAAAGATCCCAACGCGAAACGGTTCGACAAAATCAGCCACAAAGACGCGCTGGATCGCGATCTCAAGGTTATGGATGCGACCGCCTTCGCGCTTGCCCGGGAGAACCGGACGCCTATCATCGTGTTCTCGATCCGAGTCCCCGGTGCGATCGAAGCGGTGTTGCGCGGCAAAGGACGCTCGACCGTCGTCGGGTGATCGAGTTTCGCCTGAGGCCGCCACGCGATGGCGTTCGGCCTGAGCGATTGAAGAAGGCGCGGCCGGCCGTCGGTCGCGAGGAGAGAGGTCCATGGCAGGACAGACACACGACATCAACGAACTCAAGCGCCGCATGCAGGGTGCGCTCAGCGTGCTCAAGACCGAGCTTGGCGGGCTTCGCACCGGCCGCGCGTCGGCGCATTTGCTCGACCCGATCCACGTGGATGCCTACGGCCAGAGCATGCCGCTCAATCAGGTTGCGACCGTCAGCATCCCACAGCCGCGCATGATCAGCGTGCAGGTGTGGGACCGCTCGATGGTGAATGCCGTCGAGAAGGCGATCCTGGCCGCAAATCTTGGCCTGACCCCTTCGAGCGAGGGGCAGGTGATCCATCTGCGGCTTCCTGAGCTCAACCAGGAGCGCCGCCAAGAACTCGTCAAAGTCGCGCACAAATATGCTGAGGCCGCGAAGGTGGCCGTCCGCCACGTACGGCGTGACGGCATGGAAATTCTCAAGAAGCTCGAGAAGGATCACGTCATCAGTCAGGATGAACACAAGCGCCACGATGGCGATGTGCAGAAGGCGACCGATCAGTCGATTACCGAAATCGACCAGATGCTGAACACCAAGGAAAAGGAAATCATGACGGTGTAAGGCCGCGTCATGAGGTGAAAGCCGAAATCTGATGTCCCAAGCCGAGGCCCCGCTGCCTGAGCCCCGCGAACCCTTCGAGGTTCCGCGGCATGTTGCCATCATCATGGATGGCAACGGACGCTGGGCTGCGGCGCGGGGATTGCCGAGGGCCGAAGGCCACCGGCGCGGCGTCGAAGCGCTCCGCAAAACGGTGCGCGCCGCCGGCGAAATCGGCATCTCGTATCTGACGATCTTTTCGTTCAGCTCGGAAAATTGGTCGCGGCCTGCGTCCGAAATCCGCGACCTGATGGGGCTGCTGCGCCGCTTCATTCGCAACGACTTGGCTGAGCTTCACCAGAACGGCGTGAAGGTTCGGGTCATCGGCGAACGCAACGATCTTGATCCCGATATTCGGCGGCTTCTCGAAGAGGCCGAGGAGCTAACGCGCAACAATGAACATCTCACGCTTGTCGTTGCGTTCAACTACGGCGGCCGCCAGGAGATCGCGCGTGCGGCAGTGCGCATCGCAACGGAGGTTGCGGCGGGCAAGATTGCACCTGAAGCGGTGACCGCCGAGATGGTCACAAGCCATCTGGACGCGCCCGACATTCCCGATCCGGATCTTCTAATCCGCACCAGCGGCGAGCAGCGGCTTTCGAATTTTCTGCTTTGGCAGTCCGCCTACAGCGAGCTTGTGTTCGTCCCGATTTATTGGCCCGACTTCGACCGCGTCGCGCTCGAAGAAGCCGTCGCCGTGTACCGCCAGCGCGAACGCCGTTTCGGCGGACTTGCCGCGCAGGCCCGGTCGTGACCGTGGCTGGCGCGGAACCCGCCGATCATTCCAGCAGCGCCGCACCTGCTGTTGCGGGTCGAAGCAACCTCGCGCTTCGCGTTGTCTCGTCGTTGATCCTCGCGCCGATTGCACTCGGGCTCACCTACCTGGGCGGCTGGCCGTTTGCGATTTTCTGGACCGTCGCCGCAGCGATCGTGCTGATCGAATGGATGATGCTGGTCATCGGCCGCAATCCGCTTGCGTTGTTTCCCTGGAGTGGGCCGCAATGGCTCTGGGCGCTCTGCGGCGTCGTCTATGCAGCCGCTTTGCTTGCGGCGACATTGATCCTCCGCGCAGATGTGGGCCTTGGCTTTGCAGCGATCGTGTTCGTATTCGCCGTGGTCTGGGGCTCCGACATCTTGGCTTATTTCGTTGGTCGCGCTGTTGGCGGGCCGAAATTGATGCCGCGCGTGAGCCCGAGCAAAACCTGGTCGGGTGCGGTCGGCGGCACGCTGGCGAGCGTTGTCTTTGGCGTGTTGGTTGCAAAATTAGCGGGGCTCGAAAATCTCAGTATGGTCGCCCTGGTGGCCCTGGTTCTCTCGGTGGCGTCGCAGGCGGGCGATCTTTTGGAATCTGCTTTGAAGCGCCACTTCCATGTCAAGGATTCCAGCGCGCTCTTGCCGGGCCACGGCGGGCTGATGGACCGGCTCGACGGCTACTTGACCGCAGTGGTTGTGGCGGCGCTTATCGGCCTGGCGCGCGGCGGTTTTGATGCGCCCGCGCAGGGCCTTCTGGTTTGGTGACCCTATGTCCGTGAACACCTCTTCCGCTCGAGCGAAGCCGGCCGGCGCCGTGCGCAGCCTCACGCTGCTCGGCGCAACCGGGTCAATCGGCGGCAGCACCGTGGATCTCATCAAGCGGGGCAAAGGCCGCTATCGGGTCGAGGCGGTTGTCGCGAACAAGAACGCAGCGCAGCTTGCGCAGATTGCGCGCGATATCGGCGCGCGCTTTGCGGTGGTGTCCGACGCCTCCGCCTACAAGGAGCTCAAGGACGCGCTCTCCGGCACCGGCATCGAAGCCGCGAGTGGGGAGGCGGCGTTGCTCGAAGCAGCGGAACGCCCGGCCGAGTGGGTACTGGGCGCGATGAGCGGCGCGGTCGGCCTGAAGCCGACACTGGCGGCGCTCAAGCGCGGCGCGACGGTCGCGATCGCCAACAAGGAGTGTTTGGTTTGTGCCGGCGGCGTATTCATGCGCACCGCCGCGAAGTCCGGCGCGACCGTTCTGCCGGTCGACTCCGAGCACAACGCGATCTTCCAGGCGCTCGGCTCGGGCCGCCGCGAGGACGTGAAGCTCGTGATCCTCACCGCCTCCGGAGGGCCGTTCCGGACCTGGACCAAGGATCAGATGCGGACGGCCACCCTCGAACAGGCGCTGAAACATCCGAACTGGTCGATGGGGCCGAAGAACACCATCGACTCCGCGACCATGATGAACAAAGGCCTCGAACTCATTGAGGCGCAGCATATTTTCGGCCTCAAGCCGCATGAGCTGGATGTGCTCGTACACCCCCAGTCGATCGTGCATGGACTCGTCGAGTACCGCGACGGCTCCGTTGTCGCCCAGCTCGGCAGCCCGGACATGCGTATCCCGATCGCGCATTGCCTCGCCTGGCCGGAGCGCATCGATGGGCCGGCAGAACGGCTTAACTTGGCTCGAATTGGGAATCTGACGTTCGAGGCGCCGGACACCGACCGGTTCCCGGCACTCGCCATCGCGCGCCGGGTGTTGGAGGCGGGCGGGGCGACCCCGACAGTCTTCAACGCCGCCAATGAGATAGCGGTCGCTTCCTTTGTGGAGAGAAAGCTGTCTTTTGCCGGTATTGCGGCACTCGTCCAGGCCACAATTGACGCTGCCGAGCGGCGAAACGCGACAAATGAGCCGGAAACCATCGAGGACGCGCTGGCCGTTGACCATATCGCAAGGTCGTTGGCGCAAGACCTCTTGCCCGAAATAGCCGCAAAGTCATCCTAGGATGCTCCGGCGACCGGGGGCGGTTGGGGTCGTGGTGGGGACAGAATCGGTATGAATTTCAGCATCGTGGACGGCCTGAGCGCGCTCGGGGGCGGGTTCGTCGGCTACATCGTCCCATTCCTTTTCGTGCTCACCATCGTGGTGTTTTTCCACGAGCTTGGGCACTTCCTGATCGCACGGCTCTGCGGCGTGCGGGTTCTGACGTTCTCCGTCGGCTTTGGGCCTGAACTTCTCGGATTCACCGATCGTTATGGGACCCGATGGAAAATCGCGGCCATTCCGTTGGGTGGGTACGTGAAGTTCTTTGGGGACGAGAACGCGGCGAGCGTGCCGGATGAAGCGGCCGTTTCCGCGATGACGGCTGACGAGCGCAAGGTCAGCTTTTTCCATCAGACGGTCGGGCGCCGTGCGGCCATCGTCGCCGCGGGCCCGATTGCGAATTTCATTCTGGCGATCGTGATCTTCGCCACGATTTTCGTGCTCTACGGTAAGCAGACCACGGCTGCTCGTATTGACTCGGTGCAGCCGGATTCGCCCGCAGCCACCGCTGGCCTCAAGCCCGGCGACGTCGTCGTGGCGATCGATGGCCGCAAGGTCGAAAGCTTCACGGATATGCAGCGCCTTGTCAGCGCCGCGGCCGGCCGCACGCTTGAATTCAAGATTGATCGCGGCGGCGCGCCGATAACGATCATGGCGACGCCGCAGCTTCGGCAGGGCAAAGACCCGATGGGCAACAGCTACTGCCACGCGGTTCTTGGCGTTACCCGCTCGACCACCGCAGGCGAGGTCAAGACCGAGCAGATCAATCCGGCCTCGGCGGTCTGGCTCGGGGCGCTTGAGACCTGGTTCGTGGTCGACCGCACCTTCTCGTATCTGTCGGGGGTCATTGTCGGGCGTGAATGCGCCGACCAGCTCGGTGGCCCGATTCGCATTGCCCAGATCTCGGGGCAGGTTGCCACCATCAGCTTGGCGGCGCTGTTTCATCTGACTGCCATGCTTTCGGTGTCGATTGGGCTCCTAAACCTCTTTCCGGTGCCGCTGCTCGATGGCGGTCACCTTCTGTTCTACGCGATCGAGGCGGTTCGGGGCCGTCCGCTGTCGGAACGTGCCCAAGAAATCGGGTTTCGGATTGGTCTCGCGCTGGTTGTCATGTTGATGATCTTTGCAACCTTTAATGACATCCTGCACCTCGCGTCCTCGTAGGAGCCGGTTTTCCCTGTAAATTCCTGCGGATAACGTGGTGTCTCAGGGGGTTAAGTTGTGTTGCAGTGCCGGGAAAAGCCTGTAAAACCATGCTAGCGGGTCAGTACTGCGGTAACGCTGTTCGGTCTGTAAAAAAGGTTCAAAAGGGCGCGTTGCGCATGAATTTGTGGTGGCGGCTGTTTCGGGGGCTGGGTTTGGTTGGCCTGGTCCTCGGGGGGATGATTTTCGGCACGGCGGTCACGTCGATCGCGACGGCTGGGCGCGCCTCGGCGCAAGCCATCGAAGTGCAAGGCAACCGCCGCGTCGAAGCGGAGACCATTCGTTCCTACTTCCGAACGGCTCCTGGCGAGCGGCTTGACGCTGCCAAGATCGACGAGGCCTACAAGTCGCTTTACGGCACCGGTCTGTTCCAGGACGTCCGCATCAATCAGAGCGGCGGCCGGATCGTTGTGACCGTGGTGGAAAACGCGGTGCTCAACCGCGTCGCCTTCGAGGGCAACAAGAAGGTCAAGGACGATCAGCTCAACGGCGAGGTGCAGTCGAAGCCGCGTGGCACGCTCTCGCGGTCAACGGTGCAAGCCGACGTTCAGCGCATCGTTGAAATCTATCGCCGCAACGGCCGGTTCGACGTGCGCGTCGAACCCAAGATCATCGAACTGCCGAACAACCGTGTCGACCTCGTGTTCGAGATCAAAGAGGGCGAAAAGACCGGCGTGAAGAAAATCATCTTCGTCGGCAACAAGTCGTACATCGACCAGCGGCTGAAGGACGAAATCAAGACGTCCGAGACGTTTCCGATCTTCAGCTTCCTGCAATCGTTCGACATCTATGACACGGATCGCCTCGAGGCCGACCGCGATCTCATCCGCCGCTTCTATGTGAAGCACGGCTATGCCGACGTTCGTGTCGTGTCCGCGACCGGCGTCTACGATCCGGACAAGAAGGGCTTCATCGTCACCTTCACGATCGAAGAAGGTGCGCGCTACAAGTTCGGCAAGGTCGAGATCATTTCCAACGTGTCGCAGGTCGATGCGGCCGGTCTTTATGGACGCGTGCGTGCAAGCGCCGGCGCCGTCTACAACGCCGAAGCGGTCGAGAAGTCGGTTGAGAATCTGTCGATCGAAGTGGCGCGGCGCGGTTATCCGTTTGCCGTCGTGCGTCCGCGCGGCGACCGCGATGCCACCACCGGCACGATCAACGTGTCTTTCGTCATCGAGGAAGGCCCGCGCGTCTATGTCGAGCGCATCAACGTCCGCGGCAATACACGCACGCGCGACTACGTGATTCGCCGCGAGTTCGATCTTGCCGAGGGCGATGCCTACAACCGCGCGCTCGTCGATCGCGCCGAGCGGCGCCTGAAAAACCTCAACTACTTCAAGACGGTCAAAATCACCAACGAGCCCGGCTCCGCGCCGGACCGCATCGTGCTGAACGTCGACGTTGAAGAACAGCCGACCGGCGAGTTCTCGATTAGCGGCGGCTTTTCGACCGCCGACGGCTTCATGGCTGAGTTGAGCGTCGGTGAGCGCAACCTCCTCGGTCAGGGTCAGTACGCCAGGGCGTCGGTGCAATACGGCCAGCGCGTCCGCGGTTTCGAAGTGAGCTACGCCGAACCGTTCTTCATGGGACAACGGCTCTCGGTCGGCGGCGACATTTACGCGCGGCAAACTCTGGCTTCGAGCTACGTGTCGTATGACAACAAAACCTACGGCACCAGTGTGCGGGCGGGTTTCCAGCTCAGCGAAGAAATCGGCTTGCAGCTCCGCTACTCGATCTATCGGCAGGAAATCACGCTGCCGGACACGCTCAACGACTGTATTTTGTCGCCCAACGCGCGGATCAATGGCGGCCCGGGTGTAACGGTGACGAACGAAGCGGCCTTGGCCAGCGGCGGGTGCTACGCGAACGGCGAAGCGTCAATGGCGGTTCGTAAAGAATTGGCCTCCGGTCCGGTCGTCGCTTCGCTCGTCGGATACACTGCGACCTACAGCACGCTCGACAACAACCGCAACCCGACCAGCGGCCTGATCACTGAGTTCAAGCAGGATCTGGCCGGCGTCGGCGGCGATGTGAACTTCGTCCGGTCGTCGGTTGATGCCCGCAGCTACTACGAAGTGTTCTCGGACATGGTTGCCGTGCTTCGCGTACAGGCCGGCCATATCGGCAGTTGGGGTAGCAAAGATCTGCGCATGCTGGATCATTTCCAGATGGGCCCGAACCTGGTGCGCGGTTTTGCTCCGGCCGGTATCGGACCGCGCGATCTGACCACAGGCACGGCGCAAGACGCCCTCGGCGGCTCGATGTACTGGGGTGCCAGCGTGGAGGCCCAGACACCGTTCCACTTCATTCCGAAGGACGTCGGCATCAAGGGAGCGATCTTCGCGGATGCAGGCTCTCTTTGGGGCTACAGGGGGCCGACCTCTTGGAACGTCACCGGTGAGACGATTTCCCCGGCCGATACGGCTGCGGTGCGCGCCTCGGTCGGTGTTGGCCTGATCTGGAATTCGCCGTTCGGTCCGCTGCGCTTCGATTACGCCATTCCGGTCATGAAGCAGAGCTACGACCGGGTGCAGCAGTTCCGGTTCGGCGGCGGCACGAGGTTCTGATCGCAAAGGCCAACACCACGATCGTCGTGGTGTGATCGGACCGCAGTTCTTGGAGCACGATGTCGGCCCGCCCTGGGACGCAATCGCGTGATGTAGTTTGCGTGACTCATGGAGACGGGGGAATGAGCGGCGAAAAGCTCGACGCGGTCGGCATCAAGGAGATCCTGGCCGCGCTGCCGCATCGCTATCCGTTCCTGCTCGTGGACAGGATCATCGATATCCGCGGCGATGAGCACGGCATCGGCATCAAGAACGTCACGATCAATGAGCCGCACTTCCTCGGCCACTTTCCGAACAATCCGGTGATGCCGGGCGTGCTCGTGCTGGAAGGCATGGCACAGACCGCGGGCACGCTTTGCATCCGTGCGCGGCCCGGCCAGACCAAGCCGAGCGTCGTCTATTTCCTGACCATCGACAAAGCCAAGTTCCGCAAGCCCGTGCTTCCGGGAGACGTGCTCGAGTACCACATGAACCGCATCGCGCGACGCAAGAACATGTGGTGGTACCGCGGCGAGGCCAAGGTCGCCGGCGAGCTTGTGGCTGAAGCCGACCTCGGCGCCATGATCGCGGACGCCTGACGTGGCCAAAATCGACCCGATGGCGCGCGTGTTTGACGGCGCCAAACTCGCCGATGACGTGGAGGTAGGCCCGTTCTGCGTGGTCGGTCCGAACGTCGAGCTGCGCGCGGGCGTCAAGCTCCTGTCGAACGTGAACATCACCGGCATCACGGTCATCGGCGAGCGTACGACCATCTATCCGTTCGCCTCGCTTGGCACGCCGCCGCAATCGACCGGTTACAAGGGCGAGCCGACGAAGCTTGAGATCGGCGCCGATTGCATCATTCGCGAGGGTGTGACCGCGAACACCGGTACTGCGAAGGACCGTGGCGTCACCACCATCGGCGACCGTTGCTTTCTGATGGTCAATTCGCACGTCGGACACGACTGCGTGGTCGGCAACGATGTGATCTTCGCCAACGGGGTGCTGCTCGGCGGTCACGTGCAGATCGGTGAAAAGGTTTTTCTCGGCGGCAACGCCGCGGTGCATCAGTTCGTTCGCGTGGGCGAGGGCGCCATGATTGGCGGCGTCACTGGCATCACACGCGACGTCATTCCATTCGGCTTCGCCTTCGGCCCCCGCGCCGATCTGGTCGGCCTGAACATCATCGGATTGAAGCGCCGCGGCCATAGCCGCGAAGAGATCCATCGCGTGCGCAAGGCTTATCTTGCATTGTTTGAAGGAGCGGGCTCGTTCGAGCAGCGCGTTAAGTCGGTCGAGGGGGAATTCGCCAGCGATCCTCTGGTCGGCAAGATCGTGGACTTCATCAAGGCCAGCGGCTCACGATCCATCATGAAGACCGCATCTGGCGGCGGCGGCGTTGACGGCGATATGTCATGACCTCAAGCCCGCCGAACGCAGCAGGTGGCGAAGGTCCGCTCGCCATTGTCTGCGGCGGCGGCAGTCTTCCTTTCGCGGTTGCTGACGCCGCGGTGCGGCAGGGCCGCAAGGTTCTCCTGTTCGCCCTGACCGGTTGGGCCGATCCGCAGCGGATCGCCGGCTACAAGCATCACTGGGTCCGCATGGGCCAGTACGGGCGCTTCAAGCAATTGGCTCAGGCCGAGGGTTGTCGCGATCTCGTTTTCATCGGTGCGGTCGGGCGGCCCGCTATGTGGCTCTTATGGCCCGATCTTGGAACGCTGCGACTCCTTCCGCGCGTCCTGCCGCTGTTCAAGGGCGGCGACAATCATCTGCTATCGGGTCTCGGCCGCGTGTTCGAGGGCGAAGGCTTCCGCCTTGTCGGAGCCCACGAGATCGCGCCCGAAATCCTGATGCCTCTCGGTAAGGTGGCGGGCCGAGATCCGAACGACGCAGAACAGGCCGACATTGCCCGCGGCGTGGCGCTGCTGCAGGCCACCGCGCCGTTCGATGTCGGACAGGCTGTGGTCGTGGCCCACAATAACGTGGTCGCGGTCGAAGGCCCGGAGGGCACCGATCAAATGCTGACCCGCGTTGCCGAGCTTCGCCGCAGCGGCCGCATCCGGACTCCGAACGGGGTCGGCGTGCTGGTGAAGGCTGCGAAGGTCGGCCAGGACCATCGGCTGGATCTGCCGTCCATTGGCCCGAGGACGGTCGAAAGCGTCAAACGGGCGGGGCTGGCGGGCATCGCGGTGCTCGCCGGAAGCACGGTGGTGGCCGAACCCGAAAAGCTTGCTGTGGACGCGGCAAGTGCGGGGGTTTTCGTGGTCGGCGTCGCCCCATGACAGAGCCGTTCCGGCAGCCGGAGGGTGCCGCCGGCGCGCTGAAGGTGTTTCTGGTCGCGGTCGAGGAATCCGGCGACCGGCTTGGCGGTGCGCTGATGCGGGCGTTGCGCGAGCGCGCCGGGCGGCCGGTGCAATTCTCCGGGGTCGGCGGGCACGACATGACGGAGGCCGGCCTCAAAAGCCTTCATTCGATCGACGGCTTCTCGATCATCGGCATCACGGCAATCCCCGAGAAGCTGCCGCGCATCCTGCGGCATATGCGGGAAACCAAAGCCGCCGTGCTGGAGCAAAAGCCGGACGTCATGGTGATCATCGACAGTCCGGGCTATTCGCTGCGGCTGGCACGCTCGATCCACAAAGCCGCGCCCGACATCCCGATCGTCGACTACGTCTCGCCGTCGATCTGGGCCTGGCGGCCGGGCCGGGCGCGTGCCATGCGCGGGTTCATCGACCATGTGCTGGCGCTGCTGCCATTCGAGCCGGACGCTCACAGGAGGCTCGGCGGGCCGCCTTGCACCTACGTTGGTCATCCGCTGATTGAACAGGTCGGAGAGCTGCGTCCGAACGCGGACGAGGCCAGGCGGCGGCTTGCCGATCCGCCGGTGCTGCTGGTTTTCCCAGGCAGCCGGACCGGCGAAATCCGGCGTCACAGCGCGGTATTCGGCGAAACGATGCGCATCGTTCGGGATCGCGTTGGGCCGATCGAGGTGATCGTGCCCACGACGAGAGAGCGGCGCGAGCAGGTCGCTGCTGAGACCGCGAATTGGCCCGTGCAGCCGCGGCTTGTAACGGATGACGGGGAGAAACGCGCGGCGTTCCGGATTGCGCGCGCGGCGCTGGCGAAATCCGGCACAGTCACGCTCGAGGTGGCTTTGGCCGGCGTGCCGATGGTCGCAGCCTACAAGGTCTCGGCGGTGGACGCCTTTATCGTGCGGCGATTGGTTCGCGTGCCGTCTTACATCCTGGCCAATCTCGTGCTCGGCGAGAATGCGGTGCCGGAGATCGTTCAGGAGGAATGCACCCCGGAGCGTCTTGCCGATGCCCTGGTGCTGCTCCTGGGCGATACGCCGGAGCGGCGGCGGCAGGTCGACGCATTCGCCCGCCTTGATGCGATCATGGAAATTGGTTCGCGCTCTCCGGCCACTCGGGCGGCCGAGGTGGTGCTTGCCACTCTGCGGCGGAGCTGATCGCGGTCTTGCCCAGCGGTCTTACCCAGCGGTCTTGCCGATGTGAGCCCAGCCTGTACGCTCAAGATGAACGCTGATGGTCACTTCGTTCGATCGATGAGATATTCAATATAATAGTCTGTAAAAACACGATTTTTGACATCCTTGCGCGGCCAAAGCCCCGCAGGACATCGTTGTCGCCTTAAGACACACCGGCCTCGCGGCCGCAAAAAAACAGCGCTCCAAAAAGCGGATCGCAGGGAGGAAGAGGATGAATTGGCTTTTCATGCGGCTGTCGGCTGCGCTGTTGGGACTAATGACCCTGTCTGCCGGTGCCGATGCTCAGAGCTGGCCCAATCGGCCGGTGAAGGTGATCATGGCGACTGCGGCGGGCAGCGCGCCGGATGTGATCGCACGTATCGTCACCGACCGGCTGTCCCAGATGTGGGGCCAGCAGGTCCTGATCCTCAACCGGCCCGGCGCGACCGGGCTCATTGCATTGCAAGCGCTTGCGACCTCGGAACGCGATGGCCACACGTTCTATATGCCCAGCTCGTCGTCGCTGGTGGTCTTGCCGGAGACGCATCGTGACAAGATGCCACTCGACTTGCAGCGCGATCTGATGCCGATCGGGCTTTTGGGCGAGCAGCCGTTTCTCATCGTCGCCGGTCTTCACACCGGGGTGAGCACGCTTCCTGAACTGATTGCCCTCGCAAAGCGCAAGCCCGCTGAAATCACATACGCTGCCAATTTCCGCGGATCGTTGCCGAATATGACAGCGGAATGGTTCCGCAACCGCGCCGGCATCGAGATCACCTACGTGCCCTATCCGGGCGCGCCGCAGGGTTTGCAGGACGTGGTCGGAGGGCGGGTTTCCATGATGGTGGAGGGCCTCGCCGCGTTTGCCGGCGCGATGGAATCGAAGTCCATCAAGCCGCTCGCCGTGACCTCTCCGCAGCGTCTGCCCAATCATCCGGACATTCCTGCCGTTGCAGAGACCATTCAGGGTTTTGACACCCGCGGTTGGATTGCCTTCATGGCGCTGGCCGGAACACCCGATGACGTGGTCCGGAAGGCCAGTGCAGACCTGCGCACGGTCCTCGACCATCCTGAGGTCAAAGCCCGGTTCGAAACGCTCGCGACCTATGCACGTCACATGTCGCCTGCGGAAACCGGAAAATTCATCCGCGACGAGCAGGAAGCCTGGCGGCCGATCGTCAAACAGGTCGGCGTTATCCAGTAGAGCCGCGAAGCCGAACTCTCAAACGAAAAGGGCGCCGGAAGGCGCCCTTTTGCTTGTCCGTGGACCGGTTACTTCCGCCGCGAGATCGGCACGTAGTCGCGGGACGGCGAGCCGGTGTAAAGCTGACGCGGACGGCCGATGCGCTGGTTCGGATCCTCGATCATTTCCTTCCACTGCGCGATCCAGCCGACGGTGCGCGCCAGCGCGAACAGCACGGTGAACATCGTGGTGGGGAAGCCCATCGCCTTCAGCGTGATGCCCGAATAGAAGTCGACGTTCGGGTAGAGCTTCTTCTCGATGAAGTACTCGTCGTGCAGAGCAACCTTCTCGAGCTCCATTGCGACCTGCAGAAGCGGATCGTCGCGGTGGCCGAGTTCGGCCAGAACTTCGTGCGCGGTCTTCTGCATGATCTTCGCGCGCGGGTCGTAGTTCTTGTACACGCGATGGCCGAAGCCCATCAGGCGGAAGCTGTCGTTCTTGTCCTTCGCGCGCTTGACGTATTCGCCGACGCGCTCCGGACGGCCGATTTCGCCGAGCATCTTGAGCGCCGCTTCATTGGCGCCGCCGTGTGCTGGCCCCCAGAGCGCCGCGATGCCGGCGGCAATGCAGGCGAACGGATTCGCGCCCGTCGAGCCCGCGAGACGCACCGTCGAGGTGGAAGCGTTCTGCTCGTGGTCGGCGTGCAGGATGAAGATGCGATCCATCGCGCGCGCGAGAACCGGGTTCGGCTTGTACTCTTCCGCCGGCACCGCAAAGCACATGCGCAGGAAGTTCGTCGCGTAGTCGAGATGGTTCAGCGGATACACGAACGGCTGGCCGATCGAATACTTGTAGGCCATCGCAGCCAGCGTCGGCATTTTCGCGATCATGCGGATCGAGGCGATCATGCGCTGCTGCGGATCGGAGATGTCGGTGGAGTCGTGATAAAAGGCCGACAGCGCGCCGACCGATCCGGTCATCACCGCCATTGGATGGGCGTCGCGGCGGAAGCCCTGGAAGAAGCGGTGCATCTGCTCGTGAACCATCGTGTGGCGGTTCACGCGATAATCGAAGTCGGCCTTCTGCGCGGCCGTCGGCAGCTCCCCGTAGAGCAGCAGGTAGCAGGTCTCGAGGAAGTCGCCGTGCTCGGCGAGCTGTTCGATCGGCACGCCGCGATAGAGCAGCACGCCTTCGTCGCCGTCGATGTAGGTGATCTTGGATTCGCAGGCACCGGTCGACGTGAAGCCTGGATCGTAAGTGAACATGCCGCTTTCGGCGTAGAGCTTGCCGATGTCGATTACGTCCGGCCCGATGGTTCCCTCATAGATGGGAAACGACCAAGTCTTATCGCCGACGGAAAGCTTGCCGGTCTTGATGTTGGCGCCGGTTTTCGCGTCCATGTGGAACCCTCATATGCCCTAGGAAACCCTGAGATTTGGGGTATCCCATTCATTGGTGCGCTGCAAGATACAGCAGTTTCAGAGCTGCCGGGCAAATAAGCAAATGAGGGCTGGGGGTGCGGATTTCCAGCCCACGATGTGGTTCAGCCCGTCTGATCGCGGAGACGAGCCAAGCTCTCGTCCCTTCCCAGGACCGCCAGCACGTCGAAAATCGGCGGCGAGGTGGTTCGACCGGTCAGTGCTGCGCGGAGCGGTTGTGCGACCGACCCGAGCTTCAGCCCCATGACCTCCGCAAACGTCCGCACCGCGGCCTCGGTCGAGGCAGTGCTCCAATCCGGGCTGGCTTCGAGTTGTGGGACCAGCACCCCGATCATCTCGCGGGCTTCGGGGGTCAGAAGCGCCTTGGCCTTGTCATCAAGCGGTAGCGGTCGATCGGCCCAGAGGAAGCTTGCGGCATCAAGGAGGTCGACCAACGTCTTCGCGCGCTCCTTGAGGTTTGGCATGGCAGCCACGAGCTTGGCGCGGACCTCCGGCGTGATCTTCTTCGCGATCTCCGGCCCCTGGGGCAGGTGCGGCAGGAGCTTCTCCAGCGCCACCACCAGTTCCTCGTCCGGACTGGTGCGCATGTAGTGGCCATTCAGGCTCTCGAGCTTGGCAAAGTCGAAGCGCGCCGGCGACCGGCCGATCTGAGGCAGGTCGAAGGCAGCGATCATCTCCCCGGTCGAAAAGATTTCCTGGTCGCCGTGTGACCAGCCAAGACGGACCAGATAGTTGCGTACGGCGGAGGGTAGGTAACCCATCGCGCGATAGGCGTCGACGCCGAGCGCGCCGTGACGCTTGGAGAGCTTCGATCCATCCGGCCCGTGGATCAGCGGGATGTGCGCCATGACCGGGACGTTCCAGCCGAGCGCCTGGTAGATCTGGGTTTGCCGTGCGCCGTTGTTGAGATGGTCGTCGCCGCGAATGATGTGGGTGACGCCCATGTCGTGGTCGTCCACCACCACGGCCAGCATGTAGGTCGGGTTGCCGTCCGAACGCAGCAGCACGAAATCGTCGAGGTTCTCGTTCTGCCAGGTGACGCGTCCTTGGACCTGATCGTCAACAACTGTCTCGCCGGTGAGGGGCGCCTTGAGGCGGATCACCGGCTTCACGCCGGGCGGGGCATCAGCCGGATCGCGGTCGCGCCAGCGGCCGTCGTAGAGGCGGGTCTTGCCCTCAGCGCGGGCCTTCTCGCGCATCTCAGCGAGCTCTTCCGGCGTGGCATAGCAGCGGTAGGCGTTGCCAGCGGCGAGCATCTGCTCCGCGACCTCGCGGTGCCGCTCGACGCGCGAATACTGGTAGACGGTCTCGCCATCCCAATCGAGGCCAAGCCAGGAGAGGCCGTCGAGAATGGCGTCGATCGCCGCGGTCGTGGAACGCTCGCGATCCGTGTCCTCGATCCGCAGCAGCATCTTGCCGCCGCGGCCGCGTGCGTAGAGCCAATTGAATAACGCCGTCCGGGCCCCACCGATGTGGAGAAAGCCGGTGGGAGACGGTGCGAAGCGCGTGACGACGGGTTCAGTCATGCTGGATGAAAAATGGGACAACAGGCGATTCCAGTGCGCGGAGGATGTACCACAAAAGTGCCGGTTCTTCTCGCCAAACACCTGGTTAGGCTTGGCTCAAGGGCCCGGATTTGGCACATAGGCCGCACCATCGGCAACGGGACTAAGGCAGCATGACGGCAATAGAGACGGGGACAACAGAGGCAGGGCGCGATTTCATCCGCGACATCGTCCAAGCCGACCTCGACTCCGGGCGCCACAAGCAGGTGGTCACCCGCTTTCCGCCCGAGCCGAACGGCTATCTGCATATCGGTCACGCCAAGTCGATCATGCTCAACTTTGGCATCGCCGATGAGTTCAAGGGCCGATGCCACCTGCGCTTCGACGACACCAACCCAGCCAAGGAAGAGCAGGAATATATCGACGCCATCGAGCGCGACGTGCGCTGGCTCGGTTTCGACTGGGGCAAGAACCTCTATCACGCGTCGGACTATTTCGATCGGCTCTACGAATGGGCCGAACTGCTGATCCAGAAGGGGCTCGCCTACGTCGACGACCAGACGCCGGAGCAGATGCGGATCAACCGCGGCACTTTGACCGAGCCCGGCAAAAACAGTCCGTTCCGCGACCGTTCGGTCGAAGAAAACCTCGATCTGTTCCGCCGCATGAAAGCCGGCGAGTTTCCGAATGGCGCACGCGTGTTGCGCGCCAAGATCGACATGGCGTCCGGCAACATCAACATGCGCGATCCGACGCTCTATCGCATTGTGAAGGCGCCGCATCCCCGGACCGGCACCAAATGGTCGATCTATCCGAGCTATGACTACGCCCATGGCCAGTCCGACGCGATCGAGGGGATCACACATTCGATCTGCACGCTGGAGTTCGAGGACCATCGCCCGCTGTACGATTGGTTCCTCGAGCAGCTTCCGGTGCCGTCGCGGCCGCATCAGTATGAGTTTGCGCGGCTCAATCTCACCTACACGGTGCTGTCGAAGCGCGTCCTGACCACACTGGTTCGCGACGGCCACGTGAAGGGCTGGGACGACCCGCGTATGCCGACCATTGCCGGCATACGCCGTCGGGGCGTGCCGCCAGCCGCGCTCCGCGATTTCATCAAACGCATCGGCGTGGCCAAGGCGAACAGCGTGGTCGATGCTGGGGTGCTGGATTTCTCGGTCCGCGAGGTGCTGAACAAGACGGCGCTCCGCCGGATGGCGGTGCTGCGGCCACTCAAGGTCGTGATCGAGAACTACCCGGAAGGCCAGACCGAAGAGCTCGACGCCGTGAATCATCCCGACGATCCGTCGGCGGGCACGCGCAAGATCAAGTTCGGCCGCGAGCTTTATATCGAGCAGGAAGACTTCATGGAGAATCCTCCGAAGAAGTTCTTCCGGCTTTCACCCGGCACGGAAGTCCGGCTGCGCTACGCCTATTTCATCACCTGCCGCGAGGTGATCAAGAACGCCGCCGGCGAGGTGGTCGAGCTGCGCTGCACCTACGATCCCGCGACGCGCGGCGGCAATGCCCCGGACGGCCGCAAGGTGAAGGCGACGATCCATTGGGTGTCGGCGGAGCATTCTGTGCCGGCCGAAGTCCGCATCTACAACCAGCTCTTCAAGAGCGTGGCGCCGGACCCGGCTGACTTCGCAGCCCACATCAATCCACAGTCGCTGGAGGTGCTTTCGGACGCGCGGGTTGAACCCGCCGTGACCGGCGCCAATTCCGACGAGCCCATGCAGTTTGAGCGGCAGGGCTACTTCACCCGCGATCCCGACTCCAAGCCGGACCGTTTGGTGTTCAACCGCACGGTCGGTTTGCGTGATACCTTCGCCAAAGAGGTCGGCGGGAAATCTTAGAACAGTGATCCAAACCCGCCGGCCCCGAAGCGTTCGCGTCTCGGGGGAGCGTGGCGTTGGTCGAGTGGGGCAAGGGGCGCGGCCGGGCCGAACCATGGCCCGAGGCTGAACGGCGACGCGGCCATGTATGGGCGTGGCCGGACGGCGTTCCGGATTTCGCCCGCACCTTTGCCGAACGCCTCCGCGATTGGGTGATCGCAGACACCGGGCCAGGACGGCTGTTGCCGTGGCTGCCCGTCGCGTTCGGACTTGGCATCGCGACCTATTTCACGGCGGAACGTGAACCGGCGTGGTGGGCAGCGTTTGCACTGGCCGTTGCGGGCGTGGCTGTCACGTTCTTTGCGCGGAAGCGGCCGATCGGGTTTCCTGTGGCGCTGGTGCTAACGTCTGTCGCGGCTGGCTTTGCCGTGGCAACACTCAAGACCAAGCAGGTGGGGCATCCCGTCCTGTTGTTTCCAACGAGCAACGTGGAGGTCGCGGGTTTCGTCGAAGTCCGCGAGGAGCGCGATCGATCTGACCGCATCGTCGTCCGCGCTTTGAAGCTCGATGCGCCGCGAATGCAGCAGAAACCGGACCGCGTGCGCGTGTCCGTCAAGAAGGGTACGGCGCCGCCAGTCGGCTCCTACGTAACGTTCCGCGCCCGGCTCAATCCGCCGTTGGCACCGCTCCGGCCTGGCGGTTACGACTTCGCGCGCGATCTGTATTTCCAGCGCATCGGGGCGGTCGGTTTCGTCCAGGGCGCGATCAAGACCGCGGAGCCGCCGGCGGAGCGCGGCTTCTGGCTCAATTATGCGACAGCCATCCAAGGGCTCCGCGACAGCATCGATGCGCGCATTCGCGCCGTGGTGCCGGGCGACAATGGTGCGATCGCATCCGCGTTGATCACCGGCAAGCGAGACGCCATCTCGACCTCGGTCAACGATGCCATGTACGTCTCAAGCCTCGCGCATGTCCTGTCGATCTCCGGTTATCACATGGCTGTGGTGGCGGGCGTGGTGTTCTTCGTGCTGCGCGCCTTGCTCGCTTTGGTGCCGAGTTTCGCGAGCCGAAAACCAATCAAGAAATGGTCTGCGCTTGCGGCGCTTGGAGCCGCGTTCTTCTATCTGCTTCTATCCGGCGCGGAGGTCGCGACCCAGCGCGCCTTCATCATGACCGCGATTGTCCTCATCGGTGTGATGGCCGACCGGCCTGCGTTGACCTTGCGGACGCTAGCCATCGCCGCTTTCGCGGTGCTGCTCATCGCGCCACAGTCCGTCGTCCATCCGAGCTTCCAGATGTCATTTGCTGCAACGCTCGCGTTGATCGCGGCCTACGAGCGTGGATTGCCGTGGATGGCGAATGCGGACACGTCGAGAGCGGCCCGTATCGCCTTGTGGGGCGGGCGCGAAATTGCGGGTCTTCTTCTGGCCTCGCTCGTTGCAGGCCTTGCGACCATGCCCTATGCCGCATTCCATTTTCATCGGCTCGCACCGTACGGGACGATCGCGAACCTGCTCGCCATGCCGATCGTTTCGGCATGGGTGATGCCGAGCGGTCTTCTCGCGCTGATTGCCATTCCGTTCGGTTTCGACGGCGCGCTGTGGCGACTGATGGGCGAGGGCATCGGTTGGATGGTCAACGTCGCACTATGGGTTGCGAGTCTGCCAGGGGCTGTTGGGCGGGTGTCGGCCTTCAGCGTCGGGCCACTGTTGCTCGGTACCAGCGGTCTTGTGGTCATCTGCCTGCTGAAGACGCCGATGCGTTGGTGTGGAGTTGTGCTGATCGTGGTCGCAGGCCTCTGGGCTGTCCGAACACCACAGCCGGACATCCTCGTTGCCAATGACGGCCAGACCATTGGCGTGCGCGGTTCGGATGGGCGTCTCTCGATCCACAAGGCCGGGAATGACGCCTTCGCCGCGCGCGAATGGCTGGCGGCGGATGGCGATGCGCGGCTGCCGACCGATCCGACGCTGAAGGAGAAGATCGTCTGCGACGAAGCAGGCTGCATCGCGCGCCTTCCCGACGGGCGGCTGGTGGCCTTCGCGCTGAGCGCGGAAGCCTTTGCCGAGGACTGCGAGCGAGCAACCGTTGTCGTGACGCCGCGTGAAGCACCGATAGCGTGCCCCGCGACCGTCATCGACCGCAAGCGTTCGCGTGCGAATGGAGCGATGACGCTCACGCGGGCAGGGGATCGCTGGGACATCGCCGCCGCCCGGCCGCCGGGTCATGACCGGCCCTGGGCACGCGCCTCACAGCCGCCGGTGGAAGCGCCCGCAGCCACCCCGAATACACGAACGGCGCCGCGAGATGCGACGCCGCGTGTCGAAGATATGGAACCGGGCGATCAGTAACGCCGGAATAGCCCGACCATCTTGCCCTGGATGCGCACGCGCGTCGGCGGCAGGATGCGGACCTCGTAAGAGGCATTTGCAGGCTCCAGCGCGATCGAGGCGCCACGGCGGCGGAACCGCTTCAGCGTCGCCTCCTCGTCGTCGATCAGTGCCACGACGATATCGCCGGTGTCTGCGCCCTCGGTCTTCTTGATCAGCACCGTATCGCCGTCGAGGATGCCGGCCTCGATCATGGAGTCGCCGCGCACTTCGAGTGCGAAGTGCTCGCCGGTGCCGAGCATGTCCGGCGGCATGTTGATGGTCTGCGTCTTGTTCTGGATCGCCTCGATCGGCGTGCCGGCGGCGATCCGGCCCATCAGCGGAATGGCGACGGGGCGGCCGCTGTCGTCCTCGGACGGCGCACGGACCTTGCCCAGATTCCCCTCGATAACGCTCGGCGTGAAGCCGCGGCGGGCCGCACCGTGCCCGACCGGATCAGGCAGCTTGATGACTTCGATGGCGCGGGCGCGGTTGGGCAGGCGGCGGATGAAGCCGCGCTCTTCCAGCGCCGTGATGAGGCGGTGAATGCCGGATTTGGAACGCAGATCGAGCGCATCCTTCATCTCGTCGAAGGACGGAGGCACTCCGGCCTCCTTCAGGCGCTCGTGGATGAAACGCAGAAGCTCGTACTGTTTGCGGGTGAGCATCAGGTCTGGTTCCCCGGTCCGTCCCGACGGCACATGCCGCCGAAAACAAATCATGAACGGACACTATATGTTCTATCCTTGTTCCGCAACCCTTTAATTTGCCGTGAACAAGTCGAGGGACCGCTACAGGCCAGCCTTAAGCCTAAGGATCGCACAACGGGTTCCCGCCTTGGCTGCGGGCGCGAAAGGCTCGCGAATGACGAGACAATCTGCCTTTGCGAGGGCCGCCATCATCGACGAATCCTGCACTGGTACGGGAGTGGCGACGGCCGTTTCGTTGGGGCCGGGGGCAAGCGTCGCGCGCATGTAATCGGCACGCTCGTCGTTTTCGGGCAGGTCGACACCCAGCACCGCCGATTCGGTCGGCGGCACCGCATCCGAGCGCCCCTGGAGCCGCCGGATGAGCGGCACAAGGAACAAAACCGCGCATACGAAAGCCGACACGGGATTGCCGGGCAGGCCAAGCACGTGCATCGCCCCGAGGCGGCCGTGCATCATTGGGCGGCCGGGGCGGAGCGCCACCTTCCAGAACGACAACGCGAGCCCTTCTGAGGCGAGCCCCTTCTGAACGAGGTCGTAGTCGCCGACCGACGCGCCGCCGGACGTAAGCAGGATGTCTGCGCCCGACGTGCGCGCTTTGCGGATCGCCGCGACCGTGGCGTCAACCTGGTCGGGCACGATGCCGAGGTCGATCACCTCAGCGCCTTCGGCGCGGGCGAGCGCCATCAGCGCGAAGCCGTTGGAATAGATGATTTCGCCGGGGCCGGGGTTCGACCCTGGCGGTTTCAGCTCATCGCCGGTTCCGAGCACCGCGATCTTCACCCGTCGATGCACCGTCACCGTTGGGTGGTTCATCGCCGCGGCCAGCATCAGGTCGCGGTCGGTCAAGCGATGACCGGCCTTCAGCAGCGCTTGGCCTTTCGTGAAGTCGAGGCCTGCGCGGCGGATATGCTTGCCTTTGGCCGACGGTGTGGTGACGGTCACGCGGTCGCCATCGCGGGTGGTATTTTCCTGAATGATGATCGTGTCGGCGCCGGGCGGAACCACGCCGCCGGTGAAGATGCGCGCGGCTTGTCCTTCGCCGACGCTGCCTTCAAACGGGTGACCCGCTGCGACCTCGCCGATCACTTTGAGCGTTGTTGGGACCTTGGCGACATCAGCAGCGCGTGTGGCATATCCGTCCATCGCGGACAGATCTTCCGGCGGCTGGGTGCGGAGCGCGGCGAGATCGGAGGCGAGCACGCGGCCCGGAGCATCGAGAAGCGGCGCAGCTTCTGCGGGCAGCGGCCTCACGCCATCGAGAATGCGAGCGAGCGCGTCGGCAACCAGCAACAACGCCATCCTCAACCCTTTGCTTTGTAGTGCCCTGACTTGCCGCCCAGCTTCTCGATCAGACGAATGCCTTCGATCCGCATGCCGCGTTCGACCGCTTTCACCATGTCATAGATGGTGAGGCACGCGACCGATACCGCGGTAAGCGCCTCCATCTCGACGCCGGTCGGGCCCTTCACCTTCACAGCGGCGCGCACCTGAAGACCGGGTAGCTTCTGGTCTGGAACGATATCGAGTTCAACCTTGGAGAGGGCAAGGGGGTGGCACAGCGGGATCAGTTCGTGCGTGCGCTTGGCCGCCATGATGCCGGCGATCCGCGCCGCGCCGATCACGTCGCCTTTCTTGGCGTTGCCATCCAGCACGAGCTTGAGCGTCGACTTCGCCATCACCACGCGGCCTTCGGCAACCGCGATGCGCTCGGTCGCAGGCTTGTCGCCCACATCGACCATGCGGGCCTCGCCGGACTTGCCGAGATGAGTGAGCCGCTTCGCCACGGCCCTACGCCCGCTGCTTCAACTGGGCTTCGTTGTGGACGAGCAGCGCGCGGGTCGCCGCGGCAACGTCCGCCTGACGCATCAGGCTTTCACCGACGAGGAACGTGCTGACTCGATCTTTCGCAAGGCGATCCAGGTCGGCGGGCGTGAAGATGCCGCTTTCGCCGACGATCAGCCGGTCGCGCGGCACCTTGGGCGCGAGCTTCTCGGTCGTCGCGAGCGTCGTCTCGAAGGTCTTGAGGTTGCGGTTGTTGATACCGACCAACTTGGACTTCAGCTTTAGCGCACGTTCCAACTCGGCCTCGTCATGCACTTCGATCAGCACACTCATGCCGTAGGAGAACGAGCTATCCTCGAGTTCTTGGGCAGTCGCGTCATCGACGCCTGCCATGATGATCAGGATGCAATCAGCTCCCCACGCGCGAGCCTCCGCGACCTGATAAGGCTCGTACATAAAATCCTTGCGCAGCACAGGCAGCTTCACGGCAGCGCGGGCAGCGGTGAGGAATTCGGGCGCGCCCTGGAATGATGGCGCGTCCGTCAAAATCGAGAGGCATGTCGCGCCCCCGGATTCATAGGCCTTCGCCAATGTTGGCGGATCAAAGTCAGCGCGGATCAGTCCTTTCGACGGGCTTGCCTTCTTGATCTCGGCGATCAGCGCGTATTGGCCGGCATTGACCTGCGCTTCCAGTGCGCCTGCGAAATCGCGGACCGTCGGCGCGGCTTTCGCTGCGCGCTCCATCTCGGCAAGCGGACGCAGGCGCTTCGCCTCGGCGATCTCCTTGCG
This sequence comes from Pseudomonadota bacterium, assembly GCA_040756555.1. Classification (GTDB taxonomy): domain Bacteria; phylum Pseudomonadota; class Alphaproteobacteria; order Rhizobiales; family Xanthobacteraceae; genus Z2-YC6860. Next base: position 381,781 of record JBFLYS010000002.1, on the reverse strand, counting down.
CTTGTAGTCCTCGATCTTTTTGAGAATGTCAGTCATCAGGCGTTCGACACTGCAACGAGTTTCTCGAGACGCGCAGCGGCTGCGCCGCTGTCGAGCGAATGGGCCGCGACCTTCGCACCCTCGGCCAGATTCTTCGCCTTGCCGGCGACCACAAGCGCTGCGGCTGCATTCAGGATCGACACATCGCGGAACGCGCTCTTGTCGCCCTTGAGCACGCTGCGCATCGTGGCGGCGTTGGTTTCGGCGTCGCCGCCGCGCACTGCGTCGTGCGGCAAAGCTTTGATGCCGATGTCTTCGGGCTTGACCTCGAAGGTGCGGACGGTGCCGTTTTCCAGCGCGGCGATATGGGTCGGCCCGGAAATCGAAATCTCGTCGAGACCGTCGGAGCCGTGCGCCACCCAGACGCTCTCGGAGCCGAGGTTCTTCAGCACCTGCGCCATCGGCTCGACCCACTGCTTGGAGAACGTGCCGACCATCTGGCGCTTCACGCCCGCGGGGTTGGACAGTGGTCCCAGTAGATTGAAGATCGTGCGGGTACCGAGTTCCACCCGCGTCGGACCGACGTTCTTCATCGCCGGATGGTGCGCTGGGGCAAACATGAAGCCGATTCCGGCCTCATGGATGCAGTCGCGAACCTGTTCGGGCGTGAGTTCGATCTTGACCCCGAGCGCGCCAAGAACGTCGGCAGCGCCGGACTTCGAGGAAAGGGCGCGGTTGCCGTGCTTGGCGATCGGCACGCCGGCACCTGCCACGATGAAGGCCGCGCAGGTGGAAATGTTGAACGAGCCTTTCGCGTCACCGCCCGTGCCGACGATGTCGATGGCATTCGGCGGCGCATCCACTTTCAGCATCTTGGCACGCATGGCGGCGACCGCGCCGGTGATCTCGTCGACCGTTTCGCCGCGAACGCGAAGCGCCATCAGCAGCGCGCCCATCTGCGACGGTGTCGCTTCGCCCGACATCATGCGGTCGAAGGCGTGTGCGGCTTCTTCGCGTGTCAGCGCGGTGTTGCTCGCGACCTTGGCCAGCAATGTCTTGAAATCGTCGCTCACGGCATTCCTCTAGTGCTTCTTCGGCTTGCTGCCGCGCGCGGAGCCACGGCCGGTCTGCGTGTTCCAGGCCGCTGCGAGATCGAGAAAATTCTTCAGGATGGTCTTGCCGTGCTCGGACGCGATGCTTTCCGGATGGAACTGCACACCATGAACCGGCAACGATTTGTGCGAGAGGCCCATGACCAGCTGGTCATCGGTCTCGGCGGTCACCATGAGGTCGTCGGGAAACGTGCTGCGCTCGACCACAAGCGAGTGATAGCGCGTCGCCTTGAACGGCCCGTTGATGCCACGAAACACGCCGCCATTCTGATGGCGCACGTCGCTCAGCTTGCCGTGAACCGGAGAGGGCGCGCGCACCACGTTGCCGCCGAAGGCCTGACCGATGGCCTGATGACCAAGGCACACCCCCATGATCGGCACCTTGCCTGAAGCCTTCGCGATCAGGTCGAGGCAGATGCCTGCCTCGTTTGGCGTGCAGGGGCCGGGCGAGAGCACGATCGCCTCAGGCTCCATCGCCAGCACCTGCTTGACCGAAATCTTATCGTTGCGGTGCACGGCGACGTCCGCCCCGAGCCCGCCGAGATAGTGGACGAGGTTGAAGGTGAAGCTGTCGTAGTTGTCGACCAGGACGATCATGACGGCCGTTTCTCTAGCACGTTTCGGGTCTTAGAGGGCGGCCGAATGAGGGTCAAGGTGAAGCCGGATAGGCCTTTATTGGCCTCGTCCGGCGGCGCTGGCGAAGCGGCGCGCCTCCTCCGCAGCACGGAACAGCGCCTTGGCCTTGTTGACGCATTCGGTCTGTTCCGATGTCGGATCGGAGTCGGCGACAATGCCGGCACCGGCCTGCACATACATGGTGCCGTCCTTCACCAGCGCAGTGCGGAGCACAATGCAGGAATCCATTTCGCCAGCCGCGGAGAAATAGCCGACACAACCGGCGTAAAGCCCGCGCTTCTCTTTCTCCAATTCGTCGATGATCTCCATCGCACGCACCTTCGGCGCACCGGATACGGTGCCGGCCGGAAAGCCCGCAATCAGCGCGTCCAACGCGTCGTGCTTGTCGGAGAGCTTACCCTCCACGTTCGATACGATATGCATGACGTGGCTGTAGCGCTCGATGAAGAACTGGTCGGTGACGTTCACGGTGCCGATCTTGGCCACGCGCCCGACGTCGTTGCGGCCGAGATCGAGCAGCATCAGATGCTCGGCGCGTTCCTTCGGATCGGCGAGGAGCTCTTCTTCCAGCGCCTTGTCCTCGTGCGGCGTCGCTCCGCGCGGCCGCGTGCCGGCGATCGGGCGGATCGTGACGGTATCGTCGCGCATCCGCACCAGGATTTCCGGGCTTGATCCTGCGACCGCGTAGCCGCCGAAATCGAGGAAATAGAGAAACGGCGCCGGGTTCACGCGGCGCAGCGCGCGGTAAAGCGAAAACGGCGGCAGCTTGAACGGCGCTTCGAAACGCTGCGAGAGCACGACCTGAAAGATATCGCCGGCCAGAATGTACTCCTTGGCCTTGAGCACCATCGAACGGTATTCAGCCGCCGTTGTGTTCGATTTCGCCGCAACGTCGAGAGGTCCGGTGTCGATTGCGGCCACGGCCTTGTCGAGATGCCGGTCGAGCGCATCGACGACAGCCGAGAGCCGTTCTTCGGCACGCGCCAGCGCGGCCTTCGGTGTCACACCTTTTTCGGGACGAACCGGGGTGATAACCGTGATCGAATCCTTCACCGCATCGAACACCACAATCAGCGTTGGACGGATCAACACCGCATCTGGAATCTTGATCGGGTCGGGGTTCGGCGCGGGTAGTTCTTCCATTAGCCGCACGGTGTCGTAGCCGAGATAGCCGAACACCCCGGCCGCCATCGGCGGCAGCGTTTCAGGCAGATCGATCCGGCTTTCCGCGATAAAGGCGCGCAGCGCCTCGAGCGGCGGCTCCTTGCAGCGCGTGAAGGCGTCCGGCTTGCTGCGGGCGGAGCGGTTGATCTCGGCCTGCTTGCCGTTCGCCCGCCACACCACGTCCGGATCAAGCCCGATCACCGAGTAGCGGCCGCGCACCGCGCCACCCTCGACCGACTCCAGAAGGAACGACATCGGCCGCCCGCCGGCGATCTTGAGGAACGCCGACACCGGCGTCTCGAGGTCGGCGACCAGCGTGGTCCAAACCACCTGCGCTTCGCCGCGCCCGTAGCGCTTCGCGAAGGCGTTTGCCGACGGCTCAATCTGCATGACAGGGCACTAGTTGTTGGTGCTGCCGCCGGAGATCTGGTTGAGGCCGGCTTGATTGATCGTCACACCGACATCCTTCTCAAGCTTGCCGAGATATTGGGTGACCACGTCGTCGCCTATCGCCTTGCGGAGCGCTTCATCCACACGCTTGGCTTCGGCGGATTCCGCGTCGAACGTCGGGACCGTGATCTCGTTGACCTTGAACACGATGCGATCGGTCGCCGTCGCGCCATCGGCTTGGCCGACACCATCCTTTGGCGTGTTGAAAATGTCGGCCACTGCTCGAGCGGGAATGTTCGGCGGAGTCGAGGAGCGCTTCAAGCCCGGCAACCACTCGGCCTTGCCGTTCACGGAGCCAGCAACCTCCGCCATCGACGCGCCGCCCTTCAGCTTGTCGATCATCTCGGTGGCTTTGGCCTTGAGCCGCGAGGCGATCTCATCATCGCGCCAGCGCGTCAGGACCTGGTCCTTCACCTCGTCGAGCGGGCGATCGCGCGATGGCTTGATCTCCGCAACGTCTAACCAGACGTAACCGCCGCCCTGCGGGATCGTCAGCGGATCGTTGTCACCGCCGACCTCCGCGGTGAACAGCGATGCCAGCACGTCCACGCCTTGCGGGAGATCGGAGATCATCCCACCGTCGGGCATACGGCCGGTGCGATCGATTTCGACCGTGCGGGTCTTGAGATTGAATTTCTTCGCGGCCTCGGCGATCGGAACGCCGCTCAGCCGCTCGTCTTCGATCTTGTCGTGCATCGTCTGCACGTCATTTCTGGCGCGATCGAGCGCGACCTCGCGCTTGAGTTGCTCAGCGACCTGCTCGAACGGCTGCGTCTGCGCTGGCTCGATCTTGGCGACATGCACCAGCGCGATGCCGAAACGGCCTTCAACCGGCATGCTGGTTTCACCGGCCTTGAGGCCAAAAGCAGCATCGCCGATGGCGCGATCGACCATGGCGGATTGGGCGAGGGTGCCGAGATCGTAGTCGCTCTCCTTGAGGCCGCGTTCGGCGGCGAGTGCGGCAAAGGCCGTGCCCTTGGAGATTTTCTCGTACGCATCGCGCGCCTCTTCGGCGTTCGGGAATACGATCTGTTGGACATGGCGGCGCTCAGGCGTGCCAAAACGGTCTTTCCGGGCCTCGTAAGCCTGCTTGAGATCGGCGTCGGAGATTTCGACGGTCGCGGCAAGTTCGGCCGGTGTCAGCACCAACAGCGTGGCTTTGCGAACCTCCGGCGAGCGGAACAGGATTTTCCGCTCATCGAAATACTTCGCGAGAACCTCCGGCGCGGGGGCCGGAATGTCGCCGGCCTGGGCGCGGCCGAGCAAGATGTATTCGATGCTGCGCGTCTCATTCTGATAGCGGTTGAATGCCTCCAGCGCTGTCTTTGGCGGCGCGAGTTCGCCGCCGACCGTGCCGATGAGTTGCTGTCGCAGCCAAACGCGGCGCTGTTCCGCGAGATAGCGCGTCTCGTTCATACCGATCGAACGAATGAGAGCCTCGAAGCGTGCGCGGTCGAACTGGCCGGTGATGCCCTTGAAGTTCGGATCGTCGGTGACGCGGCGCGCGACCTCGGCATCTCCGATGCCAAGCTTGAGCGCGCGAGCGCGCTCGTCGAGCAGCGTTTCGGAGATCACCTGGCCGAGCAACTGACGATCAAGGCCGAGTGCGCGGGCCTGATCCGGCAGGATCGGGCGGCCGATTTGGCGGCCGAGCTGCTGGAGGCGCTCCTGATACATGTTCCGGAACGTGTCGATGCGGATTTCGGTCGAGCCCACCTTGGCGAGTGTCGACTGACCGAACCCTTTGAAGATGTCACCGATGCCCCAAATGCCGAAGCTGATGGCGATTAAGCCCAGCACCACGCCCATGACGGCGCGGCCGAGCCAGTTGGCGGAGGCTTTATGAATACCCCGGAGCATGGTCCAATTTCGTCTTGTTTTAGGGATTTACGACCGATTCAGGGCCGTTTCAGGCGCGGAATATACGGGCGAGACCCTTGCACCGCAACACGTCCCCGGAACGCCGGCCCGGCTCTGGTGTCGCGCCCAAGGCTCTGATAACCGCTCGGAAAACGGGGGTGAATAATGGCCGGATCGCAGCGCCGTCCGCTGGTTGCGGGCAACTGGAAGATGAACGGGCTCAAGCGGTCGGTCGCCGAGCTTGAGAAGATCATCGCAGGCGCGGGCGAAGTGGCCTCCAAGACGGACCTGCTGATTTGTCCTCCGGCGACCCTCGTTGCGGCCTTCGCCGGTATCGCAGCGGGATCGAAGGTCGCGATCGGCGGTCAGGATTGCCACCAGGCGGTATCGGGAGCCTTCACCGGCGACATCTCCGCGGAAATGTTGGCGGACGCTGGTGCATCGTCTGTGATCGTCGGCCATTCCGAGCGGCGCACCATCCACAAAGAGACCGACGCCGAGATCAACGCGAAGACCAAAGCCGCCTGGCGCGCCGGTCTCGTCGCGATCGTCTGCATCGGCGAGACGCGCGAAGAGCGCGACGCCAAGAAGACGCTCGATGTGCTGGGCCGCCAGATCGACGGTTCCATTCCAGATGGCGCGACTGCTGCCAATCTCGTCGTCGCTTACGAGCCGGTCTGGGCGATCGGCACCGGTCTTACGCCAACAACTAACGACGTTGCTGAAGCGCATGGCTTCATTCGCAAGCGGCTCGCTGCGCGTCACGCATCGGCCGCGAACGGTGTTCGCATTCTCTATGGCGGCTCGGTGAAACCTTCGAATGCGAAGGAACTCATGTCGGTCTCCAACGTCGATGGTGCACTTGTCGGCGGTGCGAGCCTTCTCTCTGCGGACTTTTTGGGTATCGCTGCCGCCTATCGCTGAGAGTCCACAAACCGTCTCGAACCCAGTATCGGGCGGTTTCGAATTGGACTAACCTCAAAGAAAATAAGAAACGCGCGCTCCGGCGTCGCGCCGGTGCGCGTGCATCACGCGCCGCAGTGGCGCGCGAGCGAATAGGGAGGGCGCGATGGCCGAAGACGCCAGCATTCCACGTCGTCAATTTTTGAAAGGTGCGGGTGCCGCCGGCACCGCCGTCGCCGCCGCATTCAGTCAGACATCGCAGGCGGAAGCTCAGAATGCGCCCAAGCCCGCTGCTGCGCCGGCATCCGCCCCGGTACCAACCGGTCATGAAAACGAGCGTCTTACGCTCACCAATGCGGAATGGGATTTCATTGTCGCGGCGGTCGATACGCTGGTACCCGCTGACGAGCTATCGCCATCCGCGAGCGATTGCGGTGTTGCAACCTTCATCGATCGTGAACTCGCTGGCGCTTACGGCGCAGGCGACCGCATGTATCGTCAGGGACCGTTCCACAAGGGCAAGCAAGGGCAGGGCTATCAGCTCCCGCTGACGCCGCGGCAGTTCTTCGCCGCTGGCATCGCCGCAACCAACGAGTGGTCGCGCAAAACCTACGGCAAGGACTTCGATCGGCTTTCTCCGGCCGATCGCACTACAGCGTTGAAAGAACTTGACGCTGGCAAAGCTCAGCTCGCTGGCTTCAGCGGCAAGCAATTTTTCGAACAGCTCTTGCAGATCACGATGGAAGGCTTCTTCGCCGACCCGATCTACGGCGGAAATCGCAACAAGGCCGGATGGCGGATGGTCGGATACCCCGGTCTGCCGGCGGTCTATTCGACGCTGATCGATGAGTATCGCAACAAGCGCTACTCGGTCGAACCGCAGTCCATCGGCGATTTCTCGTAAGGGGGCGAACATGGCGACACGGCTGAAAGAAGTCGATGCGGTCATGGTCGGCATGGGCTGGACCGGCTCGATCATGGCGCGTGAGTTGACCAAGGCAGGGCTCACAGTCATCGGACTCGAACGCGGCGAAGATCTCACGCCCGGCGAGCATTTCGCGATGCCCGGCATCCGTGACGAGCTGAAGTACACGTACCGAAAAGAGCTGGTGCAGGATCCGGCGCTCGAAACGCTTACCTTCCGGCACCGCACATCAGACCTTGCGCTGCCGATGCGACGCATGGGCTCGTTCCTGCCGGGCAATGCGGTCGGCGGCGCAGCGAACCACTGGGGCGGTCTGCATTGGCGCTATCTGCCGAGCGATCACGCCTGCCGCAGCCACATCGTCAACCGCTACGGCGCCAAGGCCATCCCCGAGGACATGACCATCCAGGACTGGGGTATGACCTATGACGAGCTTGAGCCTTACTACGACAGGTTCGACAAGCTTTGCGGCGTTTCGGGCAAGGCCGGCAATCTGCGCGGTCAGAAGATTGCGGGCGGCAACGTCTTCGAAGGTTCGCGTTCCAACGAATATCCGAACCCGCCGATGAAGATGACCGAGTCCGCCTTGATGTTCGAGAAGGCGGCGAAAGAGCTCGGCTACAATCCATTCCCGCAACCGATCAGCAACGCGAGCCGGGCTTACGTCAACAGTGAAGGGCTGACGCTCGGCGCATGCCAGTATTGCGGCCATTGCGACAAGAGTGGTTGCGAGGCCAATGCGAAGGCTGGTCCGCACGTCTGCCTGCTGCCGATCCTGCGCAACGAGCCGAAGTTCACGCTCAAGCCGCGGTCGTGGGTCAGCAAGATCCTCTACGACAAGCAGGGCAAGAAGGCGACGGGCGTTCTCTACACCGACACGCGAACAGGCGAGGAGTACGAGCAGCCTGCGGGTCTCGTCGTTCTCTCAGCTTACGTGTTCGGCAACATCTCGATGCTGCTGAACTCCGGCATCGGCGAACCGTACGATCCGGTGACGCAGAAGGGCGCGGTCGGCAAGAACTACTGCTACCAGCTCTCGCGCATGGGCGTGACCATGTTCTTCGAGAACAAGGAGTTCAATCCGTTCATGGGTGCGCCGGGCGCGTCGATGGCGCTCGACGATGTGGACGGCGACAACTTCGACCACTCCGGTCTCGGCTTTCTTGGCGGCTCGCGCTTCGCCTGCGGCCACGCCGACGGACGCCCGATCGGATATCGCCCGGTGCCAGCCGGCACGCCGCGCTGGGGCGCCGAATGGAAGAAGGCGACCAACAAGTGGTACCACCACGCCGCCAACATCGCGGTGTCGGGATCGAATTACGCCAACCGCTACAACTATCTTGACCTCGATCCGACCTATAAGGATCAGCTCGGCCGGCCGCTGCTCCGTCTTACCTATAATTTCGTTGAAAACGACTACAAGGTGATGGAGTACACGATCGGCGTTGCTGAGAAGATCGCGCGTGCGATGAACCCGACGCGGATCAATCCGCCGAACATCCGGCGTGGCGACTACGACATCGTGCCGTATCAATCGACGCACAACACCGGCGGCACGATCATGGGGGCCGATCCGAAGACATCCGTCGTCAACCGCTATCTGCAATCGTGGGACGCGACCAACCTGTTCATCATGGGGGCGTCCACGTTCCCACAGCAGCCGGCCTACAACCCCACCGGTCCGGTCGGCGCGCTCGCCTATTGGGCTGCGGAAGCCATCACCACGAAGTACCTCAAGAATCCGGGGCCGCTCGTGAACGCATAGTTCCATGTAAAAACTGGGGAGGACCGTCATGGCAGAAGACCCGAAAATCGGGCGCCGTGAATTTCTGACAGTTGCTGGTGCCGCCGCGGCGGCGCTCGCACCTGCGATGCCCGCAGAGGCGCAGGCGCAGCCCGCTGCAACTCCTGCTGCTGCTCCCGTAACGCCATCGGCAGACGAACCACTGCTCACGCTGACGCCGACGGAGCATGCGTTCTTCGTCGCGGCTGTCGATGCGATCATCCCTGCCGACGAGTTGTCACCCTCAGGCAGCGATTGCGGCGTCGCCAACTTCATCGACCGGCAGCTCGCGGGAGCTTACGGCAGCGGCGCGCGGCTCTATCGGCAAGGACCGTTTCCAAAAGCCAAACCAGAACTGGGCTATCAGCTCTCGCTCAATCCACGCGAATTCTTCCGCGCCGGCGTTGCTTCCGCCAACGAGTTCACCCGCAAAACCTACGGCAAGGACTTCGACCGGCTTAATGACGAGCAGCGCATCGCCGCGCTTAAGGCGATGGAGGAGGGAAAGGCTGAGTTCAAAGGATTCGGCAGCGCGATGTTCTTCAACGCGCTTCTGCAAATCACGATGGAAGGTTTCTTTGCCGATCCGATCTACGGCGGCAATCGCAACATGGCCTCGTGGAAGATGATCGGATACCCGGGCTTGCCCGCGACCTACCGCGACGAGATCCGTCAATACCTCGGCAAAAAATACGACAAACCGCCGCGTTCGATCGCGGACTTCTCGTAAGGAGGCCGCGTCATGGCAACCATGCTCAAGGAAGTCGATGCGGTCGTGATCGGCGTTGGCTGGACCGGCAGCATCATGGCCCGCGAATTGACCAAGGCGGGCCTCAACGTGGTCGGCCTCGAACGCGGTGCCAAGCGCATGCCGCGCGAGGATTTCACCCTCCCGAACGTGCGCGACGATCTGAAATACGCCGTACGCCAGGAGTTGTTCCAGGACACGCAGGAAGAAACTGTTTCGCTCCGGCATTCGCCATCTGAAACAGCGTTGCCGATCCGAAGGCTTGGATCATTCCTGCCGGGCACCGGCCTTGGCGGCGCGGGCGCGCACTGGAACGGCACGACATGGCGGCTGCTGCCGTCGGACCACAATCTGAAAACGCATCTTGCACAGCGCTACGGCAAAAACGCCGTTCCAGCCGAGATGACGATCGAGGATTTTCCGGTCAGCTACGACGAGCTTGAGCCGTACTACGACCACTTCGAGAAGATCTGCGGCATTTCGGGCAAGGCCGGAAATCTGCGCGGTCAGAAGATCGCGGGCGGCAACATGTTCGAAGGGCCGCGCCAGAACGAGTATCCGAACAAGCCGCTTGCGCAGACCATGGCCGGCTCGATCATGGAGGCGGCCTGCAAGGAGCTTGGTTACAACACGTTCTCGGCGCCGTCGGCGAATTCGAGCAACGTCTACACCAACCCGGAAGGTCTGACCCTCGGTGCCTGTGAGTATTGCGGCCATTGCGAGCGCTTCGGCTGCGAGGCGAATGCGAAGGCGTCGCCGAACGTCTGCATCCTGCCGAACGTGCTCAACGATCCGAAGTTCGAGCTTCGCAATTACGCCTATGTGAAGGAGCTCGTGTACGACAGACAGGCCAAGAAGGTGAAAGCCGTGCGCTACGTCGATACGCGCACCGGCGAGGAGTACGAACAACCCGCAGGTCTCGTGGTGCTCGGTGCCTACGTCTTCAACAACACGCTGTTGATGATGACCGCCGGCATCGGTGAGCAATACGATCCCGCCACCGGCAAGGGCGCGCTCGGCCGCAACTACTGTTATCAGATCAGCGGCAACTCGGTGACGGTGTTCTTCGAGAACAAGGAGATCAACCCGTTCATGGCGGCGGGCTCCCACGGCACCAACATCGACGACTTCAACGGCGACAACTTCGACCACAGCGGTCTGGGCTTCTTCGGCGGTGCGTGGATCGCCGCAGGCACCACCAACGGCCGCCCGATCCTCACGCGCCCCGTGCCGCCCGGTACGCCGCGTTGGGGCCGCGAATGGAAGCAGGCGACGGCGAAGTGGTACAGCCACGCCTTCAACATCGGCGCCTCAGGCTGCAATTACGCGCACCGCGAAAACTTCCTCGACCTCGATCCGACCTACAAGGATGTGCTTGGCCGTCCGCTGATCCGGATGAGCTACAATTTCCGCGAAAACGATTTCAAAATGGCGGAGTACATCGGCGGGGTGTTGGGGCGGCTCGCCCGTGCAATGAATCCGACGCGGATGAGCTCGCCGGCGGTGCGGCGCGGCAACTACAACGTCGTGCCGTATCAATCGACGCATAACACCGGCGGTACGATCACCGGCTCCGATCCGAAGACGAGCGTGGTGAACAAGTATCTGCAAGCCTGGAACGCCGACAATCTGTTCGTCATGGGCGCATCGGTGTTCCCGCAGAATGCATCCTACAATCCAACCGGCCTCGTCGGCGCTTTGGCTTATTGGTCCGCCGAAGCCATCACGAAACGCTACGTCAAGAATCCCGGACCGCTTGTTCCGGTCTGACACCATCTCCGTTCATGTGAAGGACTGTCCATGCGAAGTGTTCTGAAAATTATCGGCATTGCTGCGTTTGCGGCAACAGCGACATCGGTGATCGCGGCGGACGCCGAGCACGGCAAGACGCTCTACGTCGCCTGCGCTGCGTGCCATTCGGAAAAGCCCGATGCGCTCGGTCCCAGTCTCAAGGGCGTGTTCGGCCGCAAGTCCGGCGTGCTGGACGACTTTCGCTATTCCAATCCGATGAAGCGGGCGAACCTCGTGTGGGATGAAGCGAACCTGCGCGACTACATCGTCGATCCGCAGGCCAAGGTGAAGGGCAATCGCATGCCGTTCGGCGGTCTACGCGAGCCGAAGGACGTCGATGACATCGTCGCGTATCTGAAAACATACAAATAACGCGTGAGCCTGGGGAGGCGACCATGAAACGTGCCTTGACGTTTGCCGCGCTCGGCGCGGTGCTGACGTTCGTGGTGAGCGGCGCAAACGCCGCCGAGTTGAAGGTGATCTCAACCATCGGCGTGAAGATGTCGCTGCCGGACATCGTCGCCCAGTTCGAAAAGGAAACGGGTCACAAAGTGACCGTCGCCTACGGCACCGCCGCGGCAATGAAGACCGATATCGCCGAGGGCAAGATCACAGGCGACGTCTCGATCCTGACCGGGCAGGTGATCGACGACCTCATCAAGCAAGGTAGCCTCGCCGCCGGCAGCCGCATCGATCTCGCCAAAAGCGGTTCGGGCTTCGGCGTTAAGGCCGGCGCACCCAAGCCGGACGTGAGCACGGCCGAGGCGGTGAAGAAGTCGCTGCTCGCCGCCAAGACCATTGGCTATTCGAAGATGGGCGCGTCAGGAATGCTGTTCCTCCAGATCGCGGAGAAGCTCGGCATCGCCGACCAGATCAAGCCCAAGCTGGTCGAGACAAACGGCGTGGTCGGCGAGCTGATCGTGGAAGGCAAAGCCGAGATCGGCGTCCAGCAGGTCCCGGAATTGATGGCTGTACCTGGGGTCGAGATCGCCGGGCCGTTCCCCGGAGACCTTCAGGTCATCACCACCTTCTCCGCGGGTCTTGCTGCCAAGCCGCAGGAGCCGGCAGCCGCCCAAGCGTTCCTGAAGTTCCTGAAATCGGTGCCGGCCAACAATGCCTACAAGGTTAAAGGCCTCGATCCCGCCTAAGTGGCGGCGTTTCGTCCCGTTTTCGGACCAAGGGTGGAAATCCGCCGGGGGATCGTGTAGAGACCCGGCGAATTCCTATATGGGGGGCTGCCGTTCGGGCCTGTTGGCCCCGCTGGCGCTTGATTGGACCGTTCATGCATACCGTCATCATTCTGATCCATCTGATGATCGTGCTCGCCTTGGTGGGCCTCGTTCTGCTGCAAAAGTCCGAAGGCGGCGGCCTTGGCATGGGCGGCGGCGGAGGTGGCGGCTTCATGTCCAGCCGCGGCACGGCCAACGTGCTGAGCCGCACGACGGCTATTCTCGCGGCACTGTTCTTCGCGACCAGCCTGATCCTGTCGATCATCGCCGGCATGGACCGCAAGCCCCGCTCGATCCTGGACGGCAGCTCAGCCCCGGCGCCGACCGCGCCAGGCGGTGCTCCGAGCGCGCCGCTTGGTGGCACAGGCGGCGGTGTCCTCGACCGCCTGCAAGGACCGCCGCCCGCGGCGCCTCAGCCGCCGGCCGGACCGCAGGTGCCGCGCTCGCAGTAGGGACGAAACAGGGGCCGGGGAACCGGCCCCTTCTTCTTTTGGAAGTGAGTGATGAAAAGTTGCGAACAAGGCGTTGGTGAAATGACAGTAATCGAGTTTATCCACACGATGCATTCTGCGCTGGGGAGGGATGCTCTGCAGCGCTCGTCGAATCACCACCTGGGCGTTAAAGGTTGAACCCCATGGCGCGGTACATTTTCATCACCGGCGGCGTGGTTTCCTCACTCGGTAAGGGTCTCGCGTCAGCCGCTCTCGGCGCATGCCTGCAGGCGCGCGGCTACTCGGTCCGGCTCCGCAAGCTCGACCCCTACCTCAACGTCGATCCGGGCACGATGTCGCCGTACCAGCACGGCGAGGTGTTCGTCACCGACGACGGCGCGGAGACCGACCTCGACCTCGGCCACTACGAGCGATTCACCGGCAATCCGGCCTGCAAGCAGGACAACATCACCCAAGGCCGCATCTACCAGGACATCCTCGCCAAGGAACGTCGCGGCGACTATCTCGGCGCCACCATCCAGGTCATTCCGCACGTCACCAACGCCATCAAGGACTTTATCCGCGAGGGCAATGACGGCGTCGATTTCGTTCTGATGGAGGTCGGCGGCACGGTCGGCGACATCGAGAGCCTGCCATTCCTTGAAGCGATCCGTCAGTTCGGCAACGAGTTGCCGCGCGACCACGCGATCTACGTCCACCTCACGCTGATGCCCTATATCCCGAGCGCGGGCGAGTTGAAGACCAAACCAACCCAGCACTCGGTGAAGGAACTGCTCTCGATCGGTATCCAGCCTGACATCCTGCTGTGCCGCACCGATCGCCCGATCCCGAAGGAAGAACGCCGCAAGCTGTCGTTGTTCTGCAACGTCCGCGAAAGCGCGGTGATCGAGGCGCGCGATGTCGACAACATTTACGCCGTACCGGAGGCTTACTCGGCTGAAGGTTTCGACACTGAGGTGTTGGCGGCATTCGGCCTCGACCCGAGCCAGCCACCTGATCTCGCGCGCTGGAAGCTGATCAACGAGCGCATCCGCAATCCGGAAGGCCAGGTGACCATCGCCATCGTCGGCAAGTACACCGGCATGAAGGACGCCTACAAATCGCTGATCGAGGCGCTCTCCCACGGCGGCATCGCCAACAAGGTGAAGGTCAACCTCGACTGGATCGAGTCCGAGGTGTTCGAGAAGGAAGACCCCGCGCCGTTCCTCGAACACGTCAACGGCATCCTTGTGCCCGGCGGATTCGGTCAACGCGGCGCGGAGGGAAAGATCCGCGCGGCGCGGTTCGCGCGCGAACGCCATGTGCCGTATTTCGGCATCTGCTTCGGCATGCAAATGGCGGTGATCGAAGCGGTGCGAAATCTAGTCGGTATCGCGGAAGCCAACTCCACCGAATTTGCCCCGACCAAGGAACCGGTCGTGGGTCTGATGACCGAATGGCTGAAAGGCAACGAGTTGCAGAAGCGCACGGCTGCGGGCGACCTCGGCGGCACGATGCGGCTCGGCGCCTATGCCGCATCCCTCAACCGCGGCAGCAAGATCGCCGACATCTACGGATCGACCGAAATCTCCGAGCGGCACCGCCATCGCTACGAGGTCAACACGGCCTACAAGGACCGTCTGGAGCAGCACGGCATGCGCTTTGCCGGCATGTCGCCGGACGGCGTGCTGCCGGAGACGATCGAATACCAAGATCATCCTTGGTTCATCGGCGTTCAGTATCATCCAGAACTGAAGTCGCGGCCATTCGAGCCGCATCCGCTGTTCTCGTCATTCATTGGCGCGGCGGTGGAGCGCAGCCGGCTGGTCTGATATTTTTAGCCTGATCGTGTTGAAGCCCGGCTTGGCCGGGCTTCGTCATTTCCGATGACCGGTAACGAAATGGCACGCGGATTCGACCATATCGTTCATGCGGTGCACGACCTCGACGCCGTCGCTGCGCTCTACGCGCAGCTCGGTTTCCAGGTCGGCGCACGCAACCGGCATGCAAGCAATTGGGGCACGCAGAACCACATCGTTCAGCTTCCTGGGACCTTTATCGAGTTGCTGACGGTGGCGGATACCAGCGGCATTGATCCGCATGGGCCGCATTCGTTTTCATTCGGTGCGTTCAACCGCGATTTCCTCGCGCACGGTGAAGGGCTATCGATGCTCGTGCTCGAGGGCCGCGGCGTTCCCGACGCGAACGAATTTCGTGCGGCGGCAGTTGGCGATTTCGAAACCTACGACTTCGAGCGTGAGGGCAAACGGCCGGATGGCACCGCGGTCAAAGTCGCGTTCTCGCTTGCCTTTGCGCGCGATCCTAAGGCACCAGACGTCGGCTTCTTCACGTGCCTGCACAGGCATCCTGAGAATTTCTGGAATCCTGCGTTTCAGGTTCACCCCAACACCGCGTCGGGCGTCACCGCCGTTGTGCTGGTGGCTGAGAACCCGGCTGATCATCACATCTTCCTGGAAACGTTTTCTGGCGTGCGCGACTTGCATGCGACATCGTCCGGCATTTCTCTCAAGACCCCACGCGGCACGATCGAGATGATGAACCCATCCGCTTACGCCGACCATTTTGACGTGCAACCGCCGAACACAGCCGCAGGTGCGCGTCTCGCCGCAGTGCGCTTTTCCGTTCGCGATTTGGCGGCGGTCGAAACAATCTCCAAAAAAGCCGCAATCCGATACACTAAGCATATGGACCGGTTGATCGTCGGGCCGGATGTTGCGATGGGTGCGAGCTTAATCTTCGGTTTGGACTGATGATTTTGGCCCGTTGACCGCGCCGCCACCGGGCCGCATGGTCAGGTTTCCAGGTTGCTGCAAGCATTGCCGGAGAATTCGTTGGCGAAGATCGATCCCGCTCCGAACGCCGTTGTCACTGTCGGTCAGACTCGTTTCGGCAATGCGTTGCCGCTCTCGCTGATCGCCGGGCCGTGCCAGCTCGAAAGCCGGGCGCACGCCCTCGAAATGGCGACTGCGTTGAAGGAGATGGCGGCGCGGCGCAAGATCGGCTTCATCTACAAGACCTCCTTCGATAAGGCGAACCGCACCAGCAGCAAAAGCGCGCGCGGGCTCGGCCTTGAGCAATCGCTGCCGATCTTTGCTGAGATCAGATCGAAGCTGGGACTGCCGGTGCTGACCGACGTGCACGATGCGTCGCAGTGTGCGCCTGTCGCGCAAGCGGCCGACATACTCCAGATTCCGGCGTTTCTCTGCCGTCAGACTGACCTGCTTGCCGCCGCAGCCAAGACAGGTCGCGCGGTCAACGTGAAGAAGGGCCAGTTCCTTGCGCCATGGGACATGGCGAACGTGGTTGAGAAGATCACGTCCGCCGGGAACAAAGACGTGATCGTCACCGAGCGCGGCGCGTCGTTCGGCTACAACACACTCGTTTCGGACATGCGCGCACTGCCGGTCTTGCGCGAGACCGGCGCGCCGGTCGTTTTCGATGCGACGCATTCAGTGCAACAGCCAGGCGGGCAGGGCACCTCCTCGGGAGGCCAGCGCGAGTACGTGCCGGTGCTGGCGCGCGCCGCGGTCGCAGTCGGCGTGGCTGGCGTCTTCATCGAAACACATCAGGATCCCGACAAGGCGCCGTCCGACGGGCCGAACATGATCCCGCTCAAGCAATTGGAAGCATTGATCGCGATGCTTCAGGAGTTCGACCAACTCGCCAAATCTCACATTTAGAGGATTGCGATTATGGAAGAGACCCCGATTGTCGTTCAGTCGCTCGCCGGACTTCCCGCATTTCTGTCTTACTTCTGCGTTTCCGCCGTCGCCGTGGTGCTCTACACGCTGGTCTACACTTGGATCACCCCGCACGACGAATTCGAGCTGATCACCAAGAACAACCGCGCGGCGGCCATTGCGCTCGGCCTGAGCTTGATTGGTTTTGCTCTGCCGGTCGCAAGCGCCGTGGCGCACGCCGCCAACATCATCGACTGCGCGATTTGGAGCATCATCGCGCTCATCGTGCAGATCATCGCCTACTACGTCGCGCGCATTCCGGTATCCGATCTGTCGAAGCGGATCGGCGCGGGAGAGCTGGCCGCAGGGCTCTGGCTTGGTCTCGCGTCGTTGACGGCGGGTCTTCTGAGTGCGGCATCCATGACGCTGTGAGGCGGCCATGAAACGCTCCTCCCAAGTCATTCTCTTGCTGATGGGCGCGGGTGGCGTCGGGGCCGGCGCCTATGCCGTGACGCCGCCGCGCCAGAGTTGCGTGCCACAGGGCAGCCCGGCGCTGACCGCGCCCGCCGTCCCCGGCAAGCCTGCGGCTGAACCCTGCCCGCCGCGCGCTTCGTCACCGGGTTCTGGATCGTCCGGTTCGTACCGCTCATGGTCGTCGACATCGAGCAACAACAGCACGCGTTGGACGCGGCCGATTTTCTCCCGGCAAGCGGCGTCGACCACATCCTCCACCAGTGTGCCGTTGACCAGCCGTTCGTCCTCGTCTTCGTTCTCGTCGAGCACCAGCGTTGCGCGCTCCTCCGTCTCGACGTCGAGCAGCACGATGCGCGGCGGGTTCGGCTCGACCGGCCATTCGTTCTCTTCCGGCAGCTAACAACGATGCGGCGCATTCCCTGCGATGAGCGCGCGGACTGGCGCGAATCCGCCGAGCAGGTCGGCTTCAACTTCCACACCATCGATGGCGAACGCTATTGGGACGAGCGCGGCTACTACGCCTTCACGCTCGAGGAGATTGAACGCGACATCGAGGCGCCGACCGCGGAGCTCGACGGCATGTGCCGCGAGCTGGTCGGACGCGCGATTGGCGATGAACGCGTCCTGAAGCTTTTGCAAATCCCGCCGCGCTACTGGAACTGGCTCGCGGCGAGCTACAAGCGCGGCGAGCCGAGTCTCTACGGCCGGTTCGATCTCCGCTACGACGGGCAGGGGCCTGCGAAGCTTCTCGAATACAACGCCGACACACCGACTGCTGTGTTCGAAACCGCTGTATTCCAGTGGAAGTGGCTGGAGGACGCGAAGGAACGCCGCATCGTTCCGAAGGATGCTGATCAATTCAATTCGTTGCACGAGCGGCTGATCGAGGGGTGGAAGGGGATCGGCAACGGCCGGAAGCTCTATCTCGCTTGCAGTGCAGACAACAACGAAGATCTCGGAACGACCTCCTACCTGCAAGACACCGCGAGCCAGGCTGGGTTGCAGACCGAGATCATCGCGATGGAAAACATCGGCCGCGCGCCACGCGGCGGCTTCGTCGATCTAAAGGATCACCCTATCGAACTGATGTTCAAGCTCTACCCATGGGAATGGATGATGCGTGAACAGTTCGGCGCATCGCTTCCAAGTGCGCCCACGCAATTTGTCGAGCCGCCGTGGAAGGCGATCCTGTCGAACAAGGGAATCCTGCCGCTTTTGTGGGCAATGTTCCCGAACCATCCAAATTTGCTTCCAGCTTATTTCGATGACGATCCCAAAGCCGCCGAGCTCGGCAATTCCTATGCGCGGAAGCCGCTCTATTCGCGTGAGGGCGCGAATGTCGATCTGGTGGTGAGCGGAAGCACGGTCGATCATGATGCCGGCCCCTACGGCGCGGAAGGCTTCATCCGCCAAGCCATTGCGCCATTGCCGCAGTTCGACGGCAGCTACACCGTGCTCGGCTCATGGATCGCCGCCGGCCAGCCGTGCGGACTGTCGGTGCGCGAGGACGCAAGCCCCATCACCAAGAACACCTCGCGTTTCGTGCCTCACGCCATCGTCGGTTAGCTGCGTTGCGCAAATGGCCCTTGCGGCGTGGATGACGGTGTTGTCCAAAGCGCCGCAATGACCCGCACGCTCAACATCCTCAGCTTTCTGATCTTCTCGTCCGCGCTCACGGTTCGCGCCGTCGATCCGGTCGTGCCGCAGATTGCTGGTGATTTTGGCATCACGCCGACGATGGCGGCGTCGCTTGCGGCCGCCTTCGCGGCCTACGGTTTGATGCTGCCGATCCTCGGTCCGGTCGCCGACGCGCTGGGCAAGATCAAGGTGATGATCGCGTGCCTGATCGTACTGACCGTTGTGTCGTTTCTGTCGGCGTTTGCCTCGAACTTCTGGATTCTGCTGTTTCTCCGCATCATCGCTGGCGCCGCCTGTGGCGGCAGCTTCCCGATCGCGATGGCCATCGTGTCCGATCTCGTGCCGGTCGCGCAGCGACAGGTGGTGATCGGCCGCCTGCTGATCGGGACGATCTCTGGAAATCTTCTCGGCGCCGCGTTGTCCGGCGTGATCGCGGACGTCGTTCATTGGCGCGGCGTATTCATTGTTCTCGGTTGCACGACGGCTGCGGCGCTGGCGCTCGGCTTGTGGGGCCTGCGCGGCGTTCCCGAAGGGCAGAAGCATTCGTTGAACGTGCGCGACGTGATCGGCCGCTATCGCGAGATCTTCAAGATTCGCACCGCGCGCATCTGCTACATCACCGTCGCGCTTGAGGGCTTTTTCTTGTTCGGCGTGTTTCCCTACGTCGCCGTGCTCCTTCTCGCCGGCGGCGAGCCGCGCGCGTCGATCGCGGGCCTGGTCGTCGCGGCCTTCGCCATTGGCGGCATGATCTACTCATTCAGCGTTAGCCGTTTGTTGCAGTGGTTCGGCCAGAAGAAGGTGATGATGGTCGGCGGCGCGTTCGCCGCCGTAGCTCTCGCGATCGTCGGCTTCGGTCCGCCGTGGCCGGTGCAGGCCGCAGCCTTCGCGCTGATGGGGCTCGGCTTCTACATGCTGCACGCGAGCATTCAGGTTTACGTGACCGAGCTTGCTCCCGCGACGCGAAGTTCCGCTGTCGCGTTTCACACATTCTCGTTCTTCATCGGCGGCGGGCTGAGCCCGCTCGTCTATGGCGCGAGCATCGCGAGCTTCGGCCCGCCGGTGACGCTCTGCATTGCAGCGGTTGCAATGCTCATTATCGGCATCGTCAGCGCGCAGCTTTTGGTAAAACCAAAAACGCAGTTGTAATTTGTCGCAGCCACTTGCGGCTCGTGGCGAAAACGACCATCATCGTTTCATACGGCCTGGGGTGCCGCGCGCGTTGCGCGGCTGAGATCAAACCCATCGAACCTGTCTGGGTCATGCCAGCGGAGGGAGGAGCCGATGACCGCCCCAAAGGGCCGGATCACGGACAAACCAAAGATCGTCGTTATCGGCGCCGGCATCATCGGTCTCGGCATCGCATGGCGGCTCGCGCAGCGTGGCGCGGACGTCTGCGTATTCGACAGTGGGCAAGTGGGGCGCGGTGCGAGCCACGCAGCCGCGGGAATGCTGGCGGCCTGTGCGGAAGCAGAACCCGGCGAAGAAAGTTTGATTGCGTTGTGCCGGGACGGGCAGGCGCGCTGGCCGGCATTTGCGTCCGAGCTTGAGGAAGCATCCAAGCTCTCCGTCGATCTGCGAACCGAAGGCACGCTTGTCGTCGCGCCCACCGCTGACGATCAGGCGCGGCTGCATCACCAGCTCTCGCTTCAGAAAGATTTAGGACTCCCCGTCGAATGGATTTCGGCTGCCGAGTTGCGCCGTCGCGAGCCTCATATCGGCAATGCAACCGGCGCGGTCTGGAGCCCGGAGGATCATCAGGTCGATAACCGCAAGGTTGTGGCCGCACTACGCGTTGCGGCAGAAGCGGCTGGTGCCGCGATCCACGAGAGCCAGCCGGTGCGGGAAATCGGCATCACTGGCAACCGCGTGTCGCATCTTGTGCTCGGCGATGGCACTCAGGTGAGTGCGGACGTCATCGTGCTTGCAGCAGGCGCATGGTCGCGAAACATCGCGGGCTTGCCGACGGAAGCACGGCCTCCGGTCCGGCCAATCAAAGGCCAGATGATCGCGCTGCAAATGGACCCAGCCGCGCCGTTGCTCAATCACGTGCTCTGGGCGCCTGGCGTCTATCTTGTTCCGCGCAGGGACGGCCGCCTGCTGATCGGTGCGACTGTCGAAGAGAAGGGGTTCGACACGTCGCTGACAGCTGGCGGCGTTCTCGCACTTCTTGAAGCGACGTGGCGCGTCATCCCGGCCGTCGAAGAGCTGCCGATCCAGGAAATGTGGGTTGGCCACCGCCCCGGCAGCCGCGATGACGCACCGATCATCGGCCCAAGTCCGATTGAAGGGCTCATCCACGCCACAGGCCATCACCGCAACGGCGTGCTGCTCGCGCCACTCACTGCTGACGTGATTTCAAATTACATCATCGACGGCGTGCTCGATCCGACCGCCAAGCCCTTCGGTTTGTCGCGGTTCGCGCGTGCCAAAGCCGCCTAAAGGAAGTGCCTATGAGTAACACCATCCGCATTAACGGCCAGGACGAACCGCTCACCGCGCCAACCCTTTCCGCGCTGATCGCCGAACGTGGCGTAACGCCGGAAGGCAAGGGGATTGCCGTCGCGTTCAACGGCGCTCTGATCCGCCGCGCCGACTGGGCGAACACGCCGCTGCGCGCCGGCGACACGGTCGAGATCGTGCTGGCGCGGCAGGGTGGTTAGGAGACGACAATGGCTGACACGCTGAAAATCGCCGACCGCGAATTTACCTCGCGCCTTTTCCTCGGCACCGCCGGCTACCCGAACCAGCAGGTCATGCTCGACGCGGTTGAGGCGAGCGCGACCGAGATGGTCACCATGTCGATCCGCCGCATGAATCTCGCGGGCGAAAGCGAGACTCTGTCCGATGTTCTGCAAGGCCGCGCACATTTCCTGCCGAACACGGCCGGATGTCAGACCGCGAAGGATGCGGTGCTGACCGCCGAACTCGCGCGCGAAGCACTCGACACCAACTGGATCAAACTCGAAGTGATCGGCGACCGCGAGTTGCTCTATCCGGATGTCGAGGAGCTACTCCGCGCAACGGAAACGCTCGTCGCAAAAGGCTTCGTCGTGCTGCCCTATTGCAACGACGACCCAGTGACCTGCCGCAAGCTCGCGGATGCGGGTGCGGCGGCGGTGATGCCGCTCGGCGCGCTAATCGGCTCGGGGCTTGGTATCTGCAATCCGCACCTGATCGAGACGATTTGCGCTCGCTCGCCTGTTCCGGTCGTGCTCGACGCCGGCATCGGCACTGCGTCCGAAGCGGCTCTCGCAATGGAACTCGGCTGTTCGGCCGTCCTTCTCAACACTGCGGTCTCGAAAGCGCGACGCCCGGTCCAGATGGCCGCCGCCATGCGCGACGCCGTCCGCGCGGGCCGTAATGCTCGTCTCGCTGGCCGCATTCCGCGCAAGACACACGCGGAAGCCTCGAGCCCGCAATTCGGCCTCGTGGGCACGTGAGACTTCCCGATCCGCCGCTGCTGCTGATCACCGACCGCAAGCAGGCAAGAAAACCGCTTGCGGATATTCTCGGCGCGGCCTTTGCAGCCGGATGCCGCTGGGCCAGCGTCCGTGAAAAGGACTTGCCCGTCGCTGATCAAATCGCACTGGCACAAAGCCTTCTGCCACTCGCCCGCCAGTTCGGCGCGCGGCTTACGCTGCATGGCGACACAGCCATGGCACTCCGTGCAGGCGTCGATGGTGTGCACCTCGCCTCGGGAGGTGATGTCGCTGCCGCTCACGCTGCGCTTAGATCTGATGCCCTGATCGGACTGTCGGTTCACAGCCCGGCTGACGCAGCGACCGTGTCAGATGCGGATTACATCGTCGCAGGCCCTGCATTCGAAACCGCCAGCAAGCCCGGCTATGGCCCCGCGTTGAGTGCCTCGGGCATCGCTGTCATCGCAAAGCGCTCGCGAGTTCCGGTGATCGCAGTTGGCGGGATAGCCGCCGACAATCTGCTCGGCGTCATCCAGGCAGGCGCGGCAGGCATCGCCGTGATGGGCGGCATCATGCGAGCGCAAGATCCGTCGGCCGAAGTCGATGATCTGCTGAAAGCGCTCCGCGCTCAGCCGCGCCCGCGATAGGGCGCGACGCCCTGGTCGGGCACCCACACGCCCTTCGGCAACCGGCCGGCCTGCCAGAACACGTCGATGGGCATGCCGCCACGCGGATACCAGTAGCCACCGATACGCAGCCACTTCGGCTTGAGCAGGCCGTGAAGCCGCTTGCCGATCGCCACCGTGCAGTCCTCGTGGAACGCGCCGTGGTTGCGGAAGCTCGCGAGGTACAGCTTCAGCGACTTCGACTCCACGAGCCATTTCCCCGGCACGTAGTCGATGACCAAGTGCGCAAAGTCCGGCTGGCCCGTGATCGGGCAGAGCGTCGTGAACTCCGGCGCGGTGAAGCGGGCGACGTAGTCGGTGTCCGCATGCGGGTTCGGCACCCGGTCGAGTGCCGCCTTGTCGGGCGAGGCGGGGATCGCCGCCGGGCGGCCGAGTTGGAGGGTCTTTTTCGCCATGCCCTGTCATGACCCGGACCGCAGGGCATGACAAGGGCGCCGTCCATCCTGTAGAACCGGCCCGCTTTCCAGGAGAAATCATGACAGCCATCACCGACGTTATCGGCCGCGAAGTTCTCGACAGCCGCGGAAATCCGACCGTTGAGGTCGAAGTGTTCCTGGAGGACGGCACCCGCGGCCGCGCCGCAGTGCCATCGGGCGCGTCGACCGGCGCCTACGAGGCGGTCGAACTGCGCGACGGTGACAAGAAGCGCTATCTCGGCAAGGGCGTTCAGAAAGCGCTCGCCGCGGTCGAGGGCGAGATTTTCGACGCCATCGGCGGCATGGACGCCGAGGATCAGGCCAAGATCGACGAGGCGATGATCGCGCTCGACGGCACGCCCAACAAGGCGCGCTTCGGCGCGAACGCCATCCTCGGCGTGTCGCTCGCGGTCGCGAAGGCTGCAGCCGCCGCGAACAACCTGCCGCTCTATCGTTACGTTGGCGGTACCCAGGCGCGGCTCCTGCCGGTGCCGATGATGAACATCGTCAACGGCGGCGTGCACGCCGACAACCCGATCGACTTCCAGGAATTCATGATCATGCCGGTCGGTGCGCCGACCTTCGCCGAAGGCCTGCGCTGGGGCGTCGAGGTGTTCCAGACGCTCAAGAAGGCTCTGCATGACGGCGGCCACAACACCAACGTCGGCGACGAGGGCGGCTTTGCGCCGAACCTGAAGTCGGCGCAGGAGGCCCTGGACTTCGTGATGAAGGCGATCGAGACGGCCGGCTACAAGCCCGGCTCGGACATCGTCCTGGCGCTCGATCCGGCTTCAACCGAATTCTTCAAGAACGACTCCTATGTCTATGAAGGCGAGGGGAAAACCCGCTCTATCGAGGAGCAGGCCAAGTACCTCGGCGAGTTGGTCGGCAAGTATCCGATCTACTCGATTGAGGACGGCATGGCCGAGGACGACTTCAAGGGCTGGAAGCTCGTCACCGACCAGATCGGGAAGAAGTGCCAGCTCGTCGGCGACGATCTGATGGTCACCAACGTGAAGCGGCTGAAACAGTGCATTGATCAGGGGCTCGGCAACTCGATCCTCGTGAAGGTCAACCAGATCGGCACGCTGACCGAGGCGCTCGCGGCGGTCGAGATGGCGCACAAGGCCGGCTACACCGCGGTCATGTCGCACCGTTCGGGTGAAACCGAGGACGCGACCATTGCGGACCTCGCGGTTGCGACCAACTGCGGGCAGATCAAGACCGGCTCGCTCGCGCGTTCGGACCGGACCGCGAAGTACAACCAGCTGTTGCGGATCGAGCATGAGCTCGGCCCACAGGCGAAATACGCCGGCAAGGACGCGCTCAAGGCGCTGCGCTAAGCCATTTCAAAGACTACGGGATTGGGCGTGCTTTAACGGGGCGTTAAAGCACGCCTTTTCGTTGGTATTTTAATTTCGGGGCGACAGTTCCTTTACCCCCTTGCTGTACATGCAGGCTGGGTGAGGTCGTATGCATCTGCCGTTGACTACTCTGATATCTCAGCACTTTCCGAGCGCGCCGTCCCGCGGTGCCGAATTCCGTAAGGTCTAACCGGGGCGTCTCATGGCCATTCCGGACAGCACCTACGGACAACGTCCTGGCTTGATCACACGCCAGAGCCTGCAAGCCATTCAGGGCGCGCCGGAGGAGTACGGCGAGTCCTTCGGCTCTGCGATCTGGGGCCAATGGCGCGGCGTTTTTGCCGGTCTTGCTGTGATCTGCGTTGTGGTCGGCGGCTATTTCGCAATGAACAAGAGCGCTGTCCGGGTGTTCGACCGGTTCTGGAACGACGCCAGCGCGTTGCCGGGGATTGAAGACGCCTACAAGCGCAGCGGGCTTGGGGACGGCATCGCCAAGGATCTGCTCCTCGAACAGGTTCATAGCGAGTGCAGGGCGCGCAGCGAATATATCGGGCGCAGCCAGCCGAGAAAAGCGGATGCCGGCCCCGCGGACAGCTTCACGCTGGCGAAGCAGGTGACCTATCTGACGTGTATCGCAAGCGAGCGGCCGCATCGCTTCTGCCAAGCCGGTCACCGCAGCCACCTGCTGATGGCTGTGCGCGACTACTACAAGCTCATGGGGCGGATGCGTGATGAGCGGATGGCCTCGACCGCTGGAATTGTTGATGCGGCGCCCTTGCAGGCGGCGGATAGCGACCCGCGCGTGCTGAATGCGCTGAAGGCCCTGGTTCTTAAGGGCTATGTTGCGCGGCGCGATCTGGTCGGTGCGGCGAGCGGCTGGCCCAACGATCTTGAAGCAGGGCTTGGCAGCGTCGATCCCAAGCAGCGCGGCTGCGGCTAAATCCGTAGCGGTAACGGCCTCTTAACGCGAAGCACCTCATTTTGCCGCCATGGTCACACGGCGGCGTCTGCGATCGTTTCTGACGGCACTCGGCTTGTATGTCGGGGCTGCGCTTTTGATCGGCTATTTCGGCGTGAACGCCTACACCGGCAATCACGGCCTGCGCGCGAAGGCCGACCTCGACCAGCACTACGCTGAATTGTCGGACGAATTGGCCCGGCTCAAGAAGGAGCGGGCGGGCTGGCAGCGCAAGGTCGCGCTCTTGAAGTCGGAGAGCATCGACCCCGACATGCTCGACGAGCGCGCGCGGGCGGTTCTGAACTACCTAGAACCGCGCGAGATCACCTTGATGATCCGCCGTTGAATAGTCCGAACACGCCTGATCTCGAGTTTCTTGGTCGCAGTTCGGGCGGTCGTCTACCGTTCGTCGCGGGCACGTAATTTTCTTTTCATCGCAGGCGCTTGCGCGCAACATTGCCACCTGTGTGCGACCCTCCCGCACGCTTCCGCCCGACATTAAATTACGCTATTGAATCTTGGCCGGCGGTCGCCGGCGAACTTGCCCGAGGAGAGTCATGGCCGCAGCCAAAGACAAGGCGCAACCGTCTGCCGTGCGCCAACCCGCCGCCAACGCGGACAGGGCTGCCGTGCCCGAACTCACCAAAGAGCAGAGCATCAACGCTTACCGTGAGATGCTGCTGATCCGCCGCTTCGAGGAGAAGGCCGGCCAGATGTACGGCATGGGCCTCATCGGCGGCTTCTGTCATCTCTACATCGGCCAGGAAGCTGTCGTCGTCGGCATGCAGATGGCGCTGAAGCCAGGCGACGGTGTCATCACCGGATACCGCGACCACGGCCACATGCTTGCCGCCGGCATGGACGCCAAGGGCGTCATGGCGGAGCTCACCGGACGCCGCAACGGCTACTCGAAGGGCAAGGGCGGCTCGATGCACATGTTCTCCGCCGAGAAGGGTTTCTACGGCGGCCACGGCATCGTCGCGGCACAGGTTCCGCTCGGAACCGGTCTTGCTTTCGCCGCCAAGTATCGCGGCAACGATCATGTCTCGCTGACCTACTTCGGCGACGGTGCGGTCAACCAGGGGCAAGTCTACGAGAGCTTCAACATGGCGAAGCTCTGGCACCTGCCGGCGGTCTATATCGTCGAGAACAATCAGTACGCGATGGGCACCTCGCTCGCGCGCGCCTCCGCCAACACCAATCTCTCCACCCGCGGCGCTTCGTTCGGCATTCCGGGCGAGCAGGTCGATGGCATGGACGTCCGCGCCGTGAAGGACGCCGGCGAGCGCGCCGTGAAGTGGTGCCGCGAGGGCAACGGCCCGATCATTCTCGAAATGCTGACCTACCGCTATCGCGGCCATTCGATGTCGGATCCGGCCAAATATCGCACCCGCGAAGAGGTCGAGAAGGTCCGCAACGAGCACGACCCGATCGAGCAGGTGCGCCACCGCATCCTCGACAACAAGTGGGCCACCGAGGACGAGGTCAAGAAGATCGACGCCAAGGTGCGCGACATCGTCAACGAGGCCGCCGAGTTCGCCACCAACGATCCCGAGCCCGATCCGTCCGAGCTTTACACCGACATCTACGCCGAAGCGGCGCATTGAGTTGAACAACTGATGCAGTCAGTCGTGATCATCGTCAGTGTCCTGGCTGCCCTCGGCGCTGTTGCGTGCTGGGTCATCGGCGCAAGGGCGCAGGCGCAGATGTTGAACGCGCTGCCGGTTGAACATCAGCCTCGCTTCAAGTGGCCGCTGATTGCGGTCTGGCCCTTTGCCCGCGGACGTCTGCAATACGCAACGGCCGACCGCGTGCAGATGGTCAACAAGTCGCTCCTTGCCTTCATCGCCTGCGTGATGGTCGCACTCTCCGCCGCCTCGCTGGCATCCAACCTCACGCGTTTCTCTCGCTAAACGGTCCCGCGTTCATGGCCATTCAAGTTCTGATGCCCGCGCTGTCGCCCACCATGGAAAAGGGAAACCTTGCCAAGTGGCTGAAGAAGGAAGGCGACAAGGTGAAGTCCGGCGACGTGATCGCCGAAATCGAGACCGACAAAGCGACGATGGAGGTCGAGGCGGTCGATGAAGGCACGCTCGGCAAGATCCTGATCGCGGAAGGCACGCCCGACGTTGCGGTCAACACGCCGATCGCGGTGATCGTCGCCGACGGCGAGAGCGCGGATGCAGTTCCGGCGCCGAAGAAGGCCGAGGCTCCCGCAAAGCAGGACGCACCGGCTCCCGCCCCGCAGGCGAGCCAGGCAGCCGCCGCTCCCTCAGCGCCGCAACAGCAGGCGTTGCCCGATCCCGACGTGCCGGAAGGCACCGAGATGGTCACCATGACCATGCGCGAAGCGCTGCGCGACGCGATGGCCGAGGAGATGCGCCGCGACGACGCCGTGTTCGTGATGGGCGAGGAGGTCGCGGAGTATCAGGGCGCCTACAAGGTTACGCAGGGTCTTCTCCAGGAGTTCGGCCCGCAGCGCGTGGTCGACACGCCGATCACCGAGCACGGCTTTGCCGGCATGGGCGTCGGCGCGGCGCTCGCCGGTTTGAAACCGGTCGTCGAGTTCATGACCTTCAACTTCGCCATGCAGGCGATGGACCAGATCATCAACTCCGCCGCCAAGACCCGCTACATGTCCGGGGGACAGATCGGCTGCTCGATCGTGTTCCGCGGCCCGAACGGCGCTGCGGCCCGCGTCGCGGCCCAGCACAGCCAGGACTACACGGCCTGGTACTCGCACATTCCGGGCCTCAAGGTGATCGCGCCGTCGAACGCCGCCGACGCCAAGGGCCTGCTCAAGGCTGCGATCCGCGATCCCAACACGGTGATCTTCCTCGAAAACGAAATCCTCTACGGTCACAGCAGCCCGGTGCCGAAGCTCGACGACTACGTCCTGCCGATCGGCAAGGCGCGCATCGCGCGGCCCGGCAAGGACGTGACGATCGTGTCGTTCTCGATCGGCATGACCTACGCGCTGAAGGCCGCGGATGAACTCGCCAAGGAAGGCATCGAGGCCGAGGTGATCGATCTGCGCACGATCCGCCCGATGGACACCGAGACGATCCTGGCGTCGGTCAAGAAGACCGGCCGCATCGTCACGGTCGAAGAGGGCTGGCCGCAGGCCGGCATCGGCGCCGAGATTGCGGCGCGCGTCATGGAAGGCGCGTTCGACTATCTCGATGCGCCGGTCACCCGCGTCACCGGCAAGGACGTGCCGATGCCTTACGCCGCGAACCTGGAAAAGCTGGCGCTGCCAACCGTTGCCGAGGTCGTCGAGGCGGCCAAGGCCGTTTCTTATCGCTAAGGAGAGGCCATGAGCACGGACCCGACGCAGCAAAGGCCGTTCGATGCCTTGCAGGTGCCTCCCGCGGCTCTCGACCAGGGTGGCCTCGAGATCATCCGCGCCGCGATCATCAGCGACGGCCTGCATGTCACGCTGCGTCCGGTGTTCGACGACGCGCGCATGTGGGGCCGTGTGCTGGCCGATATCGCGCGTCAGCTTTCGACCGCGTACCAGCATCAGGACCGCGGCAAGGCTGCGGACGTGATCGCTGCGATCCGCGTCGGTTTTGACACTGACCTCAACAATCCACCCGACGTTCACAGCGAAATCGCGCCGCTGGCCTAACGCGCGACGAGCCGGTTCACCATGCCCACGAACATCCTGATGCCTGCACTCTCGCCCACGATGGAGAAGGGCAACCTTGCCAAGTGGCTGAAGAAGGAAGGCGACAAGGTGAAGTCCGGCGACGTGATCGCCGAGATCGAGACCGACAAGGCCACGATGGAGGTCGAGGCGGTCGATGAAGGCACGCTCGCCAAGATCGTGGTGCCGGAAGGCACCGCGGACGTTCCGGTCAACCAGGTGATCGCGGTTCTTGCCGGTGAGGGCGAGGACGCGAAGGCCGCAGCCGCGAGTGCGGCGAAAGCGCCGGCTCCTGCTCCGGCTGCGCCGAAACCCGCCGTGGCTCCCGCCGCTGCGCCCGCTCCGCAGGCCGCGAAGCCTGCTGCGGCTCCCGCACCGACTCCGGCGGCCTCCGCACCCGTCATTCCGCTCCACGCGCCAAGTGGCGGCAAGGTGGCATCGTCGCCGCTCGCGCGTCGTCTCGCCAAGGAAGCGAACATCGATATCTCGCGCGTGCAGGGCACCGGTCCGCACGGCCGCGTCATCGCGCGCGACGTCGAGACAGCGAAGGCCGGCGGCGGAATGCGCGCGCCTGCACCCGCTGCGGCTGGTGCTCCGTCGGTTGCGCCGTCGATGTCGGATCAGCAGATCCGCGCGCTGTACGAAGAGGGCAGCTACGAGGTCATTCCGCACGACGGCATGCGCCGCACCATCGCGCAGCGCCTGACCGCGTCGACGCAGACCGTCCCGCATTTCTATCTCACGGTGGACTGCAACATCGGCAAGCTCCTGGCCGCGCGCGAGGAGATCAACGCCTCCGCCCCGAAGGGCGCCGACGGCAAGCCGGCCTACAAGCTCTCGGTCAATGACTTCGTCATCAAGGCGCTCGCGGTCGCGCTCCAGCGCGTGCCGGACGCCAACGTGAGCTGGACCGAAAGCGGCATGCTCAAGCACAAGCATTCCGACATCGGCGTCGCGGTGGCGCTGCCGGGCGGCCTCATCACGCCGATCATTCGTCAGGCAGACAAGAAATCGCTTTCGACGATCTCGAACGAGGGCAAGGACCTCATCGCGCGCGCGCGCGGCAAGAAACTGAAGCCGAACGAATACCAGGGTGGCACCTCGTCGGTGTCGAACCTCGGCATGTACGGCATCAAGGACTTCACCGCGGTGATCAATCCGCCGCAGTCGACCATTCTCGCGGTCGGCGTCGGCGAGGAGCGTGCGGTCGTCAAAAACGGCAAGATCGAAGCCGCGCACATCATGAGCGTGACGCTGTCCTGCGACCACCGCTCGGTCGACGGCGCACTCGGTGCCGAATTGATCGGCGCGTTCAAGACGCTGATCGAAAACCCGGTGATGATGGTCGTGTGATCGTGCGCGCGCTGACGGCAGCGCTTGTTCTCGCAGCAAACACAACCGTCACAGCGGCGCAGCCGGATTTGCCTGGAAACGTGGTCCGAAGCCGGGCCAGGGACAGCCACTCCCAGAAGACCTGACGAACTCCTGCGCAGCCCTTGAGTGGTCAAGAGGCCGCAAGGACTTCTCATCGAGAATGCGGTTACAATCGCAACGTCCATCGCCGACGCAAACCTGAATTCAACAGGGGCGGCGGATGGGAATCATGGAGTCTGAATTGAAATAGCAGTCAGTCAGGGAGGGGCGATCTATGACGACGAAAACCACAAGAACACGTCGCAATATCTTGAAGGGGGTGGCTGCGACCGGCGCGGCAGTTCTGATGCCGGCTACAGTCTGGAGCCAGGAGCGGTTTCCGAACCGCACCATCCGCGTGGTGGTGCCGTTTCCGGCGGGCGCTACGACCGACATGCTGGCGCGGTTGATTGCTCAGCGCATGACCGAGTCGCTCGGCCAGAGCGTGGTGATCGAAAACGTCGGAGGCGGCGGTGGCTCCATCGGCGCCGATCAGGTGGCGAAGGCGGCACCCGACGGGCACACGCTGCTGTTCCACAACATCACCTTCACGACCACGACGTCGGCGCTGCAACTTGCAAAGCGCTCGCGGCACGACATCGAGCAGGATTTCGTGCCGATTTCGGTCGGCGCCTATGTGCCGATGATGCTGCTCGCGGCGAAAGAGGTCCCGGCAAGCGATCTCAAGGGGCTGGCGGAATACGCCAAGAAAAGCACGCCGCCGCTGAACTACGGCTCGACCGGGCCCGGCAGCACCATGAATCTGCTGGGCGAGGTGCTGAAGCGCGACGCCGGGATCAAGATGGACCACATCCCGTTCCGTGGAGCTGCGCCGCTGGTGCAGGAGATGCTCGCGGGCCGCATCCACTTCGGCGGCGACCAGTTGTCGAGCTCGTTGTCGCATGTGCGCGGCGGTGCGCTGAAGGCCGTCGCCATGGCAAACCCGACGCGGTCGCCGGCGCTGCCGAACGTGCCGACGGTGCGCGAGCTCGGTTTTCCAAATCTCGAGGTGCAGGGCTGGAACGGCTTTCTCGCACCGAAAGGGACGCCGGACGCGGTCTGCACACGGCTCCAACAGGAGATCGCCGCGGCGGTGAAACATCCCGAGGTCAACAAGCGGATGGTCGATGTTGGCGCCGAACCTTCGGGCTCCACGCAGGAGGAGATGCGCACGATGCTGCGAGCGCAGATCGCCAAGATCAAACCGCTGGTGGAGGAGCTGAAGCTCGTCATCGAATAGCGCTTCCGCGCTTCCATATGACGGGATGAATCGGCGTAAACTGACAGGATGAGCACGGTCTTCGTCTTTTTCGGCATCCTGCTGGTTTCGCTGGTGGTGAGCTTTCTCGCGGCGCTGCAACTCGCGGATTTCTTCCAGGCGGCCGAAGAGTTCATCGCCGTGATGATGGCTCTGGCCGCCTTCGTTTTCGTGAGCCTCTTGGTCTTCGCCGTCGCCTACGCCATCGCGCGAAGGGTGCGTGGGCTCGCGGTGACGGCGATCCTGCTGTGCGTTGCGGCCCTGGCGCTGGTGGCGCTGCCGTCGATCATCGACATCCGTGCAGGCCGCGCGGCCATCGCGGACAGCTTCAGGGGCCAGAACCTCGCGGTGTCGCTGGAGCTGCTGGTGCCGGCTATCGTCGCGGTCCTGGTGCAGTGGGGGCTCACGCGGCACCGCTGGCAGCGGGTGCGGGGGCTCGAGGAACTGAGCCTGTGGCCCTGGGTGACGACCGTTGTCGCGGGGCTCGTCATCCTCAACCCCTACGGGCTCGGGGTGATCGTATCCGCGCTCGAACAGCCGGCAACCGACTGGTTTCGGCAATCCTGGACCGGGATCGCGGCGGCCGGCGCGGGTGCGGTGCTCGTGATGGGGTGGTTCGAGTACTATATCAGGAGGTGGATGCTGAGCCGGCGGCGGCTCGGCGCCCGGCCTTGAACCCGCAGACCTTGAACCCACCCGCCCGCCATACGATAAGCCTCACCGAAGATCAGTCCCGAAACCGGGCAGAAGGAGCGTTTAGTGGCTGACACCTCGTTCGACATCATCATCATCGGCTCGGGTCCGGGCGGCTATGTGACGGCGATCCGCGCGGCGCAGCTCGGCTTCAAGACCGCGATCGTGGAGCGCTCGTTCCTGGGCGGCATCTGCTCGAACTGGGGCTGTATCCCGACCAAGGCGCTGCTGCGCTCGGCCGAGATCTTCCACTACATGAAGCACGCCAAGGACTACGGCCTGTCGGCGGACAACGTGGCATTCGATCCGGCTGCGGTGATCAAGCGCTCGCGCGGGGTCGCGGGACGGATGAACTCCGGCGTCACGTTCCTGATGAAGAAGAACAAGGTGCAGGTGATCTGGGGCGAAGCAACGATCGACGCGCCGGGCAAAATCACCGTGAAGGCCTCGCAGACGCCGGCGCCGAAGGACACGGTCGGGCCGGGGACGTATTCCGCCAAGCACATCATCGTCGCGACCGGCGCGCGGCCGCGCGCATTGCCGGGCCTGGAGCCCGACAAGAAGCTGGTGTGGACGTACTTCGAAGCAATGAACCCGGACAAGATGCCGAAGTCGCTGCTCGTGGTCGGCTCGGGCGCGATCGGCATCGAGTTCGCGTCGTTCTACAAGACCATGGGCGTTGACGTGACCGTGGTCGAGGTGCTGCCGCAGATCCTTCCCGTGGAGGACGCCGAGATCGCGGCGTTCGCGCGCAAACAGTTCGAGAAGCAGGGCATCAAGATCCTGTCCGGCGCGAAGGTGACCAAGCTCGACAAGAAGGCCGACAGCGTCACCGCCACCGTCGACGACGGCAAGGGTGGCACGCAGCAGATCACTGTGGACCGCGTCATCTCCGCGGTCGGCGTGGTCGGCAATGTCGAAAACCTCGGACTCGAGAAGCTCGGTGTGAAGACCGACCGCGGCACGATCGTCATCGACGGCTTCTGCAAGACCAACGTGCCGGGCATCTACGCCATCGGCGACGTCGCCGGCCCGCCGATGCTCGCGCACAAGGCGGAGCATGAGGGCGTGATCTGCGTCGAGGCGATCAAGGGCCTGCATCCGCACCCGATGGACAAGTCGCTCATTCCGGGTTGCACCTACTGCCATCCGCAGGTGGCGTCGGTCGGCCTCACCGAGAAGGCCGCACAGGACAAGAAGATCGACATCCGCGTCGGCCGCTTCCCGTTCATCGGCAACGGCAAGGCGGTCGCGCTCGGCGAGGACCAGGGCATGGTCAAGGTCATCTTCAACAAGAAGACCGGCCAGCTTCTCGGCGCGCATCTCGTCGGCCCGGAAGTGACCGAGCTGATCCAGGGCTTCGTCGTCGCGATGAATCTGGAGACGACCGAAGAAGAGCTGATGCACACGATCTTCCCGCATCCGACGCTGTCGGAGACGATGAAGGAAGCGGTGCTCGACGCCTACGGCCGCGTCCTCAACATGTGAGGATCAATTCCGGTCGCGGTGGGAGATTTCGACCACGCGCGCCCGGCGGGCGAGCACCTGAACGAGCTCGTCGGCAGCGGCGCGGTTGTTAAGGTCGAGGTTCGCATCCCACTCGTCGAGCAGATAAATCGGCGCGTCGGTGTATTCGACGATCTCACGCAGCGCGCGGAGCTGCCGTTCGCCGGATGAGAAGCCGGGTCGCTTTTCCGGTTTCTTCGGCTCCTCGTCGTCATCATCATGGTCCTCTTCCGGCTCGGCTTGCGCGAACTGGAAGGCAAGACGGTCCGCCGTCGGCCAGTAGTAGGCACGGGTTTTCACTGCGGCCTTGAGGCTCGTCAGCAGCGTCGATTTTCCGGAGCCGTTGGCGCCGCGCACGTTGATGCGTCCGTTCGGCTGGGCCATCACCAGCGCCATGGCGTCGTCGAGGTTTGCCACGACTTTCGTCTCCGCGCCGTCGCGCAGGATCAGCCGGTCGAACTTGATGCGCGCGTCGTGACCCGGATCGGGCTCCGGATGCATGTTGTCGGAGACACCGCGCAACTTCGTCCAGGCGGCGAGCAGCTCGTTCCAGCCCGACGTGAACTGGTGAACGTCGTTGGTCAGCTCGATCTGGCGCGGCAACGTGGCGGCAAGCGCGATGAGGATTTCGGTGTCGCCAAGATTGCGGCCCGCGACGAAGGCCATGGTCAGGAACACGATGGAGAGGCCGATGATGGCGCTCGCGGCGCTCAGGCCCTCCTTGGTCATGATCGCGCGGATCTGCGCGACGAGGCCGTCGCGCAGCTTCATCTTGAAGCCGCCAATCCAGAGCCGCAGGTTGTAACGGTTGCCGGTGAAGATGTTGTCCCACGCGGTGTAGCCCTGCGCGGTCATCCGGTTCGTCATGCGCTGGTTTTCAAGATAGGCGTGAGCGACGCGCTTTCGCATCGTCCATTGCATCAGAAAGAGAACGACCGCCACCAGCGCGTAGGCGGCAGGCAGCGACGCGTCGATCTGGGTGCCGAGCACGATGACGTTGAAGACGAGACCGAGCAGAAGCCGCAGGTCGCCCTCGATCTCGTAGAGCAGATGGAAATAAACGTAAAAGGCCTCGCCGGTGAGGAACGGCTCGACGCGCTCGCGCGAGTCCTTGTCGCCGAGCGATTTGGTCTGCTGCCGGTTGTCGCGGGCAAAACGCAGCATGTAGCGGCCGTAGGCGAGGAAGCCCGCACGCTCGGCGAAAATCCAACTGATCGCGCCGGCGATATAGGCACACGATTGCACCGCCAGAATCAAAAGAAGATCTTTGACGAAGAGCCCATCCCTCATCACGTCCCGGCCGGCCTGGATGACCAGATAAGTGGTCGTGGCGCTCAGGAGCGCCTCCAGGAGCATCAGCCCGAGCATGATGTAGAACGGCAGGCACAACATCAGCTTCGCCAGCGCGATGGGCCTGACCGGCGTAGGAGTGATGGGCTGATTCACACTTTGATTCATGGTTGGATTCATGGACTTACTCTAGCCCAAAAGTACCGCAAAACGAGCGTCAGCACGGCCGCATGAGAGGGTTTTCGGCGGCCCAGTTGCGGTCACCGGACGGGGTCCGTAAGTAAGGGACGAACCAAGGCTTTGAATCGATGACCGTCGTGCTCGACCACACCCAAGGCCGTCCGCGCCATCCGGAAAAGGCGCACCGGCCCGACACGCCGGTCCTGCGCAAGCCGGACTGGATCCGCGTCCGCGCGCCAGTGTCCAAGGGCTACAACGCCACCCACGAGATCGTCCGCGCCAATGGCCTGCACACGGTGTGCGAGGAGGCCGGCTGCCCCAACATCGGCGAGTGCTGGGACAAGAAGCACGCGACCTTCATGATCATGGGCGACACCTGCACGCGCGCGTGCGCCTTCTGCAACGTGAAGACCGGGCTGCCCGGCGCGCTCGACCCGAAGGAGCCGGAGCATGTTGCGGAGGCGACCGCCAAGCTCGGCCTCGCGCATATCGTGGTGACGTCGGTTGACCGCGATGATCTCACCGACGGCGGTGCGGAGCATTTTGCGCAGACCATCCGCGCGATCCGCAAGGCATGCCCGACCACGACGATCGAAGTGCTGACGCCGGACTTCCTGCGGAAAGAGGGCGCGCTCGAGGTCGTCGTCGCGGCGAAGCCCGACGTGTTCAACCACAACCTCGAAACCGTGCCGTCGAAGTACCTCACGGTGCGGCCGGGCGCGCGTTACTTCCATTCGATCCGTCTGCTCCAGCGCGTCAAGGAGCTCGATCCGAACATGTTCACCAAGTCCGGCATCATGGTCGGGCTCGGCGAGGAGCGGAACGAAGTGCTCCAGGTGATGGACGACATGCGCTCGGCGAATGTCGATTTCCTCACCATCGGCCAGTACCTCCAGCCGACGCGGAAGCACCACGCGGTCGAGACGTTCGTCACGCCGGACGAGTTCGAGAGCTACAAGACCATCGCCTACACCAAGGGATTCCTGATGGTGTCGTCGAGCCCGCTGACGCGCTCCTCGCATCACGCCGGCGACGACTTCGCCAAGCTGAAGGCGGCGCGCGAGGCCAAAAACAGCACCCATCACGGGACGGCTGCGCGCTAGACGATGCCGCAATTCACGACCACGCGGCGGGTTAAGCACTCCGCAGAAAACATGTTCGATCTTGTCGCCGACGTCGAACACTATCCGGAGTTCGTGCCGCTCTGCCGCGACCTGAAAGTCCGAAAGCGCGAGGACAAGGGCGACGGCGTGGAAGTCATCGTTGCGGACATGACAGCGGCCTACAAGCTGATCAGCGAGAGCTTCCGCAGCCGCGTCACGCTCGACCGGCCCAACCTCAAGATCCTCGTCGAATACCTGCAAGGGCCGTTCAGCCATCTCGCCAACCGCTGGACATTCCGGCCGACCGGCGAGGACTCCTGCGAGGTGGTGTTCTTCATCGACTACGAATTCAGAAGCCGCATGCTCGGCATGATGATGGGCGCGATGTTCGACGCGGCGTTCCGCCGTTTTGCCACGGCATTCGAGAAGCGCGCGGACGAGGTTTACGGAAAGCCGGCTTAGCGATTCATCGGAGACAGAAACCAATGGCACGTGTGCGCTGCGTTACAGAAATGGGCATGGGCGTCGATGTTCACGGCCGCGACGCAACCAAGGCCGCCAAGCGTGCGGTCTCCGACGCGATCCGTCATTCCAGCCTCGGCTTCGTCCGGATGATGGGGAAGACGCCGCATGACATGCTCGTCGATGTCACCATCGCTGTACCGAACCCGGAGGCGGTCGACACGTCGGCTGTTGCGAAGGAGCTTCCTTACGGTACGGTGACCGTGAAGGCGGTTAAGGGCGGGCTGGAAATTCCGGCCGAAAGCGGCGGCGATGCCATCACCATTGCAAACGCGGCGGTGATCGTGAGCCTCGACGACGGAAAATGAACCATCGCGGGCGGCTGTCACGCGCCCGCGTCCCGCATCAAGGATTTTCACGATGCATTTTCCCGCAGACATCTTTACCGAACCAAGCGACGTCGACCCCAACACGCTTGCCAACCTCGGCCCGCTGCGCCGGTTGGCGGGCCGCTGGAGCGCCAGGAAGGGCGTGGACCTGAATCCCAAGGCCGGCGGTCCCGAGCGGCGCGTGTTCATCGAGAACATCAACTTCGATCCCATCGACCCGCAGACAAACGGGCCGCAGCTTTTCTATGGGCTGCGCTACCACATCCACATCACGACCGAGGAAGAAGACATCACCTTCCACGATCAGGTCGGCTATTGGCTTTGGGAACCGGCGACTGGTCTTGTTTTGCAGACTGTCGCAATTCCGCGCGGGCAGGTGGCCCTGGCGTCCGGCCAGGCGGCGGCCGATGCCGACCGCATTGTCGTCTCGGCAACGCGCGGTCAAACTGAAAACGGCATCTGTTCGACGGCGTTTCTCGAATATGCGTTCCGGACCGACAGCTACAAGATTGAGATCAGCTTCAATCCGGATGGCTCGTGGAGCTATATCACCGACACTGTTCTAACCGTGCACGGGCGTGACACGCCGTTCGCACACCGCGATCAGAACACGCTGACAAAGATCGGAGAGGCTGCGCCCAACCCGCTGGCCGCGATCCTGGCGAAGCGCAAGGCCGGGCAGGCTCCTGGTCCGACGAAATAAAGCGCTAGCCGATAAATCCACCAGAAAAGCGCTTAGGTCTTAGCCCGCGAGCTCGCGCAGCATCGACAGCGCCTGGAGCACCGATTGGTGGCGCACGTTGCTACGGCCGATGTCGCCGTAGCGGGCTTCGTGATGGATCAGGCGCCCGCCGCGCGAAGCGGCCGCGAAATGCACAAGACCGACCGGCTTGTTCGGCGTTGCGCCGCCGGGACCGGCGATGCCGGTGATCGCCACCGAGATCGAAGCCGGTGAATGGGCGAGGGCGCCCTTGGCCATCGCTTCGGCGGTCTCGCGGCTGACCTCCCCGAATTGTTCGAGCGTATCCACCGGTACGCCCAGCATCTGCTGCTTGGACAGATTGGTGTAAGTGACGAAGCCACGCTCAACGACCGCGGATGAGCCGGGAATTTCCGTGAGCGCACCGGCCACGAGCCCGCCGGTGCAGGACTCCGCCGTCGCAATCGTCAGCTTCTTCGCCTTGCACAGATCGAGCAGCGTGCGCGCCGCTTCTTCTATGTCGGGCGGAAGCATCACCAAGACCACGGCAGGCGGACGGTTGCGGAGGCCATCGCGACGATGCCTTCGCCGCGTCCGATGAAGCCGAGCTTTTCGGAGGTGGTCGCCTGCAAGCCGACACGATCGACCGAAATTTCGCAGATCTCAGCGATGCGCTGGCGGATCGCCTCGCGGTGCGGGCCGATGCGCGGGGTTTCGCAGACCAGCGTCACGTCGACGTTGGAAACGCGGCCGCCGCGCTTCGTCACGCGCTCGCAGGCGTATTTCAAGAACTGATCGGACGACGCGCCGCGCCAGCGCATGTCGCTCGGCGGGAAGTGGGTGCCGATATCGCCATCGGCGATGGCGCCGAGGATCGCATCGACCAGCGCGTGAAGTGCAACGTCGGCGTCCGAATGTCCGGCGAGCTTGCGGTCGTGCGGAATCTTCACGCCGCCGAGCCAGACATGATCGCCGCCAGTGTCGAACGGATGCACGTCGTAGCCGGTGCCGATGCGAACGTCGGTGAGGTTTGCGATGCGCCGCGCTTCGGCGCGGGCGAAGTCGTCTTCAGTCGTCAATTTGATGTTTCCTTGCTCGCCGGCAAACACGGCGACCTTCAAGCCGGCCCATTCGATGAGCGCGGCATCATCGGTGAATTCGTCGCGGCCTTCCTTCGCGGCGCGGCGGTGCGCCTCGAGGAGCGGCGCGAACTTGAACGCCTGCGGCGTCTGCACGCTGCGCAACGTCGAGCGATCGACCGTGCCGGTGACATGGCCGTTGTTGTCGACGCTTTTGATGGTGTCGGTGACCTCAAGGGCGGGGATCGCGGCGCCCGTCGCGCCGCAGGCGGCGATGGCGCGCGAAACCAGTTCGGCCGAGCAGAACGGACGCGCGGCATCGTGGACCAGCACGATATCGGGCGCCTTGGCGCTCAGCGCCTCGAGACCGTTACGAACCGAAATCTGGCGCGTGGCGCCACCCGCGACCGGAGGCAGAACCTTCAGCCCGGACGCAGCGGCGTCATAATGGGCGCGGTCGTCGCCATGGATGACCGTCTGAACGGCACCGACCTCGCCATGCCAGGCGAACGTCGAGAGCGTCGTGCGCAGCACGGGCTCGCCCGCCAAAACTCTGTATTGCTTGGGTAAATCGCCTCCAACGCGGGAACCGCGCCCAGCGGCAACAATCACGGCGGCAACGGACGGAGCCATCCTGTTTTCCGGTCCTTTCTGAACAGAAGCGATGATTTGGGGCTCGATTTAGCCTGTTCCCCGCGGGGATCAAACGATTTCCACCGGACTCCATTATGTTGCAATGCAACACTTGCACCGCTATAAGAATTGGCTAATCTGTAAGCAGTTCGGAAATAGCTCAAAATATGGGCATTCGATCCCAAGGCAACGAGTGACGCAAACAAAGGCCAGTCATCCCGCGGAGAACTCCGCTCCTTCGTTCAGCATCGGCCCCGTGCCTGTGTCGAACCGGGTGCTGCTCGCGCCGATGTCCGGCGTCACCGATGCGCCGTTCCGACGGCTGGTGTCGGAGCTGGGCGCCGGCCTTGTTGTCAGCGAGATGACGGCGAGCGACGCGCTGGTCGAAGGCAATCGCAACGCGGTGCTGCGCACCGAGGCGCAGGGCGTGGGAACGCATGTGGTGCAGCTTGCGGGCTGCGAGCCGCATTGGATGGCGGAGGGCGCGCGCATCGCCGAAGGCTGCGGCGCCGAGATCATCGACATCAACATGGGCTGCCCGGCGAAGCACGTTGCCAACAAGCAGTCGGGCTCCGCGCTGATGCGCGATCTCGATCACGCGCTGACGCTGATCGACGCGACCATCGGCGCGGTGAAGGTGCCGGTGACGCTGAAGATGCGACTCGGCTGGGACGACAACTCGATCAACGCGCCGGAGCTGGCGCGCCGCGCGGAGAACGCCGGCGTGAAGCTGATCACGGTGCATGGCCGCACGCGCTGCCAATTCTACAAGGGCGAGGCGAACTGGGATGCGGTGCGTGCGGTGAAGGAAGCGGTCTCGCTGCCGCTCGTCGTCAACGGCGATATCAAGACATTCGAGGATGCGGACCTGGCGCTGAAGGCGTCGGGCGCGGATGCGGTGATGGTCGGCCGCGGCGCGCAGGGGCGGCCGTGGCTGCCCGGCCAGTTCGCGCGCTATCTTGAAACCGGCGTGCGCGAGGATGCGCCGCCGCTCGCGGTCCAATTCAAGATGATCGCGGCGCTCTACGAGGACATGCTCGAGCACCACGGCCTTCGCATCGGCCTGAAGCACGCGCGCAAGCATTTGGGTTGGGCGCTCGACGCGGCGGCAGCGACCGCCGGCATCGCCTTCGAGACGCTGAAGAGCTGGCGCGGCAACGTGCTGACCACCGAAGATCCCGTGGCGGCGCGAAAGCGTCTTGCGGAGGCCTACGATGCTTTCGCGTGTGGAGCCGCCGCATGAACGAGGCACTCCTTCTTGGCGCTTCCGACGCTGTGCTCAACGCCCTGCCGCTGCCCGTCATCATGGTGGCGTCGGATGGCAAGATCACCGACGCCAACGTGGCCGCCGAGAGCTTCTTCGAGGTCTCTGTGCCACTCCTGCGGCGGCAGTTGCTGAAAGACCTGGTGCCGTTCGGCAGCCCGCTGCTCGCGCTGGTCGATCAGGTGCGCACCCGCGGCGCTGCGGTGAACGAATACAAGGTCGACCTCTCGACGCCGCGCAATCCGGGCGACCGCCTCGTCGATCTGCATGTGGCGCCGCTGCCGGAGCGTCCCGATCATGTGGTGGTGATGCTCCAGGAGCGCACCATCGCCGACAAGATGGACCGCCAGCTCACGCACCGCGGGGCCGCGCGTTCGGTGTCGGCGCTGGCCGCGATGCTCGCTCATGAGATCAAGAACCCGCTGTCCGGCATCCGCGGTGCTGCGCAACTGCTTGAACAATCCGCGGGCGACGACGACCGCACGCTGACACGGCTGATCTGCGACGAGGCCGACCGTATCGTGAAGCTGGTCGACCGTATGGAGGTGTTCTCTGACGAGCGACCGGTCGAGCGCGAGCCGGTCAACATCCACGTCGTGCTCGAGCACGTGAAGCGCCTCGCGCAATCGGGCTTTGCGCGCCACATCAAGTTCGTCGAGACCTACGATCCGTCATTGCCGCCGGTTCACGCCAACCGCGACCAGCTCGTGCAGGTGTTCCTCAATCTCCTGAAGAATGCCGCCGAAGCGATCGGACCCGAGGCGGCCGACGGCGAGATCCAGATCACGACCGCGTTCCGTCCGGGCGTGCGTCTGCAATTGCCGGGCTCCAAGACGCGCGTCTCGCTGCCGCTGGAGTTCTGCATCCGAGACAACGGTCCGGGCGTGCCCGAAGACCTGATGCCTCATCTGTTCGATCCGTTCGTGACCACCAAGCCGACCGGCAGCGGCCTCGGCCTGGCGCTTGTCGCCAAGATCATCGGCGACCACGGCGGGATCATCGAATGCGAGTCACAGCCTCGGCACACGATCTTTCGCGTGCTGATGCCCATGTTCACTGGTGACGGCGCCGGGCCGGCACCCGCTTGAGGGAATTAAGGAGCTAAGAGGACTCCAATGCCAGCGGGAAGCATCCTGGTCGCCGACGATGACTCGGCGATACGAACCGTACTCAATCAGGCGCTGTCGCGCGCCGGATACGAGGTCCGCTCAACCGGCAACGCCGCAACGCTGTGGCGCTGGGTGAGCCAGGGCGAGGGCGATCTCGTCATCACCGACGTCGTGATGCCGGACGAGAACGCGTTCGACCTTCTGCCGCGCATCAAGAAGCTGCGGCCGAATCTGCCCGTGCTCATCATGAGCGCGCAAAACACGTTCCTCACCGCGATCCGCG
This sequence comes from Pseudomonadota bacterium, assembly GCA_040756555.1. Classification (GTDB taxonomy): domain Bacteria; phylum Pseudomonadota; class Alphaproteobacteria; order Rhizobiales; family Xanthobacteraceae; genus Z2-YC6860. The sequence continues at coordinate 339,103 of JBFLYS010000002.1, read as the reverse complement.
CGTCGGAACGCGGCGCCTACGAGTATCTGCCGAAGCCTTTCGACCTGAAGGAGCTGATCGCGATCGTCGGCCGCGCACTCTCCGAGCCGAAGGAGAAGGCGAGGCCTGCGACCGGCAAGCCGGAGGAGCTGGAGGCGATCCCGCTGGTCGGCCGTTCGCCGGCGATGCAGGAAATCTACCGCCTGGTCGCGCGCCTGATGCAGACCGACCTCACGGTGATGATCTCGGGCGAGTCCGGCACCGGCAAGGAGCTGGTCGCACGCGCGCTGCACGATTACGGCAAGCGCCGCGGCGGACAGTTTGTCGCGATCAACATGGCGGCGATTCCGCGCGACCTGATCGAGTCCGAGCTGTTCGGCCACGAGAAGGGCGCCTTCACCGGCGCGAACACACGATCGTCCGGCCGCTTCGAGCAGGCCGAGGGCGGCACGTTGTTCCTCGATGAGATCGGCGACATGCCGATGGAGGCGCAGACGCGTCTTCTGCGCGTGTTGCAGCAGGGTGAGTACACGACCGTCGGCGGCCGCACGCCGATCAAGAGCGACGTCCGCATCATCGCCGCGACCAACAAGGACCTGCGGGTTCTGATCCAGCAAGGCCTGTTCCGCGAAGACCTGTTCTTCCGCCTCAACGTCGTCCCGTTGCGGCTGCCGCCGCTGCGCGAGCGGAGCGAGGACGTCCCCGACCTGATCCGGCACTTCTTTGCGCAGGCGGCCCAGGAAGGCCTGCCGCAGAAGCAGATCGATCAGGCCGGCCTCGATCGCCTGAAGCGCTACCGCTGGTCCGGCAACGTGCGCGAGCTTGAAAACCTCGCGCGCCGCCTCGCTGCGCTTTATCCGCAAGAGACGATCACGGCTGCCGTGATCGATGCCGAACTCGCGCAGCCGACGCCACCCACGACGGACAAGCCGCCGTCCGAGGAAAGCCTGACGGCCGCGGTCGAACGCAATCTCACGCGGTACTTCGCGGGCTTCAACAACGACCTGCCGCCGCCCGGCCTCTATCACCGCATCCTCAAGGAGATCGAGTATCCGCTCCTGTCGGCGGCGCTGGCGGCCACCCGCGGCAATCAGATCCGCGCGGCGGATCTCCTCGGGCTCAACCGCAACACGCTGCGAAAGAAGATCCGGGATTTGGATATCCAGGTGATCCGCACGAGCGGCTAACCCCCGCTCCCAGGCTCGATAGCCGGAATCCGCTGCGGATAGCGCCGCGGAAATGTCTCAATTCGGCAACATTGTTGTAGAAAAGCATCAGTGTGTCGTTTAAGGGACAGGCCCCGCGCCGCTGTTCCGGCGGCGTCCGCCGTCATCTTCTGTCGGGTTTCGGAGCTACATGGATAGCGTCGCCAGCGCTGAACAAGCTGCGCCTGCCGACTTGGGAACCGTGCCTGGAAGCGGGCGCGCCCTGCGGCTGCTGGGCCCGATTGCGGCCGGGCTGGCGCTGCTGTCCGCCATCATCACCTTCGTCGTCCTGGCCGACCTGACGCCGATCGCGCCGACCCATGACGTCGTCGTCACGCTCCTGCTTGCCAATGCGCTGACCGTTTTCATCCTGCTCGGCGTCATCGCGGGCGAGGTTTGGCAGGTCGTGCAGGCCCGCCGGCGAGGGCGGGCGGCGGCGCGGCTTCACATCCGCATTGTCAGCCTGTTCGCGGTCGTCGCCGCGGTGCCGGCCATCCTGGTGGCCGTGGTCGCGAGCATCACGCTCGACCGCGGCCTCGACCGCCTGTTCTCCACACGCACCAAGCAGGTGATCGAAAATTCGGTAATGGTGGCCGACGCCTATCTGCAAGAGCGCGCGCAGATGCTGCGCGGCGACATCCTTGCGATGGCCTTCGACGTCAGCCGCGCCAAGCCGCTGTTCGATCAGGACCGCGACCGCTTCCGCCAGTTCCTCACCGCACAGGCGAATATTCGCGGCCTGTCTGCCGCCATGCTGCTCGGCGCGGATGCGAACGTCATCGAGAAGGCCGACACCAAGACCGAAGACACGACCATGCCCTCGATCGCAGGGCTGGCCACACTTACCGACACCGAGCCCCAGATCGGCGTGCTGCTCGACACCAGCGCGGTCGCGGCCGTCATCAAGCTGCGCGGCTACGACAACGTCTACCTCCATGTCATGCGACCGCTCGATCCGCGCGTGGTCGCACAGGTGCGCGATACCCAGGCCAGCGTGCAGGACTTCGCAGCGCTCGAAGCGCGGCGGCTCGGCGTACAGCTCGCGTTCGGCCTGATGTACACCATCATCGCGCTCGCGGTGCTGCTGTCGGCGGCGTGGCTCGGATTGAACTTCGCCAACCGCCTCGTGGCGCCGATCCGCCGTCTGATCGGCGCGGCCAACATCGTTTCGACCGGCAACCTGTATATCCAGGTGCCGATCCATCGCTCGGAAGGCGATCTCGCGCAGCTCGGCGAGACTTTCAACAAGATGACCTACGAGCTGCGCACCCAGCGCGACGACATCATGCGCGCGCGCGACGTGATCGATCAGCGCCGCCGCTTTACCGAAGCCGTCCTCGCGGGTGCGAGCGCCGGCGTCATCGGCGTCAGCGCGGACGGCAACATCACGATCCTCAACCGTTCGGCTGAGGTGCTGATCGGCCGCACCGAAGCCGATGCGATCGGCAAGCCGCTCGCCGAAATCGTACCGGAGCTGAACGAGATATTCTCCGGTGCGCAGACCAATTATCAGCGTCTGGTGCAGGGCAATGTTACGATCAACCGCAACGCCCGCGAGCGCAATCTTTCGGTCCGCGTCACGACCGAACAGTCGCGCGAGGAAGAGCACGGCTACGTCATCACCCTCGATGACATTACCGAACTGGTGATGGCGCAGCGCACCTCCGCCTGGGCCGACATCGCACGGCGCATCGCCCATGAGATCAAAAATCCGCTGACGCCGATCCAGCTCTCGGCCGAGCGCCTGCGGCGCAAGTACGGCAAGGTCATCACTGAGGATAAGGCGATTTTTGACCAGTGCACCGACACAATTGTTCGGCAGGTCGATGATATCAAGCGCATGGTCGACGAATTCTCGAAGTTCGCGCGCATGCCCAAGGCGGTCATGACGAACGAGGACGTCGCCGACACCGTGCGTCAGGCGGTGTTCCTGCAGCGTGTCGGCAACGCCGACATGGATATCGATCTGGAGCTTGCCGAAGACCCGATGCCGGCGCGTTTCGACCGCCGGCTGATATCGCAGGCGCTGACCAACATCATCAAGAACGCGACCGAGGCCATTACGGCAGTGCCGGAGGCTGAGCGCGGCCGCGGCCACATTCGTGTGTTTGCCGAGCGCGACGGCGACGACATCGTGATCGACGTAATCGATAACGGCATCGGCCTGCCGAAGGAGAACCGGAACCGCATTCTCGAGCCCTATGTCACCACGCGTGAGAAGGGCACCGGCCTTGGCCTCGCCATCGTCGGCCGAATCTTGGAAGAACACGGCGGACGGATCGAGTTGCGCGATGCGTCCGAAAAACTGCCCGGCGAGCGCGGAGCCTGGATGCGGCTCCGCATCGCCACCGAACCGGCGGCCGGTGCCGCTAAAACAGAACTCAGCAAGGCAGCGAGCGAGCGTTGAGCATGGCGTCAGATATTCTGATCGTCGACGATGAATCGGACATTTGCGAGCTGGTCTCGGGCCTGCTCCAGGACGAGGGCTACGCGACGCGCACCGCGCGCGACAGCGACAGTGCGCTCGCCGAGATCAAGAACCGCCGGCCGAATCTGGTGTTCCTCGACATCTGGCTGCAGGGGAGCCGTCTCGACGGCCTGCAACTGCTCGATTCCGTCAAAGAGCTTCACCCCGAATTGCCGGTGGTGATGATCTCGGGGCACGGCAATATCGAAACCGCGGTCGCCGCCATCAAGCAGGGCGCCTACGATTTCATCGAGAAGCCGTTCAAGGCCGACCGGCTGGTGCTGGTTGCCGATCGCGCGCTCGAGACCTCGCGGCTCAAACGCGAGGTGAAGGAGTTGAAGGCGCTGGCGCCCGTGCCGGCCAGCATGGTCGGCCGCTCGCCGTCGATCAATCAGCTCCGTCAGACGATCGAGAAGGTCGCGCCAACCAACAGCCGCATCATGATCGTCGGCCCCTCCGGCTCCGGCAAAGAACTGACCGCGCGCACCATTCACAACCATTCCGGTCGCGCCGGCGGCCCGTTCGTCGTCATCAATGCAGCCGCGATCACGCCCGAGCGCATGGAGATCGAGTTGTTCGGCGTCGATCCGACCAACGGCTCGACCGAGCGCAAGGTCGGCGCGCTGGAGGAGGCGCACGGCGGCACGCTGTTCATCGACGAGATCGCGGACATGCCGCGAGACACCCAAAACAAGATCCTGCGTGTCCTCGTCGAACAGACCTTCCAGCGGGTCGGCGGGACAAGCAAGGTTGCCGTGGACGTGCGGATCGTGTCGTCGACCAGCCGCAACATCGAAGCGGAGATAGCAGCGGGCAAGTTCCGTGAGGATCTCTATCACCGGCTTTCGGTCGTGCCTGTGCGCGTGCCACCGCTTGCCGAGCGCCGCGAGGATATCGCGGACCTCGTGACGTACTTCATGGAGCAGATTTCGCTGTCGACCGGCCTGCCGCAGCGTCAGATCGGCTCCGATGCAATGGCCGTTCTGCAATCGCACGACTGGCCGGGCAACGTCCGGCAGCTTCGCAACAACGTGGAGCGGCTGATGATCCTCGCCGGCGGCGATCCCACGGCCGTCATCAATGCCTCCATGTTGCCGCAGGATGTGGGCTCGATGGTGCCTTCGATGCCGAACGGCAACGGCGGCGAACAGCTCATGGGCCTGCCGCTCCGCGAGGCGCGCGAGTTGTTCGAGCGCGAATATCTGCTGGCGCAGATCAACCGCTTCGGCGGCAACATCTCGCGCACCGCGGAGTTCGTCGGGATGGAGCGCTCGGCGCTCCATCGCAAGCTCAAAGCGCTCGGTATCGGCTAATCCGGAATCCCCAACATGTCGCGAATTGCCTACGTCAACGGCCGCTATCTCCCGCTGCGCGAAGCCTCCGTGAATGTGGAAGACCGCGGCTACCAGTTCTCCGACGGCGTCTATGAGGTCTGCGAGGTGCTGGGCGGCAAGCTGGTCGACGAGCGCCGCCACATCGAACGGCTGCAACGCTCGCTCAGCGAACTGCGCATCGCCATGCCGATGACGCCTGCGGCGTTGAGCGTCGTGTTCCACGAGGTGGTGCGGCGGAATCGAATCCACTGGGGCATCGTCTATCTGCAGGTTACACGTGGCGTGTCGCGGCGCGACCACGCGTTTCCGCCGGCCGGCACCAAGCCGAGCGTGGTTGTCACCGCGCGCAACATGAATTTCGAGGCGGCTGAAAAGCTCGCGGGCGACGGCATCGCCGTCATCACCGTGCCGGAGAACCGCTGGGCCCGTGTGGATATCAAGTCGGTGTCGCTGCTTCCCAACGTGCTGGCCAAGCAAGCCGCGCGGGAGCAGGGCGCCAAGGAGGCTTGGTTCGTCGACAACGCTGGTCACATCACCGAAGGTTCGTCGTCGAACGCCTGGATCGTCACCCGCGACGGCAAGGTCGTCACGCGGCAGGTCGACCACGGCATTCTCAAGGGTATCACGCGCACCGTGGTGCTCGAAGTGATGGCGAAGCAGGGGCTGAAGCTCGAGGAGCGCGCCTTCACGCTCGACGAGGCGCAGACCGCGCGTGAAGCTTTTGTGACGTCGGCGAGCCAGATCGTGATGCCGGTGGTGCGGATCGACGGCAAACCGGTCGGCAATGGCGCGCCGGGACTCATCGCGAGCGCCTTGAGGCGCGACTTTCATCAATTCGCGGAGCAAAGCTGATGCTTCAAAAGGCAGCGATAGGGCATGAAATTCTCTAGCGTTTGCCAAAGGAAACACGTTTTTGTGCAGTGCCGCCGCGAACTTGGGCTTGCACCGCCTATTGAGCTACCATCTAATATCTCCGCCCCAAGTCCTATGACCTCAACGCAAAGGGGTCAGGTGACTTGAGAACAACAACCTGCGGCAGGGGTCCGCGGGCAAAATAACGGATCAACGGCAATGGCAGCCGATCGGGCTCAAAACTTACAAGACACTTTCCTCAATCACGTTCGCAAAGCCAAAATTCCGCTCACCATTTTCCTGGTGAACGGCGTGAAGCTTCAGGGCGTCGTGACTTGGTTTGACAATTTCTGCGTCCTGCTGCGTCGAGATGGCCACTCGCAATTGGTGTACAAGCACGCCATCTCCACGATCATGCCGGGGCATCCGATTTCGCTGTTTGAAGGCGGCGAGGAGCCCCCAGGCCCTGGAGACAAGGTCTAGTTGGAGCAGCGTCAGCGCGACAGGCGTCAGGAACCGCTCAGTCCTCCGGACGGCGGAACCGGACGCGCACTCGTCATTGGACCGTATCGCCGCCGCCAGCCGGTGCGCGGTGCGGTTGCCGTCGCGCCTGACGTTGAGCGCGATCATGAGGCGCGGCTGGAGGAGGCCGTAGGTCTCGCGCGCGCCATCGATCTCGACATCCTCGACACCGGCATGGTGCTGCTGACCGATGTCCGGCCCGCGACCTATATCGGCAAGGGCAAGGTCGACGAGATCGCGGGTCTGGTGAAAAGCCACGAGGCCGGCATCGTCGTGGTGGATTGCGCGCTCTCGCCGGTGCAGCAGCGGAACCTGGAGAAGGCGTGGAACGCCAAGGTGCTCGATCGCACCGGGCTCATCCTTGAAATCTTCGGGCGCCGGGCGCGCACGAAGGAGGGCACGCTTCAGGTCGAGCTCGCGCATCTGAACTATCAGCGCAGCCGGCTGGTGCGGACCTGGACCCACCTTGAGCGCCAGCGCGGCGGCTTCGGCTTCCTCGGCGGCCCTGGCGAAAGCCAGCTCGAAACCGACCGCCGGCTGATCGACGAGCGGATTATCCGGATCGAGAACGATCTGGAAAAGGTCAAGAAGCGCCGCAAGCTCCATCGCGACAGCCGTGCGCGGGTGCCTTATCCGATCGTCGCGCTGGTCGGCTACACCAACGCCGGCAAATCGACGCTGTTCAACCGCGTGACGCGCGCAAGCGTGCTCGAAGCCGACATGCTGTTCGCGACGCTCGATCCGACTCTGCGCTCGGTCGCGCTGCCAAACGGCTTGAAGGTCATTCTCTCCGACACCGTCGGATTCATCTCCGATCTGCCGACCATGCTGGTCGCAGCGTTCCGCGCCACGCTCGAAGAGGTGATCGAGGCGAATGTGATCCTGCATGTGCGCGACGTGTCGCATGAGGACACCGAGGCTCAGTTGCACGACGTCGAGGAGGTGCTGCGCGCGCTCGGCATCGAGCCGAACGACGAGCAACGGCTCATCGAAGTGTGGAACAAGATCGACGTGCTTGATGCCGATGGGCGGATGCGGCTGAAGAACCTGGCTGACCGCCGACCGGCCGAGCGGCGTCCGGTGCTGCTTTCGGCGCTGACCGGGGAGGGGCTCGACGACCTCTCCAAGGCCATCGAAGCGCGGCTGAGCGTGCATCGCGTGGTGCTCGACCTCTCGCTCGATCCGGCGGATGGCGCGGGCGTGAGCTGGCTGCACCGCCACACCGAGGTGATGGAGAAGGCGCTCGACGCCGAGGGCCGTTACGCCATGAAAGTCCGCGTCGCTCCGGACCGGGTGGACGCGGTGACGGCGAAGTTCGGCGAGCCGCACAAGGCCGGCCTGCACTGATGCGCGCGCGGCGCACGATGTTGCGTGCCGCCGTCGCCGTGCTGACCGGGCTGTGGCTCGCTTTTCCAGCAGACGCGCAGGTTCTCACGCTCCGCTATGCGCAATCGCCCTCGACCAACAACAGCATCTTCTCGCTGCCGATTTTCATCGCCGAGCGGGAAGGGCTGTTCGCCAAGCAAGGGCTGAATTTCAGCACGGTGCTGATCGGAGGCGGCGGGGAGAACACCATCAACGCCCTGCACGACGGCAAGGCCGACATCGCTCATGTGGCGACGCCGTTCCTCGTTCGTGCAGCGCTTGGCGGGTCGGATGCGGTCGCGATCGCGGCGGAGTTCAACAATCCGATCTACAGCCTGGTGGCCCATCCGGCGGTCAAAAGCTTCGCGGACCTGAAGGGCAAGACGCTGGGTTTCGCGGACGAGGCGGGGACCATCACCTATTCGATCCGGAAGCTGCTGGCGAAGCATGGGCTCGGCGCGGGCGATTTCACCGTGAAGGTGATCTCCGGCACGCCGCAGCGCTTCGACTGCCTCGTTCACAGCGATTGCTACGCGGTGCCGCTCGGCCAACCGCATGACTTCTTCGCGATCCGGCAGGGCTTCAATCTGCTCGGCCGGAGCAACGAGGTGACGCCGGAATTCGTTTATACGGTCACTGTGGCGCGGCGCTCGTGGGCGGAGGCGAACAAGGACGCGGCGACGCGCTATCTGCGCGCACTCGACGAGGCGTTCCGCATCATCCGCGATCCCGGAAAGCGCGACGTGGTGATCCGCGCCATCACGGATACATCGGGTGCACCGCCAGAGGTCGCGCGGCAAATTCTTGCGCTGTTCTTTGAGCCGGAGCGCGGCGTGATGCCGAAGCGCGGTGAGATCAGCCTCGCAGGGCTGTCGCAGGTGATCGCGTTCATGGGCGAAACGGGCGCGCTGAGACAACCTCTGCCGACGCCGGAACGGTTCGCCGATCCGCAATATCTGAAGGCGGCCGGGATCGAGTAGGGGCGCTTGCTTGTCGGAAGGCTATTTCTCCGAAGCCTTGGCGGCCTCCCACAGCGCATCCATCTCGGAGAGCGTCGCATCTTGCGGCTTCTTTCCATCCGCCGCGAGCGCGCGTTCGATCGAGCCGAAGCGGCGCTCGAACTTCGTATTGGTGCCGCGAAGTGCGGTCTCCGGATCGACGCCGAGATGCCGCGCTAGGTTCACCATCGCGAACAGCAGATCGCCGACCTCAGCCGCGGCGAGCTCGCGGTCGCCACTTTCGATCTCCGTTTCGATCTCGTCGGCCTCCTCGCGGATCTTCGCGAGCACGGCCATCGGATCGTTCCAGTCGAAGCCGACCTTGCCGGCCTTTTCCTGCAATTTCAGCGCACGGGTGAGGGCGGTCATCGCCACCGGAACGCCGGCGAGGGCACCCTTCTCTTCGACCTTGCGGTGGGCCGCGCGCTCGGCCTTTTCCTCGGCTTTGATCTTGTCCCACAGCCCTTTCACCTGCTCCGGCGACAGGTCGCGCGTGTCGCCGAACACATGCGGATGGCGGCGGATCAGCTTCGCCGTGATGCCCTCGACCACGGCGCCGAAATCGAACGCGTTCTGCTCCTCGGCCATCCGGGCGTGGAAGGCGACCTGGAGGAGGAGGTCGCCCAGCTCCTCGCGGAGATCGTGGAGGTCGTTGCGCTCGATGGCGTCGGTGACCTCGTAGGCTTCCTCGAGCGTGTAGGGCGCAATGGTCGCGAAATTCTGCTCCAGATCCCACGGGCAGCCGGTCTTGGGCGTGCGGAGCGCCGCCATGATCTCAAGGAGGCGTTGGATATCGCGGGAAGGTTTCATAGGCGGGTTCATTGAGCTGACCGTAACAGACGGGTTTCGCGGGAGCGACAAAAGCGGAACGCGCCCCACAGGAAGCAGGGCGCGTCCAAATCTTAACGCGGGCCGCCTCTCCCGCGGCCGTTAACCGGCAAATGGCAACCGCTCAGTGGCCGCTGTTGCTGGCGTTGCGAGCCGCCTCGAACAGGAACCAGGTCCGCTTCTCGGTTTGGTCGATCCAGTTCTCGATGAGGCTCGCGGACGCCACATCACCGTGCTCGTCGCAGACCTCGTGGGCTTTCCGCATCTGGGCCACGACGTGTTTGTTATCGTTCATCAGTTCGTTGAGCATCATCGCCGGAGGTACGAAATCCTCGTCGTTGTCCTCGATGGTCTGGAGCTTCGAAATCTGGCCGATCGACCGGAGTGTCGTACCGCCGATCTTGCGGACGCGCTCAGCCATGTCGTCGGTCGCGCCGATGATCTCGGCCGAGTGATCGTCGAGCAGCAAATGGTAGTCGCGGAAATGCGGGCCGCTCATATGCCAGTGGAAGTTCTTGGTCTTGAGGTACAGCGCAAAGCTGTCGGCCAGGAGGCCGTTGAGCGCCTCGGACACCGCCTTCACGGCGGCGCTGTCGAGATCGGTCGGCGTATCGAGTGCAGCAGCAGGTTTGCCGTTGTTGCGTAGCTTGAGCTTCGTCACTTTGCTCACGGGACACCTCGGGGTTGGACTGTGGGGGCTCGAAACGGAAAGAACCGGCAACAGAAATCCGGTTAGGGCAGTAACCCACTAGAACGCCCCGAAGTTCCTTTTGATGATAGAGACAATTCGCATAAGACATATTATGGAATATCTATCTGGACCGCAGATTTCATGCGGCTTTTGACGCGTCTTTGAGCGGCAGACAGACGCTCGTTTGGCCCAGCGGCTGGGAGCTTAGACGACGTGATCCGGAGCCAACGCACAGCCGCTTTCGCGGCTCATCTCGATCTGGATCGTCGCGTGACCAATGCCGAAGCGGTGCTCGAGGTCGTGGCACAGCTCGCGGAGGAAGCCATCGCCGGGATGGCCGCCCGGCATCACGGCATGACACGTCAGGGCGACCTCGCTGGTGCTCATCGACCAGATGTGCAGGTCGTGAATTTCGGCGACGCCGGGCCGGGCAGCGATGAACGCCCTAACCTCGTCCGTCCGGATGCCCGGCGGCACGCCGGCCAGCGACAGCCGCACCGAGTTCTTGAGTAACCCCCAGGTGCTCCAGAGGATCACGACGCAGATCACGAGGCTGACCGCCGGATCGACCCAGAGCCAGCCCGTGGCCATGATGATGACCGCTGCGATCACCACGCCGGCCGAAACCGCGGCGTCGGCCGCCATGTGCAGGAACGCGCCCTCGATGTTGAGGTCGTCCTTGCGGCCCGACGCGAACATCCAGGCCGTGAAACCGTTGATCGCGATGCCGACGAGCGCCACGACGATCACCATGCCGCCGGCAACCGGCGCGGGGTTCTGGAAGCGCCAAACCGCCTCCCAGGCGATGGCGCCGACCGCAACCAGCAGGAACATAGCGTTGAACAGCGCAGCCAGGATCGATGAGCCGCGAAGTCCATAGGTGAACCGATCCGACGGCCTGCGTTTGGACAACCCAACGGCGGCCCAGGCCACCAGCAGACCCAAAACGTCGCTGAGATTGTGGGCCGCGTCGGCCAGCAGCGCCGTGGAGTTTCCGAGGATGCCGAAAATGGCCTCGACGATCACAAAACCGGTGTTGAGGATGAGGCCGATCGCAAAGGCCGAGCCGAAGGATTTGGGCGTATGGGAATGGCCGCTATCGTGGCTATGGGCGTGCCCGCCGGCACCATGAGCGTGCCCTGCTTCACCCGCCATTGGCTCGCACTCCGCTCGATTGGATGAAAAGACCGATCCAATCATTTGAATTTTATCTAATTTCTGAGATTAGCAGGAAATCTCAGAAACCACTTCAAGAGAGCACATTAGTTCAATATTTCGAGCATGAAGGCGGATCAAACGATGAAATTACTTCAACTTTGAATCGCCAGAAACCGTGCCGCTGATCCCGTCAAATGCGGGCTCGATATGGGGCGGCAACTCGCCCTTGAGAACCGTGTAATCGAGGTCCGAGTGCAGATTGGTCAGGATCGCCTGTTGTGGCTTGATCCGGCCGATCCAGGACAGCGAGTCCGACAGGCTAAAATGGCTCGGATGCGGCTTGTAGCGCAGCGCATCGACGATCCAGACCTCCAGGCCAGCCAGCAGCGGAACGCTCTCAGGCGCCACTGCGCTCAGATCGCAGGAATAGGCGAGCCCGCCGAACCGGAAGCCGAGGGAAGGGATGTCGCCATGCTCCTGGAGGAAGGGCATCACCGCGATCGGGCCCCCTTCCCCGTTGACCGTCAGCGGCTGCCCGGAAGCGATCCGGTGCTCCTTCACAATCGGCGGATATTCGCTGCCGGGCTGCGTGGCGAAGCAATAGTCGAAGCGCTTGCGGACGTCGTGCGAGGTCGGCTCGTCCATGTAGACGTCGAGCGGACGACGCTTGTGAATGAACAACGCACGCAGATCGTCGATGCCGTGGACGTGGTCGGCGTGCGGATGGGTGTAGAGCACCGCGTCGAGCCAAGTGACGCCCGCGTCGTAGAGCTGCTCGCGAAGATCCGGCGAGGTGTCGACCAGGATGCTGGTCTTGTTGCCGTCCGCGCCGGTCTTCTCGACCAGGAGCGACGTGCGCCGCCGCCGATTCTTCGGGTTGTTCGGGTCGCAGGCGCCCCAGCCGAGCCCCGCGCGCGGAACGCCACCAGAGAAGCCACAGCCGAGGATCGTGAATTTCAGCGTCATGCGGCGGCGGCCGCGGGCCGCGGCACCTTGTTGAACAGCCGGAAGAAGTTTTCCGTGGTCTGGCGGGCGATCTCAGCGGGCGTCACGTTGCGGGTCTCGGCCAGCACCTTCGCAGTCTCGGCCACATAGGCCGGCTCGCAGCGCTTGCCGCGATACGGCATCGGCGCGAGGTAGGGCGAGTCCGTCTCGACCAGAATGCGGTCCGGCGGCAGGTCCTTGGCGATCGCGCGAAGGTCGGCAGAATTCTTGAACGTCAGGATGCCTGTGAACGAGACGTAGAGGCCCATGTCGACGGCGCTCATGGCCAGTTCACGACCGCCGGTGAAGCAGTGGAGCACAGCCGGGAAGGCGCCCTTCCCCATCTCGTCCTTCAGCACGCGGCCCATGTGCTCATCGGCTTCGCGCGAATGGATCACCAGCGGCAAGCCGGTCTCGCGGGCCGCTGCGATGTGCTGGCGAAGCCCCTGCTCCTGCTTGTCCACCGGGCTGTTGTCGTAGTGATAATCGAGCCCCGCCTCACCGATCGCGACGACCTTCGGGTGCCGCGTGTAGCCGACGAGATCGGCGGCCTTGATGTCGAGCTCCTCGTGGGCGTGGTGCGGATGAGTGCCGACCGAGCAATAGACCTCGGGAAAGCGATCAGCGATCGCCAAAAGGTCCGGAAGCTTGCGCACGCGGGTCGAGATCGTCACGAGCCGGCCGACGCCCACGGCCTTGGCGCGCGCCACCACAGCGTCCAGCTCGGCCGCGAAGTCAGGAAAATCGAGGTGGCAGTGGCTGTCGACGAGCATCAAGGTCCATCATCAATCTAACACCGACTTGAAGTCAGCTTCTTGTCTCGGCTGGGCTACCAGAACCCAGCCTCCGGCGCGCCCCTCCTAGACAATCGTTGCGCGAAGTTCCACGCGGGCTACACTTTACGGCATTTCCCGCCGCAACAAACGATTCCTCCCAATATGACAATACATAGCCTTTCCTGCCTTGCATTGAGGCTCGCGATTTCATTGTCCGTTTTCTGGCTCGCCTGGCCGGCAGCGGCGCAGCAAACCCAATCGCAGCCGCGCCCCGGCGGCCGCAGCGTGTGTGTGGCGTCCGCGATCGGCCAGAAATTTGCCGTACAGACAATTGGCGTGATGGTCTTTGGCAATGCGCTCGAGTCCGCGGCCATCCAATCCTGGGGACTCGACAACCTTGTCGTCCAAAAAATCGGTTCGACGTTAGGGGCCGGTTTTTCGGTGCGCTCGGCGGCCGTGCCGGCTGCCGCTGTGGCCGACTTGAAAAAGCCCGGCGGGCTCATTCCCACTGATCGGACCGCGGGGTTCATTGCTGCACTCCGCAACAGCAATGGAGGCAATTGCCACTACTATGTCGTGGCTCTGCCATTGCGCGGTCAGTGGCCGGGCACCAACCAACCCGTCGAAGGAGTCGGCATTCTCAAGCGGTCAGGAGTTGTTACCCAGCATTTTATCTTTGCTGCCTTTTGGCTTCAGCTTTTCGACGGCCGCACAGGCGAACGCGTTCGGCTTCCCATCGCAGGATCGCTCGGGGAAATTTTTAGCGACCCTTACTGGCAGAAAAAGGTCGATGACGCCTGGTGGCCGGTCCCCGCGCAATCCGCGGCAGGCAATAGCAAGCTCAAGGATGCCGCCCGAACTCTTGTTCTGAAGGTCCTGGACAAGGACTCTCCTCGTCTGCGAACCGCTCTCACCCAATAGACCAAGCAATCGCTGAGGCCGGTGGCCTGGCAAATGTGCGGAATTGCTGCCGGTTCAGTTCTTGGCTTCGGGCTCAACGTATCGCGGGAACACCGGTGCGGGCGGCGGCAACTGGCTGCCCGGCTTGAGCCGCTTGTTCGCATCGCCGAGGCGATCGAAACCACGCTCGTCCGCTGGAACCGCGAGAATATCGAGCAGCTTCGCAGCCGACGCCGGCATGAACGGCTGCGCCAGGATCGCGACCTGCCGGATCACCTCCGCCGTCACATAAAGCACGGTGCCTTGCTTCGCCGGATCGGTCTTGGCCAGCGCCCACGGCGCCTCGCCCGCGAAATAGCGGTTGGCGTCGGCGACCACGGCCCAGACCGTATTCAGGATCTGGTGGAGCTGCTGGGTCTTCATGTGCTCGCGCGCGGCGCCGATCATGGCGTCGGCCGCGGCCAGCATCGTCTTGTCGTTGTCGCTGAACGCGCCGGGCGCCGGCAGCACGCCGCCGAGCTGCTTGCCGATCATCGACAGCGAGCGCTGCGCCAGGTTGCCGAGGTCGTTGGCGAGGTCCGCGTTGATGCGGTTCACGATCGCTTCGTGGCTGTAGCTGCCGTCCTGGCCGAACGGCACCTCGCGCAGGAAGAAGAAGCGGAACTGATCGACGCCGTATTCGTCCGTCATCGTGAACGGATCGATCACGTTGCCGGTCGATTTCGACATCTTCTCACCGCGGTTGAACAGAAACCCGTGGGAGAAGATGCGGCGCGGAATCTCGATCCCGGCCGACATCAGGAATGCCGGCCAGTAGACGGCGTGAAAGCGGACAATGTCCTTGCCAATGACGTGCAGGTCGGCTGGCCAGTAGCGCTTGAACTTCTCGCTCTGGTCGTCCGGGAATCCGGCGGCGGTGATGTAGTTCGTCAGCGCGTCCACCCAGACATACATGATGTGCTTGGGGTTGCCGGGCACCTTGATGCCCCAGTCGAAGGTGGTGCGCGAGATCGACAGGTCCTGCAGGCCGCCCTTCACGAAGCTCGCGACCTCGTTCAGCCGTTCCTTCGGCAGGACGTACTGCGGATCGCGCTCGTAAAGGTCCAACAACTTCTGCTGGTAAGCCGACAATTTGAAGAAATAGCTCTCCTCCTCGACCCACTCGACCGGCGTGCCGGTCTTGGTGGAGAGGCGCACCTTGTGCTCGTTCAGATGCGTTTCGTCCTCGGCGTAATAGGCCTCATCGCGCACCGAGTACCAGCCGGCGTATTTCGACAGATAGATGTCGCCGTTCTTCTCCATCCGGCGCCAGATTTCCTCCGAAGAGCGGTGGTGGCGCTCCTCCGTGGTGCGGATGAAGTCGTCGTTGGAGCAGTTCATCCGCTCGACCATGGCGCGGAACTGCTGGACGTTGCGGTCCACCAGCACGCGCGGGGTGATGCCTTCCTTCGTCGCGGTCTGCTGAATCTTCTGGCCGTGCTCGTCGGTGCCGGTCAGAAAAAAGACATCATAGCCATCCAACCGCTTGAAACGGGCGATGGCGTCGGTCGCGATCACCTCGTAGGCATGCCCGATATGCGGGGGGCCATTCGGATAGGAGATGGCGGTTGTGATGTAATAACGGGGCTTTTCGGCCATAAGACCCCGTAGGTATCAACCGCAGGCCGCCGGGGCAAGCTGCGCGGTTCCCGCCCCTGTCCCCAAATGTTTCCCGCACTATCTAAGACGTCTTGAGCTATCCATCCCGCTCGGTTACAGACCGCGGCCCACTGCAATTGTCCGCATGGTTTCGACTTTCATCTCACCGGAGTGTCAATGAGCTTTAAACTGCCCGATCATCAGGATCGTCAGGCGGCGGCCGCCGCTGCCCGCAAGGCGATGCTGGAGAAATTCCGTGCCGCTTCCACCGATCCCACACTCGAAGAGAAGCTCGCCGCCCGCAAGGCGATCCACGAAGCGCGCCAGGCGCGCGAGGCTGAACGCGAGGCCGCCCGCCTTGCGCGTGAAGCGGAGCTCGAAGCCGAGCGTCAGCGCAAGGCTGAGGAAGAGGCCAAGCTCCAGGCCGAAATCGAAGCCGAAGCCGCTCGCCTGAAGGCGATCGAGGAAGAGGCACATTTGGCCCTGCTCGCCGAGCAGAAGGCCGCCCGCGACGCGCGCTATGCCGCCCGTAAAGCCGCCAAGAAAGAGCGCCGCCGCGGCTACTGAGTTTCCAAATTTCGCTACTGACGCGGCGCGGGCCGGAACCGGCTAGCGCGCCGCTTCTGCGAGCGCACCGAACACCGAGAAGACAAACGGCTTGCGGTCGAGGTTGTAGGTCTCGACCTCGAGCCCGGCGCGGTTGACCTTCTCCCAGGCTTCGGCGACGCGGATCATGCGGCTTTTGTCCTGCGCGCCACCCGCAAGCCGCGCCGACAGCCAGCCGTTCACCGCATCCATGAAAGCCGCGAGCTTCTCGGCCTCGGTGCCCGCGATCTTGTCGCCCAGCGTATGCAGTGCCCGCTGATCGACGTTGGGCAGATGATTGAGCAGGCTTTCGACCTGTTTCCGCAGTTCCAGCGCGTCACCCTCGAGCAGCGTCAGCGCCCGGCCAACCGAGCCGTCGGCGGCTTCGGCGGCGGCGCGTAGTTCGGCGGCATCGACATCGCCGCCAAGGGCTGCATTCGCAGCACTGACCACATCGTCAACTGTGAGCGGCCGTAGCATCAGCTTGCGGCAGCGCGAGCGGATGGTCGGCATCACCCGCGCCGGAGCGTGACTGACCAGGAGCAGCAGCGACAACGGCGGCGGTTCCTCGATGATTTTCAGGAGCGAATTGGCGGAGGAGCGGTTGAGGTCCTCCACGACGTCGATGATGGCGATGCGCCAGCCGCCCTCGCCCGCGGTCGAACCGAAAAATCCGACCGAGCGGCGCGCGTTCTCGACCAGGATGTCCTGGCTAAGCTTGCCCTTGTCGTTGATGGTGCGCTCCAGAACGAGAAGGTCACTGTGGGCCTGCCCGGCGATGCGGCGCGCGACCGGATGGTCCGGCGAGACCGCGAGGGTCTTTGCCTTCTGCACCGCGGGCGCCGAGGGATCTGGATGGGCCAGCACGAAGCGCGCGAGGCGATAGCCCAGCGTCGCCTTGCCGATGCCCTGCTCGCCGCCGATCAGCCAGGCATGCGGGACGCGTCCGCCGCGATAGGCCTCGAGCAGCGTTTGCTCGGCCTCGGCATGGCCGAACAGCGCCGTGGTGACGCGGGGCAGCGTCACGCCGCTCTCGTCGCTGTCGTTGGCTGCCGGGCTCATGGGACAGACCTAGTGGACTGGACACCGGCCGCGCAAGGGCGCGGCTTAGGTTCCTTCGACTTCTTCCCGGAGCATTTCGAGCTCCAGCCAGCGCTCCTCAGCCGCCGCGAGCTCCGCCTGGGTGGCCGCGAGCGCGCTTGAGGCGTCGTCGAAGGCCTTGCGATCCTTGGCGTACAGGTTCGGGTCGGCGAGCTTTTCATTGAGGGTACCGACCTTGGCCTGCAAGGCGGCCATGGTTTTGGGCAGGCTTTCGAGCGCGTGCTTTTCGTTGAAGGAGAGCCGGCGCTTGCGCGCCACAGCCTCGGTCGTAGGCTTGGGTTTGTCCTCCTTCGGTTCCCTCGCGGCGGAGCGGGCTTCGCGGGTGAGATCCGCTCCGCGCTGCGCCAGCATGTCGGAATAGCCGCCGGCATATTCGGTCCAGCGCCCGCCGCCCTCAGGCACGATCACGGCATTCACCAGCCGGTCGAGGAAATCGCGGTCGTGGCTGATCAGGATGATGGTGCCGGCGTAGTCGCCGAGCATCTCCTCCAGCACGTCGAGGGTTTCGAGATCGAGATCGTTGGTCGGCTCGTCGAGCACCAGCACGTTCGACGGCTTGGCCAGCGCGCGCGCCAGCATCAGGCGGCCGCGCTCTCCGCCGGATAGCTTGCCGAGCGGCGTGCGCGCCTGTTCGGGCTGGAACAGGAAGTCCTTCATGTAGCCGACGACGTGACGCGCCTCGCCGTTGATCGTCACTGTGTCGCCGCGCCCGCCGGTCAACGCATCCGAGAGCGTGGTGTTGGGATCGAGGCTGTCGCGGTGCTGTTCGAGCACGGTCATCGCGAGATTGGCGCCGAGCTTCACCTTGCCCTCGTCAGGCGGCAAAATGCCTGTCAGAACGCTCACAAGCGTGGTCTTGCCGCTGCCGTTCGGGCCGACGATGCCGATGCGGTCATGACGCATGATGCGGGTGGAGAAGTCCGTCACAATCGGACGGTCGCCGTATGATTTTGAAATCCGCTCAGCCTCGGCCACCAGCGCGCCGGATTTTTCGGCTTCCGCCGCAGCCAACGATGCCTTCCCTGCCGCCCCGCGATAGTCGCGGCGCTCGGCTCGCAGCGTATGGAGATTGGCGAGGCGGCGCTCGTTGCGTTTGCGCCGCCCCGAGACGCCATAACGGAGCCAATGTTCTTCGCGAACGATTTTGCGGTCGAGCTTGTGCTGATCCCGCTCCTCTTCGGCGAGCACTTCATCGCGCCAGGACTCGAACTCGGCAAAGCCGCGTTCGACGCGCCGCACCTCGCCGCGATCGAGCCAAACCGTCGCGCGGGACAGATTGGAGAGAAAACGCCGGTCGTGGCTGATCATGACGATTGCCGCGCGGCTCTGCATCAAATGACTTTCAAGCCATTCGATTGTCGTGAGATCGAGATGGTTTGTCGGCTCATCGAGCAGCAGCACATCCGGGTCGGGAGCGAGGACACGGGCGAGCGCCGCGCGGCGCGCCTCGCCGCCGGAGAGATGTGCTGGGTCCTCCGCCCCCGTCAGGCCGAGTTGTTCGAGGAAGTAACGGGCGATGTGCTCGTTGTCGCTCGCGTTCAATCCCGCCTCGACATACTCGAGCGTGGTCGAAACGCCCGAAAAATCCGGTTCCTGCGCGAGGTAGCGCACAACAGCACCAGGCTGCACGAAGCGCGTGCCGCGATCGGACTCGACCAGCCCTGCGGCGATCTTGAACAGCGTCGATTTGCCGGAGCCGTTGCGCCCGACGAGGCAGACGCGTTCGCCCGCCGACACGGCGAGTTCCGCACTCGTCAGCAGCGGCGTGCCGCCGAATGTGAGCGCAATGTCTTTGAGTTGGATGAGAGGGGGCGGCATTGCTTCAGCGGACGCGCACTTTGGAGATGCTCAAACCGTGCCCTCGAGCTGGATCGGCGCAGTCGCGGGATCGAGCCGCTCGGTGACGATGCGCCAGATTTCGTCCGAGACGTCTTGCTTTGGCCTGGTCGCGTCGATCACGACGCAGCGGTTCGGCTCTTTCGCTGCCAGCGCCAGGAACGCGTCGCGGAGCTTCTTGTGGAACTCGATCGCCTCGCCTTCGAAGCGATCGGCCTTGTCCTCACCACGACGCGAAGCCGCGCGCTTGAGCCCCTCTTCCGCAGGCACGTCGAGAACGAACGTGAGGTCTGGCTTGGTCTCGCCCACCACGATGCGCTCCAGCGCGCGGATCGCACGTGGATCGACCTCGCCGAGCACACCCTGATAGACGCGGGTGGAGTCCGCGAAGCGGTCGCAGATCACCCAGCCACCGCGTTTGAGTGCCGGACGGATCAGCATGTCGAGATGATCGTTGCGGGCGGCCGCGAACAACAGCGCCTCGGCGTCCGGCCCAAGCGGCTTCGCCGCTCCCGAAAGGAGCACGTAGCGCATGATCTCCGCGCCGACCGAGCCGCCGGGCTCGCGGGTGAGCTGCACGCCGATGCCGAGCGCCTTCAACCGCTCCGCCAGCAAATTGGACTGCGTGGACTTGCCGGTGCCCTCGCCGCCTTCGAATGTGATGAAACGTCCGCTCATGCGTCAGAACATCCGTGGCGCGGCCCCGTGGCCGCCCGGCGAAGGAGACGCCATCTCATAGCTTGCCGGTGCTCGACCGGAACAGGCCGATGACCAACTCGGTCACGGCATCCCAAGCTTTTTGCATGGTGCTGCCGGTCTCAACGCTTTCGGCGGCCTGAAGCGGCGCTTCAAGCACCTTCGAGTCGTTCCGCCAGATCTGGAGCTGGCCGATCGGCGCACCTTCGGTGATCGGGGCTCGCACCGGGCCGGTGTAGACCATCTTGGCGGTGATGCGGTCCGTGGTGTTGCGCGGGACCATAAGGCGGATCGGCCCCTTGCCCGTGAGCGTCACACGGCCCTTTTCGCCGCCATAGACCTTCGCCTCAGCGACGGTCTGGCCCTCGGCGAACAGGAGGCGTGATTCAAAGCCCTTGAAGCCCCATTCGATCAGCTTCCTGGCTTCGTCGGCACGTTCCTTGTCGTTCTTGGCGCCGGCGACCACGACAATCAGGCGAAGCCCGTTCTGCACCGCAGAGCCGACGAGATTGTAGCCGGCCTCCTTGGTGAAGCCGGTCTTCATGCCGTCGGCGCCGATGCTCATGGCGAGCAGCGGATTGCGGTTCTGCTGGCGGATCTTGTTCCAGGTGAACTCGCGCTCGCCGTACCATTTGTAGTGATCGGGGTAGGTCTGGATGATGAATTGCGCGAGCCTGCCGAGATCGCGCACGCTGATCTTCTGTTCCGGATCGGGAAGCCCGGTGGAGTTGGTGAAGTTCGCCGACGTGAGGCCGAGCTCGCGAGCGCGGTCGTTCATCATGCGCGCAAAGGCGTTCTCGTTGCCGGCGATGCCCTCGGCCAGCACGATGCAGGCGTCGTTGCCTGACTGGATGATGAGGCCCTGGAGCAGGTTCTCCACCGTGATACGGCTGTAGACCGGTGCGTACATGGTCGAGCCGCCGGCCGGCGCGCCGCCCTTGCGCCAGGCGTTGGCGCTCACGACAAATTCCTCGTCGAGCTTCACATTGCCGAGCTGAAGCTGGTCGAACACCACCTCGCTTGTCATCAGCTTCGCCAAACTCGCGGGCGGCACAGCGACGTCCGCCGCCTTCTCGAACAGCACGGTTCCGCTCTCGGCTTCGATCAGGATCGCGTTGGGAACGGAGGTCTGGAAGCCGCCGTTCGACGGCGCTGGTGCTGCCAGCCCAACGCCTGCCGCCAGGGCGAAAAGCCCCACAAAGGCACACGCGATGATCGAAAACGGCTTCATCCAGCAATCCTCAGCGGGATGCTTAGCAAGCCTTAGGGGACAATAAAATGGCGTGGAACTCGGGTGTTAGTAGAGCCCGCGGCCCATCATTGCGGCACTGCCTGACGACGGAGCATAGGCCGAAACCGGCTCAGTGCGCACCGAACCGACCGACGAGTTGCCGGCCGGCGCAAAGCGCGATTCAAACGAGGACGATGTATCGGCGTTGGCGACCGCACGCGGTGCGGGGGCAGGAGCCGGAACCGAACGGCTCGATGCCAGCGTTGGGCCTGCGGGTTGGGTGTGCTGCTGCGCCGGTTGCGGGGCAACGCGCGCGACCTCGGTCGTCGTGGTCACACGCCGGGCGGTGACCGGCGCATTCTGCTCGGCTGCACGAGCCGGAAGCGCCCCGCGGTTGGCGATGGTCGGGTCGAAGTATTCCTTCATGTACGGCTTCGATGCGGGCTGGGGCGACTGGGCCTGCGGCGCGGCTGAGGCGACCATCACCGGCGCTTGCTGCGGTGACACACCAGGGCCGCGCAGCGTGGCAGCGAGCTTCTGGTCGTCGGAGCCGCCGAGCGAGGCCTTGCCGACGTAGTCGAGTTTCACGTTGGTCGTGCCGGTGTCGTAGAAGCCGAGCAATCTTGCCGCCTGCACCGACACGTCGATCACACGCCCCTCGTGAAACGGGCCGCGATCGTTGACGCGTACGATCAGCGAACGGTTGTTCTTGAGATTGGTGACGCGCACGTAGCTCGGCAACGGCAGCGTTGGATGCGCAGCCGCGATCGAATGCATGTCGAAGATTTCGCCGTTCGAGGTTTTGCGGCCGTGGAAGTCCTCGCCGTACCAGGAGGCTATGCCGGTCGCGGTGTAGCCTTGGGCATTCTCTTCTGGAACGTAGGTCTTGCCGGCGATCACATAGGGCTTGCCGACGCTGTAGCGGCCGCCGCCCTTGGGCACCGGCTCGCCGGGATCAACCACCCGCGGGCTGGCCGAGACGCCCCACTTGTTGCTGGCGCTGCCCGGCCCTTTGCCACAATTGGCCAAGGCCAGAGAGCACGCCACAACCGCGCCAATGCGCGCGACCTGGACAAAACTGGTGCTGAAGCAACGCCCCATCGGGTCCCCAACGTACCGGACACAGCAAAACGACCGTCCGGCCCCCATTACCACTCAGAGCTTAACCTAACCGACCTCTCCATATCGCGGCGAGAACTGGGCGAAAATGGGACGCGGCTCGCTATGGTAAACAGCAGGTTGAGGAATTAGTTCCGCAGGAAACTTCGGATCATGGGACGCGTTGGCTTTGCAGCGACCCCAACTCAATCCGGTTGCTGCAAGCGGAGAGCCCTTGGACTCTTGTCCAGGGGCTTTCCGTTTGTTGCACAGTGGGCATGGCGGACGGAGAACGATGCCGCCATTTCTGCCGCGCACGCAGAGCTTTTACAGCATTGGCGTTGTTAAGACCGGACTGTCGGCGATTGCGCGAGCGCGATGAGCAGGAAGATCACGGCAAGGAGTTCAAGAGGAAGCCGCCAGCGACTTAAGTTGATCCATTTCTTTGCAGCCTCGGGAGTTGCCTCTGGGGCTCCCGCCTCGAACCGCAGCGCCATTGGGATGAAGTACGCAAAGGACCAGACACGGACAGCAAGGTGTACCGCGAACGCGGACCACACCCAAAGGCGAACCGTGGGCTCGGTCCACGTCGACCAGATGGCCACGACAAGCGCCAATTCGAACAGCCCGTGGATGGGGCCCCAGAAAAGCTTTCGATTGATCCCGCCACGATCCGGCTGGATCAACACCGGCATGTGGGGCCATGCCCGGTCGACCAGAAGGGTCTCGTACAGGCCTCCTCCCAGACCTGCCGCTCCCAGAATGCCCGCGGTCATAATCGAATAGAAAGCCACTGGTTCGAACATTGTTGTCCACTCGTTCTTTATTGCAGCGGATGCGAGACAGTGACCGGGCCGAGAACGATGAAACGGAGAGCTACGTCTACGCTATAGCTCTCGATGAACCTCCCAAAATAGAGTTGCGAGCAAATTGGGTGGAAGGCGGAACGACAGGTTTAACGACAGGTTTCATGCATCGGAGGGCGGAAGCCACTATTCTCCAATCATGTTAGTCGATGATATTGGCTCCCTCCGCCTTCAGGCGGGCGAGACCGTGCTTCATCTGCTGCAGCTGTTCAGGCGGATGCCCTTGCCATTTCGTCACTTCGGCAATGACTCGTAGCGGATCGCGGGAGCGATAGGACAGCGTCGGGTTACCGGGGAATTTCTTATCCGTCAGATTGGGATCGTCGATGATGGGCCCAGTTGGCTCCACGACATAAATCCGTTCCCGCCCACTGCCGGCGGCCAGCTCGGCGCCCCAGATCGCAGCATCCAGCGTGCCCGCAAAATATACCCAGGATAACGGTTTGGCTTCGGTAAAGTTGGACTGGTGGCCGACGACGATCAGGTCTCCGGGTTTCAGATCGGCCTTGGTTCCGTGGAAGAACGATTGTGAAAACACGCGAGCAATTGCCGACATAGGCTCGCCGCTCCTTATGCTTGCTGATCAATTTGTAATCTGACCAAGACATATCGGGCATAGAATCGGCGGCCAAATGGCGGAAGGGGTGGGATTCGAACCCACGAGAGAGTTTCCCCTCTGCTGGTTTTCAAGACCAGAGCCATCAACCACTCGGCCACCCTTCCGTGGGGAGGCTTATAGCGCCAGCCTCGCGAAAGCGCACGCCGGTGTGCCGAAAATTAGGAGATGTGCAGAAACGGACTATCCACTCACGCGCCCAAGGCCAGCTTCAGGAACGGCTGGAGCTCTTCGGGGATGTCCTTCCGCTGCGCGATCTGCTTGGCAAGCGTCTTGTCGCGGTTGCAGTCGTTGATCAGCCTCACGAAGGCGTTCTCCGACAATTGCGCCCCGTCGTTGGCCACGACCTTGCGGACCACATCGGTGAAGCCGCGGCCGATCAGGGCATCGGTGATCACCACGTTGATGCGCGCACGGGCCGCGATCGCCAGCAGGTGCTTCTGGCCCTTGCCCTTTGCGATCTCGACCAGGACGTTGTCCACCAGCGCGTTGGAGTTCTGCAGGATTGGTCCCGCAACGGCGATGTCTTCGTCCTGCGCCAGGCGATTGACCGTGTCGGCCGGGGCGTTGTCGGTGCTGGCGAGCAGCCCGACGAGTTCGATGAGTGCTTCGCGGCCCACGCGTTGAGCCAGAAGCTTCATGACGAGGTCGAAGAACTGAACCTGCTCATCGCTGAAGGAGCCGGCACCTTCCACGTAAAGGTCGGTGACCTTGCGCATGATGGCAACGCGGCGCTTGACCGGCGCCGAGCCCAAGGCGGCATCCAGTTCAGCAATCAACTGCTGAGCGCTTGGAGTCATTCCGATCCTGCCCCAATGGGATCGCCCCTGTTTCCAAGGCTTCCCCCGGCTACAAGACGTACCTGACAAACCGTATGCAGACGATTAATGAAGTTTGTCCGCGGGATTGGCGCCCGATAGCGAGGCCATTTCCCCCATTCTTCAGGGCTTTTTGGGGTCTGGACCCGCCCGGACCGGGCGTCGCATGGTTGCGCTCCCAACCGCTTCTTCCAGGGAATCGCATCGAATGCCCCCTACTTTTGCGATCATCGGCGCCGGCATGGGCGGCCTGACGGCCGCTGCGGCGCTGCTCCGCCGCGGCTTCGACGTGCGGGTCTACGAGCAGGCGGCGCAGTTCGTCCGGCTCGGTGCGGGCATCCAGATGAGCCCGAACGCGATGCGCGTCCTGCGCGGGATCGGGCTCGAGGCTCGCATCCGGGCGAAGGCGTTCCAGCCGCATTCCTGGACCAACCGGGAGTGGGACACCGGCGCGATGAAATACGAGCTGCCGCTCGGCGCCGATGCGGAAACGCGTTACGGGGCACCCTACCTTCTGATGCACCGAGGCGATCTGCACGAAGCCCTGGTGTCCGCCGTGCCTGCGGACCGGATCGAGCGCGGAAAGAAGCTCGTCGATCTCGATTGGCGCTCCGGCGGGGTTGGGCTGCGTTTTGCCGACGGCACGATTGCCCGGGCCGACGCGGTGATCGCCGCCGACGGCATCCATTCGCGGGTGCGCGAGCTTTGGCTCGGCCAGGAGCGCACCAACCACACCGGCCGCGTAGCCTACCGCACCACGTTCCCGGCCTCACTTCTCGACGGTTATCCGATCGACGAATGTTGCAAATGGTGGGGTCCGGACCGCCACATCGTGATCTACTACGTCTCCGCCAATCGCGACGAGGTCTATTTCGTCACCTCGGTGCCGGAGCCGGAGTTCACCGTCGAGTCATGGTCGGCGACCGGCGATCTCAACAAATTACGCGAGGCGTTCTCGGGCTTCCACGAGCAAGTGCAGCGCGTGGTCGAAGCCTGCCCGGCCGTGAACAAGTGGGCAATCGTCGACCGCGATCCCCTGCCCCGCTGGGGCGAGGGTCCGATGGTGCTACTCGGCGACGCCGGCCATCCGATGACGCAATACATGGCGCAAGGCGCAGCCACCTCGATGGAGGACGCCGTGCTGCTGGCGCGCTGTGTCGAGGCTACTCCCGGCGACATAGCTGGCGCGTTCCGTCGATATGAACGCGTGCGACGCGTCCGCACCTCGGAGATCCAGGGCACGTCGCAGAAGAACACCTGGATGCGGGAAAAGACCGATCCTGGCTGGGTCTATGGCTATGACGCATGGACCGCGCCGCTCGACCCGCCTGAGCGCACCGCGGCCTAAGCTATTCCTTCAGCGCCTCTTCTCGTTTTTCGCGCAGCGACGGCAGCGCGATCAAGACGACCAACAGCAGCGAGGCGATGAGGAAGGCCGCCGAGAGCGGCCGCGTCGCAAACACCGTGATGTCGCCGAAGTTGATCATCATGGCGCGGCGCATCTGTTCTTCCATCATCGGGCCGAGGATGAAGCCGAGGATCAGCGGCGCAGGCTCGCAATCGAGCTTGAGCAACACATAACCGACGGCGGCGAGAGCGGCGAGCACATAGATGTCGAAGATCTTGTTGTCGACCGTGAACGCGCCGATGCAGCAGAACACGAAGATCGCCGGAAACAACAGCCGGTAAGGCACCGCAAGCAGCTTCACCCATAGGCCGATCAGCGGCAGGTTCAGAACCAGCAGCATCAGATTGCCGACCCACATCGAGGCGATCAGCCCCCAGAACAATTCGGGCCGCTCGGTCATCACCTGCGGGCCGGGCGCGATACCCTGGATCATCATGGCGCCGACCATCAGCGCCATCGTCGGGTTCGACGGGATGCCGAGCGTCAGCATCGGAATGAACGAGGTCTGCGCGCCGGCGTTGTTGGCGCTCTCGGGCGCCGCAACGCCGCGAATGTCGCCCTCGCCGAAGTGGCGCGGCGGTTTCGCGATCTTCTTCTCCAGCATGTAAGCGGCAAACGACGCGATCAGCGCCCCACCTCCAGGCAAGATACCGAGGATCGAGCCGAGCACGGTACCGCGCGCGATCGACCAGCCGGACGTGCGCAGGTCCGCAAGCGACGGCAGCACGCTCCCGATGCGCTCCGAATAAACGTCCTGCTTTTCCTTGTGCTCGAGGTTCATCACCACGTCGGTGATGCCCAGGAACGCCATGGCCAGCGCGACGAAACCGATGCCGTCGGCAAGCTCGGCTTGGCCAAAGGCGAAGCGCACGGTGCCGGAGTTGACGTCTGTGCCGACGAGGCCCAGCAGAATGCCGAAGCACACCATCGCGACGGCCTTGAGCACCGAACCGCGCGCCAGCACGACGGCGGCGATCAGGCCGAACACCATCAGCGAGAAATACTCGGCTGGGCCGAACTTCAGCGCAACGTCCGCGAGCGGCGGCGAGAAGTAGGCGACGACGAGCGTCGCGATGCAGCCCGCGATGAACGAGCCGATGGCCGAGATGCCGAGTGCGGGCCCTGCCCGCCCTCGCCGCGCCATCTGATGGCCGTCGAGCGTCGTGACGACCGAAGACGATTCACCCGGAATGTTGACCAGGATCGCCGTGGTCGAGCCGCCATATTGCGCGCCGTAGTAGATGCCGGCGAGCATGATGAGCGCAGGAGCCGGACCTAGTCCAAAGGTGAACGGCAGCAGCATCGCGACGGTGGCAGCGGGCCCGATGCCGGGCAGCACGCCCACCAGCGTGCCGAGAAAACACCCGACGAAGCAATACAGGATGTTCTGCCACGTCAGCGCGACGCCGAGACCGAACACGAGATTGCCGAGCGTTTCCATGCGTCAGTTTCCCGGCCACAGCGGGATCGGCAATCCCAGTATCCAGACGAACACCGCGGTCGAGAACAGCATCAAGAGCAAGGCAAGCCCGAGCGTCTCAAGCTTGCGGCTTTCGCTCGAAGCGCACGCGCCGACAATCACGAGCACCGCGACCGCAGCAAGCAGCCCGAAGAATTGGAGCATGACGCCGAACAGGACGATGGCGATCGAACTGATGACGATGGGACGCAGCTCAAAGCGCGGCAGCGGCGGACCGTCCGTCGCGAAGGACTTCACCGTGATGACGAGGCCAAGCAGCGCGAGCAGTCCGCCAACCAAAACCGGGAACAGCGCCGGGCCCATCCGGTGCATGTTGCCGATGTTGTATTGGCGCGACAGACCGATGAACAACGCGGCAAGCGCGATGAAAACGAGACCGGCCCAGAAATCGCGTGGCGAACGGATGCGCATGGGCTGCGCGTCAATCTGCCTTGATATTCGCCTTCTGGACGATCTCAGCCATCTTGTCCGCCGTTTGCTTCACGCGCGCCGCAAGCTCGACCGGTGTCGACGGAATGGTTTCCACGCCGCCGCCGGCGAAACGCTCCTTCACGTCCGGCATGGCGAGAATTTTCACGATCTCGGCGTTGAGCTTGTCCAAAATCTCTTTCGGCGTGTTCTTCGGCGCAAGCAACAGCGTCCAGTTCGAAGCATCGACGTCTTTGACGCCCTGCTGCTGAAGCGTCTGCCATTCCGGATTGAGCTTGGAGGGCTGCGCGCTGGTCACCGCGAGGATGCGAACCCGGCCGGACTTCGCGTGCGGCGCGGCGGACGAGGATGCGAGCACACCGATCGGAATGTCGCCGCCGGCAAGTGCCGCCGCGGCCGGCGCGCCGCCCTTGTACGGAATGTGCTGGAATTGCGTGCCGGTGTTGAGCGCCATCCACTCCATGACGATCTGATTGACGCTGCCGTTGCCCGGCGTCGCGTAGGAGATGCGGCCCGGATTGACCTTGGCGGCGGCAATGACGTCGGCGACGGTCTTGTACGGCGCGTTGGCGTTTGCCGTGAGCACCATCGGCGCGTCGCTGATTGCGGAGACCGGCGCGAAGTCGGCCATGCTGTAGGGCATGTCCTTGAACAGCGCGGGGTTGATCGAAACGTCACCGACGGTCGCCATCGTCAGCGTGTAGCCGTCCGGCGCGGCCTTCGCGCCTGCGGTCATCGCGATGAAGCCGTTGGCGCCGGGCCGGTTCTCGACCACCACCTGCTGGCCCCAGGCGTCTGTCAGCTTGGCGCCGATGATGCGCGCGGCGATGTCGGCGATGCCGCCCGGCGCGTAGGGGATCAGGATGTGGATCGGCTTCGACGGATAGGTCTGCGACGCGGCGGGCTGCGCGATCAGCGCAAGACCTGTGGCGGCGGCAATCAGCAACGCACGCATGGCGGTTCCCCTCTATTCCCCGCCCCAGCCTGCATGAAAGCGGGCGGGGATTGCAATCGGGGCGCGTACCTTAGCCGCGGCTCGCGATCTCGACGGCCTCCAGATGGTCGGCCAGCACGTTCGGCAGTTCCGCAGGCGGTAGGCGGCCGAACCCGCAATAGGCGCCGAGCCCGAACTCGGGGAGATATTTGCGGGCGACCGCGAGCCGCTGCTTGAAGTTGGCCATGTTGTGGACGTTGCCGAGATAGACCCGCGCGCCCTGCGGCTTCAACTCCTTCAGCGGCGCATAGAACGCATCGTTGGTCGTATCCAGCGTCGGGATGTGGACCCAATCGACCTTGCGGCCCGACGCAGCGACGAAGCCGTTCACGAGCTTCACGGCCTGGCTCAGATCGTCCGGCTGGAAGCGCGGCCAGCCGCCGAGCGTGCCGAAACAGAAGTGGTAGCCCAGCGCGACATCCGCGGGGATGTGCGGCGAGAGGTTGCGCACCTCGGTCAAATTGCGCTCGATCGCGCCTTCCAGCGGGAAGCCGGGGATCGAGCCGTAGGAATCCTGCACCTCGGTCGAGCAGTCCCACTGGATCGCCAGTTCCTTTGCCGGGATGTTCTCGCAGATCGTCGCGATCTCTGCGCGTGTCGCGGCCTCGTAGCCTGGACGGATTTTTTCGAGGTCGTTCAAGTCCGGGAAGATGCGCGGCGGCAGCACGCTGTTGACCATCGGGATCGACACCTGAAACCGCAGGTGCCCGGGCAGGATGCCCTTCTCCTTCAGGACGCTGAACACGAAATAGGAGTTGATCGCGTCGCGGGCATAGCCAAGCCGCCAGCCGGGGTCGCCGAACCGAACCTGCTTCACGCCGTCCTTGACCTTGAACAGCCAGCTATCGCCGGCCGCGCGCGGGAACAGGCGCTCGACGCCGTTCTCGTCTGGTGCTGGGCGGCGGACGGTGTCGAGGTCTTGGTGGCCCGACAGGACCTGGTAGTGAACACGGCTGATCCAGTGGCGGCGTGGGCCCACCTCCCCGTCCGGCATGGCGAAGAGGTATTTGCCGAGCGGCTTGCCGAAGGTCTCGAAAACCTCCTGGACGGTGTCGAGCGGAATGCTGCCGACCAGCATCAGTTCGTTGGGCACTCGGGCGTCCTCCGGGAGATTGTTGTTTG
Organism: Pseudomonadota bacterium; assembly: GCA_040756555.1. Taxonomy (GTDB): domain Bacteria; phylum Pseudomonadota; class Alphaproteobacteria; order Rhizobiales; family Xanthobacteraceae; genus Z2-YC6860. The sequence continues at coordinate 309,126 of JBFLYS010000002.1, read as the reverse complement.
ACCGTAGCTTAGCCCGGAAAGCGCCCTATATCCGGGCGTTAAGCGCAAATGCGCTTTGCGGGGCGGAGCCTTGATCTTGCCCCCGAACGCCTGTAGCCCCTTGCCCTTCATGCCAACCCAGAAGACCAAAACCCAGGCCGCCCCGACGGTCAGCTTCGTCTCGCTCGGCTGCCCAAAGGCGCTGGTCGATAGCGAGCGCATCATCACGAAGCTCCGCGCCGAGGGCTACGGCCTCGCTCGCGACCACAAGGGCGCTGACCTCGTTATCGTCAACACCTGCGGGTTCCTGGATTCCGCGAAGGCGGAGTCGCTCGAAGCGATCGGCAACGCGCTGTCCGAGAACGGCAAGGTGGTCGTGACCGGCTGCATGGGCGCGGAGCCGGAGAACATCACCGCGAAATTCCCCGACGTGTTCGCAATCACCGGCCCGCAGCAATACGAGAGCGTGCTGGATGCCGTGCACCGCGCGGTGCCGCCGCAGCACGATCCGTTCCTTGATCTGGTGCCGCCGGAGGGTGTGAAGCTCACGCCGCGCCACTACGCGTATCTGAAGATTTCCGAGGGCTGCAACAACCGCTGTACCTTCTGCATCATCCCGAAACTGCGCGGCGATCTGGTGTCTCGTCCTGCCGCCGACGTGTTGCGCGAGGCCGAGCGGCTGGTAAACGCCGGCGTCAAGGAATTGCTGGTCATCTCGCAGGACACCTCGGCCTACGGCGTCGACATCAAATACGCTGAGAGCAAGTGGAAGGACCGCGACGTCCGCGCCAAGTTCCTCGATCTGTCACGCGAACTCGGTTCGCTCGGCGCCTGGGTGCGGCTGCACTACGTCTACCCCTACCCGCACGTCGACGAGGCCATCCAACTGATGGCCGACAACGTCGTGCTGCCCTATCTCGACATTCCGTTCCAGCACGCAGCGCCTGACGTTCTCAAGCGCATGAAGCGCCCGGCCGCGCAAGAGAAGACGCTTGGCCGCATCGAGCGCTGGCGCGAGATCTGCGCGGACATCACATTGCGCTCGACCTTCATCGTCGGCTTCCCGGGCGAGACCGAAAAGGATTTCGAGCTGCTGCTCGACTGGCTCGACGAAGCGAATCTCGACCGCGTCGGCTGCTTCAAATACGAGCCGGTGAAGGGCGCCCCTGCGAACGACATCGCGGAGGCCGTGCCGCAAGAGGTCAAGGAAGATCGCTGGCACCGCTTCATGAAGCGTCAGCAGGCGATCTCTGCCAAGCGCCTCAAGCGCAAGGTCGGCACCCGCCAGCAGGTCATCATCGACGAGGTCGGATCAACCGTCGCCAAGGGCCGCACCAAGGGCGACGCGCCGGAGATCGACGGCTCGGTCTATGTGGCGAGCCGCCGGCCGCTCCGCGTCGGCGAGATCGCAACGGTGAAGATTGAGCGCGCCGACGAATACGACCTGCACGGGACGGTGGTGGGGTTCTAAGTCCCTTCGCCGACCACTTTGACGATCGCGCGCGTCAACGCCGATAGCTCGTCCGATTGGATCGTGAAGCTCGGCGTCAGATAGACGACGTTGCCGAACGGGCGGATGAACACGCCCTGCTCCACGAACCGCGCACGCAGCGCGTCGCGATCGGCAATCCTGTCCAGCTCGACCACGCCGATGGCGCCCTTGATCCGCACGTCCTTCACGCCGGGCAGACCGCGGCATACTCCCAACTCCCGCGTCATCTGCTCACCGATCGCCTTCACTTGCTGCAAACGGGGCTCGCGCTCGAACAGGTCGAGCGAGGCGTTGGCGGCGGCACAGGCCAGCGCATTGCCCATGTAGGTCGGGCCGTGCATCAGCGCCTTCTGCGGATCGTCGGACCAGAAGGCGTCGAACACATGCTTGCGGGCGACGGTGGCCGCAAGCGGCAGCGTGCCGCCGGTCAGCGCCTTCGACAGGGTGATGATGTCCGGCACGACAGCCGCCTGCTCGCAGGCGAACATGGCTCCGGTGCGGCCGAAGCCGGTGAAGATTTCGTCGAAGATCAGAAGCAGATTGTGCTTGTCCGCGATACGGCGCAGCGATTGGAGCGTCGCCGCGTCATGGAATTTCATTCCGCCCGCGCCCTGGACCAGAGGCTCGACGACGATGCCTGCGAGTTCGTCCGCATGACGCGCCACGAGCGCTTCATCCAACGGAAGCGTCGCGATGATGTGCTCCGGCAGTACGCCACGGAACGCATCGTGCATCCCGGAATCCGGATCGCTCACTGCCATCGCGCCGGTGGTATCGCCATGATAGCCATCCTTGAACGCGATGAATTTCTTGCGTCTCGGCTCGCTGCGGTTGATCCAGTATTGCAGCGCCATCTTCATCGCGATCTCAACCGCGACCGAGCCCGACTCCGAGAAGAACACCCTTTCCAGATCGCCCGGCAGCAGGCCCGCCAGCCGCCGGGCCAACGTTAGTGGCTGCTGGTGGACCAGCCCGCCGAACATGACATGTGGCATGTCGGCCAGTTGCCGCTCCACGATCGTTGTAATGTGGGGATGGTTGTAGCCGTGGCAGGCTGTCCACCACGAGGCGATGCCATCAATCAGCTCTCGCCCGCCGGCCAGCACGATCCGGCAGCCATGCGTGCGGACGACCGGAAGCGGCGACCGCATGGTCTTCATTTGAGAATAAGGCAACCAGACGTGGCCGAGGCCCGCCTGCATCCAGGGGTGACGATCCATTGTGGTCTGACTATAACAAAACATGCCATCACTCGACGAATTCGCTTCGAACAAACTTGCTGAACTGGAACACCAGTCGCTCCGCCGCGCGCTAATCCCGACCGAGCGCACAGAAGGTGTCTGGGCCGAGCGCAACGGCAAGAAGCTCCTGTCGTTCTCCTGCAATGACTACCTTGGAATGGCTCAACATCCGGCGCTCAAAGCGGCTGCGATCGCGGCCATCGAGCGGCACGGCGTCGGTGCGGGGGCGTCTCGGCTCGTGACCGGCAACCACCCGCTCTATGCCGAGCTTGAGGCACGGCTCGCACGCTTCAAGGGTACCGAGGCCGCCTGTGTGTTCGGCTCAGGCTATCTCGCGAACACCGGCGTCGCGCAGGCTCTGGTCGGGAGCGGAGACCTCATCCTGATCGATGAGCTGGCGCATTCCAGCCTTTGGACCGGTGCGCGGCTGTCGCGCGCAACGGTCCATGCCTTCCGTCACAACGATGCCGAGCATGTGAAGGCGCTGCTTGGTGAGCACCGCGCCAAGCATGGCCGCGCGCTGATGGTCACCGAAGGCGTGTTCTCGATGGACGGCGACCGTGCGCCGCTCGACGACCTGATGGAACTGTCGGAAAAGAACGACGTCTGGCTGATGGTGGACGACGCCCACGATCTCGACGGCCGCCGTACCCAGGCCGCCGGCGTGCCACTGCGAATTGGTACGTTGTCGAAAGCGTTCGGCACCTATGGCGGCTATCTGGCGGCGTCGAAACCGGTGATTGACCTGATGCGGAGCCGCGCGCGGACGATGATCTATTCGACGGGCCTGCCGCCCGCGATCCTCGCTTCGGCCATTGCCGCGCTCGACCGGATCGAACGCGAACCGCACCTGACCACCCAACCTATAGAAAAGGCGCAAGCCTTCACCCGCGCCACCAACCTTCCCATCGCCGAGAGCGCCATCGTGCCGGTGGTGATCGGCGAGGCCGAGGCCGCCCTGAGCGCCTCGAAAGAACTGGAAGACGAAGGCTTCCTGGTCGTCGCGATCCGGCCGCCAACGGTGCCTGCCGGCACCGCCCGGCTTCGCCTCACCTTCAGCGCCGCGCATCCCGACAACGAGATCGAACGGCTGGCGCGGATCGTCCGCACGCGCATCCTGAAGCAATGAGCATCACGTTCATCACCGCGACGGGGACGGACATCGGCAAGACGTTCCTCACCGCCGGGATGATCCGTTATTTCCGCGACGGAAAGATCGCGGTCGAGGCGCTGAAGCCGGTCGCGACCGGATTCGATGACGACGCACCGGAATGGAGCGACACCGCTGTTCTGCTCGGCGCGCTTGGCAGGCGCACCACTCCGGAGGAAATCAATCGCATCTCCCCGTTCCGCTTTGCCGCGCCGCTTGCACCCGACATGGCGGCGGCGCGTGAGCGGCGCAAGCTTGACTTCGACGAACTCCTTGAATTCACGCGCCGTGCGGCGCTCAATCACCAAGGCCAGCTTCTGATCGAAGGCGTTGGCGGCATCATGGTCCCACTCGACGATCGTCGCACCGTGCTCGATTGGATGATGGCGATCAACCGGCCCATCGTGCTGGTCACGGGGAGTTATCTCGGCACCATCAGCCACACGCTCACCTGCCTGGACGTGCTGATACGACGCGGACTCGAAGTGAGAGCATTGGTTGTCAACGAGACGCCCGCATCGACCGTGCCGTTAAGCGACACGGTGGACACGATGCGCCGCTTTGCGCGCGACGTCCCCGTGTTCGCGATGCCGCGGCTCGCCCCCGGTATCACCGAACACCCGACGTTCGGCCGGGTTTGCGAGACGCTGCTTAAGGCTTGAAACGCTCGATGAAACGGATCAGGGCCGCAACCGCGAGCCCCATGTCCGGAATGCTCGTGAATTCCGCCGGGTTGTGGCTGATACCGCCGCGGCAACGAACGAACATCATCGCGGAGGGACACAACTGCGTCATGATCTGCGCGTCATGACCGGCGCCGGAGGGCAGCCGGATCGGCTCGCCGCCGACGTCCTTGATGCTGGCCGCCAGCGTGTCCTGAAGCGCAGGCGCCATGTGAGCGGTGGCGATCTCATGGAACAGGTCGAACACAACCGCAAGTCCACGCGCCTTTGCGATCTTCTCCGCCTCGGTCTTAAAGCGCGAATACGCCTCGTTGCGTAACGAGTCGGATAGCGAGCGCAGGTCGACGGTGAATGTAACCTTGCCCGGAATAATGTTGACCGCGCCGGGCGACGCCTCGATGCGGCCGACCGTGCCGACCATGCCGTCCTCGGGATGCTCGCGGACGATCTTTTCCAGCGCGATCGCCATTTCCGCCGCGCCGGCGTACGCATCGTGCCGCATTGTCATCGGCACCGTGCCGGCATGCCCCGCCATTCCGGTAACCGTGACCTTGATGCGGCTCTGGCCGACAATACCCGTGACGACGCCAAGCGGCTGGTTCTTCGCCTCCAGCAGCGGCCCCTGCTCGATGTGAACCTCGACATAACCGGCAACGTCGGACGACTTGTAAGCGGCAGCAGGAATGTCAGCGACGTCTTTGCCGTATGCCTTAATCGCGTCGGCGAGCGTCACGCCCTTCTGATCCGCGAGCGGGAGTGTCTCGTGCTCGAAAACACCCGCGCAGGCCATCGAGGTTGCCATCGTGGATGGAAAGCGCGACCCCTCCTCGTCACCGAAGGCCAGGACGTCTATGCCGAACGGCAGCTTCTGCCCTGCCTTGGCGAAATAATCGACCGCCAGAATCCCGCAGATCACGCCAAGCGGGCCGTCGTATTTCCCCGCATCAATCACGGTGTCGAGATGCGAGCCGATCAGCAGCCGCTTGCCGTCACCATGCCGCCCGCGAACGGTGCCGAGCGCATCCTCGCTTACGGACATGCCCGCTTCGCGCATCCACTTCGCGACGAGATCGGCGGCGCGGCGCAGCTCCGGAGTCAGAAACAAGCGGACGCGCCGATCCGGTTCGGCGGAGATCGCGCCGAGCTCCGTGGCCATGGCCTCGGCGCGGGCCCCCAGCGCGTTGGTGTCGAGCGTTGTCATTTCAGTCCTGCGACCCAGCGGCCGAGCTTGTCGCGCTCGTCCTCGGTCATGCCGGTCTGATTGCCGAGCGGCATGGCGCGGTTCTGCACGGTCTGCTGAAGGATCAGTGCGGCGTAACGTTTCATGTCCGGCACGTTTTCGAGCGTGACATTCTTTGGCGCAGCATTGAAGGCCGGATGCGTGGGGGCCTTCGCGTGGCACATTACACAATGTTTTTGGACGATCGCGAGCGCTTCCGTGTCGGCGACGCGTTCGCCCGGCGCAATCGTGCGGGCCTGCGGCGCGGTCACATAGATCGCGGCAAGGAGCGCAACCGCAGCGGCCGGCGTGGCCCAGCCGTATTTGTTCCATTCATCGCCGGCGTCGACGCGGTTCAGCACGTGACGGACGAAGCCGCCGGTCAAGAGGATCAGCGCCACCACCAGCCAAGGATGCGGATGGCTGAACAGGAACGGATAGTGCTGCGATACCATCATCAGCAGCACGGGCAGCGTCAGATAATTGTTGTGCACCGAGCGCTGCTTGCCGATCGCGCCGTATTTCGGATCAGGCGTCTCGCCGCGGATCATCTGCGCGATCATCTTCTTCTGGTTCGGGATGATCACCGCAAAGACGTTCGCGGCCATGATCGTACCGACGAACGCGCCGACATGGATGAACGCGCCGCGCCCTGAAAATACCTTGGTGAACAGCACCGAAGACAGCAGGATCAGTGCGAACAGAACGACCGCGAGCAGGCCCGTGTTCTCTCCGATCTTGCTGCGGCAGATGCCGTCATAGATGAACCAGCCGGCGGTGAGCGCCGCGACCGAAATGCCGACCGCCTGCAACGGCGTCAGCGCCATCACGCCCGGATCGATCAGGAAGGCGTCGGCGTGGAAGTAGTACTGGACGGTCAATAGACCGAAGCCGCTGGCCCAGGTGAGATAGGCCTCCCACTTGAACCAGTGCAGCACGTCTGGAAGCGTCTTCGGCGCGACCGTGTATTTCTCGACGTGATAGAAACCGCCGCCGTGTACTTGCCACGCGGTGCCATAGACGCCTTCGTTCAGCCTCTCGCGCTGGCTCAGCGTGTAGTCGAGCGCCATGAAGTAAAACGACGTGCCGATCCAGCCGATGCCGACCACCATGTGGGTCCAGCGCAGCAGCAGGTTCAACCATTCGCCGAGGAAAACGAGATCCACGCTCAACTCCCCCGGTACGTCGAATAGCCGTAAGGCGAGACGAGCAGCGGCACGTGGTAGTGCGCATCCTCGGCGATGGCGAAGCGCAGCGGCACCAGATCGAGGAAGGCAGGGTCAGCCAAATTTGTCCCGTTCGCACGAAAATAGTCGCCGACGTGGAAGGTCAATTCATAGCATCCGGTTTTGAAGGCCGCTCCTTCGAGCAACGGCTTGTCCAGCCGGCCGTCGGCATTGGTGGTGCCTTCGGCGAGCGCAGCCGCCTCGCCATCGCGGCGGAGCACCACGCGCACGCCCGCGGCCGGCTTGCCGGAGGCGGTATCGAGGACGTGGGTGGTCAGGCGGCCCATAAGATTCTGCTGTCGTCCTGTTGCACGAAAAAATCATCCCCGGGTCAAGCCCGAGGATGATCGTTCATCGGGTAATCTCTGCGCGTTAGGGGATCAGGATCGAGGACCCAGTGGTGCCGCGGCCTTCGAGGTCCTGGTGGGACTTCACCGCGTCCTTGAGGGCGTACTTCTGGTTCACCGGAATCTTGACCTTGCCGCTGGCGACGACGTCGAACAGATCCTTCGCCGTGGCCAGCAGGTCCTCGCGCTTGGCGACGTAGTTGTTCAGCGTCGGGCGGGTCGCGAACAGCGAGCCCTTGGTCTGCAGGATGTTGATGTTAAAGGCCTCAATCTGGCCCGAGGCGCTGCCGAAGCTCGCGAAGGTGCCCAGCGGACGGATACAGTCGAGCGACTTCGGGAACGTGTCCTTGCCGATACCGTCATAGACCACATTGCAGAGCGCGCCGCCGGTGATCTCCTTCACCTTCTCGGCGAAGTCGTCCTTGCGATAGAGGATCGTGTGGTGCGCACCATTGGCCTTGGCGATCTTGGCCTTCTCTTCGGAGCCGACGGTGGCGAGGACGGTCGCGCCGAGCGCATTGCCCCATTGACAGAGGATGACGCCGACGCCGCCCGCGCCCGCGTGAACGAGGATGGTATCGCCCTTCTTCACGTTGTAGGTGCGGCGGAGCAGATACTGCGCAGTCATGCCCTTGAGCATCATCGCGGCGGCCTGCTCGTAGCTGATGTTGTCAGGCAACTTCACCGCGCGGTCCGCGGGCATGACGCGCTCCTGCGCGTAACCGCCGAGCGCAACGACGTAAGCGACGCGGTCACCGACCTTGATGTCCTTGACGCCCTCGCCGACCTGGATCACCTCGCCCGCGCCCTCGTTGCCCGCCGTGAACGGCAGGCCGACAGGCGACGGATACATGCCCATGCGGAAGTAGGTGTCGATGTAGTTCACGCCGCAGGCGTGTTGCTTCAGCTTGATCTGGCCAGGCCCGGGCGCGGGAATGTCGATCTGTTCGAACGTCAGAACTTCGGGACCACCCGTTTTATGCACCCGGACCGCCGCAACCATCGTTTCTCTCCCAAATTGCTCAGCACGCGCGACATCACGCAACGCTTGATCATCGGCTTATCTGCCGTCGGAACGGGATCATAGGGGCCGCGAAGCCGTAAGCAAGGGAGCGAAAAGAGCAGAGATCGGGCTAGCGCCCGCCGGCCACGCGCAGGACGGTACCGCTGATGTAGGACGCGGCGTCCGAGAGAAGGAACATCACGGCGGCCGCTGACTCCTCCGGCTTACCGGCGCGCCCCATCGGGATCATCGGAGCGATGCGGGCGAGCTTGTCCAGGGTGCCGGCGTCCGCATGGACGCGGGTCTCGCTCGCGCCTGGCGACACGCAGTTGACGCGGATGCCGTCGCCCGCGAGTTCCTTGCTCAAACCATAGGTGATGGATTCGATCGCACCTTTGGAGGCGGCGTACCAGACGTATTCGTTCGGCCCACCAATGTCCGCTGCGACGGAGGAAAGCAGGACGATGGCCCCGCCCTCGCCGCCTTGCTTCTTCGAGATACGCTTGATCGCATATTGAAGGCTGAACAGTGCGCCGAGCACGTTGACGTCGATCACCTCACGCATCATCCCCGGTGCCGCGCTGTCGAGGCGGCCGGCCTTACCGGGAATGCCCGTGTTGTAAACGAAATGCGTGATCCGCCCGAGCGTCTTGTCGGTTTCGGTGAACAAGCGCTCGATGTCGGCCTCGTTCGCCATGTCGGCCTGGATCGCAACGGCCCTGCCGCCCTTCGCCTTCACTGCCTCGGCCACGACGGCCGCTGATGCGGCATCACTCTTGTAGTTCACCGCGACGTCGTAACCTTGCTCCGCGGCAAGCTTGGCAGTTTCGGCGCCAATGCCCCGGCCCGCTCCGGTGATCAGAACGACAGGACGTTTGGACATTACTTCCCCGACCCCTTGAGCTGGGCCTTCCGGCGTGCGCGGCCGGCGATCACGTTGAACGCCTCGACCGCCGCGGCGAAGGCCATCGCGAAGTAAATATAGCCGCGGGGAATGTGAACATCGAAGGCATCCGCGACAAGCGCCACGCCGATCAGGACCAGGAAGGCCAGCGCCAGCATCTTGGTGGTGGGATGCTCGGCGACGAAGGCCGAGACCGGCCCGGAGGCTGCATACATCACGATCATCGCGATGATCACCGCCCCGATCATGATCTCGATCCGATCGACCATGCCGATCGCGGTGATGATGGAGTCGAGCGAGAAAATGAGGTCGACCGCGATCAACTGTGCCACGACGAAAGCAAACGAATGCGCCACGGCCTTCGCCTCGGGTTGATGGTCGCGCGCCTCCATCTCGCTATGAATCTCATGGGTTGCCTTGGCGATCAGGAACAAACCGCCGCCGATTAGGATGAAATCGCGCCAGGAAAAGCCGAGCCCGTAGATCGAAAACAACGGCTGCGTCAGCTTCATCAGGAAGGTCAGGCCGAACAGCATAATGATGCGAAAGATTAGCGCGAGCGAAAGCCCGATCTGCCGCGCGCGCTTTGCCAGATGCGGTTCGCAGCGCGAAACAAGGATGGAGATGAAAACGACGTTGTCGATGCCGAGGACGATTTCCAGCACTGTCAGCGTGACGAGGGCGGCCCAGGCATTCGGATCGGCGAGGAGTTCGAGCATCGGCGCTATCTAGGTTGGTTCCCGTACCGGCAAAAGGCCGAAACCGAGAAAATACAGGGCTATGAGACAGAGTGCCACGTCGATCCAGAACCCTGGCTTCAGGCCCTGCAACACGGCGACAGACGCGAGAACGGCCCATAAGGCCAGAAGCGTGACCGTCAGCGTGCGAAACCGCCTCACGCGAAACGGATGGACGAACTTGATCGGCACAAAAGTGAGAATGCAAAGCGTCAGCACTGTCACCGCGACAATGGCCGGCCCAGGGTCAAGCAGCAGCAGATAGAACACGATGACGTTCCACACCGCTGGGAAGCCGCTGAAATAATTTCCGTCGGTCTTCATGTTGGCGTCGGCGAAATAGAGAGCGCCGGTCACCGCGACCAAGGCACCCGCGATGGCCGCGATCGGCGGCGGCAGCATCCCTGCGTCCGCGATCACGTAAGCCGGGATGAACACATAGGTCGTGAAATCGACCACCAGATCGAGCGTATCGCCCGACCAACGCGGCAGACGGTTCCCGACATTGAAAAGCCGCGCCAGCGGTCCGTCGACCCCATCGACGACCAGCGCACAGCCGAGCCACGCGAACATCAGCTGCCAGTCGGTCCGGACCGCAGCGATCATCGCCAGCAACGCGAAACCCGCGCCGGTTGCCGTCAGAATGTGAACGAGAAATGCCGCAGCCCGCATGAGAGGGTTCTACCCTCCACGCGCGTCATACAAAAGCGGGCTACTTCTTGTTCCCCCAGTCGAGCTGGCAGATTTCCGCCGAACGTCCTTCGAAATTCCAGTTGCGGCCAAACAGGCGGAAGCGCGAGCGGTCGGCCTGCGAGACGATGATGTCGGGCGCGATCCAGTATTCGCTGTTGCGGATGACGACATTGCCCTTGTCCTTGCCTCTGACTGGCGTGATCGCACCATCGACGATTTTCTCGATCTTGATGACGCGGGTGTCACCCTGCATCTCGTAGGAGATCGGCACCTGCCGCACGCCGAGGAAGCTGCCGGCGAGAATTTTCAGAAGCGCGGTCGAGCCGCCTGCGCGACCGGTCATGATCCAGGTCAGCGCCTTGGTCTGATAGGCGGATGCCTTGTCGTCGACGAACAGCGCGACGGTCCAATTGCCGCGGCCGAGGCGGCCCGGAATCTCCGCCATGAAGCCGAACTTGATGCCGGAGAGATCGGTGCCGCCGAAATGCCCCTCGTCGATCCGCACCGCGGCCCAGGTCTGGCAATAGCCTTCGGTCGGCGCGCTTTTGCCGAGCGAGAGGACGCACGGGCAGAAGACTTCGCAGTTGCAGGACAGCGTAAGCTCGCCCTTCAGCGACCAGGGCTCCGACACGCGCAGGTCTTCCATGATGTTCATACGCTATCCCACCCAAGGAACCGAAAAGGCGATCAGTGTCAGACCGATCACGATGAAGGCGGCGCCGACCGCACGGCTGAAACGTGGCGTGCTGGTCATTTTCTCGATCGTCATCAGAATGCCAAGCGCCGCCATCCAGACGATGTTCATGGCGCCGACCGCGAACATGACCAGCATCATCGCCCAGCAGCAGCCGAGGCAATAAAGGCCCTGGCGCAACCCGAGCTTGAACACGCCGGAAGTCTGTTCGGTCCAGTTCGAGAAGAAGAACGGAAACGGCCGCTGGCACTTCGACAGACACGCATGCTTGAGCGTGGAGAATTGATAGCCGCCCGCAACGAGGAAAATCGCTCCGGAGAGAACCGGCCCTGTCCTGCCAGAGTCGAGCAGTCCCGCGCGGATCAGCGCAATTTGCAGAGCCGTTGCAACTGCGGCGAAGCCAAGCCATACCGCGACATATCCCGCCGCGAGCATGAATGGCGATATGACGCGCTCGCCTTTATGCGCCGCCGTATCCGCGATCTCCGCATAGGTCAGGATCATCGGCCCCGCAGTCGGCAGCATCATCGCCAGCACCATCGCAGCCCACATCGGCAGGACCAGCGCAAAGCCACCCCATTCGCCCGGCATTCCGGCGCGGCAGAGTGTGTTCCAAATATCGGCGTTACCTGCGAACAGACCCAGCGCGAGCCAACCGGCACCTGTGAGCGCAACAACGCATGTAACCGCAATCACGCGGGGACGCGCGAGCACCGACGCAAACCGCGTCTCCGCGCGGCTGAGATGGGTCAGCGCGTCCTGGTGGATAAAATCGGTCACCTTCGGACGATAGCGTATCGACGGAAAGCACGGAATCGGCCGAAAGCATCATGGTTTCCGCCCGAACAAGGCGCTGTATGATGGTGTTATGACGGTTAACGACAGTTCCGAGGTGGTGGTCGTCGGCGCGGGCCCCGCAGGGCTCACCGCCGCAATCGCGCTGGCGCAGGCCGGCGTGGAAACCGCGCTGATCGCACGGAAGCCCCTTGCGGACCATCGGACCACAGCCCTTCTCGCGGGTTCCGTGACTGCGCTCGACACGCTCGGCGTCTGGGAACGCTGCGCCCAAGAGTCTGCGCCGCTGAAAACCATGCGGATCGTGGACGCCACCGCACGCCTTATTCGCGCGCCGGAGGTGAGCTTTTCAGCCGAAGAGATCGGCCTCGATGCCTTCGGCCACAATATCGAGAACAAGCATCTGGTCGCGGCGCTGGAAGCGCGCGCGCGCGAGCTTCCAGCGCTGAAATTGATCGAGGGCGAAGCCAGCGCCGTCGAGATTGGCGACGACAATGTAACGATCCGGCTGAAAGGCGGCGGCACCATCACGGCACGGCTTGCGATTGGCGCGGATGGACGGCGCTCGCTCTGTCGCGCAGCAGCCGGCATCGAAACCTCAGGCTCGCGCTATCCGCAAACCGCGCTGACGTTCAATCTTGCACACACGCGGCCACACAAATTCACCTCGACCGAATTCCACACCGAGGGCGGTCCGTTCACGCTGGTGCCGCTGCCGGGCGAGCGCTCAAGCCTCGTCTGCGTTGTCGAGCCGGCAGACGCCAGGCAATTGTCGGCTCTCGACGATGAGGCTCTCGCACGCGAGATCGAGCGGCGCTCGCATTCGATCCTCGGCAAGATCACGGTCGAGAAGGGACACGGCTCGTTCCCGCTCTCCATTGAGAACGCGCGCCAGTTCGCCACCAACCGCATCGCTCTCGTCGGCGAGTCTGCGCATCTCATCCCGCCGATTGGCGCGCAGGGGCTGAACCTCGGCCTGCGCGACGCAGCCACCATCGGAGAGCTGGCCGTCGCCGCGCATCGCAATGGCGACGATATCGGTGCGGACGACCTGCTTCGCCGCTATGACAGCGCCCGCCGCGCCGATGTGCAAAGCCGCAGCTTCGCCATCGATCTGATGAACCGGAGCCTCCTCACTGACTTCCTTCCCGTCCAAGGCGCCCGCGGCCTCGGCCTGTTCCTGATCGACCGGATCGGCCCGCTGCGCCGCGCCGTCATGCGTGAAGGCGTCGCGCCGCGCGCCTCCCAGCCCCGTCTGATGCGCGGCGAGGCTCTGTAGCCTTCGCTCCCATCGAAGGCAGGCTTGCATTTTCGCCCATTGCGAACCGCCTTCCGGCACGGCAATGAAGTGCGGTGCCGGATCTGACATTCATCGTCATCGTCGTTGCCCTCGCCTTCCTGCTTGCGGGCTTCGTGAAGGGCATTTTGGGCCAAGGCCTGCCGACCGTCGCGGTCGGACTGCTCAGCCTTGTCATGTCGCCAGGCGAGGCGACGGCGCTCCTGCTCCTCCCCGCCATCGTCACCAACATCTGGCAGGGCTTTGCCGGGCCGGCGACCATGATGCTGTTCCGGCGGCTGTGGCCGACGCTACTGGCGAGCGTGCTCGGCACGTGGATCGGAACCGCGATCGGCCTGGGCCTGCTGACGCCCGAGGCCGCAGGCATCGCCCGCAAGACGCTCGGCGGCGCGCTGATCGCCTATGGCATCCTGGGGTTCAGCCGGATCGAACTGTCGGTGCGGCCGAGCTTCGAATGGTGGCTTGGCCCGCTGATGGGCACGATCAACGGCATGGTCGCAACCGCGACCGGCGTGTTCATGATCCCAGTCATTCCCTACATCCAAGCGCTCGGACTGAAACGCGACGATCTCGTTCAGGCGCAGGGCATCTCGTTCACGATCTCGACGCTCGCGCTCGCCGTAGTGTTGGTCAGCAACGGCACGCTGAACACGTCCAACGCCGTGGGGTCGGCGCTCGCGGTCGGTGTCGCCATTGTCGGCATGCTGATCGGCCAGCGCGTGCGCGAGATGGCGAGCCCTGCTGTGTTCCGGATGCTGTTCTTCGGCGGAATGCTGATCCTCGGCGTCCACCTCGCCTTCCTTCACAGCTAATTCGCGCCGCCAAGCTTCGGCACCGGCTTCACGCTGCCGGGCTTGTCACGGAATTTCGGATCGATGGGCACCGGCAGCGCCGGCATGATCGCATCCGTCGGCCCTGCGATACTGTGCGCGAACAGCCCGCGTTCAACGAAATGCGGGTCGCGCAGCGCCTCTTCGAGGGAGACCATGATGGTCACGCAGCAATCGGCCTGCGCAAACACCGGCCGCCATTCGTCGGCGGTCCTTTGCCCGATGATGGCCGCAACCGCTGCGATGGCCCCAGCCGGGTCGTGACGGTCGTCGACATATGCTGGCGCGAGCCCGATCGCCGCGGTGAACGTCGTCCAGAACTTCTGTTCCAGCGCGGCGCAGGCGACGAGCTTCTTGTCCTTGGTCGGATAGAGCTGATAGCGCGGCGAGCCGCCGGTGAGCCGCGCTCCGCTGGAGCTGGGGAACTGTCCCGTCGCGTGGCCGGACGCGAAGGCGTGTCCTGCGAAGGTGAACATCGCATCGGTCATCGCGATGTCGAGATAGGACCCCTGCCCCGTGAGGTCGCGCTGACGCAGCGCCAGCAGGATGTTGATGACGGCTGGAAACGTCCCGCCGCCGATATCCGCGATCAGCGCAGGCGGCACCACGGGCTTCTCGATTGGGCCCGGATTGAGCGCCAGCAACCCCGTGGTGCCGATGTAGTTGAGGTCATGCCCGGCTTCGTCTGCCCGCGTGCCGCTCTGGCCATAGCCGGTGATCGAGCAATAGATCAGCTTGGGGTTGATCGCCCGGACGGCGTCATAGCCCAATCCAAGCCGCACCATCACACCCGGCCGGAATTGCTCGACGAGCACATCCGCGCGTTCAAGCAGCGGAACGAGCTGAGCGCGATCGCTCTCGCTCTTCAGATCGAGCACGAGACTTTTCTTGCCGCGATTGAGCACCGCGAACATGGCGCTCTCGCCATCGAAGCGCGGCTCGTAGTGGCGCATGTCCTCGCCGCCTGGCCGCTCGATCTTGATGACCTCGGCCCCCGCCTCCGCAAGCATCAGCGTCGCGAGCGGCCCCGGCAGGAGCGTCGTAAAATCGAGGACCAGAAGCCCGGACAGAGGTTGCATAGGTTACCCGCGTTAGCGGGCGATAGCTTGCGTCAACGCGCCGTGCTGCACCAGCCACATCACAGTGGTCAGGGTTGCGACCGAAACCAGCGTTCCGAGCAGCACAGAGCCGGATGCCGGTTCCACCCAAGAATTGTATTGCCGCGCCAGCACGAACACGTTGAGCGCGGGCGGCAGCGCGGCCATCAGCACCGCGGTCGCGGCCCAACTCGGATCGAATGGGCCGAGCGCCATGAGCATCGCCAGCATCACAACCGGGTGAACCACGAGCTTCACCAGCACCAGAACCGGCACCTCCCACGGCACGCGTTGGAACGGCCGCAGTGCGACCGTGACGCCGAGCGTGAACAGCGCACACGGCGCCGACGCGCCCTGGAGGAACTGAAGGAGCTTGTCGAGCGCAACCGGCGGCTCGAAATTCACTGCTGCCGACAACACGCCAAGCGCCGTCGCGATCAACAGAGGATGCAGCACAATCTTGCGGATCACTTCGAGCGCGAGCGCACCCGCGCTTTGGCTCGACGGCCGCGCCAGCGCCATCATGAACGGGAGCAGCGAGAAGAACAGCAAAGTCTCGAAGCAGAAGATCAGCGCCACGGGTGCCGCGGCTTGCGCACCCAGCGTCGCGAGTGCGAGACCCGGGCCCATGTAACCGATGTTGCCATAGGCTCCTGCAAGCGCCGCGGACGAAGCCTCCGCAAGATCGCGCCGGAACAGGAACGCGACGCCGAACGACAGCGCCAACACCAGGAACGTCGCGAGCGTCGTCGTGACGATGAACGGCACGTTGTTAAGCTGCTCGAACGGCGTCTTGGCGAGGATCCGGTAGAACAGCGCCGGCAGCGTCATGTAGAGGATGAAGAAATCCATCCAGGCAAGGCCGCTGTCCGGGATCGTTTTCAGCCGCCCGCAGGCAAACCCCAAGAAGATCAAGCCGAAATAAGGCAGCGCCAGATTGAGAACGTCGATCATTCGGGATGGATTCTCGGGGCTTTAGTTCGGAAATGCCCAAAACTGCGCTGTTTTAGACGGCCCGCAACTTGGCGCAGGGCTTGCTTTCCTCTAAAGGGCAGACCGGCATTTTGGAAGGACGGTCATGAAGCCGCCACGGCAATTCTACCAGCCGCTTGCGATCGGCGCCCCCGCGCCGCTGCGCGAATTGCCGGTCCGGCTCGAGCGGATGATCCACTTCGTCCCGCCGCACGTCGAGAAGGTCACGGCCAAGGTGCCGGAGCTCGCCAAGCAGGTGGACGTGGTGCTCGGCAATCTCGAGGACGCGATCCCGTCGGATGCCAAGGAAGCCGCGCGCAAAGGCTTTGTCGCAATGGCGAAGGCGACCGACTTCGGCGCCACGGGGCTTTGGACGCGCATCAATGCGCTGAACTCGCCGTGGGTGCTCGACGACGTCACCGAGATCGTCGCAGCCATCGGCAACAAGCTCGACGTCATCATGCTGCCGAAGGTCGAAGGCGTATGGGACATCCATTATCTCGATCAACTCCTCGCACAGCTTGAGGCCAAGCATTCGATCAAGAAGCCGATCCTCATCCACGCGATCCTGGAAACGGCGCTCGGCGTCAACAACGTGGAGTCGATCGCGACCGCCTCCCCACGCATGCACGGCATGAGCCTTGGGCCCGCCGACCTCGCGGCCTCGCGCGCGATGAAGACCACGCGGGTCGGCGGCGGACACCCGGACTACGTCGTGCTCGCGGACGTCAAAGGCGACGCGCCGCGCACTGGCTACCAGCAGGACCTCTGGCACTACACCACGGGCAAGATGGTCGACGCCTGCGCCGCCGCCGGCATCAAGCCGTTCTACGGCCCGTTCGGCGATTTCTCCGATCCCGCCGCCTGCGAGGCACAATTCCGCAATTCGTTTCTGATGGGCTGCGCGGGCGCGTGGTCGCTGCACCCTTCGCAAATCGCGATCGCCAAGCGCGTGTTCTCGCCCGACCCCGCAGAGGTTGCGATGGCCAAGAAAATCCTCGACGCCATGCCTGACGGCTCTGGCGCCGTCATGATCGACGGCAAGATGCAAGACGACGCCACCTGGAAGCAGGCCAAGGTCGTCGTCGATCTCGCACGTCTCGTCGCAGCGAAGGACCCCGAACTTGCGGCCCTCTACTCCCTTTGAGCCCGTTCTCCGCCACAATTCAGTCCTAGATTCGGAACCATGAGCAAAGAGATGCCCCAGGCCCCGCAGAAGCAGTTGTATGAGAGTCTATCGCGCATGCGGAGCGCCAAGTTCCGGCTTGGCGACGTGGTGAAACACCGCTTGTTTCCGTTCCGCGGCGTCGTCTTCGATATCGACCCCGTCTTCAACAACACCGAGGAATGGTGGCTCTCGATCCCGGAGAACGTGCGGCCGAGCAAGGATCAGCCGTTCTACCACCTGTTCGCAGAGAACGCGGAAACCGAGTACGTCGCCTATGTCTCGGAGCAGAATTTGCTTCCCGACACATCCGGCGAGCCGCTGCGCCATCCGCAGATCGCAGAGTCCTTCGAGAAGGACGATCTGGGGCAGTACCATCCGCTCAACTCGGTTCTGAACTGACGTGTGAACAACGCGATTTAAGCAGAAGAACTCAAACGAAAAAGGCCCGCCGATCGGCGGGCCTTTCTGCATTCAAGATGTGCCGCCCGTTTAGCGGGCGGGTGTGGCAGGCGCGGCGCCACCCTGCGGCTGCTGGCTCTCAAGACGCTTGCGCGCCTCTTCCGCACGCTTC
This sequence comes from Pseudomonadota bacterium, assembly GCA_040756555.1. GTDB lineage: Bacteria > Pseudomonadota > Alphaproteobacteria > Rhizobiales > Xanthobacteraceae > Z2-YC6860. The sequence goes on along the minus strand of JBFLYS010000002.1, from coordinate 291,028 downwards.
TGAAGCTCGTCCTGGAGCTTCTTCTGCTGCTCCTCGAACACCTTCGGATCGGTCGGCGGGCCGTCATAGGCCTTGGCGAAGTCCTTCAGGTCGAGTTGCGGGCTCATGGCCTGGCCGTTCATGTGAATGGCCTGCACGGTGAGCGTCTGGCCCTTCTTCATGCGGTTGATGACGTCGGCGTTGGCGTCGTAGTCGGCGATGCAGCCGCCCGGCGGAACGACCGGCGGCAGGCAGGTCACGAACGGCGCAGTCGCGGGCTGGCCCTGATCGACGATCATGCGGGTGCCGTGCTGAAGCGCGACGCCATACGGCAGGCTCATGCGCATCAGCTTGCGCTGCTCACCGTCCATTTCGATGATCGCGACGGAGACCACGAGCAGACCGGACTCGACGCGGCCGTCCTTCACGGTCACGCAGACGCGCTTGGAGTTCGGATCGGGATCCTTGTTGCAGAGCTTGACCCACGGGGAAAAGATCAGTTGCGGCTGCTCGCCACCGGCGGCTTGCTGCTGTTGCTGCGGAGCGGCCTGCTGTTGCTGCTGCGCGGGCTGCTGCTGTTGGGCCGCAGGACGCTGCTGCTGGGCGGCAGGCTGGCGCGGCTGCGCCGGACGCTGCTGCTGCGCCGGAGCGGGCGCGCCCTGCGCCAGCACGTCGGGCGCCGACACGAGAGCAAGCGCGGCCGTCGCTGCGAGCGTGGTGAAAATCTTGGTTCCGGTCCGCGCATTCGCGGACGCGATCGGTAGGGTCATGAACTGGTTCCTCTTCATCCCGCCGGTCAACGGCGTTGAGCCCGGGCGGGCCGCCCCCGCGCCTGTCTCGTCGCCAAAAACGGCGAGACCGTGACGCAGGGATGCGCCTGATTAGCCGAAAACCGGGCCTGGATAAAGCTTTATGGGGATTGTGGTTGATGCCGCCGGGATGCGGCTTTTGGCCAATCCGCTGAGGTTTCCAGTAAGGTTTTCAGGGCACACCGGGCCGGGCCGCGCCGAGCTGTGATAGACCGAATCCCACAACGATTCGACGATTTGGAATGGCCGCAGCCACCGCGCGCTCGTCTATGCCGAGAGCTCTTCGCTCCCTGCTTTGCCTTGCGCTCTGCGGGTCGCTGACGGCCGTTGCCGTTCCGGTGGCTGCTGCCGCGCCGAAGCACGCGATCGCGATGCATGGCGAGCCCGCGCTCGGGCCCAATTTCACGGGCATGCGCTACGTCGATCCTGCCGCGCCCAAGGGCGGGCGGCTGGTCAACGGTGTGATCGGCACGTTCGACAGCCTCAATCCGTTCATTGTGAAGGGCCTCGCGCCCCCGAATATCCGCAGCTACGTCGTCGAGAGCCTGCTCGCGCGTGGCTATGACGAGCCATTCACGCTCTACGGTCTGCTCGCCCGTACCGTCGACACTGACGCCGACCGCACCTACGTCACCTTCGCGCTGAACCCAGCCGCGAAATTCTCCGACGGCAAGCCGGTCACCGCCGCCGACGTGATCTTTTCGTGGCAGCTTCTGCGCGACAAAGGCCGGCCGAACTTCCGCACCTACTACGCCAAGGTGACGAAGGCCGAGGCGCTCGACGAACGCACCGTGCGCTTCGATCTCTCTGCTGCGAACGACCGCGAACTACCGCTGATCCTGGGGCTGATGCCGGTGCTGGCGAAACACGCCATCGACCCGGACAAATTCGAGGAAACGACGTTCCAGCCGATTGTCGGCAGTGGCCCCTACACGATCGCGGACGTAAATCCGGGCCGTAGCGTCACGCTCAAGCGCGATCCGAATTACTGGGGCCGCGATTTGCCGATCACCCGCGGCTTCTGGAATTTCGATGAGATTCGCACCGAGTTCTATCGGGATGCCAATTCGCATCTCGAAGCCTTCACCAAGGGCCTCTATGACGTGCGGCCCGAGCTTGATCCGAGCCGTTGGGAAACGGCCTACAACGTGCCTGCCGTGCGCGACGGCCGCATCGTCAAGGAAGGCTTCCCGACCGGGATGCCCAAGGGCCTATCGGGGCTCGTCTTCAACACGCGGCGGCCGATGTTCGCCGACGTGCGCGTGCGCGAAGCGATTGGCCTTCTGTTCGACTTTGAATGGGTGAATCACAACTTCTTCTTCGACAAGTACAAGCGCACCGCGAGCTACTTCGAGGGCTCCGAACTGTCTGCCCGCGGCCGTCCAGCCGACGAAAAGGAGAAGGCGCTGCTTGCGCCCTACCCGAACGCGGCGCGCGCCGACATCATGAACGGCACTTATGAGCCCGCAATCACCGACGGCTCGGGCCGCGATCGCGCAACACTCCGGCGTGCGCTCGATCTGCTGGAGGCTGCCGGTTACGAGTTTGTCGGTGCGGAGCTGCGCTCCCGCACCACCAAGCAGCCGTTCGTTTTCGAGATCCTCGTCACCACCAAGGAGCAGGAGCGCCTCGCGCTCGCTTTCTCCCGGCAGGTCAAACGCGCCGGCATCAGCGCGAAGATCCGCGTCGTCGATGCCGTGCAATACGACCGCCGGCGCATCTCCTATGACTTCGACATGATCGAATACCGCTGGGACCAATCGCTGTCGCCCGGCAACGAGCAGGCGTTCTACTGGGGCCAGGCGGCTGCGGACGAGCAAGGCACCCGCAACTACATGGGTGTAAAGAGCCCAGCGATCGACGCGATGATCGCTGCCATGCTGAAAGCGCGCGAGCGCGACGACTTCGTTGCTGCGGTTCGCGCGCTCGACCGCGTGCTGATGTCGGGCTTCTACCTCGTGCCGCTTTACCATCTGCCGGAGCAATGGGTGGCGCGCTGGTCAACCATCCAACATCCGGCGGTCACATCGCTCTCCGGCTACTTGCCGGAAACCTGGTGGCGGAAGCCATGATGCGTGAACCATGATTCTCGGCCGCAACCTCGGCGAACCACCCGATCCCCGCGCCGTGTCGGGTGGCCATACGACGCTCGACGACCTGTTCAAGCGCGCGGTCGCACGGCGGCCTGACGCGGTTGCGCTGGCCGACCCGCCGAACCGCGAGAGCTTCACGGAAGGGCTGCCGCGCAGCATCACCTATGCGCAGGCCGATCTGATCGTCACAGCCATCGCCGGCCGGCTGCGCAAGCTTGGGCTTGCGACCGACGCCGTGGTCGCGCTGCAACTCCCCAACACGATCGAGAGCATGCTGACCATCCTCGGCGTCCTGCGCGCCGGGCTGATCGCAGCGCCTCTGCCGCTCTTGTGGCGGAAGTCCGATTGCGTCGTTGCGCTCAGCCGGATCGGCGCACGCGCCATCGTGACGACCTCGCGCGTCAACGGCTTCGATCACAGTGAACTGGCGATGCACGTCGCCGCCGAGATCTTCCCGGTCCGCTACATCTGCGGCTTCGGCAAGACGCTGGCCGATGGCGTGATCCCGTTCGACGATCTCCTGTTCGGTGCGACGCCCGATCCGCTGGATTCGGCCGTGCGCGAGTTCAATCCGGCCGCACACACCGCCATCGTCACTTTCGACGCCACGCCCGCCGGGCTGATCGCGGTTGCGCGCAACCACAACGAATTGATCGCCGCGGGCTTGGGAACGATGCTGGAGGGCCGGATCGGGCAGGACTGCTCGATCCTCTCCGCCGGCGCGCTGAGCTCGCTCGCGGGTCTCGGCACGGCGCTACTGCCGTGGCTTCTCTCGGGCGGTACGCTGTCGCTGCACCAGCCCTTCGATGGCGACTCCTTTGCCAAGCAGTGCCGCGACGACTGCTGCGACGCCGTCGTCCTCCCCGGACCGCTGGCGCACCGGCTGCTGGAGGCCGGCCTCCTGTCGCATCCTGAATTACAGAACATTCTTGCGATCTGGCGCGCGCCGGAGCGGTTCGAGACCAGCAATCCGTGGCGGCACCCGTTCGCCGAGATGACCGACGTGCTGGCGTTCGGCGAGATCGGCTTGATTGCTCTTCGTCGCGGCATCGGCGGCCAGCCGTCACCGATCCCCGAGGGCGACATTGCGGTGCCACGTGGCGCGGCGCGCTCATCCCTTGTCTGCGAGACGGTACGAACCGAGGCGGGCACCTTGGCGCTGCGCGGACCGATGGTCCCGCAACACGCCTTCCCGCCCGGTGCAGAGCGCGGCATCGCTCCCCATTTCAAGCCTGCCCTGTCGGGCTTCGCCGACACCGGCTATCCCTGCCGGATCGCGCAAGATCCGCCGTCGTTGGTCATCACCGCGCCGCCGCCCAACCTGGTGACGGTTGGCGGTTATCGTTTCGTGCTGCAGGAGTTGCAGGAACTGGTCGCCAAGGCGGATGCCGGCGCGACGCTCGCGGCGCTTCCCGATCGCTACGGCGGCCATCGCCTCGCCGGCAATGCCAGCGATCTTGTGGCTTTGCTCGCCGCACTCGACGAGCTTGGCATCAATCCGCTCGTCGCCGCGGCTTTCCGCAACCGCGATCAAAAAGCCGCCTAGGGCGACGCGCGTTGACGCGCCATTAACAGCGATCGCCTAGAGGTTGAGCCGTCCCGTGGCTCGTCCTTGCGTGCTGTCATGTTCCTTCAGGGTCCGATCGTTATCGTCGCCGAAAAGCCGGTCGAGGGACTGATCCAGGCATTCTCGGACGCAGGTGCTTATCCGGTTGTCGAAACACCCTGGACCAAGGCTCCAGCCGCCATCAACTCGATCAAGCCGTCCGCCGTTGTCATCACCGATGCTGACGGTGCCTCGCCGAAAATCGTTGAGGCGCTGACGCAGAGTGTCTCCCACGCTCACCCCTATCTCCCCGCGATCATGCGCGTGCGTGACGACGCCACGCCGCCGCTGCCTGGCGTTCTCCCGATCGGTGCGGCGGCACCCATCGGCCAGATGATCGCGCGGCTCTCTTCCGCGATCCGGCTGCGCTCACTCCACGCCACAGTGATCGGCCGCGCCCAGACTTTGAAGGAAGAGCGCAACATCATCGCCGATCTGCCAGAGGGCGATCCGCTCGACGATGCCACCGTGCTGGTGGTCGGCCGTGGCCCTGCCTATCCGGCGCTCAGCACCGCGGTCGGCGAACGCGTTGGCGTCATGGGTGCGCTCAGCCTTGATGGTGCCGCGGGCTGTCTCGGCGCCCGCGAGATCGACGGCCTCGTGATTGGCGACGGCTTGCCCGGCCGTTCGCTTGAGGCCTTTTTCCGCGCTCTGGCCGACGACGCCCGCTTCCGCGACCTGCCGGTGGCGGCGCTTGGACACGGCGTCGAACCAGAAAACCTCGGCAACTTCATCCGCGCGCCCGAACCCGCCATGCTGGTCGAACGGATGCTGCCGCTCGTTCGCGCCCGCGCGCTGGAAGGGCAGCTCAAGCGGCTTCTCGATTCCATCGAACACAAAGGCATGCTCGACGCCCGCACCGGCCTTCTGTTTGCTGACGCCTTTAGTCGCGATCTCGACCGCGCCATCGACGATGCCGCGGAGCGCGGCGTGGCCCTCTCGGTCGCACGCTTCTCGTTCGAGGATGAAATCGACCGCCGAGCCAGCCTCGACGCCGCCCGGCTCATCAGCAAGCTCACCCGCAACATCGATTTCGCCTGTCGGGAAGACGACGGCTCGATCGTCGCGGTGTTCACCCAGACCGACCTCAAGGCCGCGCACGTGGTCGCGCGGCGGCTTGCCAGCGTGCTCAAGCACACCATGCTGCGCGCCAATGACGGCAAGCCGAACAGTGGCCCCAGCGTCACGCTGGCGACCCTGAAGGACGCTGACACGGCGGGCAGTCTGATTGCCCGGGTCTCGTCCCGCCCGGTTGCCGCGGCCTGATTGGACGCCTAAGTCTAGCGGGCCAGCCGAAAGGGCCCGCTCATGTCCGACACCAAGCTGCCGATCCCGCCTGTCGTCGTCGATGTCGTCTCCGACGTCGTTTGCCCATGGTGCTTCATCGGAAAGCGTCGCTTGGAGAAGGCTTTGGCTCTCAAGCCGGAGATTCCGGTTGAGGTGCGTTTCCACCCCTATTTCCTGAACCCTTGGGTGCCGCGCGAGGGCATGGACCGCGACGAATACCTGACCACGAAGTTCGGCTCCCCTGACCGCTACAAGGGCATCGCGGGCCGGGTCCAGGCCGCAGCGGCCGAGGAAGGGCTGGTCTACGACTCCTCGAAGATGAAGCGGCAGCCCAACACGACCGACGCACACCGGCTGATCTTCTGGGCAAGCTCCATCGGCAAGGCGGCCGAGATGAAGCAGCGGCTGATGGACCTCTACTTCACCGAGGGCGGCGACCTCACCGCCCGCGAGGTGTTGGTGAAGGCCGCAGCCGACATCGGACTTGAGGCCGATAAGGTGCGCGAGGCGCTCGCCTCCGACGCCGATCTCGCCGCGGTCGAGGCCGCCGCCAACCAGGCCAAGGAAGCCGGCATCGACGGCGTGCCGTTTTTCATCATCGGCAATCTCGCGGCGATCAGCGGCGCGCAATCGCCGGAGGTGATCGCCAACGCCATCGAGCAGGTCGCGCTCAACCGCGACAAGCTCGAAGCCCAAGCTCGCGAGCGCGCCGCCCAGCCTGCCTAACGGCTGAAACTCAGCGCCAGCACCAGGATCGCGGCGGCCGCGATCCACGAGCCTGCGACACGCGCGCCGATACGTTGCCAGGGCTTCACCAATTGCGATGCGCCTTCGACCGCGAGCACGAGGAACAGGCTTGCGCCAAGTCCGGTGCCGATCAGCATCAGGTTGGCTTCACGGACCGACAGCACCTCTGGCGGGGAATCCAACCCGACCGCCACCCCAATCAGAACGCCGAACACAATTCCAACAGGCTCTGGTAACGGCCGGGCCAGCGCCACCAGCAATCCGCAAACCACTGCGAGAACCAGAAGCGCCTCGTTGACGTAGCGCGGCACCGCGGCGAGCCAGATCAGCCCCAGCCCCGCCATCAGCGCGGCAATGAATACGATGGGCGTGACACGCCCCCACCCCTGCTGACCAACAAGCAAGCCGAGCGCGACGATGGCGGCGCCATGCGCGGTCACGAAATACGGATGCATGAGCCCGCCCCAGAATCCGCCGATCCCTATGGGCGGCGGATGCGCATAGGCCGGGCCCGCCAGCAGCACAAACGCAATCGCGAGGAACAGCCTCATGCGACGCGCGCCAGGAAGACAACGCCGACGCAAGCAATGAGCCCGCCGGCGGTTCGTACGACCAATTGCCCAACCGGCCAGCGCGTCAGCAGGCCGATCGCGATACCCGTGAGATGCAGCAGCCCGGTCGCGATGACGAAGCCCGCCGAGTAGGCCAGCGCATCCGCACCCGGCGGCAATTCCGTGCCGTGAGCATGTCCGTGGAAGATCGCAAAGGCACCGACCAGCACTGCCGCGATCCAGTGCGGCGGCCGCGCCGCGAACACCACCATCAGCCCGAGCACGATGGCCGAAACGGCAATTCCAATCTCAACACCCGGCAGCGGCACGCCGAGAATGCCAAGCACGCCGCCGAACGCCATCACCAGCGGAAACACGATGGGCAGCACAACAATCGCTGGCGGCCCGAGGAACGCGCCCCACAACCCGACCGCAATCATCGCGACCACATGATCCGGACCGAACACCGGATGGGCGAGCCCGCCCACAAATCCGCCGGCCGCGCTACCGGTGTGGGCAAAGGCCGGATGCGCGCAGGCCACGGCCAGCACAACCATCACGAGGCGCAGCGTTCCCGACATGGCTGCCATCATCAGAGACACCGGGCACTGGGACAAGCCCATGCGAGGCGTGGCAACGTGACGCCAACAAGCATTTCAGAAACGAGGGAAGCCCAGGGAAATGTCCGCCGTCACCATCGAATCCATCGACACCTTCCAACTCCGCATCCCGCTCGACATCTGGGCGCCGCCGCCGATGTTCGCCGGCAAGCCGCGCACGCATGTCGAGGCGATTTACATCCGCGTAACCACCAACAAGGGCGTCACCGGCTGGGGTGAATGCTTCGGTTCGAGCGGCCAACTGGCGATCATGACGTTCGACAAGTGGATCAAGCCGCTGGCCGTCGGCAAGGACCCGACCGATCCAAGCCTGATGCCGACCATCGAGCGCCTGTTGCACGGCCTCGGCCGCGCAGGCCCGGTGTTTCACGCGATCAGCGGCCTCGACATCGCGTTGTGGGATATCCGCGGCAAGCTCGAAGGCGTCTCGGTGTCGAAGCTGCTCGGCGGCGCGAAGCGCAAGCGCGTCGAAACCTACGCTTCATTGCTGCAATACAATGGAGTCGTCGAGCACGTGAAGCGCAACACCGAGCGAGCGCTGAAGCTTGGCTACAAGCATATCAAGCTGCACGAGCGCACGGCGGAATCCGTCGCCGCCGCACGCGAGGTCGCGGGTTCGTCGATCCCGATCATGGTCGACACCAACTGCGGCTGGACGCCCGAGCAGGCCGAAAAGCCGGTCGCGGCGATGAAGCCATCCAACCCGTTCTGGGTCGAGGAGCCGATCTGGCCGCCGGAGGATTTCGAGGCGCTGGCGAAGCTCCGCAGGCTGACCGGTGTGCCGCTCGCGATGGGTGAGAACGCGACGAGCCCCTCCGATTTCCAAAAGATGATCGCGGCCGGCGCGACCGACTACGTGCAGCCGAGTATCGTGAAGGTCGGTGGCATCACGCATCTGTTCAGGATCGCGACCGAGTCCGAGAAGGCCGGCGTCACCTGCGTGCCGCACGCGTTCTTCTTCGGCCCCGGCTATCTCGCGACGCTGCATTGCATCGCCGCGAAGGAAAAGCCCGCCGCGCTGGAACGGCTGTTCGCGCAGGTGGACTACGTCGCCTATTCGAAGACCGTGCCGGACGTGAACGGCGGGGTCGATGTGCCGGAGACGCCGGGTCTCGGCGCCGATCCCGAGGAGGACATGATCGCGAAGTACAAAGTCTGATGCGCTTCCAACGATAAAAAACTCGGGAGGATGCAATGCCGACGGGAATGAACAGGCGCGCCTTGATGCAGGGCGTGGCCGCGATGGCGTGTATGCCCGCGACGCCAGCCGTCGCGCAGGCTTACCCACAACGGACCATCAAACTGATCGTCCCCTATGCACCCGGTGGCGGCACCGATGTGTTCTCCCGCCTCCTCGCCTCAAAGATCGAACAAGAACTCGGACAGACCGTCGTGATCGACAATCGCGCGGGCGGCGCGAGCGTCATCGGCACGCAGGCGGTCGCGACCGCACAACCTGATGGCTACACGATCGGCATGGTGGACAGCGCCTTTGTCACCAATCCAGGACTGCTGAAAGAGAAACTGCCCTACGACACCCGCAAGGATTTCGTGCCGGTATCGCTGCTCTCCCGCACGCAGCTTGTGCTCTGTGTTCATCCGTCATCGCCGTTCAAAACCGCGAAGGATCTGGTCGACTATGCCAAAGCCAATCCCGGCAAGCTCACCTTCGCCTCTGCCGGCATCGGCACCGGCATTCACCTCGCGGGCGAGCAGTTCCGGCAGGTCACCGGTATCGACATTGTCATCATCCCGTATCGCGGTGGCGCGCCCGCGCTGTCGGACTTCCTGTCCGGCAAGATCGACTTCACCTTTGGCGCGGTTCCCACGATCAAGCCTCATATCGAGGGCGGCAAGGCACGCGGACTCGGCGTCACGCGCGGGCGCGCGCCGCAACTCCCGGATATCCCGAGCATGGAGGAGATCGGTTACGGCTCCGTGGATTCCGCGAGCGAGATGGGGCTGGTCGTCCCTGCTGCCACGCCCGCACCGATCGTCGAGAAACTTCAGAAGATTTCTGCCGCTGCGGTAAAGGACGAGGCATTCCAGAAGCGGCTACTCGAGCTGGGCTTCCAGCCCATCGGCACCAGCACGGCCGAATTCCGCAGCCACGTCGACCGCGAGATCGACAAATGGGTGAAGATCATCGCAGCGGGCAACATCAAACCGGAATAGGACGAAGAACTTTCGTCTGGTTGTTACAAACTCCGGGCAGGAAGAAGCGGCAAGGACCATCTCATGGCCCCCGCCGCTGTCACAATTCTGGTTTCGGTCTTCCTCGCTGGATTCTGCGCTGGCTATGGCACCCGCGCATTCATGTCGTATCGCCGCCGGGCAAAGTCACGAACCAGCTTCTTCTTCCCAGGCCGATAGCGCTCACGAGATCGCCGGGGTGTTCAGCCGCGCAAGCTTGTCCGGGTTGCGCATGATGTAGATGTTGGTCGCGCGGCCCTCTTCGTCGTAGGCGAAGGACATCGCCGCGCTCGGCTCGCCCTCGCCGATCAGCACCACACCGCGGCCGCCGTTGAGATCCATCTCAATCCAGCGATAGTTGTACCACCAGCGCTGCGCGTTCTCGAGGAACGCAAGGATCTCCGCCTTGCCGTGCAGCGTGTAGGGAACGGCTGCAACCTTACCGCCGCTGTCGGAGGACAACTCGATATCGTCCGACAGCAATGCCGTGAAGCGCTGCATGTCGCCGCCGGTCACCGCGTCCTGGAATGCGGCCAACAGCTTTTCCTGCTGCGCGACCGGCGTGACGTGCCGGACCTTGTCGCGCTCGATGTTCTGGCGCGCCCGCGAGATCAGCTTGCGGCAGGCGGCCTCCTCCATGTCGAGCGTCTTGGCGACGTCCTTGTATTCCATGTCGAGAATGTCGTGGAGTAGATAGGCCGCTCGCTCCTTCGGCGTGAGTCGCTCCAACATCAGAAGGAACGCCGTTGAAAGCGACGATGACAGCTCCAACGCGTCGTCGTCCGCGCTCACGGTAAGCACCGGCTCGGGCAGCCAGGTGCCCACATAGTCCACCCGCGTCCGGTGCGCCGCTTCCAGCATGTCGATGCAACGGCGCGTGCAGACTGTCGTGAGCCAGCCGTCAGGATTGTCGATCGCATTGCGGTCTACTCCCTGCCATTTGATGAAAGCGTCCTGCACGGCATCCTCGGCGTCGGCACGCGAGCCGAGGATGCGATAGGCCAGCCCCAGAAGCCTGGGGCGGGCCAGCTCGAAGACGGACGCATCGCTGCGCGCGGACATTCAGTGCCTCGCCACTCCGAAGCGGTTCCAGAAATTGATCATGGCCACCTCGTTGGTCAGAAGCCCAATCTCGCGCTCGGAGAAGTATTTGCGCAACTCCGTGCGCAACACGTCGAGATCGGCCTCCTGATAGAGATTGGTCAGCGCTTCGGTCCAGGCCAGCGCAGCCTTTTCACGATCGGTGAAATCATTCACGTGACGCCATACGATGATGCGATCCAGCCGTTCGTTGGTCTCGCCGTGATCGCGCGCCTCCTTGGTGTGCATCTTGATGCAATGAGCGCAGTGGTTGATCTGCGAAGCCCGGATGTGGACGAGATGCGCGAGCGTGCGGTCGAAGCCAAGGGCCAGATTGGCATGATGGACGCCGATCATGGTCTTGTAGACCTCCGGAATTTCCTTCTCGTAATTCACGGCATTGGAGGCAGACATGGAATTTCTCCGTCATTTGAGGGCATTGGCCGCCCGATACTCTGATGACGGTCGAGAGGCCGCGTTTGTGACGCGGCCTCGGAAATAATTTTTAAGCCGCCTTGGCCTGCTCGGCGATGCGGACGAGGTTGCGGAGCACCGCCGTCGTGCCGTGTAGCCGCTGGCTCGGCTTCTCCCAGTCGTAGAACAGCACAACCTTCTGATCCGGGCGCACCTTGGCGGCGGAACCCATTTTGCTGATAAACGAGATCAGACCGGTCGGATTTGCGAACGCATTGTCGCGGAACTGAATGACCGCGCCCTTTGGCCCTGCCTCGATCCGCTCCACATTGGACCGGCGGCACAGAAGCTTGATCGCGACGATCTTGAGCAGATGCTCGACCTCGTCCGGCAGTGAGCCGAAACGATCGACCAATTCCGCGCCAAACGCCTCGATGGCTTGTTCGTCTTCGAGATCGGCCAGCCGCCGGTAGAGCCCAAGCCGCACCGAAAGGTCTGCGACGTAGTCCTCCGGAATAAGAACCGGCGTGCCGATGGTGATCTGCGGCGACCAGCGATCCTCGACTGGAGCCGAGATGCCAGCCTTCAGCGAAACGACCGCCTCCTCCAGCATCTGCTGATACAGCTCGAAGCCGACCTCCTTGATGTGGCCGGACTGCTCGTCGCCAAGCAGATTGCCCGCGCCGCGGATGTCCAGATCGTGCGAAGCGAGCTGGAAGCCCGCGCCCAACGTATCGAGCGATTGCAGCACCTTCAGCCGCCGCTCCGCCTGCGGCGTGATCTTGCGGTTCGCCGGCAGCGTGAGCAGCGCGTAGGCGCGCACCTTCGAGCGCCCCACCCGGCCGCGCAATTGATAGAGCTGCGCGAGACCGAACATGTCGGCGCGGTGCACGATCAGCGTGTTGGCGGTGGGAATGTCGAGACCGGACTCAACGATGGTGGTCGAAAGCAGCACGTCGTACTTGCCGTCGTAGAACGCCGACATGATGTCTTCGAGCACCGCTCCAGGCATCTGGCCGTGCGCGACCGCGACGCGCGCTTCGGGCACGTTCTTCTCCAGAAAATCCTTGGCGCCGGCGAGGTCTTCGATCCGCGGGCAGACGTAAAACACCTGTCCGCCGCGATAGCGCTCGCGCAGGATCGCTTCCCGGATGGTGATCGGATCGAACGGAGAGACGAACGTACGAACCGCCATGCGGTCAACCGGCGGCGACGCGATAATTGAGAGGTCGCGGACGCCAGTGAGCGCGAGTTGCAGGGTGCGCGGGATCGGCGTCGCGGTGAGGGTCAGGACGTGCACCTCGGCGCGAAGCTGTTTCAGCTTCTCCTTCGCCGCCACGCCGAAATGCTGCTCCTCGTCGACAATGACCAGCGCTAGATCCTTGAACTTGATGGTCTTGCCCAGAAGCGCATGGGTGCCGACGACGATGTCGACCGTGCCGTCGGTCAGCCCCTTTTTCACCTTGGCCATATCGGCGGTCGAAACGAGCCGCGACGCCTGCGCAACATTGACCGGAAAATGCTTGAAGCGTTCGGTGAAGGTCTTGGTGTGCTGGCGCGACAGGAGCGTCGTCGGCACCACGACCGCGACCTGCTTGCCGTTCATCACGGTATCGAAAGCCGCGCGCAGCGCCACCTCGGTCTTGCCGAAACCGACGTCACCGCAAATCAGCCGGTCCATCGGGCGGCCAGTGGCAAGATCGTCGAGCGTCGCGTCGATGGCGTTCTGTTGGTCCTCGGTTTCCTCGTAAGGAAAGCCCGCGGCAAACTCGTCATAGGCGCCGGGCGTGATCGTGAGCTTGGGTGCCTCGCGCAGCTTGCGCTCAGCCGCGATCTTGATGAGCTCATGAGCGATTTCACGAATGCGGTTCTTGAGCTTGGCCTTGCGATTCTGCCAGCCGGTCCCGCCGAGCCTGTCCAACTCGACGCCGGTATCTTCGGAGCCGTACCGCGACAGAAGCTCGATGTTCTCGACCGGCAGGTAGAGCTTGGCCGCATCGGCATAGTGAATTTCAAGACAGTCGTGCGGCGCACCGGCCGCCTCGATGTTCTGCAAGCCGACAAACCGGCCGATACCGTGTTCAACGTGAACGACCAAATCGCCCGTTGAGAGGCTCGTCGCTTCGGCGATGAAGTTGTCGGCGCGTTTGGATGCCCGGCGCGGCCGCACCAGCCGGTCGCCCAAAATGTCCTGTTCGCTGATGACGGCGGCATCGTCGGTCTCGAAACCGGATTCGAGACCGAGCACCGCGAGCGCGACCTCAGGTTTCGCAAGCCTCGCCGTGTCCGGCCACGAGCCGACATTGGTGAGGTTCGGCAAACCGTGATCGGCAAGCACATGCCGCATGCGCTCACGCGCGCCCTCGCTCCACAGCGCGACGACGACGCGCTTCTCCGCCGTTTGCAGAGCCTGCACGTGCTTGACGACCGCCTCGAACACGTTGGCGTTGGGCTCGGCGCGCTCGGCCGCAAAGTTGCGTCCGGCGCGCGCGCCAATGTCGATCTGCTCTCCGTCCGGCGTGGCGAAGGGTGTCAGCTTCGCAATGGCGCTCGTCTTCATGCGCTCGCGCCACTCGTTTTCAGTCAGATAGAGTCTGTCCGGCGGCAGCGGCTTGTAAGGTGGACCCTCGCCGCCCAACGCTTCCTTGCGCGCTTCGTAATGGTCGGCGATCTGGGCAATGCGTTCGTGCGCGGCCTCTTCGTCAAGATGCTCCAGCATAACCGGCGCGCCCGGCACGTAGTCGAACAGCGTATCCATCATGTCGTGGAACAGCGGCAGCCAGTGCTCCATGCCAGGATGCTTGCGGCCTTCACTCACAGCTTCGTAGAGCAGATCGTCAGGCGACGCCGCGCCAAAGGCTGCAACGTAGCCCGTGCGGAATTTCCGCATCGTGTCGGTGGTGAGCTGGAATTCCGCGACCGGGACCAGATCGAGCCCGCGCATGTCCATATCGCTGCGCTGGGTCTCGGGGTCGAAGGTCCGGATCGTCTCCAGCGTGTCGCCGAAAAAGTCGAGCCGTACCGGCATGTCCATGCCGGGCGGAAACAGGTCGAGAATGCCGCCGCGCACCGCGTATTCGCCCGGCTCGCGTACGGTGGATGAGCGGTTGAAGCCGTTGAGCTCCAGCCATTTCATCACGCCGTCCATGCCAAGCGCATTGCCCGGCGCAGCCGACAGAGCTTGACGGGCAATAAGCCCCTTTGCCGGCACACGCTGAAGCGCGGCGTTGACCGTCGTCAGCACGACCGCGGGCTTTTCCCGGCCCGTGACACGCGCAAGGCGCGACAGCGCGGTCATGCGTTGCGCGACGATGGCCGCGTGCGGCGACACCCGGTCGTAAGGCTGGCAGTCCCACGCCGGGAATTGCAGCACCTCGATGTCAGGGGCGAAGAAGGCCAGCGAACGCGCCAGCGCCGTCATGCGCTGGCCGTCGCGGCAGATCACCAGTGCGCTCGTCGCCGGCGGATTCTTTCGTGCCGAGACCGCCCGCGCGAGATCGGCGATGACGAGGCCCTCCGCACCGTCCGCGACGTTCGACAACGTCAGCGGCCGGTCGGCCGCCAGCAGCTCGGCAGGAGATTTCGCGGATGCCTTCATCGGCCGTTCTTCAAATGGAAATCACGCATCCGGCGGAACACCGGCGTGTCTTCGTCCGGCGGCACCGGCATCTGCCCCATCACCCAAGCGAGAAGATCGTGCTCCTGTGCGTCGAGCAACCGCTGATACTGGTCAAGTTCGGCGTCGGTGAGATCCCCGATATGGGCATCGGCGAACCGTCCCATGATCAGGTCGATCTCCCGAATGCCCCGGTGCCACGACCGGAACAGCATCTTGCGCCGCCGTTCGTCGAGGCCTTCGCTCGATCTGGTGCTTCCCGTCATGCGGTCTCCGAAACGCCAAAAGCCCGGCGGGTGCCGGGTGCGGGTTTTATATAGAGGGACTGGCGGCCGATGTCAGCGGGGCCGCCGGAATAGGCGCTATTCCTTGGGGACCGCCCCGCTCGACTGGATCGGCTTCGACCACTTGTCGATCTCGGACCGCACGTATTGGGCGAGATATTCGCCTGATCGCTGCTCGGGCTTGGTCAGCACGGCGCCAAGCTTCTGAAGCTGCTCGCGGAGCGCCGGCGTGTCGAGCGCGGCGCTTGCGGCCTCGCGCAACTTCGCTGCGACCGGCGCCGGTGTTCCTTTCGGCAAGAAGAGGCCCGCCCAGGTCTCCGCCTCGACGCGCAAGCCGCGCTCTGCCGCAGTCGGCAGATCGGGCAGCACAGGCGTGCGATCGCGCGCCAGGGTCGCAATCGCCTTCACCGACCCGGACTGGATGTTCGGTACCGCCGTCACAGCAATTTCACACTGGAAATCGAGACGGCCTGCCAGCAAATCTTGCATCGCCAGTGACGTGCCGCGGTACGGCACATGCTGGGTTTCAGCGTTGATCGACACCGACAGCATCACGCAACCGAGATGCGCGGACGAGCCGACGCCCGCCGAGCCGTAGTTCAGCTTGCCGGGGTTCGCCTTGGCATAGGCTGCGAACTCCTCGATCGTGTTTGCCGGAAAATCCTTGCGCGCGATCAGCACCAGCGGCAGTTCGGCGATCAATGTCACCGGCGTGAAATCCGTGTTCGGATTATAGAGTGGCTTCGATGACATCAACTGCGGGTTCGCGTGCGTCGCGAGCGTGCCGAGCAACATCGTGTAGCCGTCCGCCGGGGAGCGCACGACATGCTGGCCGCCGAGCGTGCCCCCGCCGCCGCCCACATTTTCCACGATGATGCGCTGGCCGAGCTGCGATCCCATCCGCTCCGCCAGATACCGGCCAAACACGTCGATCGGCCCGCCGGCTGCCGCTGCGACCACCATCGTCACAGGCCGGGTCGGGTAGTCCTGCGCCAGCGCTCCGCTCGAAACACAGGCCGCCAGCGCAAGCCCCGCAACAAACTGTCGTCGAATCATTTCTCTGTTCTCCACCGACGGTATCCACCATAAGCGCGCTTGTTGAAGCGCGTCAAAAACCCGTGCAGCGTGTGTCCATGCGCCCGACCTTGCTCGATCCTTTGTTCGCCTCGCTCAAGACGCTCCCGGGCGTCGGACCGAAGGTCGAGAAGCTTTATGCTCGCCTGCTGGGCAGAGACGAGGGCGAAACACGCGTTGTCGACCTCCTGTTTCATCTGCCGACCGGCACCATCGACCGCCGCTCCCGTCCCAAATTGCGCGACGTGATACCCGGCAGCGTCGCAACCGTCGCTGTGACAATCGACCGCCATCGACCGTCGCCGCCGAACCGCCCCCGCGTGCCCTATCAGGTCTACGCCAGCGACGAGACCGGCGATCTGATCCTCACGTTCTTTCACGCCAAGAAGGACTATCTCGAAAATCTGCTGCCGGTCGGCGAGTTGCGCTACGTCTCAGGCACCACCGGGCTCTACGACGGCACGCTCCAGATGGTGCACCCCGACCGCATCGTCAGCGAAGCCGATCTCGACAAGATGCCGATGGTCGAGCCGGTCTATCCGCTGACCGAAGGGCTCAGCCTCAATCAGGTTCGCAGGGCTGCGGAAGCGGCGACTGGAAAGTTGCCGGCGTTACCGGAATGGCAGGACGAGGCGTGGCTGCGGCGCGAGGGCTTTCCGTCGTTCGTCGAGGCAATGCAAAGCCTGCACCGCCCCGAAGACCCCGCCGACGTGCGGCCGGACGGCCCGGCATGGACACGCCTCGCCTATGACGAATTGCTCGCGGGCCAGCTCGCGCTCGGTCTCGTGCGCCAGCACCAGCGTCGCCAGCCGGGACGCGGCAGCTCCGGCGAGGGCCGTTTGCGGGCGAAGGTGATCGCAGCTCTGCCTTACTCGCTCACTCCATCGCAAGCACGCGCGATCGACGACATCGTGACCGATCTCGCGCGGCCGCAACGCATGGTGCGGCTCCTGCAAGGCGACGTCGGTGCAGGCAAAACCGTTGTGGCGCTGATGTCCGCCGCGACGGTGATTGAAGCGGGGCGGCAGGCCGCGCTGATGGCCCCGACCGAGATCCTCGCGCGCCAGCATCTTGCGACCATCGCGCCTTTGGCCGAGAAGGCCGGCATCCGCGTCGCGATCCTGACCGGCCGCGACAAGGGCAAGGAGCGCAACGCCATTCTCGAAGGGCTCGCGAACGGCGAAATCAATCTCGTGGTCGGCACCCACGCGCTGTTCCAGGACGAGGTCGAATTCCACGATCTCGCACTTGCCATCATCGACGAGCAGCACCGCTTCGGCGTGCATCAGCGCCTCGCGCTCGCCCGCAAGGGCGACGCCGTGGACATGCTGGTGCTGACCGCGACCCCGATCCCGCGCACGCTGGTGTTGACCTTCTTCGGCGACATGGAAATCTCCGAGCTCCGTGAAAAACCCGCTGGGCGCAAGCCAATCGACACTCGGACCATCCCTTTGTCGCGGATTAACGAGGTGATCGAAGGCGTTGGACGCCAGATGCAGGACGGCGGACGCGTGTTCTGGGTCTGCCCGCTGGTCGAGGAATCCGAAACCAGCGATCTCGCCGCTGCGACCGACCGCTTTGAAGACCTGAAGCAGCACTTTGGCGACAAGGTCGAGCTCGTCCACGGCCGCATGAAGGGCGCGGAGAAGGACCGCGCGATGGCCCGCTTCGCGTCCGGCGAGGCACAGCTTCTCGTCGCCACCACGGTGATCGAAGTCGGTGTCGACGTGCCGGCCGCGACCGTCATGGTGATCGAGCACGCCGAACGCTTCGGCCTCGCGCAACTTCACCAGTTGCGTGGCCGCATCGGTCGCGGCTCCGAGAAATCGACCTGCCTCCTGCTCTACAAGGCTCCGCTCGGCGAGACCGCCAAGGCGCGGCTTGCGATCCTGCGCGAAAGCGAAGACGGCTTCCGCATCGCTGAGGAGGATCTGAAGCTCCGCGGCGAAGGAGACCTCCTCGGCACCCGCCAGAGCGGCATGCCTGGTTTCCGCACGGCGCGGATCGAGCTGCACGGCAAGCTATTGTCGCCCGCGCGCGACGACGCCGCGCTCATCCTCTCGCGCGATCCTGATCTCACCACACCGCGCGGCGAGGCGCTGCGCTGCCTGCTCTATCTGTTCGAGCGCGACGAGGCGATCAGGCTGCTGCGCGCCGGATAGTCATTGCAGCTTGAACGAGGCGAAGGCTCGAACGTTCAGGCCGGGCTGAAGCACCTCGTCCTTCTTGTAGGACTGATGCAACCGCACCTGATCGTTCAGCAGGTTCTCGCCCTTGATGCCCAGCGTGACCTCCGGGACAAACACCTCGCCTGTGAAACGCCTGGTGTGCGACAACTCCGCATTGAGCATGTTGAATCCCGGTGTCGGCGTTTCGAATGCACCGAGCCGGTTCTGCGAGAAGGCGTGCAGGAGGTGCACCCGCGCGGCCCAGTTCTCGTCGCGATAATAGAGGCCGCCACCGGCGCGGTGCGGCGGGATCTTCGGCACGTAGCTGCCGTCCTTGAAGCGCGCATCGACGAAGTCGTATTGCGCCTCGATGCCCCAGACGCCGCGCCACACCCGGCCGACGTCATATTCGCCCTGAATTTCGGCGCCGAAGAAGTTGGCGTCGCGTTGCGAATAGATGATCTGATCGAACGTCGCGCCTGGAGTGCCGCAGGAGGCGAACGTGTCGCCGCATTGGACCCCGGTGAAATTCTTGAAAATGAAGTTCGTGAACTGCGTGTAGTAGATCGAGGCCTCGAACCGGAATTCACCCTTGTTGCGCTTCAGACCCAGTTCAACCGTGTTGGCCTTCTCGATCTTCATGTTCGGATCACCGATCTCGAAGGTGCGCGGCGTATCGTGCGGGCCCTTGTAGAACAGCTCGATCGCGTCCGGTGCGCGCTCCACATGCTGAGCGGTGATGCGACCGACAATGTCATGGGAGAAATAGCGGAGCAGGCCCGCGCTGACGCTCACCGGCAGGAACGTGCGTTTCACGCCGAACTCGGTCGGATTGTCCGGTGGCGGCAGAAAGTTTGACGGAAAGGTTGCGCCGATGCCATCGACCGAAATGCGGTCGATACGCGCTGCGGCCTGTGCGCGCCAGTCGTCGCTGAGCCTTACCTCTTCGAACACGAATGCCGCGAGGCTTTTGACCGCGGCGGGTGCGAGCAGCACCCCGGACGTCTTCACCGCCGAAAGCTGTCGATCACCCCATTGGGCGCCGAACACACCACGCATCTCTCCGAACACGGTCTGCACCGGCATGTGCGAGGCTTCCACGCGCGCCTCGAGTTCCTTGTTCTTGAACACCGAGCCGACGACATTCGCGCCGTTCACCACATTGACCTCGTGGTGTTTGTAGTCGCTCGCGCCGAACCAATATTTGAAAGTGTCGAGCCATCCCTCCCGCACACGGCGCTCGCCGCGGCTGGTCCACTTGGTCTGCCAAAGATCGATATGGTTCTGCTCGGCGGCCGAGGCGATGCCGGGGATGTGGTAGCTCGTGACGTTGCGCTGGAACGCCGCGCCGAAGAACCCATCGTCGAAAATATACGAACTGCCGAAAGCGTTGCCCTCGCCCTTCAGGCTGGAGTTCGCCTGCCGCCCGCCGGTCGGAATGGCGTAATCGTCGGCGCGGCGGCCGAACGCGTCGGCGTGGATCGCGATGTTCTTGCCGCCGGCCTCGAGCAGCGACGCCCACTCTTTGCCCGTGCTGACACTGTTGTAGGCGCCGCGAGACTCGAAACGCATGCCGTTCAGCGGCACGCTCGTCGGAATCCGGCTGTTGGTCGCGCTGACGACACCGCCGATCGCTTGCGAACCGTAAAGCAGCGTCCCCGGTCCGCGGATCACTTCGACCTGTCCGGCGAGCAGCGGATCGATCGTCACCGCGTGGTCTTCGCCGAGGTTGGCCATGTCATGCGAGCCGATACCGTTCTCTTGGGTCCGCACGCGGAAGCCGGCCAGCCCGCGGATGACCGGACGGCTGGCCGCCGGCGCAAAAGCTGATTGGGAGACTCCCGGCCGGGTGCCAAGCAGATCGCCGAGTGAGGCCGCGCCCTTGGTCTGCGCCTCGTCGGAACTCATCGTCGTCACCGACGTGAAATCCGGATTTCCGGGTGCGACCGACGCCGAGGACTGCACGTGAATTTCCGGCAGTGCCTCCTGCGCTGCTGCTATCCCCATCCAATTCGCCAAAAACGCAGCCGAAACCGTCCGAAACAACCACTGATACGCCAACACGCCGCCCCCGCAGCTAATTGCAAATGACTTGCAATATCACTTTAGGGGCATGCCTCTCCTTCATGCAAATAGTTTGCAGGTGCAAGTTTGACGCAGGGGCAAACCGCCCGGCCGAGACTTCCACAGATGTGGGGATCAATCCGCCGTGGCCGGCGATTGCTCGCGGCTGGCCCGCGCCTGATCGGCGATCGCCGCCAGCTTCTTCTGCGCGTCACCGTTCGGCTGCGCCATGCCGGCCGACATCAGGAGCGTCATCGCGGCCTCGACAGAAATATCGAGTTCAATGATGTCCTTTCGCTGCACATAGAAAAAGAAACCGGTCGTCGGGTTCGGCGTACACGGCAGGAACGCCGACACGTAGTCGTTGCCAGGCAGCTTCGCAGCCAGATCAGCGTAAGGTGGCTGCGACAGGAACACCAACGATCGCATGCCAGGAGGAAATTCGACCAACGCGACAGTGCGGAACCCGGAGCCCGATTTCGAGAACAGCGTTTCGAAAATCTGCTTCATCGTCCGGTAGATCGGCCGCACGATCGGCATCCGGCTCAACAGGTTCTCGCCGAACTCGACCAGCGAACGGCCGACGAGGTTGGCGGTGAGGAAGCCGAGCAGCGTCAGACCGAACAGCGCGGTGATGAGGCCGACGCCTGGAATGCGGAATGGCAGGTAGGTCTCAGTTCGCAGCGCCACCGGAATGAACGGACGCATTGCCTCGTCGACCCAGTTGATGAACCACCAGGTCAGATTGAGCGTGATGTAAATCGGCCCGACCAGGATCAGGCCGGTCAGGAAGTAATTGCGCAACCGCGCGGCCGCGCTGTGATGCACGGGCTCTGGTTCGGGGATCGTGATGACCGGCGGCGGGCCGGAGTTCTTCTCGGTCGTCATCGCGCTTGGCTCATTCGACCGTCACGGATTTCGCCAGATTGCGCGGTTGATCGACGTCGGTGCCAAGCGCGACCGCCGTGTGATAGGCGATGAGCTGCACCGGGATCGCGTAGACCAGAGGCGTCACCGTCGCGGGCATTTCCGGCAGCGACAGCGTCGTCGTCGACTGCACCGTCGCTTCTTTCGCGCCCTTCGGATCGGTGACCAGCACGATCTTGCCGCCGCGCGCCGCCACCTCCTGCATGTTCGACACGGTTTTGTCGAACACCCGGTCGAACGGCGCGATGACGATCACCGGCATGGTCTCGTCGATCAGCGCGATCGGCCCGTGCTTCAACTCACCCGCTGCATAGCCTTCGGCGTGGATGTAGGAGATTTCCTTCAGCTTCAGCGCGCCCTCGAGCGCCAGCGGATAGGCGGTGCCGCGGCCGAGGTAGAGCACGTCACGGCTCTTCGCGAGCTCGCGCGTCAGCGCCTCGACCTGCGGTTCAAGGCGAAGGGCTTCGGCCATCAGGCGCGGCACCTCCACAAGCGCACGGACGAGCTTGCGCTCGTCCTCGTCGGAGAGAACGCCCCTCGCCTTGCCGGCGGCGATCGCCAAGCACGCAAGCACTGAAAGCTGACAAGTGAACGCCTTGGTCGAGGCGACGCCGATCTCCGGACCCGCCAGCGTCTGCATCACCGCGTCGCTCTCGCGTGCGATGGTCGAGGTCGGCACGTTCACGACGGAGAGAATGTGCTGCTTCTGCTCGCGCGCGTAGCGCAGTGTGGCAAGTGTGTCCGCGGTTTCGCCGGACTGCGACACGAAGATCGCGAGATTGTTCGGCTGGAACGGAGCTTCGCGGTAGCGGAATTCGGACGCCACATCGATCTCGACCGGAAGGCGCGCGAAACGCTCGAACCAGTATTTCGCGACAAGGCCGGCATAGTACGCCGTACCGCAGGCCGAGATGGACACGCGGTTGAGCGCCTTGAAATCGAACGGCAGCTTGGTCGGCAGCGCCACCTTCTCGGCGCCCATATCGAGGTAATGCGCGAGCGTGTGCCCGACCACTTCGGGCTGCTCGTGGATTTCCTTCGCCATGAAGTGCTTGTGGTTGCCCTTGTCGACGAGGAACGCTGACGCGTTTGACTTCAACACCGGGCGCTCAACCTTGCGGCCGGCCTCGTCATAGACTTGCACGCCCTTGCGGTTGGCGACCGCCCAGTCGCCGTCTTCGAGATAACTGATCGTGTCGGTGAACGGCGCGAGCGCAATGGCGTCGGAGCCGAGATACATCTCGCCGTCGCCATAGCCCACCGCGAGCGGCGAGCCCTTGCGCGCGCCGATCAGAAGATCCTCTTCGCCTGCGAACAGGAAGGCGAGCGCAAATGCGCCACGCAGCCGCGGCAGCGCCGCTTTCACGGCCTCGGCGGGCTTCTTGCCCTTCTTCATCTCGTCGGTGACGAGATGTGCAACCACTTCGGTGTCGGTCTCGCTGCCGAACTTCGCACCGTTCTTTTCCAGCTCGTCGCGCAGTTCGCGGAAGTTCTCGATGATGCCGTTGTGGACGACCGCGAGTCGCTCGGTCGCATGCGGATGCGCGTTGTTCTCGGTCGGCTTGCCGTGGGTCGCCCAGCGGGTGTGGCCGATACCGATGGTGCCGTCGAGCGGCTCCTTCGCGAGCCGCTGTTCGAGATTGCGGAGCTTGCCTTCGGCTCTCCGGCGCGTCAGCGTGCCGCGTTCGAGCGTGGCGACGCCCGCGGAGTCATAGCCGCGATATTCAAGGCGCTTGAGCGCGTCGACGAGTTGGCCCGCGACCGGCTCACGCCCGAGAATTCCAACGATCCCGCACAAAGTGATCTACCCCCTCGCCGCAACGGGCGCCGACATTGCTTTACGCGGCACGCTCATTTCGACGAAATCACAATCCGTATCCGCTTGTGACAAGCAACCTTGGTCACATGGTGGCGGACAAAACCACCGTCAACCCGGCGTTTTCCCGCCCTTCTTGCCGACAGCCTTCAGGGCCCGCAACCGTTCGGCCCAGCCTTCCTTAACAACCTGCTGCGCCCGGCCGAGAGCCAGAGAACCCGCCGGCACATCCTTGGTGATGACCGAACCGGAGCCCGTGTAGGCGCCGTCGCCGATCTTAACCGGTGCAACCAGCGACGAATTGGAGCCGATGAACGCACCCGCGCCGATATCCGTGCGGTGCTTCGCCGCGCCATCGTAGTTGCAGGTGATGGTGCCCGCGCCGATGTTCGCCGCCGCACCGACGCGCGCATCGCCGATATAGGCCAGATGATTGGCCTTGGCGCCCGCCTCGATCAGCGCCTCCTTCACCTCGACGAAGTTGCCGATGTGGACATTCTCTTCCAGCTTCGCGCCCGGACGGAGCCGTGCATAGGGGCCGACGATCGCGCCCATGCCCACATGCGCGCCGTGCAGATGCGAGAACGAGCGGATGGTCGCGCCGTCCTCCACCGTCACGCCCGGACCGAATACGACGTAAGGTTCCACCGTCACGTCGTTGCCGAGCTTGGTGTCGGCGCAAAGATGCACGGTCTCGGGAGCAACCAGCGTCACGCCCGCTTCCATCGCCGCGGCGCGCAGACGCTGCTGCGTCACCGCTTCCGCAGCAGCAAGCTGCGCCTTGGTGTTGATGCCGCTCACTTCATCCTCCGAAACTTCAAGCGCCGCGGCCTTCAGCGCCATACCGCGCGCCACGGCCACTGCGTCAGTGAGATAGAATTCGCCCTTGCGATTGACGTTGCCGATCTTTTCGAGGATCGCGAGCGCGTGCTTGCCCGCAATCGCCATCAGCCCGCCGTTGCACAGCGTGATCGCGCGCTCCGCGTCCGTCGCGTCCGCCTCTTCGACGATCGCGAGCAACTCATTGCCCTGCGTCACCAGCCGCCCGTACCCTTTCGGATCGACCGGACGAAAACCGAGCACCGCGACCGCCGCGCCGTCGATCAACGCACCGCGCAACCGCGCGAGCGTCTCCGGCAGGATCAGCGGCGTATCGCCGAAGATCACAAGAATGTCGTCTGCGCCCTTCTTAATCGCTTCCTTCGCCGCCAGCACCGCGTGCGCGGTGCCGCGCCGCTCAGCCTGAATGAAAGTCTGTGCGTTCGGCGCGACGCGCTTGGCTTCTGCGGCGACGTCCTCGCGATCGGGTCCCACGACCACCGCGGTCTGCGTGCCGCCAGCCCTGGCCAAGGCTGTCAGCACATGGGCGAGCAGCGTGCGCCCGGCGACCACATGCAACACCTTCGGCAGCGTCGAGCGCATCCTGGTGCCCTCGCCCGCCGCCAGCACGATCGCCAGACACGACCTCGCGGCCGCTCCCCTGTCGCTCATCTCGACTCCGTTCAACGTGGCGCCGTCATACCCGAGCAGACTTAAAAAAAGCAGCAGGAATGCGCTTCACCGCCGGATTGCAGTGGGAAAGGAGCGAATCTGCTAATGTTTTCAACAAGGTGATTCGCGGCCGGTTCCGGCCGCAGGAGATGCGGACAATGGCGAAACGCGCCTCCGTGCCGCCCGGTCTGCCGGCGCGGCGGTTTGAGATGCGGGATCTGTGGCGAGTCGTACTCTGGGGCGCGACCGCCGCCGGAGCGGTTTTGCTGGCGATCTTTGTCAGCACGACCGATCGGGGGCACGACCGCTTGATGACAGCCGCCGCGCATTTGCGGCTTGCGCCACAGCCAGCCGTAGCGCCCGTCGCGCAGGCCCCTCGTCCGGCGGAGAATGCCGAAACCCGTCAACTGACCGAGACGGTGAAGTCGCTCGCCGCCGACCGCGATCGCCTGCTGGCGCGTCTGAACACGCTCGAGCGCAGCCTGGATGTGACCGGCGCAGTCCCGCGAACGCCGGAAACGCAACCGGCGCTGCCCGCGGTGCAATCGCCGCAAGCTGCGGTGCCCGAACCTGTCATCGTGCAAACCGTCCTGCCCCGCCCGTCACCGCAGGCGCAAATTTCCGCGCCGCAGACGCAGGCCGCCGTCACACCGGAGCCAGCGCCGCCACCGGCCCCGACACGCGCCGAATTCGGCGTCGATCTCGGCAGCGCCACCACGGTCGAAGGACTGCGGGTGCTCTGGACCAACGCCAAGAGCAAGTATGGCGGGGTGCTCGAAGGACTTCGCCCGGTGATGACCGTGCGCGATCATGCCCGGCCCGGCGGCGTCGAGTTGCGGTTGATCGCAGGCCCGGTCGCCAATGCCGCCACGGCGGCGCGTCTCTGCAACGCGATGATCGGCTCGGTGTGCCAGCCTGCGGTGTACGAAGGCCAACGCCTCGCTTTGCGCTAAATCTCGCGGCATAGTGCGCGCATGAGCCGCCCGCTGTTTCGACCGTCCCGCTATAAATGGATCTGGCTTGCCGTCTCCGCCGGCGCAGCCCTCGCATTCGCGTTTTATCTGCGCTTCCGCGTGCTCGAGGTTCCGGCTGTCAGCATCGCGTGCGAAAGCGGGGACGAGGCGTGGCATTGCATGGCGCGCAAAGCCGTCATCGCCATGTTCACGCCGATGGCGTTCGGCGGCGCGGCCTTGGTCGCAGCCGTCCTCAACATGATCCATCCCTCGATCGTGCTGAGCACGTTGATTGTGGTCGCAGGCGGGCTCGGGATCGTGTTCTACAACGCGGCGCTGTCGGCGCTCGCCTTCGCGCTGTTTATTTTGAGTCTGGCGCGGCCCTTGCCCGAAGCAGAGTGATCGCAACAAGCGCGAGCGCGCTCGCGGTCCACAGCGCCTGCCAGTTCGCCAGCGTCTCGTTCCATACGATGAAGCCGCCACAAGCGATCAGTGCAACGGCGCCGGCAGTCTCAGCCAGCGGCCAATTCTTTCCGTCTGCGCGGGGCGCGGCGAATGCGACGAACAGAAACGGCAGTGCCGCAGCAGTGAGCGGCGCGAAGGGGAAGTCGCGGTAGCGCGGATCGAACGCGAAGCCGAGCGCGGTGAGCATCGCCAGCACGAATAGCGCGACAAGCAGCAGACCGAGCATGAGCGGCAGCCAGCCTTTGGCACGCTCTTCCTTTGCGCCGATGGATTGCACGAAATTCGGAATGGCCATCTTCCCGGTCAGCGCCGCGGCACCGGCGAGCGGCCCGGCGATCGCAAGCGCCCCAAACGAAAGTGTTCTCGTCCAGCCGGCAATGCCGAGGCTCTCGGTCGGCAGGTTCTCGATGGTTAAACCGATCAGCGAGCCACTCACAGCGGCATTGATCGCGACTGCGATCCACGTGCCGAACCCCGGCTCATTCTTGGCGCCTCGCGCGCCGAACAACGCCGCGCCAAACACAAAGGCCGCAAACAGCACGCCCCCTGCCGCTTGCCATGGCCAGAACGGATGGTTGGACACCGGCTTGCCGAGGGTGAACTTCGGTTCGCGATTTGCGTCATCGAAGATGCCCCAGTGGCCGCCAACGGTGCCTTCGAAGAACCGCTTCCAGGGCTGATCGTAAGCTTCGATCAGGTTGACGCGGAAGCCGTCGCGCTTACCACGCGCGAACAGATCGTGGATCGCGAACGCTTGGTTGGCGCGCGACGGCAGCGCGCCCTCGCGCATCCGCCCGGCGCTTGGCCAGCCCACCTCACCGACCATGATTTCCTTGTCAGCCAGTTCCTTGGCGACCATCTGCCGGATCGAGGCGATGTGGTTCGCAGCCTCCTCGACCGCTATCGGATGGTCTTCCCAGTACGGCAGGATATGCACGGTTACGAAGCTGACCTCCGGCGCAAGCTGCCGATACCGGAGCCAGAACTCCCAGACGTCGGCATAGGTCACCGGCATATTCGGGACGGCCGTCCGAACCTGCCTGATCAGCCCCGCCAAGGCTTCGGGCGAAACCTCCCCCCGCAACAAGACCTCGTTGCCGACGATCACCCCCCGGATGACGTCCGGAAAGCGGCGCGCCAGCGCAATCCCGGTATCGATCTGGAGTTTGGTCCGCTCGGCATGGTTGGACACCCAGATGCCGAGAAACACCTTCAGTCCGAACCGCCGGGCGATGTCAGGCACCCTGTCCAGGCCGAAATCGACCGAATAGGTCCGGACGCAGTCGGTGATCTTGGACAATTGCTCCAGATCGCGCTCGATCTGGGCCGGCTCGATCTGGGTCGTCAGATCGAGCGGGGTCTGGTTGCCGTGAAAGGGAGCATAGGAAACGCAGTAGAGTTTCTCGCCTTGCTGCAGCGGCGACAACGGCATCTCGACCGGCGCCCCGAGCCACCACCAAGCCGCAACGATGGCCGCGGCGGCGAGCGTGAATAAACTGACAGCTTTTCCCATTTACCAACCGGCTTAACGGCTGTGGCGTTCAATGCCAAGGTGCGGCACTTTGGACTGGCAACCTTTCAACCGCTGGACAAGTCCAAGCCTGGTTCGGCAAAGTCCCGTCCGGTAAAATTCCGATGGTTTTGAGGAATGTTGGGGCGGCGCGTCGGGCGCCGCAAATCGGACCCAATCCGTGTACAATAGAATAGGCACTTGGTCGCGGCGTTCGCGGCCCAACATAACCGGCGCGGTCATGTCTCTTTTCTCTCGAGTTGTTCCCGCCGCACTTTGTGCGGCGTTTTTCGTGGTCTCGCCGATCTCTGCCTTTGCTCAGCAGCAAAGCGGCGATGCGAAGCCCGCAGACAAGCCCGCCGCCGCGACACCGGCCACCCCAGACGCGGCCAAAGACGCCCAGAAGAAGACAGACGAATTTGCCGAGGCTGCCGCCGCCATCAACGGCCCGGCCGGAAACCCGGAATGCGTGTGGCTCGGCCGCCGTGTCGTCAATTTGTTATGGCGAGACGATATGGATACCGCGTTCCGTCATCTCGATCTCTACGACCGGTTCGGATGCCCTGGGCCGCATATTCAGGCGACGTTCAGATGCGTCGTGCGACAGGGAACCATTGATCCAAAGGCGACTGAGAGTCTGACCGCTCGAGTCCACGCCTGCTGGCTCAACCCCGCCGCCGCGGCAACGACAGCCGCATCAAGTCCGCAGTCGTCGGGAACGGCTACCAAGTAAGCGCGTTAACGTGGCGCGCGTTTTGCAATAGCCACGACCATGGATGTGATTTCGATGACCTCGCTTGAGGTGTTCCGCGTTCAGAAGAGCTTCGGCCTAGGGGACAGGCCCGGCTTCCTTTCTCACGGCCCCTTCCGGTCGCTTTGATGCGCGTTTTTGTTCTCGTGGGCGCATTGGTTGCCTGCGTGCACGCTGGCCTGTGGGCGCTTGCCCGCGAACAGACGACGGCTCCGAACTTCAGGGGCCAGCTCGCCAGCATCTCCTACACTCCGTTCGACGGCTCGGCTGATCCGCGCAACGGTGCGCCCAGCACCGCGAAGCAGATCCGCGACGATTTAAAGGCGCTCGCGCCCTACACCCGGACGATCCGCACCTATTCGTCGACCCACGGCTCCGACCAGATTCCGGCAATCGCCAACGAGTTCGGTCTGCGCGTCTCGCTCGGCATCTGGCTCGACAAGGATGCCAAGCGCAACGCGCGCGAGATCGAGGTCGCAATCGCCCTCGCCAAGCGTCACCGCAACATCGAAAGCATCGTCGTCGGCAACGAAACGGTTTACCGCGGCGAGCAGATCCCTCTTGAGAACCTCGGCTTGCGGGCCGACGAAGCCGACGCGCTGTCGCGCGAAGAGTCGCGTCGCCTGAGCGAAGCCAAGACGCCGGACGACCTGAAGTGGACGAAGGACGACATCAACGTCGTGCGTCTCGTGAAGGTCATTCAGCGAATCAAGCGCGAGACCGGCCTCCCGGTCACGACCGGTGAAATTCACAGCGTCTGGAGCTACCACCCGACGCTTGCCTCCGGCGTCGACTTCATCGGCACGCACGTCCTGCCCTACTGGGAAGGCATCCCCGCCAATGCTGCGGTCGATCAGGCCGTCCGCATCTACGACTCGCTCCGCCGCGCATACCCCGGCAAACGCGTGGTGATCGCCGAGTTCGGCTGGCCGAGCGCCGGCTACAACAAGCACGACGCCTATCCGGGCGAGGTTGCACAAGCCGAGGTCCTGCGCGACTTCCTTTCGCGCGCCGAAGCCATGGGCATCGATTACAACATCATCGAAGCCTACGATCAGCCGTGGAAGACCTTCGAAGGCGGCGTCGGCCCGTACTGGGGCATGTTCAACACCGACCGCGCGCCGAAGTTCGCCTGGAGCGGCCCGATCACATCACCGGATCACTGGAAGCTCGCGACCATCGCGGTGCTCATCGGCGTGCTGCTCTCGCTGCCTATCCTGACCCTCGCTGGTGCGACTGTCGGCCAGATCACTCTGCTCGCCGCCGCCGCGCACGCCGTCGGTAGCTGGTTCGCCATCGTCTTTGCATTCTGGAACGGCCACTACTTTGTGCCGGGCGCAGCCTTCGCCTTCGGCCTGGGCCTGCTCCTGCTTGTGCCGTTGATCCTCATCGCACTCGCTCGCGTCGAGGAGATCGCCGCGGTTGCCTTCGGCCGCGCGCCGAACCGCCTCGTCTCATCGCCGGCACTCGCGCCTGAAATGTCGGCGGCGCCGAAGGTGTCGATCCACATTCCGGCCTATCGCGAGCCGCCGGAGATGCTCAAGCTCACGCTCGATTCGATCGCACGGCTCGAGTATCCGAACTTCGAATGCATCGTCATCATCAACAACACGCCCGACCCGGCGTTCTGGCAGCCGGTCGAAGAGCACTGCCGCACGCTCGGCGAGCGCTTTAAGTTCATCCGCGAGGACAAGTGCCAGGGCTTTAAGGCGGGCGCGCTCCGCATCGCGCTGGCGCAAACCGCGCCCGACGCCGAGGTGATCGGCGTGCTCGACGCCGACTACGTCGTGCAGCCGACCTGGCTGAAGGACCTCGTGCCGCTGTTCGCCGATCCCAAGGTCGGCCTGATCCAGGCGCCGCAGGATCATCGCGACGGCGAGCGCAGCGTCATGCACCACGTCATGAACGGCGAATACGCCGGCTTCTTCGACATCGGCATGGTGCAGCGAAACGAGGCCAACGCGATCATCACACATGGCACCATGTGCCTGATCCGCCGCGCCGCGATGGAAGCCGCCGGCGGCTGGTCGAGCGACACGATCTGCGAGGACACCGATCTCGGCCTCACTATCCTCGAGCTCGGCTGGACCGCGCACTACACCAACCGCCGCTACGGCCATGGCCTGCTGCCGGACACGTATCTCTCGTACAAGCGCCAGCGCAACCGCTGGGCTTACGGCGGCTTCCAGATCCTCAAGAAGCACTGGAGGCGCTTCCTGCCCGGCGCGAGCCTGCTCACGCGTGAGCAAAAGCGCGAGTTCACGCTCGGCTGGCTGAACTGGCTCGGCGCCGAAAGCGTCGGCGTTGTGGTGGCGCTGATGAACCTGATCTGGGTTCCGATCGTCGTGTTCGTCGGAATTGCGATCCCGGACAAGATCCTGACGATCCCGATCCTCGCGGCGTTCGTCGTCTCGATCACGCACTTCATCGCGCTTTATCGCCTGCGTGTCCGCATTCC
Organism: Pseudomonadota bacterium; assembly: GCA_040756555.1. GTDB lineage: Bacteria > Pseudomonadota > Alphaproteobacteria > Rhizobiales > Xanthobacteraceae > Z2-YC6860. The sequence goes on along the minus strand of JBFLYS010000002.1, from coordinate 260,072 downwards.
GACGAGCCAGATGATCGGCGCGGCCTGTGCGGCTATGTCCGTGCAGTGGACGGTCGCACGCGCCGTCGCCGACGGTCTCGTGAAGGATCACCTGCCCTTCGTGGTCACCGCCAAGGGTGGCTCGGGCCGCCGCGGTCCGGATTTCCCGGCATTCTGGGAGGCCGTGATCGGTTCGCTGCTCGTGATCGGCGCGATTACGCTCTACGCCACGAATTACGAGCGCGTGCGCGAGATCAATCTGTTCGCGCTGGTGCTGGTGATCCAATCACTGCCGTTCCTGGCCTCGGTCGCGCTCGCCGCGCTCGAAGGCTCGCGCCTCAACAGCCTCGAGCTCTGGGGCGCGATGGCTGGCAAGGCCCGCGCGCTCGAAGGCAAGGTCGGCGAGCTTCTCTCGCGCCGCGCGGCGATCCCCGTCATGCCGGCGATCAGCGAAGCGCCTGTGATCGCGGCCGACAAGCAAGTCGAGACCGCGCAGTAGCTCTCTGTCGTCCCCGCGAAAGCGGGGACCCATGACCACGAAACTTTGTATTTGCGAGATGGATCTCCGCTTTCGCGGGGATGACAGCCGAATTTTATCGGGCGCGCGTGCTAAGCGCGCAGCGCCGTTTCCACCAGCTTCACCCAATACGACGTGCCGACCGGGATCAGCTCGTCGTTGAAGTTGTAGGCCGGGTGGTGAAGACCTGCGCTGTCGCCGTTGCCGACGAAGATAAAGGCGCCGGGCCGCGCTTCCAGCATGAAGGAGAAGTCCTCCGCGCCCATCATCGGTGGCACGTCAATGTCGACGCGCTCCTTGCCGACGACATCGGAGGCGATCGCGGCGGCGAAATCCGTCTGCTGGTCGTGATTGATCGTCACCGGGTAGTCGCGCTTGTAGACCAGATTGGCCTTCGCGCCATAGAGCTTCGCGGTGCCTTCGACGATCTCGCGCAGCCGGCTCTCCACGATGTCGCGCGTCTGCGGCGACAGGCTGCGCGCGGTGCCGCTCAACCGCGCCGTTTGCGGGATGATGTTGTCGGCTGTGCCGGCGTGGATCTGGCAGATCGACACCACGGCGGATTCCAGCGGATCGACGTTGCGCGAGACGATCGACTGGATCTGGTTGATGATCTGCGCGCTCACCAGCACGCTGTCGATCGACACGTGCGGGCGCGCCGCGTGGCCGCCGAGCCCCTCGATGTCGATGTAGATACGGTCCGCCGCCGCCATGATCGCGCCCGGCCGGATCGCGAAGTCGCCAACGGGCAGACCGGGATAATTGTGCATCCCGTAAACCTCCTCGATGGCGAAGCGCTCCATCATGCCGTCCTTCACCATCTCGCGCCCGCCGCCGCCGCCCTCCTCGGCCGGCTGGAAGATCACGACCGCGTTGCCCGCGAAATTCCGCGTCTCGGCGAGATATTTGGCTGCGCCGAGCAGCATCGCGGTGTGGCCGTCGTGGCCGCAGGCGTGCATCTTGCCCGGGTTCTTGGATTGATACGGCAGGCCGGTCGCCTCGGTGATCGGCAGCGCGTCCATGTCGGCACGGAGCCCGATGGTGCGCGTGCCGCCGGCCTTCTTGCCCCTGATGACCGCGACCACGCCGGTGCGGCCGATCCCGGTCGTGACCTCGTCGCAGCCGAAGGCCTTGAGCTTCTCGGCCACGAAGCCGGCGGTGCGGTGCACGTCGAACAGGACTTCCGGGTGAGCGTGGATGTCCTGCCGCCAGGCCGCGATTTCTGGCATCAGGTCGGCAACGCGATTGATGATCGGCATCCAAAGCTCCTTGAGCGCCTCAAACGGCGCTCGAATCCATTCGTCCCGGCGAGGATCGGCCTAGCAAATCAATGCGACGGGGGAAGGTCAACCGGCCCAATCGGCGCAGAAGGGGTCAAAACTGCCCACAAGTGCGTGATATTGCGCGTGATTTTCGGGCTTGGAATGCGGCCGCAAGTCGCCTAATGGTGCGCCCCATACCGCCGGGCTTCTTTCGGCGAGCGCGTAGCTCAGATGGTAGAGCACCTGACTTTTAATCAGGTGGTCCTGGGTTCGAGTCCCAGCGCGCTCACCAAGACCATTTCGCTTCAGCGCGTCCCGGCTCACCGAAACACGCTACTTCGGATGGGCTAGCGGCACCACGAACGCCTCACGATCGCGGGCAACGATAGTTTCGTGCGCATCCGTATTCCGTTGTCGAACAACACATACCGACTTTGTCAGTCTTCCCCCATTTCCGTCGGCCTTGCGGCCAACCCGCAAAGGCGCAAACATTCTCCTCGCATCATTTCAGGAGATGCCATCATGTCGATACGATCTCTTGCGATCCTGTTGAGTGGTGCCGCACTGCTGGTCGCAGCGAATTCGGATTCCGCGCAGGCGGCGCGCAACCCCTATTCGTCCGTACGGCTGTACTGTCTCAAGAAGGTCGGCGCGTACTACAACCCCGGCACCCGACGGTACCGTTTCTATGGGGCCCGCAGTTCCGCGCACGTGCAGAGCTTCTACGATTGTCTCGATGCGCAGACCATAAATCGGCGCTAACGCGCGACCGATCTGCGATTTCTCGTCTTCGGATGCGCGAAACGCAGTCTGTTAACGCGCTGCTCAATTCCGCGGCAAAAAATTTAGTAACAATTCCGTGCTAGGTTTCTTTCGTTCGGACCGAAGTGAAGCACCTCTCGAGTCCGCTTGGCCCCGCCGGTTGCGGGGCTTTTCTTTCATTCGCCTCCTAAATTCGCAGGCCGCTCAACTGGCCATCCGTCGAGAGTCGCTGTCGGCGGGGTGGAACACCCGCGTCAGCGCGTCGACGATAGGGAGCGTGCGTCCCTTCTCGATGTCACGGTTTACGTAGATCTCGACATGCATGTTGTCGAGCCGCGGCAAGAATGACTCGCGCGCGATTTTCAGACTGCCCGGCACCGCTCGTTGCGGCATCACGAAGTAGCCCATCCCTGAATGCGACGCCTCCATGATCGAGTTCATATCGGTGGCGGCAAAGACGCACCTGTACGCCACTCCCGCCTGCTCACAGGCTTTTCCTGTCATTTGATCCGATACGGATTCCGGCCAGCTCAACACCGGAAGCGGTTCGCCGAGCGTCATTTCAAAATTGCGCGCCGATGTCCACACCAGTGGCTCGGTCCATGACTCCTGCGCTTCGTCCGATGGTTCGACATTAAACGCCAGGATCACATCCAAGTGCCCTGCTCTCATCCGCTTTACGAGGTTCGATGAGCCGTCACAAAAAAATTGCACATTGTCCGACTGGTGTTCCCGCAAGGTCTGAATGGCCTTGCCGAGCAGCCCGCCTGAATAGAGCGTTGGCAGTCCGACCCGCAGGTTTTGAGCGGTCCCGCCCGACGCGCCAATGATCTGATCGTTCAGCGTCACGATCCGTCTGGCGTATTGGACGACGAATTCGCCCCTTTCGGTGAGGAGAAGGTGCGCTGCGCCTTTGACGAAGAGCTCCGCACCGACGATCTGCTGAAGCCGCTTCATCTGCGCGCTGATAGCGGACTGCGTCAAACCAAGAACGGAGGCCGCCTTGGTGAAATTGCCGGCTTCAAGAATGACGATCAGCGACCGGAGCATCTCGATCGGTATATCGATCGGTCGTTTCATCAAGGACAATTTGCGTTTGATCGTCGCCTGCGAGCTCATTCGCGAGTACTCCGTTCGGGCGCCCCACTCGGTTTGACGCACGACAACGAACAGCACCACAATTTCTGTAACGGCGATTCGGGTGTACTGGGAAATTTTCGGGTCGCGGTGCTCAGATTGTGATCAGCCGATCGCGCAAGCCCAACGCGACGGCATGAACGCGGTTTGCTGCTCCGAGCTTCCGCATGGCGGAATAGATGTGTTCTTCGACCGTGCGCTGGCCGATTTTGAGAATTTCTCCGGTTTCCCAAGCCGATTTCCCGAGCGCGGCCCAGGTCAGCACCTCGCACTCGCGTTGTGTCAGCGGCGCCGGCGCATTGTTGTTGTGAAGCCGCGCTAGCCGTTCGTAAGCGTACAACACGATTGTGTGAAGGAACGCCGGCGCGGTCGCGCTGATATGCTTGCCCTGAAGCCAGGCGATTCCTTTTGTCCCGGTTGGTCCGCTGACCGGCACCATCAGTCCTTCGGCTAAGCCCGCATCGCGCAGCCCCGCGATGAGCCTCTCCGTTTTGTTTTCCGGATCTGGGGCGTCGAGATAGCGAAACGGATGGATCGTATTCTTCGCGTGCCTGATCGCGGCATCGATCTGCACGAAGTTGTTGTCGCGATAGTGGTCGAACCAGGCTTGCGGAATGTTCCTGGTCAACTCGACCTCTACGACCGTCTGATGCGGTTGCGGAATGCTGGCAAACGCAAAATGCTCAATGTCCCATAGCCCAAGGACATTCAACAAAGCCGCATTGACTTCAGCTTCCGTCTTGAACTCGTTCAAGCGATCGATGAACTCGACGGCTTCCTGAAGCAGCATTCTTTTGCACCTCGCTTCGAAACGCGATGTCAAAGCCGCTACCGCGGAAAAACTGTAGCGTCGAAGCTTCAGCGCGCACGACCATGCGCACCACCTGCCGCCCCCGGCGAAGTTTTGCAGACCGATTGGTTTGTTCGCGCCGAACTTTGATGGGCTGCCGCCGAGCGCAAGATGCCTTGCCGGCTCGGCGCAACCGACCAAAGCTTTGATGCGCGGCCTATCTCAGAAAGTCATACCGATTTTTGTGAGTACAAAAAATTGTAAGCGATGAGAATCCACAACCTCGTAGACGCAACGGTTGTTGAGTACCGCTGATGTCGATGAAAATTCATGAGCTACAAATTCCCTATATGATTTGAAGAACGCCGTTCGAACATCTGCGCAACAATCCCAGAAACGAATCGTGGAATCCAAACGCGGTTGCGGATGTCGACATTTGCGAACGCCGCAGCAGCACGGCCTTCACTCTATTGAATTTGCCGCCACAGCCTGCGGAACCGCGCCCACGGAAATTTCGGAACCGACACCGCCAAGGGCGCGTTGAAACCTGTCGCAATCCAAATCAGGAGGCTGCCTTGCGAACAGCCGAGATGTTCCGCGCTCGCGCGAACGAATGCATGCGTCTGGCCGAAACCATTCAAGACGGTGATCGGCAGGTTCTGGAACAGATTGCCCAGGCGTGGCTTTTCCTGGCCGATCGCGTTCCGGCGAACCAGACCGCTCCGACATTCCCCGCGAACGAAAACTCGGTGCACTAAAGGCCCCGAAGTGGGCTTCCATTCGCCAGGACAGCGAGAGAGTTCAGCGAGAGAATGCAAAGAACCCGGCGCACTGCTGCGCCGGGTTCTTTCGTTCGCAACGAAAATCGTCAACAGCTCGGAAGCGTCGCGACGATCGACGGCGACACACCGCTGATCGAGCCGCCGCTGGCTCCACTGCTACCGCTCATGCCCGACGACCCGGACGTGTTCGAGCCGGTCGTGCCGGATGCGCTGCCTGACGATGCCGACTTCAACTGCACCTGACCGCTCGCGGTCTTGCAGTGTGTGGTCGGCGAGATGTTCTGATTGGCGGCCCCCGGTGATCTCGGTGAGCTCGGCTGCATCGATCCTCCGCTGCCCGACTGAGCTGCGGCCGCCACCACACCTGCGCCGACGAGCGCAGTCGCAAGCAACACGGACTTCAAGGAAATCATGGGAGCACTCCCTAGGATGCTCCCCCCGACGAGTGTCAACGTAGAATCTTGCTGCCGCGTGCGACAAGCATAGAATTTTTCCGCTTCGCGGGAACGAAATCGCAGCGCCGCAATGCGAACACAGTGAAGCGAAGGCTCAGCGCCCGCCCATCGGCTTGTAACCGGAGTCCCCCATCGGTCGGTAACCGCTTCCGCCCATCGGTTGATACGAAGGCTTCGCCTGGTACGTCGTCACCGCCGTAAACCCGTTGGCATTCGGCGTGATGCGCGTGGTCGCGATGCCCTTGCTGGTTTCGGCGGTCGCGGTCTTGCCGTCCGGACTGATCACGGTCTTGACCGACTGCGCGTGTGCAGCCGGGGATGCTGCAAGAAACGTGAGAACCGTGAGAGCAGCAAGTCTGGTCATGGGCGCCTCCGTCGATCGCAGAGAGCCTCGCATGCCATCCTTGCACGCCGGTAAAGCCGAATGGTTTCCACGCTTTGAAGACGATCGAAGAAAGTTATGACAGCTCCCCTCAGGCGCGGTCGCGGAATTTGCGGCGGCGCGGATGCGGGATCTTCCAGGCGACGACAACAGCCACGATGAACATGGAGAACGTGAGATAGCGCATCGCGGCTTCGCGCGAGTGCATCTGGTCGATGAATCCGTAGAACCAAGCAGCCGATAGAAGGACCAGAAGAACCGCAGTTCCGAGGCGCATGTCCGGACCTTTCCGCCAAGCGAGAACCGCTTGGTAGCAGGCCGGTTTTGCGCAGCGCGATTCTGAACCCGACTTAACCTTACCGGCGCGCTGCAACATTCGCATAAACAGAGGCGGACGCTCGTCGCGCCCGCCTCGCCAATCCGAGAAGATCCGCCGCCTTAGCTCGTCATACAGCTTCCGATCGCGGTCCAGCGTTTGGTGCCGGAAAGCTTTTCGCGCTGGGCCTTGTCGTTGCAAGCGCGCCACTTGTCCTTTTCCTTCGCCCAGGCGCCCTTCGCGTTATTCCACTGCTTGCGCGTCATGTCCTTGGTCTTGTCCCACACGGTTGGTTCGGCTTTCTTGGCCGTGCGTTTCTCGGCCATCGTCTTCCGGTGCGTCACGCGATCGGAAGACTTCGCTTTGGTGTCGGACATCGTCGCGCCCGGCGCCATGCCGGATGGCGAGACCTGTTGTGCGTGAACCGCACCCATAAGCAGCGCAATCGCGAAAACCGTTGCGATCACTGCCGTCGTCAGCCGAACCATGTGCATTCTCCGAAATAACATTCCCGTGTGCAGCGCAACAACCGCCGACAGATGCGATGACTTTGCAGCGAATCCAACGGCGAATTGCACCACCGGTTCCATACAGGTCATCCGCTTTTCATTAAAGCGTCTCGGTGGCGCCATAGACTCCCCTCACCGTCGCCCGCGTGAAAGGGGATAGGCGTGAGGACGGGACGGACCGAAACAGGAGGAGGACGGAGCATGTCGCTACCGAGTGCAACGCCCGCAATGCTTGCTTTCGCCCGCTACTTCAGCCGGCCCTGCTGCCCCCAGTGTGGAGAGGAACAGATCGTTCCCGAGCACTCCGAGTTCGCTGGCCAAGGCCGCGTTCGCCACACCTGGACTTGTGACGATTGTGGAGCCGAATTCCGCACCGCCGTGCGGTTCGGAAAGCGAGCAGCCTAGTAACGCCAGACTGCTGCAACATAAATGGACGCGCACACCGTGCGCGTCCATTAGCATTGCGGGATTGTACTACGGCAGGTTCGCGATCTTCCGCGCGTCACCGGTCAGTTCGAGAATGTGCAGCCCGGTGTTGGCGCGATCGACGACATAGACGTAGCCGCGATCGTCAGTCTCCAGGTTGTTGCTCTGGATCGCGACCTTGCAGCGATCCTGGCCGTCGACCTTGATACAGCGCTTGTCGGTCGCTTCGGTGATCGACGGGATGAAGTAGCCGATCTCCTTCGGCTGATACGGATTGCGAATATCGACCGCGCGCACGCCGGCATTGAAGTAGGTGATGAACGCCACCTTCTTGTAGAAGACCGGCGCGGTGCTCTCGTTCGAGGAATGCGCGCCAAAGCGCCCGCCGCGGTCGCAGAAATTGCCGCTCGCCTCCGGGACCTGGAAGTTCGAGACCACCATCGGCCGCGACTCGATCGTGACGTCGACGAACCAAACCATCTGCCGCTCTTCCTGGCATTCGTTGCGGATCTGCTCGTCCACGATCATGACGATATCGCGCAGCTTGCCGTCCTTGTCCTTGGCGAATTCAGGGATTGGCATCTTCGGAAGCGGCACCGTGGTGTGCGCACCATTGGTCGGCATCATGTTGAGTTCGCTCACCACCGGGTAGCGCAGGTTGGCAGCGGTCGGCTCCTTCGGACCGTTCAGAAGTTTTTCGCGGTCGACGATTTGCATGACGCCGCCCTTGTTGGTGCCGTAGCCAAAATAGATGCGGTTGCCCTGCGGCCCGGTCGAGATCATCCCGTGCAGATCGGTCGGAACGGTGCCGGTCGTGCCGGGCTCTTGGCCGACCAGACCGAAGTCGCGAATTTTGACGGGTTTGGCCGGATCGCTGAGATCGACCACCTCGGTCATGCGCCGCGCGCGCCAGTCTTTGACGCCGGAGACAAGGTAGGCAATTCCGGTGTCGCACTCCCACCAGCTCTTGTGGGTGTCCTTAAGATTCCAGCTCGGTCGTGAGACGAGCTTGGGCGCCGCCGGATCCGCGACGTTCCATATCTCATGCCCCTGTCCGCCGAAGCTCCGGAGCAGGTAAACGGCGTTGGGATCGCCCTTCGGCAGGCTCTTGCCGTCGCAGACGCGCGTCATCTGCGCGCCGCCCTGTTCGTAGGTGCCCTCTTGCCCCGGAAGATGGACAAGATATTTGGGCTTCGCGGGATCGGTCACATCGACGATCGAGGTGCCGTTGAACTCCGGCTGGCCGGTTATTGGATTGACCGGCTTCTTGACCGCATCCGAGCCGCCATGGTGCCCTATATAGGCGATGTAGCGGTTGCCCTGCTTGTGGATCGTGGGCTGATACGCGCTGCGCGCCTGCAGGTCGTTTATGCCGACCAGCCGCATATTGCTGGCTTCCGGCGGATCGCCGACCTTCGGCCCTTCGGCGGACGCTGGCGACAGCATGGTGGCGGCAAAAAGACTGGCTGCGAGCGCAGGCAGCAAGCGGACGTGTGACATCATCATGATCCTCCCAAATCGCGCGGCCCTCTGACGGGGCATTGCGCTTCGGCAGGAATCATAAAGCCGCGCCCGATGTCCGGCCAGCCGGTATTTGGCTGATCGGAACCGAGCGCGGCTTTAGATTGTACGGCGACCTACTGGCGTTCGATGCCGGCGCGCTTGATGACGTCGCCCCACTTGACGATGTCGGACTTCAGCCGAGCGTCGATCTCCGCGGGTGTCGATGCTTTCAGATCGATGCCAAGCTCGATCGCACGCTTCTTGAGGTCCGCGTCAACCAACACCTCACGCAGCCCCTTGTTGAGCGTGTCGATCACCGCCTGCGGTGTGCCGGCGGGCGCATACATCGCGTTCCACGACACCACTTCGAAGTTCGGCACGGTCTTGATCGCGGACGGCACCTCCGGCATCGCCGGCGACGGCGTCGGACCGCTCCAGGCCAGCGCTCGGGTCTTGTTGTCCTGAAGGCCCGGCTTCAGCGCGGCGTAGAAGTCGATCACCATGTCGACGTCGTTGCGCAGAAGCGCGACAACAGCCTCGCCGGTCGTGCGCGACGGCACGATCACGAAGTCGAGGCCAGCGGTCGACTTGAACAGTTCGGCGGTCAGATGCTGCGTCGAGCCGGCTGTGATGGTGGCGACGTTGAGCTTGCCCGGCTTCTCCTTCGCGGCCTTGATCCAGTCTTCGAGCGTCTTGTAGGGCGACGCCGCGTTGACCAGCAGCAGGCACTCGAACGTGCCGATGCTCGACACCGGCACGAAGTCCTTCAGCGGATCGTACGGCAAGCTCTTGAACAGCGGCACGCTGATCGCGTTGCCGTTCGTCAGCAGCGCCATCGCATAGCCGTCGTTGCCGGCCTGAAGCACCGCACGCGCGGCGCTGATGCCGCCGGCGCCCGGCATGTTCTCGACCACGAGGCGCTGGCCAAGCTTGTCGCCGAGCTTCTCTGCGACGAGGCGCGAGGTGGTATCGGCGACGCCGCCCGCGCCGAACGGCAGAATGAAGCGGATCGGCTTGGTTGGATACGCCTGCGCCTGCGCAATATGCGGAGCGGCGATCGCGGCCAGCGGGGACACAGCCAGCGCCTTGCAGATGTCGCGGCGCGAGGGCTTATTCAACATACTCATCAAACTCATCCTATTTTGACCCATTTCGCAGGCGGTTTAGCGCGGTTTTCGGCCCTGCCACAAGATGCGCCATCGCGCGTATTGCCGCGCCGGAAACTGCCCAAAATAAAGCCGCGCCCCAAAAAGAGGCGCGGCTTCAGGCTCGACGACAATTTTTAGGCCAGCGCCTTCTTCACCCGTTCCGGTGTGAACGGCGTGTGCCGCAAGCGGACACCCGTGAGCGCAAAAATTGCGTTCGAGACGGCGGGCGCAATGAGCGGCGTCGACATTTGGCCGGCGCCGGTCGGATGGTTGTCGGTCTGGATCAATTCGACGTGGATCTCCGGCACCTCGTTCATGCGCGGCAGCATGTAGTCGTAGAAGTTCGACTGCTCGACCGCACCGTTCTTGATCGAGATGCGCTCGCTCAACGTCATGCCGAGACCGTAGACCGTGCTGCCTTCGGTCTGCGCGATGATGTTGTCGGGCTGGATCGCTACGCCGCAATCAATGGTGCACCAGAAATTGTGCACCTTGATCTGGCCGGTGGAGCGATTGACCGAAACCTCGGCGATGCCGGCGACCTGACTGCCGGAATAGTCGATGTAGGCGAGGCCCAACCCGCGCCCCTCGCGCTTCTTGCCCCACTCGGCCATCTGCGCGACACGCTCGACCGCCTTGTGGGCGCGCGGCGTGCCTTTCAGCAGCTCGAGCCGGAACGCCAGCGGGTCGACACCGCGCTTGTGCGCGACCTCGTCCATGAACGTCTCGGTCGCGAACTTGTTGGCAGTCACGCCGATGCCGCGCAGCGGATTGGTGCGGACGCCGGTGTCGCGGTAGAGCTGCTCGACGAGTTGATGCGGCACGTCGTAGCCGTTCAGATCGGTGCCGGCCATCACCATGCCGTCCCGTCCGCCGGCCGCCTGGAACCGCACAGGATCCATGAACGGCGTGATGCGATCTGCCGCGAGGCGATGGTGCCAAGCCGTGAGCTTGCCCCCAGCATCGAAGCCGGCACGCAGGTAATGCGCCGACAGCGGACGGAAGCGCCCGTTGTGCACGTCGTCCTCGCGCGTCCACATCACCTTGACCGGCTTGCCGACCTCCTTGGACAGCATCACTGCGTCGACGATGAAATCGACATCGCGGTTGCCACGGCGTCCGAAGCCGCCGCCCATCAGGAGGTCATGCAGCTTCACGCGGTCGCGCGGGATGCCGAGGAACTTGGCCGGGGCTTCCGTGGCCGTGGTCTGGCTTTGCGTGCCAGCCCAGATTTCGACCGCATCGCCCGACGGCGACACCGTGGCGACTGCATTCAGTGGCTCCATCTGCGCATGATAGGCGTAGTCGCAGCGATACTCCGCCTCGACCATGCTGGCAGCCTTCTGGATCTCGCCGCGCGCATTGCCCTTCGCACTCCAGTCGCGTGCCGGCGCCGCCAGGTTCTTCGCGCTCGCGGCAAAGGCGTCCTGTCCCTTGTCGCTGTCAAAGCCCCAGGCTGTACCGGTCCGTGTCCAGGTGACAGAGTCGTCGAGCGCGCGGCGCGCCTCCAGCGCCGCCCACGCGGTATCGGCCACCACGCCGACGCCATGTGGCAACCGAATGATTGCGGTGACACCCGGCACCGCCTTCGCTTTTGCGTCATTGATCTTGTCCGGCACCGATCCTTCGACCGGCGCACGCAGCACAGTGCCGTACACCATCCCCGGCACCTGAATGTCGATGCCGTATTGCGCGGTGCCGTTGACTTTGCTCGGCAGCTCGATCCGCATCACGTCCTTGCCGATCAGGCGGAACGCGGACGGCTTCTTGAGCTGATCCGGCTTGATCTCCGGCGCCTTGGCCGGCACTTCGGCAACGGCGGCGATGTCGCCATAAGAAAGCTTACGGCCGGACTTGGCATGCACCACCATGCTCGGCTCGGTCGTCAGCTCCTCGACTGGCACGCCAAGCTTTTTCGCGGCGTTGTCGAGCAGCACGCGGCGCACCTGGGCGCCCATGATCCGCAGTGGCGTGTAGTAGCTCGTCACCGCATTCGAGCCCGCGGTGTACATCATGCCGCCGAAGCCCGGATTGCCGTAGATCGTATCGAGCGGCGGCGCGGGCACGATCCGCACCTTGCTCCAGTCGGCGTCGAGTTCCTCGGCGATGATGAGCGGCAGCGAGGTCATCGACCCCTGCCCCATCTCGGTCGCAGCCGACATGATGGTGACTGTGCCGTCGGGAGCGATGCTCACCCACGGGCTCAACGTCTGGCCGCTGCGCTCGCCAGCGAGCACAGCGGCGTCCGCTTGACCGCCAAGCGCGACGGCAAATGTCAGACCGGCCGCTCCGATCATCACCTGACGGCGAGAGAGCGCTTTTTCAAAGCTCTTGATGTGCTGGTTCATGTCACGCCTCCTTCGAGGCGCGCTCAACCGCGCGCACGATGCGTTGATAAGTACCGCAGCGGCAGATGTTCGTGCTCATGTGCTCGACGATCTGCTCGCGGGTCGGCTTCGGATTGGTCTTCAGAAGGTCGGCCGCACTCATGATCTGGCCGGACTGGCAGTAGCCGCATTGCGGCACGCGTTCGGCAAGCCAGGCCTTTTGCAGCTTGTGCGATGAGTCCGGCGACAGGCCCTCGATCGTCGTGATCGACTTGCCGGAGACCTCCGACACCTGCGTTTGGCAGGAGAAGGCGCGCTTGCCGTCGACGTGGACCATGCAGGCGCCGCACAAACCGGTACCGCATCCGTATTTGGTGCCGGTCAGCTTGAGGCCCTCGCGGATCACCCACAGCAGCGGTGTCGAAGGCGGTGCGTCGGTCGACGTCGCCTTCCCGTTCACAGTGAAATTCGTGGCCATGAGATCCTCCCATAGCCGTCCAAAGGACGGCGTCACTTCGTTTGCCTATGACCCACGCGGAGCTAGAGCCGTCGTGGGCCTGTTTCGAACCTGTTATGCGAGCGCCTTTTTCACGCGGTCGGCCGTGAACGGCAGATCGCGGATGCGTTTTCCAGTGGCATGGGCGAAAGCGTTGGCGATCGCCGCAACCGCCGGCCCCTGTGATCCTTCGCCCGCGCCGGACGGGCGCTGGTCGGGCCGGTTGATGAGTTCGACCGTGATCTTCGGCACCTCGGGCATCGTCATGATCGGATAGGTCGACCAGTCCCTGGAGATGATGCCGTTCTTGTCGAACTTCACCCCCTCGTGCAGCGTCCAACTTGCCGACTGGATGATGCCGCCTTCGGTCTGCATCGCGAGGCCCGTCGGGTTGATGACGAGACCGGCGTCGATGGCCGACCACACCTGTGAAACTTTCACCCGGCCACTGGCGCGGTCCACCTCGATATCCGCGACGCAAGCGACGTAGCAAGCAAGGTTCTTGTACTTGGAGAACGCGATGCCGCGCCCGCGCGTGCCGTCGCCCTTCGCGTTCGGCTGCCAGCCGGACATGCGCGCGACCGTCTCGATCACCGCCTTCGCCCGCGGGTCCTTCAGATGCGCGAGCCGGAACGCGACCGGATCGGCATTCGCCGCCGCGGCCAATTCGTCCATGAAGGATTCCGACGCGAACACGTTGGCGTAGGCGCCGAGCGTGCGCAGCGCCGACGTGCGGATCGGCATTACGTCGCGCAGGAAATGATGCACAACCTTCTGGTTCGGGAAGTCGTAGAGCGGAATCGCGTTGCGGTCGCCGCCGCCCGCCGGCTGCGGCGGGCTGGTCATCTGGCCCATCTTCATGGGCTCAGCCAGATACCAGGCCGCCAGCACATTCGAGCCGTCGGTCGATTGCGGCCGCGTCGAATGCGAATTGCTCCACAGCTCGTACTGCCAGTCCGCGATCTTGCCGTCGGCGTCGAGCGAGGCCTTGACCTGCATCGCCATCGCCGGTCCGTAGGGCTCCCAGCCGAACTCGTCCTCACGCATCCATTGCAGCCGCACCGGACGGCCGGGCACGCCTCGCGCGAGCAGCGCGGCATCGAGCGCCACGTCGTCGGCACCGTTGTGGCCGTAACAGCCCGAGCCCTCGACGTGGACGCAGCGGACCTGGTTCGCCGGCATCTTCAATGCCTTCACCAATTCGGCACGCAGCGGGAACACGCCCTGCGAATGAGTCCACACGGTCATCGTACCATCGCGGAATTCCGCGAGCGCGGCGGACGGTCCGATCGACGCGTGCGCCATGTAGGGTTTGGTGTAGGTCGCCTCCAGCGCCTTGGCTCCAGTAGCCGCGCTGGCCAGCACCGGGCCCTGCTTGTTGCTGATGACCTGATCGACGCTCGGCAGCGATTTCAAGTGCGCGTAGATCGTGTTCGGATCAGGAAGTTCCGGACCGAGCTTCCACTTCACGCTCTTGATCAGCGCCTCGCGCGCCTTGATCGCCTGCTCCTCGCGCTCGGCGACCACGCCGAGGAACGAGCCGTCACGAACGACCGCGATCACGCCCGGAATTTTCTTCGCGCTTTCCTCATCGAAGGACTCCAGCGTCGAGCCCGCGCGCGGCGGGCGCACCACGCGGCCGTGCACCATGCCCTGCGGCCGCATGTCCTGGACGTAGCTCGCTCCGCCGAACACTTTTGCCGGGATATCGAGCCGCGCGACGTGCTGACCGACGATCTTGTGGTCCGCCGGGCTCTTTGGCGCAACCTTGCCGGTCGCCTCGCGCTTGAGATCTGTTTCGGCGGCAAGTTCGCCGTAACCGACCTTGCGGCCGTCAGGTGCCGTGATCGTCCCGTCGGCGATTTTCAAGGTCGCCGCTTCAGCGCCGAGCTTCTTCGCCGCGAGATCGACCAGGATCGCGCGCACCTCCGCGCCGGCAAGACGCAACGCCAGCCCGGAATTCTCGATCGACTGGCTGCCCGCGGTCATGCCTTCGTTCGGCGTCTGGCCGGTGTCGCCGGAGATCATCTTGAGCTTCGCAATCGGCAGATCGAGCTCTTCCGCCGCGATCTGCGCAAGCGAGGTCAGGATGCCCTGCCCGAGCTCCACCTTGCCGGTGAACACGGTCGCGGTGCCGTCGGGGTTTATGCGGAGCCACGCACTCAACAGCCGGTTGCCGCTCAGGCTCCCCGGCAGCGGCGGCGGAGCGCTCTGCCCGAGCATCTCGGACGGATCGAGCGAGAAGGCCAGAACGATACCACCCAGACCCTTTGCAAATGTGCGGCGAGAAATGATGGGGGCGTTCATGGTCAGGTCCTCCCCATCTCGCGGCCGGCGCGCAGCACGGCACTGATGATGCGATTGTGAGTCCCGCAGCGACAGAGGTTGCCGGAGAGCGCCTCCTTCACATCGGCCTCGGTCGCCTTCGGATTGCGGTCGAGCAACTCCTTGGCCGACATGATCATGCCGGAGACGCAGTAACCGCACTGCGCGGCCTGTTCCTCGATGAAGGCCTTTTGCAGCGGGTGCGGCTTGTCTGGCGTGCCGAGCCCTTCCAGCGTGGTCACTTCAGAATTGCCGACCGAGCTGATCGCGGTGATGCAGGACCGCACCGGCTTACCGTCGATCAGCACCGTGCAGGCGCCGCATTGCGCCAGTCCGCAGCCGAATTTGGCGCCGTTCAGGGCGAGATCGTTGCGCAGAACATAGAGCAGCGGGGTGTCCGGCTCGGCCGGAACCGCGCGGCTGGCTCCATTGACCTTGATGGTCACGGCCATGGGCATGCTCCCTATATGGACCGGCGCTTGCGGGCACACCGCTGCGCCATGTTTTTGAATTGGTCCCATTTTGCGCCCCGAAATGGGGCGGCGTCGAGGCCCATTACGGCGGATTGCCCCAATCCCCACGCCAGGATATTCCGCTCGCACGACGGGCCGTGATCCGCTAGGGTCCGCGCCATTAACCGGCGGGGGCGCCACCGATGAAGGTTCTGGCCAC
This sequence comes from Pseudomonadota bacterium, assembly GCA_040756555.1. Lineage (GTDB taxonomy): Bacteria > Pseudomonadota > Alphaproteobacteria > Rhizobiales > Xanthobacteraceae > Z2-YC6860. The sequence continues at coordinate 244,284 of JBFLYS010000002.1, read as the reverse complement.
GGCTCTTGGTCTTGCGGTTCTTTTGTCCGCAGCCGCCGGCTATCTGCGCCGCGATGACGCGCCCGTGCTGCGCGACATCCACTACAGCAAAGACATCGATTATTCGGTGAGCGCTGTGAAGCGCAGCCCGCACACGCTCGAGCCGTTCACAAAGCCGGCAGATCGCCCTTAGCCCAGCCTTCTTTGGTCTGCGCGCAGAACGCGGCAAAGGTGCCGCGCTCGATGGCGTCGCGCATGCCCTGCATCAACGTCTGGTAGTAGGCCAGATTGATCGAGGACAGCAGCGTCTGTCCGAGCATCTCCTGAACCCGAAAGAGATGATGCAGATAGGCGCGTGAATAGGTGCGCGTCGCCTCGTGCGGGCTTTCGGCATCGATCGGGCGCGGATCGTCGCGGTGCCGCGCGTTGTCGAGGTTGATCTGGCCGAACCGGCTGAACACCGCACCGTGGCGGCCATTGCGAGTGGGCATCACGCAGTCGAACATGTCGATGCCCCGCGCCACGGCTTCCATCAGGTCTTCCGGTGTCCCGACGCCCATCAGGTAACGCGGTTTGTCGGCGGGCAATTGCGCTGCCGTCTCCTCGACCACACGCAGCATCACCTCCTGCGGCTCGCCAACCGCGAGCCCGCCGATGGCGTAGCCGGGGAATCCGATATCGACGAGCGCCTTGGCGCTCCGCGCCCGCAATTCCGCATCGTCGCCGCCCTGCACGATGCCGAACAGCGCGTCACCTTCGCGGTCGCGGCCCTCGAACGCCCGTTTGCACCGCTCTGCCCAGCGGATTGAAAGCTCCATCGCGCGCTCGATCTCGGGGCGAGCGTTCGGCAGCTTGATGCACTCGTCGAGCTGCATGGAAATGTCTGCGCCGAGCAGCGCTTGGATTTCGACCGCACGCTCGGGCGTAAGGTCAAACATCGTGCCGTCGATGTGCGAGCGGAACGTCACACCCTTCTCGGTGAGCTTCCGCAACGCGGAGAGCGACATCACCTGGAAGCCGCCGGAGTCGGTCAGGATCGGCCCCGACCAGTTCATGAACTTGTGCAACCCGCCGAGCGAAGCGATCCGCTCCGGGCCTGGCCGCAGCATCAGATGGTAGGTGTTGGCGAGGACGATATCGGCGCCCGAGCGCTTCACCTCATCGAACGGCACCGCCTTTACCGTCGCCTGCGTGCCGACCGGCATGAAGGCTGGCGTGCGGATCGCGCCATGCGGCGTCACGACCTCGCCGCGCCTGGCGCGGCCGTCGGTTGCGATGAGCTTGTAGGAAAATGCCGTCATGCTGCCGCGCGATGTAGCAAACAGGCGTCACCATAGGAATAGAAACGATAGCCGGACGCGATGGCATGGGTGTAGGCGCGTTTCATTGTCTCAAGCCCACTGAACGCCGACACCAGCATGAACAGCGTCGAGCGCGGCAGATGGAAATTCGTGAACATCAGGTCCACCGCCTTGAAGCGATAGCCGGGTGTGATGAAGATCGACGTTTCGTCGGCAAACGGCCGGATCGTGCCGTCATCGGCTGCGGCGCTTTCCAGCGTCCGCAGCGAGGTCGAGCCGATCGCGATGATCCGCCCTCCGTTCTTGCGCGCCGCGTTCAGCGCATTCGCCGTCTCGGCGGTCACCACCGCGTGCTCCGCGTGCATCTTGTGGTCCGTGGTGTCGTCCGCATGGACCGGCAGGAACGTCCCCGGCCCCACGTGCAGCGTGACCTTGTGAACGCCGACGCCGCGCGCGGACAGCCGCGCCATCAGGTCGTCGGTGAAATGCAACCCTGCCGTCGGCGCCGCGACAGAGCCTTCGTCGCGCGCAAACAAGGTTTGGTAATCGGCGTTGTCCTGCTCGTCGGGCTTCCGTTTCGACGCAATATAAGGCGGCAGCGGCATGTCGCCCCGCTCCTCGATCGCCTGATCGAGCACGGCGCCGTGGAACGCGAACGACAGCGTCACCAGCCCGCCCTCGCCCTTGCTCTCGACCGTGGCGTCCAACTGGCCGAGGAAGCAGACCTTGCCCTCCTCGCCGAACCGCACCACGTCGCCCGGCTCGAGCTTCTTCGCCGGCTTCACGAATGCGTTCCACCGCGAGCCGTCGAGCCGCCGCACCAGCGTCGCTTCGATCTTCGGCTCGGTGTCGCGGCCGATCCGGCGGCCACTGAGCCGCGCCCGGATCACCTTGGTGTCGTTGACCACCAGCGCGTCGCCCGCGCGGAGCAAGTCCGGCAGGTCGCGCACGATGCGGTCTTCTGTTTCAGGGCTCGCGCCCGGATGCACGACCATCAGCCGCGCGGCCTCGCGCGGCGAGACCGGCCGCAGCGCGATCCGCTCGGGCGGAAGCTCGAAATCGAAAAGGTCCGTGCGCATAAAACCCGCCGCTGTCATCGCCGGGCATAGCCGTCCGAAGGACGGCGTCGCTTCACTCGCCTATGCCCGGCGATCCCGCTTAGGAGAGTTCAGTGCCTAATGAATCGAGATGGCCGGGACAAGCCCAGCCATGACGACAACAAGGAACTGAATATTTTACTTCGCGTCAGGCCGCCATCGTCGCCTTGATGATCTTGTCCGGATCGCGGACCGGCTCGCCGCGCTTGATCTGGTCGACGTTCTCCATGCCCTCGATCACCTTGCCCCAGACCGTGTACTGGCGGTCCAGGAACGTGGCGTCGTCGAACACGATGAAGAACTGGCTGTCGCCCGAGTTCGGGTCGTTGGCGCGTGCCATCGAGACGACGCCGCGCACGTGCGGCTCGGCGTTGAACTCGGCCTTCAGCTTCTTGCCCGAGCCGCCGGTGCCGGTGCCGTTCGGGCAGCCGGTCTGCGCCATGAATCCGTCGATCACGCGATGGAACACGATGCCGTCGTAGAAGCCATCGCGCACCAGCTCCTTGATGCGAGCAACGTGACCGGGCGCGAGGTCGGGACGCATCTCGATCACCACGTTGCCCTTGGTGGTCTCGAGGATCATCGTGTCTTCAGGCTTTGCCATCACTTATACCTTTCGTTCTTTTCGCGTGTCGTGGAAACGGAACAACATCGGACGGCCCGCAATCGCGTGACCTAGACTTTCGGAAACCGGCAGCGGCGAACAGAGCTTGAGCGCATCCAGCAGCACGCCGTGATAGATCGCACGCTCCTCCGCCGAGACGTTCTTGCTCTGGTATGTAATCTTCGCACCGAAGATTTCACCACTGCGTTTGAAGCTGAGAAGGACCGTAAGGTCCATCCCCGTATTGATCTCGCTGATCGGCGGCCATTTCCAGCAGCCGCGCATCGCATTCGCGATATCATTGAGCGTGTTGAGCGGCCCCTTCGGCGCCATCGCCGCCTCTGGGTCCATCGGCCGGCTCTGGATCGTGAACCGCAGCCCGTAGTCGTAGAGCAGCTCGGGCGCGCAGGGTTCATGATGGAACACGCTACACGCCGCTTCCGCCGGTTGCGGCCCTGGACCCAAGGCCGCAACCGCAAGTCCGGCGAGTGCGAGCGTGCCTTTCATCGCCGCTCCGTGTTGATCTCCTTACTTCGCGTCGGCCGCGACCTGCACGCGGGTCATCTTGTCAGGATCGGTGACGGTACCGCCCTGCGAACCCGGAGGCGCCTTCTTGAGCTTGTCGACCACGTCCATGCCCTGCACGACCTCGCCGATCACCGTGTACTGGTTGTTCAGGCTCGAGCCTTCCGCGAACATGATGAAGAACTGCGAGTTCGCGCTATCGACGCTGTCGCCGCGCCGCGCCATGCCGACGATGCCGCGCTTGAACGGCACGTTGGAGAACTCCTGCTTCAGGTTCGGATATTTCGAACCGCCGGTGCCGTTGAAGTTCTGGCCGTCGCCGGTCTGCGCCATGAAGCCGTCCATCACGCGGTGGAACGGCACGTTGTCATAGAATTTCTCGCGCGCGAGCTGCTTCAACCGCGCGGCGTGCTGCGGAGCGATGTCGGTGCGCAGCTTGACGATGATACGGCCCTTGGTGGTGTCGATGATCAGCGCATTCTGCGGATCGACGCCCGCGGGCAAGCGCGGCGCTTGCTGCTGCGCGACCGCAGGCGCGGCGCAGGCGAGCGCGATGAGGGCTGCGGCGAAAAGACGGATCATGGGTTCTCCAAACGGTTCGGGCTTGTCGAGATCAGCCGGCTTTGCCGGTGAACTTCTTGGTCAGGCGGGCCGCGACCTGCGGCGGCACAAAGGCCGAAACGTCGCCACCCATCGCTGCGATCTGCCGCACCAAAGTGGCGGTGATCGGGCGGACGCCGGGCGAGGCCGGCAGGAAGACGGTCTGCACCTCCGGCGCCATGGTGCCGTTCATGCCAGCCATCTGCATCTCGTAGTCGAAATCGCTGCCGTCGCGCAGGCCGCGGACCAGGATGGTCGCGCCGGCACGCTTGGCGGCCGTTACCACCAGGTCGGCGAAGGTCGTGTAAGTGATCTCGCAGCCGGTTTGCTTCCACATCGGCGCACAGATCTCCTCCAGCATCGCCAGCCGCTCGTCGGTCGAGAACAACGGCGTCTTGCCGGGGTGGATTCCGACCGCCAGCACCAGCCTGTCGGCAAGCTTGGTGGCCTGCCGTACGACGTCGAGGTGTCCGTTGGTGACCGGATCGAACGATCCGGCATAGAGGGCGATCCGAGGCATAAGGCGGGTCTAACCCGCCCAAAAGGGCCCGGCAAGGCGGCTATGGGGGTAATCCGCCTTCGAAAACGAACGTTTTGAAGGCGTTTTCAGGCAAGACCGCCCCTCTCGAAAATATTTGCGGAACCCGTGAACCCAAACCGGGGCTGGCGCGACTACTGCGTAAGAGGCCGTGGAAGGGCCTGCTGACAGGGGCGCGCCATGAAATTCTATCCCAAGACCATTTCGGCTGTTGCGGCTGCCGCCGCAATCGCTGGCGCCCTCACCATTTGGCCCGGTGCGAGCGACCCGGTCGCCGCGTCCGTGAACAACGGCAAGAGCGACCGCCTGGACACCCGCGCCATTGGCACCAAGTGCTCCGAGCAGGCTTGGCCGTTCTATGAAAACAACTGCGTCCGTGACCGCCGTGAGGCGATGGGTCAAGTGACCAGAGAGGTGCGCGTGGTTGTCGCCGATCGCGCCACTGTCGAGATTTCCGCCCAGAGGCGGGCCGAGACCGACGCTGCCAAGCGCGTCGTTCAGGCTCCTGCGAAGCGGACCGTGAAGTAAAGCTCCTCGTCCTCCCCCACACGACGACAGAGCTTATGGACAGGCAGCGCTCCCCGGCGCTGCCTGTTCGCCTTTCAGAAAGACCGTTCAGACCTTCGCGCCGGGCTTCACATCCACGACAACGCCGGCGCGCGCGCCGATCTCCGCGCCCTCGCCGACCATGAGATGGTCCGCGACGCCCGCCTGCCGCCCGAGCACGACGTGATCGCCCAGCGTGACATGGGCCGCGATGCCACTTTGCGCGACGAGACGGCAATGCCGGCCGACCATCGCGTCGTTGGCAATCTGCACGAGATTGTCGATCTTCGTTTTTTCGCCGATCACTGTGTCACCGCTCGCGCCACGGTCGATCACCGCACCCGCGCCGATCTCGCAGCCGTCCTGGATAATGACCCGGCCACCGGGTTGTCCGTTCTGCCCGATCCGGCAACCGGCATGGATCGTGACGCCATCGCCGATGAAGGCGTGCGTGATGGTGACGCTCGCGCCGATCATGCAATTGCGGCCGATCTGCACATCGGGGCCGATGACGGCCGTCGCGCCGATCAGCGTGCCGCTGCCGATGCCCGCACGCGGACCGATCACCGCGCCCGGATCGATGGCGACGTGATCCTCGACCTTCGCGCTCGGATGCACGATCGCGCCCGGCGGCTCGCCGGTCACCTCGAAAGGCGACGGCGGGCGCACATAGCGAGGCGGTGGTTTCGGCGTCTTGGTCACGGTCAGACTTCTACAGCAGTCGCGTCATAAGTGAACAGCCAGTCGTAACGCGCCCGCACCTTGTCCGGCTGCCATTCCCGCGTGACGTAGGCCTCCGCGCCCTCGGCGTTGGCGAGGTCCGGATTGTGGAAACGCCGGCCGTTTTCCGCCGAGCCCTCAACCACACGGTTGGCGCGCGCCATCCGCGCCTTCTCATAGGCGTGCAACGCATCGGTTCCGATGCCGTACTTTTTGATGCAGCGCGCCAGCACGACGCCATCCTCGAGCGCCATCACCGCGCCCTGCGCCAGCATTGGCAGCATCGAGTGGCAGGCGTCGCCGAGCAGCGCAACGCGGTCCTTGATCCACGTTTCCATCGGCGGCCGCGCGAACAGCGCCCACTTGTAGGGAACGTCCACCGCGCGGATACACGCGTGGATCGCCGGATTCCATGTCCTGAAATCGTTGGTGAACTCGTCCTTCGTGCCCTGCACGGTCCAGGACTCCACGCGCCAATCGTCGCGCTCCAACAACCCGACAAAGTTCAGCAGCGTTCCGCCGCGCACCGGATACTGCACAACGTGACCGCCCGGACCGACCCAGTTGGTCCCGAAATCCATCTTCACGCCATCCGGCACCTGATCGCGAGGGATCAGCCCGCGCCATGCCACGATGCCGGTGAACTCCGGTCGGTCCGCGCCCCACAGCGCGCTACGCACGCGCGATTGCACGCCGTCGGCGCCGATCACGATGGACGCGCTCGCGCTCGTGCCGTTCTCGAACGTCATCGTGACGGTGTCGCCACTCTGCGAAACGTCCACGCATTTGCGGCCGAGCACGATCGCATCCGGCTTCATGCGACGGATCGCATCGAGCAGCACCTTATGCATGTCGCCGCGGTGGAACATCATGTAAGGCGAGCCGTAGCGCTCAACCGACTCCGCGCCGAGATCGAACAGCTTCCAGGTCTGCCCCGTACTCCAGAGCCGGATTTCCTTTCCGGCAACGACCACGCCGACCTTCTCGATCTCGGGCCCCAGACCCAGCGAATAGAGCACCCGGGTTCCGTTCGGCGAGATCTGCACGCCCGCGCCGAGTTCGCGCAGTTCGGCCGCCTGCTCATAGACCTCGACGTCGATGCCCTGTCGCAGCAGCGCCAGCGCCGCCGTCAACCCGCCGATGCCCGCGCCGACAATTGCAACCGTCCCAGACATTTCCCGCCCTGTGATGCCAAGCCTGTGATTCAGAGCCGCACCCGCTTGTGCCGCATGGTCCCGGCTTAATACCCTACCCGTAACAGCGTGCGCAGCGGGCTTGAAGCCCAGGAAGAACAACGCTGACAGGCGCGCCGCGGGAAACCGCAGACTGGGTGGAAGCATGGTTCGCGTCGTCGCAGCCGTGGGCTTTTTTCTCGCCGCCGCCTTTGGCGCGGTCGCGCAGACCTATCCGACGAAACCCATTCGCCTGATCGTGCCTTTCGGCGCGGGCGGGCCCGTCGATGTGATGGGCCGGCTCGTCGCGCAGCGCCTGTCGAACACGGTCGGCGCGACGGTCGTGGAGAACCGTCCCGGCGCGGGCGGCATGCTTGGCGCCCGCGCGGTCGCGACCGCCGAGCCTGACGGCTACACCTTGATGGTTGCGAGCTCCACCACGATGGGTGTGAGTCCGAACCTCTACAAAAATCTCGACTTCGATCCGGTAAAGGGCTTTGCGCCGATTGCACTGATCTCCAGCGTACCCTTCGTGCTGGTGGTTCGCCCAGCGCTGCCGATCCACAACACGCAGGAGTTCATCGATTACGCCAAGGCGCATCCAGGCAAGCTCAACTTCGGATTCCCGACTGACACGTTGCCGCACCTGACCGGCGAGCTGTTCCGCCTGCGCACCGTCATCGAGCCGGTGTTCATCCCCTACAAGGCCGCCGCCAACACCATCACCGATCTGATCGGCGGCCAGATCGATTTCGCCTTCGAGCCCGCATCCGTGCTGCTCTCGCACATCCAAGACGAGAAGGTGCGGCCGATCGCTGTGACGAGTCCGCAGCGGCTCAAGCAAATCCCCGACGTGCCGGCGCTGGCCGAAACCGTGCCGGGCTTCGTCTCGATATCCTGGAGCGGAATCGTCGCGCCCGCAGGCACGCCTGCGCCGATCATCCAGAAGCTCAACACCGCCATCAACGCAGAGCTCGGCACCGGCGAGATGGCCGCAACGCTCACGCGCCTGGCCGCCGACGTGCGGCCGGGCACACCGCAGGATTTCGCCGCCTTCATCGCCGACGAGGCACCGAAATGGGCCGAAGTCGTCAAATCATCTGGCATGAAATTGGAATGAACGAGGGAATGGGAATGATCCGCAGACGTGAATTTCTCGCCGGTGCCGCCGCTGCACTGAGTGTCGCTCCCGTGCGAGCGCAGGCCGCATTTCCGAACCGGCCGATCCGGCTGATCGTTCCCTTCCCGCCCGGCGGCCCGCTCGACGTGATGGGCCGGCTCGTTGCCCAGCGTCTTTCGACCACGCTCGGCCAGGTCTTCGTCGACAACAAGCCCGGCGCAGGCGGCACGCTCGCCGGCCGGGAAACCGCACGTTCCGATCCCGACGGCTACACGTTGCTGATGGGAAGCTCGGCCGCGCTCGCCATCGGCCCCGCGCTCTATCGCGAGAACACCGGCTACGATCCGATCAAGAGCTTCGTGCCGGTCGCGATGGTGTCGAGCGTGCCCTACGTGATGATCGCGGCGGCCAACACGCCGTTCAAATCGGTGCAGGACGTGCTTGCTCATGCGAAAGCGCATCCGGGCGAGCTCAACTTCGGAGTCCCCAACGGCGCGCCGCCGCACATGCTTGCCGAGATGTTCAAGATGAGCACCGGCGCCAACATCGTCACCGTGCCCTATCGCGGCGCGTCCACGCTGATCACCGACATGCTCGCGGGCCGGCTCCAGCTCGGCTTCGAAACCACCTCCGTGATGTTCGGCCATCTCAACGACGGCAAGATCCGCGGCCTCGCGGTCATTCGCGACCAGCGCCTTGCCGAACTGCCGGAACTGCCGACGATGGTCGAGAGCGGCGTGAAGGACGTCATCGGTTCGTCGTGGTCCGGCGTGGTCGCGCCCGCCGGCACGCCGCCGGAGATCGTGACCAAGATCCGCAACGAGATCGTCGCGGGCCTGCGCGCGTCCGAGATCGCCGACCGGCTCAAGATCATGGCTGCCGACCCCGTGTTCATGTCGCAGGATGAAATGGCGAAGTTCCTCGCCGACGAATATCACCGCATCGGCGCGATCATGCGCGCCGCCAATGTCAAAGCCGATTGACGATGAAGCGGATCGCCCTCGCCGTCCTGCTCGCGTTTGCTGCAACCGCAGCATCCGCGCAGGACAAGTATCCGAGCCGCCCCATCAAGATCATCGTGCCGACGCCCGCGGGGGGCCCGGTCGATGTGGTGGCGCGGCTCACGGCGCAATCCCTGTCCGGCACCATCGGCCAGAGCGTGGTGGTGGACAACCGCCCCGGCGCGGGCAACACGCTCGGCTCGAAGGAGGCGGCGCGCTCGGACCCGGACGGCTACACGCTGCTCTATTCCAGCGTCAGCGGGCTGATCCTCTCGCCGCTTATTCAGAAAGATCCCGGCTACGATCCGGTGACGAGCTTCGCCCCGATCGCACCGGTCGGCACCGGCACCACCATCCTCGTGGTGCATCCGTCATTCCCGGCAAAGACCGTGCAGGAACTGGTCGCCTACGCGAAGGCCAATCCCGGCAATGTCAACTTCTCCTCCGGCGGCGTCGGCGTGCTGCCGCACATGATCGGCGAGATGTTCAAGTCGCGCGCCGGCATCGACATCGTGCACGTGCCCTATCGCGGCGGCGGCCCGTCCATCCAGGACGTGGTCGCGGGCAACATCCAGATGACCTTCGAAGGCACCGGAGTGCTCCTTCCTCTCGTCAACGCCGGCAAGCTGCGCGTGCTCGCGACCGTCTCGCCCAAACGCCTGCCGGAGTTGCCGGACATTCCAACCATGGAAGAGGTCGGCTATCCGGGCTTCGTTTCGCAGAGCTGGACCGGCTTACTCGCGCCGGCCGGAACCGCCCCCGATGTCGTCAACAAGCTGAACGCGCAGATCAACGACGCGCTCAAGAGCAAGCCATTCGTCGAAGCATTGGCCAAGCTCGGCGCCGATCCGCTCGGCGGCTCGCCGCAGGAATTCGCGGCATTGATCAAGGCCGACATCGGCCGCTGGCAACCGCTGGTGAAGGCGCTTAATCTCAAGACCGAATGATGCGCTCCGCTCTCGTTCTCGCCGTCCTCCTGTTCGCTATCCCGGCGCAGGCCCAAACCGCGCCGACGGCCCAGGAGATCGCGGTTTATGCGGGCCTGCACGAGGCCGCGGCGAAGAACGACGCCGCCGAGATCGAACAGCTCATCAGGGACGGCGAAAAACCCAACATTCAGGATTCCAAAAGCCGCACGCCGCTTCACGTCGCGGCCTACCTGAAGAGATACGACGCGGCTCGCGCGCTGCTGAAGCTCGGCGCCAATCCGAATGCGCTCGAGATCGACCGCTACGACATCGTCACCATCGCATCGGTCGCCAACGACATCGAGATGCTCAAGCTCGCGCTCGAGGGCGGCGCCAGTGCCAAGAACATCACCAGCCGCTACGACGGCACCGCGCTGATTGCCGCCGCTCACGCTGGCCATCCCGAGGTCGTGAAAATCCTGATCGCGGCCAAAGCGCCGCTCAACCACGTCAACAATCTCGGCTGGACCGCGCTGATGGAAGCCATCGTGCTCGGCAACGGCAGCAAGAATTACATCGAGATCGTGAGGGCGCTGGTCGATGCCAACGCCGACGTGAACGTCGCCGACCGCCAGGGCACCACACCGCTCCAGCACGCCCGCCGCCGCGGTTACACCGAGATGGCGCGCATCATCGAGAACGCCGGCGGGCGGTAGCGGCGGTCTCGACGCGGGCGTACAACTCACGTCCCGCCTCCGCCATTTCAGGCCGCACATCCCATGTCCGAAGCCCGCCTCGAACTCAGCATCGCCCTCTCCGACAACGAGAACACGCGCCCTCTCCTCGACGGCGAAGTCACCGCCGAAGGCATCACGCTGTTTCCGACCGCCGTGCATCCGTCCGAGATGTTCTGGCGGCAGTTGAAATTCGCCGACTTTGACGTCTCCGAAATGTCGATGTCCTCGCTCCTCATCGCGACCGCGCGCGGCAAGACGCCGTGGGTCGCGCTGCCTGTGTTCACCTCGCGCGAGTTCTTCCACACACGCATTCTCGTCACCGCTGCGTCCGGCATCACCAAGCCAGAACAACTCCGAGGCAAACGCATCGGCGTGCCGGAGTATCAGCAGACTGCGGCGCTGTGGGCGCGCGGCGCGCTCGAGCACGAGTTCGGCGTCAAGCCGAGCGAGGTCACTTGGTTCATGGAACGTCCGGCCGAGAAGAGCCACGGCGGCGAAGCCTTCGCGCCGCCTCCCGGCGTCACGGTCAACCGCATCTCGCCCGAGACCAGCATGGGCGAGATGCTGATCAAGGGCGAACTCGACGGCACGCTGCGCTACCTCTCCCACAACAATCTGGTCGACCGCAGCCGCCTCGATCTGTCGTCGGACCCGCGCATCAAGCCGCTGTTCGCCGACCGCGCCGCCGAAGGCCGGCGCTACTACGCCAAGACCGGCATCTATCCGATCAATCACGCGGTCGTGGTGCGCCGCGCGCTGCTCGAACGCCATCCCTGGCTCGCGCTCAATCTCTATACGGCCTTCGCCAAGGCGCGCGCCGAGGTGGTCCGCCGCGGCAACCTGCTGCTCAAGCCCTACCGGGAGCTCGGCCTCATTGGCGGCGAGACCCAGAAGGCGCTCGCAATCGACCCGATGGCCTACGGCATCAAGGCCTCGCGCACGGTTCTGGAGACCATCGCGCAATACAACTTCGAACAGGGCCTGACCCCGCGTAAAGTGGCCCTGGAGGAGCTGTTTGCTCCCCAAACCCTGGACCTGTGAGACCCCGCCACCGCACCGGAATAGGGATTGCGTTAACCATCTAAGTGGCGGAAAATACAGTCTGTTCCCCCGCGTATGGATGGGAGGCATTGATGCGCAAAGGAATGTTGGCGGCCGCCGCATTGGCCCTGCTTGCGGCGTTCTCGTTCGGCCCGACGCCGGCCAAGGCGATCGTCCTGTCCGCTCCGGCGGCCTTGCAGGACGCCGTCAAGGACGCCGACGTCGCCACCCCCGTGAACTACTACGGCTACCGGCCTTACTACGGCGGCGGCTACGGCTATCGACCCTACTACCGTCCGTATTACCGGCCGTACTATCGGCCCTATTACGGCTACCGGCCCTACTACGGCGGCGGCTACGGCTATCGTCCGTACTACCGGCCTTACTACGGCTATGGTGGCGGCTACGGCTACTACCGGCCCTATTATCGTCCGTACTACCGGCCGTATTACCCGTACGTGCCGCCGCCTTGGGTGTCCGGCCCGTACTACTGATCGGACCGAACCGCTAAAACGAAACGGCCCCGCCGCGAGACGGGGCCGTTTTGTATTTCGCGCGTGCTCGTCGGCTCAGCCTTCGCCGTCGCCGCCCTCTTCGCCGATGCGCTCGACCGAGACGACCTTCTCGCCTTCGGCGGTGTCGAACACGATGACGCCCTGCGTCGAGCGTCCGGCGATGCGGATGCCGTTCACCGGGCAACGGATCAATTGTCCGCCGTCGGTGACCAGCATGATCTGATCGCTTTCCTCGACCGGGAACGACGCCGCAAGCTGCCCGGTCTTGCCGGTCACGGACATGGCTGTGATGCCTTTGCCGCCGCGGCCCGTGGTCCGGTACTCGTAAGACGACGTGCGCTTGCCAAAGCCATTCTCAGACAACGTGAGCACGAACTGCTCGGCGGCCGAAAGCTCGACGTAACGCTGCTCTCCCAGCTCGATCGCGCCCGCCGCCGTATCTTCGGCATCGACCGCTGCCCCCTCCGGCTCGTCGCCGTTCTGGCCGCGACGCACCGCGTTGGCGCGCTTCAGGTAAGCCGCGCGCTCCTCGCTCTCGACGTCGGTGTGCTTGAGGATCGACAGCGAAATGACCTTGTCGCCTTCGGCGAGATTGATGCCGCGCACGCCCATCGAGGTGCGGCCGGTGAACACGCGCACCTCCGGCACCGCGAAGCGGATGCACTGGCCGGCGGCGGTCGTCAGCACCACGTCGTCCTTCTCGGTACAGATCTGCACGTCGAGGATCGCCTCGCCGTCATCGAGCTTCATCGCGATGATGCCCGAGCGGCGCACGTCGACGAAATCCGACAGCTTGTTGCGGCGGACGGAACCCTTGGTGGTCGCGAACATCACGTCGAGGTTCGCCCAGGAGCTTTCGTCCTCCGGCAGCGGCATGATCGTCGTCATGCGCTCGTCCTGCGCGATCGGCAGAATATTGATCAGCGGCTTGCCGCGCGCCTGGGGAGCTGCGGCCGGCAGGCGCCAGACCTTCTCCTTGTACACGCGGCCGAGCGAGGTGAAGTACAGCACCGGCGTGTGCGTGTTGGCCACGAACAGCCGCGACACGAAATCCTCGTCGCGCGTCTGCATGCCGGCGCGGCCCTTGCCGCCGCGCCTCTGCGCCCGGTAGGTCGAGAGCGGCACGCGTTTGACGTAACCCAGGTGAGACACGGTGACGACCATGTCCTCGCGCTGGATCAGGTCCTCGTCGTCCATCTCGCCTTCCTGCTCGACGATGACGGTGCGGCGCGGCGTGGCGAATTCGGTTTTGACGGCGATGAGCTCGTCCTTGACGATCGCCTGCACGCGCGCACGCGAACGCAGGATGTCGAGATAGTCGGTGATCTCGGCAGCGAGCTTGTCGAGTTCGTCCTTGATCTCGTCGCGGCCCAGCGCCGTGAGGCGTTGCAGGCGGAGATCGAGGATCGCCTTGGTTTGCTCGGCGGTCAGCCGCACGGTGCCGTCGGCGGCGAGCTTGTGGCGCGGGTCGTCGATCAGCGCAATCAGCTCGGCCGCGGTCGCGGCCGGCCAGTCGCGGCTCATCAAGGCGTCGCGGGCTTCGTTGGCGTCCTTGGACGCACGGATCAGCCGGATCACCTCGTCGATATTGGCGACGGCGATGCCAAGACCGACCAAGATATGCGCGCGGTCGCGCGCTTTCGCGAGGCGGAACTTGGTGCGGCGGGACACGACCTCTTCGCGGAACGCCACGAAGGCGACCAGCATGTCCTTCAAATTCATCGTCAGCGGGCGGCCGCCGTCGAGCGCCACCACGTTCGCGCCGAACGTCGATTGCAGCGGCGTGAAGCGGTAGAGCTGATTCAGCACCACGTCCGCCATCGCATCGCGCTTCAACTCGACCACCACGCGATAGCCTTGACGGTCGGACTCGTCGCGCAGCTCCGAGATGCCCTCGATCTTCTTCTCGCGCACCAGTTCGGCGATGCGCTCGATCATCGAAGCCTTGTTCACCTGGTACGGGATCTCCGAGACGACGATCGCCTCGCGGTCCTTGCGGATGGTCTCGATCTCGACCTTGCCGCGCATCACGATCGAGCCGCGGCCGAGGTGATAGGCCGCGCGAATGCCGGCGCGGCCGAGGATGATGCCGCCGGTCGGGAAATCCGGGCCCGGAATGATGTTGATGAGGTCGTCGATGCTGGTCGCCGGATCGTTGATCAGCGCGATGCAGCCGTCGATCACCTCGCCGAGATTGTGCGGCGGGATGTTGGTCGCCATGCCGACCGCGATGCCGCCGGCGCCGTTGACCAGAAGATTGGGGAAGCGCGCCGGCATGACGACCGGCTCGTGCTCGTTGCCGTCGTAGTTCGGCTGGAAGTCGACCGTGTCCTCATCGATGTCGGCAAGGATCGACATCGCGGGCTTCGCCAGACGGCATTCCGTGTAGCGCATCGCCGCCGCCGGATCGCCGTCGACCGAGCCGAAGTTGCCCTGTCCGTCGATCAGCATCAGGCGCATGGAGAAATCCTGCGCCATGCGCACCAGCGCGTCGTAGATCGCGCTGTCGCCGTGCGGGTGATATTTACCCATCACGTCGCCGACCACGCGGGCCGACTTCACGTATTTTTTGTCGGGCGTATGGCCCTGCTCGTGCATCGAGAACAGGATGCGCCGATGCACCGGCTTCAGGCCGTCGCGCACGTCAGGCAGCGCACGCGACACGATCACGCTCATCGCGTAATCGAGGTACGAGCGCTTCATTTCCTCCGTGATCGAAACCGGGCGCACGTCCGAGGGCGGCTGTCCCCCGGCGGAGGGATTTTCAACGTCTGACAATGCTTAAGTCCTGAGTGGAATCCCGGATCGGGAAACGCGAATCCTACGCTGGTTTTTGATAGCTGATTCAAGCGTTCGAAGCCACATGAAACAGCACGCAATACCTGGGATTTCTTCGTTTTAATTCAAGGTGTTGGAGCCCAGTAAGACAGCGCCAAGACCGCCGCCCCGAAGTTGCCGCAACGGACGCAAATTTCGCGCGTCCGTTGACCCTGCGGCAGCACGGTTCTACCTCCCTCTCATGCCGCTCGAATTCCTCATCTCAGCGCTGGTGACGTTGTTCGTCGTGGTCGATCCCGTCGGCCTCGTGCCGGCATTCCTCGCTGTCACCGAAGGGCTTTCGGAGAAGCAGCGCCGCGAGGTCGCGTTGCGCGCCTCGCTGATCGCGGCGGCGATCCTGTTCGGCGCGGCGATCGGCGGTGATTGGCTGCTGCGCCAGCTTGGCATCTCGCTGCCGGCCTTCCGCATCGCCGGCGGACTGCTCCTGTTCGCCATCGCCTTCGAGATGGTGTTCGACCTGCGTCAGGCGCGCGAGAGCAAATCCGCCGAAGACGCGGTGGAGGAGCACGTCCACCACATCGCCGCCTTCCCGCTCGCCATTCCGCTGCTGGCGGGCCCAGGCGCCATCACCGCCGTGATCCTGCTCACTGGCCAAGCCGCCGGACGGCCGGTGTGGCTTGCCTTCCTGTTCGGCGTCATCGCCGCCGTGACGCTTGCGAGCTTCCTGTGCTTCTGCGCCGCGGGCCGCATCGCGCGGTTCATGGGCATCACCGGCAATGTCGTGCTGTCGCGCTTGCTCGGCGTGATCCTCGCAGCGCTCGCCGTACAATACGTCGTCGATGGCGTCCGCATAGCGTTCGGCGTCTGAGTGCGACACAGTGCGACGTTAAGACTTTCCTAACCATATTCCACTACCAATAATGTGGGGCGACACATCCGGGATCGAGCATCCCTTGGAGATGTGTCATGGCCGTATCTGGCATCTCGTCGTCGAGCGTCGGCAGTTCGCAGCAAGCGTCCGAACAGCAGCAGCTTCGCCAGGAGCTGATGCAACTCGCCCGTAGCATCAATTCTGGCGATCTGACGGGCGCGCAAAAAGCCTATGACGCGCTCAGCCAGTCGCAGACCGGCAGCGACAGCAACAATCCGCTTTCGCAGGCGCTCGGCCAGATTGGTCAGGCGCTGCAATCCGGCGATCTCACCGGCGCGCAAAAGGCGCTCGACGGAATGAAGCAGGCGCTGCAAGGCGCGCATCGCGGCCATCATCGCCATCACAAGCCGGATACGGTGCCACCGGACGCAGCGTCCCCATCGCAGACGTCGAGCGCCGCGGTCGCGCCCGGTGTCGGCGGCGTGCTCGACACCACCGCTTAAACCGCTTCCCCATCCGACGTGTCACGCATCGAGGTGAGATGCCATGGCTGTGCTGTGCCCAACGCTCGGCGATCCTGACGCCGCCCCCGCGCTTCCGAGCGCCTTTCAAATCCGTTCCGCCAAGCCCGGCGATGTCCCCATGCTGATGGTGCTCAAGCAAAAGATGCTGATCGAGGAAGGCGTCCCGACAGGACTCCAGGGCACCGTGCTCGATTGGCTCCTGCAAGGCTTCGGCCCCACACCGAGCTACACCGCACACGTCGCCGAACACGACGGCCAGGTCATCGGCATCGTGATCTTCAACGAGCGCCGGATCGCCGGATGGACGCGGCCTTCGATTTACGTTCAGGACCTCTATGTCGAGCCTGAGCATCGCCGCCGCGGCCTCGGCCGTGCGTTGCTCGCAGGGGTCGCCGGCGCGGCACGCGACCGCGGCGCCGCCTATGTCGAACTCAACGTGCGTGACGAGAACCCGGCGCGGCAGCTCTACCACCGCACCGGCTTTGAGATGGTGCCGCACTGTCTCGTCTACGTGCTCGGCGGACAGGCGCTGCTCGACTTCGCGAACTCCGCGGCCGAATTGCTGATGCTTGCCGGGATGTGAACGGGCCAGCCGACGATCGGGCTATTTGCACACGCGCCGGGTTGGCTGCCACGAAACGACCTGAAGCGCCGTGCCGCCACAGACCCCGGGCTGGCCGGTCTTCCGGCCCACCACTTTGACCCCGGTGCCTATCGTGATCGGCGTGACGGAACTCAAGACGTAGGCCGTTCCGCGAAAGTGCACACCGATGCAAAACGGCGGAACGTGTGTGGTGCAGCCGCTGATCCTGACGACGTCGCTGGCCCTTGCCCTCCTCGCCGCTTCAGCCGCGGTGGTGGTGAGTACCGACACCGCACAAAGCGCAGCGCCCATTGCGAACAGTCGAGCGACGTTCATCGGAGCCTCCGTTTGCAAGCCGTCGATTGCGGCCCATCGATTACAGCAAGCCTGCGATCGGACCCGCAACCTGAATGCGTCAGATCGGTTTCCAGACCATGAGCGCGAAGATCGCGATCACGCCCGCAAACGCTGGCCAGCCGAGCCAGAACCATATCCGGAAGAGTTTGAAGTAACGCTCTGGGAGTGCAGCGCTATCGCGCGCCGCGGTGGCTGCGAGATCGCGCAGTTTGATCTGGATCCAGACCACCGGCAGCCAGCACAGCCCGACGAACACATAGAGCGCGATCGAGGCGCGAAACCAGAAGAGATCGGCTGGATATCCGGCGATCCAGGCCATCGCCATGCCGGTGATCGGCTGCACGACCACGGCCGTTGCGGTGAATAGCGCATCGGCAATCACGACGCTGCGTGCGGTCGCGGCGATCGCCGCAGGATCGCACGTCCGGTGCGCCATGAGCATGAAGAACGCGATGCCGAGCCCGGTGCCGAACAACACCGTGCTGCCCAGGATGTGAACGAGCTTCAGTGCGAGATAGAGATCGCCCACAAGCGCCCTCGCCCCGATGGTGTACGCCCGCGATCTTAACCGGAGCGGCCCGAACCAACGAGCGCCCAAACGAAAATGCCCGGCGCGTCCGCCGGGCATTTCGCATCACGCAACGCAACGATACGCGTTACGGCACAACACACTCAGAACGGAATCTCGTCGTCCATGTCGCCGCGCTTGCCGCCGCCACCGGCCATCGCCGGCTGACGCCGCGGCGCGCTCGCACCGGACGAGCCGAAATCGTTGTTGTCTGAGAAATCCGATCCGCCACCGCCCGCGCCGCCACTGCGGCCATCGAGCATGGTCAGCGTCGAGTTGAAGCCCTGGAGCACCACCTCGGTCGAGTATTTCTCGTTGCCGTCCTTGTCGGTGTATTTGCGCGTCTGGAGCTGGCCTTCGAGATAAACCTTCGCGCCCTTCTTCAGATATTGCTCGGCGATCTTGGCGAGACCTTCGCTGAAGATCACCACGCGATGCCACTCGGTCTTCTCCTTGCGCTCGCCGGTGTTCTTGTCGCGCCAGCTCTCCGACGTCGCGACGCTCAGGTTCGCGATCGGACGGCCGTCCTGGGTGCGGCGGATTTCCGGATCCTTGCCGAGATTACCGACCAGGATCACCTTGTTCACCGAACCTGCCATGAGAACCTCCAACTCAACGGCCCGGCATCCTGCCGCGCCTGCCATCCACGATGGCTCCAATACGCGTGCCGCCGCACGGCCGCACGCCAAACTCTGCCGCTAACCTAAGCTTCGGCCCTGCTCCCACAAGAAAACCCCGTCCCTTCGGCCGGGTTTTCCACGCATGCTTTGTTCTCTTTTTGTTCTACAGCAGTTGGGTGGGCCACGCAAGCCGTCGGAGCGACGATCCCGGATTTCCGATACCAAGCCCTCCTCCAAACCTCGTCGCTTCGATTTCAGGGTGTTGCAATTTTAACACCCGCGCCGCCCGCGACTCAGTCTTTCCCTGTGGACAACCGGTCGGACCTGCTGTGGACGGCTGTGAAGAAACTTGGGGACCTTCCATCGATGAGCCAGCAAAGCGGACAATTTGCAGTCGCCCTGTCGGCTTTGGATAACTCCGGCGGAATTATCCACACGCCGCGGTCATCCACAGGCCGTGCACAGGTTCGGTTGTGGATCGGCGGCGAGCTCAAGCTGCGGCTGATCTCTCCCACGCCGCCACTTGCTTCAGCTCCCAGCGAGAATTCGTCGCTCGAGCGGCTCTCGCGCGGCGTCGCGGCGGTCTGGCGGCGCGTTATCCCCACGACTCCCGATATTCACAGCTCGCACCGTTGAGTGCGGTCTCACGCGCGTCGCGTCCACGCCGTCCGCGCATCCCGAGTGCGCGGACGAAGGAGACACCCATGATGAAGAAGCTGCTGCTCGCCTGTGCCGCGCTCTCGGCCCTCGCCGGTGCCTCCGCAACGTCGGCGCTCGCCGCCGATATGCCGCCCAGCATGCCGCCGCCGCGCAGCGCGGCGCTCGTTCCCTTCTTCACTTGGAACGGCCTCTACCTCGGTATCAACGCCGGCTACGGCTTCGGCCGTTCGAGCTGGGCCGACAACGCCACCGGCGCCTCGACCGGCACCTTCAACGTCAACGGCGCCACCGTCGGCGGCACGCTCGGCTACAATGTGCAGCTTCAATCCTTGGTGTTCGGCCTTGAGACCGACTTCAACTGGAGCGCCATGAAGGGTTCGACCAACACGAACTGCGGCGCGAACTGCACCACCTCCAACACCTGGCTCGGCACCGCGCGCGGCCGCGTCGGCTACGCGTTCGATCGCTTTCTGCCCTATCTCACGGCGGGCCTGGCCTACGGCAACGTGAAGATCTCGAACGATCTCGGCGGCGCGGCTTCGACCACGCGCGTCGGCTGGGCAGCCGGCGGCGGCCTCGAATACGCGTTCCTCAACAACTGGAGCGCCAAGCTCGAATATCTCTACGCCGATCTCGGCAAGGCGACCTGCGACGTCACCTGCTCCGGCGGCGATCCGTTCGACGTGAAATTCTCAGCGCACATCATTCGCGGCGGCGTGAACTACAGGTTCTGAGCACGCCGACGCTTACAGCGCGCGAAACATCACCAGCGCGTCGACGTATCCGCATAGCGGATGATTGAACGCGCCCGGCAAGCGTCCGACGATTGCAAAGCCCAGCGATTGCCAAAGCTTCACCGCGCGTTCGTTGGTGCTGACCACGAAGTTGAACTGCATGGCGCGGAAGCCGCGCGATCGCGCATGCGCCAGCGAATGCTCACACATCGCCCGCGCGATGCCGCGGCCGGTCGCGCCCGCGTCGGTCATGTAGCCGCAATTCGCCACATGGCAGCCGCCGCCGGCCTGATTGGCGCGGATGTAGTAGGTGCCGACGATCCGCCCGCCATCCTCAGCGACGAACGTCTCCCTGTCCGCTCCCATCCAGTACGCCAGGGCCTGCGCCTCGCTCATATCGCGCGGGAGCGCGTAGGTTTGGCCGGCCCCGATGGTCGGCCCGATGATCGACCAGATCGCGACCGCGTCGTCCTTTGTCGCGGGCCGGATCAGCATGACACCCGGCCCAAAACGCATTTCTTTCGGTATTTCAACATCCGTTGCCTGTTCTTTTCGCAGATCGCTTGAGGAGAGCGCAGAAAATACCAATCTTTCAATGCGTTACTGCGGCACTTTTCGTGCTGTTTATTTAGCCAAGTGTTGCACTTCAGTTACGCTGGAAACCACGTATTCCAGCTACAACCAAGCTCATAAAAGCACGTGCCCTTTGGGAGTTCGTCATGAAGCGTCTATTGCTTGCAAGCGTTGGTCTTGTTGCCCTCGCGTCTTCGTCCTTCGCGGCCGATCTGCCGCGCCGCATGGAACCGGTCCGCACGCCGGTCGCGCTGCCCTTCACCTGGACCGGCTTCTACGCCGGTGTGAACCTCGGCGGCGCCTTCACGAGCAATAGCGGCGGAAGCGGCAGCGGCGTCATCGGCGGCGGCCAGATCGGCTACAACTATCAGGTCAGCAACATCGTCTTCGGCATCGAGACCGACATCCAGGGTTCGAGCCAGAGCGGCTCCAACACCCTGGTCGGCTTCGGCGTAACCCTCGCCGACTCCCAGAAGCTCACCTGGTTCGGCACGACGCGCGTCCGCGTCGGCGTCGCGATGGATCGCTGGCTGCCCTACATCACCGGCGGCGTCGCCTACGGCACGCGCAGCTTCAGCGGCACGGCGTCGGGTGCGGCGACTGGCACGTACAGCGCGAGCAACACCTCGGTCGGCTACGCGCTCGGCGCTGGCGTTGACTACGCGTTCAATCAGAACTGGAGCGCCCGCCTCGAATATCTCTTCACCTCGCTCCCGGGCACGACGAACACCTATCCGCTCACGGGCGGCACGGTGATCGTGGGCTACGGCCGGCTCCAGAACAACATCGTCCGCGCCGCGGTGAACTACCGCTTCTAATCGCGACACGGCCGCAAAATTTGCGATGAAGATGAAAGAGCCGGCTTCTCGCCGGCTCTTTTGTTTTGGGCGCTTCCGCGACAGCGCGCCATCTTTCAAAGTTTCATTGTCACAATTCCGCCATATGCGCTCCGCGTTTCCGCCTTCTGGAACCAACGCACTGTTGCCCGCGCGCGACTGCGTTTCACACGCGGCGAGCGTAGAAGGACGCCAGCGCATCGGTCACAGGCGGGAACCGCCGGGGTGTGCGGAGGAACTGGAATGAAGAACTTCTTCGCTGGCGCGACGCTGCTCGCCCTTGCTGCGGCCTCGCCCGCGTTCGCCGCCGATCTTCCGGCCCGCATGCCGACCAAGGCTCCGGTCGCAGTGGCGCCTGTCTATAACTGGAGCGGCTGGTACGTCGGTCTCAACGCCGGCGGCGCGTTCGGCCGCTCGAACTGGAGCAACGGCGCTGCCACGACGGGCAACTTCAATGTGAACGGCGCCCTCGTCGGCGGCACGCTCGGCGTCAACTGGCAGGCCGGTCAGTGGGTCTGGGGTCTCGAAGGCGACGGCGCCTGGGCCAACATCAAGGGCTCGACCACCACGGCCTGCCCGCTCGGCTGCGACACCAAGAGCAACTTCCTCGCCACGTTCCGCGGCCGCGTCGGCTACGCCGGCTTCGGTCCGGTCCTGCCGTACCTGACCGGCGGTCTCGCCGTCGGCGACATCGAGGCGCGCAGCAGCCTTGGTTCGTCCACCACCACCCGCGCGGGCTGGACGGTTGGCACCGGCGTCGAGTGGGCCGTTGTCGGTCCGTGGACCGCGAAGGTCGAGTATCTCTACGCCGATCTCGGCAAGGCCTCGTGCTCGATCGGGATTTGCAGCCTCGGCGGATCGACCGACGTCAAGCTGACCGAGAACGTCGTTCGCGCCGGCCTGAACTACCGCTTCGGCGGAGCGATGCGCTAAGCGTTTTCTGAAGGGGATGGGGAAAGGGCCGGCCTTGTTGCCGGCCCTTTTTTATTGGCAGCAGCGTGCCGTGCGGCCCGGCTTTTCCCCACTTTTCGCGCACCCGATCTTTTCCGCCGGAATTTGGTGCGGCGCACTGGCAAAGCGCACGTGTTCTCACTACGTTCACGGGGCTTATTTCCGGCAGGTCCCATGAACGATCTCTTCGACAAGAGCCGGCGAGCCGGCGCCCGCACTTCTGACACCAGAGCCGCTGAAGCCCGCGCAGCCCACGACCGCCGCGTGATCTCGATCCGCGGCGCGCGCGAGCACAATCTCAAGAACGTCGACGTCGAGTTTCCGCGCGACCAGTTGATCGTGTTCACCGGCCTGTCCGGTTCCGGCAAATCCTCGCTCGCGTTCGACACGATCTACGCCGAAGGCCAACGCCGTTACGTGGAGTCGCTCTCCGCTTACGCGCGGCAGTTCCTGGAGATGATGCAGAAGCCGGACGTCGATCAGATCGACGGCCTCTCGCCTGCCATCTCCATCGAGCAGAAGACCACCTCGAAGAACCCGCGCTCGACGGTCGGCACCGTCACCGAGATCTACGACTACATGCGCCTCCTGTGGGCGCGCGTCGGCATCCCCTATTCGCCCGCGACGGGCCTGCCGATCGAAAGCCAGACCGTCTCGCAGATGGTCGACCGCGTGCTCGCGCTGCCGGAGGGCACCCGCATTTATCTCCTCGCGCCGGTCGTGCGCGGCCGCAAGGGCGAGTACAAGAAGGAGCTCGCCGAGTACCAGAAGAAGGGCTACCAGCGCGTCAAGATCGACGGCGCCTTCTACGAGATCGGCGACGTGAAGCCGCTCGACAAGAAATTCACCCACGACATCGACGTCGTCATCGACCGCCTTGTCGTTCGTCCGGACATCTCGACGCGTCTCGCGGATTCATTGGAGCAGGCGCTCAAGCTCGCCGAGGGCATGGCCGTCGTCGAACTCGCCGACAGCAAGGTCGAGCGCGCCAAGGCGAACGCCGGCCGCAACGAGAACGCCGAGCGCATCATCTTCTCGGAAAAATTCGCCTGCCCGGTGTCCGGCTTCACCATCGCCGAGGTCGAGCCGCGGCTGTTCTCGTTCAACAACCCGTTCGGCGCCTGCCCGGTCTGCGGCGGCCTCGGCATCGAGCAGCACATCGACGCCGAGCTGGTGATCCCCGATCGCGACGCCACGCTCAAGAAGGGCGCGATCGCGCCGTGGGCGAAATCCTCATCGCCCTATTACATCCAGACGCTCGAAGCGCTCGGCAAGCACTACAAGTTCACGCTCGATGCCAAGTGGAAGGACCTGCCGAAGAAGACGCAGGACGCCATCCTCTACGGCTCCGGCGAGGACGAGATCCGTTTCTCCTATGACGACGGCACCCGCTCCTATCAGACCAAGAAGCCGTTCGAGGGCGTCATCACCAACCTCGAGCG
Organism: Pseudomonadota bacterium; assembly: GCA_040756555.1. GTDB lineage: Bacteria > Pseudomonadota > Alphaproteobacteria > Rhizobiales > Xanthobacteraceae > Z2-YC6860. The sequence goes on along the minus strand of JBFLYS010000002.1, from coordinate 220,383 downwards.
CCGCTTCAAGGAGACCGAGAGCGACTGGGCGCGCGAGGAGCTGCAAAAGTATTTCACCGACATCCCCTGCGTGGCCTGCAACGGCTTCCGCCTGAAGCCCGAGGCTTTGTGCGTGAAGATCGCCGGCAAGCACATCGGCAACGTCGCCGACATGTCGGTGAAGCGCGCCGGCGAATGGTTCACCGCGCTGCCGGATCAACTGACCAAGAAGCAGAACGAGATCGCGGTTCGTGTCCTGAAAGAGATCCGCGACCGGCTGCGCTTCCTCGTCGACGTCGGCCTCGATTATCTCACGCTCGCGCGCGGCTCGGGCTCGCTGTCCGGCGGCGAGAGCCAGCGCATTCGCCTCGCGTCGCAGATCGGCTCGGGCCTCACCGGCGTGCTCTATGTGCTCGACGAGCCGTCCATCGGCCTGCACCAGCGCGACAACGACCGTCTGCTCGTGACACTCAAGCGCCTGCGCGACCTCGGCAACACCGTGATCGTCGTCGAGCATGACGAGGACGCCATCCGCACCGCCGACCACGTGCTCGACATCGGCCCCGGCGCCGGCATCCACGGCGGCGAGATCATCGCGCAAGGCCAAGTCGAGGACCTGATCGCGTCGTCGAAGTCGATCACCGGAAAATATCTCTCCGGCGAGCTGGTGGTGCCGATCCCCGAGCGCCGCCCGAAGCAGCGGCGCGCGCTGAAGGTCATCAACGCCCGCGGCAACAACCTCAAGAACATCACCGCCGAAATTCCGCTCGGCGTGTTCACCTGCGTCACCGGCGTCTCCGGCGGCGGCAAGTCCACGTTCCTGATCGACACGCTCTACAAGGCGATCGCGCGCAAGATCAACCACGCGAGCGAAGCCCCCGCCCCGCACGACCGCATCGAGGGCCTGGAGCACATCGACAAGATCATCGACATCGACCAGTCGCCAATCGGCCGCACGCCGCGCTCCAACCCCGCGACCTACACCGGCGCGTTCACGCCGATCCGCGAGTGGTTCGCGGGCCTGCCGGAAGCCAAGGCGCGCGGCTACGAGCCGGGCCGCTTCTCGTTCAACGTCAAGGGCGGCCGCTGCGAGGCCTGCCAGGGCGACGGCGTCATCAAGATCGAGATGCACTTCCTGCCCGACGTCTACGTCACCTGCGACGTCTGCAAGGGCAAGCGCTACAACCGCGAGACGCTCGAGGTGCTGTTCAAGGGCAAGTCGATCGCCGACGTGCTCGACATGACGGTCGAGGAGGCGCTGGAGTTCTTCAAGGCGGTGCCGCGCGTGCGCGACATCCTCGCGCTGCTGCACCGCGTCGGCCTCGACTACATCCACGTCGGCCAGCAGGCGACGACGCTCTCCGGCGGCGAGGCGCAGCGCGTCAAGCTCGCGAAGGAGTTGTCAAAGCGCGCAACGGGCCGCACGCTCTACATTCTCGACGAGCCGACGACGGGTTTGCACTTCCACGACGTCGCGAAGCTTTTGGAAGTGCTGCACGAGTTGGTCGATGCCGGCAACAGCGTCGTCGTCATCGAGCATAACCTCGAGGTCATCAAGACCGCGGACTGGATCATCGATCTGGGCCCCGAAGGCGGCGACGGCGGCGGCGAGATCGTCGCGCAAGGCACGCCCGAGGATGTGGTGAAGGTCGCGCGCAGCTACACCGGGCAGTTTTTGAAGCCGGTGATGGCGAGGAAGGAAGCGCGGCGGGGGAAGAAGAGGATTGAAGCGGCGGAGTAGTTATTCATTCCCAATGAGCTACCAAATCTATTTCCCTTTCAAACTAGTGGAGAACCGCGAAATCAAGGATCTTCCTGCTGAAGGAATCCTAGATGGATATCGCGCAACTCTCGAATCCAATCCTCCTTTTTATGCCTTAAGTGTATTTGGAATTGAAACTCTCAACATTGCTCAAGAGATTTTTACCCAGCTCGTTACCGCTTTTTATTGGATGGCGACTGAATCCGGTTTGTCGCTCGAAACAGTTCGAGAGCTACAGCAAGTGCATGAACCGCCCGATCCAGTCCAAACTGCTGAGCGCTTTGGACTGCAGCGGAATCGCGTTGACGTAGTTATTGACGGAGGCCGCCCGGCAATAATCGAAGAAGGAAAAATCGTCGTAAAGATGACTGGGCAGCCCGTGTCGTTCCGAATGGGCTATGCGCCAAAGAGAATATTTGACGCACTCGGTCATGGAATTGCATTGAAGTCACCAAATGCCAAAATCCGATCAGCAATTGACCTTTATTGCTTTGCCCAGTTTTTCTCTGAGAGGGCTGCAAGATTCTTGTTGCTTTGGTCCGTCGTTGAATTTCTAGCGCCTAAAGCGCAAGCAATTCCGTTGGCAGAAGCCCACGTTGATCGACTAGTGGAAATCACCAGAGAAGTCGCAGCGTCCACGCAAGGCGATAATAAGAAAATTCTCAATGAGCTGATTCCTCGATTAGGGGGGTTAAAGACTCAATCACATACCAGTCGAGTTCGGCATTATGTAGATTCAATTCTTGCAAAGGATGGCGTTTCCAGTCACCGGGAACTAGCCGATGAAGTCGCCTCTCTATATCGAACACGAGGACAACTGACTCACGACGGCAATATAGAAATCGCTGACGCCTTGGCTCGTATCGAGGAAATCATTCGTCTAGTTCTGAAAGCCGCTATCCGTCATCAAGCCTAAATTACATCCTGACGACCTTGCCTCCTCCCCCTCTTTCCGCAATTCTCTCCCCGCCGGTCATTGCTCAAGGAATCCCGCCTCATGCGGTTTGCGTCCGCTCTCCTATCCGGCCTTCTCGCTCTCTCCCCGCTTCTCTCAACGCCTGCATCGGCACAGAGCTATCCGACCCGCCCCATCAAAGTGATCGTCCCCTTCCCCGCCGGCGGCGTCGCCGACATCGCCGCGCGGCTCGTCGCCCAAAAGCTCGCGGATGCGCTCGGCCAGCCCGCGGTGGTGGAGAACCGCGCCGGCGCGAGCGGCACGCTCGGCGTGGACGCCGCGGTGAAATCGCCGGCGGACGGTTATACGATCCTCATGACCACGGGCGACTTCGCCACCGTCACGTCGCTGATGCCGCCCACGGCCTACGACCCGCAGAAGGACGTCATCCCGGTCACCCGCTTCGCGGTCGCGCCGCTCATCCTGCTCACGCATCCGAACAGCGGCCTCAACGCGGTGAAGGACGTGATCGAGAAGGCGAAGGCCGAGCCGGGCAAGATCGCCTTCAGCTCGCCGGGCCACGGCACCATCAACCAGATCGCCGCCGAGTGGCTCGCGCTCGAAGCGGGCGTCAAGCTACTGCATGTGCCCTATCGCGGCGGCGCGGCAATGGCGAACGGGCTCGCCGCGGGCGACACCGCGCTCGGCGTCACCACGCCCAGCTCCGTCCAGGGGATGATCGACGCAGGGAAAATCAAGGTGCTCGCGATCATGAGCCGCGAGCGGCCGTCGTTCCTGCCACATTGGCCGACCATGACCGACGCCGGATACAACATCGACGCGAACCTCACCGTCGGGCTCTACGTCGCCGCGGGCACGCCCGCCGCCATCGTCACGCGCCTCGACACCGAAGTGCTGAAAATCCTGAAGGACGAGACGCTGCGCAAGCGCTTCGCCGAAATCGGCATGGACGTGACGCCGATCAGCCAGGCGGCGCTCGCCGAGCGTATCCGCACTGAAGCGGCGCGGTTCAAGACCGTCATCGATCAGGCCGGCATCAAGCTGAATTGAAACTCAGACGCAGCCTCACGCCGCGTCCGCCGGCCTCACCCGCTTCGCAATCTCTCCGCCCTTCTCGCGCTCCACCACCGCAATGTCGTACTGACTCTGCAAATCGAGCCAGAACTGCGCGGCGTTGCTGAAATAGCGTCCGAGCCGAACCGCTGTGTCCGCGGTGATCGAGCGGCGGCCATTCAAGATGTCGGTGATGCGGCCGGACGGTACGCCGATGTCGAGCGAGAGTCGGTTGGCGCTCAGCTTGCGCGCCGTAAGTTCGCGCTTCAGCAGTCGGCCGGGGTGTGCGATCGGAGCCATTGTGATCCTCTATGATAGCATCCAAACGAATTGCGAGATGGTATCCTTCTCCGGCAAGTTGTATTTTGTTGGTTGTTCAAACGGGGGGATCGAATGATTGAGCGTCGAAACATTGTCGCCAAATTCGTTGCGTCCGCCGTGCCAGCGCTTGTGCTCACGCTCGCAAATCCGCCGGCCGCGCAATCGGCGGACGGCGAATTTCTGTGGCGGGACGGCTGGCGCTGCGGCAAATCCATCCGCATCACGCAAAAGATTGTCGACGCTGCGGTCAACGGCGGCGGAATGCGCGGCAGCGTCGCGACCGATCGCCGGCCGGCCTTTCTCGTCGCGAGCCTGGGCGCGGAGCACGGCACGCTGCTGTTCGTGAAGCCTCACCAGGGCCAATGGCGCGGATACGCGATGGCGGAGGGCTCCGATATCTATGGTGCGTATGTCGCGCACGCCCATGCGGTCATCTTTTCCATGTGGTCGCGCGAAGGGCCAGGCCACAGCTTCACGGTGCTGAACACCGCAAATGCCTTCGCAGGCCGCAAGTGCACCACCCTGCGGCATCCGAAAGGGTTGGATTTCAGCGAGTTCATGCGGCTCGAGGACTTCAACGCCGACAGCCGGGATCGCGCGACGGTGATCGGCAGCGTCGAGCGCGAAGGAAAGCCTTCGACGTGGTATCGCGTGAATGCGCGTCTGGGCCACGGCTGGGGCCAACCGAAGCGCATCGATGCGAAGCCTGCGCCTCTTGACGGCGTCTATGCGCCGATCGGCACAATTGCGCCGCCGATGGTTGTTGACGATTTCAAGGCCAACGCGGCGCGTTGATCCGGCGTCACGCCGGCTGGTGTGAAGGGCGCGCCTTGACCTTCAGGCGCCGGACGGCAGACATTGTCTGCACCACGGAACAACGCCAAGGAACAAGCCATGCCCGTCACCGCCAAATCGCTCATCGACGCCGCCAATGCCGCGGTCCCAAAAATCTCCGGCCAGGAGGCGCAGGAGATGGTCGCCAAGGGCGCGCTTCTCGTCGATATCCGCGACAGCGCCGAGCTCGCGCAGACCGGCAAGGCCGCCGGCTCGCTGCACATCCCGCGCGGCTCGCTCGAGTTCAAGGCCGATCTCACCGCGCCGAGCGCCGACAAGAATTTCGCCCTCGACCGCCCGGTGATCCTGCATTGCGCCTCCGGCGGCCGCGCCGCGCTCGCGGGCAAGCTGCTCAAGGACATGGGCTACGAGAAGGTCTACAACCTCGGCGGCTTCAAGGACTGGGCCGAAGCGGGCGGCAAGGTCGAGAAGTAACGGCCGGGCCGGGAACAATTTCGCGAACGGGCGTTTGACTCCTCAGCATAGGAGTGAGTCATGCCCATTCGCGAAATACCCATTCGTCAGGGCCCGCCCGGGCCCGCGCCACCGCCTCGGGAGCACAAAGCTCCCGTCAACATGACGCCCGTGCAGTCGCTGGAGCCCTACCCGGCCGAGAAGGCGCGCGGTGGCGAGATCATCCTGCGCCAGCCGTGGCAACGCTGGGTCTTCATCGGCGGCCTGGTCGGCATCTTCGTTCTGCTGGTCGTGCTGCGGCTCATCGCGCAGCACGCTTAGAGCCTAACGCCGCGCTCACCATCCGAAGCGATAGTTCACGCCCGCGCGCACCACGTCGTTGGTCGCCGGCACCGAGAGCGACGACGCGCCCGTCGCCGCGCTGAACAGCACGGCGGTGCCGAGATCGATGTGCAGGTATTCCACCTTGGCGCTCCAGTTGCGGTCGAGCCCGACCTCCAGGCCGCCGCCCGCGGTCCAGCCGGCGCGCGTCGTCGATGCGTTCCCGGTGATCTGGTTCGCCTGGATGTCGCCGTAGGCGACGCCGCCGGTGACGTAAGGCAGCCAGCGATCCGCGGCGTAGCCCAACCGCAGCCGCGTGGTGCCGATCCAGTTCTGCTGTGTCTGGCACATGCCCCCGCCGTTGACGGCGCAAACGCCGCCGGAGCCCGCGGTGCTGCCCTTGATGTTGGTCCAGTCGGCGTCGGTTTCGAGGCCGATCACGGCCGCGCCGGTCTGCCAGTTGTATCCCATCTGTCCGCCGATCAATCCGCCGTTCGTGCTGAACGAGCCGGAGTCCGCGCCGGCCGTGGGATCGCTCCAGCTCGAGCGGCCCCATCCGTAGCCGCCGTTGAGGCCGAGATAGAATCCGCTCCAGTTGTACGGCAGCGCCGCCGGCGCCTTGTAAATCGGTGCAGGCGCTCGTGCGGGCAGATCGGCCGCGCGCGCGGCTGTCGTGCCGATCGCGGCACAAGCAACACCAAGACTGACGATGAAAGAGAGCGAACGGCGCATTGGAGCATCCCCACGACGCTGCAACCAATCGCCCCGTGACGAAACTGATCGAAGGCCGATACGCCTTCAAGTTACAAATCGTCCATTCGTCGCGCGCAGCATCCGGTTCATCGTGCTGACCGGAAACCGACACGATTGCGGCGCACGCGCGCCACAGTCATTTCAAATCCGTTGGCGCCGCAGCGAGGCGCGTAAGCTTCGCGTCAGGTCTGTGGCGAAACGCAAAACGGGAAAGCAAGACGGGCTTCGCACCGCGAAGCCCGTCGCAATCCTCGTGCGAATCGAATCCGCTCTCACGCCATCTTGTTCTTCACCGCGCCGACGATCGCGGTGAGGATCGCACCCGCAACGCCGCCGCCCGCGAGTTGCCCGATCAGCGCGCCGACATCCAAGCCGCCGGAGGCCGCGCCGGTCAGCGCCGGGATCAGCGCCGTGAGAATTTGTCCGCCGCCCGCGCCGCCGATCGCACCGGCGATCGTGTTGCCCAGCGTGCCGAGGTTCACGTCCTTCGCCGCCGACCCCACGACGTTGCCGCCGATGGCTCCAGCGATGATCTGGATCAGAAGATTGACAAGCATGCCCGACATTGCAGTCCTCCTCCTTATGACCTTCACACGCCACGCAGCGGGGATCGCGGCACGGCGTTTCATTATAGCCGTCCCCGCGTTCCGCGAACGGGCGCTTCGCGCGTAACTCCACTCAAATCGCGATTGCGGCAGGCGATTTGCCTCGTCCCTCCCATCCTCCTATACCGCTGGCCATGTCCTCCGACGCTCACACTCCGGCCCCCGCGGACTGCCCGCGCTGCCTCAAGCCGCTCGCTCTGTGCGTCTGCGACGAGGTCGTGCCGATCGACAACGGCGTCGAGCTTCTCATCCTCCAGCATCCGCAGGAGCAGGACCGTCTGCTCGGCTCCGCGCGGCTTGCGGCGGCGCATTTCAAGAACGCCACGTTCAAGGTCGGCTTGTCGTGGCCGTCGCTCTCGAAAATCCTCGGCCGCGAAGCCGATCCAAAACGCTGGGCGATCCTCTATCTCGGCTCATTGAAAGCGGAAGCGCTTAGCTCCAGCCGCGACATCGTGGTGACGACCGGCAAGGGCGACGCGCTGCCCGATCAGGACCAGGTGCTGCGCGACATCGAGGGAGTCATTCTGCTCGACGGCACCTGGAGTCAGGCCAAGGCGATCTGGTGGCGCAACGCGTGGATGCTGAAATGCCGGCGCGTGCTGCTCGCGCGCGCGCGGCCGTCACGCTACGGCAAGCTGCGCAAGGAGCCGCACAAGGATGGGCTCTCGACCATCGAGGCTGCCGCGATGCTGATGGCCCGGCTCGAGAACAATCCGAAGATCGAGGCGGTGCTGAACACGAGCTTCGCGCATATGCTGGACAAGTATCGTGCGGTGCATGGGAAGACGCGGCCGGAGAAAGTGGCGAAACGACGTTAGACGGATGCTCCGCTGTTTCCACGCACGCCGCTGTCATCGCCGGGCTTGTCCCGGCGATCCCGCTTAGGCGGGCGCCGTGCCTCCCTAAACGGGATGCCCGGCACAAGGCCGGGCATGACGACTGAGAGAGCGGTGCATCCAACTACAACCTCGCCGCCGGCCGCCCCTTCCCCGTCTCCTTCGGCACCTTCACCAGCGCCTCGCCGTCGAGCACCACCTCGCCGTCGACCGAACACACACACGACAATCGCGCGCGCGACTTCTCCGGGATCAACTCGGCGACCGTCACCGTGACCAGAACCGTGTCGCCGATCTTCACCGGCGCGCGGAAATTCAACGTCTGCGAAATGTAGATCGCGCCAGGCCCCGGGAGCCGCGTGCCGAGCACGGCCGAGATCAGGCTTGCAGTGTAGAGCCCGTGCGCGATGCGTTTCTTGAACGTGGTGCGCGCGGCGAAATGCTCCGACAGATGGATCGGGTTGCGATCGCCGGTGAGCTGGGCAAAGCCGACCACATCGGACGACGAGACGGTTTTTTCCAGTGTCTCGGTCATGCCCACCGAGAGGTCTTCGTAAAACAGCGTACGGAGCGGCGGGAGGCTGGATGGCGTGGTCATGAAAAGCATTTAGCACGCCGCCGCGCCGCTTGACAGGACTATTATCCTTGGGTAAATAGTCTTATCCGATCCAACCGAGGGCGCTGTCATGAGGCGTCATTTCAGCGGGACCGGATGCGGCTCCTGCGGATGGGTCTCGCAAACCCATCTCCGGGCGTACCGGGGCTCCACCTGGGGGATACAAGGATCCCCCCGCCAGGAGCTGGCTGATCGGAACGGCAAAACCGTTCTGGAAAGCGTGGCCCGGGATTGAAAAGTGCCGCGATGGAGCGCCGGGTGGCGAGCGTCCTTCTTCAGGGACGCAACGCCCGCAAGGCGTGAACTCAAGATGTAGCGCTGTTCGGCGCTCCATCCCTCGGACTTTTTTGTCCGAAGGGGAAAAAGGAAGACGGCGCCCGGGCGCCGCAACCAGCCCCGGAGCGAATTGGCGTGTCTGAAGAAGACCGGGCTGTTTGAAAACTGAATCTGAATTTCTCGATGCGAGGCACACCCCGCTCGTCAAACTCCGCTGTCATCCCCGCGAAAGCGGGGATCCAGCTCTTCGCAAGAACAGCCCGGACGCTTTCGCATCCGGGCTTGTTCATCACAACGCGGTTACTCCACTTCGCCGTGCTGCGTCATGCAGGCACGATACGTATCGTTCTGCTGAACACCCCACGTCTGCTGGGTAAAGCGGCTGGCGATCGCATTGCATTCGCGCAACGCTTCAGCGCGCTGGTTGCTGATCAGCACGCCGCCCAAACCATCCGGCTGACCCGGACCGCCCGGCGCGAACGCTTGCGCGTTATAGCCCGCACGCTGCGCCGGACGCGCCATGGCCGCCGGCGAAGCAACCGCCGTCAGCGCGAGTCCCAAGGATAAAGCCAAAGCGAAAGAGGATTTTGTCAGATAAGACATCTCATTCTCCATGTGGAGTTCGATGCCGCCCCAGGCGCGTGAAGATGGTGCGCGTTTTCAGCTCCGTTAGCGCAGTGCACGCGGGCTGGCATTGCGTATTGTGCAATGCAACTGGCATGACGATTTTGTTACTGCGGCAAGGGGATGCAGCGGATTCTCCACCACACCCGCGCACCGTTTGCATGCGTCTGCATCAAAAACTTCCCGACCTGAAAATGAGGCGGCGCGCACCGCAGTCACAATTCCGCCTGACAACGCACCGTAGATTTTCACATTCGAAACCAGGGAGCGAACCCATGAGTATTTTTGGAAACATCATGTCGGCGATCATCGGCTATGCAACCGGCAAGCCCGCGGGCACCTCTGCGGCCACTGGCGGTTCGGCGTCCGGCAGCGCACCGTCGATCGCGCCCTCTGGGGCCACGCCACTGGCGCAAGTGGACGTCGAGGCGATCCTCACCAAGCTCGCGTCGGAGAACAAAGAGAAGCTCGATTGGAAAAAATCGATTGTCGATCTGATGAAGCTGCTCAACCTCGACAGCAGCCTCTCGGCGCGCAAGGAGCTCGCGAAGGAGCTCAACTACACCGGCGACACCAACGATTCCGCCTCGATGAACATCTGGCTGCACAAGCAGGTCATACAGAAGCTCGCAGCCAACGGCGGCAAGGTGCCGGCCGATCTGGCGAAAGCCTGAGGCAACAAGGACGAGCGCCGGCCGAGAGGCCGGCGCTCTTTCATTTCTCTCGCGCGGTCACACCCAACGCGATGCTTCGTCGGACGTCGGCAGACGGCCGTGCGGCGTCAGTTCATCCACCGCGCCCGGCAGCTCGCGCCGCAAGCCCTCGAGCAGATCGCTGAGCGGCAGGCCGGTCTGCTGGCTCAACTTGTCGAGATCCTCCGCACCGATCGATTTGGCCAGATCGCTCGCCGAAATTTCCTGGTTCGGTCCGGTGCCGACCCAGGACTTCGCGACCTCGCCGTGACCGTTCTGCTGGAATTGCTTGAGCAGATCGTTGAGGCCGCCGCTCAAAACGCTGCCGGCCGCGCCGCCTGCGAGCATGCCGCCGAGCGGACCTTTCAGAAGGTCGCCCAGACCGCCGCCTGTGCTTGCGCTGCTGGACGGGCTCTGGCCGCCGCCGAACAGGCCACCGAGAATGCTACCCAATCCGCCGCCGCCGGCGGTTTGGGTGGGCGCGTCCGGAATGCGCTGCGGATTGCCGCTTGGCTGCGGCGCCGGATTTCCATTTCCACTAAGGTGTTTGATGCCTTTGTAGGCAAGCAGAGCCAGGATCGCCATGGTGATCGGCGACATGCCACCCTTGGCGTTGGGATCGGTCTGGCCGCGCGGGCCATTCTGCATGCCGTTGAGAACGTCGAGCAAACCCATCGGTCCCTCCTATTTTCGGGCCGTCATAATCAACAGCCAAGATTGAGAAGGTTTCAAGGCAGGCGGATGACGGGCGCCGTTGCGATGCCCCAAAATGGTGGTTAGATGCTCGCTCACGCCGCGGCGCAAAGCGGCAAAAGGGAGGCGGCCATGCTCTGGATTCTCCTTGTCGGACTTGTTGCTGGCATTCTTGCCCGCATTCTCTCCCCCGGCCCGAACAACCCCTCAGGCTTCATCCTGACGATTATCCTTGGCATCGTCGGCGCGTTCCTTGCGACCTTCGTCGGCCAGCTCATCGGCTGGTACCGCCCGGACCAGGGTGCCGGCTTCATCACCGCCACCATCGGGGCCATCGTCGTGCTGTTCATTTGGAATCGCCTCGTCGCCGCCGGCACAATCCGCGACCCCGGCGCAGGCCCCCGGGCCTAGGCCACCCTGCCCCACCGCCTCGTCATCTTCGATCTCGACGGCACGCTCGCGGACAGCTTTCCGTGGTTCGTGCGCGTGCTGAACGGCGTCGCGGACGAATTCAAGTTTCGACGCATCGCCGACAACGAGATCGAGGAATTGCGATGCTGCGGTCCGCGTGAATTGCTCGCGCGGCTCGACGTTCCGCTATGGAAGGTGCCTGCGATTGCGCGTTACATGCGGCGACTGAAGACGCAGCACATGCGGGATATTCCGCTGTTTCCCGGCGTCAGAGAAATGCTGCTCACGCTCGCCAGGAAAAACCTCACGCTTGCCCTTGTGAGTTCGGATCATGAGGCGAATGTTCGTCGTCAGCTCGGCGCACAAACCGCGGCGCTGTTCGCTTATTTCGATTGTGGCGCTTCGCTGTTCGGCAAGGCCGCGAAGTTCAAGCGCGTGACGAAACGCTCAGCCGTTGCATCCACCGAAACCATCGCGATTGGCGACGAGATCCGCGACATCGAAGCCGCCCGTTCGGCGGGCATTGCCTGCGGTTTGGTCAGTTGGGGTTATGCCGATCCTTCGGTGCTTCGAAGCCATAACCCCGATTTCATGTTCGAATCCATGGCTGAGATCACCGAACGGCTTTGAATTTCAGAATCTTTTCCGAACGCAGCAATTTTTATCACCGGCCGCTGAACGATATCTCTTTTGACGCATTGTCTTCCGGTTGTCATTTGACGGAGGCGACGATGGGACAGGCGACGCCCTTCAAACCGATCGCTCTTGTGGTCGAAGACGATGCCATGCAACGCGAAATGGTTGCAGTGCTTCTCGAGGAAAGCGACATGGGGGTGATTCAGTGCGAAAGCGCAGAGGCCGCGCTGCTCGTGCTGGACAAGATCGGCGGTTGCTTGTCGATGATCTTTGCCGACGTCAATCTCGCGGGCCGGATCAACGGCATTGAGCTCGCACACGTTGCGAAAGAGCGATTTCCAAAGATGCATGTGATCGTGACATCGGGCGCGTCACACAAGATGAAACTGCCCGATGGAGCGACGTTCATGCCAAAACCGTGGCGCCCGCTTGATGTGCTGCGCGAAGCTGAACGCTCGCAACACCACTGACAAGCTCAACACGGCCAAGCTCCGAAGTCTTTCCCGCGCCGCGGTGACATCGGAGCTTGGCGCATCGTCGGTTAGGCGGCCGCCAACTCTTTGTCCTTGGCGTCCGCACGCTGTAACGCGGGCCGCTGCGACAGGCGTCCGACATAGGCTTTGAACTGCTCGCGCTCGGGGATCAGCTTGAACAGCATGCCCCAGCGAAGGCCGGCGCCGATCACGACATCGGCGGCGGTGAACTGCTCGCCCATCAGATACGTGTTCTTGGCGACGGCGTTCTCGATCACATCGAGCACTTGATCGAGCTCGCGATAGCCGACCGCCGTTCCGGGTGGCGCATTGGTGCGCGGGAATCCCTTGTCCATCATTGCCGGCTCAACCGCGCTCGGCCCGAAGAACAGCCAGGTGAAGTATGTGCCACGGCGCGGGTCGCCAACCGGAATGGCGAGCTTTGCCTTGGGGAATTCGTCGGCGAGATAGGCGCAGATCGCCGCGACTTCGGTCGTGACCACGCCTTTGTGCTTGAGCGCTGGCACCTTGCCCTGTGGATTGACCGCGAGATAGTCGGACTTGCGTTGATCACCGTTCTTCAGGCTGAGCAGATGGATGTCGTATGGCTCACCCACCTCTTCGAGCATCCAGCGGACAACGGACGAACGCGACGGCGCGGCGTGATAGAGCACAAGATCGGCCATGAAAAGCTCCCGGGTTCAGACCGCAAGGGATGTATAGATGCCGATTGTGCGGTCAAGATGACCGCGTAAAGTAGTCATCACGGTCAACCGTGAGGAGCTATTTCGCCGGGAGCAAGTCCAGAAGCGCCTGAGCTTGCTCGGTCAGCGCCTTGAACCGGGCGTCGGTTTTGATGCGTTCACCGAAGCAAGCGCGGTAAGCAGCGTCGCCGTCGTTCTCGATCTTCGACTGCTGCTCCCCCAGCTTGTCGTCTTTGCGTCCGCCGGATTCCCATGTCCTGAACGCCTCGCCCGCCTTGCGAACGGCATCATCCCAGATGGGTTGGCAGGCGGGCATATCCTCGATCTTGGCGCTCGCGGACGCGCTCACGAGGAAGACGCGGCCGCCGCGCACCGCGGCAACAATGACGAGGCTGGCAGGGCTTGGCCCGATGTCCTGTGCGCGATAACCGAGCAAGGCGACCGCGAACCCGCTCGCGGGTTTCGAAATCGGCAGCGTTGTGTATTGCGAGAACGCCGCGTCGCTGTCCAAGGCTTGCGTGTAGAACGCATTCGACTGCAGCGCTTTCGCAACATCCTGGGGCACGTTCTCAAGGTTCGGCCACCAATTCCGGTGTGCCTTGATCCAGGCTTTAAGCAACGGCTCGGTCGTCACCGTCACGCTGGTCTTCTCGTCGGCAGACCAATGGACCAGAGCATCGAGCGCGCCATAGCCCTGGTCGCTTTTGAACAGCGTGGTGAGATTGAGCTTCCCCTCGGCGGGAAAGTCCTTGATCTCCGACGGCCCGACAATTCGCCGGAGCTGTTTCTCGAGATCGGCCAGCGCGGCACCATGCATTTTCACCCGCGCTTCGTCGCTTTCCTTGCGTTTCTCGCTCTGCTCGATCTTCCGGATGGCCGCATCGCGTGCCGCAAAATAAATTTGCTCGGGGCTGGCGGCATGAGCCACAGCCGGAAGCGCCAACAGGAACGCAATCAGGAGAACTCTCATGAGACGTCCAGATACCGCGGACGCTACCGCGCGCGCTTCCAAACGGTCCGCACGCTGGTGCCCGCCGAAGAGGCCGGATTGAGATAGATCATCTCATCGTCAGTCAGGCTCAGAATGGTGCGTTTGCGATCCGTGCCGCTGTAGTGCTGGTTCGAGCTGGCTTCGACATGCGTGACGAGTGCTTTGTCGCGTTCGTTGACGGTGTAGGTGCCGAACGACGCTGCGTTCTTGGCGCCGAACAGAACGTCCGTTCGCAAGATCATCTGCGCATAACGTCCGTCGGGGGTGAAGATGATCGTGCCTTTGGGATTTTCGCCCCAGCGGTTGACGGTTGAGCCGTCCTTCCTGATGTCGGTTGCCGAGACAAGAAGCCACGTTCCGACGAGCCGCTCCCGAAGCGATTTGGGCTCGGCAGCCGCATAGCTTGGCGGCGTTGCGGCCGCCATGGCGGCGAGCAACAAGGCGCAGGAAACAAGCCTTCCCCAGAAACCCATAATCCCCATTCCGACCCGTGCCGCAGGTGCCCAATCCGCGGTGAACGGGCCAGACTAATCGGTTGCGGAAGGAAATTTCAATCGAAACCGATCGCAAAAGCAGCTCAACTTCGGTCCAAATATCCTCATGGTTGCAGAGCAATACGAGGCCGCACCCGGCGCCTCTCGGTGTTGCAATCCTGTTTGCTGCGTGAAGACGGTTGTAGGTCGGAACGAGCCGTAAGGTTAAGATGCGGCATGTCCGATGCCGTCCGGGATAACCCAGCTCAGAGCCGCTTTGAACTCGACGCCGATGGCGAGACCGCCGCAGCCTATTATCGGCTTTCGCCGGGCGTGGTGACGTTCACACACACAGAGGTGCCGCAGGCCCTGTCCGGCCGCGGGATCGGATCACGCCTGATCAAGGGGGCATTGGACGAAGTGCGGGCGCGCGGCCTCAAGGTCGTGCCCAAATGCCCGTTCGTTAACGCCTACATCGCCAAGCACCCCGAGTATGCCGATCTGGTGCTGTAGGTTGAGGAGGATGAAGTAAGCATGGCGAAAGACTTCGGCGCACGTTTCCGGATCAAACCGGGAGACCGGGTGCAGCTCGCCAAGCGCGATCCGGCCGATGTCTCCGCGCTGGGCAAGAAGGCCGCGACCAAATCCAAGACCGAGAAGAACGCCGAAACCATCAACGTCTTGCAAGACCGGCTCTACGCCGAAGGCACCCGCGCGCTGCTGGTGATCCTGCAAGGCATCGACACCGCCGGCAAGGACGGCACGATCCGCGGCGTGTTCAATCACACGGGTCCGCTTGGCGTTCAGGTGCGCGCGTTCAAACGGCCGAGCGACGACGAGCTGGCGCATGACTTTCTCTGGCGTGCCCATCTTTCAGCGCCTCCGCGCGGCTATATCGGCATCTTCAATCGCTCCCACTATGAGGACGTTCTGATCGGCCGCGTCCGCAATCTCGCGCCACGCGAGGAGATCGACCAGCGCTACGACCAGATCAACGATTTCGAGAAGATGCTGACTGAGAACGGCACCGTCATTCTCAAGTTCATGCTGCACATCTCAAAGGACGAGCAGAAGGAACGGCTGCAAGCGCGGCTCGACGAAAAGAAGAGCCGCTGGAAGTTCAACCCCGGCGACATCGGCGACCGCAAGCTGTGGGACGAATACCAACGCGCCTATGAGCTGATGTTGCAACGCTGCTCAACCGCCTGGGCGCCGTGGCACGTCATCCCTGCCGACCACAAATGGGCGCGCAACGCGGCCATCGCAGCGATCGTCCGCGAGAAGCTCGAGGAGATGAATCCGCAGTATCCCAAACCCGAGTGGGATCCAAAGGATTACGAAATCCCATAACGCACCGGGCGACGCCCTCCAGCATTGACGCAGCGAGGGCTCAAGAAAAAGCGGCAGCGCATCGCGCTGCCGCTACATCGATAAAATCCAGAAACTGCCAATCAGGTGCCGACTGCGTCGGCGACGCACTTCTTCATGTGGCTCGCCTTGGCAGCGCCCGAGAGCTTCTTCGCGGCGGAGTCCGCTTCGCACTGCTTCTTCGCGTCGGTCTCACACTTCTTCATGTGACTGGTGAGAGCGGCACCCGCCAGCTTCTTGTCCGCAGAGTCGCTCTTGCAGGTCGCAAACGCGCTGGTTGCGACCAGCGACAGCGCTGCGGCCAAAATAACGGTCTTCATGGATTTCCTCCTCAATGGAGACTACTGCCCGGCGAGCGGAATCGCATTCGCCGCGACATATTGTACAACCGCCGATGGCCAAAAAGCGACAGCCCAAAAGTCGTGTTAGCATCTGCAAAACAAATAAAAAGGCATCGGGGAGAAAGCATGAAGCCGCCACTGGTTTGGCTTGCGTTTGCGAGCGCTGTCGTCGTCAATCTGGCCGCTCCTCATCCGGCATCGGCCGCCGAAACCACCAAGCTCGTGGTGCCCTATGCGGCGGCAGGCACTGCCGACATCATGGCACGGCTGATCGCTCCCGAACTCCAGAAGGCCATTGGCGACAACGTCATCGTCGAGAACAAGGGCGGCGCCGGCGGGGCGCTCGGCAACGAAGCGGTTGCGCGCTCAGCCCCCGACGGCAAGACGATCCTGGTCGCCAACATGGCGTCGCATGTGCTCGGCCCCGCGCTGCGTCCGCCGGCAAGCTACGATCAGGCCAAGGCGTTCGAGCCGATCGCCAGCATCGGCTCGGTGCCGTTGCTCATGGCGATCCGTCCGCAAATCCCAGCCAACACGCTTTCCGAATTTATCGCCTGGGCCAGGACCGCGCCGAAGGTCAGCTACGGCTCCGCCGGCTCAGGCACCGCGATGAACGTCGCAGGCGAAATGCTGAACGGCGCGGGAGGCATCAAGGCGCAGCACGTGCCCTATCGCGGCGCGGCGCCTGCACTCAACGATCTGCTTGGCGGCCACCTTGATTTTTTGATCGCCGATGTGACCTTCCTCTTGCCGCAAGTGAAGGCCGGCACGCTGAAGCCGATCGCGATCTACGCGCAGGAGCGCTCTCCGCTGGTGCCGGATGTGCCGACGGCGAAGGAGCTTGGTTTTCCCGAGATGGCTATTGAGAACTGGTACGGCGTGTTCGTTCCCGCCGGCACGCCGGAAAATATCCAGGCATCACTTGAAAAGGCGGCCATGGAGATCGTCGCTTCGCCCACGATCCGGCAGCAGCTGCAAGCCGCCGGCATGCTCAGACCGAAAAATCGCACAGCGTTCAGAGCGGCGCTTGTGAAGGACTTCGCCTATTGGGGACCGGCGATCAAGAAATACGGGATCGTTGGCGAATAGCTACGCGAGTTCGGTCGCCGGCTTGGCCGGAGCTGGCGTCACGCCCGAGCGGCGCGGTTTGACGAAACGCGCGCGCACCACATCCACGATCACGACGATTAGTCCTGCGCCAAGCACGTACCAGCCCGGCCGCAACGCATCGAGCATCTCGAGGTCGATATTAAAGGAATCCTGCAGCACCGCCCACGGCGACGCCTTGAACACGATGGCAATACCGATGGCCTCGGCAATGAAGACAAGAGCGGCCACGACGACAGCCAGTGCAAGCAACATCCACGGCGACAGTTCGCCTCTCGTCTTTTTGAGTTTGATCAGCAGGCGATAGCCGAGCATCCAAGTGAACACCCCAGCAACAAAGGTGGGCACCCAGACATCGGCTTTGGTCTGCTGAAAGAAATGGATCAGTGCGAGTAGCCCGATCCCATAGACGACCTGATGCAGCCGGGCCCAACGCATGCCGCCGAGACGGCGCACCATTCGATCCGTCGAGGTCACAGCCAGCGCAAATAAACCGAGCAGCGCGATAAAGCCGATCGTCAGATAGAGCCGCAGCACGATCTCGCTCGCGACTTTCGTCAGATCGTATTTCTGATCGACGATGTAAAGCGAGATGTGAACAACGGCATAAACGAACGCGCCGACACCGATCATGCGCCGCACGTCGAGCAATTGCCCGAAACGTCCGATCCGCCGCAACGGTGTGATCGCGAGCGACACCATGAGGAAGATCAGCGCCCAATAACCGGTCCGGTGGATCACATCGTTGACCGGCCGCGGGCTGACGAACCCCGCAAACTGATAATCGTAAGTCGCAATGAAGACCGGCAGGAACAGAAATAGCAGCGACACGATCCGCAACCAGGACAGCCTTCCTGACGGATCGCGCCAAACCGCCCAGCGCGCGCGCCGCCGGGCTTTGGGTTTCGCTGCTGGAATGACCGTCGCCGTCGTCATGCCTTGCGCCTAACACGGTGGCCCAATACCCGCCAATCACGGTCCAACAAGCTGAAGCCGCGCCCCGATGACGCGGCCGTGATGGCAGAGCGGGCTTTCTTTACCAGGGATTCCTTGACGTTAGGACCGAACCAGCGCGATCTTTGGGCGTTGCTGTTCACACAGGTCTGCGGCGCAAGGCGCCGGCGGCCAGAATGGCTGCCCCTGCCGCGTCCGGCGTCGCGAACGCTCGAGGAAAGGCAAGGCCATGACACAGTCACATATTCTCGTCGGCGCGAGTGAGGCCGCACCGGACCCTGTTGTCCGGCGCATCGCTCCATCGGATCTGATGGACGCCCTTCGGAAGGGCTGGGACGACTTCGCTGCGATGCCGAGTCATGCGGTATTCCTGTGTGTGGTCTATCCGCTGATCGGCCTCCTCCTAGCGGGGCTCACGCTCGGCCAGGCGCTGGTGCCCTTGGTCTTCCCGATCGCCGCTGGCTTCGCGCTGGTCGGGCCGATCGCCGCGCTCGGCCTGTATGAGTTGAGCCGCCGGCGTGAAGCTGGCCTTGAGGTCACTGCATCCGACGCATTCGAGGTGCTGCGCTCGCCCTCAATCGGCGCCATCGTTGCGCTCGGCCTTGGCCTGATGGCCTGGTTCCTCATCTGGGTCGCGGTCGCGAATGCGATCTATGTGACGTACTTCGGCTACGGGTCGCCTCCTCCGCTCGAGCAATTCCTGAGTGACCTGTTCACCACCTCGGCCGGCTGGAAGCTGATCCTGGTGGGTAACGCGGTCGGCTTTCTGTTCGCGGTCGCGGTGCTGATGATGAACGTGGTGACCTTCCCGCTCCTCCTCGACCGCGAGGTCGGCGCGATGGTCGCAGTGCTCACGTCCCTGCGCGCCGTCATGGCGAACCCGGTGACGATGGCGATGTGGGGCATCATCGTCGCGGCGCTATTGCTGATCGGAACGATCCCGTTGTTCCTCGGTCTGCCGGTCGTGCTGCCGGTGCTCGGCCACGCGACATGGCATCTCTATCGCAAGGTCGTCGTGGCTGATGCGAGCCCGCGCGCGGACTTCCGTCCACCGCCCAAGGGCAAACACTACGCCGCGGAATTCCCGGTTTCGCTCTTCCCCGGCACCCGGCAGACACCGCCAACCTAAAGACCGAGCTTTCCCGCGAGGTCTTCGAGATTACTTCCAAACACATCGACCGGCCCTTTCGGGCCGGTCTCTCCTTTGCCCGGCCCATGCTCGTTCGGGCGCGCGATGTGGCCGGTCATCAGGCCGTTGCTCTTGGCCGAGGCCAAGTCGTTGGAGTGCGCGGCCACCATCATGCATTCGCCGGGCTCCAGCGCGAGCGCTTCGCAAGCGGCGAGATAGACGCGCGGCTTTGGCTTGAAGTCGCCCGCGATCTCCGAGCCGAGGATCGCATCCCACGGGAAGTTGTTGCGGCGCGCGAGATCGACCATCAGCGCGATGTTGCCATTCGACACCGGCGCGATCTTGCCGTGCCGCTTGAGCCGCGCGAGCCCTGACGCGGAGTCCGGCCATGCGTCGAGCCGGTGCCAAGCGAGATTGAGGCCCTTCATGGCCTCCTCCGTAAGGCCGGAGACGTTGAAACGCGGCAGAACCTTTTCGAGATTATACCGGTGCAGCACATCGAGCCGGCAGAACGGCATCCGGCCGGAGCGGATTTCCTCCATCGCCGGCTGATACCCGCCGCGCCAGGCATCCGCGAAAGCAAGCCAGTCGAGCGAATGACCGAGCGGTTTGAGGATCGCCTCCGTCTCGCGCGCAATGCTGGTGCGCCAATCGACCAGCGTGCCGAACACATCGAAAAAGAACGCCTTGGGTAATTGCATGAGCCCGCTCCGGATGCGGCCCATCATGTCGTGCCCGGCTGAAATGTCGAGATGGCGTGGAATTTCCGAACCGCTATAGTCCGGCCCACAGAATTCAGGGAGCGAACCATGTCCTACGAAGGCTTGATTGCCGAAACCATCAAATTCAAGGGTCACAACGGCGATATGGGCGACGCCTATTACGCGCGTCCGACCCGCGCCGGAAAATTCCCAGGCGTCGTGGTCATCATGCACCTGCCCGGCTGGGACGAATGGATTATCGAGGTGACGCGCAAGTTCGCGCACCACGGCTATGCCGCGATCGCACCGCACCTTTATTTCCGCGAAGGCAGCGGCAGCCCGGACGATCTCGGTGCGCGCGTGCGCGCGGCGGGCGGGGTCGCCGATGAACAGGTGATGGGCGATGTTGCGGGCTCGATGGCCTACCTTCGCGCACAGTCCAATTCCAACGGCAAGGTCGGCGTCATCGGCTTCTGCTCAGGCGGCCGCCACACCTATCTCGCGGGCTGCAAGATCCCCAACATCGACGCACTCGTCGATTGCTGGGGCGGCAACGTGGTGGTGGACGATCCCAAGCAACTCAACGAGAAGCGCCCGGTCGCGCCGATCGAACTCACCGAGAAGATCACCGCGCCGCTCCTTGGCATCTTCGGAAACGACGACGAGAACCCGACCGCCGACCAGGTGAACCGCACCGAAGGCGCGCTGAAGCGGCTCGGCAAAAACTACGAATTCCACCGCTACGACAAGGCCGGCCACGCTTTCTTCAACTATGCGCGCACCGCCTTCCGGCCCGAACAGGCCGCCGACGGCTGGGCCAAGGTGTTCGCGTTCTACAAGAAGCATCTCGGCGCCTGACCGGACGAGGACAACACCATGTGCTCCTACATCGTGGAAAAGGCCCGCATGTCCGGCAGCGCCAAGGGCGCGAACGGCTGGATGCGGATCGACGCCGCCAACGTTTATTACGACCACCCCTATCACGCGCCACTCGACCATGCGCTCGCCATCGACTTCATCTGCGAAGCCGACGGCGCGCGTGAGCGTGTGGCCGTGGAGATGTCGCGGGAGTCGGCGCTCGAACTGATCGAGAAGATCAAGGCGGCGCTGGAGAGCGGCGACGCGGCTCACGCCAATGCCGGGCCTTGCTCGCTCGCGGCCTCAAAGGATGAGGTTGCGAGCCTGTTCTAGGCCGCAACCGCTTCCGCCTTCACTTCGCAAATCTGCGTCGCCGCCGTCGGCAATTCGTCGCCGGCGGCGACTTCGTATCCGACCACGCGCAATACACCACGCGCGGCACACATCTCGGCGGCAAGCCTGGTGTAGGGATTGAGCACCGGAGGCGCGACCCAACCAAACGGCGCGCTGGCGGCGTGTCCCGGCCACAACGCCAGCGAACTGCTGCGCGCGCGGCTTCGCTCCGCCGCCTCTTCGAACGTGCAGGTGAACATCTTCTCCGCGCTCATCCGCCCTTCCCAACCAGGCGTGGTTTCGTTCCAGTCGTTGGCGGCCACGGTGTCATGACTGCGCGTGCGGGCGCCGCTTTCCATGCGTTCGATCACGCAGAACTCGCCCGGCTTGCAGCCGGCAAGCGTATAGATCGCGGGGCGCGCGATCGGCGTGGTCTCCAACATCCGTCGCGCTTCGTCGTAGTCGCGGCACGTTTCAAACACCTGCCGCAGCAATTGATCCGGTGGCATGCTGCGCACGCGCAGTAGCGTCCGGAACGAGTTCAAAAGGAGATCGGCAAAGCGCAGATATGGAATATGCGTCCGCCGCCGCATCGGCGCTTGATTGATCGAGGCCGAGAAACGCCCCGGCGCCATCGCGGTCAGCGCACCGACATAACCCGGCCACGCCACGTTGAAAAACTCACCGGCCGGTCCGCGCATGCGCGCCACCGATACGTGGCGTCCAAGCCCCGGAAACGGCCAGTCGAGCGTACGCATCAGCCATGGCTCGCTTGCCTGCTCGAAGGCGCGAGCGGTGCACGACCACTGGTACGAGCCATTGAGAAACCAGATACCGGGAAAGCCGAGCGCGGCAGCGATCCGGCGGATCTCTTCGACATAGGGCGATGCCGACCGCTCAAGCCAGCGCTTCGCCACCACGTCGATCAGCGGCACCAGCGGGCGCACGAAACGCGGGAACCACGCCACACAGGCCTCACGCAAGGCGCGGGCCTGTGTGGCGCCGTCCTGCGCAAAGCGCAGCGCGCCACCATCGCGAACATCGACAACCGGAATGGGCGCGGGAGCTGATGACACGGGGACCCCTTAAGCGCGATCTTGTCGCACGATGAAGCCACTTGTCGCGCGATTGTGTCAAAGACTAGGCTCTAACAACTAACGCCTCGTTTCAGAAGGCGCGGGAGGAACATGAAACGCCCTGTGTTGGCCGCTCTGGCGGCCTTGAGCCTGTTCGCATCCGGCCCCGCTTTGGCGCAAAACGCCGAGATCAAGCTCGCGCGCCAATTCTCCATGGGCTACCTGCAATTCAACGTCATGGAGCACCAGAAGCTGATCGAGAAGCACGCCAAGGCTCTCGGCCTGGGCGAGGTGAAGGTGTCCTGGCTCACGTTCAACGGTCCGGCCGCGGTCAACGACGCCCTCCTCTCCGGTCAGATCGATATCGCCGCCGGTGGCACGCCGGGCTTGCTGCTCCTCTGGTCGCGCACCAAGGGCACGCCGCAAGAGGTGCGCGGCATCTCGGCGATGAGCTCGCAGCCGTTCCTGATGAACACGCGGAGCCCGCATATCAAGTCGGTCGCGGACCTGAAAGATGGCGATCGCATAGCGGTGCCCGCGGTAAAGGTCTCAATTCAGGCGATCGCGCTTCAGATGGCGGCGGCGAAAGCGTTCGGCCCAAGCAACTTCGGCAAGCTCGACACAATGACGGTCTCGATGCCGCCGCCCGATGCGACCATCGCGCTCCTGTCCGGCGGCGGCGAGATCAACAACGTGTTCAGCGTGCCGCCCTTTCAGAACCAGCAGTTGGAAAAGGACGGCATTCGCACCGTCCTGAACTCCTACGACATCATGGACGGACCGGCGACCTTCACCGTGGCATGGACCTCCGCCCGCTTCCGCAACAGCAATCCGGTTCTCTACAAGGCGCTGATCGCGGCGATGCGGGAGGCGACCGACATCGTCAACAAGGACAGGCGTGCAGCCGGCGCGCTCTGGATCGAGGACTCGAAATCCAAGCTCTCGCTCGATTTCGTCGACAAGGTCGTGTCCGGCCCGCAGGTGCGCTGGACCCTGGTGCCAGAGAACACGATGAAGTTCGGCACCTTCATGAAGACGACAGGCATGCTGAAGGAAGCGCCTGTGTCGTGGAAAGATTACTTCTTCCCAGAAATCCACGGCGAGAACGGGAGCTGACATCATGCTCGCCGCCGGACGTATTTGGATAGTCATCGGCGGCGCGGTAATGGCGGGAGCCGTGACATGGGCTACTGCGGCGCAGACCGTTTATCCGACCAAACAAATCGAACTCGTCGTGCCCTTCGTAGCCGGCGGCACCACCGACACCATCGCGCGGATGATCTCGCAGCGCTTCACCGACCAATGGGGCCAGACGGTGATCGTCAGCAACCGGCCCGGCGGCGGCAGCACGATCGGTACCGCGCAGGCAGCGAAAGCAACGCCGGACGGCCACACCTTGCTCGTGACCACCATCGCGTTCGCGATCAACGCCGGGATGCAGAAGCTGCCTTACGACTCGTTGAAGGATTTCACCCCGGTCACCGAGTTGGTTTCCATCCCACTCATGCTGGTGGTTCATTCGTCACTGCCGGTGACGAATTTTCAGGAGTTCCTCACCTACGCCAAGGCCCAGCCGAACGGCCTCGACTACGCGACCTCCGGTCCCGGCACCTCGACCCATCTCGCTGCCGAGATGCTCCGCTCAATGACCGGCGCACCGCTGGTCCACGTGCCGTTCAAGGGCAACGCTGAGGTGCTGAACGCACTGCTCGGTGGCCATGTGAAGGTGCATTTCGCCCTGGTCGCTTCCTCACTCCAGCACGTCAAGAGCGGCTCGCTGCGTGCGCTCGCGGTCACAACCGAGAAGCGGCTGTCGTCGCTGCCGGACGTGCCGACCATCGCGGAGTTGGGCCTGCCCGGCTACGAGATTTCGTCCTGGCAGGCGATGTTCGCGCCCGCAGGCACGCCGAAGGATGTGGTGGCGAAGATCAACAGCGAAACCACCAAGATGCTGGCTCAGCCTGACGTTCGCGAGCGTATCGCCAAGGAGGGCGCCGATCCTGTCGGCAGCACGCCCGAAGAATTTTCGGTCCGCATCAAAAGCGAAATTGAGAAGTGGTCGCGCGTCATCAAAGACGCCAACATCAAGATGAACTAGCGCGGGGCACGTCTGATCCTGCTAAGCTTTCGGCAACGACGCGGCGCAAAGACCGCGCGGGCTGGGAGGACACGATGCGCTGGATTGTTGTGGTCTTTGTGTTGTTGTGCGCGCCGGCGTCCGTCTCAGCGCAGAACGAGGCAAAGGACTATCCGAATCGCGCCATCCGCATCGTGGTTCCCTTCCCCGCCGGCGGCCCGGCCGATCTCGCCGCCCGCATCATCGCGCAGAAGATGAGCGAGGACTGGGGGCAACCCGTCATCATCGAGAACCGCGGCGGCGGCAACACAATCATCGGAGCACAACTCGTCGCGAAGTCGCCACCCGATGGCTACACGCTCCTGATGGCGATCGACTCCACGCTGGTGATGAACCAGTACCTGTACAAAAGCCTGCCCTACGATCCCTTCATGGACTTCGCACCAATCACGACCACGACGCGCACCATATCGGTGCTTGCAATGCGGGCCTCCGACGGCCCGAAGAGCGTCAAGGAACTGCTTGCCTTCGCGAAGGCCAATCCCGGCAAGCTCAACTACGGCGCAGGCACCATCGCCTCGCAGCTCATGGGATATCGCTTTCACAAGGCTGCAGGCGTCGACATCGTCTATGTGCCGTTCAAGGGCACGCCGGAGACCGTCACCGGGTTGCTCAACGGCAGCGCTAATCTGATCTACGGCGCGAACGTCGTCGTGAACCCATTGATCGAAAGCGGCCAAATTCGTGCATTGGCGAAGCTAGACAGCCGGCCGGCACCAGCTGCGGCCAATCTGCCGTCTCTCGCCGAAGCCGCCGATCTGCCAAACCTCGAGGACATGTCGATCTGGCTCGGCCTTGTCGCGCCAAAAGGGACGCCTCGCGCGATCATCGACAAGCTGCAGAAGAAGATCGTCGAGACCGTCAACGATCCTGCCGTCAAAGAGAAATCCGAACGCACCGGCGCTTATCCGATGACGATGACGCCGGACGAGTTCTCAGCCTTCATCCGCACCGAAGCCGATCGCTGGTCGAAGGTGCTCAAGGAAACCAACATCAAATATGACTGAAGGAGATGCCGATGTTTTTGCGCCGCCTGATCGCGCTCGCGCTCGCCTCAACGCTATTCGCCGTGCCTGCGTTCGCGCAGGACGACGCAAAAGACTACCCGAACCGCTCGATCAAGATCATCGTGCCATTCCCGGCGGGCGGACCATCCGACGTGTTGGCGCGCATCATCGCGCAGAAGATGACCGAGGACTGGAACCAGCCGGTCGTGGTCGAGAACCGCGTCGGCGCCAACACGGTGATTGGCGCGCAGGCGGTCGCGAAGTCGCCAGGCGATGGCTACACGCTCTTGATGGCGATCGACTCCACGCTGGTGATGAACCAGTACCTCTACAAGTCGCTGCCCTATGACCCGATCAACGACTTCGTGCCGATCAGCGTGGTCGCCAAGACCATGCAGCTTCTGATCGTCAACGCTTCGAGCGACACGAAGTCGGTGAAGGATCTGATCGCCAAACAGAAGGCCAATCCCGGCAAGCTGAACTACGGCGCGGGAACCATCACCACCCAGCTCACCGGCTTTTTGTTCAACAAAGCTGCCGGCACCGAAGCGCAGCTCGTGCGCTACAACGGCAGCGCGCAGGTCGCCCAGGGGTTGCTGACGCAAAGCGTGGACTACGTGTTGGACGGCACCTCGGCCGCCCTGCCGCTGATCCAGGACGGCAAGTTCCGGGCACTGGCCAAGTTCGACAGCCGCCCCTTCGCGCCGGTTCCGGACCTGCCGACCATTGGGGCCGCAGCCGGCCTGACCGGACTGGACGAGGTCACCGTCTGGCTGGGCATGGTCGCGCCGAAGGGAACCTCGCCGGCCATCGTGGACAAGCTCCACAAGGAAATCGTCCGCGTCCTGGCCGATCCGGGGGTGAAAGCGAAGGCCGACGCCGCTGGGTTGTTCCCGGCCGCCACGAGCCCCGCGGAATTTGCATCCTTCATCCGGCAGGAAGCCGCGCGATGGGCGAAAGTCGTTGCCGAATCCGGGATCAAATACGATTGAAACTTTCAAAAGTGGGTCTAAGTAAAGAAAAATCTGACTTCGTTAACAAAACCTTCTTTTTTGCTATGCATTTCAAGCAACGCTGCGGCGCAACAATATCTATTTCGCACTGCACCAGAGAAGACTACTTATTGCTCATGGAATCGGACGGGGAATTAGCCCCGTCCATCAGAGGGTTACGACAATGCTTCTTTCTCATCTCGTCGACATGTACCGGCAGTGGCGCCGCTACAACGAAAGCCTCCGCGAGCTGAACCGCCTCGCCGATCGCGAGCTCGCCGACATCGGCATGACCCGTGGCGACATCCCGCGCGTGGCCTGGGAAAGCTCCGAGCGCTAAGAGCGCAGGAGTTGCTGACAACCGACAGCGCCCGCCCTTCGGCGGGCGCTTTCATTTTGGGCCTATTTCTCTGACTTCCAGCGTTCGAGCGTCATGACGTCCGGCAGCTTGGCATAGCCGGTCGGCCACATGTCGACGACCCAGGCCACACGGGTCTGCCGGTCGACCAGCACGGCCGTGTTGTGCGGGGTCTGCCCCACAAGGATATTTCCCCGGAACTGCGGATTTCCAACCGTGTGGTGGCGCAGCAGCTTCCACTCGCTGAGCACCAGCAGCAGGCTCATGGTGTTCCGCGTGGTGTCCAGGCAATCGAAGTTGTGGGCGTCGTCGCCAGCCCGGAAATCCGCCAAGGCGACCCGTCGCGACGTGCCGATCACAGGCCCCATCCGCTTGTCGAACCAGATCACCGCCTGCTGGACCGCTTTGCGCTCCGCATCGGGCGAAGCCGCGCCTTTGGCCAAAATCGCCGTCAAAGCGCTGCGGTCGCCCGGCGTGAAGTATAAAAACGTACGGAGCCGGCAGCCGAAGCCGTAGCAAACCGACATTTCGCTCCCGGTCGGGGGCGGAACCGTCCCGGAGGCATAGAAATCGGCCATCTCCCGCGACATTTCGATCGCGGGCGCCGTGCTCACGTTCGCCGCGAGGTTTGCCAGCAAAAGACCTGAGAATATTGCGAAATTCCGCACCCAGCGCATGTCCCGGTCACCCGTTGCGGCATTGCCGATGGCCGCCGACCCGCCTAGGTATTGCGCCATGGCGTCCAAACAGAAGCAAGCCATTCATGTCATCGGCGGCGGCTTAGCCGGTTCGGAGGCCGCGTGGCAGATCGCGGAGCGCGGCGTGCCGGTTGTTTTGCACGAGATGCGGCCGGGAAAGCGCACGAATGCGCACCAAACCGGTGATCTCGCGGAGCTCGTGTGCTCGAACTCGCTGAGATCTGATGACAGAGAGAAGAACGCCGTCGGCCTTCTGCATGAGGAGATGCGGCGGCTCGGCTCGCTGATCATCCGTTCCGCAGACGCGAACCAGGTTCCGGCTGGCGGGGCGCTCGCCGTCGATAGGTATGACTTTGCCTCTGCAATTACCAAAGCTCTGACCGAACACCCGCTGATCTCGATCATACGAGAAGAGGTCGAGCATATTCCGGACGATGTACATTGCGCCATCATCGCGACCGGCCCGCTCACCTCGCCGAACCTCGCGGACAGCATCCGACGGCTCACCGGCGACGAGTCCCTCGCCTTCTTCGACGCCATCGCCCCGATCATCCATCGCGACTCCATCGACATGTCGAAGGCGTGGTTCCAGTCGCGCTACGACAAGGCCGGACCGGGCGGCTCGGGCGCGGATTACATCAACTGTCCGATGGACAAGGCGCAGTATGAAGCCTTCATCGCGGCGCTCATTGCGGGCGAGAAAGGCACCTTCAAGGAGTGGGAAGCCTCAACGCCCTACTTCGACGGCTGCCTGCCGATCGAGGTGATGGCCGAGCGCGGCGTCGAGACGCTGCGGCACGGACCGATGAAGCCGTTCGGCCTCACCAACCCGCACAGCCCGCAGAAATCCTACGCTGTCGTGCAGCTTCGCCAGGACAACAAGCTCGGCACGCTGTTCAACATGGTCGGCTTCCAGACCAAGCTGAAGCATGGCGAGCAGACGCGCATCTTCCGCACCATTCCCGGTCTCGAGAACGCGGAGTTCGCGCGGCTCGGCGGCCTCCATCGCAACACGTTCCTGAATTCGCCGAAGCTGCTCGACGGCACGCTGCGGCTGAAGGCTGCGCCGCGCTTGCGCTTCGCCGGCCAGATCACCGGCTGCGAAGGCTATGTGGAGTCCGCCGCGACCGGCCTGATGGTGGGCCGCTTCGCCGCCGCCGAATGGCTCGGCGAGCAACCCAACGTGCCGCCGACCACCACGGCGCATGGCGCGCTGATCGCCTACATCACCGGCGACCACATCGACATGGTGGATTCCGGCACCGCGTCCTATCAGCCGATGAACATCAACTTCGGTCTGCTGCCGCCGATCCGCGAACTGCCGACGCACGGGCCCGACGGCAAGAAATTACGCGGCCCCGACAAGGCCAACGTCAAGAAGATGGCGCTGTGCTCCCGCGCGCTCGCCGACCTCGACCGCTGGCTTGCGGCGCAGGCGCATCCGGTCGCGGCGGAATGAGATGAGCGCGGTCAGTTCCAAGGACGCCCTCGCCGGCTTGATGCAATTGGCCGGACAGCCCGCCGAGGCGCTCGACTTCATCGAGCTCACCGGCGCAGAGGCTCCGCTGCCGTCCTCCTTCGCCATCGGCACCGCGGCGCAAGCGAGCATCGCGGCGTCGGCGCTGGCCGCGAACGAGCTGTGGCGGCTGCGCACCGGACACCGGCAGCATATCTCGGTCGCCATGCGTGACGCGGCGATCGAGTTTCGCAGCGAGCGCTATATGCGCGTCGATGGCAAGCCGGTCGGCGAAAGCTGGGACAAGATCGCTGGTCTATACCGTTCAGGCGACGGCCGCTTCGTCCGCATCCACACCAATTTCCCGCATCACCGCGACGGCATGCTTAAGCTGCTCGGCTGCGACTACGACCGCGCTTCGGTGCAGAAGGCGCTGGATGGCTGGGACGCGGAAAAATTCGAGACCGCCGCGGCCGAAGCCGGACTCGTCGCAACCGCGACGCGCTCGTTCGCCGAATGGGACGCGCATCCGCAAGGCCGGGCCGTCGCGAGCCTGCCGCCCTTCACCATTGAGCGGATCGGCGACGCACCCGCGCAGCCGCTTCCGAACGGCCCGCGGCCGTTGTCTGGCGTCCGCGTGCTCGATCTCACCCGCGTCGTCGCAGGCCCGGTCTGCGGCCGCACGCTCGCGGCGCATGGCGCAGACGTGATGCTGGTGACCGGACCGCATCTGCCGTCCATCCCACCGCTCGTTGTCGACACCGGGCGCGGCAAGCTCTCCACGTCCATCGATCTTCGCAACGCGCAAGGCCGCGAGACGCTCGCAACGCTCCTGCGCAACGCCGACATCTTCCTCCAAGGCTACCGGCCCGGCGCGATCGCAGGCCACGGCTTCAGCCCAGAGCACGCCGCGCGGCTGCGCCCCGGCATCGTCTACGTGACGCTCAGCGCCTACAGCCACACCGGCCCGTGGTCGAACCGCCGCGGCTTCGATTCACTCGTGCAGAACGCCAACGGCCTCAACATCGCGGAGGCCGAGGCGTTCGGCACAGCGCAGCCGAAACCGCTGCCGGCGCAGGCGCTCGATCATGCGTCCGGTTATCTTCTCGCGTTCGGCGCCATGACCGCGCTCGCGCGCCGCGCGACCGAAGGCGGAAGCTGGCACGTCCGCGTGTCGCTTGCGCAGACCGGTCAATGGTTGCGCGGGCTTGGCCGCATCGACGGCGTCAAGGCGCACGATCCAGAACTCGCGGACGTCGCCGACCGCATCGAGGAAAGTGCGTCGGGTTTCGGCAAGCTCACCGCCGTGCGTCATGCCGCCGTCATGTCCGAAACGCCACCGCGCTGGGAACGGCCCGCCGTTCCGCTTGGCACGCACAAGCCGGTGTGGCCTTAACGTCCGTCCGTTGTCTTAAATTCCGCCGGACCGGAAACCGGCGATGCCGAGCGATGCATTAGTTCCGCAATTCGCCACGCTTTGCCTGCGCGCGCTGATCCGACGGAGTCATGCCATAGCGTCTTTTGAAGCGTCGGTTGAAATGCGAAAGATCGTTGAAGCCCGCGTTCAATGCTATCTCCGTGACCGACCACCCCGCATAGCGAGGGCTTGCCAGCATCCTGCGAGCGGCATCGAGCCGCCGCTCCAGAACAAAGTCCGAAAAAGTGCTTCCGGCTTCTTCGAAAAGCATTTGAACATAGCGAGGCGTGATGCCTTGACGCGCAGCAAGCTGATCGAGGTTAAGTCCGCCGTTTTGGACCAGATCGGCCTTGATCGCTTCGAGCCGTGCGGCGCGGACTCCCCGTTGGCTTGCAAGCTGCCGGGCATCATCTGTCGCGCCGATGGCCAGCGCGATCAGGTCGTAGACGTGCATGGCCGCTAGACGGGCCAATTGCGGGTCGACGATGCGCGCAGGCAGACTGGCCACATAGGTCTGCAACAGGCGCAACGCCTCCGTGTTGCCTGGGATGCACAGCGCGGCAGCAGCCTCGACATTCTTAGAAAGCGGTTCCAGCGCGGCGAAGGGCACGCGCACAGCAACATAAGTGGCGTCGACAAGATTCAAGAGAGCTGCCTCACGGTAGAGAAGGAAGAGTCCATCCCCAACCTGCGGCAGAGACTCTCGCCGACGCTGCGTCAGGGCCATATGGCCCCCTGTCTTCATCATCAAGCAGACAGAGTCTTCGCCGTCGGCAAGCATCCGCGCCGGACGCGTCAAACGGGCTGTCATTGAGGAGAGCATCTTGGTCCGGCGCAAGCCCGGCGCAGCGTCCGTTTTAACTTCGATCGATTGGCCTGGTTCAGCGTCGATATC
Organism: Pseudomonadota bacterium; assembly: GCA_040756555.1. Lineage (GTDB taxonomy): Bacteria > Pseudomonadota > Alphaproteobacteria > Rhizobiales > Xanthobacteraceae > Z2-YC6860. The sequence continues at coordinate 189,173 of JBFLYS010000002.1, read as the reverse complement.
GAGACGAACCATCCGCCCGAACACCTCGCGGAGGACAGGCAAACGATTCGACGGAGAAAGCTCGCGCGTCGAAAAGTGAAAGGACGTGCAGTCCCGCTCTTCAACTCTCATCGTTGCCTCCCCCGGCTCAACTTTATTCCGGATGAACATTCGGGTCCATCCTCCACCACCGCCGCCCCCCGCATCGCCAGTTCGTCCAGAGCCTATTGAGAGTTCGTATAAGTCCGAGACGGAGCAGGACGGTCGGAAAATACTGAGCGATCGAGATGGAGGAGAGGCACATGGCTAAGACGATACCTTTGGTTTGCGTTGCAGTTGCCGCTCTCGCTTGGACGAGCCCACTTTCGGCGCAACAAAACTTGCCGGCTATGACCAACCAGACGCAGGCCATTAAGCGAATCCCGCTGCAACGCTTCGATGTGCCAGGCACCAACTACGAGACTGTCATCGGAATGGCGGAGATTGCACCAAACGTGACGATCGGCCGTCACACTCACCCCGGCCCGGAGTCGGGATTCCTGCTCGAAGGCGAACTGGTGCTTTTGGTCGAGGGAGAGCCGGAAAAGAAGGTGGCGACCGGAGAAAGCTATAAGGTGCCACCCGCAGCCATCCACGACGCGAGGACAGGACCAAACGGAGCGAAGGTTGTCGCAACGTATGTGGTCGAGAAAGGCAAACCGCTTGCCTCTCCCGCGCAGTAGGTGCCGGCACTAGCCACGAAACAGTTCACGCTGAAATCAGCTTCGCTTTCATGAGGACAAGCGAAGTGGGATTTTCTTCAATCAAATTGTGCATCAACACCGCAGCGTCCCCGCGCCGCGCCACGCGTCCCCGCGAACGCATCCATTCGACCGGGCTTTCGCCGTATCTGCCCTGTGTCAGAAACGGTCATGCCCAGCCTTTCCGCGCATCCTTTCCCTCATGTAGCATGACGCCCGCTTCTGCCGCTCACACCGACGCGATTCATAATCGGGATTTAGGGATGGTCATGAAATTTTGCCGCCGTCTATGTCTGCAACTGGCGGTGGGTGCCGCGGTCTTTCTCACAAATCCACACTTCGCAAATGCGCAAAGCTATCCGGCGCGGCCCGTGCGCGTCGTCGTCGGCTTCCCGCCCGGCGGATCGGCCGACATCGTTGCTCGGATCGTGGCGCAGGCGCTCACGCAGCGGATGGGACAGAGCTTCATTATCGACAACAAGCCGGGCGCCGGCGGCAACCTCGGCGCCGAAACCGTCGCGCGCGCCGAGCCCGACGGCTACACACTGATGGCCGACAGCGTGACCAACGCGATCAATCCGACACTCTACAAGAAACTGAACTACGACCAGCTCAAGGACCTGATCCCGGTCGCCAGCATCGACGTCGTGCCGAACGTGATGGACGTCAATCTCGACGTGCCCGCGAAGACCATTCCGGAGTTCATCGCCTACGCCAAGGCGAACCCCGGCAAGGTCATGATGGGCTCAGGCGGCATCGGCTCGTCGCCGCATGTCGCCGGCGAATTGTTCAAGATGATGACCGGCGTCGACATGATCCACGTTCCCTATCGCGGCGTCGCGCCCGCGACCACGGATCTCCTTGGCGGGCGCATCCAGGTGCTGTTCGACACCCTGCCCGCGGCGATCCAGAACATTCGCGCCGGAAAGATCCGTGGGCTCGCTGTCACGTCCAAGAAGCGATCCGACGCGCTGCCGGACGTCCCGGCGATGGCCGAGTTCGTGCCGGGCTACGAGGCGGAATCCTTCCACGGCATTTCCGCGCCCCGAGGCACACCGCGCGAGATCGTCGAAAAACTGAACAGTGAGATCAACGCTGCACTTGCGGACCCGAAACTGAAGGCGCAGCTCGCGGAGCTTGGCGCGCAGGTCTTCACCGGCACGCCGGAAGACTACGGCCGCTATCTCCGAGGCGAGATCGAGCGCTGGGCGAAGGTGATCGAGTTCTCCGGCGCCAAGGCGGAGTGAGTCTGCGCGATCAAGCGTCTCCACTTGCGAAGACCCAAGAGTTCGTCATAGCCGTCCGAAGGACGGCGTCGCTTTGCTCGCCTATGTCCCGGCCATCCCGCTTAGGCGAGCACTGTGCCTCCCTAAGCGAGATGCCCGGCACAAGGCCGGGCATGACGGGGAATGTGGTGCAAGTGAACTGGAAAATGCTCTAAACCGACGTGCCGATCGCGTCCATGAAGCGTTTCCGGATGGCGATGCCATCGCGGCTCGGCACCACGCGCGGCTGGTCGTCCGCGTCGACAAGCGCGTGGATGAAGAGCGGGCCTTCGCCTTTGTGCAGAGTTTCGCGCAGAATCCCGGCGGACGTGAGATCTGTCGCGACCTCCACGCGCAGCTTGCAGGCCCTCGCCGCCTCGGCAAGATCGACGCCGGCCTTGGTCGCGCTCGGCTGCATGCCGCTCGCGCTGTAGTGCCCGTTGTCGAGGCAGACGATGACGAGGTTCTTCGGCCGCTTGACGCCGATGGTGGAGAGCGAGCCGAGCGCCATCAGCACGTCGCCGTCACCGGTCACCACCACCACGCGCTTGTCCGGCTGCGCGAGCGCAAGCCCCAGGCCGACTGACGGCGTCGAGCCAAGCCCGCTCCAGATGTAGAAATTGCGCGGATCGTCACCGCAGGCCGCAACGTCGTAGGTCGGCGAGCCGATGCTGGCGACCACCAGCAGGTCGCCCCGGTTGTCGAGCAGGCGCGAGACGAAAGCGCGGCGGTCCATCGTCAGTGCCCCTTCGGCTTGGTGCGGCTGACCATTTCCTGCCCGAGCAGGATGGCCATCTGCGGACGGCCGCCGCCGAAGGCCATCTTGCACGCGGCGTCGGTGACAGGCTCGACGTCGGCCTCGTTGTCGACGCGAAAGCAGTGGAAGCCGCACAGCGTCAGCACGGACTCGGTGATCGAGCCCATCGCCACCTGCCAGGCGTTGAAATCGTTGTGCTCGCCGCGCATCGACACCACGAGCACGCAAGGCGCGCCCGTGTTCTTCAGGATCGAGAACGTGTTGACGCAGTTGCCGACGCCGCTCGACTGCATCAGCAGCGCCGCGCGTTCGCCGCCGAGCACGGCGCCCAGAACGAGGCCCGCGCCTTCCGCTTCGGAGGCCAGCGCCACCTCGGTGATCGCGTCGTCGTTCTGGCAGAGGTCGATCAGCCGCGCGATGCCGTTGTCGGCCACGTAGCCGACCTGTTTGATGCCGTGCTTCCTGAAGACCGCGTGGATGCGATCGGGCCAGCCGGCCTGCATCGCGGAATGGATGTGCTCTTGAACGTCCCAGTGCGCCACGATCTGCCGTGTCCCTGACCAACCACGGCGCGTATGTCCGCAGCTCTCGCAAGCCCCTGCGCTTTGTAGCGCAGGTTCATTCGGAGCAAAATGCCCTTTGGCCGAGCCGTCGCCTTCGGATGAACGGGCGAGGATGTGCGCCTCAGAACCGCAGCGTCTTCCGCCGCGCCGCGCGCCACAGCGTCCATTGCCGCCGCCATTGCGGAATCTCGAACGGCTTGAACGGCTGGTAGGAACGCTTCTCCATCCGGTGGAGCGCCGGACGGACCAGCGTCGCGGGCAACAGCGCGGGCGCAATAGCAGGCGGCGCATCAGCGGCGAGCTTCTGCGCGGACTCCAGATGCTGCCGCACATGCAGGCGCAATTCCGCGAGCGCGGCCCGCAGTTCGGCGGTCGCCGTGCCGGCGAAAATGTCCTCGGCCCGCACGCCGTGCCGCGCCAGCACATCCGCCGGCACATAAAGCTGATGCCGGGAGGCGTGCAGCGGAAAGGCTCGCAGCAAGCCGGCAATCGCGTAGGCGATGCCCGCATGGCCCGCGAGGTCGCCCGCGACGTCCCTGCCGTCGCTCAGAATGCGCGATGCCATATCGATCAGCGCAGCCGACGTCCGCACCGCATAAAGCTGAAGGTCGGCCAAGCTCGCCATTGGATCGTCGTAGAGATCGAACGTCCGCGCATCGATCAGGTCTTCCAGCATCTTCGGCGGCAGCCGATAGCGCACGACGGTCTCGCGGAGCGCCGACGCGACCGGATGCGCTGAGACCTCGCCGCGCCCCGCACCGCCAAGCACATCGCGCCACCATTGCAGGCGGATTTCGCCCGGCATCGGCTCGTGTGCGGTCTCGCGGACCTTCGCGATTTCGAGATTGAAGGCGTAAAGCGCGTAAAGCGGCCGCCGGTATTTCTGCGGCGCGAACAACGAGGCGAGGAAGCGATCCTTGTCGCCCTCGCGCACCATCGCCTCGCAATGATCGAATGCGTCCGGCATCACAACGCCGATTGTTCCACTGCCAAATTCATTCTACGGCTATGAAACCCGCCGCAACGCGGCGGCCTTCTTCGAGCAGAATATTGTAGGTGCTCACCGCCGTCCCGGTGCGCGTGATTTCCAGCGTGATGTTCAATTCGCGGAAGCGCTTTCGCAGCGCGTCCGGCATCGACCAGGTATCGCGTCCATATCCGATCAAAAACAGGCCGATGCCGGCGGTTTCCGCGAACACCGGCGCCAACGTTGTCTCATTGATGTCCGACGCCGTTGTGACAGGCCATGCCCAGATGCCGCTCGGCAGGCTCAGCAGCGAGCCGCGATGCGACATATCGGCAAAAGCGAAACCGCCCTTGCCGTAGCTGTCGATCGGCGCTTGGCGCGGCAGATGGCGCGCGCCGGGATCGACCGTCACTGGTCGGTGATGGCCGCGTCGCGGCCGGTGCCGACGCCGAGGTAGATCAGGATCGGCGACGCGATGAAGATCGAGGTGTAGGTGCCGACGAGCACCACGCCGAACATCATCGTGGCGGTGAAGCTGTGAATCGCGTTGCCGCCGAACAAGAGCAGCGCCAGCAAGGCCAGCGTCACGGTGACGTGGGTGATGATCGAGCGCGACAGCGTCGAATTGATCGACGAATTGAGCAACTCGGGCATCGGCATGCGCTTGTACTTGCGCAAGTTCTCGCGGATGCGGTCGTAGATGACGACGGTGTCGTTCAGCGAATAGCCGAGAATGGTCAGCAGCGCCGCGATGCTGGTCAAATCGAAGTCAATCTGCGTGATCGACATGAATCCGATCGTGAGCACGATATCGTGCACGTTCGCGATCATGGCGCCGAGCGCGAACTGCCATTCGAACCGGAACCAGAGATAGATCAAGATGCCGACGATGGCGAGCACGAGACCCAAGGTGCCGTAGGCCAGCAACTCGGTCGACACGCGCGGACCGACAACCTCCACGCGGCGGTATTCGACCTCGTTGCCGAGCGCCCCGCGAACCTTCTCGACCGCCGCCTGCTGCGCGGCGTCACCGCCCGGCTGCTGGGCGACGCGGATCAGCACATCGGCCGGCGTGCCGAACTGCTGAAGCTGCACCTCGCCAAGCCCGAGACCACTCAAAGTGCCGCGCATCTTGGCAAGATCGGCCGGACCGGCCTTGGACTGCACCTCCATCAGCGTGCCGCCGACGAAGTCGATGCCGAAGTTCAGGCCGTGGGTGAAGAAAAGCACCATGGCCGCGATCGACAGCAACGCCGACACGGGGAAGCTGATGCGCCGGAAGCGCATGAAATCGAACTTGGTGTCGTCCGGGACGATGCGAAGGAGGCGCATACGCATGCTGGCGATCTAATCCAATTCGAGGGGTCAGATCGGCACGGTCTTGGGCCGCCACCAGCGAACCCAAAGCGAAACGATCAACCGGGTCAGCGTGAACGCGGTGAACACCGTCGTGATGATGCCGATTCCGAGCGTCACGGCGAAGCCGCGCACCGGACCGGTTCCGATGTAGAACAGCACCGCCGCCGCGATAAAGGTGGTGATGTTGGAGTCCATGATGGTCGCAAGCGCGCGGGCAAAGCCGGCGTCGAGGGCCATGATGGCGGTTCGTCCGGCCCTCACCTCTTCGCGGATGCGCTCGTAGATCAGCACGTTGGAGTCGACGGCGATACCGACGGTGAGCACCACGCCGGCAATGCCGGGCAGCGTGAGCGTCGCGTTCAAGAGCGACAGGACGCCGAAGATCATCGCGACGTTGATTGCGACGGCGATGTTGGCGAACAGCCCGAACAGGCCGTAGGTGATGAACATGAAGATCACGACGGCCGCCGCGCCGACGTAAGAGGCCATCTTGCCCTTGTCGATCGAGTCCTGACCCAAGCCCGCGCCGACGACGCGCTGCTCGATCACGGTGAGCGGCGCAGGCAGCGCGCCCGCACGCAGCAGGATCGCGAGCTGGTTGGCGGCTTCGACGGTGAAGTTGCCCGAGATCTGGCCCGAGCCGCCGAGGATCGGCTCGCGGATCACCGGCGCCGAGATCACCTCGTTGTCGAGCACGATGGCGAACGGACGACCGACGTTCTCTTGCGTGACCTGCGCGAAACGGCGCGCGCCGTTGTTGTTGAAGCGGAAGGAGACGATCGGCTCGCCGCTGCGCTGATCGAAGCCGGGCTGCGCGTCGGTCAGGTCTTCGCCCGAGACGATGACGCGCTTCTCGATGACGTAAAGCTGATTGTTCTCGGCCTTCGTGCCCTTGAGGATTTCCGACTCCGGCGGCACGCGGCCCTGCTGGGCCTGGTCAGGCGACACGCTTTGATCGACGAGGCGGAAGCTCAGCTTCGCCGTCGTGCCGATCACCTTGATGAGCTCGGTCGGATCGCCGAGGCCCGGCGCCTGGACGAGAATGCGGTCGACGCCCTGGCGCTGGATCGACGGCTCGACGGTGCCGAGCGCATTCACGCGGCGCTCGATGATCTGCATCGACTGGTCGACCGCCTGGCGGATGCGCTCGATGATCGCGGGCTCGGTCGGCGTCAGACGAATGAGACCGCCGCCGGCATCGACCACGTCGATGCTCCGTTGACCTGTGGCGCTCAAGAGGCCGCCGAGCGGCTGCGACAGTTCGCGGAGCTTCGGCAACGCCGCGCTGGTGTCGCCACCCTCACGGACGCGGAATTCGACGGACGAGCCGCGGATCGTCACCGCGGCCGGCGCGCCAAGACGATTCTCGCGCACCACGCGGCGCACGTCGTCGCGCAGCGTCTCGATCTTCTCCTTGCGGACCGCGTTGGAGTCGACCTCGAGCAGGATGTGCGAGCCGCCCTGCAAGTCGAGGCCGAGCACGATCTGCCGCTGCGCCCAGGTGGGCAGCGATTTCACGACGCTCTGAGGCAGGAAGTTCGGGACCGCGAAAAGACAAACGATCAGCGCCGTCAGAAGAGTGGCCGTTGCTTTCCAGCGGGAGAAATACAGCATGCGTTGTGCAGCCTTTCGATCGCTTAAGCGATCAGGAGGCCTTGGCCTCTTCCTTCACCGGTTCGCCCTTGGCGCGGACTTCCGCGATCATGGACTTCATCTGACGCACGCGCACGCCATCGGCGACTTCCACCTCGATCTGCTCCTCGTCGGTCACCTTGGTGACCTTGCCGATCAGGCCGCCGGAGGTGACCACCGTGTCGCCGCGGCGGACGTTCTTGACCATCTCGGCGTGCTGCTTCACCCGCTTCTGCTGCGGGCGCAGGATCAGGAAATACATGATCACGAAGATCAGGATGAACGGGAGGAGCGACACCAGCATGTTGTCGCTGCCGCCGCCGAACAACGACGGAGCCTGAGCATAAGCAGACGTAATGAGCATAAACGGCCTCTGTTGCGGTGGCTCCCGGGTGGCGCCTGCCACCGCAGCGGGCGCCCGAATTCGCGCGGAATATAGCGGCCAGCCGCCCAATTGCAATGTCGCGACCGGACCGCCGGACGCGCCAAAATGCCCTAATCCTTGAGCTTTTCCAGTTCCTTTGGCTTGCGGGGGCGATAGCGGCCCGCTAAGGGAGCAGCGCAACAAAGGCGTCCCAGCAGTCGTCCCATGGCCAAGCCGAAGTCCACCAAAAAGCGCGTGTCGAAATCCACACCTAAATCGCGCCCGGCGAACGCCGCCGTGCCGAATTTGGCCGACCCCGCCCTCCTGGAACGGATTGCGGCCGGCCTGGAACGGCTCGTGCCGCCGGTGCCCGCCAAGCCCGACCTGAATGAGGCGGATGCCTTCATCTGGCACCCGCAGGGCTCGCAGCTCGTGCCGGTGCCGCGCGTCAACCGGGTCGAGATGGAGCTGCTGCACGGCATCGACCGGATGCGCGATACGCTGGTGGAGAACACCGAGCGCTTCGCCAAGGGCCTGCCCGCCAACAACGCGCTACTCTGGGGCGCGCGCGGCATGGGCAAGTCGTCGCTGGTGAAGGCGGCGCACGCCGCGGTCAACAAGCGCTTCGCCAAAGGCAACCTCAAGCTCATCGAGATCCATCGCGAGGACATCGAGAGCCTGCCGAACCTGATGACGATCCTGCGCGATGCCGGCCAGAAGCGATTCATCGTGTTCTGCGACGATCTTTCGTTCGACGCCGACGACACGTCCTACAAGTCGCTCAAGGCGGTGCTGGAAGGCGGCATCGAGGGCCGGCCCGACAACGTGATCATGTACGCCACCTCGAACCGGCGGCACCTGCTCTCGCGCGACATGATGGAGAACGAGCGCTCGACCGCGATCAATCCCGGCGAGGCGGTCGAGGAGAAGGTTTCGCTATCGGACCGGTTCGGCCTGTGGCTCGGCTTCCACAAGTGCAGCCAGGACGAGTTCCTGGCGATGGTCCAGGGCTACGTCGACCACTACCAGATCCCGGTCGATGCGGAGACCTTGCGCGCCGAAGCGCTCGAATGGTCGACGACGCGCGGCTCGCGCTCGGGCCGCGTGGCGTGGCAGTACGTGCAGGACTTGGCTGGACGGCTGAGCGTGAAGCTCGGCTAAGTCTTTCTCCGCCTCATCCTGAGGAGCGGGCGTAGCCCGCGTCTCGAAGGATCGAGGCGGCCCATGCTTCGAGACGCGCACTTCGTGCGCTCCTCAGCATGAGGCCGAGATAGAGCGGAGTCTGGGGCTTAAGTGCTGCCGCCCTTGTCGAGGTACGGCATCGGATCGACCGGCGACGAGCCCTTGCGGATCTCGAAGTGGAGTTGCGGCGCCGAGACGTTGCCGGTCTGACCGGACTTCGCGATCACCTGCCCGCGCTTGATCGGCTCGTCGCGCTTGACGAGGATTTCGCTCGCGTGGGCGTAAGCCGTCACGTAGCCGTTCGAGTGACGGATCAGCACGAGGTTGCCGTAGGTCTTCAATTCGTTGCCGGCGTAGGCGACGACGCCATCCTCGGCGGCCTTGATCGGCGTGCCTTCCGGCACCGCGACGTTGATGCCGTCGTTCTGCTGGCCGCTCGGCTTCGGACCAAACGCCGTGACGACGCGGCCGCGCACCGGCCAGCGGAAGCCCGGCAGCGATGACGTGGTTTCAGCCTTACCCTTCTCGGCAACCGGGTTTTCGGTCGCGGGCGAGACGACGCGCGCGGTGCTCGTAGGCTCGCGGGACGCGACCGTCTGCGGAGCCGGAGGCCATGGCGGCTGAACCGCCTGCTGCTGCGGCTGCTGGGCCGGGCGTTGGGGCTGTGCGACCGGCGCGGGCGCCGCGGCTGCGACCTGCTGATGCTGCGGCTGACCGCGCAGGCCCGGAATGACGATGCGATCGCCGACCTTCACCTGCGTGCTCGGCGCGAGGTTGTTGGCGCGCGCGATCTCGCTCAGCGTCTTCTTGTACTGACGCGACAGCTTCATCAGCGTCTCGCCCGGCGCGATGGTGTGGACGTAGGAGCCGGACGTGGTCTGCGGAGCGGCGATCTGCGGCGCGGGCTTCGCAGGCACAGGCTGCGCGGCAGCCGGACGCGGCGGCGCGCTGCCGGTCGCCTCATAACGCGGGATAATCAGACGCTGACCGGGCTTCACGGCCGCAGCGTCGGGAAGATTGTTGGCCTGCACGATCGCGGATGCCGGCACGCCGTAACGCTGCGCGAGCGTATGCGCGGTTTCGCCCTGCGCAACCGTGACGGCCGTGCCGCCGTCCCAGCTCCAGTTCTGACGCTGCGGAGCAGGCGGCGTCTGCACGGAACCGGTGACGTCACGCGCCGAGGGCGCCGGCGGATTGTACGAGCCGAGACCGCGCGCACCACCGGACGTCGACGTGGCCGCCACTTCGGCCGGACGCGTCTGGATCTGGTAGCCCGCGGTCGGAGGCGGCGGCAGCGGCTGGCTGCTGATGGTTGACGGTCTGCTAACAGGGCGGCTCGACACCGAACCGGTCACATCGCCAGGCGACGCCTGACGCGAGGACATCCGCTGCGACGGATTGAACGGATTCTCGTTGAAGCGCGAGGACTCGGAGCTGCAGCTCACGGCAGCCAGCGCAATCCCGGAAAAAAGTGCCAAACGGGACCACGGCAGCGAGCGGATTGGCTCGACGACGCAACGCATATCTCTACCCATTCTGTACGCAACATCAGGCGACAGGTGAGTTAAACACCGGGCGGGTAAAGACCTTGTTAATTAGGCAAGAATTGCTCAACCCTAACAAACACAAGCCAAATCCGGTCGAATGCAGGACAACGACAGGTCACAATTCGCGCGCCTGCCCGGCGAGCAGCGGCACGAACCGAACCGCGATCAAATCCTCCCGGACCAGCTCCCCACCCCGCTTGCGCAAGCGGACCAATGTCTGCGCCCCCGAATGCGGGCCCAGCGGCAGGATCATCACCCCGCCCTCTTTCAGTTGAGCCGCCAAATCCTTCGGCACCTTCTCAGCCGCCGCCGTCACGATGATGCGGTCGTAGGGCGCGCGCATCGCGTCGCCGTGCAAGCCATCGGCGAGCAACACCTCGACGTTGTCGTAGCCGAGCTTCTTGAGCCGCGCCCGCGCCGTGTCGGCGAGCGTGCGGTAGCGTTCCAGCGACACCACTGAACGCGCGATGCGCGACAGCACCGCCGCCTGATAGCCCGAGCCAGCGCCGACCTCGAGCACATGATGCTCGGGACGAAGCTCGAGTTGCTGCGTCATGTAGGCGACGACGAATGGCTGGCTGATGGTTTGGCCGCACGCGATCGGCAGCGCCTGATCGGCGTAGGCAGCTTCGTCGAACCCCGCTTCGACGAACTGCTCGCGCGGCACGTCGTCCATCGCGCGGAGCACAGACTTGTCGGTGATGCCGCGCTTGCGCAGCGTCAACTGGAATTCCATCCGCCGTTCACCGAACGGGTCGGTGAGATCGCGCGGCGTCACGGGAATATTGATGCGAGCTTGGTCATGAAAGGCTCGTCCGTCATATCGAGGCGAAGCGGAGTCACCGAAATACGATTGTCCGCGAGCGCATAAAGATCGCTGCCGTTGCGGCCCGTGGGCTTATGGCCGCGTTCGAAAGCGATCCAAAAATACGGATTGCCGCGGCCGTCGTGGCGCGGCTCGATGTGCAGAAGCTGCTGATCGCGCTTGCCTTGATTGGCGACCGCAATGCCCTTCACCGCGCCGGGCGCACAATCCGGGAAGTTGATGTTGATCACAACGTCGCGCGGAATACCCTCTTTCAGAACCTTGCGGATGATGTCGGGCCCGTGCTGGATCGCGGTCTTCCAATGCGGCGCATGCTTGCTCGACGAGGTAAAAGCCTGCGAGAGCGCAAACGACGGAATGCCGAGAACGGCCGCTTCTTTCGCCGCGGCCACCGTGCCGGAATAAAGAACATCTTCCGCGGCGTTGCGGCCGCGGTTGACGCCAGAGATCACAAGCTCGGGCATCGACGGCATGACGTGGCGTGCGCCCATGATGACGCAATCCGTCGGCGTGCCTTTCACCGCGTACTTGTTTTCGCCAACCTCGCGCAGCCGCAGCGGATCGTTGAGCGAGAGTGAGTGCGAGACGCCGGACTGATCCTGCTCGGGCGCAACGACCCAGACCTCGTCGGAGAGCGCGCGGGCGATCTCTTCGCAGGCCTTGAGGCCCGGCGCGTGAATGCCGTCGTCGTTGGTGACCAGGATACGCATTACAGGTCTCGTGTCCCGGGCGCGGCGCGGTGCGGAGCGCGTAGGCGCGAAGTGCCGCGACGCAGACCCGGGACCCCGGTTTCCTGAATCGAAAGCAACCGGGGTCCCGCATCTGCGGTGCACCGCTGCGCTACGCTACGCGCTGCACCGCGTGCGGGACACGAGAGCGTCATTTGCCGCAACTGCATCACACCTTCTTTTCGATTGTCTTGATACCGCCCATGTAGGGCGCGAGCGCGTCCGGCACAACGATGGAGCCGTCGTGCTGCTGATAGGTCTCCATCACCGCGATCAGCGCACGGCCGACCGCGACGCCCGAGCCGTTGAGCGTGTGGACGAACGCCGGCTTGCTGTCCTTGCCCCGATAGCGCGCGTTCATGCGCCGGGCCTGGAAGTCGCCGCACACCGAGCAGGATGAGATTTCGCGGAACATGTTCTGTCCCGGCAGCCATACCTCGATGTCGTAAGTCTTTTGTGACGCGAAGCCCATGTCGCCGGTGCACAGCGTCACAACACGATAATGCAGCCCGAGCCGGCGCAGGATTTCCTCGGCGGACGCGAGCATGCGCTCGTGCTCGTCCTTGGATTGCCCTGGCGTCGTGATCGAGACGAGTTCAACTTTGGTGAACTGATGCTGGCGGATCATGCCGCGCGTATCGCGGCCCGCGGCGCCCGCCTCCGCGCGGAAGCACGGCGTGCAGGCCGTGAGACGCATGGGAAGCTTGGCTTCGTCGACGATATCCTCGCGCACCAGGTTGGTGAGCGAGACCTCGGCGGTCGGGATCAGCCAATGATCCGTCGTCGTGCGGAATTGATCCTCGGCAAACTTCGGAAGCTGCGCGGTGCCGAACATCGTGTCGCTGCTGACGAGCAGCGGCGGATTGACTTCGGTGTAACCGTGCTCGCTCGTATGCACGTCGAGCATCAACTGCCCAAGCGCGCGCTCCATGCGCGCGAGCGACCCTTTCAGCACAACGAAGCGCGAGCCGGACAACTTCGCCGCCGTATCGAAATCCATCATGCCGAGCGCCTCGCCCAGCTCGAAATGCTGCTTCGGCGCAAAATTGTATTCGCGCTTCGCGCCATAGCGATGATGCTCGACGTTGCCGTGCTCGTCGGCGCCGTCCGGCACCTCGGCAAGCGGCATGTTCGGAATCGTCGCGAGAACCTTGTTCAGTTCGTCCTCGGCGGCCTTCGCATCGGCCTCCATCTGAGGAAGCGTGGTCTTCAACTCGTTGACCTCGGCCATCAGCGCCTGCGCCGCGGCCTCGTCCTTCTTGGCCTTCGCCTGCCCGATTTCCTTGGACGCCGCATTGCGGCGGGCCTGCGCCTGCTCCGACTTCCCGATCGCGGCCCGCCGCCGCTCGTCGATGGCGAGCAGGTCCCTCGCCTGCGCAGGCAGGCCGCGCCGCTTTAGAGCGGCGTCAAAGGCTTCAGGGTTTTCGCGTATCCATTTGATATCGTGCATAATTCCGTCAAACCACATAGCTCAGTTGGTAGAGCAGCTGACTCTTAATCAGCGGGCCCAGGATTCGAGCTGTTTCTTATATCGCCTTAGCCAGCGCTGCGCTCGCCTGGTTCTTAGCGGCGCAGGCTAACGGCAGCAGGTCCCGGCCTGAACCGGCGGGCAAGGGACCGTCCCGTACGAGCAAAACACGCAGCAGTCGCCGGGTTTGGGCTTGAGGCGCAGCCCACAGCCCTTGCAATCGTAGAAGAACCGGCAGGCGTCCGTGGGCATCTGTTCGGCCGACCGATGACCGCAAGAGGGGCAGGTCACGACCGATATGAGTTGCATCGGAGCCCTACTCCGCGGGCTTGCCGTCGGCGGCCGGCGTGGCTGACGCCGCGCCCTGCGACGCCCTCTTCTCGACGAGCTTCACCGACCAGATCGAGCCCTCGTAGAGCAACAGCAGCGGGATCGCGAGCGACATCTGCGAGAGCACGTCAGGCGGCGTCAGCACCGCGGCGATCACGAAGGCGATGACGATGAAGTAGCGCCGCTTCTCCTTCAGCATCTGCGAGGTGACGATGCCGATGCGCCCGAGCAGCGTCAGGATCACTGGCAACTGGAACGCGACGCCGAAGGCGAGGATCAGGCTCATCAGCAGCGAGAGATACTCGCCGACCTTGGGCAGCAGCTCGATCGCCGCCTGCCCCTCCGCCGCCGACTGCTGCATGCCGAGCGAGAAGCGCACCAGCATCGGCATCACGACGAAATAGACGACAGCCGCGCCCATCGCGAAGAAGAACGGCGTCGCAACAAGATACGGCACGAAAGCGTGACGCTCGTGGCGATAGAGGCCGGGCGCGACGAACATGTAGATCTGCGACGCCACCACCGGGAACGAGATGAAGGCAGCTCCAAACAGCGACAGCTTCAACTGCGTGACGAAATACTCGAGCAGCGCGGTGTAGATGAACTTCGAGTTCTCAGGCCCCGCGACGAACACATAGGGCCAAACCAAAATGTTGTAGATCTGCTTGGCGAAGAAGAAGCAGACCACGCAGGCGATGAAGAACGCCGCCAGCGCCTTGATGAGCCGCGAGCGCAGCTCGATCAAATGCGACATCAGCGGCGCTTTCGACGCCTCGATCTCGTCTTCGTCGGTCTTGCTGGCGGGGCTCATGCCGCGCCTCCGGATTTATGCTCGGGCGCGGTGGCCGGCGCGTCGGTGACAGGCGTCACCTCCGGCGCGGGCGGCGCCGTGTCGGGTGGCGCGGCGGGCGAAGCTTCGCTCGTGGCCGGCGCAGCAGCCTCGGCAGACGACGCCGGCGGCTTGTCGGTGGTGATGCTCTCGATCTCGTTGCGGATCGTGCCGATCGGATCGAAGTTGGTGTAGCTCTTCGCCGTGTCGGTCATCTCGTCGACCGACTTCTTCAGGTCGGCCATCTCGGCTTCGCGCATCGCTTCCTGGAACTGGCCCTGGAATTCCGACGCCATGCGGCGGATTTTGCCCATCCACTGACCGACAGCGCGCAAAACACCGGGCAGCTCTTTCGGCCCAATCGCGATCAGCGCAACGACGCCGATGACGACAAGCTCGCTCCAGCCGATGTCGAACATGATCTTCTAAACTCCAAGGGGCGCTGGCTTTGGCCGGCGCCCCCGAAACGTACCGCCGCCCCCGGCCGCAACATCAGCCGACCGAGCCATTGAGCTCTCGCTCAGGTCCTCAAGTCTGCTTCGAGGTGGTGGTCGAAGCGGTCGCGTTCGACGCCGCCTGATGATCGATCGTCTTGGGGTCAGCCGCGGGCGTCTCGGTCTTGGCGGTGTCGTCCTCCGCCATGCCCTTCTTGAACGACTTGATGCCCTGGGCGACGTCGCCCATCAGATCGGAAATCTTGCCCCGCCCGAACAGCAACAAGACCACGGCGATCACCACGATCCAGTGCCAAATGCTCATGGAACCCATACAAACCTCCGGCGCGAAGCCGTCCCCCTCGGATTAGCCCGAACCTAGGCTTAGGAAGAGCCAAAAACAAGGACGACCGATCGCCGCGAGCGGAACCGCTCGCGGCATGCCTAATGGACTGAAATCGCTCGAAAGTTAGGCCTCGCGCCTATTCCTCGACGCGCTCCGGCGGGGGCGCCAGACCAAGGTCTAGATCGCCCGGCTCGAGCGGGTCTTCGTCGTCGCGCAGCGCCGGATCGTCGGACGGCATCGGCACCATGAAGCCCGGCGGCAGGCGGCCGTCGAGCAGGCCCGAGCCCTTCAGTTCGTCGAGGCCCGGCAGGCCCTCGAGCGACTCCAGGCCGAAGTGCGACAGGAAATCCTCCGAAGTGCCGTAGGTGATCGGACGGCCCGGCGCCTTGCGGCGGCCGCGCGGCCTGATCCAACCGGTCTCCATCAGCACGTCGAAAGTACCCTTCGACATCACGACGCCGCGGATTTCTTCCACCTCCGCGCGCGTCACCGGCTGGTGATAGGCGATGACGGCGAGCGTCTCCACAGCCGCGCGCGAGAGCTTCTTCGGCACCACGGACTCCTTGGTGAGGAGCCAGGACAAGTCCGACGATGTGCGGAACGTCCACTTGGTGCCGATGTGCATGAGATTGACGCCACGCGGCGCGTACTCGGTCTGCAATTCGCGCAGCGCCTGCTTGATGTCGATGCCTTCAGGCATGCGCGCCTTCAGCGTCTTCTCGTCAAGCGGAGCACTCGCGGCAAACAACAGCGCCTCGAGGAGACGCAGATGCTCGGGCCGCGCGTTCGGCTCGGCTTCGTCGTCGGCTGGCTCGCCCTCGGCCACCGCGTCCACAACGTCGGCCGCATGAGCTTCAAGAGCCTGCGCCTCGGCCGCTTCCATCTCGGCCGGAGTTGCTTCAGCTGCCTCAGCGTCCGCGCGAGCCTTCTCGGCTGCGGCGTCCGCCTTCTGCTGCTCGGCGCGCGCCTTGTGTTCCTCAAGGGGTATGATGCGTCGTTCCGCCAAGGCCGCCATGCCTCCAGTCTCCCTGTACTTTCAAACTGACTTGCTACTCGGTCGCCCGCGGGACCGCCGCGCCATCGGGCGCGACGCCTACGAGCGCCGCCTCGCGCTTGCGCAGATAGATCGGCGCGAAAGCCTGCTGCTGATGCACTTCGATGTGACCTTCGCGGATGAGCTCAAGGGTTGCCGCGAGGCTTGAGGCGAACACGGTGGCCTGCTGTTCCGGCGGGACCGTGTAGCTGATGAGATATTCGTCGAGCCGGCTCCAATCGGAGCTTTGGCCGATCAGGCGCTGCAAGGCTTCTCGCGCCTCCTGAAGCGTCCAGACCGTGCGCTGCTTGAAACGCACCTGACCAAGCGCACTCTGCTGACGCTGCCGCGCGTAGGCCGAGAGCAGATCGTAAAGCGTCGCGGTCCACTGCGGGGTCTTGATATCCGAGATCGGCTCGGGATCGCCGCGGTGGAAGATGTCGCGCTGCAACTGCGGGCGCTGCATGAGCTGGTTGGAAACTTCGCGGAACGCTTCGAGGCGCTTCAGACGCCACGCGAGCGCGTTCGCCATGTCCTCGGCAGACTGACCGTCGGGCGCAGCCTGCTCGGGCAGCAACAGGCGCGACTTGAGGTATGCGAGCCACGCCGCCATGACGAGGTAGTCGGCAGCAAGCTCAAGCCGCAGCTTCCGCGCCTCCTCGATGAAGGCGAGATACTGGTCGGCGAGCGCCAGAATGGAAATCTTGGCGAGATCGACCTTCTGATTGCGCGCGAGCGAGAGCAACAGGTCGAGCGGGCCCTCGAAACCCTCGACGTCGACGACCAGCGCCGGTTCGTCGTCGGCGCGCTCAACCTCGGCCTCGAAAGACAACGTGTCACTCATGCGGAAACCTGACCGGCCATCATGGCCGCGAATTGCCTGCGGGCGTCGGCAAGGTCGATCGCTGCCGCGGGCTTGCGGGACGCCAGAGCCGCCGCAGCGCGCTTCGCTGCCTCGCCCGCGAGTTCCGGCGCCTCGGAGGCGACCGCCTTCATCTCGTCCATCTTGCCGTTGCAGTGGAGCGCGACGTCGCAGCCGGCCGCGATCGAGGCGCGGGTGCGCTCGGCCAGCGTTCCGGACAAAGCGTTCATCGAGACGTCATCACTCATTAACAGTCCGCCGAATCCAATGAATCCGCGAATCACTTCGCCGATCATTGTGACGGAAGTTGTCGCAGGGGACACAGGGTCGATGGCGTTGAACACAACATGTGCAGTCATCGCCATCGGCAGGCCTGCGAGCGGCTTAAAGGCCGCGAAATCGCTGCGTTCCAGGGTTCCACGATCGGTCGATACCGTGGGGAGCGCGAGGTGGCTGTCGGCGTTGGCGCGGCCGTGACCCGGGATGTGTTTCAGCACCGGCAGGACGCCGCCTTCTGCGAGGCCATCGGTCACCGCCTGCGCCACCGCCGACACCTGTTCCGGCGTGTCGCCATAGGCGCGGTTGCCAATCACCTGATCGGCCCCCGCGACGGGAACATCGGCGAGCGGCAGACAATCCACGTTGATCCCGAGTTCCTGGAGGTCGGCGGCGATCAGCCTGGCGCCCAGCTTGGCGGCAGCGAGCCCCTTCGCCTTGTCCTTGGCGTAGATCGCCCCATAGGCCGCGCCGGGCGGATAGGCCGGCCAGAGTGGCGGTTGAAGCCGCTGCACCCGGCCCCCTTCCTGATCGATCAGGACAGGAGCTTCGGCGCCCACTTCAGACAAAGCTTCACCAATGAGTCTAATAACTTGCGCCTTGCTCTCAATGTTGCGCTTGAACAGGATCAAGCCCCAGGGCCGGGCCTCGCGCAGGAAGGCGCGCTCCTCAGGGGTGACCGCCAGGCCGGAAAGCCCGGTGATAAAAGCGCGTGCCGACATCGGCGGGAGTTAGCCGCCGTGAAGTTCGAGGGTCAACCGGAACTCAGGCCGGATCAGTTGCTTTGCACAACACAATCGCCGCCCGCCGATTTCAGGCTGCTGCAAAGCTGCACAGCCTGCTCTCGGGTTGCGAAGGGACCAACCATCGCGCGGTAGTAGGTCCCCTTCTCGCCGAGTTCCACCCGGCGAATGACATGCTGCTGGCTGCCCAGCACGCTGGAATATTTGCCCTGAACGCTGCGGAACGCGGATTGCGCATCCGCCTCGCTGCGCTGCGACGACACCTGGACGAGATAACCGCCGCCGGTGCCGCCGTTGGACGGCGCGGAAGCGACCCGCATCGGCGCGGCCGGACGCGGCGCGGGAGCAGAGGCCACCGGAGGCGGCGCGGAATTATTGGCGTCAGGCGCGAGCGACAGCGGCGCGTTGCCCGCGGGCGCCGACTGCGCGTTGCGCTGTGGACGCGGCGCACGTTCGACCGGCGCAGGCGGCGGAGCTGCGGCGCGCTGCGGAGCAGGCGTCGTCTCAAGCGGCGGTGCGGGCGGTGGAGCGGCCTGCTGGACTGGCTGCGGCGCGGGCGCAGCCTGAGGCGGCGGGGCCGGCAACGTCGCGATCTGCTTGGCAACCGCGCTGGCGGAAGCCGAGGCGTCCACGGCCTGATCCGGACGGATCGGAACGGTGCGGATGCGCTTGGGCTCTCCCAACGCGCTCGGTGCGCTGCTGGACGACTGGCTGGAAGCCTGTGCGTTCGCCGCGGGTGCCGACGGGGCCGGCGCGCCGGGCAGAACCGTGCGTGGCACCGACGACGAGCGCACGATCTCGCGCTGATCGACCGGCTGCTCTTCGCGCGGCACGACCTTCTCGTTCTGGCCACGATCGCCGAAGCGGTCGTAGCTGATCTTCGACGCATCGGCAGTCTGTGGCGGCGCCGGCGGCGCGACCTTGGTCGGCTCGGTCGAGGCCTTGATGATCGGCGGAAGCGACAGCGAAACGCCACCACCACGGACGTAGCTGCGATAGCCGAAGGCGCCCGCGGTACCGACCACTGCCAGCGCGAGCACGGCCATGACCGTCACCAGCCCCTTGCGGCGGCGTGGCGGCGCGTCGTCATAGAACTGATCCTCGGACGGCTGGGCGGCACCGCTCTCGGCCGGATGGAACGGCGGCGGCGCGAAACCCGGCACATCGCCAAGAGGCGCGCCAAGACGCTGGGTGTTTTCGTTGTCGTAACGCGCGTCGGCATCGAACCGCGGTTCGTGCTCGAGCTGATAGGTGTCGATCACCGGCTGCGGCTGACCGCTCGCATGCGAGCCCGCGGCATAGGGATGATCCTCGTAGCGCGTGTCGGCGGCGAGCGGCGCGGGCTGACCGTGCGGTGCGAACGGATCGTAAGACGGCGCGGGCTGCGCGGTCGCATCCCAGCCGCCCGAGTGCGGCGGAAATGACGCGTCGTACTGTGTGTCATTTCGCACATCGTGGTGCTGATGGCTGTCGTATTGATGACCGGCCTCGTGGTAACCGGCCTGCGGCGCGGGATCCTCGAAATGCGGCTCGCGATACGGATCGCGCGGCGGCAACGGCGGCGCAGACGGATTGGACAAGCGGCCGAATTCGGAGAAGGGGTCGTTCTTGCCGATCAGCCGGGCCAGTTCGGCGAGAGGATCGCTGGCACCCTGCCCGGCAGATGCTGGAGCATTGGCCGGGTCGTGACTATAGGGATCGCTCGATCGGTAGCGCGAGTTGTTGTCGTCCGTCATTACGAATTCCGGTTCGGGAGCGACTCGCTGGCATTCTGCGCACAACGTCGCCTATCACGTCCTGAGGCGGCGAGATACCGTTCAGCGCATCTCGACCGGGGCCTCGACACCGAGCAAAGCCAGCCCCGATGCGAGCACCGTGACAGCGCCCTGGACCAATGCCAGCCGCGCCAACGTCAACTCTCGATCATCAGCAATAATGAAGCGTAAATGAGGCGCATCACTACCGCGCGTCCATTGCGCGTGAAATTCGCTTGCTAGTTCATAGAGATAGAAAGCCACCCGGTGCGGCTCATGGGCCAGCGCGGCAGCCTCGATAAGCCGCGGATAGACCGCGATTTTCCGCATCAAGGACAGCTCACCAGCATCATCCAGACGCGCCAGCGGAACGCCCTTCAGGAATGCCGCCCGCTCCGCCGCTTCCTTGGGCAGATCCGGAATGGCTTCGGCGGCGTTGCGGAAGATCGAATGGGCTCGGGCGTGGCCGTACTGAACGTAGAAAACCGGATTGTCCTTCGACTGCTCGATCACCTTGGTCAGGTCGAAATCGAGCGCGTCGTTGTTGCGCCGGTACAGCATCATGAAGCGGACGGCGCTCTTGCCGACCTCGCCCACCACGTCGCGCGACAGCACGAGCTCGCCGGCCCGCTTCGACATTTTGAACGGCTCGCCGTTGCGCAGGAGCCGGACAAGCTGAATGAGCTTCACGTCGAGCACGGCCTTGCCGCCGCTCACCGCTGCGACCGCGGCCTGCATACGCTTGACGTAGCCGCCGTGGTCCGCGCCCCACACGTCGATCATGTTGGCAAAGCCGCGGTCGAACTTCGATTTGTGATAGGCGATGTCGGAGGCGAAATACGTATAGCTGCCGTCCGATTTCTTCAGCGGACGATCGACGTCGTCGCCAAATTCGGTCGAGCGGAACAGCGTCTGCTCGCGATCCTCGTAGTCGTCGACCGGCGCGCCTTTCGGCGGCGGCAGACGGCCCTCGTAAACCTTGCCCTGCTTGCGCAGGTCCTCAATCGTCTGCCCGACCAGATCGACCGGCGGCTTCGGCTCCGCGGGCTTGAAGTCCTCGCCCGGCATTGGGAACGCGATAGCCGGAGGATCGCCTTCGGTCAGCGAGCGCTCCGAGAAGAACACGTCATGGACGACGCCGAGCGCCGCGAGGTCGTTGCGAATCTCCGCCATCATCATGTCGATGGCGCGCTTGCGCACGATCGGCAGCCATTCGGACTCGGGCATCTGCTTGAGCTGCTGACCGTAGTCGCGCGCGAGCTCGCCGCCGCACTCTTTCAGATAGTCGCCGGGATAAAGCCCTTCCGGAATCTCTCCGATGTTCTCTCCGAGCGCCTCGCGGTAGCGCAGGAATGCCGAACGCGCGAGCACATCGACCTGAGCGCCGGCGTCGTTGATGTAATACTCGCGCGTGACGCTGTAGCTCGCGAAGGCGAGCAGGTTGGCGAGCGCATCGCCGAACACCGCGCCGCGGCAATGGCCGATGTGCATCGGGCCGGTCGGATTGGCGGAGACGTATTCGACGTTCACGGGCTCGGCCTTGCCGATGAGGCTGCGGCCAAACTCCGGACCGTCCGCAACGGCGGAGGCGAGCGCATCGCGCCAAACCGTCGGATCGAGCGTGAGATTGATGAAGCCCGGCCCCGCGATCTCAGTCTTGGCCACCTCGGGAAGCTTTTGCAGCTCGGCCGCGATCTTCTCGGCGAGGTCGCGCGGCTTCATGCCGACGTCCTTGGCCAGCGCCATCGCGGCGTTGGTGGCGAGATCGCCGTGGCTCGCCTCGCGCGGCGGCTCGACCACGATGCGGCTCAGGTCCGGCGGGTTCTTGAAGGCGCCGGATTTGGCGAGCGTCTCGACTGCGGCGCGGACGTGAGCGGTGAAGACCTGGAAGACGTTCATGAGCGATGATCGGCAAATCGAGTGCGGGAGCGATCAACGGACAAATGAAGCGTCGACCGGTTCTGGGTAACGGGCGTCGTCCCGCGAAGGGTTCTGGGACGTCATTTCACGGAAACCTATGACGGAAATAGGGTTACCGATCAATAAACCGGGCGGCCCCGCGGAATAGTTTTTACCGGTGGAGGCTGGGTTCTAGCGGAGTTCCGGCGTACCGCCGATGAGCCGCGCATGCTCGATCATGGCGTAGCGGTCGGTCATACCCGCGATGAAGTCACCGATGCGGCGCGCCCGCCCCGCCTCGTCGGCGGGATCGAGGCCCGCAAGCCATTCATCCGGCAGTTCGCGGTGGCGGATGACGTAATAGCCGAACAGGTCGCGCACCACGCGCTCAGCGTCTGTCATGATCCGCATGATGCGATCGCTGCGATAGACCTTCGGATAGAGGAATCCCTTGATGGCCTTGTCGGCGTCCGCCATCGCGGCGGAAAAGCCAACGAGCGGGCGGCCCGCCTCGCGCACAGCATCGGATGACGTTGGCGCGATCTCGGCCGCGCGGCGTTTCGTTTCGGCGATGACGTCCTCGATCATGCGGGTGATGAGACGGCGGATCAGCTCGTGGACGCGGCGGCTATGATCGATATTGGGATGCTGCGCGGAAATCTCACGCAGGATGTCGCCCGCGAGCGGCAGGTCCGCGAGGTCGCCGATCCGGAACATTTCCGCGCGCAGGCCGTCGTCGATGTCGTGGGCGTCGTAGGCGATGTCGTCGGAGATCGCCCCGACCTGCGCCTCCGCGCTCGGCCAGTTCCAGAGCTCGAGATCGTGACCAGCGGAATAGTTCAGGATCGCACGCGAGACACCGGCCTTGGCGTGCCGGCCCGCAGGATTGCCGGCGCGGTCGGTCAGCGGGCCATTGTGCTTGACCAGACCCTCGAGCGTTTCCCAGGTGAGGTTGAGGCCGTCGAAGTCCGGATAGCGGCGCTCGAGCGCAGTGACGACGCGGAGCGTCTGTGCGTTGTGATCGAAGCCGCCGTAGTCCGCGAGGCATTGATGCAGCGCGCGCTCGCCAGCATGGCCGAACGGCGGATGGCCGAGGTCGTGACCGAGCGCGGAGGCTTCAGCGAGATCCTCGTCGAGCCCGAGTGCGCGGGCGAGCGAGCGAGCAACCTGGGTCACTTCCAAGGTATGCGTGAGGCGGGTGCGGAAATGGTCGCCCTCGTGGAAGACAAACACCTGGGTCTTGTGCGCGAGGCGGCGGAAGGCCGTGGCGTGGATGATGCGGTCGCAGTCGCGTCGGAAATCGCTGCGGCTCGCGCTCGGCGGCTCGGGATAGCGGCGGCCACGGCTCTTGGCCGGATCGGCCGCGTAAGGCGCTCGCGCCTGTCTGGAATCAACCACCATGCGGCGGAATCCTATGGGATCGGTCTGTGACGGTCGAGTTAAGGACCCAATCGCCCCTGTGTTGACCCCTTGTTGACCCCTGCCCGATCAGCACCTACCTATGGAGTCGGACGGACCAACCGGTGACGGAAATGGCTGAATCGGTGACGATTTCGGAACGCGCCGCCCAGCGGATCGGCGAAATCCTTAAAGGAGAGCCCGCGGGCTCGATGCTGCGCGTCAGCGTCGAGGGCGGCGGCTGCTCCGGCTTCCAGTACAAATTCGGCTTCGAGGCGGCGCAGGCCGACGACGATATTGTCGTGGCGCGCGACGGCGTGAGGGTTCTGGTCGACAGCGTGTCGCTGCAATACCTCGCCGGCTCCGAGATCGACTTTGTCGATGACCTGATCGGCGCATCGTTCAAGGTCCACAACCCGCAGGCCAAGGCGTCCTGCGGCTGCGGCACCAGCTTCTCGCTCTAAGTCAGCACCCTCAGCTTGCGGCCGGTGACCTGCTCGCGATCCCGTAGCGGCCGGGTGCGATGATGTCATTGGGATCGAGCGCGTCCTTGATCCCGGCGCAGGCATCGCGGAACGCCGGAATCGTCTGCTTCATGTGGAAATCGTGATAGTCGACCGGCGCCCGGCCGACGAAGACGCCACGCGCGCCGACCGCCTCTGACATCTTCCGGTAACAGGCATCAGCGCGGGCGCGCTCGTCCGCATCCTCGCGGTTGAACGTGAGGACGTGCAGACCACGGGCGAAGCGGGCGCTGCAAACATTCATCACCGTGTAGTCGAGCCCGAACTCCTCGTAGATCTTGCGGCAGAGTTTCTGGAATTCGTTGGCGACGCGGCCATCCATCGGCGTGCCTGGCAGGAACCAGGTGTTGCCGCCGCCTGGACGCCATTTCAGAAGACCAAGCTCGCCAAGACTTGGAATGCCGGAAAAGGCATTGATCGCGACCTGTAACGGAGGAATCGCGGAAGCTTCTTCGTGGGAGATGTAACGCGCCTTCCCGCTCTGCCCGAACATATCGCGGACGCGCTGGATTTGCGGCTCGATCGCCGCGGCGCTCGGTCCGTAGAATGCGCCGGATACGTTCCAGGCACCAAGACCGTGGCTTTCCCGGAGCCGCCTGCGCCCCTCGTCCGAGATGGAGCGCTTGCCGCCCGATGACTTGTATTCCGGGTTCTCGCCTTCCGAGCCGCACAGATAGAGATCGTTCGCGACGCGGAACAACGTCGGCACGAAGTTCGACAATTTCAGCGGACGGCAAAGCTCGACGATCGTTTCGAGATCGTCATCGTCGGGGAACGTAAAATGGAACGAACGCACCGCAGGCGGGCGCGGCAGCAGCCAAACACCCATGCGGGTGACGACGCCGTAGTTCGATTGCGCGAACAGGCCGTCGAGGATCGGCCCGAAGCTGTATTTCGAGGTGTGCCAATTCACCAGGTCCTTGGAATCGAGCGAGCCATCGCCAGTGCGCAGGATCTCGCCGTTGCCGAGAACCACCTCAAGACCGCAGGAGAAGCCGAAGTGATCGAAATAGGGTGAGTAGCCCGCGCCCTTGTCGAGCGCGTTGCCGATCATACCGCCCTGCGGCGGCCCCGACGTAACGTCCAGCATCAGACGATTGCCGCGGCGGACAAGCTCGTCATAGAGCGCCTGATAGCTGACCCCCGGCTCCACCACGGCGAAGGCAAGCTTCTCGTCGATGTCGAGGATGCGATTCATGCGCCGGCCAAGATCGACGACGACCTGCCCGGCCTCGGACGCGGAGCGTGAGCCAAGACCGATGTTGTTGCCGGTGCTGATCGGATAGAGCGGCACCCGATGCCGGTTCGCCGCGCGCACGACGATTTGCACGTCCGTGGTCGAGCCCGGATAGACGACGCCGGCAGGCTTGCGGTCGCCGCCCGGCATGGTGTTCTCGCCGTAACGCTGGATCGTTTCGTCGGAGCGATTGACGTTGTCTGCGCCGAGCGCGCCGGCCAGTTCCGAAAAGAACGCTTCGAGATTGGCAGTGCTCATACGTGACCTCGTTCAGTAGGGTTGCGGGCTCACTCACCAAATGCCGGTGGCGTTCGGATCGATGATCGGGGCTGAATCGGGGGCCGGTGTCGGCGCTGTGCGCGGGCGAGGCTCGCGCAACTCTCTATCGCTCAATGTCGCGGGCATCGGCCCGCCCGTCGCCCAGTTCAGCAATTCCACGGTGTGGACGATCGGCGCGGACGTGAAGCGCGCGATCTGAACCATGCAACCGAGATTTCCTGCCGCGACGATGTCAGGATCGACGCTGTCGATATGCCCCGCTTTGCGCTCACCGAGCGCTGTCGCGATATCAGGTTGCAACAGGTTGTAAGTACCGGCTGAGCCGCAACAGAAATGCCGCTCCGGCACATCAACGACATCGAAGCCGGCCTTGGCCAACAACTGCCGTGGCGGCTGCATGATCTTCTGGCCGTGCTGCAACGAACAGGCGTCGTGATAAGCGACGCGATAGGACTTCGCGTGGCCCTCGGGCAAACCGATGTCGGCCAGCAACTCGGTCACATCGCGTGCGAGCGCGCCGATCCGGCGGGCTGTCTCGTTGCCGACGAGATGGCCGTAGTCCTTGACGGTGGTGCCGCATCCCGATGCATTGACGACCACTGCATCGAGCCCCGCCTCCAGCTCGCGGCTCCACGCGGCGACATTCGCGGACGCGAGGCTCATGGCCTGCTGCTTGCGGCCCATGTGAAGCGGCAAGGCCCCGCAGCATCCGCTGCCCGGTGCAACGACGACGTCGCAGCCGCTCCGCTGCAACAACTGGATCGTCGCCCGGTTGATATTGCCGTCGAGCGCCTGCTGCGCGCATCCCGTCAGCAGGCCCACGCGCATTCTGCGGCGCCCCGCGGCCGGAAACACACCCGGCCGCACGAATTCGCCTTCGGTTTTCCGGCCTGAGGCCAACTCAACCAGATTCCGCAAGCGGCTGGGCAAAGCACCCGCAAACGGCCGGGCCAGCGTCGCAAGCCGCAATGCGACGGCGAAGCGGCGAGGATACGGCAGCAACACTGCGAGCATTCGCCGCAAAGCACGATCCGCAAGCGGCCGGTCGTAATGATCTTCGATATAGGCGCGGCCGATATCGATCAGATGCGCATAGTCCACCTTCACCGCGCACGTGGTCATGCAAGAGAGGCATGACAGACAGCGGTCGAGATGATGAACCGTCTTCGCGTCGGGCGCCCCGCCCTTCTCGAGCATTGCGCGGATGAGGTCGATGCGGCCGCGCGGAGAATCGTTCTCGTCACGGAACAGCACATAGGTCGGGCAGGTCGCGGTGCAAAAGCCGTAATGGACGCAGGTTTTCAGGATGCCGTCGGCTTCGGCGATCTCGGGTCGCGCGAGTTGCGTGGTGGTGAAAGTGGTCTGCACAGTTCAGAACCGGTACGGGTGCTTCCATGCCTGGACACGACAGCCCCCTATTGACCATACTTGGCACAACCGATCTTGGTTCAGCGCGCAATCGGTTTTGGTTGCGGGTGCAGCGCCAGGATCTTCCGCGCACGAGGCTGCGGACGATGACCACGAAGAGCTGGACGACGGACAGCGTCAAACCACGCGAGCAATTTTCCTATTGGCACGACGCCGTCAGTCAGGCGGTGCTCAACGTCGAACCGCGCAATCCCACGAGCGAGCACTTCTCCGGCGCCATCACCTGCTCTGAATTCGACGACTTGCGCTTTGCGCCGTTCGCTTCCACGCCGCACGAGATCGTCCGGTCGCGCTCGCACATCAACCGTTCGAAGGGCGAGCACTATCTCATCAGCGTGCAGCGGCGCGGGACCAGCGTGATGTCGCAGGAGAACCGAACCTGCGAACTGCAGCCCGGCGGGATCGGCATCCTCGATGGCATGCGCCCGTTCTCGGTTCTGTTTCCGAACGAAGTCGACCGCATCGTCGCAGCCATTCCGCACCGGCTGCTGCGCGCACGGGCGCCATGGCTCGATGCGACGCCACTCAATTGTCTTGCTGCCGGTTCGCCACTCGTCGAAGTATGCAAAATCTATCTTGAGCGGCTTGCGGACGCGCGCAGCATGCCTCCTCGCGAAGCGTGGCTGCTGGTCGAGAACCTCTGCAACCTGTTGGCGCTGATAACCGCACCGGAGGCTGCGGAGCGTCGCCCGCTTCGCAATGTGCGGCCCGATGTCGAGCTCGACGTGATGCTCGCCTATCTGAACGCCAATTTGGCCAATCCGCAGCTATCACCGGCCATGCTGGCGCGGCACATGGGCGTGTCGGTCCGGACCGTGCACAATCGCTTTGAAGAAAGCGACGTCTCCTTCGGCCGCTGGGTCATGGAGAAGCGCCTGACCGCCTGCCACCGGGCGCTCAGCGACCCGCTCCACGACGGGCTTCGCGTGTCCCAGATCGCGTTCAACTGGGGATTCAACGACCTGTCGCACTTCACGAAGGCATTTCGCGCGCGCTTCGACGTTCCTCCCAGCCACGTGCGTAAGCTTCGGAAGAACTAGTCGGCGCGAACAATGTGCCCGGTGAAGGGCCCGCGCTCAATTCGCCGGCTTCAATCCCGCAGCCTTGGCGAAGCTTGTGTAAGTCACGAACTCCTTCTTGATCTGCGCATCGAATTCCGCGGACGTGAACGGCATCGGCTCGACGCCCAACGTCGCGAGTTTCTCCTTTACGGCCGGCGTTTCGAGCGCCTTGCGCAGTTCCGCATAGAATTTTGCGACGACTTCCGGCGGCGTCTTCGCCGGCATGAAAATTCCCATCCAGAACGTGTAGTCGGAATCGGCATAGCCGGATTCCAGCGTCGTCGGCACATCCGGCATCGCCGTCGCGCGCTTCGGGCTCGACACCGCGAGCGCGAGCAGCTTGCCATCCTTCACATGCGGCATCGCCGTCGCGA
This sequence comes from Pseudomonadota bacterium, assembly GCA_040756555.1. Taxonomy (GTDB): domain Bacteria; phylum Pseudomonadota; class Alphaproteobacteria; order Rhizobiales; family Xanthobacteraceae; genus Z2-YC6860. The sequence continues at coordinate 160,989 of JBFLYS010000002.1, read as the reverse complement.
TTGGGCAGAAATAATAATCGACACGGCCAGAGATGATTTCGGTGAGTGCCTCCGCGCCGCCCTTGTACGGAATATGCACGCCTTCATAACCCGCGCTGAGACGGAAGCGCTCGGCGGACAGATGCGTCGCGGAGCCGACGCCGACCGAGGCAAAGTTGACCTTGCCCGGGTTGGCCTTGGCCCATGCCACGTAGTCCTGGACGGTTTTGAAGCCGCGCGAAGGAGCGATGATCATGAGATTGGGCACGCTGCCGATCGCGCCGACCGTGACGAAATCCTTCTCGGTGTTGTAGGACAGGCTCGGATAGATCGACGGCGTGATGGTGTGCGCCGAGGTGTGAACGAGGATCGTGTAGCCGTCCGGATCGGACTTTGCGACCAAAGCCGAGCCGATGGTGCCGCCCGCGCCGCCGCGGTTCTCGACCACGATGGCCTGGCCGAGCTGTTGCGACATCTGCTCGAACACGATGCGCGGCACCACATCGACCGCACTGCCGGGGCCGAACGGGATGATCGCCCGGATCGGTTTCGACGGCCATGTATCAGCCAGAGCCGATGTCGAAACGGCAGCCGTCAAGGCCAAGGCGAGAAGCGAAATGCGGCGCACGAAGAATCCTCCAACGATAGGTTGGATCACCAAAAGCAAGTCTTGTGCCCGGTGTCCAGCGTCCGCGATCCCACGGCACCAAGTCCGTGGTCCACCTCGCGCTTCTCAGTTCGGCTTGATGCCCGCCGCCTTGGCGATCACAGCGTTGGCCGCGATTTCGCTGCGGATGCGCGCGTCAAATTCAGCCGGTGTCATCGGCAGCGGTGTAACGCCGGTCTTCTGAAGACGCTCCAACACTGACGGCACCTTCAGCGCCTTGATGGTTTCCGCGTTAAGGCGGTCGATGATCTCGCGCGGAGTTTGCGCTGGCGCGAGCAAGCCGATCCAGATCGGAAAGTCTGCGTTCTGATAGCCGACCTCAAGCGTCGTTGGGATGTCGGGCAGTTCTGGTGCTCGCGTCGCCCCGGTGGTGACCAGTCCCAAGAGCCGGCCCTCACGGATCAGCGGCAGCGCCGTGTTGATCGGGCAGAAATAGAACTCGACACGGCCGGCCAACACCTCGGTCAACGCATCAGGACCGCCGCGGAACGGCACATGCACCGCGTCGAAACCGGCGCTCAGCTTCAGCTTCTCCACGGCAAAATGCGTGCCCGAGCCGACGCCGACCGAGGCATAGTTGAACGAGCCGGGTTTCGCTTTCGCCGTGGCCACCAGTTCCTGGATCGTCTTGATGCCTTTTGACGGTGAGATCACGAGGATGCTCGGCACGCTGCCGAAGGGGATTACACCGGACAGGTCGCTGACCGGATCGTACGGCAGATTGGCAACGATCGAGGGGGCAGTCGTGTATGCGTTCGAATGCGCAAGCAGCGTGTAACCGTCCGGCTCGGACTTCGCCACGGTGTTGACCCCGACGGTGCCGCCCGCCCCAGCACGGTTCTCGACCACGATCGGTTGGCCGAGTTGCGCCGAAAGCTGCTCGAACACGATACGCGGAACGACGTCGGTCGCGCTGCCGGCTCCGAACGGAATGATGGCTTTGATCGGCCGCGACGGCCACGATTGCGCGAAAACGACACCCGGCAAAATGGCCAAAGCCATTGCCGCGCCCAACAAGCGAAGCCGCATGGTCCCCTCTCCCAATACGTCCGATCCGTTCGCGCCGCCCCCGGCTGAACAGATCGGATATTCCTCAAAGCTACCAGATTATTCGGCTGCGACCGCGGGCTTGTGCCGCGGCTCGTCGACCTCCTGGAGCTGCGGCTCCAGGCGGCGCTTGAGCTGCCGGTCGATGCGGTCGAGGTAGAGATACACCACCGGGGTGATGTAGAGGGTCAGGAGCTGCGAGAGCAGCAGACCGCCGACCACCGCGACGCCGAGCGGCTGGCGCAACTCGGCGCCCGCGCCGGTGCCGAGCGCGATCGGCAGCGTGCCGAAGATCGCGGCGAAGGTCGTCATCATGATCGGCCGGAAGCGCAACAGACACGCCTCGCGGATCGCGGCCTCGGCGCCGAGGCCGACCGCGCGCCGCGATATGGCAAAGTCGATCATCATGATCGCGTTCTTCTTCACGATACCGACCAGCATGACGATGCCGATCATCGCGATGACCGAAAGGTCCATGTTGAACGCCATCAGGATCAGCAGCGCGCCGACGCCCGCCGACGGCAAGCCTGAGATGATCGTGATCGGATGGATGAAGGACTCGTAGAGCACGCCGAGCACCACGTACGCGGCGAAGATCGCAGCGAGCACGAGGATGCCCTGCCCCTTCAACGAGTCCTGGAACACTTGCGCAGTGCCCTGGAAGCCCGACGAAATCGAGGCCGGCAGATTGGACTCGCGTTCGACCTGCTTGATCGCATCGACCGCCTGACCGAGCGAGAAGCCCGGCGCGAGATTGAACGAGATCGTCACCGCGGGCTGCTGACCCTGGTGGTTGACCTGGAGTGGGCCGACCGTCGGGGTGATCTTCGTCACCGCCGATAGCGGAATGACCGGACCGGTCAGCGCGCCGATGCCGCCGACGCCGCCGCCAGCCGCAGAAGCAGCGCCCGCCGCCGGAGCATTGGCTCCGCCGGTCTGGTTGACGTTGGTCTTGAGGAAGATCTTGGACAGCCCCGCCGGGTCTGCCTGGAACTCCGGCATGCTCTCCAGAATGATCTGATAGTCGCTCGACGGCGTGTAGATCGTCGCGACCTGCCGCGCGCCGAACGCGTTGAACAACTCCTGGCGCACCTGATCGACCGTGATGCCGTAGATCGCGGAGGCCTCGCGGTCGACCTCGATCGTCATCTGCGGGTTCTTGACGTAGAGGTCGATGCCGACATCGCGCACGCCTTCGATCTTGGCGACGCGGTCGCGAATGTCCGGCGCGAGCTTGTAGAGCGTGTCTACGTCGCTCGATTGCATCGTGTACTGGAATTCACTCTTCGAGATGCGGCCGGTGATGTTGATGTTCTGCACGTTCTGGAAATAGACCGCCATGCCGGTCACGGTGTTGGCGGTGCGGCGCAGACGCTGGATCACTTCGGTCGAGCTCTCGCGCTCCTTGCGCGGCTTCAGCGCAACGAACAGGCGCCCGTAGTTTGTCGTTGGGTTGGGGCCGCCGACGCCGACAGTCGAATTGGTGTAGTCGACCGCAGGGTCCTTCTTGATGATCTCCTGCACAAGCCGCTGACGCTCGACCATCGCGTGGAACGAGATGTCGGACGCGCCCTCGGTGGTCACGATGAGGAAGCCGGTGTCCTCGGTCGGGAAAAAGCCCTTCGGAATGACGATGTAGAGCCAGACCGTCGCAACCATCGTGGCAAGCGTAACCACCAGCACGATGGGCTTGTTGCGCAGCACGAAGTCGAGCGACTTTTCGTAGCCGCGCAGCCAGCCCTGGAACATCCATTCGAACGCGCGCAGGACAATGTTCTGCTTCTCGCCCTCGGGATGATGACGCAGCACGCGCGCGCAGAGCATCGGCGTCAGCGTCAGAGACACGAAGCCCGACACGATGATGGCGACCGCGATCGACACCGCGAATTCGCGGAACACGCGTCCGACCATGCCGCCCATCAGCAGCACCGGAATGAACACGGCGATCAGCGAGAAGGTGATCGAAATGATGGTGAAGCCGATCTCGCGGGCGCCTTTCAGCGCTGCCTCGAACGGCCGCATGCCGCCCTCGATATGACGGACGATGTTCTCCAGCATGACGATCGCGTCGTCGACCACGAAGCCGACGGACAGCGTCAGCGCCAGCATGGTCATGTTGTTGATGGAGAAACCGAAGACGTACATCGCAGCGCAGGTGCCGACGAGCGAGACCGGCACCGCCAGGGCAGGAATGATCGTGGCCGACGCCGACCGCAGGAACAGGAAGATCACCAGGACCACGAGCGCGACAGCAATTCCCAGCGTCTCCTGCACGTCGACCACCGCCTCGCGGATCGAGACCGAGCGGTCGATCAGGATATCCATGTTGATCGCGGCCGGAATCTGGGCGCGAAACATCGGCAGCCGATCCTTGACTGAATCCACCACCGCGACGGTGTTGGCGCCAGGCTGGCGTTGGATGCCGAGCACGATGGAGCGGCGGTCGTTGTACCAGCTTGCGATCTTGTCGTTTTCGACGCTGTCGATGACGCGGGCGATTTCGTTGAGCTTGACCGGCACGCCGTTGCGGTAGGCAACGACCACCTTCGAGTATTCCTCTGCCCTGGGCATGGCCGCTGAGGCGGTCAGCGTCACGTTCTGGCGCGGACCGACGAGCGTTCCGACCGGCGAGTTGGAATTGGCCTTGGCGATGACGTTACGGATGTCGTCGAGTGAGATGTTTCGCGCCGCGGCCGCCACCGGATCGACCTGCACGCGCACGGCAAAGCGTTGCGCGCCGAAGACGAGCACCTGCGCGATGCCCGGTAATTGCGAGATCTGCTGCGCCAGCACCAGCTCCGCGTAGTCGTTGACCTTGGACAACGGCAGCGTCGGCGAGTTCAGGCTGATGAACAGCACCGGGGAGTCGCCCGGGTTCACCTTCCGGAACGACGGCGGCGTCGTCATCTCGATGGGCAGACGTCTTGCCGCGACGGATAGCGCAACCTGCACATCGAGGGCCGCGCCATCGATATTGCGGTTGAGGTCGAACTGGATGGTGATCGATGTCGTGCCGAGCGACGACGACGACGTCATCGAAGTGATGCCCGCGATGGTCGAAAGCTGCCGCTCGATCGGAGACGCGACAGAGGCCGCCATGGTCTCGGCACTCGCGCCGGGCAGCGTTGCGGTGATCTGGATGGTCGGGAAGTCGACGGCCGGCAGAGCGGCGACCGGAAGAAGCCGGTAAGCAAAAGCGCCAAAGACAATGATGGATGCCGTAATCAGCGTGGTCAGAACGGGCCTGCGGATGCAGGTCTCTGAGAGGCTCATCGATCAGACCCCCGGCGCGCGGCGCTCTCGCGTTGTGACACGGCTTCCGTCGGACAACAGCAGATGACCGTCCGTCACCACCAATTCGTCGTTCGCGAGGCCCTCCTCGATCACGGAGCTGCCGTCGACCGTGCGCGCCACTTTGATCGCGCGCACCTTGGCGACGCCGTCCTTGACCACGAATACGAATGGGCCGGCCTGGCTCACTTGCACCGCCACCGACGGGACGATGACCGCGTCCTCCGTGCGAAGTGTCACACGCGCAGTGACGAGCGTGCCGGGCCACAGCACTTCGTCCTGGTTCGGCATCGAAGCGCGGATCATCACCATGCCGGTGGAGGGATCGACAGTGTTCTCGATCACGCTGACCACGCCGCTCGCGGGCTTGGCGACGCCCGGCACGATGGCATCGACGGTTGCGGATTCCGCGCTGATCGCCTTGCGGACATCCGGCAACACGCGTTGGGGCACCGAGAAGGTCACGTAGATCGGGGCCATCTGGTTGATGGTGGCGAGCGGCGTGGCGTCCGCCTGCCGCACGAAATTACCGACCTTGACCGCTGCCGTTCCGATGCGGCCCGAGATCGGCGCACGGATGGTGCAGAAGCCGAGTTGGACCTTTAGGCTCTCGAGCGTCGCGCGATTGGATTCCGCCGTCGCGCGCGAGACGTTGACCTGGGTCTGCGCGTTGTTGAGCGTCACGAGTGTAGTGGCGTTCTTGGCGACCAGTTCGGTGTAACGTGCAACGTCGCGCAGCGCCTGTTCCAGCGTGGCTTCGGCACCGTCGATGACGGCCTGCACTCGCTTGATGTCGGCCTCGATCTGGCGGCCATCGAGGGTGAACAGCACGTCGCCCTGCTTGACGTGTGCACCGTCTGCGAAGTGCACGCCGACGATCTCTGTATCGACACGCGCCTTGATCGCAACGCTCGCCATCGCGGTGACGTTGCCAAGCGCCTCGACGCGCACCGGCACCTGCTGCTTCAGAGCCTTGGCGACCTCGACGGAAATGGGGCGCGGGCCGCTGGGGGCCTGGGCCACGGCGGATTGCTGAAACCAGGGACCGCGCACGACAGCAACGCCACCCGCCAGGGCAAGCGCCAGAGCCACCCCCACCACCACGGTCCGCTTCTTCATCGCCAACTACCCGCTTTCGGCATGTTCCAAGGCGCGGTCCCCTCACCGCTTCCCCTCAGCGCCGATCGCCTCCCCCATTATTATTTGCGAATGTATCTAACATAATGCCGTCCTTCGTGCACCTCGGTTTGCAAGGAAGCCTTACGATTTCACAAGGCTGCTTAATGGCTTCAAATCCTTGGAGCGGTTCGCTAAGCGGGAGTGCGGTAATACATGATATCCCCGGGAAAGGGCCCTTATGCGCGTTGCAACATGGAACGTGAACTCGATCCGGCAACGAATCGAGCACCTGACGGCATGGCTAAAGGAGCGCGCTCCCGACGTGGTGTGCCTTCAGGAGATAAAATGCGTTGATGAGGCATTCCCCCGGGAACCATTCGAGGCACTCGGCTACAACGTAGCCGTGCATGGCCAGAAGACCTTTAACGGTGTGGCCATCCTGTCCAAGCACAAGCTCGAAGAGGTGACGCCAGGCCTGCCTGGCGACGACACCGACGATCACGCGCGGTTTCTGGAGGCCACCATTTCGACGGCGAACGGCGTTTTGCGGGTGGCCTCGATCTATCTGCCGAACGGCAACCCACCGGACACCGAGAAGTACCCGTACAAACTGCGCTGGATCGACCGGCTGCGCGCCTATGCGAAAGACCGTCTCGCGCTCGAAGAGCCGCTCGTTCTCGCCGGTGACTACAACGTGATCCCCACTGAGGCCGACGTGCACAATCCAGCAGCCTGGATCAAGGACGCGCTGTTCCTGCCGACGACACGCGAAAAATTCCGCACGCTCACCAACCTCGGACTGACCGACGCGCTGCGCGCGGTCACCGATGAGAGTGCGCTCTACACGTTCTGGGATTATCAGGCGGGTGCGTGGCAGAAGAACTGGGGCATCCGCATCGACCACTTGTTGCTGTCACCGCAAGCAGCGGACCGGCTCGTCACGGCCGGCATCGACAAACATGTGAGGTCTTGGGAGAAGCCGTCGGACCACGTGCCGGTGTACATCGATCTCGCGATCGAAGCGGCTTAGGTCGCACCAGCGGAGTTCTAATCGCGGCGACCGCCGCCACCGACCCAGCGCTCGAGCAACTGCAACGCCGCAGCACGCTCCTGCTCCGACGCCTGCTTCATGGCGTTCTCGCGAAGCTCGGAGATCCACGGCACGCTGCCGCCTGGACCGTCGCAAGCGATGGTGAGCCACATCAAGCCGGACGCCGGCTGACGTTCGCCGTGCTCACCCTTGAACAGGATGCGGCCGAGCACCGCTTGGGCCTTGTAGTGGCCTTTGCGAGCGGAAAGCGTGAGCCACGGCACCGCGCGCTTGGGATCGCGCGTCACGCCGAGGCCGTCGACGTAGAGCATCCCAAGCTGGTACTGCGCCTCCGGATCGCCGAAGTAGGACGCGGCATGCGAGAACATGCGGCGCGCCCGCTCGGGATTGGCGCTGACCGAAGAACCCGGAATGCCGTCGAGATAGTAGTGACCGAGCGACACGAAGGCGTTCGCAACGAAGCGCGCACGCGGTATCTGCGGATTATCGTCAGCGTGGCTGTCGGCGAACTTCCGGAAATATTCGAAGGCGCGGAAGTCGTCGCGCTTCACGCCGTCGCCTTCCGCATACATCTTGCCGAGCTGCCAGAGCGCGAAGCCGTGGCCGTGCTCCGCGGCATATTGCAGGGACGACACCGCGCGGTCCTTCTCGCCGGTGCGCAGCGCCTCGTTGCCGGCACGGAACGCGTCCACTGGCGAGGGCTGCACCGCGTTCGGCGACGGCGTGCCGTCGAGCGAGAACGTCGGCGACGGATCGAGCGCGAGCACGAGCCCGAAGCCGATCACCCCAACTGTCGTGAGCGCGTTAGCTATCCGCATAGCACGACTTCTCGGCGCTGCCGCCCGGGTGCGTCACGGCGCCATCAACGGCCGGACCGACCTGCTGGGCGTATTTCCAGAGCGCGCCCGACCCGAACTGGGTCTCGCGCGGCTTCCAAGCGGCCTTGCGCTTGGCGAATTCCTCAGGCGTCACGTTGCAGTCGATCGTGCCCTTGTGGGCGTCGATGGTGATGATGTCGCCATCGCGCAGAAGGCCGATCGGGCCGCCGACCGCCGCTTCCGGGCCGACATGGCCGATGCAGAAACCGCGGGTCGCGCCGGAGAAACGTCCGTCCGTGATGAGCGCGACCTTGTCGCCCATGCCTTGGCCGTAGAGCGCTGCCGTGGTCGAGAGCATCTCGCGCATGCCGGGGCCGCCCTTCGGGCCCTCGTAGCGGATCACGAGAACTTCGCCTTCCTTGTAGGCCTTCTTGCGGACGGCCTCGAAGCAGGCCTCCTCGCCGTCGAAGCAGCGCGCGGGGCCCGAGAACACGATGTTCGTCATGCCGGCGATCTTCACGATCGCGCCGTCGGGCGCGACGTTGCCACGCAAGCCCACCACGCCGCCATTCGGCGACAACGGTTTGTTGGCTGGAAGAACCACGTCCTGCTGATCGTTCCACTTCACCTTGGCCATGTTCTCCGCAATGGTCCGCCCGGTGACGGTCATGCAGTCGCCATGGAGGTACCCGTGGTCGAGCAGCGTCTTCATCAGCAGCGGGATGCCGCCAACTTCGAACATGTCCTTGGCGACATAACGGCCGCCTGGTTTCAAATCCGCGACATAAGGTGTTCTTTTGAAGACATTGGCCACGTCAAAAAGGTCGAACTTGATCCCGCATTCATTTGCAATTGCTGGCAAATGCAGCGCGGCGTTGGTCGAGCCGCCGGACGCCGCCACAACTGCGGCAGCGTTTTCCAAAGCTTTCCTGGTGACGATGTCGCGCGGCCGGATGTTCTGCTTGATCAGTTCGACGACCATCTCGCCCGCGGTCATGCAGAAGGCGTCGCGGATCTCGTAGGGCGCGGGGGCGCCGGCCGAATACGGCAGCGCAAGGCCGATGGCTTCGGAGACCGTCGCCATGGTGTTGGCGGTGAATTGTGCGCCGCACGCGCCAGCCGACGGACAGGCGACATGTTCCATCTCGTCGAGGTCCTCGTCCGACAGGCTGCCGACCGAGTGACGGCCGACCGCCTCGAACATGTCCTGGACGGTGATGGTCTGGCCACGGAAGTTGCCGGGCAGGATCGAGCCGCCGTAGATGAAGATCGACGGCACGTTGAGCCGGACCATTGCCATCATCATGCCGGGAAGAGACTTGTCGCAGCCGGCGAGCCCCACGAGGGCGTCATAGCCGTGGCCGCGCATGGTCAGCTCTACCGAGTCCGCGATCACCTCACGGGACGGCAGCGACGAGTACATGCCGGCATGGCCCATGGCGATGCCGTCGGTGACCGTGATGGTGCAGAACTCGCGCGGGGTGCCCCCGTTGGCCGCGACGCCCTTCTTCACCGCCTGCGCCTGGCGCATCAGGGCGATGTTGCAGGGCGCGGCTTCGTTCCAGCACGAAGCAACGCCGACAAACGGCTGATGGATCTGATCTTTGGTCAGACCCATTGCGTAATAGTACGAACGGTGCGGCGCACGCGCCGGCCCCTCAGTGACGTGACGGCTTGGGAGCCGGTTCTTCAAATTGGTCTTAGCGTCCATCGACGTTCCAGGGCCCCCCGGCCCGTTCCGCCGCTTCTCCCCCCGCGGGATACGCTTTGCGGAAAATGTCACACCTTTCCGCCACCCGATCCGGCTCAAAAAACCGGAAATGTCGCAACGGCTTGATGCGTTGTTTGATCTCGGCGCAGGGTATGGCCAAATCGCGGCACGTGGCGTTAAGCGGTACGCGAAAGTCTAAATGTTCTAAATCTGTTGCCACCAAGCCACAGACATTCTTTCGCACCGCAGCAAGAGCATGCCAAGCAAAGCGTCGAACACACTTCGCCGCGACTTCTTCGCCCGCAGCGTCCACAAAGTCGCGCCAGATCTGATCGGAGCAACGCTCCTGTTAAATGGTGTCGGCGGCCGGATTGTCGAGGTCGAGGCCTATCACCACACCGATCCCGCCGCGCACAGCTTCAACGGCCAGACCCCGCGCAACGCAGTGATGTTCGGGCCACCGGGCGTGGCCTATGTCTATCGGTCCTACGGCATCCATTGGTGCGTGAACGTCGTCTGCGAACCGGAGGGCTCGGCAAGCGCTGTGCTCATCCGCGCGCTGGAGCCGACCGAGGGGCTACCGGCCATGAAACGGCGGCGTGGGCTGAAGGACGAGCGGCTCCTGTGCTCGGGGCCGGGCCGGCTGTGCGAGGCGCTCGGCATCAATATCGCCCACAACGGTCTGCGGTTCGACGAGCCGCCCCTGGTTCTTCTGCCGCGAGAGGAAACGCCGGAGGTCGTGACGGGCGTGCGGATCGGGATCACCAAGGCGGCCGACCTACCCTGGCGCTATGGGCTGAAGGGCTCGAAGTTCGTCAGCAAGCCGTTTCCCAAAAGCCCCGCTTAGGCGGCCACCGTGTCCCAGTTCACATGCCCTTGTCGCGCAGCCTGAAAGGCCTGCCAGTTGACGGAGAACGACGGCGGCGCCCAGATCGGCATCCCCGCAATCAGGGTGCCGATGAACAGAAACGCGGTGACGGCTCCGAACAGCGAGCCCAGCGCGCCCACCACCAGCGTCGCCTTCCGCGCGTTGCGGTATTTCGAAACGAGGAGATAGAGCAGCCGTCCGCCGTCGAGCGGAAAGCCGGGGAGCAGGTTCACCGCGCAGAGCCCGAAATTGAGATAGGCCGTGGCGCGCAGCAGCCGCTCGGCGAAGTTCGGCGGTGTAAAGGCTGACATGTAGGGCAGCCCATTGGCGGCTGGCTCCGGAGCCGGGAGCGCATACAGAGCCACGAAAGCCAAAAGCCCGATCGCGAGATTGGACAAGGGGCCCGCCGCGGTGATCGCGGCGTCCTGTGCCATGGAGCGCGGACGCCAGCCGAAATGAACGAGACCGCCGAAGAAGTTGACGTCGATGCCGACCACGGGAATGCGGTAGCGATGCGCGACAGCGGCATGCGCCAGCTCGTGGATCAGGATCGAGGCGAACAGGACAACGATAAAGGCCGCCGCGAGCCCAAGGCCGCGCAAATTGAACATGCCCCAGAACGGATGCGACAGCAGGATCGCCGCAATGAAAAACGATGGGTGCAGCATGACGGGCGCGCCGCGATAGCGGCCCACCTCAACGGCACCGGTGTCGTAGTTGAGCTGAAATGCCATGCCATCGCTCCAGACCATTGGTCGCGACGGCAGGCGAAAAGTTCAACAATGCGTAGACTTAGGCGTCGGCGCGCGTGGCGTTCCGGTCCTTGATGTCCTTGAAGACGATGCCGGGAGCGCGTTCCTTGGCGTAGTCGAGACGGAACTGGTTGCCTGCCAGGAACACCGGATCGCCATCGAGATCGTCGGCGATGCTGAGCCCATTGGACTTGATGAATGTGTCGAGGGCCTTCGGGTCCTCGGACGAAATCCAGCGGGCCAGCGAGAACTCGGCGGTGTCCCAGAGAACCTCGAGGCCGTATTCGTCCTTCAGCCGCACCTGAAGCACGTCGAGCTGAAGCGGGCCGACAACGCCCACCAGCGCCGGCGAGCCGTCCTGCGGCCGGAAGACCTGAACTACGCCCTCCTCCGCCATCTGCTGGAGCGCCTCCTTCAGCTTCTTCGCCTTCATCGCATCCGGCAGCCGCACGCGGCGCAAAATTTCCGGCGCAAAGCTCGGCACGCCGAGGAACTGGATGTCTTCCCCGTCCGTCAGCGTGTCGCCGATGGCGATGGCACCGTGGTTCGGGATGCCGACCACGTCGCCGGCGTAGGCTTCATCGGCGACCGAGCGATCCTTGGCAAAGAAGAACTGCGGTGCGTTGAGCGCGATCGACTTGCCGGTGCGGACCTGCTTCACCTTCATGCCGCGCGTAAGCTTGCCTGAGCAGAGCCGCGCGAAGGCGATGCGGTCGCGGTGGTTCGGGTCCATGTTCGCCTGGATCTTGAACACGAAGGCCGAAAGCTTGGTCTCATCGGCCTCTACGACCCGCTTGTCGGCCTTCTGCGCGCGCGGCGGCGGCGCAACGCGGCCGATGGCGTCGAGCAGATCGCCGACGCCGAAATTCTTCAGCGCCGAGCCGAAGAACACCGGGCTCAGATGGCCTTCGAGGAAGGATTGCAAATCGAACGGCTTACAGGCCTCACGGACGATGCCGAATTCCTCCTCGATCGCTGCCGCATCGAGCGAGGGATTGAGGGCTGCGACCTCTTTGATCGTCATGGTGCGGAGCGTGCCGGCCTTGCCTGCGTCACCCTCGATCAGGCGCACGCCGCCGCTCTGCGTCTCGATGGTGCCGACGAAATCGCGGCCGCGGCCGACCGGCCAGTTGACCGGCGTGGTGTCGAGCGCGAGCGTCTTCTCGATCTCGTCGAGGATTTCGAACGGATCGCGGCTCTCGCGGTCCATCTTGTTGATGAAGGTCAGAATCGGGATTTCGCGCAGGCGGCAGATTTCGAACAGCTTGCGGGTGCGCGCCTCGATGCCCTTGGCGGCGTCGATCACCATGACGGCGGCATCGACGGCGGTGAGCGTGCGGTAGGTGTCCTCCGAGAAGTCCTCATGGCCCGGCGTGTCGAGCAGGTTGAAGACGTGGCCGTCGTACTCGAACGTCATCACCGAGGTGACGACGGAGATGCCGCGCTCCTTCTCGATCTCCATCCAGTCGGATTGCGTGGTCTTGCGGTTACGCTTGGCCTTGACCTGACCCGCAAGCTGGATCGCGCCGCCGAACAGCAGCAGCTTTTCGGTCAGCGTGGTCTTGCCGGCGTCCGGGTGCGAAATGATCGCGAAGGTGCGGCGTCGCTCGATCTCGGCGGCGAAGGGCGAGCGGTTGTGCCCTGCGCTGGGCTCGCGGAGAGAGACGTTCATGGGCGCTATTTACAGGCCCACGCGCCGGATTCAAGGCTTTTGCGCGCTTGGCGGAAAGTCAGTGGTAAGCGACGATGAACTCGCAGCCCGCGGCGGTCGGGAACGTGCGGGTCACCCTCCCGGTCGCAAGCTCGAACTCCCAGACCTCGTTGTCGTCGTGGCAGCAGACGTAGGCGAGCTTGCCACCCGGCGCGAAGCCGAATCCCATCGGCGATTTCTTGGTCGGGAACCCGGCGATCTGGCGCAGACCGTTCGCCTCGAAGATTGCTGCGTGATGATCCTGATTTGAGGAGACGACGACGTATTGGTTGTCCGGCGACACGCGGACGCGGCGCATCTGGCGCTTGGAGGCATCGGCGCCGTCGATCGGGACTGTTTTCGTCACTGCGTGAGTTTTGGCGTCGATGCGATAGAACTCGGCGGCTGTCTGCGCGCAACTATAGACCGTCGCGCCGTCCGGAGAGACCGCAAGCCCCTCGACGGTCTGCGGCAGCTTGATCTTGTCGATCATCTTGCGAGCCGCGAGATCGACCACAGCAAGCCAGTCCTGCTTCACCGAAACGAACAGCTTGTTGGTCGCGTGGCTCACCGCGACCCAATGGGCGGTCGAACCGACCTCAACCTTCTCCACCTTGTCGGTCTTCGGATCGACGGCGAGCACACCGCCGCCGAGCTCGCCCGAGGACCAGACCGTGCCGAAATTGTCCATCATGATCCCGTGCGGGGCGTAAACGCCGCCGAGGTCGATGACGCGCGTCAGCGTCTTCGACGGCAGATCGATCACCACGATACGGCGGTCCGGGTTGACGCGCTTGGCGAAAATGCCGTCGCCGTAAACCGTGCCATAGGCGGTCTTGTTGTCCGGCGAAATCGCAAGCTCGTGCGTCGAGCCCGGCATGTCGATGGTGGTATCCATCGACAGCGTCGCGGCATCGAGGAAATGGATTTTGTGCGCGGTCTTCGCGGTAACGATCAGATGCGGGCCGCCAGGCCGGTTGTTGAGATCGAGCACTTTCCACCCCAGGAGTTTCTGTCGTCCCGCGAAAGCGGAATTCGATGCAATATTAGACCAAACTAGCGCTCGATGCGGAAGCTCGCATCGAAACCAAGATCGCGCTTGGCCTTCTCGCTCGATATTGCGCCGTCATCCTCCGCGAGGTTGTAGATGCCCGGCACGCCGCGGTTCACCGCGAGCAACGCGGCGTGTGCCGCCGCGTCCACATGCAACGGACCACCGATCGGCGCAGTGACCGCCCAGGTGCCCGGCCCATAGAGACGGCCATAGCGCAACACGATGCCGTCGATATCAGGCGCCTTCAGCACTTGTTCTTCGAGCGACGCGACGCCGCGCACGGTCACCGCGCGTTCGGGCGCAGGATCGAGCGGATCGGCCTCCATGCGTTCGCCCTGCCCCGGCGCGTAGACAAACGCGATGCTCTGCGCGACCACGCGGCGCGCGCCGACCATCTGCGCCGCGTTCATCAGGTTGCGCGTGCCTTCGATGCGGAGCTTGGAATTGGCCTCGGTCACCGCCGCCTGTTTCGCCGGGTCCATCACGTCCGGCAGATCGGTGAGCTGATGGATCACGACGTCCGGATGCGCGGCGTTCATGGCAGCGAGCAAAGCGCGGGCGTCGAACACATCGACCACGACGGCTTTCGCGCCGAGCGCTTCGAGTGCGACCGCGCGTTCCCGCGAACGTGTCGTCCCGGTGACCTGATAACCCGCGTCACGCAGCAACGGCACCAGCCGCCGTCCGATCACGCCCGTCGCACCTGCGAGAAAGATGTTCATGTCACCGATGTAGGTCAGATCAGCGCCGCGTGCACCTGGGCGGTGTCGTAATATTCGTAGTACTCAATCGCCTTGCCGTCCTTGAAGCGCCATGAATCCGCCTTCGGCGTTTCCACGATCTTGCCGGTCTTCTTGAACCTCCAGGCGCAGCGCCCGAGCACCACCACGCGATCGTCCTGCGCGATGTAGTGCTCGGTGACATAGTCCAGCATCTCCCAGTCCCGGGAGAGTCCGGCAAAATACTCCTTAAGCGCGTTACGCTCCTGAAACGCGGTCATGTACTGGGCGCCGGCCGGCCCCTGCGCAAGCGAACCGAACGCAATCTTGTCGGCGCAGATCGACAGCCACTCGTCGGCGCTGGCGCCCTTGGACTTGGCCCAGTTGCCGTAGGCGTGTTTCAGGATTTCGACGTTGCGGTTTGCATCGGACATGCGTGCCTCCATCGCGCGGCCGGCATCATCAGACCGCAGGGCGCCCCACCTTGCAATCGGAAGGATACAGGATCGCGACGCTCAACCGGACGCTTTGGGCAGCGGTGCAAGTCCCGAGCGCCAGCGCAAATCGAGGAACAGTCCTTGCGGCAGGGTCGAAGCCGCCTGCGAAACCGGCATGCCCGCCGCCGAAAGCAGGCGCGCCACCCAATGATTACACACATTGAAGATGTTGAAGTGCTCGACGCCGCGGAAGAAACGGCTCGGGCCATAGAGACCTCGACCGAGATCGTTCGGGACGTTGTCGGCGTCACGCGCGACGCTCGCTTCGATGAAACCCAGCATCCGCGAAAATCCCGCGCTGCTGAGTTCCACCCTCACGATGTCCGATTTGGGAAACGCTGCCCGCGGATCGTCGGCAAGACCGACGACATGAAGCACCGACGGATTGCGCGGCATGAACAAGGCGCGCAAGACCAACCCGGCAGAGACCGACGCTGCATCAGGCGCGGAGGTATAGAATCCTTCGTCGCCCCAGCCGATCTCGAGCCAGCGATAATTTGAGAAGCGCTGAGAGATTGCGATCAACGAGCGATGCCCCTGCTCGCTCGCTGCCTTGGCCATGGCGGCGCGGTCGACTGCAACACCCGCGTGATAGCCGTGGCTCACGACATAGATATCGGTCAGCGCGGTGCCGGGCTTCGGTGGCCAGAGTTTTGAATCGCCGTTGCGCGGAAAGACCACCGTCAGCAACACTGCGAGCACAAGAAGCGCTGCAAAGCCCGCAACGAGCCTGCGCGCCCGCGCCATCATGACCCGTTCACGTCGAGGATGGCGAACTCCGGCGGCACGCCGATGCGAAGCGGAAGGATGCTGGTGCCGAGCCCCGCGGACACATAAAGCGTGCGGCCTTCTTCCGCGACCAGACCGTGGCTCCAATGGAGCGGCGCGACGCTGGAATTCTTCAGAATGCCGATGCCTGGGAGCTTCACCTGCCCGCCGTGGGTGTGGCCGGACAGCGTGAGGAACGGCCCCGCCGGCACGTCCGCGAACCACGCAGGATCATGTGCCAGCACGATAGACGGACGTTCAGGCCGCAGACCGGCCACCAGTTCCTTCGCCTCCTGCCGCACCACATGGGCGTCCGGCACGCCGACGATGTCGATGGCGTGCCCCCCGAACGTCACGGTGCGGCGCTCGTGATCGAGCACAGTGATCCCGCGCCCACGAAGCGCAGCGGCCACGTCCTCCTCTCCGTAGATGTAGTCGTGGTTGCCGAGGATCGCGACGCGCCCATGCACGCCGTCGAGCCGTGCCAGCATCGCAGCGATCACGTGTGGCGGCACACGCCCGCCGCCAGCGAGATGCATGTTCATGTAATCGCCGCCGAACAGCGCGAGATCCGGTTTGAAGGTCGCGGCCTCCTCGACGATGGCCGTCAAGCGCGCGACGTCATCCGTGTGTGAGCCGGTGTGGAAGTCGGAGAGAAACGCGATCCGCAGCGGCTTCGCGAACGTCGGCCAGCCCTCGACAGCGATGTCCATGCGAACGGTGCGATGGCGCTGCGCGCGTGCAAATGGAGCGAGCCACCCCTTGTCGCCGTGCGCATCGCGATAGGGCCGCCGGATAACCGCTTGGGCCAGCCGCTCCGACCGTGGCCGGCGCAGCGTCACGAGGCGGCCTTGAGGCGCTCCACCGCTTCCAGAATCTTGGCGCGGCGGCCCACGGCTTCCTCACGCTTCTCGCGCTCGCCCTCGACGACCTCCTCGTCGGCGTTGGCGACGAACTTCGGATTGTTGAGCTTCTGGTCGACGCGGGCGATGTCGGAGTCGGCCTTGGCGAGTTCCTTCTGAAGGCGTGCACTTTCGGCCGCAAGATCGATCACGCCCTTGAGCGGCAGCGCCGCGACCTCTCCGCGCACGACAAGCTGCACCGAACCCTGCGGCGGCTTGTCGGCAAAGGAAATGTCGGAGATGCGCGCGAGGCGCTTGACGAACTCGGCCCAGCGCTCGGCCCGGGCCTTGGACTCGCCTGTGGCCACCAGCACGAGTGGAAGCTGAGCGTTGACGTTCATCTCCGCGCGCACCGAGCGGATTGCGGTGATGAGATCGACCACCCAGCCAATCTCGGCCTCAGCCTTGGCGTCGTCGAGACCTTCAAGCTTCGGCCAATTCGAAAGCACGAGCATCGCGTCGCGCTTGGGCCCCGGCGCGACGGCCCAGAGCTCCTCGGTGATGAAGGGCATGAAGGGGTGCAGCAGCTTGAGGATTTCGTCGAGCGCCCAGGCGGCCATCGCGCGGGTCTCGTCCTTCGCTGCACCGTCCGCGCCGGTCAGCACCGGCTTCGACAGCTCGACATACCAGTCGCAATAGACGTTCCAGACGAAGCGATAAGCCTCCGCCGCCGCGTCGTTGAACCTGTATTCGACAATAGCCTCGGTGATCTCGCGCACCGCCTTCGCGGTTTCATGCGCGATCCAGCGGTTGAGCGTCTCCTTGGCACTCTTCGGATCGAAGCCGGCGACGCGAGCCGCGCCATTGAACTCGACGAAACGCGCGGCATTCCACAGCTTGGTCGCGAAGTTGCGGTTGTTCTCGACGTGCTGCGGGCTGAGCTTGATATCGTGGCCCTGCGCCGCCCCGCGTGCGAGCGTGAAGCGCAGCGCGTCGGCGCCGTAGTCGTCGATGATGCCGAGTGGATCGACGACGTTGCCCTTCGACTTCGACATCTTGGCACCCTTCTCGTCGCGGACGAGGCGGTGGATGTAGACGTCCTTGAAGGGGATTTCCTTCATGAAGTGGAGGCCCATCATCATCATGCGGGCGACCCAGAAAAAGATGATGTCGAAGCCGGTAACGAGCGCCACGGTCGGATAGAAGCGGCTCAACTCGGGCGTCTTGTCTGGCCAACCGAGCGTCGAGAACGGCCACAGCGCGGATGAGAACCAGGTGTCGAGCACATCCTCGTCACGCGTCAGGAACGGCGCGCGCGCATCGGGATGCGTCGCCATGTGCTTCGCCTGATGGTGCTTCAGCGCGCCGGTCTCTTCGTAATAGGCGAGCGCGCGGGAGACCGCCTCTTCCTCCGTCTCCGCGACAAACACCTTGCCATCCGGCCCGTACCACGCCGGAATTTGATGGCCCCACCAGAGCTGGCGCGAGATGCACCACGGCTGGATGTTCTCCATCCACTCGAAGTAGGTCTTCTCCCAGTTCTTCGGGACGAAGTTGGTCTTGCCCTCGCGCACGGCGGCAATCGCCTGCACCGCGAGCGCCTTGGCGTTGACGTACCACTGGTCGGTCAGGAACGGCTCGATCACGACGTTCGAGCGGTCGCCGTGTGGCACCATGTGCGTGTGCGGCTCGATCTTGTCGAGCAAGCCGCCGGATTCCAGACGCTCGACGATGATCTTGCGCGCCTTGAAACGGTCGACGCCTTGCAGGTCCATCGTCTCGGCGAGTTGCGACGAGTGCGGCACGCCATCGAGGAACGCCTCGTTGCCGTTCAGCGCCATCTTGCCCTCGACGTCGAGCACGCTGATCTGCGGCAGGTTGTGCCGCTTGCCGACCTCGAAGTCGTTGAAGTCGTGCGCTGGCGTGATCTTCACCGCGCCGGTGCCCTTCTCGGGATCGGCGTAGTCGTCGCCGACGATCGGAATGCGGCGCCCGACCAGCGGCAGGATCGCGTTCTTGCCGATCAGGTGCTTGAGTTTCTCGTTCTCCGGATGCACCGCGACAGCCGTGTCGCCGAGCATCGTCTCGGGCCGCGTCGTCGCGACGACGATCACCTCGTCGGAGCCTTCGATCGGATATTTGATGTGCCAGAGATGGCCGCGCACCTCGACCTGCTGCACCTCAAGATCGGAGATCGCGGTGAGCAGCTTGGGGTCCCAGTTGACCAGCCGCTTGTCCTTGTAGATCAGGCCTTCGTTGTAGAGCGTGACGAAGACCTTGAGCACGGCCTTCGACAAGCCCTCGTCCATCGTGAAGCGCTCGCGCGACCAGTCGCACGACGCACCGAGGCGCTTGAGCTGGCGGATGATCGTGCCGCCAGACTCCGCCTTCCACGCCCAGACCTTCTCGAGAAACCTCTCGCGGCCGATGTCGCGGCGGCCGGGCTCCTGGCGCTCCATGAGCTGCCGCTCGACCACCATCTGCGTCGCGATGCCGGCGTGATCGGTGCCGGGCTGCCAGAGCACGTCCTTGCCGCGCATGCGCTCGAAGCGGCAGAGGATGTCCTGCAACGTGTTGTTGAGCGCGTGCCCCATGTGGAGCGAGCCGGTGACGTTCGGCGGCGGGATGACAATGCAATAAGGCTGCGCGCCCGCGCGCTCGGGGCGCCCGCCGCGGAAAGCATGGGCGTCCTCCCAGGCGGCATAGATGCGGCCCTCGACCTCGGACGGAAGATAAGTCTTATCAATCATTTGTCTGTTCGCCGGACTCGTTCGCGCGGTACAAAGCCCAGCCCATCCGATGCTGTCAACGTCACCCTCGCCTCCGGCCCAGCCCAAACCGCCCTTGCGGGCTATCGCCTACCTGACGCTGGCGAGCTTCGCGAGCCAGGCCATGGTCCGCTCGGTCGACACCCTATTGCCGCAGATTGCGACGGAATTCGAAACGACCGTCGGAACCGCCTCCATCGTGGTGACGGCCTACGCCATCACCCACGGCACGGTTCAGCTTGTCATTGGGCCGACCGCCGACCGGCTCGGCAAATACCGCGCGATCGCCATCGCCTGCGCCCTCTCCGCCGTCACCGTGGCCCTGTGCGGGCTGGCGTCATCGCTTGGAATGCTCGCGCTCGCGCGGCTCGCTTCGGGGCTGACCGCGGCCTGGATCCTGCCGCTCGCGCTCGCCTTCATCGGCGACACGGTTCCTTACGAGCAGCGCCAGCACATCTTGGGACGCTTTCTCGCCGGGCAAATCATCGGCCAGATGACGGGACAGGCCGCGGGCGGCATCCTCGGCGACATCTTCGGCTGGCGGATGGTGTTCTTCCTGCTCGCCGGAATGTTCGCGATTGCGTCGATCGTTCTTTCAATTGAACTCACCACCAACCCGGCGACGCGCGCGGCCGACAAACGCGTGCGGAATGGACGGGGCTTGCGCGCCGACTACGTCACGATCTTCTCCGATCCGTGGGCGCGCTTCGTGCTGCTCGTCACCTTCCTCGAAGGCGGGTTGATCTACGGCGTGTTTCCCTTCGTCGGCGCGTATCTGCATTCGCGCTTCAGCCTGAGCTTCACCGCCATCGGCGTCATCATCGGCGGCTTCGCCATCGGTGGACTCTGCTACGCCGGAATGGTCAACGTGATGATCAACCGGCTCGGCCAGATCGGCATCGCGGTCGGCGGCGGTTTCGTGATGGGCGCAGCCTTCCTTGCCCTCGCGCTGACGCCGGTGTGGGGATTGGCGCCGGTTGCCGTGTTCGCGATCGGCTTCGGCTTCTACATGCTGCACAACACGTTGCAGACGGTTGGCACGCAGATGACGCCAGAGGCACGCGGAACTTCGGTGACGATCTTCGCCTCGGTGTATTTCCTCGGACAGACCGCGGGCGTCTCACTCGCCGCGCCGATCGTCGACCGCTTCGGTGCGCCGCCGCTGTTCGCGATCAGCGCGCTTTGCCTTCCTGCGCTTGCGTGGTGGTTTACGCGCCGCCTGAAATCGCGTTAGCGACTCGGCTTAAGTGCCGCGCCCGCGCGAGACGCGCTCGATTTCTTGGCGCACGATACGCTCGACGATGCCCGGCAGGTTGTCGTCGAGCCAGCCCTTCAAGAGCGGCCGCAGCATTTCACGCACGAGATCTTCGAGCGTGCGCGCGTTCTGGATCAGCACGGTCTGCGCCAGCGAGTTGAACGCGGAGTCGACCGCCGCCGAGGTCGCGTTCGACATCAACGGCGACTGCGGCGCCATCGGCTGTTGCGGCGGAGGCGGCGATGCACGGCGCGGCTCCTCCACGTAGCGCGGTTCGGGCGGCGGAGGCGCGGCGTCCGTAAACACCACGTCGGGCTGACCATCGATGGTCTGGAACGCGGGCGCGGGTTCCGGCGTGGTCATGGCCTCTGTCAGTTCGAGAACATCCTCCTGCGGCGGCTCCGGGGGCCGCTGATCGAAGCCGGCAAGCACCGCGTCGACGCCACTCTGATCCATGCTCGGGCTTGGAGGAGGCGGCGGAGGCGGAGGTGGTGGCGCAGGCCGCGCAACAACCGGCGGCGGCGCGGGCGGAGGTGGCGGCGCCGGCCGCGGCGCAGCGGCAGCCGGTTTGCTGGTGTCGTCGTCGGCAATGATGCGGCGAATGGAGGCGAGGATCTCCTCCATCGACGGCTCTTGCGCCTTCGCCGCTTGGCTCATTGCCGCTTCCCCATCAACCGCGCTCAGCCCCAGCGAAAGTTTCCGCACCCCTCGCCAATGTCACACCGATGGCGAATCAATTTCGCGAACGCTTTGAAATATTACAGTAACAGCATCGGGCCAAGAATGGCACGGACGCGTTCAAGACGTTGTGGATACTCAGGTTCCGGTGCGCTGCAAGATTCCGCTGCGCTGTAAACGCCGCCTGCGGCGGCGTTTACTTTCCGTCCGGCGTGCGGACTCCGACCCAGCTATCGCGGACCTGGTGATAGTGCGACACCGGATCATAAATCTGGGCGCCCAGACCCAGCACTTGGGCCGAGAGGCGGCCAACCGCGGCGAGCAGCGTATAGGACGCCACCACACGGTCGCGCTGCGCGGTCACCAGCGACACGCGTGCGTTGACCAGTTCCTGCTGGGCATTGAGCACGTCGAGCGTGGTGCGCTGTCCGACGCGCGCCTCCTCGCGCACGCCGTTGAGCGCGATTTCGGAGGCCGCGACCTGCGCCTGCGTCGCCTGAATCTGCGCCTTGGCGGCTTCAAGCTGGCCCCAGGACTGGACCACCGTCTGCTGCGCTTGGTCGCGAGCCGTGTCGAGATCGACGCGGCGCTGGCTCAGCGTCTCCTTGGCCTGACGGATCAGCGAATATTCGCCGCCGCCTTGATAGACCGGAACGGTGAGCTGAGCCGACGCCGATCCAACGAACTGTTCGAGCGTGGTGAGCGACGACGCGGCGCCATATCCCTTGGTCGCACTGCCGACGACATTGAGCGACGGATAGAGGCCGCCTTCGTTGATCTTAACCTGGAGTACCGCGGCATCGACCGTAAACTGGGCAACGGTGACCGACGGATGGATCGTCCGTGCTTCCGTGATCGCCGGAGGCAGTGTCTTCGGCGACAAACGGTCAACCGGCGCCGCAGCCGCGAGCTTGCCTGCCTCGACGCCGATCACCTGACGGTATGTCGAACGTGAGGTGGTGTAGTTCGACTCGGCGCCCAACAGTGACGAGCGGCCGGCGGCAAGACGCGATTCCGATTGCGCCACGTCCGTACGGGTCACTTCGCCGACGTTAAAACGGTCGCGGGTCTGGCGGAGCTGCTCTTGCAGCACCTCGACGTTCCGGCGTTGCAGATCGAGGATCGCACCATCGCGGAGAAGATTCATGTAGGCGGTGGAGGCGCTGAGCAGCACCTGCTGCTCGGTCAGACGCAGAGTTTCGCGCGCGCCGGACACCTGGCTCTCAGCCTGCCGCGTCTTGTTCGCGGTCTGAAAACCATTCAGCACGTTCTGCGTGATGGTCGCGCCGTAGGACTGAACCATCGTTGCGCCGGAGATACTGCTGTAGGTCGTGGAACCGGCCACAGTGGCTTTCGATCTTTGGTCGACATACTGCTCAGTGGCACTCGCGGTCGCCGAGATCTTCGGACGATAGCCCGACAGCGCCTGCGGCACGGCTTCATCGGTCGCGCGAACGGCCGCGCGCTGCGAGTTGATCGTCGGATTGTTCTGGTACGCCTGGACGAGCGCCCACTCGAGCGTGTCAGCCGAGGCAACGCACGGCATCAACGCAAAAGTCACCCCGGCGGCCGCGATCACGCGCGCACTCCGCCGAACGCCCCCTTGCCCTTTATTCATTCCGCGCAACCGCCACTACCCCCACCAATACGCGCAAGCCCATGTCCCACCTGCACTTTACAGATTAAGGGCAGCCGTAACTGGTGGAAACCCCAATCCAGGAATTCATGCACAAGATCGGATATGGGGTGGCACTACTCGAAAAGCTGTTGCGGACGGGCAACGGTCGGCGTCAAATGGCGGCGTCGGATTTCAGAAAACGAAGGCCGCAGGCTTGCCAAAGCCCGGCAGCAGCGGCGCTGTGGCATCGAAAATCGGCCTGCCGCTCAATTCGCCACCGATCAGACGGTACGCCATTGCCTTCCCGACAGCGCCCGCGCCCAGCACGCAAACCAAGCGTCCGCCATCCTTGAGCTGACCGATCAGCTCAACGGGAACCACCTCGGTTGCGCCCTCGAGCACAATCACCTCGTACGGACCATTCGCCGCAGCGCCCGCAAGTAGCGGCCCGGCGACGACCGTCACATTTGGACTCCCAGAGAGCGCAGCCCTGGCCTGCTTGAGCAGGGTTTCATCCTGTTCGAGTGCAACGACCGAGCCCGCAAGCTGCGCGAGCAGTGCCGCCCCATAACCGGAGCCGCAGCCGAGATCCAGCACGCGATCGGTTTCGCCGATCTCGGCAGCCTGAAGCAGCTTCGCCAGAACCATCGGCTTGAGCATCCGGCGGGGCGCGCGCGTCCCGCCCTCGCCGAGCGGCAGATCGAGGTCGAGATAGGCGAGCTGAGCCTTGCCGTCCGGCAGGAAGCGCTCGCGCGGCAGCTCGAGCATTGCTTCGAGGATGCGAGGATCAGTCACGTCGGCGGTGCGGACCTGCCCGTCGACCATCATTCGGCGCGCGGTGGCAAAGTCGAGCATGCGGAAGACCCCAAAGGCCGAAAATTCACGATTTGTCTGCTGCTTTTGCGGCAAGGAAACCCAAAAGGCAAGGTTGGGAACGGCCGTGTTGTCGATAAGCGCAGTCTCCTATATAGCCCACCGCCGGATGGCCACGTGGCGGAGTGGTGACGCAGCGGACTGCAAATCCGCGTACCCCGGTTCAATTCCGGGCGTGGCCTCCAACCAATTGCAAAACCCAGGAAATCGGGACGTGGAAATCCGCCCGCGCCTCGGTCTTGGGACTTTGCAAGGCTCTTAGGCTTTTGTTATAGGCCGGGCCTTACCAAGTAGCCGCGTTGTTCCCTGGTAGCTCAGCGGTAGAGCATTCGACTGTTAATCGAATGGTCGCTGGTTCGATCCCAGCCCAGGGAGCCACTTCTTCCTCTTGAGATTCAATCGCATAACGGAATGGGTTCAGCCCCAATTCGAACGCGTTCATCCTGTCTGTGAAGCGTTGCAACCCGGTCAAAGACCGTCTGCTACACTAAGTGCGATGAACCGATTCCCGCAGACTACACACCGCTCACCTTCCGCGCGCCTTGGGCGCGTGGCGATGGCGTTCGTGATGGCCTGCGCGCTGATCCTTTCGTTCTTCCACGATCTGTCGCCGGTCGAAGCGCATGAGGCGTCCGCGGGACCGGCCATCACGGCAACGCTGGATCTCGCCACCAAGGCGCCCGCTCATCACGCGCCGGCGCAGGGCGATCATTGCCTGACGCATCTCGCGTCCAAGCTGTGGCACGAGCCCCTGCCCATCCCTGCCGAGTTCGGCGGTGCGTCCTATCGCACCCACGACGAAACGCCCCCCCATCCGATGGGCGGGCTCTCGCCGTTCAAACCGCCCTGCGCCTAAACGAGGCTGACGCCTCGCGGGCGCTTCGTCATCACTGACGGCGCTTTCCACCCCTGAATGATTCGACAGGCGCTCGACGCGCGGCTTTGCCGTCCGTCGGCGGGAAGGAATCCAATGAAACGGTTCATGATTTACGCAGCAGCGCTCGCGATCGGCGCGGCTGTGCTCGCTGGCATCGCATTTCTTATCGTCGAGCTCGGACACGACCACTCGCACGACGATAAGAAACCACACGCCCATGTTGAGAGCCAAAAGCACGACGGCGGCCACAAGCATGACGGTGGTGAAAAGGACGACCACGGCAACGACGAGCACATCAAGCTCACCGACGCACAGGTGAAGGCCGCCGGCATCGTGCTGGCGGAGGCGCGCGGCGGCACATTGCAGCAGCATTTCCTGGTGCCCGGCGCCATCACCGCCGACGCCGATAACATGGCGCGCGTCGCGGTGCGGCTCGTCGGCACTGTCGCCGAACTGCCCAAGCGGCTGGGCGACAACATCGAGAAGGGCGAGATCGTCGCAGTGATCGAGAGCCGCGAGGTCTCCGACGCCAAGAGCGAATATCTCGCCGCGCGTCTTTCCAACGAATTGCAGCAGCTTTTCGCCACCCGGCAGAAGATGCTGTGGGACAATCGCACGACCACCGAGAACGAGTATCTGCGCACCCGCCTCACCGCGCAGGAGGCACAGATCCGGTTCAGCTCGGCGCGGCAGAAGCTGTTCGCGCTCGGCCTTGAAGAGGCCGACATCGCGGTGTTGCCCGATCAGCCGGTCGAAACCCTGCGGAAGCAAGCGCTGCGCGCGCCAATCAAGGGGCGCGTGGCGGAACGGCGCGTCGATCTCGGCGCGCTGGTCGGCCGCGAAGGCCAGGAGAGCGAGCTTTTCGTCATCGTCAATCTGGATCAGGTCTGGGTCGATCTCGCAGTGTCACCCGGCGACATTTCGAAGGTCGCGGAAGGCCGCGAGATCACCGTTCGCAATGACACGACCGGATTGGAAGCCAAAGCCAAGATCGTCTTCGTGAGCCCCCTTCTCGACAAGGAAACGCGCAACGCCCGCGTGATCGCGACGCTCGACAATCCTGGTCACGTCTGGCTGCCGGGCTCCTTTATCACCGCGGAGATTCCGCTCGGCGGCGCCCCGGCGAAAATCCTGCTGCCGAAGCAGGCCTTGCAGACTGTCGGCGGCAACCCGGTGCTGTTCGTCCGCGAAGGCGACGCGTTCGAGCCGCGCAAGGTCAAGACCGGCCGCGAGGACGACGATCAGGTCGAAATCCTCTCCGGCGTCGAAGCCGGCGAGACCGTCGCCATCGCCAACACCTTCATCCTCAAGGCCGAGCTCGGGAAGAGCGAAGCCGAGCACGCGCACTAAGGGCTGGTCATGATCCGTCACGTTCTGGCTTTCTCGATCGCGCGGCGCTGGCTGGTGGTGCTGGCGAGCGTCGTTGTTGCGCTGTGGGGCGCATGGTCGTTGACGCGGCTGCCGATCGACGCGGTGCCTGACATCACCAACAATCAGGTACAGATCAACATCACGGCGTCCGCGCTTTCGCCCGCCGAAATCGAGAAGCAGGTCACCTTCCCGATCGAGACCGCGCTCGCGGGCATCCCTGGGCTTGAGAGCACGCGCTCGCTGTCGCGCAACGGCTTCGCGCAGGTGACCGCCGTGTTCACCGAGAAGACCGACATCTATTTCGCACGCCAACAGATCAACGAGCGGCTGCTCGAGATCCGCCAAGCACTTCCGCCCGGCGCCCGGCCCAAGATCGGACCTGTTTCAACCGGACTTGGCGAAATCACCATGTGGAGCGTGAGCTATGCCGCCGGAACCACGGCTAAGGATGGCGAGCCCGGCCCTCAGCGCGACGGCAGCTTCCTCACGCCTGAAGGCCAGCGGCTACGCACGGAGATCGAACGCGCGGCGTATCTGCGCACCGTGCAGGACTGGGTGATCCGTCCACAACTCAAGACCGTGCCGGGCGTTGCAGGCATCGACGCCATCGGCGGTTATCTCAAGCAATATCAGGTGCAGCCCGACCCGGCGAAGCTGATCGGGCTCGGCCTTGCCTTCTCCGACATCGTCAAGGCCATCGAAGCCAACAACGTCAGCCGCGGCGCCAATGTCATCGAACGCAACGGCGAAGGGATCGTGGTCCGCTCCGGCGGTCGGATTGAAAGCGTCGATGAACTGCGCGCCATTGCGATCAACACGCGGAGCGGCGTACCGATCCGCATCGGCGACATTGCCACCGTTTCCATCGGCGGCGAGATCCGCACCGGCAGCGCGAGCGAGAACGGCCGCGAGGTCGTGATCGGCACCGCGCTGATGCTGATCGGCGCGAACAGCCGCTCCGTTGCGGCCGCTGTCGATGTGCGGATGCAGGAGATCGTGAAATCGCTGCCGCCGGGCGTCCAAGTGAACATCGTGCTCAACCGCATGCAGCTTGTGGACGCGACCATCGGCACGGTGTCGCGCAACCTCGCGGAAGGTGCGCTTCTTGTCATCGCGGTGCTGTTCCTGCTGCTCGGCAATTTCCGCGCGGCGCTCATCACCGCGCTGGTCATTCCCTTCGCCATGCTGATGACCTCCATAGGCATGGTGCAGGGACGCATCAGCGCGAACCTGATGAGCCTTGGCGCCATCGACTTCGGGCTGATCGTCGATGGCGCGGTCATCATCACCGAAAACGCGTTGCGCCATCTCGCCGAACGCCAGAAGGCCTTGGGACGCATGCTGTCGCTGCGGGAGCGCCTCGAAACCGTGCGAGAATCCGCCGAGGAGATGATCCGGCCCAGCGTCTACGGCCAGGCGATCATCCTGCTGGTCTACGTGCCGCTGCTAAGCTTCACCGGCGTCGAGGGCAAGATGTTCGAGCCGATGGCGCTCACCGTCATCATCGCACTCGCCAGCGCCTTCGTACTCTCGCTCACATTGGTGCCGGCGCTGATTGCGCTGTTCGTCACCGGGCGTGTGCAGGAGCACGAGAACGTGGCAGTACGCGGCCTGAAACGCGCCTATGCGCCGCTGTTGCGAGTCTCCATCCGCGCGCCGCTCCCGGTCATCGCGGGCGCGGTGGTGCTGTTCGTGGGCGCCATCCTGTTGTTCAGCCGCCTCGGGCAGGAGTTCATCCCCTCGCTCGATGAAAAGAACGTCGCGATGCACGCGCTGCGCATCCCCGGCACCGGGCTGTCGCAATCGCAGACCATGCAGCTCGGCGTCGAAAAGGCGATCAGCCGCCTGCCCCAGGTCGCGACCGTATTCTCGAAGACCGGCACCGCGGAGGTGGCGTCCGACCCGATGCCGCCGAACGCCTCCGATACGTTCATCATCCTGAAGCCGGAGAACGAGTGGCCCGATCCGTCGCTCGGCAAACAGAAACTGATCGCCGAGATCGAGAAGGCCGTGAATGCGTTGCCGGGGCAGGTCTATGAGTTCACTCAGCCGATCCAGATGCGCTTCAACGAGCTTCTGGCCGGTGTGCGCGGCGACATCGCGGTGAAAATCTTCGGCGACGAGTTCACACCGATGCTGCGATCGGCCAATCAGGTCGCCTCGGCACTGCGCGGCGTGAACGGCGCGACCGACGTGAAGGTCGAACAGGTCGCGGGCCTGCCGACGCTGGAGATCAAGGTCAACAAGGCCGAGATCGCCCGCTTGGGCCTCAGCGTCGCCGCCGTGCAGGACGTGATTGGAGCTGCCATCGGCGGCCAGGAGTCCGGTGTGGTGTTCGAGGGCGATCGGTCATTCGAGATCGTCGTGCGCCTGCCGGAAGCTTCGCGCGGCGACTTAGAGGCCCTGAGCAACCTGCCGGTCGCTCTGCCGCCGTCCGGGCGGGTTGGCCTGCCGCTCAGCGTGCCGCTCAACCGCGTCGCGCGCTTCGACTTCATCGACGGCCCGAACCAGATCAGCCGCGAGAACGGCAAGCGGCGTGTGGTCGTCACCGCCAACGTGCGCGGCCGCGACATCGCCTCCGTGGTGTCGGAGGCGCAAACGCGGATCGCACAGAGCGTGAAGCTGCCGCCCGGCTCATGGATGACCTGGGGCGGCCAGTTTGAGAACCTCGCCGCGGCCCGCCAGCGGCTGATGCTGATCGTGCCGGGCTGCTTCGCGTTGATCTTTTTCCTGTTGATCGGTGCACTCGGCTCCGCGCGCGATGCGCTCCTGGTGTTCAGCGCTGTGCCGCTTGCCCTCACCGGCGGCGTTCTGGCGCTGTGGCTCACCGGCATGCCGTTCTCGGTCTCAGCCGCAGTCGGCTTCATCGCTCTGTCCGGCGTCGCGGTGCTGAATGGCTTGGTGATGCTGAACTTCATCAAGCAACTCGCGCGTGACGGCCTGCCGCTCCGCGACGCCATCGAGCAAGGCGCGATGACGCGGCTCCGCCCGATCGTGATGACCGCGCTGGTGGCATCGCTCGGCTTCGTGCCGATGGCGCTTGCAACCGGCACCGGCGCGGAGGTGCAGAGGCCACTGGCCGTTGTCGTCATCGGCGGCCTCATCAGCGCGACGCTGCTAACGCTCGTGGTGCTGCCCGCGCTCTACACGCGCTTCGGCCGCGTCGAGCTGAAGGAGGATGAAGCTGGGGCCGGGCCGGCTGTGCTTGGAGGAACATCGATGGAAACCGGGCGTTGATCCCAAAAGGACAACGCCCATGACCGGCGCCGACAACACCAACGCTGACAATCTTCCTGAGCATCAGCTCGAAGCGAACCCGCCCGACGACCGCGCCAACGCACCCGCCTGGATCACGTTCGTTCTGGGCGGGGCCATCCTCTTCGTCGCCGGCATCGGCTTTGTCGCCCTCTTCGGCGTACCCGGCCAGGGTCCCGGCGGCACCTCGCCCAACCAGCAGCAGGCGTCGGGTGCTCCGCCACCTCCGGCCAACCAGGGGGCGGCATCTGGCGGCGCTGGCCCGCGCGAAACCACCGGCGCGGGTGCGCCGACAACGCCGAAGCAGTAACCCCCTTATCGAACGGCAGGATTTCCAATGCGCCGGACCTTTGTCCGGCGCATTTTCCGTGGCCGGATGCAGGGCCTTCCGGAACCCATTTCCGATTCCTATTTGTGCTTTTAGGGGTCATCGCATTGCGCGCCTGACGCGCCAAAAAGAATGAAGAGAAGTCCCACGGAGCGTGAGCTCCAGGTTTTGACGTTGCTCGCCAACGGCCGGACGGTCGAGGAAGCCTCGTTGGCGCTTGGCATTGCCAAGCAGGAGATCAACGAGCACGTGCGTCATGCCCGGCGAAAACTCGGTGCCAGGAACCGGACCCACGCCGTTGCACTCGCGATCACCGCCGGCCTCGTGCGGACCAAACGACCAGCAAAACCTAGATGAGCCGGTTCATCGCCGTTGAATGCTTGAATTGCGGCCATTGCGCCCGGATCACGGACGGCGATCTGGCGCGTTTCCATCTCGCCAAGGATGTGCCGCTCATCACGCTGACGAAGCGCCTGGCCTGCTCGGAATGCGGCAGCCGCGCTATGCAGGCCTTCCGTGAGGATGACAGCCCCTCGATCGTTCCCCATTCCTGAGCCGAAAAATCGCGGATATCGCTTCGCGCGATACGCCAGACACCTCCACTGATTAATTAGCAACCTATATTAACCATCTGATTAGCCGTATAAATTTTATTGCAGCACATCTAACGCCTTGAAAAGACCGCGTTGTTCTGCCATGTACGCGCGTGTCGGAACACGGCCTGATTCATCGGGCTGCCTCCGGGCCGCGTGCAAGAAACCTGATCGCATCGATTGCGCATCGGTTTTCAGCCCAGACTTCCGGCTTCTCCAATTACCTGACAGCCCAGGCCACGCGGGGTGTCTTAAACCCCGTGTGTCGTTTGGCGTCCGCAATCCTGCGTGGCGCCCCGGCCCGCTTATATGAAAGACGTTTAATTGACCTCGTTTAACGACTTCGGCCTCGCAGAGCCGATCACCCGCGCCCTCACCGAAGAGGGTTATGCCACTCCCACTCCGATCCAAGCCCAAGCTCTTCCGCTGTTGCTCCAAGGCCGCGACCTTATCGGCATTGCGCAGACGGGCACCGGCAAGACCGCGGCCTTCGCGCTGCCGATCCTGAACCGCCTCGCCGCGAACTCGCGCCGCCCCGAGCGTAAAACCTGCCGCGTGCTGGTGTTGAGCCCGACCCGCGAACTGTCCGGCCAGATCCTCACGAGCTTCCGCACCTACGGCAAGCACATGCGCATCTCGTCGGCGCTCGCCATCGGCGGCGTGTCGATGGGCAGCCAGGTCCGCGCCATGATGAACGGCGTCGACGTGCTGGTCGCAACGCCCGGCCGCCTGCTCGACCTCGTGCAATCCAACGCGGTGCGACTCAACGGCGTCGACACCTTCGTGCTCGACGAAGCCGACCGCATGCTCGACATGGGCTTCATCAACGACATCCGAAAGATCGTCGCGAAGCTGCCGAAGGAGCGTCAGACGCTGCTGTTCTCGGCCACCATGCCGCAGGACATCGCCGAACTCGCAAAGCAAATGCTGAAGGATCCGGCCCAGGTCGCGGTCACGCCGGTTGCGACGACCGCCGAGCGCATCGCCCAGCGGATCATCCACGTCGACCGCGGCGCCAAGGCGAAGATGCTGACCGACCTGATCCGCAACGAACCGGTCAACCGCGCGCTGGTGTTCACCCGCACCAAGCACGGCGCCGACAAGGTCGTGCGCGGACTGCAAAAAGACGGCATCGCCGCCGAAGCAATCCACGGCAACAAGTCGCAGAACCAGCGCGAGCGCGTGCTCGCGCAGTTCCGCAATGGCCACATCAAGACTTTGGTGGCGACCGACATCGCCGCCCGCGGCATCGACGTCGATGGCGTGACACACGTGTTCAATTTCGATCTGCCGAACGTGCCGGAAAGCTACGTCCATCGCATCGGCCGCACCGCGCGCGCCGGCGCCGAAGGCTCTGCGATTTCGCTCGTCTCCAGCGACGAGATCGCATTCCTCCGCGACATCGAGCGGCTGATCAAGATGCAGATTCCGGCGACCGGCACCGTGCCGGCAGCCACACCGTTCAAGCACCGCCAGCAGCAACAGCGTGGTGGCGGTCGACCGCAGCATCACGGCCGCGGCCAGCAGCAGCGCAATGGCCATTCAAACGGCCATCGCGATGGACAAGCCAACGGTCAAGAGCGTCCGCATCAGGATCGCAACCACGATCGGAACGGCCATCAGCAGGCCCAAGGCCGGCGTCCGGATCACCGACAAGACCGCCGTCAGGAAAACGGCCACCAGCCCCGCCAGGAGGGCCGCAACCACGGGCATCAGCAGAACGCCCATGGTCACAGTGCGAATGGCCACAACGGAAACGGCCAGAAGCGTCACAAAAACCCGAACGGCCACCGCAACGGCGGGGGCCAAAAGGATGGGCATAACGGCGGCCATCGGAACGGACAAAACCGCCCGAACAATGCTAAACCTCACGCGCCAGCCGCATCGGGCCACCATGGCGAAATCGCCTCGGTCGCGTTCCTGCAGCAACGCTAAGCCACAGCGGATAGGGAGAAAGGAAGCTTATGGCGAAAGAAGAGATGCTCGAGTTCGACGGCGTCGTGACCGAAGTTCTGCCGGACGGCAACTTCCGGGTGAAGCTCGACAATGAACACGAAATCCTCGCCTACACCGCGGGCAAGATGCGAAAATTCCGCATCCGCACCGGCGTCGGCGACCGCGTCATCGTCGAGATGTCGCCTTACGACCTGTCGCGCGGCCGCATCAGCTTCCGCCACAAGTCTGCTACTCCGCTCCCCTCGGCAACCGGGCAACGGCGCGCGCACTTCCGCAAGCGCTGATTGCTCAACCTTTGCCGCGTCCCTGCGACAGCGGCAATTTTGCGATCTCCCGGATGGCGTCATGGTTCGGCTCGAAGCCGAGCCCTGGCGCCTCCGGCATCGTGAAGAAGCCGTCCTTCGGCTCCGGCAAGCCGTTGAAGATCTGCTTGCACAACTCCACCGCCAGATAGTGATGCTCGACCAGCGTGCCGTTGGCGACGCCGGCTTGCAGATGCATGTTGTGGAAGCCCCACGCGCCGCCGTTGGCGATTGAGACGTTGAAGGCCTGCGCCATGCCCGCGATCTTCACACACTGGGTGAAGCCGCTCGAAATCAGCACGTTCGGCTGGGCGTAGTCGATCGCTTCCTTCATCAGCAGATCGCGGAAGCGGAACGAGAGGCCCTCGTTCTGGCCACAGGCGAGCGCCAAGCCGGTCGCGTGGCGCAACTGCGCCATGCCGGCGACGTCGTTCTGCGTCAGCGGCTCCTCGAAGAACGACAGACCATAGGGCTTCACCATCTCGGCGAGCTTGGTGGCGTGATAGAGATCGAGGTTGCAGTTGGCGTCGATGAACAATTCGGTGTCCGGTCCGACCGCCTCGCGCACGGCCTTGAAGCGCGCGGCATCCTCCTTGATGACGTCCATGATTGAACGCTTGTCGCGGTTGCGCAGCGCCTCGTTGCCGACCGTCATCTTCAACCGCTTGAAACCCTGCGAGACCCAGAGCTTCGCTGCGGCGGCCAGCTGCTCACGGTCGAAGAAGCCGAACCCGAAGGTCGCATAAACCGGCACCTTCGGATGCGCGCCGCCAAGGAGCCGCCACACCGGCTGGTTCAGCGCCTTGCCCTTGATGTCCCACAGCGCGACGTCGATCGCGGCGAGCGCATGCGCGGCATAGCCGGTCTGGCCTCGCGGCATCAGCGTCCAATAGAGCTTGTCCCAGATACGCTCGTGCGCGAGCGGATCGTCGCCGACGATCGCAGGCCCCGCGACGCCGTTGACGATCTGGGCGATGACGTCCTCCTCGGTGATCCCCGAGAGACCATGGCCGATCAGCCCGTCGTCGGTCTCGACCTCGACATAGCAGGACGACAGCGTCGTTCTGCGGTCGACGCCGACGAGATTGATGTGAAGGGGAACGTTGAGCGGAGTGGCGGTGACGCGGACGATTTTCATGACGGGCCTTTGTTTGCGCGGCACCCTACGATGCCGCGCGGCCCGTTCCAATCCGTTTGTAACGCGTCCTAGCGGCGCGTCGCCGCAACCGCCTGGATGCGGCTGCCGTCGCTCACCTCGTCCGGCAGGTTGATCGCGACCCGCTCGTTGAGCGCCAGGCCTTCGGCAACCGAGATGGTGTTGCCGTCGGTCGAAGCCACGCGCACCGGCTTGAAGCGCACCGTGTCCTTGTCGAGCACCGCGACGAAGTTGTCGCTGCCGCGCACAATGAGACCGCTGACCGGGATCTGCGGATAGCTCTTGATCGGGATGTGGATGGTCACATAGGCGAAGCTGCCGGAGGCGAGGAAGCCTTCGCTGTTGTCGATGTTGACCTCGATCTGCATGGCGCGGGCGCGCGGATCGAGCTCGCCGGTCATGCGCGTGACCTTGGCCTTCACCTTGCGATCCGGATTGCTGGCGTCCACCACTTCGGCATCATCGCCGATGTTCACGAACGGCACGTCGGCCTGCTGGACGTAGGCGTAGACGCGCAGCCGGCTGTCATCCGAGATCGTCATCACCGGAAGCGCACTGACGATGTTCGTCTGAGCGTTGGTGACCAGCGCACCAGGATCGACAAACCGGTTCGTCACACGGCCGGCGAATGGCGCGCGAATGGTCTGATATCCTTTGGTTGTCGCGAGCACGGTGACATTGGCTTCGGCCACGCGCGCATCGGTCTCGAATTGCAGCAGCGCCACTTGCGTCGTGTTGCCCTTGGCAAAAAGCTCCTTCGAGCGCTCGAGATTGCGGCGCTTGTGCTCGAGGTCGGTCACTGCGGCGTTGTACTGGAATTCAAGCTCCGGCGACTCGATCAGCGCCACGATCTGCCCGGCCTCGACCTTGTCACCGCGGTCCACGTTAACGGTCTTCATGTAGCCCGAGACCTTGCCGTAGAGCGTTGCGACCTGATTGGGGCGCACGTCGGCAAGCAACGTCAGGGTGCGGCGTTCCGGCCCCTTCGTCGCGTTCACCACTTCGACGCGCGGACCACGATCGACTGCGGCGGCACGGGCTTCACGCGCGCCTGCAATCTCGCTGTTGCGGCTCGTGTGGAAATACCAGACCGCGCCTGTAGCGGCCACCAGCGCGCCGATCCCGAACAGATAGAATGCCGTCGAGCGGCCCGCGCTGGTTTTTGGCTTGGGATCATCCGGATTGATCTGGGCATCAGGCTTTTGCGCATCAGCCATGGGCGGAACCTCCGATCGATGCGCCCGCGGCTTCCGCCTCGAACCGCTTGTCGAGTGTGTGCAAGGTGGGGAGCTGGCGCCGCAGCAACGTGTAGAAGATCGGCACCAGGAATAGCGTTGCAAAGGTCGCGAAAATCAAACCGCCGATAACCGCGCGGCCGAGCGGTGCATTCTGCTCGCCCGCCTCCCCGAGCGCCAGCGCCATCGGGATCATGCCGATGATCATGGCGAGCGCGGTCATCAGGATCGGGCGCAAGCGCGTCTTGGCGGCTTCAACCACCGCTTCGAACGGCGTCAGGCTCTCGTTGCGGCTGCGCAGATCGTTGGCAAACGAGACGACGAGGATCGAGTTCGACACCGCGATGCCGACCGACATGATCGAACCCATCAGCGAGGCGACGTTGATGGTCGTGCCGGTGAGTGCGAGCGTCCAGAGAATGCCGATCAGGGCACCCGGCACCGCCATCATGATGATGAACGGATCGACCCACGACTGGAACAGAACGACCAGCACCGCATAGACCAGGA
Source organism: Pseudomonadota bacterium (assembly GCA_040756555.1). GTDB lineage: Bacteria > Pseudomonadota > Alphaproteobacteria > Rhizobiales > Xanthobacteraceae > Z2-YC6860. Next base: position 125,341 of record JBFLYS010000002.1, on the reverse strand, counting down.
CGATCGCGAGGATGAGGCCGAAGCCGAGGTTCTTGAACGACGTTTCCATCACCTCGTTCTGGCCGCGCAGAAAGATTTTGACGGTCGACGGCAGGTCCTTCTGCACATCGGCGATGATCTTCTTGATCTCGGCCGACGTGCTGCCGAGGTCGCGGCCGTCGATGTTGGCGGCAACGTCGACCACCCGCTGCACGGTGTAATGACTGATCGATTGCATCGAGGTCGCGGCACGCACCGAAGCAATGTCGGAGATGCGCGTCACAGGCGACGACAAGGGGGTGGTCGGCGTCACCGCGGCCATATTTGGATTGATGTTCGGCGCGGCCGGATTGGCCGGCAGGTTCAACACGTCGGAAATGGTCTGGATCTTGTCCGCCGGCGTCTGCACCGCGACGATGTAGTTCACGCCGCTCTGCGGGTTCAGATAATAGGTCGGGCCGACCAGCGCGGAGCCCGCAAGCGAGGTCAGCATGTTATTAGCGACGTCGCGCTGCGCGACGCCGAGCCGCGCGGCCCGCTGGCGGTCCACGTCGATCTGCAAGGCCGGGAAATCCATGATCTGGATGATGCGAGAGTCGACCACTCCCGGCACCTTCTGGATCTCGTTCAGGATCTTCTGTGCGGTCGCATAGCTGCGGGTGAAATTGGGATCCTGGATCTGAATGTCGATCGGCGCCGACAGACCGAAGTTGAGCACCTGACTCACGATATCGGCGGTCTGGAAGTAGAACCGCGCGCTCGGGAACGAGGCGTTCAGCTTCTCGCGGATCAGCCGCTGATATTCAACGGTCGGGCGATGGCCCGGCAGCAGCGACACCAGAAGCTCGGCATTCATGCCGCCGATGTTGTCGCTCGGAACGAACGCGAGGTTGAGCGAAAACGGCAAGCCGATCGTCGAGTTGATGGTCCGCAGTTCTTTCGCCGGGACGATCTCGCGGATCGTATCTTCGACCTGGGCAACGAGCTTTTCGGTCTCCTCCAGCCGCGAGCCGGTCGGCGCGCGCACGTGAAGCTTGAGGATGCCCACGTCGGAGACCGGGAAGAAGTCCGTGCCGATCACCGGCGCGAGCACGCCGGTCACACCGAACAGCGCCACGAAGCAGCACAGCACGAACTTTCGCTTGAGCAGCGTCATTTCCAGCACGCGGCCGTAAGCGTCCCGGAAACGGTCGAAGATACGGTCGAACGCTGCCGACAAGCGCTCGCCAACGCTCTTGCGCCGCCTTTCGTCGTGTTCGTGATCTTTCAGCAGGTATCGCGCAAGCGCAGGCACGACCGTGAAAGACAGGACATAAGAAGCGAGCATGGCCAGCACGACCGTGATGGCAAGCGGAATGAACAGGAACCGCGATGGGCCGGTCAGCAACAGAACCGGCGCGAACACGATGCAGATCGCGAGCGTCGCGACCGTCAGCGGCTGGATCACCTCGTTCGAGCCGTCGAGGATCGCAACCGTCAGCGGCTTGCCAAGCGCCTGGTTGCGATGAATGTTCTCGATGGTCACCGTCGCGTTGTCGACCAGGAGACCGATGGCGAGCGCGAGGCCGCCGAGCGTCATCAGGTTGATGGTCTGCCCCGTGAGGAACAGGCCCGCGAGACCCGCGGCGATCGACAGCGGGATCGACAGCGACACGATCACCGTGTTCCGCCAGCTGCCGAGAAAGATCAGGATCATCAGCGACACGAGGATCGACGACAGGATCGCTTCGTGGACGATGTTCTCGACCGCGCCGCGCACGAACACCGACTGATCGAAGTCGAGCTTAAGTTCGAGACCTTCAGGCGCGGTCGCCTGGATATCGGGCAGGATGTCCTTCACCGCTTGTACGACTGTGAGCGTCGAAGCATCCGAGTTCTTCAAGATGTTCATGTAGCTCGCGCGCTGACCGTTGATACGGACCGCGTTCTGCTGCGTGGCAAAGCTGTCGCTCACCTTGGCGACATCACCGAGCTGCACCATCAGGCCGTCGCGCACGCCGACCGGCAGCGTCTGGAATTGCTCGACCAGGAGCGGACTGGAATTGAGCTTGACGTTGAACTCACGCTCGCCGATGCGGGCAATACCCGCCGGCACGATGACGTTGGTCGTCTGCAAGGCGCCGACGACGTCCATCTGCGAGAGGCCCTTGGACGAGAGCCGCGCCGGGTCGACGTCGACGATGATCTGCCGCTGCTTGCCGCCGTAGGGTGCCGGGATCGACACGCCGGGAATGGTGAACAGCCGCGTGCGCAGGAAGTTCAGCCCGTAATCGAAGATCTGCTGCTCGGGCAGCGTTTTGCTGTTCAGCGTGACCTGCACCACCGGCACGTTCGACGCATTGAAGCGGATCATGTTTGGCGGCGTGATGCCGGGCGGCGCAATGCGCAGGATCGAATTGTTCTGCGCGTTGATCTGCGCAATCGCCCCGCCGATGTCGGTGCCCTGCGTGAAATAGACCTTCAGGATTCCAAGGCCCGGGATCGAGATCGACTCGATGCGCTCGATGCCGTTCACCGTCGTGGAGTATGCGCGCTCGGAAATGAGGACGACGCGCCGTTCCATGTCCTCGGCGGAGAGGCCGGGATAGTTCCACGCGACATAGACCACGGGGATGTCGATGTTCGGGAAGATATCGACGACCATGCGGGTGACTGCGAGAAAGCCGCCCAGCAAAATCAGGAGGCCCGCGATCGCCATTGTGTATGGCCGCCGCAGCGCGATCCGAACAAGTCCGATCATTCCCGCAACATCCCCACGTCGCGACGAACTGGGAGCATTGCGCTGGTCCCCGGCTGCCCACCCCCGTGGAGCCGCGGACATTGCTGCCTGACGTCGTCGATCCCGGCGAAATGATCCCCCGAATGGGGCGTCATGTTCAAGTCCGATTTGCAACTACCGGCAGGAAAACCCCGTCCAATGCGGCGTTATTCCGTAGTGGGAGGATCTTCCAATAGACAGGGCGCCGGACTATCGCCCGGCGCCCTGTCCCAACTCAAATTGCGAGCGCGGCTAGTGCTTTACGGCTGTGCCGCCCCGGTTCCAGCCGCGGGCGCCCGCGCCGTAGATGTCACAACCGGTCGCCGTGACCACCGCCGTGTCCTCAAGCTTGACGAAGCCGCGCTTCGGGTGCGCGAGCGTGGTTTCGACCGAAATCACCATGCCGGCTTCGAGCGGACGCTTCGCGTCGAAGTCGTCGTAAGGCACTGGCCCCGTCGCGGTGAGCCGCGGCGCCTCGTGGCTGACAAGGCCCATGCCATGACCGAGGAAGTGCATATGGTTGTGGTACTTCGATTTCTTCAGAAGCTTCTCGGCCTCTTCGTAAACGACGCTGCCCATGGCACCGGCTCTGATCGGCTTCATCGAGGCGCGCTGGATCGCCTCGATGTCCGCCAGCATGTCCTCAAGCTCGGCATCGGGTTCGCCGTGGATCGCCATGCGGCAGAGGTCGCCGATATAGCCGTGGTAATTGCCCCCGGAGTCGAGCGAGAGAATGTCGCCCTTGCCCCAGACCTGCTCTGACGGCGCACGGTTGAGGCTCGTGCCGGCGGTGATCAGGCAATATTCGAAGGTGAGCCCGCGGTTGGTTTCTTCGCGGCGCAGCGCTTCGGTCAGTTCGGCCTTGGTCGCGCCCGGTCCATGATTGGCGATCACCGCCTTCATGGACTCGATCACTGCCTCCGAGGCGACCTTGAGCTTCTTCAACTCATCGGGCGACTTGATCGAGCGGAGCCGCTCCAGCACAAACAGTGCGTCCTTGATCTCGCTGCCGCCGAACGCATCGCGCAGCGCCTGCGCCGCGTCCATCGGCAGGAAGCCAAGCTCCACGCCTATGTGCTTATGAGCGATGCCCGCTTTCTTGATGTGGTCGATCGCCTTCGCCATCGTGTCGAGCGAGCCCGATGAATTGCACTGCTGCACCGGCACCCAGAACGGATGGTTCTCGCGCTGGAAGTTCTCCAGGCGATGGCCGAAGAACGCGGCCTTGTCCGGCGCGCCCTTGGCATAGATGACGAGCGGCAGGTAGCGGCTCACGCCCATCGCATCCATATAGTCGAAGAAGAACGCACGATGCCCACCGAGCAGGTACTGCACGTTGTGCTTCGAATTCACGATCAGGACGTCGATCCCCTCCTCGTCCATCCAGCGGTCGAGCCGCGCGGTATCGAAGGGAATGGTGGCTGGCGTTTTCACGGGCGCGTTCATGGCTTTCCTCGGCAAGCTGTTTTGGACGGGTGCTTGTTTGCCGGCAGTTTAACGGCCGAACGCGGCCGGCGAAAGACGGGCGGGTTCCCGCGTCAATCGATGGAAATGTTCGCCTCGCGCGCGAGCTTGCTCCAAGTTGCAAATTGCTTGGCGACCAGCGCGCGCATTTCTTCGGGCGATGTCGGCTTACCATCACCGCCCATGCTTTCGAGCTTGCTCTTCACGTCCGGAACGGCCACCGCCTTCCGCACCTCGGCGTTGAGGCGTTCGAGGATCGGCTTCGGCAAGTTCGCGGGTCCGGCAACGCCGGTCCAGGAGAACACCTCGAAGCCCGGAACGCCGGACTCCTCCACCGTCGGAACCTCGGGGAAGTCCTTCCAGCGCGTCTTGCCGGTCACCGCGAGCGCACGGAGCTCGCCGTTGCGGATGCGCTCGCTGATCGGCCCTGTGGTCGCGGCGATGAAATCGAAATCGCCCGTGAGGAGGCCCGTGATCGCCGGCGCCTCGCCACGATAGGGCACGTGTAGAAACCTGGTCTTGGTCTCGTTCGCCAGCAGTTCAACCGTCGTGTGCAAGATCGAGCCGACACCCGCCGAGCCGTAGGTCAGCTTGCCGGGATTGGCGCGCGCTTCGTCAAGCAACTGCTTGAAGGTCTGAAAGCGCGAGTCCTTCCGCACGCAGATCAGGAACGGATAGGAGCTCGCGAGCGAAATCCAGTCGAAGTCGTCGACCACCTTGTACTTGATGTTCTTGAACATCGCGCCGAAGGCGGCGTGTGCGCTGGCCACGACCATGAGCGTATAGCCATCTGGCTCGGATCGCGCGACCTGCTCGGCCGCGAGCGCGCCGGCAAGACCTGGCTTCGCCTCGACAATGATCGATTGCCCCATCGACTTCTGCATCTCGTTGGCAAGGAGCCGCGCGATGATGTCGACGTTGCCGCCGGGCGGGAAGCCCTGCACGATCTTAATCAGCCGGTCGGGGTAGTTCTGCGCCTGCGCGGCTGAGATGAACCCGGCCAGCGCCAATACTACCGCAAAAGTGGTGCCGAGCCGATGTCCGCGCATCAAAGCCTCCCGATGTCCAATCGTTCGGCTCTTGATGGCCGGTTGCTCGGATTTCGCGCCAGCAACCCACGTCTTGTCAACGAGGCGATCCGCCTCGTCCCGCCTACTGCTCCATCTTGATGTCGTTGGCGCGTGCGACCGCGGTCCAGCGCTTGATCTCAGCGGAGATATAGGCGCCGAACTCTTCCGGCGTGCCGCCGACCGGCGCGATGCCCTGCTGCGTCAGCTTTGCGCGAACATCCGGCTCCTTGATGATGCGGTTGATCTCGGTGTTGAGCCGATCGACGATCGGGCGCGGCGTGCCGGCCGGCGCGAACATGCCGACCCAGGTCACCGCCTCGATGTCCGGGAAGCCCGCCTCCACCATCGTCGGCACGTTGGGGAATTGCGGATCGCGCTGTGTGCTGCCGATGGCGATGGCGCGCAGCTTGCCCGCCTCGATGTGCGGCGCGGAGACGAGCGACGACATCACTGAAATCTGCGTGTCGCCCTGCACCGTCGAGAGGATCGCCGGCGCCCCGCCACGATACGGCACGTGCTGGATCTTGATGCCGGCGAGATTGCTCCACTGCGACATCACCAGATGCGCCTGGCTCGCGGCGCCGGGCGTCGCGTAGTTATACTTGTCCGGGTTCGCCTTCGCGAGCGCCGCGAACTCCGCGACCGTCTTCGCCGGCACGTTGGCGTTGACGACGAACATCAGCGGATTCTTGCCGATCAGGATGATCGGCGTCAGATCCTTCTCCGTGTCGTAGGGCATCTTCGGATTGACGGCGGGGTTCACCGAATGCGTCGCGAGCGCGACGCCGAGCGTGAGGCCGTCTGGCGGCGACTTCGCCACAACGTCGGTGCCGATGATGCCGCTCGCGCCGACGCGGTTCTCCACAATGATCGGCTGGCCGAGCCTGCGTTCGAGCGACGGCTGGATCAGACGCGCGACGATATCGTTCGCGCCGCCCGCCGCGAACGGCACGATCAGACGCACCGGACGGTCGGGATAGTTTTGCGCCGTGGCCTGCGGCACTGAAGCCGCAAGCAGGAGCCCGGTCAGAACGCCACGGCACAGCATTTCAATTCGCATCAGTTTCCACCCGTCTTTCCCGGATTCTTTTCGGATTCTCGGGCTGCTATTTCGGCTAGACTCGCCCCGCCGTCAATCGCGACCCCATTCAACAACAAGGGGCGCAGTTCTGGGGAGGACATCATGTCTCAGCGCATTGTTGCGGCTGTGTTGCTTGTGGGCCTGATCGGCCCAGCCGCCGCCGTGGAACTCAACCCAAAGGCCATCAGCATCAGGCAGGCAGACCAGATTCCGTGGCGCGATCCGACCGGCGCCGCGGGCGTCAACAACAAGGTCCTGTTCGGCGATCCGAACAAACCCGGCTTCTACATGGTGATGAACCGCTTCCAGCCCGGCAATTTCTCCAAGCCCCACTTCCATCCGAACGACCGCTTCATCACCGTTATCAAGGGCACCTGGTACGTCGGAACCGGCAACAAGTGGGACAAGGACGCCACCATCCCAGTGAAGGCCGGCGGCGCCGTGACACACTTCGGCAAGGAGGTGCATTACGACGGCGCGAAGGACGAAGAGGTCATCCTCATCATCACCGGTGAAGGACCGGCGACCAGCACGCCGGTCGAAGAGGCAAAATGACGGGCTTCGTTCGCAAGGCTGCGGTTTGCATGGCGCTAGTGGCGCTCGCTCTCCAGGCTTGCGCGGACGCGAACGCCGCCTCCAAACGCCGCCACCAAGCCAAGGCGCGCGTGGCTGCTGCGCCTCAACTCATCGTCTGCGGCATGACCGGATGCTTCGACGTACCGCCCGGATGCCGCCACGAAATGCGGCGCAACGGACGCGGCGTGGTCGCCGTCGTCATCTGCGGATCGGAAGTAAGGCTCGTGCCCAGATAACCAGTGCCCAGACGACAAGATCGGTAACTAAATATTCGCCCACCCCGGCGGCGGCTTCTTGCCTGGATGGATGGCGCCGCACTTCTTGCAGGTGCGGGCCTTCTCGTCGTTGAAGAAGGCTTCGTAGATCGGCGGCAGGTCGCGCACGAGGTGCTCGACCTTCAGCTCGACGCGGTGCACGAGGTTGCCGCACTCGAAGCAGTACCACTCGAAGGCGTCGTTCGGATCGTCGTCGTAGCGCTTCGGCTCGACCACGAGGCCGATCGAGCCGGCCGGCCGCTGCGGCGCGTGCCGCACGTGCGGCGGCAGCAGGAACACCTCGCCCTCCTTGATCGGCACGTCGTAGAAGTTGCCGTTGTCGCCGACCTTCAGAACCATGTTGCCCTTGAGCTGGTAGAAGAACTCTTCCACCGGATCGTCATGGTAGTCCGCGCGCTCGTTCGGACCGCCGACGATCTGCACCGTCATCTCGCCGTCCTCGAACACCTTCTTGTTGCCGACCGGCGGCTTCAGGAGATGCTCGTTCTCGCTGATCCATTTCTGGAAGTTGAAGGCCTTCAGGCGCCCGGTTTTCATGGTCGCATCCTCACGCCGCCGACGGCTTCGCAGCCGCGCCCGGCAGCTTCAGGCCGCAGGTCTCGAACGCCTTGCGCGTCGCTTCCTTCTCGGCCTCGGTCAGTTCCAGCATCGGCGGGCGCACGCGGCCGCCGACCTGTCCCATCAGCTCCTGCCAGTACTTGGAGTGCGCCGGCGGCTTCTCGGCCGGACGCGAGCGGCGGAACGCTTCGCGCACCGGGTTGAGGCTGTCGCGGATCACCTTGGCCTTGGCAACCTCGCCCTTGAACGCCAGATCGGTGTACTCGCGCATGCGGCGGTCGACCTTGGTCTGGAACAGGTACGGCGGCGACGAACACAGATAGAGCCGCCAGTTCAATTCGACGATGTTGTCGAACCATTCCACCTCGGAGGCGGTCGAGACCTGGATCTTGTCGCCGACCATGCGGGTCAGCTTGACGTACATCTCGCGCGGCACGCTGTACTTGATCGCGACGATGTTCGGGAGTTCCGCAATGCGCGCGCACAGCTCCGGGCTCATCAGATAGCCGGAGTCCTCATGGCTCCACATCGCAATGCCGATGTCGACCTGCTCGCTGATGGTCTTGTAGTACTGGTAGAGCGTCTCGTCGCGGCTGGGCAGGAAGTGCAGCACCGGCGCGTGCACCACGATATAGGGCGCGCCGATCGCCTGCGCGTGCTTCGCAAGCTCGATCACCGTGTCCATGTTCTGGTCAGAGCATGACGCGATCACGCCCGAGGTCTTGCCGATCTCGTCGACCACGATCTCCATCGAGCGCTTGCGCTCGGCAATCGACATCGAGAAGAACTCGCTCTGCTTGCCGGCGATGAACACGCCGTCGACGCCGAGGTCGTCGACCCAGTGCCGCAGGTTCTTCCGGAACCCCTTCTCGTTGATCGAGAGGTCGTCGTTGAACGGCATCAGCGCCGCAGCCCAGATGCCCTTCATGTGCTCACGCGCGAAGGCCTTGGCGTCGTTCCGGCTGTATTTCATGGGAAACCCTCAGACTGATCGGTTCGTTGGTATCATGCCCCAAAATGGGCCGCTCGCGTACCGCGGATTTGGCCGGTCTGGCGTGCGTACGAAAATGGCACAAAAGCTTGTGAACAATAGCCAATTTTGCCTCTAGCGATTCAGGAATCATCAGCTATAGATTCCCGCTGGTGCGGTTCGAAACCGGTTGGGTGGAATTTATGCGAGAGCATAATTTGCGAGCCGCATTGCTCGCGGGGCTGTCTCTCACTGTTCTCACGTACGTTCAGCCCGCAAGCGCCTGGAACGGCGATTTCTGGCCGGGCTTCAACCGCAACACACCGGCTGCGGACATCGATCGCGCCGAACCCAAAAAGAAGGCGAAAAAGAAGGCCGATACCACCGGCGAGAAGAAGGCTGCGGAGCGCGCAGCCACCATCCCGTCCGGCCCGCTGCACATCGTCGTTTCGATCGACAAGCAGCGCGTGACGCTGTTCGCCGACGGCAAGCCCTTCGCCAACGCACCGGTCTCGACCGGAACGGCCGGCCATCCGACGCCGACGGGCATTTTCTCCGTCATTCAGAAGAACAAGCATCACGTGTCGAACCTGTACGACGCGTCGATGCCTTACATGCAGCGCATCACGTGGTCCGGCGTCGCGATGCACACCGGCCCGCTGCCAGGCTACGCGGCCTCGCACGGCTGCGTCCGCCTGCCGAACGAGTTCGCCCAGATGCTCTGGAAGGCGACCAAGATCGGCGCGCGCGTCGTCGTCGCGAAACCGGAGGTCGCGCCGGTCGAGATCGAGCATCCCAATTTGTTCGTCCGCCGCGCGAAGATGGCGGACATGCCTTCGCTGAAAGTCGCCGAGGTGCAGCAGGCGATGGCGCAGGCGGCGCCGCAACCCGCGCCTCGCGTTGCTGCTCAAGTCCCCGTTGCTGAACCGGCGACGCCTCGCCCGGTAACGCCGCCGGTGCGGCTCGCCGACGGCGCAAAGCTCGTGCCCGGCGCGATCATCGGCGACAGCGTGCAGCCGGTCGGTTCGGTCGGCATGGTCTACCGTCCGGAGGAAGAGGCTGCGAAGCTCGCGGCCGAGCAAAACAAGACCGAGGAGCCGGCGGTCGAGGTGGCTGCGGCGCCTGAGCTTGTGAAGCCGGTCGAGACGAAACCGGCCGAGCCTGTGGTCGTTGCCGAACCGTCCAAGCCCGCCGAGCCTGTGAAGGTTGCCGAGCCCGCAAAGCCGGTCGAGATCACCACCAGCATCCGGATCATCAAGGACGAGCCCGGTCAGGCTGCGAAGAAACCCGAGATCGCGAAGGCTCCCGAACCGGCGAAGCCCGCCGTGGTCGCAACGCCCGCTCCGGCCAAGCCGGCGATTGAAGAACGCACCGCTGCTGCCGAGGTGATGCCGACCGCGAAACCCGTCAAGCAGACGCCGATCTCGATCTTCATCAGCCGCAAGGAAGCCAAGCTCTACGTCCGCCGGGACATGGAGCCGCTGTTCGACACGCCGGTCGCCATCAAGGACGCCGACAAGCCGATCGGCACCCATGTCTACACGGCGATGAACCTGAAGGATGACGGCGCGTCGATGCGCTGGACCGTCGTATCGATCCCGAGCTCTTACGCCCGCGACACGGCCAAGGGCGAGAAGAACGACAAGAAGGCATCCAAGCACGACAAGCCGGTAAAAGCCGCCGCCGTCGAGCACACGCCAGAGCCGAGCGCGAAGGAAGCGCTCGACCGTCTCGACATCGCGCCCGATACGCTCGCCCGCATCGAGACGATGATGATGCCGGGCTCCTCGCTGATTGTGTCCGACAACAAGCTCAGCGACGAGACGGGCAAGGGCACCGACTTCATCGTCGTGACGCGCTAACTGCTTTCAGAAAATTTACTCAGCCGTCATTCCGGGGCGCGCCGTAAGGCGCGAGCCCGGAATCCACCTCCACATTCGGAACAAGCGAATGGATTCCGGGTTCGCCGCCATAGCGCGTCGAAGACGCGCGTGAACGCGCTTATGGCGGCGCCCCGGAATGACAGGTGAAACATTTCGCTGGCAGGTGGTTGGAGCTACTTATCCCCGACCACCGCGACCGCGGAAATCTCCAGCATCATGCCGACCGCCGGCAGGCTGTGCACCGTGATGGTCGTGCTGGCCGGGAAATTGCCGTCCGGCCAGAACTCGCGGCGAATGGGCATCAAGGGATCGATCAGCCGCGGATCGGTCAGATAGACCGTGATCGTGACCACGTCCTTGATGCTGCCGCCGGCGCGCTTCACCACGGCGTCGATGGCGCGGAAGATCACCCGCGCCTGCCCCTCGAAATTGCCGGCCATCGACTGGCCCTGCTCGTCCACGAGCCCGGTCTGGCCAGACACCCAGACCGTCTTGCCGCCCTCGGTGACCACGCCTGGCGAGAAGCCGCGCGACTGGGCGCGCTCCTGCTTGAGATAATCCCGCGCCTCCAACGGCGTGGCGAGCAAAGCCAGTGCCGCAACCAACACACCAAACGCCTTCATCGCCCCCTCCTTCACCTCAAAACGTCAGACACCTCCCACAGCGGCCCGCGCGGCAAGCCGCGACGGACGCCGCTTCAGCGGCTCGGCCGAGCACAGCGGCGTCGGGACCGGCGTCTTCACGAAGCTCGGGCCGTTGGCGGTCTCGGCAATATCGACCCAGACCAGCCAGTTGGCGTCGTCGCGGGCGTCGAAATCCTCGCGGAAGTGCGAAAGCCGCGACTCCGTCCGGTAGAGCGACGCACCAAGGATGAAGCGCGCTGCGAGCAGCATCGCCTCGGTTTCCTTGAGGCGCACCAGCTCGTGGGTGTGCGGCGCGGAGATGTTCTTGAAATCCTGTTCCAGCGCTTCGATCTTTTCGAACGCCGCTTGCAGGCGGCCGGCGCTCTTGAGGATGCCGGTGTCCCAGGAGAACATCACACCCTGCAACTCACGCAGGATGCGGTCCGACTCCGCTTTCGACGACGTGTCGAGCGGCCGCATCGCCTCGTCATGCAGCGCCTGCACCTCGGCCGTGTCGAGCTTCGGCGTCGCCGTCTTGTCGAGGTCCTCGATCGCCGAGCGTCCGGCGATCCAGCCGTTTCCGACGCAAAGTCCGATATGGAAGCCCGCGAAGTGGTTGGCGCAGCCGGCCTGCGCGAGACCCGCCGCCAGCAATCCGGGTACGTCGGAGCGGCAATCCGATCCTGTGCGGATGCCCATCTTGGTCATCTGGTTCAGCGCGTAATACGGCGTCTTGCCGAACATGTCGGTCTTGGCTTCCTCGCCGAGCTTGCGGAAGAAATAGTCCATCCACTTCACCTTCGACTGGATGAAGTAGTCGCGCAGGTTCTCGGGGATGCCCGACATATCGAGATAGAGCGGCGTGTTGCCCTTCTTGTTCTCGATCGCCATCGCCCGCGCGATGCGCGGCACGTCAGCCTCGTCGGCCCAGTCGGGCTCGTAGTCGGCCATGAAGGCTTCGCCCTTGGCATTGGTCCAGCGCGCGCCTTCCTGGATGGCGAAGGTGATGCCTTCGAAGTAGAACTTCGGCGTGCCGGGCCGGACGTAGGAGAACTCGGGATTGCGCAGCGCCGCGCCCGCCTTGTAGGCGAGCAGCGTGCCGGTGCCGGTGATGTCGCGCACAAATCCCGAGCGGAATGTGATCGCGTTGGTCGCGACGATGGTCGAGCGCGCCTTGATGGCGTGAAACTCGCCGGTGCGGCTGTGCACGCCTGTAGCCCCGGTGATGCGGCCCGTCCCGCCGCCCATCAGCCCGGTGATGAACAGGCGGTCGATGAGCTGCACGCCCTCGCGCTCGAGCGCCAGGCGAAGCTTCCAGGCGAACTCGAGTCCGCCGCCTTCGGGATAGAGCACCCGCGCGATGTCGAGGCCGCGTGTCGGGCGACGCTTGTAGGCGCCACGCTCGTCGCGCGAGAACACCATGCCCATCGCCTCGAAATCCTTCAGCCGCGCGTAAGAATCCACGAGCGACTGCCGGACCAGCACCTGGTCCGCGATGCCGTCGTTGCCGGCGACGATCTCGCGCAGGATGCCGTCGATGTCGTCGTCCGGAAGCGCAACGATGGTCCACGCGTTCGAGAACGCGGTGTGGCCGGTCCGGCCGATCATCCAGGAGTCGACAATGGTGACGCGCGTGCCCGGCGGACCGTGACGCTTCGCTGACAATGCGGCGAGCAGGCCGCCCGCGCCGCCGCCGATCACCAGGATGTCGGTGTCGATCAGAACGCCTTCGACCTTTCCCATTACCAAGGCCTCGGACGGTTCTTCACCGACGGATGCACGTCGACGATTTTCTCGGGACAGAAGATTTCGCAGCTGAAGCAGGTGATGCAGTGCTCGCGGAATTTGATCACCGGCAGGAGCTTCACCTGCTTCAATCCCGCCATCTCGCTCGCGACCGGCGCGGGCTCCATGTGGATCACGTCCGCCGGACAGACCGCATCACAGATGCCGCAGCCCGTGCACTTTTCGAGCTCGATGTTTTCAATCATTCTAATTCAATAGCAAATGTCGGCCCTGCCCGTCAGCCGACCAAAACGGGAGAGATGCCATGCGCCCCGCACGCTGGATCGCAGGACTGGTTCTGGCTGCGGCTGCGCTGACCGCCAATGCTGCAAGTGCACAAGATAAACTCAAGCTTGCACTCGGCCAGCGCGGCAACTGGGACACGGCTATCGCCGAGCTCGGCCAGAAGGCGGGCATCTTCAAGAAGCACGGGTTGGAGCTCGAAATCCTCTGGACCCAGGGCGCGGGCGAGAGCCAGCAGGCTGCGATCTCTGGCAGCGTCGATATCGGCCTCGCCGGCACGCTCTCCGCGTTCGGCGCGTTCCAGAAGGGCGCGCCGCTGCGGATCATTGCGGCGGAGGCCACGGGCGCGGCGGACTATTGGTACGTCAAGGCGGACTCGCCGGTGAAGTCGATCAAGGACCTCGATGGCAAGACCGTCGCCTATTCGACCAACGGCGCCTCTACGCACACGCTGGTGCTGGCCTTCATCAAGGAAGGCGGCGCGGCGACCGCGAAGCCCACAGCGACCGGCGGGCCGTCGCAGACCTTCACCACCGTGATGTCGGGCCAGGTCGATGTCGGCTGGTCGGCCCCGCCGTTCGGACTCGATGCGCTGCGCGACAACCGCATTCGCATCGTCGCCCGCGCCAAGGACGTCCCGGTCGGCCGCGACCAGACCATCCGGGCGCTGGTGACGATGGGCCCCCTCTTGGAGCAAAAGCGCGACGTGTTCCGCCGCTTCGTGCAGGCGTATCGCGAGACCATCGACTGGATGTATGCGGGCGACGAGTCGCTCAAGCCCTACGCGGAGTTCGCCGGCATTTCGGTCGAGACCGCCAAGCGCACGCGCGATGAGTTCTTCCCCAAAGCGCTGGTATGGCCGGACAAGGTCAGCGGTCTCGACACGCTGATGCAGGATGGCGTCACGTTCAAATATCTGCGCGAACCGCTCACTCCGGCACAGCTTGCCGAAGTCATCCAGATTCCCGCGCCCAAAAAATGATCGAGAAATGATTGAGGGGCCGTAAGGCCCCTCTTCCGTTCAGGCCGGGCTCTGCGCCGCCACGGGCGCGGCGGCCGTTTCAGGCCGGTTCATTTCCTCGTGTGCGCGCTCGAGCGCCATCTGGAGCGACGCCGCCTCGATGCGGTTGCGGCCGCGCTCCTTGGCGCAATAGAGCGCCTCGTCGGCCTGCGCCAGCATCGACGACATGTCGAGCGCGCCGCCCTCGCAGATCGCCAGGCCCATGCTGACGGTGCCACCGATCTCGTAACCGTCGATGTCCATCGCGGCGTCCTCGAACGACAGCCGGATGCGTTCGCCGATCGCGAGCGCCTTGTCGCGGCCCGCGTCGTAGAGAACCATCGCGAACTCTTCGCCGCCCAGCCGGCCGATCATGTCGTAGGGACCGAGCTTGGCGCTCGCGCAGTTGGCGAAAATCTGGAGCACGGTATCGCCCATGCCATGCCCGAAGCGGTCGTTGATCGACTTGAAGTGATCGAGGTCGGCGAGCAGCACGGCGATCGGCCGCGGGTCTTCGGCCTGGCGCTCGGCAAGCTCCTGCGCCTCCTCCAGGAACGCGCGGCGGTTAGCGATACCGGTCAGCGGATCGACCAGCGCCGCGGTCTTGTGACGAAGCTCGGTGCGCTCCTTGGCCATGGCGAGCAGGATGAATGCGATGGCGATGGTGAACAGCAACGCCTCGAAGCTCAGCACCGTGAGCCACACGCTGTCGAACATCTGCGTGGTCGGCGACCACGGCAGGATCTGCGACAGCGGCGTGCGGAGAAGGAACAACGCTCCATGCGCGAACAGCATGAAGATGGCAGGCCAGCGCGACACCAGCGGCTCGGCGCGGCCGCGCCAGAATTCGTAAGCGGCAGCCCAGGTGTAGGCCGCGATAATGCTCGAGGACAGCAGCACCTTGGCGGCCATCGATTCCGCAAAGAACGGCATGCGGCAGGCCAGCAGCCAGACGATCGCGCCGCCGACGATATAGAGCGGCTGCGGCATGCGGCCGTCGAACACGCGCGCGCCGGTCCAGGTCACCGCAAAGGCCGTGAACAGCACTGCGTTGGCGAGATCGATCGAAATCGCATCCGGCACCGAGCCATACATGCCGAACAGGCAGACGGAACCCGCCTGCAGAAGATGTGCGCAGCCCCACCAGGCGACGGCATGGATGCCGGAGTTCTGCACCCAGGCGAACAGCAGCAGGAGGCCGAGCATGGCCTCGACGTAGATCGTGACGAGGAAGAGCGTGTTGACGTCGAGACCGATCATGAGCTGTCCGCTCCCGCGGCCAAACCGGCCCGCGCATAAGGGAAACTCCTAGGGTCCCAGGGAAAACAATGGATGAATGCGTTGACTCCAACGCTTTGATTGCGCCGGTTATGGTTTCGGAGATGTTGCCGGAGCTTGGCCAATTGGTCGGAAACAGAACCATTTACCTGCATGCCTGACGCTTCCCGCGAAAAGAACCACAAACGTCCGGCGCTCGTCTGGTTTCGCGACGATCTGCGGCTTGCCGACCACCCTGCGCTATCCGAGGCGGTGAAATCCGGACAACCGGTGATCTGCCTCTACATTCTCGACGAGACGACGCCCGGCATCCGTCCGCTCGGCGGCGCAGCGAAATGGTGGCTGGCGGGATCTCTGCGTGCGCTGAGCGACGCCATCGAAAAACGCGGCGCAACGCTCACGCTGCGGCATGGCGCGGCGAAATCGGTGATCGCAGATGTCGTGCGCGAGACCGGCGCAGGCGCGATCTATTGGAATCGGCGTTATGACGGCGGCGCAAAAGCCGATACGGCGGTGGAGGAGTCGCTCGTCAAGCAAGGCATCGCGGTGCGGACATTCCAGGCCGCACTGCTGCATGAGCCGCCGCTGCTCGGCAAGAGCGGCAAGCCATTGCAGGTGTTCACGCCGTTCTGGCGCGCGCTGCAAGAGACTGGCACACCGCGCGCGCCGTTGGCCGCGCCGAAGAAGATCGCCGGCTTCAGAGGCGTCACGTCGGACAAACTCGAAAGCTGGCATCTTGAGCCCATCAAGCCCAATTGGGCCTCCGGCATGTGCGCATTCTGGGCGCCCGGCGAAGTGGGCGCGCGGAATCGGCTGTCGGAATTCCTCGACGACGAACTTGCAGGATACGCAACGCAACGCGACCGGCCTGACATTCCAGGCACCTCGCGGCTCTCGCCGCATTTGCGCTTCGGCGAAATCAGCCCGTTCCAGGTATGGCATGCAGCGAAGATGGTCGCAGACTCGACGCCCGCGCGCGTGCGCGATGTCGAGAAATTTCTCTCCGAAATCGGCTGGCGCGAGTTTTGCTATCATCTGCTCTGCCAGCATCCCGATCTCGCGGCGAAAAATATCGACAAGCGTTTCGACAAATTTCCCTGGCGCGCTGACAGGAAGGCGATCAAGGCGTGGCAGAAGGGCGAGACCGGCTATCCGATCGTCGATGCCGGCATGCGCCAGCTCTGGCAGACCGGATGGATGCACAACCGCGTCCGCATGGTCGTCGCGTCATTCCTGGTCAAACACCTCCTGATCGACTGGCGCGAAGGCGAGCAGTGGTTCTGGGACACGCTGGTCGATGCCGACCCCGCGAACAATCCCGCGAGCTGGCAGTGGGTCGCGGGCTGCGGCGCGGATGCTGCGCCCTATTTCCGCGTGTTCAATCCCACGATCCAGAGTGAAAAATTCGACCCCAAAGGCGACTACGTGCGGAAATTCGTTCCCGAGTTTGCCGACGCCGGGACACTATTTGCCAAGTCCTATCCCAAGCCGATCGTCGATCACAAAGCCGCGCGCGAGCGCGCTCTCAAGGCTTTCGCGAGCCTGAAGAACTAAAGGCAAAGCCTCGTGGCCTTGTCGCGGGAACCGCCCTCCTTTAGGGTCCGCAACTCGTTCCAAGGTGCGAAAAACATGCAGACCCGCGACGGAGTCGTCGACGCCATCGGCAACACACCGCTGATCAAGCTGGAGCGCGCTTCGGCTGCAACCGGTTGTACGATCCTCGGCAAGGCCGAGTTCATGAATCCGGGCGGCTCGGTGAAGGACCGTCCTGGCCGTCAGATGATCCTGGAGGCCGAGAAGCGCGGCGAGCTGAAGCCCGGCGGTCTGATCGTGGAAGGCACCGCGGGCAACACCGGCATTGGCATCGCTGTCGTCGCCAGCGCGCGCGGCTATCGCACCATCATCGTGATCCCCGATACGCAGAGCCAGGAAAAGAAAGACATGCTGCGGCTCTGCGGCGCCGAGCTCGTCGAGGTGCCGGCGCTGCCCTACTCCAATCCGAACAACTACCAGCACGTCGCAAAGCGTCTCGCGGACAATCTCCGTAAGACGGAGAAAAACGGCGTCCTGTTCGCCAACCAGTGGAACAACCTCGACAACCGCAAGGCCCACTACGTCTCGACTGGCCCGGAAATCTGGGAGCAGACCGGCGGCAAGGTGGACGGCTTCATCTGTTCGGTCGGCACCGGCGGCACGCTCGCCGGCACCGCGATGTATCTGCGCGAGAAGAACAAGAACATCGTGATCGGCTGCGCCGATCCGCGCGGCGCCGCGATGTACAATCTGTTCAAGACCGGAGAAGCGAAATCGACCGAAGGCGGCTCAATCACCGAAGGCATCGGGCTCGGCCGCGTCACGCCGATCATCGACGGCCTCAAGGTTGAGAAGCCCTACCTGATTCCGGACGAAGAGGCCGTGCCCGTGATCTTCGACTTGCTTGAACACGAGGGCCTGTGCCTTGGCGGCTCGACGGGCGTCAATGTCGCTGGTGCGATCCGTCTCGCCAAGGATCTCGGCCCTGGCAAGACGATCGTGACGATCCTCGCTGACGGCGGCGCGCGCTATCAGTCGAAGCTGTTCAACCCCGAATTCCTGCGCTCGAAAAAACTGCCGGTGCCGGAATGGATCGAGCGCAAATCGAGCTTGACGATCCCGTTCGAAAAAACCTGAGGCTTGCGATGGCGACGGAGTGCCTGTTCCGCGAGGACTCCTATTTGCAGGAATGCGACGCCACGGTGCTCGCCATCAACCCTGATGGCGGCATCATCCTCGACCGGACTGTTTTTTATGCCAACTCCGGTGGCCAGCCGGCCGATCGCGGCGTCCTGCTGACGAGCCGCGATACGACCATTCCGCTCGCCAATGTCGTCTACACCGATCCCGGCAAGACCGTGATCGCGCACTATCCCGAGCCGGGCTTTCCGCTGAACGTCGATCTTGAAGTCGGCGATAAGGTCACCGCTGCGATCGACTGGGACATTCGTTACGCTCGGATGCAGATGCACACGGCGCTTCACCTGCTCTCCGCGGTTCTGCCTTATCCTGTGACGGGCGGCTCGGTCGGCGAGAAAGAAAGTCGCCTCGACTTCGATATTCCGGAGGCCGGTCTCGACAAGGATGCCATCAACGCAAAGCTCGCCGAGATGATCGCCAGCGACGCTGAAGTAAAGAGTCGCTGGATCACCGACGCCGAACTCGAATCCAATCCGGCATTGATCAAGACCATGGCAGTGAAGCCGCCGATGGGCACCGGCCGCGTGCGGTTGATTGAAATCGTCGGCCTCGACCTTCAGCCCTGCGGCGGCACGCATGTGCGCAGCACCGGCGAGATCGAGGCCGTTCGGGTGACGCAGATCGAGAAAAAAGGCAAAATGAACCGGCGCGTGCGTCTGGCGTTGGTGTAGAACAGCGAGAACTTCATGACCGACACGCGCCCGCCCGCCAGCAAGAACCTTGTCACCACCGATTGGCTCGCCGCACGTCTCGGCAAGCCGGATGTCGCGATCGTCGACGGCTCGTTTTATCTCCCGGCGCAGAAACGCGACGCGAAGGCGGAATTCCTCACAGCGCATATTCCAGGCGCGGTGTTCTTCGACATCGACGCGATCGCGGATCACTCCTCAGACCTGCCGCACATGCTGCCGGGTGCGAAGCACTTCTCGGATGCGGTCGGCAAGCTCGGCGTCGGCAAGGACGACACCATCGTGGTCTATGACGGCGCAGGCCTTGGCGGCGCGCCGCGCGTGTGGTGGACGTTTCGGATTTTCGGCGCGAAGAACGTGGTCATCCTCGATGGCGGCCTGCCGAAGTGGAAGGCGGAAGGCCGCCCGACCGAGAACGGCGAAGGCAAACGCCCTGCCCGCGCATTCGACGCCGCGTTGAACACGTCCGTCGTCGCAGGCGTCTCCGACATTCAGATGGCGCTCTACAACAAGGATGCGCAGGTGGTGGATGCGCGGCCGGCGAACCGCTTCCGCGGCGAAGCGCCAGAGCCGCGTGCGGGCATTCGCTCGGGCCACATGCCGGGTGCGCTCAACGTGCCAGTGACGGAACTGATTGAGGACGGCCGCCTGGTTACGCCGGAGAAGATCGCCGAGCGCTTCAGTGCGGGCGGCGTGGACGTCAACAAGCCGATCATCACGAGCTGCGGCTCGGGCGTCACCGCGGCCACGCTCTGGTTCGCCCTCGACGCCATTGGCAAGGCGCCCAAGGCGCTTTACGACGGCTCATGGACCGAATGGGGCGGACGCCCCGATCTACCGGTCGCAACGAAAGAATAGTTGATGGCCAAATCCAAACGCCCGGTCGCGCTCGTCACCGGAGCCGCGAACGGCATCGGCCGCGCGATTGCGAAACACCTGTCGGACAATGGCTGGTGCGTTGGCGCGCTCGATCTGCCGAAGACCGGGCTTGGCCGCGCGTTCGGGCGCACCCGCAACGTCCTGATGATGGAAGGCGACGTGGCGGACGAGAAGACCGCGCCCGCCTGCGTCGGCGCGCTGCTTGAGCACTACGGGCGGCTCGACGCCGTCGTGTCGAACGCCGGCATCATGATCCGCAAGCCGTTCCGGCAACTCAAGCTCACCGAGTGGTATCGCGTCATCGACACCAATCTGACGGCAACGCTCCTGCTCGCGCAGGCCGCCGAGCGAGCGCTGCGCGCATCGAGCGGCTCGATCGTCACCATCGCTTCCACGCGCGCTTCAATGTCAGAGCCGAACACCGAAGCCTATTCCGCCTCCAAGGGTGGTCTCGTCGCCCTCTCCCATGCGCTCTCGGTCAGCATGGGACCGAAGGTGCGGGTGAACTGCGTCAGCCCCGGCTGGATCGAGACCGGCGACTACGCAAAGCTCAAGCGCAAGGATCACGCACAGCATCCCGTGGGCCGCGTCGGCAAGCCGCAGGATGTGGCGGAAATCGTCGCCTTCCTGCTCGACAGCGAACGCTCAGGCTTCGTCACCGGCGCCAATTTCGTGGTGGACGGCGGCATGACGCGGAAGATGATCTACGCCGAATAGCCTCGATTTCGGCGCGTTTGCGCGCGATCCTGAGCCTCTGGAAATCCAGGCCCCTCCGGACGACTTGGGGTATATTGGACCCATGATCTTCCGCCAGCTCTACGACAGTGTTTCGGGCACTTATTCGTATCTCCTCGCCAGCCGTCCCGGCGGCGAGGCGCTGATCCTTGATCCCGTGCTGGAGAAGGTCGACCGCTACCTTCAGCTTGTCCGCGAACTCGACCTCAAACTGGTGAAGGCCGTCGACACGCATCTGCACGCCGACCACATCACCGGCCTCGGCGCGCTGCGCGACCGCACGCACTGCATCACCGTGATGGGCGAACAGACCAAGGCCGATGTCGTATCGATGCGGCTCTCCGACGGCGACAAGCTGACGATCGAAGGCGTCTCGCTCGACGTGATCTACACGCCCGGCCACACCGACGACTCCTACAGCTTCATCATGCCGGACCGCGTGTTCACCGGCGACACGCTGCTCATCCGCGGCACCGGCCGCACCGATTTCCAGAACGGCGATCCGCGCCAGCAATACGAGTCGATCTTCGGGCGCCTGCTCAAGCTGCCGGATGCGACGCTGGTTTATCCCGCCCACGACTACAAAGGCGACACGGTTTCGACCATCGGCGAGGAGAAGGCCTACAACCCGCGGCTACAAGTGAAGTCGGTCGATGAATACGTCGCGCTGATGAACAACCTGCACCTGTCCAATCCGAAGATGATGGACGTCGCCGTCCCCGCCAACATGAAGATCGGCATGGCGCAGGACGAGATCGCTCGGCGCGGCTGGGCACTCGACGCCAAGCAGGCGGCCGGGATGGTCGGCCGGGCTGACGTGGTGCTGGTCGATCTACGGGAAACCAGCGAGCGCGAGCATCATGGCGCGATCGCGAACTCGCTGCATGTTCCGTATCCGAGCTTGCAGCAGAACATCACATCAGGAGGCGTTCTCGCGCAGAGGTTCAGGGCTTATAGGTCGACGATCGTGTTCTATTGCGCCTTCGGCGAGCGTTCGGCGATGGCGGTGCAGGCAGCGCAAGACGCCGGCATCACCACCGCTTGCCACATCCAAGGTGGCATCGACGCCTGGAAAAAGGCTGGCGAACCGCTGACGCGATAGTTCATTGGATCATCGGCCAACAGCCAATTCGGCCATTGACCCATGGACTTAGCGGTTGGCGCCAAGCCCCGCGCTTTTGATCGCGTCGGCATTCACAGCCGAATCCTGCTCGAACATCTTGCGAAATGCGTCGCCCGGCAGATAACGCGCAATGGCGCCGAGCCGCTCGACGATGGCCTTGTATTCCGCTGCAGCGGTCGCACTGGCACAGGCTTTTTCCAATGCAGTTACAATAACATCCGGCGTCTTGGCCGGCACGATCAGTCCACCGGCACTGAATCCTTTGGCGGGATAGCCGAGCTCTTTCATGGTCGGAACGTCCGGTAACCCCGCGATCCGCTCATCGGAAACCGCCGCGAGGATCGGAAGGCTGCTGGCTTTCGCCACCGCCGGGCTTTCTGTGATCGCCATGATCGTTCCACCGAGCAGGGCGTGGGACATCGGCCCTGCCCCCTGGAACGGCACGCCGAGACCGTCGACGCCCGCGGCCTTCAACACGGCCAGCATCACCAGGTGCGGCTGGCTCGCAACACCCGGATGGCCGTAGACGAGGTTCTCCTTTTTCGCCTTCGCAAAGGCCAAGAACTCCGGGAATGTCTTGAACGGCGCCTGCGGTCCGGCGATCAAGACGTAGGGTGTGTCGTAGGTCAGGCAGACGTAACGGAACGTATCCATGCCGTAGCGAAGCTGCTGCATGTGCGGCTGTGCGGTCAGCGGATTGTTGGGCGAGAGAGCGATTGTGTAGCCGTCAGGCTCCGCCTTCACAAGCTCGAGAATGCCGATGGTGCCGGCCGCCCCGCCCTTGTTGTTGATGATGACCGACTGACCGAGTGCCTTGGACAACTCGGTCTGGAGCGCCCGCGCCATCAGATCAGTGTTGCCGCCCGGCGGGAACGGCACCACCATCGTCACCGGCCGCGACGGATAATTCTGCGCCTGCGCGCTTCCTGTCAGCGCGGCAATCGTCAGCAACACGAGGCCGTAACGGCACATCGTTTCCTCCCCATTTTCTTATCGGGAAAGACTGCGACGTTCTTCCGCTGCTGGCAATGCGGCTTAGTGAAGAATCTGACTCAGGAACAGCTTGGTCCGCTCATGCTGCGGATGGGCGAAGAATTGCTCGGGCGTGTTCATCTCGACGATCTGCCCCGCATCCATGAACACCACGCGATTGGCGACCTGACGCGCAAAGCCCATTTCGTGCGTCACCACCAGCATGGTCATGCCGTCTTCGGCGAGCTGCACCATTGTGTCGAGCACCTCCTTGACCATCTCGGGGTCGAGCGCGGAGGTCGGCTCGTCGAACAGCATGATCTTCGGGTTCATGCACAGCGCACGAGCAATCGCAACGCGTTGCTGCTGACCGCCGGACAACTGGCCGGGAAACTTCTTCGCCTGCTCAGGAATCTTGACTCGAGCGAGATAGTGCATCGCAATCTCTTCCGCCTCCCTCTGCGGAAGTTTCCGGACCCAGATCGGCGCAAGCGTCAGATTCTCAAGGATCGTCAGATGGGGGAACAGGTTGAAGCTCTGGAACACCATGCCGACGTCACGGCGGATTTCGTCAACCTTCTTCACGTCGTCGGTCAATTCGATGCCATCGACGACGATGCGGCCCTTCTGGTGCTCCTCCAGACGGTTGATGCAGCGGATCATAGTGGACTTGCCCGAGCCCGACGGCCCGCAAATCACGATGCGCTCGCCGCGCATGACCTTGAGATTGATGTCACGCAACACGTGAAATTCGGCGAACCACTTGTGCATGCCGATGATCTCGACCGCAACGTCGGTCTTCAGCGGAGCGGGTTTGAGGATCGATCGGTTGTTTGCGGGACCAGCCATCGCCCTCACCGTTTATCGCCAGCCGCGAGGCGCGCTTCGACGAAGCGCGCGTAACGCGACATGGAATAGCAGCAGATGAAGTAGAAGATTGCAGCGAAGGCGTAGCCTGAGACGCTCGTCACCGACGTTGCCCAGTTCGGGTCAATGCGCGCGGCTTCGATTGCGCGCAAGAAATCGAAGATGCCCACGACGAAAACCAGCGTCGTGTCCTTGAACAGACTGATGTAGCTGTTGACGATGTTCGGAATGGTGACCCGCAGCGCCTGCGGCAGAATGATCAGGCGCATGCTTTGCCAGTAGCTCAGACCCACCGCCATGGCGGCTTCGAACTGTCCCTTGGGGATCGCCAGAAGACCTGCGCGGACCACCTCGGCCATGTAAGCTGACGAGAACAGCGCAACGCCAACCAGTGCGCGTACCAGCTTGTCCGGCGACCAGCTCTCCGGAACGAACAGCGGCAGCATCAGGCTCGCCATGAAGAGCACGGTGATCAGAGGCACGCCGCGCACGAACTCGATGAAAAGGACGGACGCGGTCCGCACCACCGGCATGTCGGATCGCCGACCGAGCGCCAGAAGAATGCCGAGCGGCAGCGACACCACGATGCCGACGGACGCCACCACAATGGTCACCAAGATGCCGCCCCACGACGATGTCTCCACCGTCGAAAGACCGATGGCGTCAAAGCCATGCAGCAGGAAGAAGGACACGATCGGAAGGATAACGAACGCATAGACCATGCCGAGATCGCGGCGCGGAGCGTTGAGCCAAGCGACCCAGACAATGGCAACCGCAAACAGACCAAAGAACAAATCCACCCGCCAACGTTCCTCAATCGGGTAGAATCCGTAGGTGATGAACGGCAAGCGATCGATCACGAAGGCCCAGCAAGCACCGATCTCTGGATGCTCCGGCCGTGGCAGACAATCGACGCGGCTTGCGCCATCCCAGATCGCGTCAACAAACATGAATTTGACGAGCGGCGGGGCAATCCATGCGATCAAGGCGACAAGCGCGATGGTGATGGCCGTGTTCAGCCAGCTCGAAAACAGGTTGTCCCGCAGCCAGCCGATGGTGCCGGTAAGCCGGACCGGCGGCGGCAGCGCTTCGACCGGCGCACCCTGCACATAGCTCACGGTGGCGGTGCTACTCATCAGCGCTCCACCAAGGCGATACGGCGGTTGTAGAGATTCATCAGCCCGGACGTAAAGAGACTGATGGTGAGATAGACCGCCATCGTGATGGCGACGACCTCAACCGCCTGCCCAGTCTGATTCAGCACAGTGCCAGCAAAAATCTGCACAAGATCAGGATAACCGATCGCGACAGCGAGCGAGGAGTTCTTGGTCAGGTTGAGGTATTGGTTGGTCAGCGGCGGCACGATCACCCGCATCGCCTGCGGGATGACAACGAGCCGCAACACCTGACGCGGACGGAGGCCAAGCGCCGCGGCCGCTTCGCTCTGCCCCCTCGGCACCGCGAGAATGCCGGCGCGCACCGCCTCGGCGATGAAGGCTGCGGTGTAGATCACGAGCCCGAACAGAAGCGCGATGAACTCCGGCAGGATCTCCATGCCGCCCCGGATGTTGAAGCGCCCCTTCTCCGGATACGCGAACTCAACCGGAAAGCCCGCGAGCGAAAACGCCACCAATGGCGGAATGACAAGAAATGCGAGGGCAGGCCAGAACACCGGCACTTGGCGGCCGGTTTGCAACTGATGCCGTCTTGCCCAAATACGATAGACAACAGCACAAACCAGGCTCGCCACAAACGCGGCCAGCGCGGCACGGGCTTCAGGCCCGAACACCGGCTGCGGGATGAACAGACCGCGGTTGTTGAGGAAAATGCTGCCCGGAAACGCCAGGCTGTCGCGCAGCTCGGGCAGCGCCTTGAGCACGGCATTGTACCAGAACAGAAGCTGCAGCAAGAGCGGCAGATTGCGGATCAGTTCGACGTAACCCCCGGCAAGTTTCGCCACCAGCCAATTCTTCGAAAGGCGCGCAATACCGATGGCAAAGCCGAGGATCGTTGCGAACACGATGCCCAGTGCGGCGATGAGCAGCGTGTTGAGGAGCCCAACCCAGAATGCCCGACCGTAGGTCGAGGTCACCGTGTATTCGATCAGCGATTGGCTGATGTCGAAACCAGCGGTCGTTTCCCAGAAGCCGAAGCCGGTCGCAATCTTGGCGCGCGCCAGATTTTCGGCGGCGTTGGTGATCGCGGCCCAGGCTAGAAAGCCGATCGCCGCACATAGCGCGAACTGATAGACGAAGCCGCGAAATCTCGGATTGTAGATCAGCGCCGTCTTGGGTTTGGCCGTGCCGGCCGTATCGACAACGCTCATATCGCCTGCCTGTGTGAAGCCCGGCCCCTTCCGGTCTTCACGAAATCAACGGCCCGACGCCGAAGCAAAACCCTCAGCGGATCGGCGGCGCGTATTGCAAACCGCCCTTGTTCCACAGTCCGTTCAAACCACGCCCAATCTTCAACGGCGATCCCTGTCCGACGTTCCGTTCGAAAATCTCACCGTAATTTCCGACGTGCTTGATGATCCGGTAAGCCCAATCATTGGTGAGGCCGAGCGCTTCACCGTGCTTGCCTTCAGTACCAAGAAGCCGCTTCACGTCCGGGTTGTCGGACTTCATCTGGTCATCAACATTGGCCTTGGTGACGCCGAGCTCCTCCGCGGTGATCATCGCGAAATGAGTCCACTTCACGATATCGAACCACTGGTCGTCGCCGTGACGCACGGCCGGGCCGAGCGGCTCCTTGGAGATGATCTCCGGCAGAACGATATGATCATTGGCGTTGGCCAGCCGCAGACGTTCACCGGCGAGGCCTGAAGCATCTGTCGTGTAGGCGTCGCAACGGCCAGCATCATAAGCCTTCAGCGCCTCATCCGCAGTCGCGAATGTCACGGTCTTGAGCTTCATCTTGTTGGCGCGGAAATAGTCCGCGAGGTTCAGTTCGGTCGTGGTGCCCTGCTGCACGCAGACCGCAGCGTCGTTCAGCTCCAGCGCCGAATTGACCTTCAATGCCTTGCGAACCAGGAAGCCCTGGCCGTCGTAATAGTTGACGCCGGTGAAATTCAGACCGAGCGATGTATCACGCGACGACGTCCAGGTTGTGTTGCGCGCGAGCACATCAACGTCGCCGGATTGCAAAGCCGTAAAGCGATCACGCGCAGTGAGCGGCACAAACTTGATCTTGGTCGGGTCGTTGAAGATCGCGGCCGAAAGCGCACGGCAGAAATCGACATCGAGACCAGTCCAGCGGCCCTGCGCGTCCGGCGACCCGAAGCCCGCGAGCGTGCCGTTCGACCCGCAATTGAGAACACCGCGCTGCTTGATCGAGTTGAGCGTCTGAGCCGACGCCGCGGAGGCGGCGAGCCCCAGAATCGCTGCCAAAGCCACGCGGACGAGAGCGCGCTTCATATCGAAATTCTCCCACAACAAGGCCACCCGCGGCCGGCACAGCGTGCCGGTCACTGCGACCCTACATTTCCCCTCGATTGGGCCATCAGAGAACGCTTATGAAGCTGGGTCAAGGGGTTGCGGTTGCCCAAAATCACACCGTAAATGCCTGGAACGGCAAGGAAAGAGTCCCATGAAGAAAACGGACGGCAACGGCAGCCTGAAGGCAAATTTGCGGCCAGCCACACGATTGACTTTGGGTGGGCGCGACCCTTTCGCACACCACGGCTACGTCAACACGCCGGTCTACCATGCCTCGACCTTGCTCTACCGAACGGCAGACGATTTCGAGCATCGCCGCGGGGCGTATTCGTATGGCCGGCGCGGCACGCCCACCTCAGAAGCATTCGAAAAGGCGGTTGTGGACATCGAGGGGCCGGCCTGCGCCGGCGCTCTCCTGATGCCGTCCGGCCTTTCAGCAATCTCCACCGCGTTTCTCGCAGTTCTGAATGCCGGTGACCACGTGCTGGTATCGGATTCCTGCTACGGGCCGACGCGGAAGTTTTGTGACACGGTGCTGAATCGCTTCAGTGTCGAAACCACCTACTACGATCCTGTGATCGGCGCGGGCATCGCAAGCCTGTTCAAGCCCAACACGAAGGCGGTCTACACGGAGTCGCCCGGCTCGCTCTCGTTCGAAATGCAGGACATCCCGGCGATTGCTGAGGTGGCGCACTCCAAGGGCGCGCTGGTCCTCACCGATAACACCTGGGCCAGCCCGCTCTACTTCAAGGCGCTGGAGAAAGGCGTCGATCTCTCGATCCAGTCTGGCACGAAATATATCGGCGGCCATTCGGACATCATGCTTGGCGTGGTCGCGGCGAGCAAAGCGGCGTGGCCGAAGCTGGAGCATATGGTCTACACGACCGGCCTCTGCGTCGGCCCAGACGACATGTACATGGGCCTGCGCGGCCTTCGCACACTTGGCGTGCGACTGGCGAAACATCACGAACAGGGCCTCACGGTCGCGCAGTGGCTGGAGAAGCGGCCGGAGGTGCTTCGCGTCATTCACCCGGCGCTGCCGAGCCATCCGCAACACGCGATCTGGAAGCGCGACTTCACCGGCGCCTGCGGGCTGTTCACGATCGTACTGAAGCCCGCGCCGCAGAAGCAGGTGCACGCCTTCCTCGACGGACTCTCGCTCTACGGCATCGGAGCGTCGTGGGGCGGCTTCGAGAGCCTTGCGATCCCGTTCGATCTCACCGAGGTCCGCACCGCGACCAAATGGGCGCCGGGCGGGCCCTGCGTTCGCCTGCACATCGGCCTCGAGGACGTGAACGATCTGATTGCCGACCTCGAACGCGGCTTCGCGGCCATGGCGGCAGCCAGATAGCTAAGGTGCGGTTGCCGCCACCTTCCGCTCACGCAAGACGAAATAGAGATTGCGCAAATACACGAACACGCCGAA
The DNA here is from genome assembly GCA_040756555.1 of Pseudomonadota bacterium. Taxonomy (GTDB): domain Bacteria; phylum Pseudomonadota; class Alphaproteobacteria; order Rhizobiales; family Xanthobacteraceae; genus Z2-YC6860. The sequence goes on along the minus strand of JBFLYS010000002.1, from coordinate 96,937 downwards.
GGCCTGCCCCGCGATGAACACCGGGTCGCGGCGGTAGAGTGCATAGACGAGAAGCAGAATCCCTCCTCCGATCGAGCACCACCAAAATGCGATCGGAATCACGCTTCTTTTGACGCGCTCGGACGCAATCCATTGCACCACAAAGCGGGCGGTGAAAAACGCCTGCGCCACGAAGCCGAGGATCACCCAGGCGTCGATGCGGATGACAAACACATCGTGCAGGTAGTCGCCGACCGCCTGTGAAAGAGCAATCAACATCTACACCTCCGAAACTTCAGGCACGCGTTTCTTGCGGCGGATGAGCCACCACACCCCGCAAAGGTCAAGGATGCCGACCCACAGCCGATCCCACATGCCGTAATTTGATTGTCCGTGACCGCGCGAGCGATCGACCACGTCGACATAGCCGATCTCCCGGCCTTCGCGCCTGATCAGCGCTGGCAGGAAGCGATGCAGGCCATCGAAATAAGGCAGCAGCAGGCCAAGATCGCGCGGAAACGCCTTCAGGCCGCATCCGCTGTCGCGCGTACCATCGCGCAGGATCGCGTTACGCACGCGGTTGGCGAGCCGCGACTGGAACCGCTTGAAACCGGACGCTTTGCGCCCGACGCGCTGCCCGGCGATCAGACCGACGTGTGGAGCCCCCCGTTCGAGCGCATCGATCATCGGCGGCAGGAAGGCCGGATCATTCTGTCCGTCGCCGTCGAGCGTGACGACGATTGTTCCTCGCGCCGCCCAGATTCCAGTCCGCAGCGCCGCCGACTGGCCGCAAGATTGCGTGTGTTTGATCTGCCGCAGCCACGGATATTGCCCGCGCAGACGGATCAGTTCGGCTTCGGTGTTGTCGGTCGAGCCGTCATTGATGCAAACGACTTCAAAATTGCGCCCGGCAAGCGCGGTGGCAATCTCAGCCACGAGCGGACCGACATTTCCCGCCTCATTCTTCATGGGAATGACGACGGAAATGGCCGGGGTTGTGCTGGTTTCGGACATGCTTTGACGCTGACGGGGTTACAACGGGAGCTTCTAGGCAGCGAATAGCCCACGAGCAACTGCTTTCGCACGGCGCCACGACGGCCCTGGAAGACGCCGAACGCAACCATCGGACCCCACCCAAAAGCCCAATCGGCGGGCAGCAAACCAATTACGCACCAACAGCGCTCCCAGCCCCCCCACAATGGCGCCCGCCACCACATCGCTCGGATGGTGCGCGGAGACAATCACCCGGCTGCAAGCGATAACCACGGCATAGAGCCACATATACGGACGCGCCGCAGGCCAGATCGCACCGATGGCAACGGCTGCGGAAAAAGCCGTGCTGGAATGCCCCGACGGAAAACTTGCGTAGTCGACCTGCCAACCGAACGGCCTATAAGTCCAAATGTCGTGATTGCCGACCCATGGCCGTTCCCGGCCGATCAGCCGCTTGACGATCGCCACGAAAAGCCCAGGCACGGCAATCGCCGTGAATACGAAGCCGAGCCGCACGGCAATAGAGGCCATCACGCCGCGCATGATGCGCGGCATATCGGGCGAGTCCGTCATCCCCATGGCAAGCAAAAGGATGCCGGTCGGCCAGAGGAACCAGCCCGAGAGGCCGAGGTCGGTGATGTATTCGAAGGCCTGCACGAAGCCGTAGGGCAAACGCTGCTCAAGCCCAAGCAGGGGTGGGTCCAGCAGCAACATCGCGGCTGCAATCGCCGCCACGGCCAGCGCGGCCCAAAACGCGATCCGACCAGCCGGCGGCCATGCGATCTTGCGGCTCGCAGGACGCGGCGCACGCGTCAATGTCGCGAGCGTGCCGCGAGCATTGTCTGCGATCTGGCGTAGCCGCGAGTTGTCATTCATCAGGTTGTTGCCAGCGCCGTCTGCCGCGCTCACGGCGTCGCGTCCGAGCGGAAGATCGCGATTGTGACCTGCCGACCCGCCGCGTAGTTGACGCCTTCGATCCGTGGGCCCTGCGAATAACGAAGGCCGATCGCTTCGGCGCGGCGCAGGAAGCTGCGCTCGAACCGCGTTTCGATCAACGCGAAGCGGCAACTTCCGCCGCGCAGGAAATCAGCCGCTCCTTGCGCGTCGGCGAGCCGAGTCGATGTGCCGGCGAGGAACACGAGGCTCGGCTCGTGGAAACCCACGGCTGCGGCTTGCGGCGACGAGCACCCGCTCGATTTCAGCGCCTGCGCGAGCGCCGCGCTCGGGAACAGCGGCGTCATCGATGGGAGAACGACGCCATAAACGCCGATGGCGATCAAGATCGACGCCGCCATGGCCCGCAGGAGCGATGTCTCGGCGCCGTCGGCCTCATAAAGCCGCCAAGCGAAGAATGCGAGGATCACCGCACCCGCTGCGAATGGCCACGCGAGCAGGCCCGGCTGCTTCGCGATTGCGATCAATGCGCCGATGCTGCCAAGCGCAAGAACGACCGCGAGCACGAACCACCAGCTTGCGCCGCGGGTGAGCCAGCGCTCGCGCGCCAGCACGTGGCGGTTCACCACGCCCGCGATCAGGATTGCGATGGCGGGATAAGCCGGCAACACATAGTGCGGGAGCTTCGTCATCACGACTTCGAACACGATCCAATTCGGAATGATCCAGGCGAGCAGAAAGCGTGCGCCCTTCTCCTTCCGAGAAGCCCATACGGTTTGCGCGGCCATTGCCGCGAGCGCCGCACCTGGCCAGAACGTCACCCAGAACAAGAGGAAGTAGTAACCGGGCGGCGCGCCGTGTGACTCTTGACCGCTAAAGATTTTGGAGAAGAGATCTTCACCGACGGAGCCTGCGATGAATTGCTCTCCGGCTCTGCCGAGGATCGCAACAAACCACGGCAGGATCAGAAGACACATCCAGATGAGGCCTGGAAGTGGACGCAGGCCCATCAGCCATCGGCCCGAACGGTCCGCGATCGCGAGCGTGACGACCGTAAGTCCGATGAACATGACGATCAGCGGGCCCTTGATAAGGATGCCCACCGCCATCGCGGTCCAGAAGATCGCGGGCAGTTGCCAAGTGTCCCAAAGTCCGGACCCCGGTTTGTGTATTCCGAGATAGACGCGCCCGAGCGCACCATAGGCAGCGATGATGGTTGCGAGCAGCACCGCATCGGTCTTCGCGATACGTGCTTCGAATCCAAGCATGATGGATGTCGCCATCATCAGACCCGCGAGCACGGCGGCCCTGCGGGAGACAAAAGCGAGCGCGGCCCAGTAGGTCAGCAGCACCGCTGAGATGGCGCCAAGCAGCGAGGGAATCCGATAAAGCCAAATCGTGTTCAGCGCGTCCGGGACGCCAAGCGATGCGGCAGCGTTCACCGCCGCAGCCTGCATCCAATAGATGCCGACCGGTTTCTTGTAGCGGACCTCGTCCTGAAAGCGGATGTCGACGTAGTCGCCACTCTCCACCATCTGCTTCGTGGCCTGGGTGTATCGCGCTTCGTCACGGTCGGTCGGCGGGATTTGGAAAAAGCCCGGCAGGAACGCGAGCAGCGACGCGATCACCAGCACCGCGACCGCGCGGCCATGGGATTCCACGGCAAAATCGACGATCGCCCGAAGCTTATGGGCCCGCCACAGGGGCTGCGCCCGCTTCGGTTCGGTATCTTTGGTGGTAACGCTCGCCATATCCCCCAGAATCCGCGATTTCGGCGGACAATAGAGAAAACGCCCCCGGGGGGAAAGCACTGCACAATTCAGACCTGTGCAGCGCCTAAGCCGATGTTCCGACTACTAAATTGCGGCTTAATGGGCGATCTCAGGTCTTGTACGATGGGTCGCGCCGGTCGAGCATGCGTTTCAGCGCCGGCCACTCGATCGACCCGTGCGGCCGCTTTTTGCCCTTGGCGTCCGGCGACGGCATGACCTGGAGCTGGGCGTTCGACTTGGCGATCACCTCGTCGGACGGCATGTTGATCTCGGAGTTGCAGGCCATCGTCAGAAGCTGGGTCTGGCAGGCCCGTTCCAGGCGATAGATGTTGTTGAACGCCTGACCGACGGTCTTGCCGCAAGCCAGCAAGCCGTGATTGCGCAGGATCAGCACCTCGGCATTGCCCAGATTTTCGACGAGACGCTTCTGCTCGCCGAGATCGACCACAACGCCTTCGAAGTCGTGATAAGCGATCTTGCTCCAACGCATCGCCGTCTGCGTGATCGGCAGCAGCCCGCACTTGAGCGACGACACCGCCATGCCGGCATTGGTGTGGGTGTGCAGCACGCAGGTGACATCATGGCGCGCGCCGTGGATCGCGCTGTGGATCACGTAGCCCGGCAGGTTTATTCCGAATTCGGGATTCGAGTTCGAAATGATGTTGCCCGCGAGATCAATCTTGATCAGCGACGAGGCGGTGATCTCCTCGTACATCATGCCGAACGGGTTGATCAGAAAATGCTCCTCTTTGCCCGGCACCCGCGCCGAGATGTGATTGAGGTGCAGGTCCGTCATCCCATAAAGGTCGACGAGGCGATAGCAGGCGGCGAGATCGACGCGCACCTCCCACTCGGCCGGATCGATGCCGTTCGCGGGTTGGGCTGCCGCGGTGTCGATCTTGGGCATCTCGTTCATCGCCAGTCTCCTTTGTCCAGGTACGGCGTCAGTTAGGCTGAATCTTCGCCTCAGTGATGATCTTACGCCAAGCCGCTACGTCCTCGTCGTAGATTTTTTGCAGGTCTGCCGGAGTTCCCGTGCGGGGGACCATGATCAACTCGCGGAACCGCTTCTGGATATCAGGGGTCGCGATGGCCGCGTTGATCTCTTTGTTCACGCGAGCGACGATCTGCGGCGGCGTTTTGGCGGGCAGCACCATCCCGTTCCACGAATAGGTCCGGTAGTTCGGCACGCCACTTTCGGCAATGGTCGGAACATCAGGCAGGAATGGATTGCGCTCGGTGGACGACACCGCAATCGCCCTCATCTCGCCAGCCTGAATCTGGGCGATGGCGCCCGGGATCGTCTCAAAGGCGGCTGCGACGCTTCCAGAGATCAAAGCCGTCATCACCTCACCCGTGGTGCGGAACGGAACCGTCGGCACGTCGATGCCGGCCATCGACACGAAGTTGAGCGTCGAAAGATTCTGCGCGGTGCCGACCGCAATCGAACCGAAGTTGAACTTGTCCGGGTTGGCCTTCGCCGCAGCGATGACATCCTTCACGGTCTTCAGCGGACTGCTCTTGTGCACGAACAACACGAAGTCGAACGTCGCCATCGGCCCGACCGGCGTAAAGTCGCGCGACCATTCGTATGGCAGGTTCTTGAACATCGACGGCGCAATCGCGTTCTGGCTGCTGACCCAGAGCATCGTATGGCCGTCGGGCGGCGAACGCATCAACGCGAGCGCGGACGCTGTCGCGCCCGCCCCCGGCAGGTTTTCCACCACCACTCCTTGACCGAGCGACTCCGACAACTTCTGTCCGATGGCGCGGCCTGCGATATCGCCAAGACCGCCGGGCCCAAAGCCCATCACGATCCGGAGCGGTCGTGACGGAAAGTCCTGCGCGGCTACGGGGACTCCGAGTCCGAAAGCCAACAAAATACCTGCAATCCAACACCCGAACCGAGAAACCATTTCCCCTCCTTCGGATGCCGCGCGCCTTGCTTTTGACTGTCAGCGCTTGATCGGCGCGAACGGCGCCGGCGACATCAGTTTGCTTTCCTGCTTGATGAGGTAGCCAGCCTCCGCATTCATCTCGAGGTAAGCGAGCCACTCCGGATCCTTCATCATCGCCGCGCGCTTGCGTGCGCGGTCGGCGGCATCTTCGTAGAGCCAGATGTGAACGTAGGTGTTCACATCGCCGGTCTCTGCGACCAAATAGGCGAACGGTTCACCGAAGTGGCGCTTCTGTGCGGCGAAGCCGTGCTTCTCATACAGGGCGAGTTGTTTGCGGAGCGTCCCAGCGCGCACGGTGTACGTGCGATGATCCAGCAGCATTGCAGTCTCTTGTTCTTGACAGCGTTTCCTCAATCCAAAGGCTACACGCCGGAAGAACGGTTGCAAACGGCTACTGAAGCCGCACCACCACGCTGTCCGCCACCCCCTTGGCGTCGATCACCGTGAGGCGAACAAAGCCCGGACCATCGGGCTCAAAGAACATGGTGCGTTTACCGAACTGTCCTGCGACCGGCATGCCGTTCACCAGCATCGTCAGTGGCTCGACGCCGCCCGCAACCTTGAGTGCCACCGGATCGAGTTTGCCTGCGATGGACGCAAGCTCCAGCCGCGCACCATTCGGCGGGAACATGATCTTCAGCGCGGGCTCCTTGCCATCGCCGACGAGACTGCCGGGACGGAAATGCTGCAATGGCAGCGGAAGCTTGGCGCTCGACGCGTAAATTGCGCCTTTCGGTGCACGCTGAAGCGGCGTGGGAGCTTGCCCCGTGCGGGCGAAAGCATCGAACAGGATTGGCGCTGCCGCCGTGCGGCCGAGAAGTCCGGTCACCGGCGTGTTATCAGGGCGGCCAACCCATACGCCAATGGTTCGCCGACCGTCGAAGCCGACCGACCACGCGTCGCGATAGCCATAGGACGTGCCGGTCTTGTAAGCGATCCGCCCGCCAACCGCGTTCTCCGGCGGAGGCGTGCCGGTCAGCACGCTGCCGATGTACCAGGCCGCGACCGGATCAATCAGGCGGCGCGGCACGGCGTGCACGGTGTCATCCAGGCGCTCGGTGAGCGGCAACGTCATGCCGCCGCGTGGGAAGCCGGTGTAGAGCATGGTGAGATCGGCGAGCTTCACGCCGACGCCGCCGAGCGCCATCGCAAGACCGGGCGCTTCGCCCTTCGGGAAGGTCAACGGCGCGCCCGCGTTGGCCAATCGCGTCGTGAGGCGGCTCGCTCCGACCTTATCGAGCAGCGCGACCGCCGGAACGTTCAGCGACATCTGCAACGCGCGGCGCACGGTGACCGTGCCCTGGAATGTCAGATCGAAGTTCTCCGGCGCGTACGCGCCATAGCGCACCGGGCGATCCTCGATCAGCGTTTCGGGATGCGCGAGGCCATCTTCGAAAGCCATCCCGTAGATGAAGGGTTTGAGCGTGGAACCCGGCGAGCGCAGCGCCTGGGTCATATCCACCTGACCGGCGCGCCGTTCGTCGAAGTAGTCGGCGGACGCCACGCGGGCAAGAACTTCGCCGGTCGCATTGTCGACCGCCACGATGGCGATCGACATATCGGGCCCGAGCAGACGGGCGCGCTCGCGCGCGAGGTCTTCCAGATTTTTCTGGAGCTGTGCGTCGATGGTGAGGTGATGCAACTTGCGTGACGGCGCAGCCGCAATCGCCTGATCGGCCGCATGCGGCGCAAGCGCGGGCATGGGCTTGCGCATCGCCGGCACCGGCTCCTGCTTCGCCAGCGCGATTTCATCCGCCGGGATGCGGCCCGAGGCCGCGATGCGGTCCAGCACGCGGTCGCGGGCATTGCGGGCAGCGACAACCGAGCGATCGGGCCGCCTCACCTCGGGCGATTGCGGCAACGCCACAAGCAGCGCCGCCTCTCCGAGCGACAATCGACGCGGCTCTTTGCCGAAGTACGCCAGCGACGCGGCGCGGATACCCTCAAGGTTGCCGCCGTAAGGCGCCGCGCTGAGATAGAGCGCCAGCACTTGATCTTTCGTCAGCGTGCGCTCGATCTCGATGGCACGCACGATCTGGCGGAGCTTCGCTCCAATCGTACGTTCGGCGCGCGGCTCCATCAGCCGCGCCACCTGCATGGTGATGGTCGAGCCGCCGGAGACGATGCGCTTGTTAGCAATCCATTGCTGGGCCGCGCGTCCCATCGCCCACAGATCGACACCGCGATGCTCGCGGAAGCGCTTGTCCTCATAAGTCAACAACATCTCGACGTAGCGGTGATCGACACTGTCGAGCGCCGCTGGCAACCGCCAGCGGCCGTCCGTGGTCGCATATGCCCGCAGCAAGCGGCCCTCGCGGTCCACCACCTGCGTCGAGGTTTCGAAGTTCTCTGCTTTGGGCACCGGGCCGAGCGCGATCACCCACCACGCGCTGCCGAGCACCGCAGCCGTGGCTGCGGTGCAGGCAAGCGCAAGAATGAGCCGGCCGAGTTTCATCGCGGACTACTTCGTCGCGATCTCGATCGTGCCAGTCCCGGTGCGGCCGAAGCGGTCGGGACGATACATGTCCTCCACATAGGCCTGCGGCACCACGTAGCGCCCGGGCGAGACAGCCCGAACCACATAAGCCACCGAGAACACTGGCTTGTTGGACGCTGACCGCTCGAATGCCGCGTTAAACCGATCGTCGCGGAATTCCGAGTGCGTCGGATCCTGCGCGTCCTGGATCCAGTCGAGCTTGCCGGTGTCGCCGGAGGAGACCAGCCGCGGATTGTCGATCTCGAAACCCGCGGGCAGATAGTCGGCGACCATGATCCGGCCGAACTGCGGCTGCGGTTCCGTGACCTTCAGCACCACGACGAAGCGCTGGTTTTGCTTCGCCTTAGACGGGTCCGCGGCTTCGCCGTCGAGCGTGTAATAGAGACGCTCGATCTTGAAGCCCTTTTCCGCCGCAGGCTCCGGCACGACCGGCGCGCCGGAGACCGACACCACCGCCTGCAACGGGCCGTCGCCGGTGTTGGTCACCTTCAGCGGCGTCGAGAGATCGGTGTTGCGCGCGCTGCGGAACACCGAGCCTTTCTTGGCTTCGCCGTTGACATCGACGGACACGTTATTGGCATCCTTCGACATCGCACGTGCGGCGAGCACCATCCACGCGTTCTCCTGCGTGGACGTGTAGGCCGTGAATGCCCTCGCCTGTTCGACGCGCTGCAACGCCGTCGAAATCATCGGCCGTGAACCGCCAGCCTCGCTCGCAAGCGTCACAAGCGCTGCTGCGTCACGCAGGGTCGAGCCGTAGTCCGAGCGGCTGATCAATTCAAGCGCGGTCGGCGGCTTGAGGTCATTGAGCGCCGCCGCGTAGACCCTCTCGGCACGCGTGCGATCGCCCAGGAGACCAAGCGCCGCAGCGATCTGCGCCTTGGCGATCGATGACGACACGTCACCGAGCTTGGCATCCGCGAGATAGCGGAGGTCGCCGAGCGGTGCGACGCCGTTCTTTGCCAGCACATAGAGCGCGTAAGCGAGATTGCGGCCGCCGTCCTTCGCCGGCTCTTGCGCGTTGGCGACGACGTTCTTCAGGCGATCGAGCGCCAGCTTGAACGCGACGTCCGGCACCGGGAACCCGCGTTCACGAGCGCGCGTCAGGAAGTCGGTGACATAAGCGTCGAGCCAGGCATCGTCGCCGCCGACACCCCAGAGACCGAACGAGCCGTTCGACGACTGGCGCGCCAGCACACGCTCGATGGCGTCACGGATGCGCTGATCGATCGCAGAGTCGAGCGCGAGATGCTGCTCGGACGCAAGCTCATTGACATAGAGCAGCGGCAGCGCGCGGCTGGTGATCTGTTCGGAACAGCCGAACGGATAGCGGTCGAGCGCCTTGAGCAGCGACGCCGCATCGAGCGCCGTCGAGACACCGACCGACATCGCAACCGAGCCGGTATTTGGCACGAGGTCCGCGAACAGATCGTTGGAGAGCGTGAAGCTCTCGCCCTTCGCGATTGTGCGCACCGTGCGGCGTGTCATCACCTGCGTCGCGGGCTTCACGTTCATCGCGAAGCTGCGCTCGCTGACGAAGCCACCCGGCCCCGCCACGCGGACGCTGACCGTCGCCGGCCCCGCACCTGTCGCGGTGAGCGGCACGGTCATGGCTTCGCGCTGCTTAGCGCGGAGACGAAGCGTCTTGTCCGCTCCCGTGCCAATGGCAACCGTGCCGTCGCCCTTAACGGTGACGGCATAGTCGCCCGCCTGCCCTTCGACGTTGTCGACATCGACGTGCATCGTGCTGCGGTCGCCCGTCAGCAGGAAGCGCGGCAGCGTCGCGGTCATGACAACCGGATCGCGGACGATCACGTCGCCGGCAAACCGGCCGACCTTGTCCTTACTCCACGCGATCGCCATCACGCGGACCGTACCCGCGAACGCCGGAATGTCGAAGTTCACCTCGGCGGTGCCGTCTGGCTTCACCGTGACGATGCCCGAGTACAGCGCGACCGGCGGACCGGTCGGCGGCGCGCCGCTCAGCTCGGCCGCATTCTCGTCGCCACCGCTCCGGATCTGGCCGCGAGTGCCGGACATGCCATCGATGAGCTGACCGTAGAGATCGCGCAGTTCCGTCGTGAGCTGGCGCTGGCCGAGATAATAGTCATCCGGCGCCGGCGGCTTGTAGTTCGTCAGGTTGAGGATGCCGACATCGACCGCGGCCATCACGATGCGCGCCTCGTCACCCGCGGCGAGGCCGTTGACCTTGATCGGAATATTGAGCGTCGTACTGGGCCGCTGAAGCTGCGGCAGCTTCACATCCATCGCCAGAGTCTTGGCCTGGCGGTCAATCGCGAACCACTCCACGCCGATGGCGCGGCCCGGCATGCGCTGAGCCTGCTCGTCGAGGGGGCGGCGCAAGGTCGCAACCACGTAGGCGCCGGTGCCCCAATCGCGGCCGACCGGCACGCTGATGCGCGACATGCCTGGCTGCACCTGTTGTGTGATCGACGTGATCAGTCGGTCGCCGACGATATTGAGCGTGACGCGGCCTGCCGTGCGCGCGGTCACCAAGGCCGTTAGGCTCTCGCCTGGCTTGTACTCCGGTTTGTCGAGCGCAAGCTCGAGCATGTCCGGCGTGTCGGCGGTGGCCTCGGTGTAATAGCCCGCGGTGAACTGGATCGTGGTCGTCGGCCCGTCCGGCTCCCCGGTCGAGACTTCGAGCCGGTAGCGGCCCCATTGCACCGGCGCCGAAATCCGGCCTGGCTTTTCCGCGGCCACGTCGATCTGCCCGTCCGCGATGCGGCGCGTGGACTTGATCGGCTCGTAACCCCAGCTTCCGTCGCGCCTGTACCACTGATAGCGCGATTCAATCTTCAGCAGTTCGTAGCGCAGCCCCTTCTGCGTCAGTGCCGTGCCTTCCGGCGAAACCAGCACGATGTCGAAGGTGGCGTTCTCGCCCTCGCCGAGCGATGTGCCGGCGAACAGCGGCTTCACGCCCACCATGTTGCCAGCAGGCGCAACCGGCAGGGAAAGCTTGCGCTCGACCGCACGGCCGCCTGCTTCCGCCATACGGACCGTGATCGTCGCGCTGAGCGGCCGCGAGGTCGCGGGAAGCTTGTCGAGATTGACCTCGAACTTGGCTTTGCCCTGCTCATCGGTCTGCGGCATGTCCTCGAGCGGCTTACGCTCCGGCGGAGCCGTATCGAAGTCTGCGCCGAACTGATAGCCGGCGAAACTCGGCCGCTCACGAACGGTGCGAATTTCAAGCTCGCCATCGAGGTCGAGGCCAGAAGCCGGCGCGCCGTAGAGGTAGCGGCCATCAACTGTGACCTCGACCGGCTTGGTGCGCGATAGCGCCGCAGCCTTCGAGGCGAGCTCAAACTCCATCCGATCCGGCACGTAGTCTTCCACGAGGAAACTCGTGTCGCCGACCGCCGGGCGTTTGGGATCGATGTAGGCGCGCACGCGCCAGGTGCCGGTCGAGACACCCGGATTGAGCGCAAGGCTCAGGCTTCGGCCGCCGACGCCCTGGTCCTGGGTAGTGACGCGGCGGTATTCAAGACCATCTGGCCTCTCGATCACAAGAATGAGCGGAGCACCGGTCGCGGCCACGCCCTGACTGTCCCGCAGGAGCGCGGTGATCTGGACCGTCTCGCCTGAACGATAGACGCCGCGCTCGGTGTAAACGAACGCGTCGAGCCCTGCCGGCACCGCGCGCCCGCTCACGCCGCGATCGGTCAGATCGAACGCCGGTCCCTTCAGGCTGAGGAATGCGTAGTCACCCTTCGGATCGGTCGCGACCACCATCGCAGGCGACATACCGCCCTCGCCGCGCGACAGACCGGCTTCGAACTGCACACGGCCGTTCGCATCGGTGCGCTTGGTCGAGAGGATTTCGTTGCTGCGCGACATCAGCCGCACTTCAAGGCCGTTCTTGGCCTCGGTGGTCGCCAGCGAATTGACGAACACGTTGATGCCGTCGTTGCCGGAATACGACGCGATACCGAGATCGGACACGATGAACCATTGGGTCGCCAGCGTGTCGTAGTCGTCGCCGGTGATACCGGCGGACTCCGCCGTCATCACATAAACGCCCGGCGCTAGGTCGCCGACCGCCTGATCGACCGGAAACGCGGTCGTGACGTCAGCATTCAACTGCTGCTCGACGGTCAACTCGCCGGACCACACCTTCATGCCGCGATCCTGGCCGAGCCTCTCGATGTCCGAGCGGTCGAGATTACGCTGGAAATCGCTGCCCAACACGGTGTCGATCAGGTTGCGGTCGCCGACGCGAAGGATCGCAACCTTCACCAGCTTGGTGTTGACGGTAACGACCGGGATGCCGCGCTGGCCGGTGCGCGGGAGCACGTAAGCCTTTGCGGTGAAGCGTACGAACGGCTTGCGGTCGCGCACATAGACAGTGAAGTCGGCGGACTTCGACAGCGTCTCCTTCACGGTTGACGGCAAGCCCGCGCGAACGGTCACATTGTAGCGTTCGCCGTGCTTGAGGCCCTCAACGCAAAGCTGCCTGTCGTCGGCGGACAGCGCCGGCTTGTCCATGCCGGAGACGACAACGAAGGGAGAGAAGTCGGTGCGCTTGCCGGGCAGCATCTCGGAGAACTGGAAGCACGCGCGTGGTGACGCCGAATCCGCATCAACCGTGTAGTCGAGCAGCCGGAAGCCATGATCCTCGCGCAACCGCTCATATTGCGCCCGCACCGGCGCGGCCTCGCGCAACTCGAGCGACAGGCGGAATGCATCGAGTGCCGGACGCCAGACGCGGCGGTCGCTGTAGGCGTTACCGATGATGAGGAGGCTGTCGGCCTCCTCTCCGCGGGTGTTCGTCCGCTGGTAGGCGATGTAGGCGGCGGTCGCAGCGCGGTCGAGCAGCGTTACCCGTTCGCCGTCGTTGGCCGGCCGGACTTGCGTGATGGTGCGCGCAAGCCTGATCCAGTTGGCCGGTTCGTTCGGCGCACCCGCTGCGATCTGGCTGAGCAGCACCATGCCGCCACGGAAATCGTTGCGCTGGAAAGCGGCCTCCGCCTCGCGCCGCAGTTGCGCGACAGGTTTGCCGATCTGACCGGCGTCGGCCTTGATCTGAGCTTCGAGCTTGATGGCGGCCTGGGCGAGATCGTCGCGCTTGAAAGCCTTGTCGGCGGCGACGGCGGCAATCGAAGTCAGGGAAAAGGACACAAGGGTAACGAGCGCGGCAACAACGCCGGCGCGGGAGAGCGCGATCATGCTAAAATTCCTCCTTCCCTCGGCCGGGAAATTTCCGAGGGTGACGCGACAAGGACATTCCCGAATCGTGTCGAGGTCGTGACCAAGCCGCGGCGACATTTTAGCCAGCCGCGCAGCCTTGGATATCCGGTTGAAGGACGGCGGAATTCGCCGATTGCGGTGGACATACTGCCGCCTGGGCGTGCCAGGAACGCTGCAGTGCACTATCCTCGGGACGCCGGGCGCGCTAGATCATCCGGCGCGCGACCCCGTAGCTCAGTTGGATAGAGCATCAGCCTTCTAAGCTGAGGGTCGAAGGTTCGAATCCTTCCGGGGTCGCCAGTTTTCCCAAAGTCTATTTCGCGGTCAGGCCGCCGTCGATCACGATCACCTGCCCCGTGACGGACTGCGCGCCAGGGCCAGCCAGAAATGCGATAGCGGCGGCGACCTCATCAGCCGTCGCAAGGCGATGCAGCGGAATGTTCGTTAGCATCGCGTCCATATAGGCCTTGTCGTTGCTGGTCCCTGCACGCGACGGCGATTGCGTGTCGAGCCGCCCCGGCGCCACGGCGTTCACCGTGATGTCGTACTCGGCCCATTCAATCGCCAGCATCTTCGTCATCTGCAGAAGAGCAGCCTTGCTGATACCGTAGGCCGAGCGTCCTGGTGCGCCAACAAGCGCGTGCGACGACGACACCGTGATGATACGGCCCCCGCATTTGCGCGCTATTAAATGACGGCCGATCTGTTGGGTGAGAAAGAAGGTCCCACTGAGATTGATATTGAGCAGGTCGTCCCATTCCTGACGCGTCGTATCGACCGCCATGCGCCGCAGGTTCGCGCCGGCGTTGTTGACCAGCACGTCGATCTGACCGAACCGACCGATGGCGGCTTGCGCCGCCGCCTCGATGCTTGCCTGCACACGCAGATCGAGCGCCACCGGCGTAGCGGTGCCGCCTTCGGCCTTCACGCTCGCGAGCGTCTTGTCGAGGTTCTTCTCCTGCGTCGCGGTCAGAACGAGGCGAAAACCGCTCTTCGCCAGCGCCAAGGCGGCCGCGGCGCCAACGCCGAACGAAGCACCGGTGACGAGTGCAACCTTGCCCACATTGTCCTTGACGCTCACGCCCGCTTGTCCCCGCTCAGCCCCAGTTGCGAGGCTCCGACGCCGGCGTGCCAGCCGACGCGAGCTCCGCAAGCAATGCCTTGGTATCCGCCTCACCGAGCGCCGGCAACGGCGCGCGGGGAACGCCGCAGTCTCGGCCCATCGACTTCGCGGCGGCCTTGAGCGCGCTCGCCCCCCGCTCCCGCATCGCGCGGAACAGGATCGCAGCCTTCTCCTGCGCCGGACGCGCGTCGTTGAACTTCTCCGCGCGGCACAAGCTATAGAGATTACCGACCAATGCCGGTGCGACCGACGCGATCGACGACACCATGCCGGTTGCGCCGACAGCCGCCGCCGAAATCATGTACTCCGTGCCCGAGACGAACTGGAAGTCGGGCCGCACGGCGCGCGCCAGCGTTACCACCTCGATCATGTACTGCCAGTCGAGACTTGAATCGATCAGCCCAGCGAAGTTCGGCGACTGGCCAAGCAAATCCACAACCGACTTCGGTGCGATCTCAACCTCGTTCATCTCTTCCGGTACATTGAGCACAAACAGTGGCACGTCGCCCGCCTTTGCAATGGCAGAAAAATGCTCGACCAGCATCGATTGCGGCGGCGTCCAGTAATAGGGCACGCTCGCAATCAGCGCGGCGGCACCCGCCTTCCCAGCATGCGCCGCGAGCGAACAGGCAAGCGCAGTGCCCGCCTCGCTCACATTGACGATGATCGGGGCGCGGCCCTTGACGTGAGAGACCGCGAATTCGAGCAGCTTCTTCCGCTCGTCCGCGGTGAGGCTGACGGATTCGCCCGCGTGCGTCGGCAGCGCGAGCTGCTCCGCGCCGTGTTTGAGATGGAAATCGAGGACCTTGCCATAGCTTGCGAAATCGATGCCGTCCTTGGTGAAGGGCGTCAGCGGCGCATGGGCAAGACCGAATTTAAACGTCGTCATGATGCGTCCTCCCTGTTACCAGCCGTGCGGTTCGCTTTGCAGAATGCCGAGTTCCTCGAGCCGCTTCTCGATGAACTTGATTCGCTCGGGCGAAGCCGTCGGCAGCGGCGGACTGGTCGGACCGACCGGCCGCCCCATGATCACGCAGCCGCCCTTGAGCGACGAGGGGTATTGATCGCGGAAGATCTGCCAGAGCTGCGAGAGCTTGTATTGACATTCGCGGGCACGAGCCCAGTTGCCGCTGGCACAGGACTCGTAAAGCTCGACGCAGAGGTTCGGGCAGATCGCCCCCGCCGACGAGTACGAACCCGCGCCGCCAAGCGACACTGATGGCAGGAGATACTCGACGCCCGCGATCATCGCGAAGTTCGGACGCATCGGCAGTGCGGCGCGCAGGATCTCGAAGAACTTCTCACTGTTGAAGCTCGCCTCCTTCATCCCGATGAAGTTCGGCAGCTTCTCGATCAGCCGTTTCGTCATCTCGCCGGTAAATTCGATGCCATCGAGATAGCTCGGCGAGTTGTACGCGATGAACGGCAACGCCGTGGATCGTCCGAGACCAAGAAAGTAGTCGTAGATCGACTCCGCCGGATACTTCCAGAAGTACGGCGTGATCGCGATGATCGCATCAGCGCCCGCCTTCTCGGCATGGCGGACCATGTCGTAGGTGTCCTCCAACGCCAGCGCACTGACGTGGATCGACACCGGGATGCGCTTGTTCACCGCCTTGATCGCGACCTCAGCGAGCTTCTTGCGCTCGGGGATCGAGAGGTTGTGCGACTCCGCCTTGTGATGCGGCCACGAGATCGCAGTCGCGCCGGTTCGCACATGGAAATCGACCAACTTCTCGAAGGTCTCGTAGTCCGGGCTGAAGTCTGCCTTCAGCGGCGTGACCGGGCTTTGCATCACGCCTTTGAGGACGAGTGTCATAACGGCTCCTGCTTGTCTTTCAGCCGCGGCGTCATTCCGCGACGACGTTGGCGTCCTTAACGACCTTGCCCCACTTCACGCCTTCCGCACGGACGAACGCGGCGTATTCCTCAGACGACTCGCTCGGCGCCGGCATCATCGCGATATCCTTGTAGCGCTGCTGCACATCCGGCGAATTCAGCGCCTCGCGCACGGCGGCGTTCAACTTTTTGACGATGTCCGGCGGCGTGCCGGCCGGCGCGGCAAGGCCGAACCATTGCACCGCATTGAAGCCAGGCAATCCCGCCTCGGCGATCGTCGGAATATCGGGCGATGCCGCGGCGCGCGTCGCACCGGTGACGCCAAAGGCGCGCAATTGCCCGGACGACACCTGACCGAGCACGATCGAAAGATCAGGCACCATCAACGAGACTTGACCGCTCATGACATCGTGCAGCGCGGGATGCGTGCCGCGATACGGCACGTGCAGCATCTTCACACCCGCCTCACGCTGGAACAGCTCGACGATGAGATGCGACAGGCTACCGATGCCC
Organism: Pseudomonadota bacterium; assembly: GCA_040756555.1. Taxonomy (GTDB): domain Bacteria; phylum Pseudomonadota; class Alphaproteobacteria; order Rhizobiales; family Xanthobacteraceae; genus Z2-YC6860. Next base: position 80,161 of record JBFLYS010000002.1, on the reverse strand, counting down.
GCGGAACTGAACGCAACCTTGTCCGGGTTGGCCTTCAGATACGCGATCAACTCACGCAGGTCCTTCGCCGGCAGCAACGGATTGCCGACCAGCGCGCCGGGCGCCGTGACGGTGCGCGAAATCATCACGAAATCGCGTTCGAGCTCGTACGGCATGTTCTTGAGAACGTATGGGTTGATCACGTGCGACGAGATCATCGCCAGCAGCGTGTATCCGTCAGCCGGCGACTTGGCGACGGCTGCGGCGCCAATGTTGCCGCTCGCGCCGCCGCGGTTGTCGATCACGATCGTCTGGCCGAGAATCTGGCCAAGCTTCGGCGCAAGAATGCGCGCCTGCGTATCGGTGCCGCCGCCCGCGGGCGACGGGACCACGAGCGTGATAGGCCGCGACGGATAGGTCTGTGCGGCCGCTACGGTCACGGCGCAAGCCAACAACGAAGCAACGGCTGACAGCCAGCCGCCTGCCCGAACGATCTGTTTCCCAGGATTCATCTGCGCCTCCCTCATGCCGGTTCGCCAGCATCATGTGTTTCGTTATGAGCCTGAACAGTCGCGCACAATCTCGCACGCATCCCGCTGGATTTTCCATTGGGGCGGTGATTGATTGAGTATCAACTCTGGCATTGATAATGGAGGCGCCCCCATGGACCGCCTGCACGGCATCCTGGTCTTTCTACGGGTGGTCGAGACCCGAAACTTCAGCGAGACCGCCCGCTCGCTCGGCGTCAGCACCTCGGCTGTCAGCGCTTCCGTACAGCGGCTCGAGCAGAAGCTGGGCGTGCGGCTCCTCAACCGTACGACGCGGCGCGTTTTACCGACACCCGAGGGGCTCGAATTCTACCAGCGCTGCAAGCCGATCATCTCCGAGTTGGAACAGGCAGAAACCAGCGTGGCGCGCTCCGGCAGCCTGCCGAGCGGACGGCTGCGCGTCGGCATCCCCTCCGGGTTGGGACGGAGCTGGGTGATCCCTCGTCTGCCGGAGTTCGTCAGCGCCTATCCGTCGGTGTCGCTGGAGATCGCGCTCGGCGACCTGTTCACGGCGTCGAGCCGCGAGGGCTTCGACGCACTGATCCACGTCGGCGAAATCCAGCCGTCGCGCATGATCGCGCGCAAGCTCGCGTCGGTGAACTATGTGGTCGTCGGCTCGCCGGACTATCTGCGGGACAAAGGCCGGCCGCAGAACCCAAGCGATCTAAAGAATCACATTTGCATCAGCTATCGGCGGCCACGCAACGGCCAGATCCGGCAATGGCGCTTCAAACGCGGGCGCTCCGTGCAATCAATCGCACCGAGCGGCGATATCATTCTCAACAGCGGCGAGGCGCTGATCGCCGCCGCAACCGCCGGCCTGGGGCTCGTTCAAGTGGCGGATTATTATGCCCGACCAGAAATCGAAGCGGGCCGTCTGATCGAGGTCATGAAGAACCATGCCATCCACGCCCACGATATTTCGATCGTCTTCCAGCAGCGGCGCAGGATTGCGCCGCGTCTGCGGGTGTTCGTCGACTTCGTGGTGGAGCTGTTCAATGCGCCGCCATGGCGGAAGACTTCACCCGCCAAATAGCGGAGCCCCCACACGGTCGACGCAGCTTTCTGCGTCAGCCGCCGCTCGAACCCGCCTCACCGCACCGGCGGCGCGTATTGAATGCCGCCGCGATCCCAGAGGCTGTTGAGGCCACGAGGGATTGCCAGTTTCGAGTCCGCCCCGACGTTGCGTTCGAAGGCGTCGCCGTAGTTGCCGACAAGACGCACGATCCGCGCGGCCCAATCCTTGGTAAGACCGAGCTGTTCGCCAAGATTTCCTTCAAGGCCAAGCAGCCGCCGCACGTCCGGCTTTTGCGATTTCAGTGCTTCGTCAAGCGTCGCGCGACTGACGTTGAGCTCTTCCGCATTGATCATGGCGAAGTGCGTCCACTTGACGATGTTGAGCCACTGAACGTCGTCCTGCCGAACCGCAGGCCCAAGCGGCTCCTTGGAAATGACCTCCGGCAGCACGACTTGATCGAGCGGATTGGCAAGTTTGATCCGCAATGCGTGAAGCTGGGAAACGTCCGACGTAAACGCGTCGCAGCGTCCACTGTCATAGGCTTTCAGCGCCTCGTCGGCGGTCGGGAGCGTCACCGCTTTATACGTCAGCCGGTTGTTGCGGAAATAATCGGCGAGATTGAGCTCGTTCGTGGTGCCGGATTGCGTGCAGATCGACTTGTCGGCGAGTTCAAGCGCCGTATCGATCTTGAGCGCCTTGCGGACCATGAAGCCCTGCCCGTCGTAGTAGTTCACCGCGGCAAAGATCAGCCCGAGCCCCGCGTCGCGCTCCATTGTCCAGGTCGAATTGCGCACCAGCACATCGATGCGCTTCGACGACAATGCTTCGAAGCGATTCCCCGCCGAAAGCCCGACAAACTGGACCTTGCTCGGATCGTTGAAGATCGCCGCAGCAATCGCGCGGCACAGATCCACGTCGAGACCGCTCCATTGGCTCTTGTCGTCAACCGCAGAGAAGCCTGGCAAGCCCTCGCTCACCCCGCAGATCAACTGGCCACGGTCGCGCACCGTCTTGAGAGTCTGCGCAGTGGCCGCGGACACCATGGCGACAAGCGCAGCAAGCGCGACGGCAATTGTTCTCGTCATAGGCAAACTCCTTTGGGCGCGCCGTCAAAGAGTCGGCGCATGCAGGACAACGACCTTGGTGCCGACCGGCACGCGCTCATAAAGATCGATGATGTCAGGATTGACCAGCCGGAAACAGCCGGATGACACGGCAGAGCCGATGGTTTGTGGCTGGTTGGTGCCGTGCAAGCGATAGACCGTCGAACCGATGTAGAGCGCACGCGCGCCCATGGGATTGCCCGGTCCGCCGGCCATGAAGCGCGGCAAATATGGCTGACGCTCGATCATTTCGGGCGGCGGCGTCCAATCCGGCCACTCGCCCTTGCGCGAAATGCGGTGCACCCCTGACCAGCGGAAGCCGTCGCGGCCGACACCGATGCCGTATCGGATGGCGCGGTTGTTGCCCTGGACGAGATAGAGATAGCGCGTCGACGAGTGAACGATGATCGTGCCCGGCGCTTCGGTTGTCCGGAAGAACACCGGCTGACGCTGGAACGCCACATCGAGTTGTTCTTCCGACGGATTGGGAACGTAGCCCGGCTGATCGGCCAACGCCGTCATATCCATTTCGCGGACCTGCTCGCTCCGGCTTTGGGCAAGCGTAGGGCCGCTCAGCAACAAGACTGCGAAGATCGATCCGGCCGAAATCCAAGTCTTCATCCGCACCCTCCTCAATCGGGATAGATTGTCGAGGCGATAGACAACGGGTCGAGATGGACCTAGGTCCTATGTCCATCTCGCGTTGAGCCTAGAATACTTGCCCTGATCGGCGAGCCAATGGCAAATTATTACGAAGTGCTTCGGTCTGCGGTTGAATCCGTTCCGGAATTGGATGGCCGGCTGGCCATTTACAACCGCGCGCGCCGCGCGCTGACCGACCGCATGAGATCGGTGACGCCGCCAATTCCCGATGCAGTCATCGAGGGAGAACAGACCGCCCTTCAACAGGCCATCAATCGCATTGAAGCGGAAATGCGCGGCAGTCTGGCAGCCGCCCCGCCTGTTTCGCCTGATGCGCCGGAAATCGGATTGGCGCCACGGCACGCCGTGCCGCGCTGGTTCCTCGGCGTCGCTGCTGTCGCTTTCGCGGCGCTCGTTGCCGTGCTGGCAACAACATACCTCCGCAGCAAGCCGACATCGCCCGATCGCTCCGCCGGTTCGTCCGGCATCGAAATCGACGACAGGAAGCCGGCTCCTCAGCAGAACGCCGGGGACTCTCGATCTTATGTCTTCGGGCGTCAGTTGATCTACTACCGCACCACCCATCCGCCCGGCACCATCATCATCGATAAGGGCCAACGTTTCCTTTACGTGGTTCGGCCAAACGTGAGTGCGACCCGCTACGGCATCGGGATCGGCAAGGAATGCTTTGAATTGCCGCCGCTCATGCGCGTCTCGCGCAAGGCTATGGCTACACCGACCTCCAACGAGGAAGCCGAGTCGATGGGGCAACGGCTGATGTTTCTGGAGAGTGACGCCCGGCTCATTCACGGCACAAACCGGCCAGACACCATCGGCCATTTGGTTCGACTTGGCTGCGTCCGGTTGACGAACGAGGACGTGATTGAGCTTTACAACCAGACGGCGATCGGCGGACGCGTTGTCGTCACCGACTACGGGGCGAACTAAGCGGCCTTCGCCGCCTCCGCGCTCACCTCGACGGTGCGAAGCGAGCCACATTGCGTGCAACGATATGTGTGCAGTTCTGGAAGTCTGGGCGCCTGCGGATGGACGACGGCGAGGTCCATCCCGTGTGTGCAAATCGAACACACCATTTCCATTGCCACAGTTGCAGCTTGCGGCTTCTTCTTTTTGAACACGGGCATTCCCTCCGCCTGAGATCGACGCACGACAATCGCGCTGGTCCTTGTTTGGTTCCTTGTAGTTGCGAAAAAGTTCAAATGGTGGCAGCCAAAATAAAATGGCCGGGCACAAGGCCCGGCCATCGTCATTTGATTCTCGCCAAACGATCAGTCGGTCTGCTGGATCGCCGAGACCATCCAGGGGCCGCCCTGGGGACGGCGGAACGTCCAGTATTCGACGCCCTCGTCCGGCCGGTCGTCGCCCTCGACCAGTTTGTTGGTCGCGCGATCGAAGGTCTTGTCGATTTGCTGATAGCGCATCGCGACGGTCGCATATTCGTCGCCGCCCTCGCGCCACGCCTCGGCAAGATCGCCTTGCAGGAGCTTCACGTCGGTCAGCTTGTTGACCACGCCGCGGCTCGCATTCGCTGCAAGCTCCTCGGAGTAGTACGACAGCATCTCCGGCGTCACGCGCATGCGCAACGCTGCAAGGTCTTCGTTGCCGTACGCAGTCTGCACCTCTCCGAGGATGCGCTCGAACGCATCAAAGTCGTCAGGCTTGATCTCGATCGGCTGACCGACCGGCGCGGCGGCACCGCCGCCGAAGCCGTTGAAGAAGCCCGGACGCGACGTCTCGTTGCCGCCCATGTCACGCATGGACGGGCCACCGGCCATCGCGGTCTGCGGCTGAGAACGGCGCTGCCACCAGCGCCACGCCAGCATCGCGACGATCGCGACGAGACCGACCTGGAGCAATAGACCGAGGAACGAGGCGAAGCCCGCGAGCCCACCCATGAAGCCGCTGCCGGACAGAAGTCCAAACAGCCCCGCGCCGAGGAAGCCAGCGGCGAGACCGCCCATAAGGCCGCCCATCATGCCCGGACGATTAAAGAAGCCACCTGGCTGGGCTGCGGCGGGCGCGCCCGGACGAGCGGCTTGCGCGCCGGCTTGGCCTGGCGTGGTCATGGAACGCTCGATCGGACGAGCAGCACTCGGCGACGTCGCCGTCGGCGGCGGCGCGGAATAGGTGCGGCTGCCGCGGCTGCCGGCGTTCATTCTCGGAGCCGCATCGGACTCTGCGGCCACGAACGCGAGCGTCGCCACAACAGCCAGCGACGCAATCAGCGGTCGAAGTCGGATCAACATTGCGCTTTCCTCTCTGGGGCCGTTTTGGCCCGTGTTCTTGTCCCGGAGCGCAATATGGGGTGCCGTTAACGGCAAAAAAGTGCCGTCAAACGGCAATCACAGGGCGCCCCCGCCAAGCAATGGCCGTCAATTCTTACGTTATATCACGGGTTTGGCGGTTCCAGATGACGCGCGAAGCGCGGAACCGGCGGCTCAAAGCCGCACCACCTCTGCCTTGACCGGCGGGTGACTCAAGTTGCCGCCGGACGTGGCCTGGCCCTTGGATCGACAAACTCCACGCCGAGCTCACCGCCGAGCCGCCAAACCACCCGACACTCCTTGCGGATGCTGGCTTCGCCCGTCATCGACAGAACGAACTGGTCCGGGATCTCGACCCCCTCCGCGTAAAGCCGGGCGCCGCGTTCCGAAAGATCCGTGACGAAGCAATCCCGCGGCAGCGAGCCGATGCCGCTCTGGAACTTGGCCACGCGATTGATGACCTGGCGCGGATGGAGACGACGTTCCTTGAGCAACACGAAAAGACCCCGAACAAACGCGGGATCAGAGGTACGCCCCTCCGCTTCAACGGCAGGCTAACCGCCACTACGTGTTTTTACGGAAATATTTGGATTCAATTCGAGACAAAGACACGCCGCGTTTTCGCAAAGCGCGTCGCGCAAACGAACATGGCCAGTCCCGAAGAACTGGCCATGCGATTGCCTCGTCGAATTGATCGTCAGACCACCAGCCGCGAATGCTCGCTCTGGCCCTCGGTCAGACCGCGCGCCTTCATCCAATCGTAAGCGCGGCCGAACAGGGTCAGATCGTAGTAGTCGACATGCTTGTAGCGCACGAAAGCCTGGAGCAGTTCGTTCGGCTTCAGCGCGCCCTTGGCATGGGCCGCAACGTGATGCGCGTATTTGTAGAAGTCCGCGTTGATCAGATCGACCGCCTGGTTCTCGGCTTCATAGTAAGTCTTGCGCTGCTCTTCGGTCAGGTTGGGCGCAACCACCTCGCCGCCACGATAGAACGACGCCGCAACGATGTGCGCACCCTCCTTGAGGCCGAGACTGATGAACGGCTCCATCACCGTCACAGCGCGGTAGGTGCCGTCCTTCAGGCCGGCATAGCGCATCTGCGGCAGGCGGCCGTGCACGAGCTTCACGTGCTCGGCGCCGATAGCGCTCTCAAGCATCTGCACCGTGGTGTAATGCGAGCCGGTCAGCTCCTGCACGCACACAGGCACGTCAGCCATGTCGCGCGGCACTTGCAGGTCCTCGTCGAACGTCAGGATCGCCTGCGCTGCGACCGCCGCGCGGAGCGCCGCGATATTGCCGCCACGCTTGCCGCGCTCGAGACGATCGATGCTCGCCCATTCGCAGACGTTGTAGCTGTCCGCGGAGCCACAATCGAACTGCTGCTCCTTCAGGCGCGACATGATCGGACGCGTTGCGTCATCCTTCTCGCGGTCGGCGTATGACGCCGAGAAGTGGACATCGAGCCCTGCCTTCTCGAACAACTTTTCCTCAATGCCGACGATCACCGGAAGATCGAACACCGGATTGTTCGGCGCGATGCGGACGACAGTTTTCTCTGACATGAGCGACTCTCCCTAAGAGCTGGAGTGAGTGTAGCAGCAGGCACGGCAGCCTGCCATTAAGTCTGATTGCGATTCTGGACTGGCAGCTATTCCGGCTTGAACCCCACGGCCTTTACCAAAGGAACCAGCCGCGCGCGTTCCGCATCGACGAACCGCTGCGCCTCAGCAGGTGTATCTGCGACGGAATCGAAGCCGGTGGCAGCCAACTTCTTCTGGAACTCGGCGCTCGCCATCGCGCTGCGGTTGGCCTTGGCAATCCGGTCCACAATCGGTTGCGGCGTACCCGCCGGCACGAACAGCCCGGTGAACAGCGAGGCGATCAAGCCGGGAAACGTCTCGCTCGCCGTCGGCACGTCGGGCAACACAGCGAGCGGCTTCGGCGTCATCACAGCGACGACCCTGATCTTGCCGGTGCGGTGCAACTCCAGAGACTGGTTGGTAATGTTGAGCACCATCGTCGGGATGTGACCGCTGACGAGGTCGGACATGCCCGGCCCTGCTCCGCGATACGGAACGTGCACGAGGTCCGGAATGCCGGCCGCCCGCTTGAGCATCTCGCCAGCAAGATTGGTGAAGGTCCCGGCGCCCGGCGAACCGTAAGACAGCTTGCCGGGGTTCGATTTGATATAAGCGACAAGTTCGCCCAGCGTCTTCGATGGGATTCCCGGATTGACCGCAATGGCGACAGCCGAATTCGCAACGATGCTGACCGCCTGGAATGCTGTCGCCGGATCGTAAGGCGACTTTTCCGCAATCGCAGGGTTAAGCACCTGCGTGCTCGTATTGCCGAGAAGGATCGTGTAGCCGTCCGGTGCCGAGCGCGCTGCGTCTGCCGCACCCGTGAGCCCGCCCGCTCCGCTCTGGTTCTCGACCACGATGGTGCCGAGCGCCGATTTCATCTCATTCGCCCAAAGACGACCAATCACATCAACCACGCCGCCCGGCGCGTAAGGCACGATCAAGCGGATCGGTCGTTCAGGGTATTCGCTCTGTGCCAACAGCGCGCGCGGCGCGCTCGCAAAAGCGAGCGAAGAAAGACTCAACTTAAGGACATCGCGGCGATTCATAACGCATCATTTCCGTTCAGTGCGGCGGAAACTAAGCGCCGTGTTTCGCGTCTGCAATTTGCAGATCGCGACAAAACAAACAAAAGAGAATTCTTCTACGGATAGCCGGGAAACGTACCGGTTGATCCAAATCCCCAGTAATTGCGCAACGTTCCTTTCGGCCAAACTTTCGGTTTTTGCGGCCGATCCTGATGCCACGGCCGCGGATCGAAATAACCAAGCGCCTCGTCCTTCATCTGATCCATCTCGCAGAACAGCTCGACGCGGATGTAATCCGAGTTGCGGTGATAGGCCGCGATGTTGTGGCCGATGATGTGACGCCCAGGGCCCCACACCAATTGGATACCATGCCTGGCGAGATGGTCATTGGCGCGGTGCAGCTCCGCCCAATCTTGAACTTCGAATGCGATGTGATGAAGCTGCGGCGTCGCGTCATAGACGAAGTTCACGGTGTGGTGATCGGCGCCACAACGCATGAACACGAAATTGTCGGCGTGCCAGTCGGAAGCCCGGAAGCCCATCACCTCGGTGTAGAACTTCGCGACCTTCTGCACATCGTCGACGCGATGCGCGACGTGGCCGAGCTTCAGCGGCGTAATGATCGCAGGCTTGCCGTCGTCCTTCCGGAATTCGTAGTCGGTGTAGACCTCGATCACCGTGCCTTTGACATCGGTGAACACCAGCGCCCTTGCGACGCCCGGCGAGATGCCGCTCCGCATCTCGTTCTTGATGCCGTGCTCCGAGAGCTTGCGCGCGAAGGCGTCGAAGTCCGTATCCGGCGCGACCTGAAACGAAAGCCGTGTCAAATCGGGCTTGTCGCCCCGCTCGACCGCAATCGCTTCAAGGCCCGTGCGCGTCGCAAGAAACGCACGATCCTTGGTTCGCTCGGAGACAATCAGTCCTAGCACGTCGGTGTAATACGCGACTTGCTTCTCGACGTCGGGCGTCGTGAAGGTCGCGTGTCCGGCGCGCAGGATATTGATCATGCCTGATGCGCCCTCACCTGAATCTTCAGCTCGCCAAGCTGCGGCAGCGACGTGAGGCTGATCCAGTCGCCTGGCTTCACCGGGCCGACGCCTTCGGGCGTGCCCGTGTAATAGAGGTCGCCTGGATAGAGCGTGTAGAACTTCGAGGCGAACTCGATCAGCTTCGGAATGTCGAAGATCAGGAAGCTCGTGTTGCTCTCCTGCTTCGTCTCGCCGTTGACCGTCAGCTTGAACGGCACATCCGCCGGGTTAGGCAGTTCGTCCGCCGTGATCAGCCACGGGCCGAGCACGGTGTAGCCGTCCGGCGACTTGCGGAAGCTGCGGTCCTCGACGCCGCGCGTGGTCATGTCGAGACCGAGTGCATAGCCCGCGATATAGTCGTAGGCCTTCTCCTTCGGGATGTCGCTGCCTTGCTTGCCGATGATGGCGACGAGCTCCGCCTCGTGATCGTTGCGGCGATCCGGGAAGCGCATCGGGATGCCTTCGGACGGCCCGACCAGCGACGTGTTCGACTTCAGGAAGATGCCGGCCTTTTCGATGTCGGGCGAGAACCGCGACATGCCCACCACGGTGTTGCGGGCGTGCTGCATCTCCTCGACATGCTTCGCGTAATTGGTCGGTGCCGCCATGATCTTTGGCGGCCTGGCGACCGGCGACAGCAACTTCACTTGCGAGATCGGCTTGCCGGGCGCGGCCTTGGCCGCGGCCTCGAGCTTCGGCCGCCACGTGGTGAGCGCAGCGACCACCGGATCGACCTTCGCCGCGTATGGCGTCGAATTGCGGATTTCGGTCTGCGCCGCGGTGACGTCGTGGACCATGTCCCCGATCACCACGCCCATGCGGTCGTCGTCGTAACGGCAGAGCTTCATTCGTCTTCTCCCTGAAATCCGAGGCGCGCACCATACATCGGACGCCATGTCGCTTGGAACAGCGCCCCGAGCCGGGTGACTATGTCTTCAAAGCACGAGATCCTTGGTTTCCTCGATGCCGAACAGCGAGGCGCCATAGCTCTTGCCGTTGGCTTCGAACTGGTTGGAGACGTGCTGGCGGCCCACGTTGATGTCGGCGAGGAAGCGGCCGAACGGCTGATCGCTGAAGATGCCGGACGTGCCCACCGCCTTGAACAGCTTGGCGGCGAGCAGCGTGCAGCGCTCGGCCACCCAGGCGTTGTGGAATTTGTATTCCATCCGCAGTTTGAGCGGCGGCATCTCCCCGCGCCTCGCGTAGTCCTCGAGCACCGAGAAGTTACGGTGCAGGATCGTCTTCATCTCATCGATCCCGCAGGCGACCTCGGCGCAAGCGATCTGGATCACCGGGTCTTTCGCCGCCGCCTCTCCCGTCAGGCGTTGGATGCGTTCCTTGCCGTAGCTGGTGAAGGCATTGAGCATGCCCTGCAACGCGCCGATTGCGCCGGTCGAGACGCCGCGGAAGAACACCTGCCCGAACGGTAGCCGATAAAGCGGCGACGTGTTGATTGCATGACCTGGAGCTACGCCGCGGAAATTGTCGGCGAACGTCACCGTCCGGTACGACGGCACGAAGGCGTCCTTCACCACGATGTCCTGGCTGCCGGTCGCCTTCAGCCCTGACACATGCCACACGTCCACAATCTCGAAGTCGCTGCGCGGCACGACGAAGATGCGCCTTTCCTCCAGGACGCCGCCGGGCGGCGAGCCGCCAAGGAACGCCCACTGGGTGTGATCGCAACCGCTCGAATAGCGCCAGCGTCCGCTCAGCTTGAACCCGCCATCCAATGGCGTCGCGGTGCCGACGGGCATCAGCGACGAACAGGTGATCGTGGAGTCATCCTGGCCCCAAATATCCTTCGCGACGCGATCGTCGTAGAGCGCGATCAGCCACGGGTGTACGCCGACGACGCCATAGACCCACGCCGTCGACATGTCGCCCTCGCCGAGCGCCATCTGCACATCGAAGTACGTATGGATGTCCATCTCATAGCCGCCCCAGCGCTTGGGCTGGAGCACGCGGAAGACGCCCGCTGATTGCATGTCCGCGATGGTTTCGTCCGGCAAACGGCGCAGCCGCTCGCCTTCGGGCGCGCGGGCGAGCAACGTCGGGATCAGAGCGCGGGTGCGCGCGAGAACTTCGGCGGGGGACGGGACGCTCATTGCGAGACGAGGCTACTTCTCAAGCTCGACCGTCTTAAAGTTGGCCGGCATCACGATCTCCAGTACCTCGCAGCCAGGCGAGTAATCGAGCACCTTGTGCTTGATGTTCTTTGGCTGAAGCCAGGCGTCGCCCGCCTTCATGGTGTGCGTGCCCTGCCCTTCGAACTGCGAAGTCATCGAGCCCTTCAGCACATAGATCATCTGGAATTCGGCGGCGTGGGTGTGCTCCCTCGAGACCACCTTGGGATCGCATTGGCCGGCAAAGCGGATGACATGCGCCACAGCCATGCCGTTCGTCGCGTCCTTGATGCCGAGATCGCGATACTGCGCGTAGGTGCGAAGCCCGTCGGACTTGAAATCCTCGTCGCGCAGATGACTAACCGTGAACTTGTGCTTTCGTGCGGGCTTTGCCTTAGCCTTCCGCACTGACGTGCGCTTGCCGCGCGACGCAGCCTTTGTCTTGGTCCGTGTGCTCGCCTTGCCCATGACCGCTCCTCCCACATTATTCGTTACGATCATGCTGCCCCTCCGGCACTCGCCCGGCAAGCGGTCCGGTGGGGCTTTTTCGCCCTCCTGAACCGTGCCATCACGGGCGTGGAGAATTCGTCATGAAAGCATTCCGTTTCCACGAGACCGGCGGCCCCGAGGTGATGCGCTACGAGGATGTCGACATCGCACCGCCCGGCCCCGGTGAGATCCGCATGCGCCATACAGCTGTGGCGCTCAATTTTCGCGACATATTGGTGCGGCGCGGCCAACACGCAGTGAAGTCGCTGCCGTCCGGGCTCGGCATGGAAAGCGCAGGCGTGGTCGAGGCGATGGGCTCGGGCGTCACCGGCTTCGCCATCGGCGATCGCGTCGCCTGTGTCGCCGGTCCCGACGCAGCTTACGCTGAAGCGCGGAATGTCCCTGCTGCACGGGCGGTGAAACTGGCGCGCGGGATCGACGACAAGATCGCGGCGTCGATGATGATCCGGGGCATGACTGCACGCTATCTCACCCATGCGACCTACAAGGTGAAGGCCGGTGACGCTATCGTCATTCATGCCGCCGCCGGCGGCGTCGGGCAAATTCTGTCACAATGGGCGAAGCATCTCGGTGCGACCGTCATCGGAACCGTCGGCAGTCCCGACAAGATCGCAATCGCCAAGGCGCACGGCTGCGATCACGTGTTCGGCTACAACGACTTCTCCGAGAAGACCCGCGAGTTGACTGGCGGCAAGGGCGTGCCGGTGGTCTACGACTCTGTCGGTCGCACCACCTTCGAAGGCTCAATGAAAGCGCTCGCCCGGCGCGGCATCCTCGCCTCGTTCGGCGAAGCATCGGGCGATCCCGATCCGGTGCCACCGCGCAAGCTCGGCCCGCTCGGCTCGATCTTCCTCACCCACCCGAGCCTGCCGGACTACACCGCGACGCGTGAAGAACTTCTCGAAACCGCGAACGACCTGTTCGCCATGGTCGGCAGCGGCAAGATCAGGATCGAGATCAGCCACACCTATGCGCTGCGGGATGCCGCGCAGGCGCATCGCGATGTGGAGAACCGCAAGACCACGGGATCGGTCGTTCTTCTCCCGTGAACGATGCTTGAGCGGGTCTCTTGAGCGGAGGGTGCCGATCCTGCACCATCCCGCCCGGCTCACAGGATCGTTCCGATGCCCCAGTCCACGCGCCGACAGTTCCGCGAAACGCTAAAGCCCGGAGCGGCGATGCTGCTCCCCGGCGTCGCAAACGCGCTCGCGGCGCGGATCGTCGCCGATCAGGGCTTTGACGCCGCCTACATCACCGGAGCGGGCATCGCGAACACCTATCTCGGCATTCCCGACAACGGCCTCGTGACGCTCTCCGAGCTTGTCGATCACGTCATTGCCATCCGGGATGTATTTCCCAATCCGCTGATGGTCGATGCCGACACCGGTTTCGGCAATGCACTCAACATGCGCCGCACGATCCAGCTTCTGGAGCGCGCGGGCGCCGATGCGATCCAGATCGAGGATCAGGTGTTCCCGAAGCGCTGCGGCCATTTCGAAGGCAAGCAGGTAGTGCCAAACAGCGAAATGGTCGCCAAGATCAAGGCAGCCGCCGATGCCCGCACCGACCCCGACCTGATGATCGTCGCGCGCACCGACGCCATCGCGGTCGAAGGCTTCAACGCCGCAATGGATCGTATCCACGCCTTCCGTGAAGCAGGGGCAGATATCGGCTTCGTCGAAGCACCGACGACGGCCGAACAGATCGCGACCATCGCCCGGCTGCCGTTCCCGCAGCTCATCAACATCGTGGTTGGCGGCAAGACGCCAGAAATACCGAACGACGAACTGAAGAAGCTCGGATTCGCCGGAGTGCTCTACGCCAACACCGCGTTGCAGGCTGCGGTCTACGGCATGCAGCGCGCGCTGTCGCATCTGAAGACGAACGGCCGCATGGGCGACGCCTCCGATATGCTGGTGTCGTTCAAGGAGCGCCAGCGCCTTGTCGATATTCAATCGTTCCAGGACATGGAACGACGCTACAGCCCGGACAAGCAATGACCGTTCGCACTCCGGTGTTGGTCGTTGGCGGCGGGCCGGTCGGCCTCGCTCTCGCAGGCGATCTCGGCTGGCGCGGGGTGCCCTGCACGCTCATCGAAAAGACCGACGGCGCCATCGAACAGCCGAAGATGGATCTCGTCGGCATCCGCACGATGGAGTTCTGTCGCCGCTGGGGTATCCTCGACTGGGTGCGCGACGCGCCCTATCCGCTCGATTATCCGCAGGACTACGTCTACGTCACGAGCCTGAACGGCTACGAACTCGCGCGCGAGCCGTTCCCCGGCCGCGGCTTCGAGCCCTGCCCGCCGGAAAGCCCGCAGAAGCGCGAGCGCGTCCCGCAGGACATGTTCGATCCGATCCTGCGCCGCTTCGCCGAACGATCCGGGCTCGCAACGCTCCGCTATAACTGCGAACTGATCTCGTTCACCGAGAAAGCGGATGGCGTCATCGCGCGCGTGCGCAACACGCTGACCGGCACGGAAGAGACCATCGAAGCCGATTTCATCGTCGGCACCGACGGCGGCGCGAGCACTGTGCGCGAGGCGCTCGGCATCGGCATGAGCGGCAATCCAGCGCTGACCTACACCACCAACGTCCTGTTCCGTTGCAAGGACTTCACAAAGCTCCACGACAAGGGCGACGGCTACCGCTTCATCTTCATCGGCCCGGAGGGCACCTGGCTCACCATCGTCGCTGTCAACGGCCGCGACGGCTTCCGCATGTCGATCGTGGGCTCGCCCGAGAAGATCAACCACAGCGAGGACGACATCCGCGCGGCGCTCCTTCGCGCCATGGGCAAGCCGTTCGACTACGAAATCCTCTCGGTGATGCGCTGGGTGCGGCGCGAGCTGGTCGCCGACCGCTACGGCACCAAGCGCGTCTTCATTGCGGGCGATTCCGCGCATCTGATGTCGCCGACCGGCGCCTTCGGCATGAACACCGGCATCGGCGACGCGGTCGATCTCGGCTGGAAGCTCGAGGCCGTTCACAAGGGCTGGGGCGGCGCGGACCTGCTCGCCACCTACGACGCCGAGCGCCGTCCCGTTGGGTTGCGCAACGTCGCGGAGGCGAGCCGCAACCTGCGCCGCATGCTCGCGACCCGCGAGCGCCTCCCCGACCCAGAGATATTCGAGCCAGGTGCCGCCAACGATGCCACGCGCAAGGATTACGGCGAATGGTTCGCTGGCGTCATGCGGCAGGAGTGGTTCGCCAACGGCATCATGATGGGCTACCGCTACGACGACTCTCCCATTGTCTGGCCGGATGGAACGCCTGCACCGCCGGACCTGTCGCACCCTTATGTGCAGACGGCGCGGCCCGGCGCCCGTGCGCCCCACGTCTGGCTGAAGGACGGGCGCTCGACGCTCGACCTGTTCGGCCCAGGCTTCGTCCTGCTGCGGCTCGGAAATGTTTCGACCGCGCAGATCGAAGAGGCCACAAAGGATCGCGGTGTCCCGCTCACCGTCGTTGCGCTCGACGAACCTGACGTGCTCGCCGCCTACCAACGCAAGCTCGTCCTCGTGCGCCCGGACGGTCACGTCGCCTGGCGCGGCGACAGCGAACCCAGCAATGCCCACGCACTGATCGACACTGCGCGCGGCGCCTCCATCACCATCCGACACCAGCAAGCAGGACTGAACGCATGACCGACAAACTCCGCGCGAAAATGATCAATGCCGGCCGCGTCCTCGTCGACGAGGGCCAGGGCGACTATGTCTGGGGCCACATCTCCGCGCGCCTGCCGGACGATCCCGGCAAGTTTTTGATGAAACCCGGCTGCATCGGCGTCGAGGAGATGACGGACGACAACATCATCACGGTCAACATCGAGGGCGACAAGGTCGCCGGCGAATGGCCGCGCCACAACGAAGTTTATATCCACTCCGAGGTGCTGCGCGCCCGTCCTGATGTCAACTGTGTGATCCACACGCATCCCGAACACGTCGTCGCGTTCTCCTCGCTCGGCAAGCCGCTCGCTGCGATCAGCAACGACGGCACCATGTTCTCTGCAGGCGTGCCGGTGTTCTCCGAGACCACCGACCTCATCATCAACCAGGAGCGCGGCAAGGCGGTCGCGAAGACGCTCGGCCAGGGCAGCATCATGATCCTGCGCAATCATGGCCTCGTCGCCGCCGGCCGCACCATCGAGGAGGCCGTGTTCAACGCGATCAAGCTGGAGAAGGCCTGCCGCATCCAGCTCCTCGCGGAATCCGCGGGCGGGCCGAAGCTGTTCGTGAAGGAAGAAGAACTCGCCGACAAACGCAAGCGCACCAACCGCGGCGACTCCCAGGGCAACGCCTTCAGCTACCTGGTGCGCCGCTGGCATATGCGCTGCGGCTGCGAGGTGCCGAAGGAATATCAGGCAACCCTCGATAACTTCGACCGCACCGGCTACAAAAGCGGCTGACCGCCATTTCCAGGGAGTCTTTCGTGTCCGATCTGGTTGATCGCCTGCTGGCGTCGATGACGCTTGAGGAGAAGCTCGGCCAGCTCAACATGATCGATGCCGGCACGCCGCCGTACGACGAGGCGGAAATGGAGCGCCAGATTGCTGCTGGCCGGATCGGCAGCCTGCTCAACATCCGCGATCCCGAGCGGCTCAACCGCTGGCAGGCGATGGCGCTCGGAAGCCGCCTGAAGATCCCGCTGATCTTTGGTCTCGACGTGCTGCATGGCCACTACACGATCTATCCGCTGCCGATCGCCGAAGCCGGCGCGTTCGATCCTGAGCTGTGGGAGCGCACGGCGAAGATGTCGGTCGAGGAGACCGGCCGCGACGGCATCACCATGACCTTCGCGCCGATGCTCGACGTCTGCCGCGATCCGCGCTGGGGCCGCATCGCGGAATGCCCGGGCGAGGACGCCTATGTTGCAAGCCGTTTCGCCGAGGCCAAGATCCGCGGCTATCAGGGCACCGACCTATCGCGGCGCGCGAGCATTGCTGCGACCGCCAAGCATCTCGGCGCCTATGGTGCGGTCGAGGCCGGGCGCGACTATGGCTCCGTCAATGTCTCGGAGCGGCAACTGGCGGAAACCTACCTGCCCCCCTTCGAAGCCGCGGTGAAGGCCGGCGTCTCAACCATCATGCCGGCGTTCAACGACGTGGCCGGCATTCCGATGACCGCTCACGGCGACCTGTTGAATGATCTCGTCCGCAAGACATGGGGGTTCGACGGCGTGATGGTCAGCGACTACACCGCTGTGGCCGAATTGATTGCGCATGGCATCGCGGAAGACCTGACACACGCGGCCTCGATCGCTTTGATGGCCGGCGTCGATATCGACATGCAGGACCAGGCCTATGTGCAGGGCCTGCCCAAGGCGCTCGAACGCGGCCTCGTCACGATGGCCGACATCGACCGCGCGGTGCGGCGCGTCCTGACACTGAAGGCCAAGCTCGGATTGTTCGACGAGCCCTACCGCCGGGTGTCCGCGCCGCCGTTGTCAGAGACGCAGGTCAAAGAGTTCACTGCCCTCGCCCGCGACTCCGCACGGCGTTCGGTCGTACTGCTCAAGAACGACAACAACACATTGCCAATCACCTCGAAGAACAAAAAGATCGCGTTGATCGGCCCGCTCGCCGACGCGCCACTCGAAATGTTCGGCTGCTGGTTCGCCGCGGCTCCGCTCGAGTCCGTCACCATCCTGCATGGGCTGAAGATCGCGCGCCCGAACGCTGACATCCGCCATATGAAGGGCGTCGAGATCGAGGGTAGCGACACAAGCGGCATTGCCGAGGCTGTCACACTCGCCAAAGAATGCGACACCATCATCCTCTCGCTCGGCGAGACCAAGGACATGACCGGCGAGGCGCACAGCCGCGGCCGGATCGAGCTGCCCGGTCATCAACGCGCGCTGGCTGAAGCGATCTTCGCTCTCGGCAAGCCGGTGATCGTCGTGCTGAGCCACGGACGGCCCGTTGCCGCGCCCTGGCTGTTCGAAAGAGCAGAAGCGGTCGTCGCGTCATGGTTCCTTGGCTCGGAGGCCGGACACGGTATCGCTGACGTAATGACGGGCAAGTGGAATCCTAGCGCCAAGCTCTGCGTGACATGGCCCTACGATGGCGGCCAAATCCCGATCTTCCATTCGCAGCGATCCACAGGCCGCCCGGCCAATCCGGAAGTTTACTTCTCCACGCGCCATGTCGATTTGCCGATCGAGCCCCAGTTCCCGTTCGGTCACGGCCTGTCCTACACGCGCTATGCGCTATCCAACCTGAAGGTGCCGTCGGAATTTACCGAGGGCGACACCGTCACGGTTGCCGTCGATGTTTCAAACGAAGGCAGCGTCGCGGGCCAGGAAACGCTGTTCCTGTTTCTGCGCGATCCGGTCGCGAGCATTGCGCGCCCGGTGCTGGAACTGAAAGGCTTCGCCAAGGCGACCCTGAAGTCGGGCGAGCGCAAAACCGTGTGCTTCACGCTGAAGCCCGCCGACTTCGAATTTCTCGATAAAAATCTGCAGCCGCGCTTCGAGTCTGGTGCGTTCGAAGTCTCCGTCGGCCAGTCCGCCGACAGAACGAAACTCCTGACCGCGAAGGTTCAGGGCAACGCGCGCTAGACCTCCTTGAACGCCTCTTCGCGCGTCTTGCGGAAGTTCGGCAGGATCACCAGCAGCAGCAACACCACCGCCATCAGCAGCAGCGCGAGGCTGATCGGCCGCTGCACGAACACCAGCGGATCGCCGCGCGAGAGGAGTAGCGCGCGGCGCAAGTTCTCCTCCATCAGCGGGCCAAGGATGAAGCCGAGCACCAGCGGCGCGGGCTCGCAGCCCAGCTTGTAGAACACGTAGCCCATCAATCCGAACAGCGCGGTCAGCCCGACCTCGAAACCGGAATTGTTCAGGCTGTAAACGCCGATCGCGCACAGCAACAGGACCGACGGGAACAAGAGCCGGTACGGCACCTTCAGGAGCTGCACCCACATGCCGATCATCGGCAGATTGATGACGACCAGCATCAGATTGCCGAGCCACATGCTGGTGATGATGCCCCAGAACAGATCGGGCTGTTGCGTCATCACCTGTGGGCCGGGCGCGATGCCTTGAATCATCATGGCGCCGATCATCAGCGCCATCACAGGATTTGACGGAATACCAAGCGTCAGCAGCGGAATGAACGAGGTCTGCGCGCCCGCATTGTTGGCGGACTCCGGCGCCGCGACGCCCTCGACCGCGCCGCGGCCAAACTGCGACGGGTCTTTCGAAATCTTCTTCTCGAACGCGTAAGCCGCAAACGACGAGAGCAGCGCACCACCGCCTGGCAGCACGCCGAGTATTGAACCGATGATGGTGCCGCGCACCGATGCCGGCGCAGCCTTTCGGAACTCCTCGCGCGTCGGCCACAACCGCCCAATGACCGCACCGATCTTGCGGTCGTCCTTCTTCTCCAGATTGGCGAGAATCTCGGCCATCCCGAACAGACCCATCGCCACCACGACAAAGCCAATGCCGTCGCCCAGCACCGGCAGATCGAAGGTGAAGCGCTCGTGGCCGGAGTTTACATCGGTGCCGACGAGACCGAGCAGCAGACCGAGCAGCACCATCGCCACGGCCTTGAGCAGCGATCCGTGCGCCAACACGATAGAGCCGACGAGACCCAGCACCATCAGCGAGAAATATTCGGCGGCGAGAAATTGCAGCGCGAGCCGTGACAGCGGCGGGCTCGCAATCGCAATCAGTCCCGTCGCGACAGTGCCTGCGAACAGCGATCCAAGTGCGGCAATCGCGAGAGCCGCGCCCGCCCTGCCCTTGCGCGCCATCTGATAGCCATCGAGGCATGTCACCACCGATGATGACTCGCCCGGCATGTTGACGAGAATGGCCGTGGTCGAGCCGCCGTATTGCGCGCCATAGTAGATGCCCGCGAGCATGATCAGCGCCGGCACCGGCGGCAGATAGAAGGTCGCTGGCAACAGCATCGCGAGCGTCGCCAACGGCCCAATGCCCGGCAGCACGCCGATCAACGTGCCGATCATCGCGCCGAGGAAACAGAACAGAACGTTCTGCGGCGTCAGCGCGACGCCGAACCCGAAGATGAGATTGTTCAAAATGTCCATGCGTCAGCTCAGGAACGCCGGCCAGATCGGCATGGGCAGCTTAAGGCCGTAGACGAAGATGACGATGGCACCGACCGCGAGCCCAGCCGCCAGGATCAGCGACTCCGCGAACCGGAACTCCGGGCCGCCGAACGCACCGATCACCACGATCGCAAACGTCGCGGCAAGAAGTCCGCCAGGTTCCAGCAGATACGCGAAGGCCAGCACCGCGATGGACACGACGATCAGCGGCCTCCAGTGCCAACGGCCGATCTTCTCGCCAGCCACCATCGCTCCCTTGACCGCGATGACCGCGCCAATCGCGATCAGGCCCCAGCACAAGAGCCGCGGCACATAGCCCGGCCCCATCCGCAGCGCCGAGCCCATCGGATAGTCGCGCGCGATCCAGAGCCCCGCGATGCCCCAGCCCGCGAACATCAGCCCGGATACGAAATCCTGGTTGATCCGAATTCCACGCATGTTGGAAAACACCTTCACTCGGGCTGCACGCCCACGTCCTTCACCAGCTTGCCGTACTTGTCGTAGTCCTTGCGGATCAGCGCGCTGAATTCCTGCGGCGAGAGATCGAGCGGTTCCAGACGCCCAGTGACGTTGAGCTTGTCCACGAAGTCATGTTGCCCAAGTGCCTTGCGCACCTCCTCACGCAGCCGGGTGACAACCGGCTCTGGTGTTCCCGCCGGTGCAAACAGACCAAGCCAGATCGTCAACTCGTAGCCCGGATAGAACTCGCCAATCGTCGGCATATCCGGGAACATTGGCGAGCGTTTTGCACCCGTGGTTGCAAGCCCGCGCAATTGCCCCGAGCGCAAAAGCCCCGCATTCGATGCGCCCGCAAGCACCACCATCGTCTCTCCTGCCACCGTTGCAGTGCCGGCCGGCGCACCGCCGCGATACGGCACATGCGTCAGGTCGATGCCTGCGCGCTGCTTCAGCATCTCGATGCCGAGCTGATGCTGGCTGCCGTTGCCGCCGGAGGCATAAGGCAGCGGCGGCTTGGTCTTCTTCGCAAGCTCGACAAGCTCCGGCACCGTTTTGACCGGCAGGCTTGGATTGACCGAGAGGAAAAACTGGTTCGACGCCACGCTCGCGACCGGCAGCAGGTCCTTCAGCGGATCGAACGTCATCTTCGCGTAGACGTGCGGGTTGATGGTCAGCAGGCTGTCGGCCGCCACCATCAGCGTGTAGCCGTCCGGCGGCGCCTTCGCGACGATATCGGCCGCGACATTGCCGTTCGCGCCGGTCCGGTTCTCGACCAGCACCGGCTGGCCGATGCTTTCGGACATTTTCTGCGCCAGAAGACGCGCCGCGATATCCGGAGCGCCGCCCGGCGGGATCGTCACCAGAACCTTGATCGGCCGCGCGGGGTATTGCTGCGCAAACGACGCCGTGGCGATACACGTCATCAATGCGGCAGCGATCAGCTTCAATTTCATGCCCATTCCTCGATCTCGCCGGCGTATGCCGCCGCCTTCTCAATCGGCGGTGACGCCGATGTCCTTGATCAGCTTGCCGTACTTCTCGTAGTCGCTGCGGACCTGCTTCGCGAACTCCTCCGGCGTCGTGACGTAGGGCCGCAAACCGCCGGCGTTGCGGAGCTTTTCGGCAACCTCGGGCTCCGCCAGAACCTTGTTCGTCTCCGCGCGCAGCCGCGCGATGATCGGCTCGGGTGTCCCCACCGGAACGAAGAAGCCGAACCACACCTTCAGCTCATAGCCCGGATAAAACTCCGCGATGGCCGGCAGATCCGGATAGAGCGGCGAACGTTGCAAGCCCGTCGTCGCGATCCCGCGCAGCTTGCCGGTCTTCATCTGCGCCACGAGCGACGCACCCGACATGAAGGCCTGCACCTCACCCGCAACCGCCGCCGTCGCGGCCGGCGTGCCGCCGCGATACGGCACGTGGATCATTTGCAGCCCGGCGCGCTGCTTGAGCATCTCCATGCCGAGTTGGTGAAAGCTGCCGTTGCCAGCGGAGCTAAACGGGATCGGCGGATTGGCCTTCTTCACGTAGTCGATGAACTCGGGAAACGTTTTGACCGGCACGTCCGGATTCACCGACAGGAAGAACTCGTTCATCGCGGTCGAGGTGACCGGTACGAGATCCTTCATCGGATCGAACGGCATCTTCGGATAGATGAAGGGGTTAGTGACGAACATGCTGTCCTGCCCGAGCAGCACGGTATAGCCGTCGGGCACGGCCTTCGCCGCGAGATCGCCCGCGATGTTGCCATTCGAGCCGGGCCGGTTGTCGGCAACGATCGGCTGCCCCAACAGCTCGGACAACCGTTGCGCGATAATGCGGGTCTGCAGGTCCGGCGCGCCGCCGGGCGGAAACGGAACGATGATGCGGATCGGTCGGATCGGATATTGCGCCTGCGCCGCACTCGCGGACAGCGCGACAAGCAACACCGCGGCGATGCGCGCCAGCCAATTTATTGCGAGCCGCGCCATCGTGGCTCCTCCCCTTCACTTCCGCC
The DNA here is from genome assembly GCA_040756555.1 of Pseudomonadota bacterium. GTDB lineage: Bacteria > Pseudomonadota > Alphaproteobacteria > Rhizobiales > Xanthobacteraceae > Z2-YC6860. The sequence continues at coordinate 57,786 of JBFLYS010000002.1, read as the reverse complement.
TTGCTCTTTTTTGTTGCCGTGGAGCCTATCACCGATTCTGCGATGGAGAACCCGGTGTGCGCCTGCGGCCCTTGCGACCAATTGCGCAAGCCCCTAGCGTCCCGCGGCAAGCCAAAACGGCGATTGAGGGAGCGAGAGAGATGTCATTCAAGGTTCGGCGGGTCGTCACCGGCCACGACGCAAACGGCAAGGCGATCGTCAAGATCGACGAGATCGTCACCAACATCCGCGAGGGGCGCCCTGGCGCCAAGGCCGCCGCGATCTGGACCACAGAGAAATTCCCGATCAGCAACGACGCCCAGGACGATGCGGCGCTGGTCAAGGTCGGCACGACACTCCCGGGTGGCACCGTATTCCGTGTGGTCGAGTTCAGCCCGGGCGTGCAGTCGCGCAACCATCGCACCGACTCCATCGACTACGCCGTGGTCATCAAGGGCGAGATCGACATGGATATCGACGGGGTGAACGTTCATCTGAAGGCTGGTGACGTTCTCGTGCAGCGCGGCACGATCCACAACTGGATCAACAACGGTACCGAGCCGTGCATCATTTCCTTCGCGCTACTCGACGCGAAGCCGGTGACGACCGAAAGCGGCAAGGTCCTCAACGCGGTGGGCTGAACTTTCCAGCCACTTCTTCCGCCACTCGCCCCGCTCTTCAGTGCGGGGCGAGCTCGGCGCATTGAGCAAAAGTTACTTCAACATCACAATCGCTTCGACCTCAAACAACGCATCCTCGCGCGCGAGCGCGGTGATGCCGATGGTCGTGCTCGCGGGCGGCGCCTTCACGTTCACGTAGAGATCGCGCACCTCGCGATAAGCACCGAGGTTGCTCTTGATGTCGATCAGGTAGTTGTTGAGCTTCACCACGTCGTTGAACGTGGCGCCGACAGAAGCGAGCGCGTTCTTCAAATTCTCGAACGCCTGCACCGCCTGTGCGCGGAAGTCGCCCGCGATCTTGCCGTCCGGCTTCAGCCCAAGCTGGCCCGCGATGTAGACGATCCGCCCCGGACCGACAGTCTCCACCACATGCGAATAGCCGCCCGGCTTCGCGATGGTTTCGGGATTCATGAAACGCGTGCTGGTCATGGACGATGCCTCGGTCGTTGCGCGCCGCCCGACGCGGCGCGTGAACTTTGAGTATAACGAGGCAAAATTTGTCACAAAAAACATTTTATTAACGGATTGGGCGCAGTTGTGAGGTGGTTGAATAGGGTGCCAACGGTGGCGCCGGAAGACGCATGGCCATCGACAGCCAACCGAACGGACCTGCACACGTGGGCGGCGGGAGCACGCCGCTCGGCTACGTCATCGACGACGAGAGCAGCGTCCGTTCGTTCCTCACACTGATCCTGCAAGGTTGCAGCGTCGACGCTGCGGAATACACCGACAGCATCCAGTTCCGGAAATCGCCACCGACGCGGCCGCCTGAAATTATCTTCCTCAGCGTCGGCACGGACGCGCAGGACTCGGTGCACACGCTCAATGTGCTGGCGAAGTCGGGCTACGCCGGTCCGATCCAGTTGATAAGCAACCGCGGTGATGCGGCGCCCGGAAACGTCAAGCAGATCGGCGATCACCTCAAGCTGAAAATGCTGCCGGCGCTGAAGAAACCATTCGACACCGCCGCGATCCACGCCGTCCTGTTCTCGCAGAAGATCGGTAATCCGCCGGCCGCGAACGCCAAGGCCGTCTCCGTCGATCTTGGCGAAGCGCTGCGGAATAAATGGGTCGAGTTCTGGTATCAGCCGAAGATCGCGCTGCGAAAGAAGCAGCTCGCCGGCGCAGAGGCTTTCGCGCGCATTCGCCATCCGCAGCATGGCGTGCTGTCCCCTGGCAGCTTCATGCCCAACGCCAGCGAGGCCGATCAGCTGGCGATCTCCGAGTATGGATTGACCAGCGCGCTAAAGGCCGCGCAGAGCTTTGCCAAACTCGGCGTCAACCTGCGTATTGCGGTCAACATCTCGATCCCGGCCCTGATGAAGCTCAAGGTCCAGGACCTCGTGCGCACCCATCGCCCGCAGATCGACAAGTGGTCCGGCCTCATCATCGACATCACCGAGGAGCAAGCCGTCCGCGAACTCGGCTTTGCCAACGAGCTGTCGAAGGCGCTCGCTCCGTACAATGTCCGGCTCTCGATCGACGACTTCGGTCGCGCCTTCACTGCGCTGATGAAGCTCAAGGCGGTTCCTTTCGCCGAAATGAAGCTCGATCGTTCCCTCGTCATCGATTGCGGAACCGACAAGGTGAACGCGCCGATTTGCAAATCCGTCATCGATCTTGCCCACAGCTTCGGCGCGATGGCGGTCGGCATCGGCTTGGAGAAGGCCTCCGACGTCAATGCTCTGGTCGGCATGGGCTGCGACATGGGCCAGGGCTACCTGCTCGGCCAGCCAATGCCGGAGGAGCGATTTACCGCCCTGCTGAAGCAACGGGCGGCGCCCCGCCCGGCCGCTGCACCGGTTTCCCCCGCCGCAAAGCGCGCCTAGGGCGTTATCTGGGGTGATTTTCCGGTCCGCATTGACCGAAAGTGCCGGTTTATGCGATCCACTCCAGTGGCCTCGGGGCATAGCGCAGTCCGGTAGCGCACCTGCTTTGGGAGCAGGGGGTCGCAAGTTCGAATCTTGCTGCCCCGACCACCATTTCAACGGGATCGAACCATGCTCGCCCGCATCTACAAGCCCGCCAAGACCGCAATGCAGTCCGGCGTCGCCAAGACCAAGCTTTGGGTTCTGGACTACGAACCGGAGGAACCCCGTGTGGTCGAATCTCTGATGGGCTGGACCTCGTCGGGCGACATGAAGAGCCAGGTCCGGCTCCGCTTCGCGACCAAGGAAGAGGCCGTCGCCTACTGCGAGAGGAACGGCATCCCCTACCAGATCACTGAGAGCAAAGCGGCGCCGCGGCACGGCATGTCCTATGCCGATAACTTCGCCTTCACCCGGCGCGGCGCCTGGACGCACTGATCGTCTGAATTTGGAATTTGCCGCCCCGCCTATCGCGCGGGCTGTTCCCATTCGCTTTGTGGGAAACGCACCACCGCACCCTCAAACGGCGGCCGTGTGTTCTGGAACGAGCCGCCAGCCCATAGATTGCCAGCGCCGTCGAAAGCCACTGTGTCCACGAACGGCATCGAGACCTTGAGCGTGTTGCGCCAAATACCTTCGCGCTGTGTGCCGTCGCGCTGGAAGACGTGCACCCGCCCCTCGCCGTATTCGGCGACGACCAGATAGCCCGGCCGCAAGATCAGCCCGTCCGGCCCCGCCTCCTCATAGGAATAGGTCTTGGTGGCCGGGATCTGCGCGAAGTCGGCGAACACCTTGGTCGCGGTCACGCGCTGGCGGCTGTCGAGCGTCAGCGCGAGGATGCGGCGCGCAAGATGCTCGGACACATAGAGCGTGCGGGTGGGCGGATCGAACTGCACGCCGTTGGCATATTTGATGCCGTTCATCACCTCGGTCATCACCCCCATCGCCGTGACGTGATAGACGCGTCCGGTCGCCGGTGCACGCACGCTGAACACGCCGGAGTCCGAGAAATAGACGCCCCCCTGCCCGTCACCCACCGACGCGTTCGGATCATTGATGCGGATGCCGTTGGCCGCTGTGCTGAAGCGGCGTCCGGTGACGCCCGCAGCCGACACCTCCACCACCTGATGGCCAAGATGACAGTTGATCAGGAAGCCCGTCGGCCCGAACGGCGCGATCGACGTCGGCCCGCAGCCCGGATCGCGCCAGAACGCGCGGGTCGATCCGTTCTCGATGATGGTGACCTGATCGGCCCCCATCTCGGTGAAATACATCTTGCCGCCCTGCCAAAGCAGCCCCTCGGGATAAGCCCCCGAGGCCATGACCGTCGGCTCAGCGTGGACCGGCGCGCAGAAGGCGGCGAGAGCAAGCGCCAGCGCGGTCCGGCGGAGCGTCATGCCTTGTCGCCTTGCAGATAGCGGTCGCACACGATCATCACGAGACCGCAAAACACCGTGAAAGCGGCAAACACCATCGTTAGCGTGCGCGATCCGAAGGCCGGGACCAGCGTGAAGGTGGTGATCAGCGTGCCGAGCACATTGCCGACCGTCGAGACGCCGTAGACAAAGCCGACCAGGCGTCCGCCAAAGCTCACCGAAGTCAGAAGCAGGCGCACCGCGAACGGTGTGAACACGCTCATCAGCGTGAGCGGAATGAACAACAGTGCCATCGCGGCCAGGATCGTTCCCACCATGCCGTCGCCGACACTGTTGAGCATCCACGCGAACAACGGATCGACCCAGAGCGGGATGCTGAACAAGTAAAGCCCGGCGACTGTCAGCAGGATGCCGCACAACCTTGGGCTCAAGGTGCGGTCGACCAGTTCGCCGCCGAGCAGATACCCCGCCATCAGCGCCACCAGCACCGTCGCGATCAGTGAGGCCCAGGTGTTGATGGTTCCGCCGAAATACGGATTGAGGAACCGGCTGCCAAGCATCTCGAAGCCCATCACCGCGAAACCGAGCGTGATGGCGATCCCGAACAGCAGAAGTCCGCGAATGACTGAATGCGACATCAGCGGGGCGCTTCCGTCTGTTCTTTCCACTTCTCGTTCCGCTGCTCGATGGCGCGCATGGTTTCCACTGGCGCAAAGTCATCGGTGAGGATCTTGCCCGTCGGACGCTGGAGCACGCGGCGCGCGGCAACCATGGTGCGGAGATCGTAACGGAGATTGTAGCGCTCCTGCACCTTGGTCGCGCGGGCCAGCAAATCCGCTTGGCGGAGCGAAGGCCCGTCATAGCCGACCGCGACGATGTTGCCACCGCCGTCATAGAGATCGACCGACGGGAACACGCTGTTGAGCGTCGCGGTCGCCGAGTCGAACAGCATGGTCGAGGGCTCGATGTTCTGCACCACCACGCCGCCTGGCGCGAGGCGCGACTTCACCAGCGTGTAGAACTCCTTGGTCAGGAGGTGAAACGGCACGAACGGTCCCCGGTAGGCGTCGATCAGGATGACGTCCCACTTGTCGTTGTCGCGCATCAGGAACGAGCGGCCATCGGCCACCACAGCCCGCATGCTCGCGGACTCCGTGAATTTGAAATACTTCTTGGCGAGGTCGACCACGTCCTTGTCGATCTCCGCCGTCAGGATCGCGGTGTCCGGCAACGCTGCCTTCAGATACGAGACGGTGCGGCCGCCGCCGAGGCCGATTTCCAGAATGCGCTCAAGCTTGGGCGGATAGGCGATCCCGAGCGTCATGTAACGCGTGTATTCGACGGTCAGCGCGCCGGGGTCCGACAGCTTCATCGCGCTCTCGGTGTAATAGCGCTTGTTGTGACCGAAGGTCATGGTGACGCTGTCCTTGTCACCGAAGACGAAGATGTTGTTGTAGATCGACTCGCGCTTCTCCAGGAGACCGGCCTCCTGAGCTGCGGCAGCGCCGACGAGGAATCCCTGAAGCGCGATCGCAACGCCTGCGACGGCCGGACCGAACCAGCGCATCAACGGCCTACCCTTTCCCGGAAATCCGGCCTGACCCATCAAATTCGCGAACCCAACCAAAGCCTCAAACCCTCGCCCCGGGCGGCCGTTCCCCACAAATACGGAAGCTGTGGCAAAAAGACAACGAACTCAGGGCCGCGCGACAACACGTTCGCGAGACCGCCTCACGGGAAATATTTCGGTATCTAGGACTGAGCAAAGCCCATGAATCGAATGTGAATCGAAAGGGCCGCTATCGCGGCCCTTTGAATTCGTCCCCAATTCGGCAGCAGACGCCCTGTTTGTCCGCCTTAGTGAGAGGCCGGTCCGGTCGGCCCGCCATCCGGGCGGACCTCCGCAGCCATCATCCCCTTCGGCCCTGGCCCGAACCGTACCAGGACGGTCTGTCCCGGACGAAGCTCGGTGAGGCCGTACCGGCGAAGCGTCTCCATGTGGACGAAGATGTCCTCGGTGCCCTCGCCGCGGGTCAGGAAGCCAAAGCCCCGGAGCCGGTTGAACCACTTCACCATCGCCCGCTCGAGACCGCTGGTCGGCGTCACCGTCACATGGGTGCGCGCCGGCGGCAGCGTTGAGGGGTGGATCGCCGTCGACTCATCCATCGACAGGATGCGGAAGCACTGCAAGCCCTTCGGCCGTTGCAGAACCTCGGCGACGATGCGCGCTCCTTCGTAGGCGGTCTGGAAACCGTCACGGCGGAGACACGTCACGTGGAGGAGAATGTCGGGTAGCCCGTTGTCGGGCACGATGAACCCGTAACCTTTGGAAACATCGAACCACTTGATGACACCAGAGAGTTCGATGATGGTTGCCGTCTCGTCGGCATCTACGCCGACGTCCGGTCCAAGCCCAAGTCCTTTTGAAACGTCTGCCGCCATGACGCCTTCGCGGCTGCCCCTTTATCAGCGCCTCTTGTTGGTTGGGCGCTTCGCGAATCTCTAAGTAACGATAACATTCGGCCTTGTTCCGAAAAGAAATAAATGCGGTTGCGCGTTCCGCGCTCCAAACACCTGTGAATAAGAGGAAATTCGAATCAGTGCGCGATGAAGGGGGCGAGCGTCGCGCCGATGTCGTGACGCACGACCAGATCTGCAATCTCGTCAAATTCGGTCGGATCGCGATTAACGATCGCAAGCCGCGCGCCGTTCCTCTTGGCAACCAGGGGAAAACCCGCCGCCGGCCAGACCACAAGCGAAGACCCGATCACAAGAAACAGCTCGCAGGACTCAGCTAGCTCTTGAGCGCGCTGCATCGGCCCTTCGGGCATCGCCTGGCCAAACGATACCGTCGCGGTCTTGATGTAGCCGCCACAGCCCGGGCAGTCGGGCGAACTGCCGGAAACCTCGTATTTCTCCCTAACCCACGGAAGCTCGTAGCGTTTGGCGCAGTCCAGGCAGGTGGCGTAGGTCGTGTTGCCGTGCAACTCGACCACGTCCGAGGCGGCAATGCCCGAGTTTTGATGGAGATTGTCGATGTTCTGGGTCACCACCGCCGGAACCTTGCCTTGGCGGTAGAGGCTTGCGAGTGCCAAATGTCCGCGGCCGGGTTTTGCAGCGCCGAACTGTTCCTCCATGATGAAACGCCGCCGCCAGGACTCGTCCCGCGCCTCCCGGCTCGCCAGGAAGTCGCCGAAGTCGATCGGCTTCATCTTGGTCCAGAGACCGCCTGGGGAACGAAAGTCGGGGATGCCGCATTCGGTGGATATCCCTGCCCCGGTAAACGGCAGAACCGTCTCCGCCTCGTCCACCAGTTCGCGCAGCCGCCGGATGCCGGTCTCAAGGTCAGGTGTGATCATGTATGGTCCCGGGCGAAGACAACCTTAGCGACAAGAGGTCACGATGCGATTCCTGCACACCATGCTGCGCGTGCGCAATCTCGATGCGGCGATGAATTTCTACTGCAACCTTCTCGGCATGAAGGAGGTGCGCCGGAGAGAGGACGACAAGGGCCGCTACACGCTGGTGTTCCTCGCCGCGAACGAAGACGAAGCCGCCGCTCACGAGACCGGGCAGAAGCTCGGCCGCGGAGCGCCGCTGGTCGAGCTCACCTACAACTGGGACACCGAGGATTACGGTGAAGCGCGGTACTTCGGCCACCTCGCCTACGAGGTCGACGACATCTACGCGCTCTGCGACAAGCTCATGAAGGCTGGCGTCACCATCAACCGCCCGCCCCGCGACGGCCAGATGGCCTTCGTCCGCTCCCCGGACAAGCACTCGATCGAGCTGTTGCAGAAGGGCAAGGCTCTGGCCCCGCAGGAACCCTGGATTTCGATGAAAAACACCGGCCACTGGTAGGCCCCACACGGGGAAAACCGGCTTTCCCCGGTGTGGGTTGCCGGGTCCGGCAAAGCGCCTTATACGTCCCCGCGCCGCACCCTTTCCGGGTCCAGACGTCCCCATCGTCTAGCGGTCAGGACATCACCCTTTCACGGTGAAGACCGGGGTTCGATTCCCCGTGGGGACGCCAGCTATTTCAATAGGCATTCCGCCAAGTTAGCGCTGAGTCTATTTTGAGCCGGCGTTTCCTCGGAATTCGATCCGCCCGGTTTTCTGCGCCGACCGAAGCATCCGGTAGGCCGGGCAGGGAAAATGGATTTCCAGCGCCCCCGATAAGGCCACCATGGCATCCAAGATTCGATTAGGTGCGCAATGGCACCTGCATGAAGTGCAGCACCTGCGTTTCTACAACCGGATGCTCGTAGCAGCCGCGCCGCCCAGCCTCGATGACGCCTTACCAAGAAACGCGGACAGTGCCGGTTCCAGCATAGGTTGTCGATTGTCCGGAAAACTCACCATCGAAGCGGCCGAGTAGAGATATGCCGTTTTTCAGCACGAGCTCCGCGCCCGCGGATACGAGCGCAGAATTGGACGCTGCCGCGGCACCGTTTACGGTGAAAGTGGAGCCCGGCAGAGTCTGGAACGTCGCGGCCGTAGCTGAATTGTTGGAGCGGTCGTGGGCCCAAGCGAGCCGGCTGCGCAGCGTCAACAGCTTTCCATCGGCGAGGACAAAGGCTTTATCGAACCAGGCGCCCAGTTCGGTGCGGACGCTCGTCGTGGACTGCGCACCATAGGTCAGCGCAAAGGTGCCCGTCCCCGAAGCTGCGGACTCCGCATAGCTGGGCGTGCGGAAGTTTTGCACTTGCAAAGCCGCATAAGGCGTAACACCGAGGACGCTCATGGCGAAACGGTAACCCGTTTCGATGCGGCCACCGATGCTCTGCGCGTTGAAGCTTGCCGTCAGCCGATCCGTGCCCGCGACGGTGACGGTGCGATCCGTCGTCATCCGGTGCCATGTGTAGGATAGCGCACCTGAGACATACGCCGCACCGAAGGAATGCGATCCATAGGTGCCGATCTGGAAGAAGTCGCCGCGTCCACCGCCAAGACCTTCGGATACGCTCCACGACGTTCCGCCGCCGGCCAGCGCGAACCCGATGAGCGTGTTGGGAGCGACGCGATAGTCGTAGCCGGTCGCAACGCCGTAAGCCTGCGACCGCATATCGTGCGTTCCTGCGGAAGCGTCGCCTTGCGTGTTGTTGAGGCCGCCATAGCCCTGGCCCCAGACAGACCAGCGCTTTTCAAAATTGTCGCGCGTATCCCGCGGAGTTACCGCCGCATAGGCGGTGGCCACCTCCGGCGGGAGTTCGCGATCAGCCGCTGCAAACGCTCGCGCCGGGCCGAATCCACTCACGTTTCCGCCGGATGAGCCTGCGAATGGATTGAGCAGCAGCGACAGGAACGACGACGTCGCCTGGGTCCCGGCCCGGCTGCTGTTGGCCGCGCCCTCACCTGAAACCTGGTTCAAGGCGTTCGCCAGTGCCGCCCCGCTATAATTGAACAGTGTCTGAAAGCCCGATGGAAGCGGGCCGCCGTTGTTAAAGAAGTTATTGATCGCTCCCGCGATGTTTTGCTGGCTACCGCTAAGGACAGTCCCGCTGCCCAGCGCTGCGGTCAGATTCAGCATCACGTCCGTGGACGTATAGCTCAAGCTTGCGTTGAAGTTGGATGTGTTGGTGGCAATCGCCCCAAACGTCGTGCCGTTGAGGCTCGCGGCGTGCAGGATCGTGTAGGTCTTGGTCGTATAGGAGCCGGGTTGGAACGACGCCAGGACGGTGCCCGCAAGCGCAGCATTACCAGTCACGTTTGTGCGGTCGGACGCGCTTGGCGAAACCTCCACCAGATAGGTGCTGCCGGACGCGAAGGAGAGATTGCCGTTCACGGCGATCGTGCCGATCGAACTGCCGGGCGAGAGGGTGCCGCCGCTGCTGATCACGGTGTTTCCGACGGTGCCGGTGCCACCGAGCACACCGCCCGAATTCACGGTTGTCAGGCTGGACGCCGCGATCGAGCCGTTCACGTTCAACAGGCCACCGCTGACCGTCGTGGCGCCGGTGTAGGTGCTGGTGCCGGCGAGGGTGAGCGCACCGCTTCCCGATTTGGTTAGCGTGCCGGTGCCGCCGGTGTCGCTGATGATGCCGCCGAACGACCAGATCGTGTTATTCGCCGTGTTCACGGTGAGTGCATAGCCGTTGAGCTTGACCTCGGTGTTGTTGCCGGCCTCGCTCATCAGGCCTTTGATGGTGTTGTTGGCGCCGAGGGCGAGCGTCGCGGTGACAATCGAATTCGACGTCGCCCCTGTCCCGCTGGGGCCGCCGACCCGGCCGAGATCGACACCAGAACTGCTGGCGATTGCATTCGCGGTGCCGAGGGTGAGCGTGCCGGCTTCGACGAACGTGCCGCCGGTATAGGCCTGTTGCGCAGAGAACGTGACGTTGCCAGTGCGGGCGCCGAAGCCCTGGGTCGTGCTATCGTCAATGACGACGCTGCCGGACAATACGGTTCCTGTGGTTGCCTGCATCTGGCGGCCGTCGCTGATCACGCCCGAATAAGTGCCGCTGGTGGTCTGGTCGAATACGACGAGACCGCCCGCATTGGTGATGTTGGCGTTGCCGGATGAAACATTTGCTGTGGTCAAGCTGAGGGTCGAGCCGATCTCGACCACTGTGCCGCCGCTATAAGAGTGACCGGTGCCGGTCAGCTTCAACGTACCGCCAATCAGATGCAGCAAGCCAGACCCGGTGATGTTGCCGCCGAACACGCCTCCGCCGTTCTGCGCGAATTGCACCTCGCTGCCGGCCACGGTCGAGATGTTGTTGACATTGGTGAACGTCGACGCGCTGACCCGCAGCGTGCCGCCGGTCACCGAAACGGTACTGCCGGCTGTCAGTGTGAGCTTGCCGCCGGAGAGGTCCAACAGGCCGCTGCCGGCCTTGACGATCGGGGTGCCGGCAGTCCCGCCATAGGTAATGGTGCTGAAGATGGTCGAATCCAGATTGTTGACCGCTGAATTGGCGTTGGCTGTCTGCCCGATCGTCAGTTGGGTGCCGTTGCCGCTGATCGTCACCGTGCTGTTGCTGCCGGCGCTGTTGAGCGAGGCAAAGGTGTTGTTGGCCGAGATCGCCAAGCCGGTCGCCGCGATGGCGTTGTGGTCCGACAGATAGACGCTGCTCACGTTCGTAAAGGCATTCGCAGCCGTGATGCTAAGCACGCCGGAGTCGACGTTGATCGCTCCGCTCAGGGCCGACACGCTGCTCACCGTCAAGGTCGCGCTGCTGGTGCCGCCCACCAGCGTCATCCCGTTCGTGCCGGCAATCGTCGAACTGATCGTCGAACTGCCGCGCTGAATGATCACACCCTCGCTGCCGTTGAACTGCAGCATGCCGCCGGTGATCGCAGCGCCACTGCCGCTGAGGATCAAGCCTGCGGGGTTGCTACCGTTGCCGAGCGTGATGGTGAAACCGGTCGCCGTAACCGCCGATCCGGAATCGATCTTCAGCGCATAAGCAGACGCATTCGCAGCGAGCGTTGCATTGCCGGTTTGCTCGACAATACTCGTGCTGGATGCGGTCGCGATGTTGGTCGAATTGTATGTTGCTGAAATATAGCCCTTGGCCGGGTCATAAGTGGCGAAATCGAATCGATTGTTGCCCGCGGCGGCGCCGTTGCTCACGTAATTGCCACCCAGATTGATCACGATCCACGGATTAACCATGCCATTGGTGACACCGCCGTTGGCGACAGTGGGAGCGGCCGCCGCGCCCACCATGACCTTCTCGGACACACCGAGTACGGTGTTGCCCGCTGCTGTCGTCGGTGTGATGAAAAGCGCCGACCGGTCGGTCCGGCTGACGCCGCCCGTTAAAGTCACCGTGTCGCCGGCCGCACCTCCGGCGAGCGCCAGCGTCGCCGTCGTGCCGGTCGTGGTGGTTGTGTTCGTGCCGCTGATATTGAGCGAGCCGAACGTGACGCTGCCCGCGGTCGACGCATTGCTGTTGCTGACAGTAAGAACCTTGCCGCTGCCGGTGTTCAGTGTTCCGGAGAACGACGTGGTGAAGCCGGCGGTGTCGAACGTGCCGTTGTCCATCATCGACACGCTTCGCACCGAACTGAACGACGCCCCCGGCCTGAACGTTCCGCCGTTGAACACGATCTGGCCGATGGTGTAGGCGGGACCGCTGGTGTTGCCGAGCGCGGCATCGCTCGATGCCACCAGTACGCCGTTGGAGATGATCCAGTTGCCGTAGAACAGCGGATTGCTGCCGTTTGCCGGGGCAAGGATCAGCGTGCCGCCGCCCGTCTTTCTCAGATCGCTTTCGCCGTTGGCCGCGCCGAGCCCGGCGCCGCCGCTGCCGAGCGAAACGATCTGCCCGGTCAACGTCAGCGTCGTGCCGCCGCCATTGACGTTGATCTTCGCGGTTTCGCCGCTCACCGCAATCGGCCGGTTGGTGGTGTAAGGCGTGGCGGAGCTGGCAAACTGCAGCGTGCCGTCCCCCTCGCTCAGGCTGTTGAAGATGATGCCGTTGGCCGCCTGCACGCTCGCGGCAATGTTTTTGGGGTCGATGGTGTAGCTCGACGGAGCCGCGGCGCCGAGTGCGGCGTCGCCGTTGACGATCAGCGTCCCGGCCAGGATCGTGGTGCCCCCGGTATAGGTGTTGGTGCCGGACAAGGTCACCGTGAAACCCTTGTCGGCACCGAGCTGCAGAATGAAGCCGGGGCCGGTCGAGCCGATGGTCACCGAACCGAGAGTTTGATTGCGCACGCCGGTGAAGGTGCCATTGCCGTCGAGCACACCGTTGGCCAGTGTGGCGTCGCTGATCGCGCTCGAAATCGAAATGTTGCTGCTCAGGATGTAGCCCGGCAATTGAGCCGCGGTGACCGTGCCAACGCCGGACAGCGTGGTCTGGCTCGATCCTGTCAGGTTCCACTTGGTCGCGATCGCGATGTCACCGGGCGACAGATAAGCAAGCCCAAGCCCATTGTTCGCGTTGCGATAGGCATTGGCCCAGATGAAGTCGGAATAGAACGCGGCGGTTTTGTCGAGGCCTGGCGTTGACGCGCCGGTAGCGCCCGTGATGTTCGATGCGTTGGGAAACAGCACCGAGCTTTTGTTTTTCAGAATGCTGTATTCAAGACCGCGATAAGGATCGTTGGTCATTCCCGCGAAAGAGGACGGGATCGGCGTGCCTGTGAGTGGATCGACGCTCTTGATGACGCCGTTGTCGAGCGGCAGCAGGAAATTGCTCGCCTGCATCTGCGCCCAGAACTGCTCGGCGGTCAGGTTCGAATAGTTGGCGATGACGTTGACGTAGACGGTGGGATTCGCGCTTCCATAGATCGATTTCGTGAGCGACGTGAAGGTGTGATGCCCGTTGGTCAAGTAGAGGACGCCACCCGGGCCGATCACCACCGGTTCGATGCTGGTCAACAGATCTTTGGTGAGGCCCGTGGGGCCGAGCAGGTCATAGCCGGTGATTTTCTTCCCGACCTCATAGAAGCCGAGATTCAATTGAGTCGGCTGCACGCTGTTGACCGGCACCTTGAACAGCGAAAAGGGGCCAGCCTGAATCGTCGACGCGTTTGCAACGTCATAGGCCTGAAAGGCGGTATCGGGCAGTTGCCCTGCCCAACCGCTCGATGCCGAGCCGATTGCGAGCGCGGATATGGTACAAAGGAGAATACGGCGTCGCCGCTTTAGCGCGGCCCAAGGTCCGGCGTACCCGCTTCCGTGCTTCCTTCTTTTGACAACTGTCGCTGAAAACTCTCCGGTCCGAGCATGACGGCTCGAACGACCCATGACAAACAACACGACCCCAACCCCACCTGTCTTTCGCGGGGCAAACTAGGAGTCGTGAATGACGGCTCGGTGACAACCACATCCAAACCGCGCGCGGGCTTCCGCTATAACAGCGGGCACCGCGCCATATTCGAAAAGCGCGGCATCGTCAGTGGCTGCCTTTGAGCGAGCCAGAGAGGCTGGCGCGCGAGCCCGACCGCCGCACCGAAATGCAAGACGGTGCGTTGGGCTTAATTGGGCGGTGACACGCTGCGATCTTGCGGGTCGCTCAATCGCGCGAGCACGGAGCTTTCCACGACAAGCCGAAAGCCGCCGTTGCTCAAATTCTCAAACGAAATACCGCGCTCGCTCCAAAACCTCTCGATCATGAGGATGGTTCGAACCTTGGGCTGGACGTCCCCATGCTCGATGCGATGAACGGACTTCTGGGTCAGTCCGATTTCATGCGCGAGCTGATCCTGGCTGAGGCCAAGGACCGCCCTCGCCGCACGCAACTTGGCGGCAAACGCCATCCGCTCGACACGCATGACATGGTCGAGCTGTGAAGCATGCGAGTTGTGTAACGCGTCGTGCAAAGAGCTCATGCGAACGCTCACAAGCTTGGAGGCAACACCTTAGAGACAAGAAGCCCCCGGCAGTCTCCCGCCGGGGGCTGTTGGTTAGATCAGCACTGCCGATCCTACGCGATCATCAAGGAACGATGTCGCGATGGATGCGGAACGCCGCGGTCCAGGCCGACTGGTCGGACACCGTGTAGGTGCCAACGCCCTTCGCGCCCTGAGCGGCCGTCGTCGTGAAGATGTTGGCCGTGTTGATCTGAGCCGACTGCAGACGGGTGTAGAGCACGTCGACACCGAGGTAGAGACCCTTGGTGACGTCCCACTGCGAGCGCGAGCCGATGTTCCACTGGCTGAAGCCGGCGTTGCAGCCAGCAGCCCACGGAACCTGCGTCGAGCCGCTCGCGCAGATCAACGCATTCGCCGTGTCGTTGTACGAGACCTTGATGTAGGACCCGTAGAACGAGGTGTGCAGGTTCGGCGTCCAGTAGTGCTCGTAGGCCGCAGCAACCGACCAGGCGGTCGTGAGCTGGATGTCCGTCCCGCCGGCCGCGGCGCCATAGACGCCGTCGGTCATGAAGCCGAACGCCACATTCTGACCGTTCCAGATCAGCTTGCTCTGCGAGTTCGTGCTCGAGGCATACGCGATCGCACCCTGCGTGTAGCTCGCGACGGCGATGAAGTAGTCGCCGGCTGCGATGAACGGGGTGTTGATGCGGATGCCAGGCGAGATGCCGAAGCCCCACTTGTCGCCCGGGTGACCCGTGGTTTCCGTGGCGCCGTAGTAGCCCGCGCTCACGTTGTGCAACACGCCACCAATCTGCAGAGCGCCCCAGGCACCGTCCCAACGGAGGTTGGCGATGATGTCCGGAATGCCGGTGTTGGCGGTCGTGCTGCCGCCCTGGCCAAGGTTGTTGGCCGGGAGCGTCGAGCCGAGACCACCGCCAGTCGCCGGCGTCCATGTGGCAGCCGTCGCGAGGATGGTCGGACGACGCAGCGACTGTTCGGCCGAGATCGAGGCCGACACGCCGTTGCCGAGCTGGGCGGTGTAAGCGGCAAGCATCTGGCCGCCGTCACCCGTGTCCGCCGCGAACAGGCTGCCAGCGTGATAGGCAACCGCCGCGCGCGGGAAGAAGTCGTAGAACGACGTCGCCTTACCGAACGTGAAGCCGGCGATCTGGATGAACCCGCGGGTCATGTAGACGTTCGGCGACGTGGACGGGGGAAGACCGTTCGTGTCCTGCTGGTAGCCCATCAACAGGTAGGTACGGAGCGTGCCGTACTGGGTCTGCTGGCGGGTGTCGAAGGTCGCGACAGCGCGGGTGCGCTGGCCCCAGTCGGACGAGTCCGTGCGGGTGTTGCGGCCACCGGTGCCCTCGGCGGGACCGTTGGAGATGCTGTTGCCGCCGTTGGACCAGTTCGCCTGGTAACGGATGTAGCCACCGACCTTCATGCAGATATCGGTGCCGGGGATGTAGTAGTACCCAGCGCCGTACAGGGAGCAAACCTTCACGTATTCAGCAGATTTGAGTCTCCACCGGCCTGCAACATATTGAAAGCGCTAGATCGAAAGTTTCCTCGTCGCATCAAAAGCAGGCACTTCGACAAAGCCATACTAGGTACAAGATAGGTCTCCCGAAGCGAGCCACGAGATCATTCGCCAACACCACATCAAGCCGCGCAATCAGGGCCGAGAGAGGACCGAGAAGTTATGCTCGGTATAGTCTAGGTCTCCGCCTCTATCGCCGGCAAAACACGCCGCAGCGCGCGTGAATCACGCACGCCGCGCTGATACGGTGTTTGGATTAAAATTTCAGACTAAACGCAGGAGACCGAACGTCGGCGCCGCTAATCGCCGCGACGGATCGCCGACGGCGTCGTTCCGATGATGCGGCGGAACGCCCGCGTCATCTGGATGGAACTGCCGAAGCCACTTCGATAGGCCACTTCTGCGATCGACGCGCGTTCCGCCAGAAGCTCTTGTGCTCGCTCAACCCGCCGCCGAATGACGAATTGGAGAGGCGGCATTCCCGCGGCTTGCTTGAAGGCGCGCATGAAATGAAACCTGTTGAGATCAACGAGCGCAGCAAGTTCGGAGATGGTGATCTTCTCGTTGAGATGATCGTCCATGTACTCGGTGACGAGCCGCAATTGACTTGCGGTGAGACCGCGCGGCGCTGATTGTGCTTCTGCTCGGCTTGCCGGTGCGCGCCGCGACATCCGCGTCAACTCGAACATCAGAAGTTCAGCCAGCGTTTCCGCGTATCCAGGAACATCGAGCGTCGGATCGTCGAGGATCGCTTGGAAGCGCAGCATGAGCAGCCGCAATGTCTGGTCGTCAAAATCAATCTGCGGCGAGAGCTGCCCGAACTCGGCAGGAAGCCGGCTGGAAACGTCGCTGTCGATGCGCACGATGATCAGCGACGCGGCCTTCTCGATCTTGGCCCAACCTTCGATATCGCAGCCCGCCGGAATGTACGCCAGCTTGCCGCGAAGATCCTTGCTCAAGCACCGCGGCAAGCCTTCCACGACAGTTTCCCCGTCGACGCGGTAGAGATCGCGCAACATGATCAAATTGGACGTGCTTTTGAGCTTGAACCCAAAAGTGGCCGGCGCCGCAATTCGCGCGAAAAGTGCACTGACCCGCGGCCAAGACTTGCGCTTGAAAGCATCAAGGTCGATTGCGCCGCCACACGGCAGCCTGTGGAAGTCGAACTCCCGTTCCATGCCCGGAGAAGTCTTTTTTTTGGACATCGGGACAATGCGACTTGTTGACGCCAAGGAACAAATTAAGGCGGCGAAGAATGCGGAGAACTATCTTTTTGTGAGGCAAACGCATCGTTCGCGCATCGCCTGCGTCAATCTGCGCTCGTCATCCATGATGTCGCTGCGACGAATCGCTACAGTGACGCAGCGAAGAAATGCACGGCGACTTCGCGAAGAGTCTGAAGATGAAATGCGAATAGTGATTCAAAAAAACAAATTGTGACTCCAAGAGTCCATTTTTATTACCTGTGCGACATTAACGACGTACTTTTTCAAGAATGACTTGTTAAGAAATCGTTGCCTGCGTTCTCGTCCCAGTTATTAACTTGTCGGCATGTCGCGCGTTGAATTGTCCGTAGCGTTTGTGAGATCGGCGCTCTGCCCCGCCGAACTGAAGAAGGTCGATTTCTTCGATCTCAAGCAACGCGGATTCATGCTTGAGGTTCGGCGCTCGGGCGGCAAAACTTATTACCAGCGCTACACCGACGATCGCGGACGCGAGCGCCAATTCAAGATCGGCCCAGCCGATGTCCTTCCGCTCTCAGCAGCCCGCCGCACGGCGCTCAAAGTGCAAGCGCAAGCCCTGGTTGGAGACGATCCGCAAAATCGCAGAATCGAATTGCGCGCCATTCCGACGCTGGCCGAGCTGGTTCGTGACCGCTACTTGCCTCATGTGAAAAGCTATAAGCGGAGTTGGTGCACGGACGAGACCGTGCTGCGCATTCACATCCTTCCATTTCTCGGATCGCAGTACATCGATCAGATCAGAGCCGAGCAGATCGCGGCGATGGTCGAAAGGATGCGCGAGAAGAAATATGCAACGGGCACGACCAACCGCGTCGTGATCGTGCTCAGGCACATTTTCAATCTCGCCCGCAAATGGCGCGTGCCCGGCATCAAGGACAATCCGACCACCGGCATCAATCTCGCGCCTGACGTCCACCGCGAGCGTTTCCTCTCATTGGAAGAAGCCAAACGCCTTGTCGCCTCTATCGAGGAAGATGAGAACCAGGTCGCAGCCAACGCGATCATGCTGCTGCTGCTGACCGGCGCACGGCGCAACGAGATCACGCAAGCGAAGTGGGAACACGTCGACTGGAGCAACAAGACCCTTCTGGTTCCTCTTTCGAAATCCGGCAAGCCCAGAAGCATCGCGCTCAATGGTTCCGCCATCGCCCTGCTCCGCAAAATCCAAACCAACGAGGACAGCGCTTACATCTTCCCCTCGCCAGTCACGCAGCGACCATCAGCTTCGCTTTATTTTCCCTGGCAGCGGATTCGTGTGCGCGCGGGTCTTCCGGATCTGCGTTTGCACGACCTGAGGCACTCATTCGCGAGCTTCCTCGTCAACAACGGCGTTTCGCTCTACGTCGTTCAGGGGCTGCTCGGCCACGGCAACTCTCGCTACACCCAACGTTACGCGCATCTGGCGCCGGATACGCTTCGCGAGGCGGCCGAGAAGGTCGGGAGCGTCATTGCCGATGCGAGGATTTTCGGTGCCGACCGCGCGGCATCGGAGAGCTACGCAGCAGAGTCGATCGCCTGACTGACCCCTGAGAGCCGGAATCTCGGATAGACGCGCTCCGGACGTTTGGGCAGACTTCCAGCCAACAACGATAAAACGCTGGGAGGGGCACATGCGTTTGTTCACCGCGCTCGCGGCCGTTGCGCTCGCCGCCACGCCTGCATTTGCACAATCCGCGGCTCAATGGCCCGATCGGCCGGTTCGGCTGCTGGTGCCGGTCGGCGCAGGTGGCGCGGCAGATACGCTGTCGCGCAATCTGTCGAACGGCTTCTCACAATTCGCCAACGGGCAGCCGCTGATCGTGGAGAACCGGCCCGGAGGCGGCGGCACCATCGCGGCAACCGCTGTCGCACGCGAGAAGCCGGACGGCTACACGCTATTTCTGGCCGAAGTCGGCCCCAACGCCGTGTCGCACACGCTGTCCAAGTTGAGCTACGATCCGCACACGGCATTCACGCCGATCATCCATGCAGCGAACCTGCCGGCGGTGGTTCTGCTCCGCCCGACGCTCCCTTACAAAACGCTGAACGAATTTGTCGCCGCAGCCAAGCAACAGCCCAAAAAGTTCAACTATGCATCGGCCGGTGTCGGCAACTGGACGCATCTGTTCATGGCCTATCTCAACAGCCTTGCCGGAATCGACCAGGTCAACGTCGTCTATCGGTCGGGATCGGAAATGCTGACGTCCTTGCTCAAGGATGAAGCGGACACCGCCGTTATCACGGTCTCCACAGCGCTCGGCCAAATCCGCGAAGGCAAGGTTCGCGCCCTCGCCGGCGCGTCGATGAAGCCGATGACGCAGCTTCCGGACACCCCGCCTGCGGGGCAGACGGTTCGCGGCTTCGACGTCGCCGTCTGGCATGGCATCATCGCGCCGGCCGGCATGGATGCGGCGCTCGTCACGCGCATCAATGGCATCTTCAATCAGGTCCTTCAGGTCCCGGAGGTTCGCAAAGCCATCGCGGAATCGCAGGCGGCCGAGATCGTGGGCGGCACGCCGCAGCAATTCGATGACTTCATCAAGAGCGAGCTGAAGCGATGGCCGGAGGTGGTCAAGACCGCGGGCATCAAGTCGGAATAGCGCCAGGCACACATTCTTTCTCTCAAGGAACGTTCGGCCGGCCTTTGCGTTATTCGGCCTGAACTCAGCCGCCGCCCCCCCCCCAAATGGGGAAGCCCTCAGAGACACGGCCGGGGGCTTTCTCTCTGTCGATGGAGAATTCGATGGTGACGCTGCCTGCGCCCGGGATCGAGTATGAAGCCGTCCATTGCCGTCTCACGATAACCAGACCCGCAACCGGAATCGTCGTCGTCACCCTGACCGGTTCTGACGTCGGTGAATTTGGCGACCTGCCGATGCGCGAGCTTGCGAAGGATGTGGCTGGCTTTAGACCCATTGAATTGTTCATCGATGCACGCGCCGTGCGCGGAGCCTCCATCGACGTGAGCAGCAGGTGGGCGTTTTGGATGGCCACTCACCGCTCGCAATTTACGCACATCAGTATGCTAACCGGCTCGCGCTACATCGAGATCACGGCCGCATTTGTCCGACGGTTTTCCGGCCTCGTTGGTCTCATGAGAATATTTACGGACCACGCGGCCTTTGACGAAAGCCTGTTTCTATCCGTCCGCCGCGCGCAAGCGGCTTGAAAGCGAACCTGGCGGCCTGCGAAACACCTGCATCGCTCCCGCCCGGCTATCCGACAACAAAATGCGTCATTGAATCTGCAACTGCGCGCGGTCGATGACGTCGGCCCATAGCCCGCTTTCGTACCGGATCAGCTCCGCGAACTGCTCCGGCGAAGAGCCGACCGCCTCGGCGCCGATCTTCTTCATCTGCGCGATGCCTTCGGCCGAGCGCAGATAGTCGACCATGGCCGTGTTGAGCTTGCCCACGATCGGCCGCGGGGTGGCCGCCGGGACCAAAAGCCCGTGCCAGGAGAACACGCCGCCAAAATCAGTGACGACCTCCCGCACCGCCGGAAGCTCCGGCAGTTCGGGATAGCGCTCGGCGGTCATCACCGCGATCGGCCGCACCGTGCCGGCCTTGATGTAGGGCAGCGCCGCGGTGATGCCGAACACCGCGCAATCGACGTGACCGCCGATCAGCGCCGTCGCCTGATCGCCGCTGCTCTTGTAGGGAACATGCGTCATCCGCGTGCCGGTCTTGAGCATCAACAGCTCCATCTCGAGATGATTGAGCTGGCCCGCGCCGGACGACGCATAGTTGTATTTTCCAGGATTTCCCTTCAGCCGCTGGATGAACTCGGGCAACGTCTTCACCGGCATCTTGTCGGGATTGACCAGCAGCAGATGCGGTTGCGTCGCGACCAGGCCGACCGGCGCGAGATCGCGCTCGACCACGTAAGGCGCCTTGCGGACATGCGGCACGATGCCGAGCGGGGCAATTGCCGCAAGCAGCAGCGTGTGGCCGTCGGGCGCGGACTTCACCACCGCTGCGGTGCCGATCATGCTCGCGGCGCCGGCAATGTTCTCCGGGACGAACGGCTGGCCGAGCCGTTTCGACAGCCCCTCCCCGAGGAGACGCGCCACCGCGTCATTGACGCCACCGGCGGTGGCCGGCACCACGAGCCGCACCGGCCGTGACGGCCAATCGCTTTGTGCCTGAGCCGGCGCGAGCGCGATGAGCAGAGCGAACGCAGCCGCTACCGCTTGTTGGATACGTCCTTGAGCAGCATAGCCCATTTCGGGATTTCCCTTGCCATCATCGCGGTGAATTCGTCGGGCGTGCTGGCCACCGGGACGAAGCCAGCCTCGTCCAAGCGCTTCTGCACCGCATCAGATTTCAATGTCTGAGTCAGATTGAGATGGAGCTTGTCGAGGATCGGCCTCGGCAGTCCGGCCGGCGCCAGCACACCGGTCCACTGGCAATCTTCGGCGTCGAACTTGGTGAGGCCCGCGGCCTCGGCGACCGTTGGCACGTCCGGCAGCTTCGGCGAACGTTCGGATGACGCGATCGCGAGCGCGCGGAGCTTTCCGGACCGGATGTGCTCGAGCACCGTGCCCATGATCCCGAAGTACATCTGCGTATGGCCAGCAAGCACCGAGAGTGTGGCATCGCCGCCGCCCGTGTAGGGGACGTGGTTGAGCCTAATGCCGGTCTGCTTCATGAGCATTTCGGTTTCCAGGAACGACGCGCCGCCGAAGCCCACACTGGCGAAACTCAACTCGCCGGGCCTCGATCGGGCGAGCGCGATCAGCTCCTTCAGCGTCTTGGCTGGAAAATCGGGCTTCACCACCAGGATGTCCGGCGAACGCGTCGCTTGGGTGATTGATGTGAAGCTCTTGATCGGATCGTAGCTGAGATTGAGCAGGCTCGGCGTCGATGTGTGAGCGTTCGATACCCACACCACGTTGTAACCGTCGGGCGGAAGCTTCGACACCATATCGGCGGCGATACTGCCGTTGCCGCCGGCGCGGCTCTCGATGATGATCGATTGGCCCCACGCTTTCTGCATGACGTCGGCGACGATGCGCGCCTGGATATCGACGCCGCCGCCCGGCGAGAAGCCGTTGATGAAGCGCACGACCTTGTCGGGATATTCCGCCCGCGCCGCGGAGAGACCGAGCGCAACCCCCGTGGCGACGAGCGGCAAAAGCCAGCGCTTCATGTCGATCCTCCCCCAGGCGGCAGTTTTATTTTGTAGGCCTGCGCCGCCGTATCGTGGAACAGCGCGGCCTTTTCGCTGCTGGATGCGCCTGCCGCGACGCGCTTGAAGGCATTCCAGATCGCAGTGTAGCTGCACACGTCCTTGTCCGGCGGGAAATCGCTCTCGAACATGCAGCGGCCGGCGCCGAAGGTCTCGATGCAGAATTCGAAATACGGCCGCCATGCCCCAGCAAGCTCGGCCGAGGTGGCCTTCGGATCGCGGCCGTGGAACGGAAACCCCATCACCGGCAGGCCGAGGCCGCCGAGCTTCACGAAGACATTCGGCTCCCTCGCCAGCGCGCGCATGTCGCGGCTCCAGACGGCGAACACTTCGTCTCGCTTGCCCGCATAGGGGCCGACGCCGCAGGGCGCGCCGGTGTGGCAGATGATGAAGCGGACTCCCGGCACTGCGCGAACGAGATCGGCCAGTTCCTGAAGCTGCGGGTGATAGGCGTAAGCGTCGTAGACAAGATCGTAGTCGCCCAGCGCTTTCAGCCCGGCGCGAAAGTTCGCGTCGCGCATGATGTCGGGCGGGCCAGTTCGTGCGATGCGCAATGCCGGGTCTTCGTGCCAGGCGATCAGATTGCGCACCCCGACCAGGCGGCCGCCGGCCGCGGCGATGTGAGCCTCCAGCACCGGCCGCACGCGGTCGCCGAGCCGCAAATCAGGACAGCCGACGATGCCGGCGCAGCCGAGCGTTGCGCCGTACTTGCCCGACGCGAAGATCGCCGCAACGCCATTCAAGAACTCGGTCTCGCCGAGCGAGCGCAACTCCTCCGGCCCTGTCGAGCGGTGCATGTCGCCGCTCTCGACGACAACGGTGGCGCGGATGTTGTGGCCGCAGCCCTTCAAGTCTTCGAGCAGGTCCTTGAACCAATAGACGCTGCCGACCCGATCCCGCACATGATGGTGTGGATCGATAATCGGCAGGTCCGGCTCGATCGAGTTCTCAGGCTGCGATGCGCCGATGATCGCCATCAGCCCTCGACTGGCGGCCAGATGCGCTCCGCCAGCACCGGCGAGCGTGGCGCGTGGACCAGCGCCGCGGCGATGAACGAGTGGGTCCAGTCGCCGCCATCGGGATATTTGCGGTCGACCTCCGCCTGCACACGCTGACGGCCTTCGCGCGACGGAAACTCGTACATGATGACGTGCTTCACCCAGCCCGTGGTGCAGAGGAACTTGCGCGCGCCGATGAAATCCGGCTCGCCGGACACGGCCGGCAAACGATAGTCGGCATACCAGGACAGAAGCTGCTCCTCATGTTCCGGCAAACAGTTGAAGCTGCCGAGCTGCACGCAGCCACCCGGCGCCATGAAGTGACCCGGCGGCTTACCTTTGGGACCATAAACGCGCATCTCGTCGGTCATCACGCATTGGCGCTGGCCCTGGCGTAGCGCCAGCATCGCTTTGTCCTCGGCGGTCAGATCAGCGTCGAGCTTCGACGTCCCGCCCTCCAGGAAATGATCGCGGCCCTTGGTGAAGGCCGCGGTGTCTTGCGCGCCAAAGATCAGAATGTAGTCGCTGCCGGTCGGGACCGTCGGGTCCTTGGTGCGGTGCATGTGGCCGCGCGGGTCGGTCAGCAATGTCTTGTAGTGCGCGGCCCAGAGCAGCCCCGGGCGCTTCAGCACCTTCGGAATGTAGCTGCCGTGCAGCCAGTCGATGTATTGGTCGGTCTGCTCCTTCGGCAGATCGTACCAGGAAATCCAAAAACCTCTGTCGAACGCCACCGCCCACACCCCTAGTTATCGTTTTGGTTATCGTTGCGGCAGCAGGTTGTCCGATTGTCGCTTGGCGGACAAGGTGAGTGCCATGCCGGCGGCGGCAAAAAATCCGACAGACAACAATCACGGGTTGCGTGGCGTTGTTCGCGGAATTGGCAACCGCAAACGTCAGCGCGGGCCTGTCCGGTTCGCAGCAGCGATCACGCCTGCTTCCGCCGCAGCACGTCCTCGATCTCGCGATCAATCTTTTCCATCTCCGCCTCGAAGTCCTTCGAGACGATGCCGATGAAACGTTCTCGCGCGTCGACGATATGCCACAGCGACCGCTCTTCCGTGCGGCTCAGCCGGCCCGATGCGAGTTTGATTCTGGTTTCGACAATCTCACGCCGCCAATTGGCGACCAAGTCGTCCATGGTCCCAAGGTCTGGCACGCTTGAATCCCCAGAAGCGCGCCGCATCCAGTACGAATATATGCGCAATGCCGGCGGTTGGTTTCCGGCACCATGATTTATGGTAAATGCGGATGCCGGCCCTGGGGACAAATCATGCGGATCGCCATTCTCGATGACTATCACGACACCATCCGCACACTCCCCTGCTTCCGGAGACTCAAGGGCAACGACGTCACGATCTGGAATGATCACGTCCAGGACAACGACAAGCTTGCTGAGCGGTTGAAGGATACCGAAGCGCTGGTGTTGATCCGCGAGCGCACCAAAATCCGTGCGCCGCTGCTCGACCGCCTGCCCAAGCTCCGCCTTATCAGCCAGCGCAGCGTCTATCCGCATATCGACATCGCCGACTGCACGCGGCTTGGCATCGTCGTGTCGTCAAGCCAGCATCCCGGCACGCCGTCCTACGCCACCGCCGAACTCACCTGGGGCCTGATCCTCGCGGCGATGCGCCAGATCCCGCAGCAGATGGCGTCGCTGAAGGCCGGCACCTGGCAGATCGGCGTCGGCTCGACCTTGCGCGAGAAGACCCTCGGCGTGTTCGGCTATGGACGGATCGGCAAGGCCGTCGCCGAATACGGCCGCGCCTTCGGCATGAACGTGCTCATCTGGGCGCGCGAGGCGACGCGGGAGAAAGCGCGCGCCGAAGGCTGGGCGACCGCGCCGAGCAAAGAAGCGTTCTTCGAGACGAGCGACATCATCACGCTGCACATGCGGCTCGTCGATGCGACGCGCCACATCGTCACCGCCGCCGATCTCGGACGCATGAAGCCGACCGCGCTGATGGTGAACACCAGCCGCGCGCCGCTGATCGAGCCTGGCGCGCTGGTCGCTGCATTGAAAACCGGGCGTCCCGGTATGGCCGCCATCGATGTCTATGAGGAAGAGCCGTTGCGCGACACCACGCACCCGCTCCTCAACATGCCGAACGTGGTGTGCACGCCGCACCTCGGCTACGTCTCGCGCGAGGAGTACGAAATCCAGTTCACCGACATCTTCGATCAGATTACGGCCTTCGCCGGAGGCAACCCGATCAATGTGGTGAACCCGGACGTTCTGACGTCCGCCGCAAGGCGCTAGGGGCCGATCACTCGCGTTGGCGGATATAGTCGGGCGTCGGCGGTGTGCCCCAGATGTCGCGGGTGCGCTCCCACACCTTCGGCACCTGCGGACGGTCGCGATGCCAGGGCCGCGGATCGAAGTAGCCGAGCTTCTCATCCAGCATTTTATCGAGCTCGGTGAACAGCTCGATGATCTGATCGTCCGGGTTGCGGTGATAGGTGTAGATGTTGTGGCCCGGTCCATGCCGGCCCGGCCCCCAGATGAGCTGAATGTCCTTCGAGCCGAGGAAGTCGCAGGCGCTCTGCACATGCGCCCAGTCCTTCAGTTCGAACGCGATGTGATGCATCTTCGTCGTCTTGCCGCGCGCGAAGTTGATCGTGTGGTGGTCCGGCCCGCAGCGCAGGAACGCGAACCAGTCCTGGATCCAGTCTGACACCCGGAAGCCCATCACGCGGGTGTAAAAATCGACGTACTTCTGGCAATCGTCGACGCAGAACGCCAGATGTCCGAGCTTGATCGGGCCGATGCCCCTCACCTGCTGGTTCTTGGCGATCGGCGTCTGCTCCGCAAACACCTCGATCACCGTGTCCTTCGGGTCCTTGAACGTCACCATCTTCGGCACGCCGGGCGTCGCATCGTTGCGCACCTCGCAGGCGAGGTTCTCGGCTTCGATGCCGCGCTTGATGTCGGCGATCTCAGTGCCGGGCGCGACCTGGAAGGCGAGCTTGGCGCAGCGCGCCGCGTCGGCCTTCTCAAGCTGAACAACGAGATCGCCGAGCTTGGTGACAAGGTAGGCGCGGCCGTTCTGCTTCTCC
This sequence comes from Pseudomonadota bacterium, assembly GCA_040756555.1. Taxonomy (GTDB): domain Bacteria; phylum Pseudomonadota; class Alphaproteobacteria; order Rhizobiales; family Xanthobacteraceae; genus Z2-YC6860. The sequence continues at coordinate 31,612 of JBFLYS010000002.1, read as the reverse complement.
GCCAGCGCGAGTCCCGCAACCTCGGTGAAATAGTCGATCTGCCGCTCCAGGTCCGGCGTCTCGAAAACGGCGTGGGAAAATCGCGTGACGTTGATCATGGCTGTCTCCGTAATATGCGGGGACATTCGCTTAAGGGGTGCGGGACCGCAAGAGCCCGAACGCGCCGCTGGGGCGGCGCGCGTGGCGGGTTTACGTGTTCGACTCGATCTCGGGGAAACGCTGATAGACGGCGTTGCCGCACAACTCCCGGGTGCTGTCGATGAACTGTGTCACCTCCCCGCTGAGGAAGATGGCGGCGCTTTCCTTCACACCCAAATATGCGTTGCCGGATTTCTCATTGTAACGGACGCAGACCACGTAGCGCGTGGTGCCGGACAACGGCTTGAGGACCGGCTCGGAGATCGAACCGTCCCGCACGTCCTTCGGATTCGTCAGGTTCTGACGGAGGGTATCCCGCACCTTTCTTTTGTAGTCCTGCGGGAAGAGATTCGCATCGACGGCCGGCTTCTCGCGCTCCTTGGTCAGGTCGGGGAGCACGCTATTGCCACCGCAGCCACCGAGCGCGAGGGCCGCGGTGACGACAGCCACAAGCGCACCGGCGCGACACGGTCCGGTCTGACGCATCAGTTCGGCAACCGGCTTATTCAAGTTCAATCGACCCCTCCCGGAGAGCGAAACGACGCTGCCGGTGTGCCACGCCTCCGCCGCCACGCCAAGATACCAATCCGCAACACCGGTTCGCCACAGTTGTCCGCTGGCCCTCTGATCAGCGCTTTAACGCGCCGCGATTTTTCTGCTACGTCCTGTGCACCGGCCTCCTAGCTCAACTGGATAGAGCATCGGATTTCGATTCCGAGGGTTGGGGGTTCGAATCCCTCGGAGGCCGCCAGCCACCAAACGACAGGCCGGATTCAATACTGGAACGGATGTCCTGCCTGGGCCGTTGTTCCTGCCAAGGGCGCAGGAGGACCGGCCAATGCCCAACTCCGAAGCGCTCAAGCAGCGCGCCCGCAACTGCGAGCAGCTCGCCACGGATGCTGAGCGCCCGGCGGATCGGGCGAGCTTCCGGCGGATGGCCGAGGCCCGGAAAAGTCTTGCGAATTTAGAGACGTGGCAGGAGGGGAAAGAAAAGGCGTTCAAGAAGTCCGCATGAGATTTGGCACCAGCGACGAATTCCTGATTGTGATCGGCGCCTATCAGCGGGCGTGGGTGTCCCTTCTGTCGGACGAATACGTCAATGTCGGCAATCTCGAACGCACGCCCGTGCTTTTGATGACGGCGATCCTGGAGTCGGCGGCCTCGGGAAATCTCGATGAAAACCAGCTCACCGAAGCCGGCCTGAAACGCTTCGCGCAGATCGAGCTGGAGATCGACAGCGTCACCTTGAACTAGCCGCGCACACGATTTCGCATCGCACTTACCTCCAATCAGCAGCATTCGCCTCGATTTTGCCATTCCAGCCCGCCACCACTCTATGGTGGGGACGGGAACATACGGTGTGCGCGCACGTTGGTGTGCCGATCGAGGCCCGTGTCATGTACCAGTCCGACACCCAGAATCCGCGTTTCGACCCTGCGATGCTGATGACCCTTGTGCTCGGCATCGTAACCGCTGCCCTCATTGCGACGGTGCTCTAAGGCGCTGAAATTCCGGCCTTCCGGCTGCGGAATCCCATGTCCACAGCTCGCGCCAAAAGCCGTGCTTTTATTAAACCTGCGCGCAAAGCCCGCTCGCTAAGGGTGGGTCTTCTCAGCTATTTTGGGGCTGACGTCCCGTCCGCTGACCTCCCGGGGAAGCCGTTGTTGAGACTTGCGCCATCAAGACTTGCGCTGTTCGCAGGCCTGTCGCTCGCCGTCACCTCAGCCACCGCCCTGGCTCAGGAGATGCGGCCGCCGCGCATTGTTGCCACGACAGTGGATTGGACCGCAGCCGCGGCCACCCTGACCGACAAGGACGGGCTGACGCCGGTCTTCGCCCGTGCTCGTAGCCGCACCTCGGACAACCGTCCGATACCGCCGGTCCTGGTGCGCCTCAACGCGATCATGAAGCAGCGGCTGCCCGGGATCGCCACGAGCCCGGTGCCGGTGCTGCTGCCGTTCGACACCACCGCGCTGATGCGCGATCAGGCCGAGGGTAACGCCCCCGCCGACAACGAGCGCTATCTTTCCGGCTTCTCGGCCCGCACGTTCTTCTTTCCTGGCCCATCCGGATACGACGCGGCGCTGGCGATCCGGACCGCCGACTTCCCTGAACTTGCGGACATCAAATTCCCCGACCCGATCAACGTCCAGATTTCCGGCTCGTTGCTGACCTATCAACTCGACGAAGGCAGCACGATCGAGGGCGCGCCGGTCGCGGACCTCGAGGCCGACTTCCCCGGCATCCGCCGGATGATCCTCGAGCATAACTTGCGCTACACCTTCGTGCGCTTCGGCGTGCCTTACGTCGTGTCGGTCACCTGCTTCGACGCAAGCGTCTCACGCTACAAGATGCCGACCTGCCGCGACGCCGACCGCGTCGCGCGGCGCTTCCTTTCCGCACTCCGCATCGCCGGCGGCACGCCGCAGCCGCGCCGCCCGATGCAACCGCTGCCGATCGAACGGCCGGCGGAATTGTCACCGGTGTTCAGCTTCCATCCGCCGGGCCGCATTCTGCCGGGCACCGGTTTCCGGGGTCAGGGCGGCCGCGCCGACAACACGGTCTATTCGCAGATCCGCTTCCCCGTCGGCGAGGCTCCGGCCTTTGCCAACACGCAGATGTTCCAGAACCGCAATCCGACGTCGAACTACGGCTATCCGTGGCGCGACAATTTCTGCGAACGCCGCGGCTTCCCGGTCAGCCAGTGTCCCGCGGGCATCGGCCATCAGGGCCAGGATATCCGCGCGCTGCCGTGCCAGCCTGCGCCAGGCGAGAGCCGCTGCGTGCCGCGCAATCCCGTCGTCGCGGTGCGCGACGGCGCGATCCTTCGCGCGCCGAAGCAGGAGGCCGCGTTCCTCGTCGTCAACACGGCGAACGAACACATCCGCTTTCGCTATCTGCACATGCGCCCGGCCAAGATGGACGACGACAATCTGTTCAGCGGGCGCCGCGTCAACGAAGGCGAAGTGATCGGCGAGATCAGCAACTTCGACAAGCGCGAAGCTGGCACCAGCTACCACCTGCATTTCGACGTGCAGGTGCCGACGCGCCACGGCTGGGTGTTCGTCAATCCCTACATGACGCTGGTCGCCGCTTACGAGCGGCTGATCGGCGCGCGCGGCGAACAGATCAACGATCCGACGCAGCTTGCCACCGCCGATGCGAACAGCACCGCGACGATCGGCGCCAACCGTTCCCAGGTCGAGCCGCAGATCGTCAAGCACAAACGCGCCGGCAAGCGCGCGGCCCACAAGGCCAAGAAGCACCACCGGCGTTACGCCCGCCGCTGAGCGGCCCGCCTGCGACCGCCGAACGCTTGCGTCAAGAAGCCCGATCCTGTTCTATCCGGCGCGAAATTCACCGAGAAAAACAACAGAGGAAAGCATGAAGAATTTCCGCACCCTCACGGCCGCCGCCGCGCTCGCGCTGGCGAGCGCCCTGCCCGCCTCGGCGCAAGACGCTCCCAAGCAAGACACGCTCAAGATGACCATCGGTCAGCGCGGCAACTGGGACACAGCGATCACGCAACTCGGCACCAAGGCCGGCATCTTCAAGAAGCACGGACTGGAATTGGAGATGGTCTACACCTCCGGCTCCGGCGAGACGTTGCAGCCGGTGATCGGCGGCGCGGTCGATCTCGGCCTTGCGGTCGGTACGCTGGGCGCGATCGCGGCACACGCCAAGGGCGCGCCGGTCCGCATCATCGGCGCGCAGGCGACCGGCGCCGCCGACTACTGGTATGTGAAATCGTCCTCGCCGATCAAAACGCTGAAGGACACCAACGGCAAGACGCTCGCCTATTCCACCAACGGCTCCTCGACCCACAGCGTGGTGCGCGCCTTCGTGAGCGAGAACAACCTCACCGCAAAGCTCACGCCGACCGGCAATCCGTCTTCGACGCTCACCGCCGTGATGACCGATCAGGTCGACGTCGGCTGGGCTGCCCCGCCGTTCGGACTGAAGGAGATCGAGGCCGGCACCATCCGCGTGTTGGCGAAAGCGACCGACGCCGCCTTGGTGCGTGGCCAGACCATTCGCGTGATCGTCGCCAACGCCGACGCGCTTGCGAAGAAGAAGCCGGTCATCGAACGCTTCATGCAGGCCTATCGCGAAACAATCGACTACATGTATTCGGACAATCCGCAGGTCATCAAAGACTATGCGGAATTCGTCGGCATCCCTGAGGCGATGGCGAAGCGCACGCGCGACGACTTCTTCCCGAAGGCGCTCATCAACCCTGACGAGATCAAGGGGCTGGACTCGTTGTCGGCCGAAGCTGTGACGCTGAAGTTTATCCCGGCTCCGCTGACGCCCGATCAGACCAAGGAACTGATCCAGATCGTTCCGCGTAAGTAACCGCGAACGACACGCTCAAAAAGAACGAGGCGGCCTCCCGGCCGCCTCGTTTGTTTGCGGGAACTGTGCCGCGCTAGATCTTGAAGCTCTCCCGCGTGCCCGGATGGAACAGCTCATCCGCCGACACCAGCCGCGACGACAGCCCCTGCGCGTGGTGATGGCGCAGGAAGGTCTCCAGCGTCTTGCGGTTCGCCTCAAGGCCGTACGGCCAGTAGTCCTCGCCCATCAGCGCCTTGGCTTCCGAAATCCGCTCTTCGACGAACGGCATCGTCACCTTGGTCGCCGAAGTGTCGGCGAGCGCAGCCATCGCAGCCGCCTTCGACTGTTCGAACGCCTTGAACACCGCGCCCGGCAGCCAAGGATGCTTCTCGGCCAGCGTCTTCCGCACGCCGATCAGATGCATGATCGGGAAGATGCCGGTGCGCTTGAAGTAGTCCTTCGCCGCCGCGACCGGATCGCTGAACAGCCAGCCGATGTTCGGCGACTGCACGGCCGGTGGGCGCGGCGCCATGAAGCCGTCGATCTCGCCGTCGGCGAGCATCTGAGAGATCGTCTTGTTCTCCGGCGCGGAATCCAGCCGCACGCCTTCCGGCAGCTTGATGCTGATCTTCTCCGGCCGTCCCGCGTGCTCGATGCCGCCGCGGATCCAATGGATGTCCTTCGGCTTCACGCCGAAATCGTCTTCGAGCACCGCGCGGGCCCAGACGTTCGCGGTGAGCTGATATTCCGGCAGGCCGACCTTCTTGCCCTTCAGGTCTTCCGGCTTCTTGATGCGGTCGGTGCGCACATACATCGAGGTGTGGCGGAACATGCGCGACACGAACGCCGGCACGCCGACATAGGGGCAGTTCCCCGCCGCCGTCTTCACCGTGAAGCTCGACAGCGAGCACTCGCAGATGTCGAAATCCTCGGTGCGGAAGGCGCGGAAGAAAATTTCCTCCGGCGACAGCGTCATGAAGGTCGGATCGACGCCGTCGATGCGCACGGCGCCATCGATCAGCGGACGATTGCGGTCGTAGTCGCCGATAGCCACGGACAGATTGAGCTTGGACATTCTTCTGCTTTTCCCAGGGAAGTAGGTCAGGTCGGATGTTGCGGCGGCAGTATGCCGATCCGGTCCCCGGCCATCAATCCGGCGTGCCGGAGACCCTGATCTGCGCGGGATCGGCGGATGCAAGGTCCATGATGCGCAGTTGCGCGCGCTCCGAGCCGTTCCAGCGGTCGATGGAGAGCGTGCCGGCGGCATGAATTTGCCGCCCGCGGTTCTGCAACAGGGCATTGCCGATCGGCTGTCCCACGGCGCGGAACGCGATCGCGTTGAGGGTCGCGCCATCGCCGGAGCGGAACCGCGCGCGCACATGCGCTTGCCCCACCTCCTCCGCAAACGCGATGGTATGCGACGGCAGCACGATCACCGGCTCGGCATTGCCCGCACCGAAGGGGCCCGCGCGCGACAGGGTTGAGATCAGTTCGACATTCGCGCCGCCCGCGCTCACCGCCCCATCGATGAAGAGCGCCTGATCCGCCCGTGCGACGGCGACGCTCGCCGCCAATTCCTTTTCGAGATAGGCACGGAACTCCGCAATCGCTGTGTGCTTCAGCGTGACGCCCGCCGCCATCGCGTGACCGCCGCCCTTGAGCAGCATGCCTTCGGCGACCGCGTGACGCACCGCCTTGCCGAGATCGACGCCCGCGATCGAGCGGCCCGAGCCCGTGCCGGTGCCGCCCGGTTCGAGCGCAATCGCAAAGGCCGGACGGTTGAATCGCTCTTTCAGCCGCGCCGCGATCAGGCCGACGATGCCCGGATGCCAGTTCGCGGCCGCAACCACAATCACAGCGCCTTTTTCTTCCAAGCCCAGCGCGGCCATCGCCTCAGCTTCCGCTTCGGCGAGCATCTGCTGCTCCAACGCCTGGCGCTCGCGATTGAGACGATCAAGCTCAGCGGCGATGCGGCCGGCCTCCGCCGGATCATCGGTGAGCAGAAGCTGCGCGCCGAGGTCGGCGCGGCCAATGCGGCCGCCCGCGTTGATGCGCGGTCCGAGCATGAAGCCGAGATGCCACGGCTCCGGCGGACCGGACAGCCGCGCGGCATCCATCAGCGCGGTCAGCCCCGCATTCTCCCGGCGGCGCAACGCGATCAAGCCTTTCGAGACGAACGCGCGATTGAGCCCCCTCAGCGGCACCACGTCCGCCACCGTGCCCAGCGCGACGATTTCGAGGAGGCTCAGCAGATCGGGCTCGGGGCGGTTTTCGTTCCAGAAGCCACGCAGACGAAGAATGCGGTTCACCGCAACGACGGTCATGAACACGAGGCCGACGGCGGCGAGATGACCGAGCTTCGACAGATCGTCGAGACGGTTGGGGTTCACGACAATCGCATCGGGCAGTTTCTCGTCGGCCTGATGATGGTCGATGACGACGACGTCGAGCCCGAGCTTTCGCGCCGCCGCGAGTGGCTCGATGCTGGTGGTGCCGCAATCCACGGTAACGAGCAGCTTCGCGCCGCGGTCCGAGAGGCCACGGATCGCATCGACGTTCGGCCCGTAGCCTTCAAAGATGCGATCCGGGATGTAGACCGTCGGATCGAGCTCCGCACGCCGCAAGAACCGCGCGAGCAGCGCCGATGCCGTCGCGCCGTCCACGTCGTAGTCGCCGAAGATCGCGACCTTTTCGCCGCGCGCCACCGCGTCGGCGATGCGCGTCGCCGCCTCCTGCATCGCGGTCAGCGTATACGGGTCGGGCATCAGCCGCTTCACGGTCGGATCGAGAAACGCTTCGACGTCCTCGATCTCGACGCCGCGCCCCGAAAGAATGCGCGCCAGAAGCTCCGGCAGATTGTGACGCTGCGCAATCGCGAGCGCGCGTGCCGTCGCACGCTCGTCGAGCCGGTCGCGCCAGGGTTTGCCGGACACAGAGTGCTCGACACCCAGAAAAAGACGCGAGGGCGTTTTCGACGCAGCGTTGACTGCGAGCGTCATCGGAGGATTTCTGAACGGATTGTCAGCATCACGTCATCTTACCTGCTGCGACGCACAACGTCTGCGCGCCAACACGATCCATGCACGCAAACCACAAAGTGATGGAAATAAAACCCCAATTCGGTGTTGCCCTACATAGGGGTGCGACATTCCGGAGACGAGACATGTTGCGCAAGTTTCTGATCGCTTCACTGATCGCAGCGGCCGCCTTGGCTGCCCCAACTGTTGCCTCAGCACGACATGGCGGCGGCGGGGGGCATGGCGGCGGCGGATGGCACGGAGGCGGCGGTGGAGGCTGGCACGGAGGCGGTGGATGGCATGGTGGCGGTTTCCGCGGAGGCGGTTTCCGCTTCAACCGCGGCTTCTACGGCCCTGGCTTCGGCGTCTACGCCTACCCGTACTACGGCTACAACTACGGCTGCTGGCGCAGCGTCCGCGTCGGCACGCCGTATGGCTGGACCTGGCGCCGCGTCTGGGTCTGTGGCTGATGCCGCGGCTCAGAAGAGCTTGCGGTATTGGATGAAGCCCGGCGCCGTGGCGAGTTGGTCGTAGAGCGCGCGAGCCGTCGTGTTGGTCTCATGTGTGAGCCAATGGACGCGGCTCGCGCCGGCTTCCTGCGCGGCTTTGTAAACGGCCTCGATCAGCGCGCGGCCCAGGCCATGCCCGCGCGCCTCCTTCGTCACGAACAGGTCTTGCAGATAGCAGTAATTGCCAATCGTCCAGCACGAGCGGTGATAGAGGTAGTGGACGATCCCCGATAGCTTGCCGTCCACGTAAGCCCCGAGCAGTTCCATCGGTTCGTTCGGGTCGAGGAGCCGGGCCCAGGTGGTGTCGTAGGTCTCCTTCGGCACCGACGTCTCGTAGAAATCAAGATAGCCCTTCCAGAGCGGTTCCCACACAGCGCGCTCATCGAGCCGCAATGGCCTGATCTCGATTTTGCTCATGACAAATCCGCCACCTCGGCGTGGATGCGCAGCAGCTCCGGAATGGTTTTCGGATCGCGCCGGCCGAAACCGCATTCCGTCGCGATGGAAAAGTCCTTCACGACCTTCTGCGCCGCAGCCAACCGCGCCGTCGTTCCCGCAATGCCATCGGTGTGATGCACAAGCCCGAGGCAAAGCTCCGTCTCCGGGTTCAGGCTCAGATCGTTCAGTGGCGCGAAATACGCATCGTCCGTGCGGTTGCGCGGCACCGGCATGTGAATGAGCTGGATCGGCCGCCGGATGCCGTAGGCCAGCCGATTGGCAAGCTCCACCATGTCGGCCATGTCCGTCGGCTCGACCACGTGCCTGTGGTTGGAGTCGCCGTAGCAGAAGTGGAACAGCAACTCGATGGTCTTCGGCACGTGGTTCGCGAGATCGATCAGGATCGAAGAAAACTTCTCCTGCATCTCCTCCTTGCTCTGGCCGTAAGCGCTCTTGTCGTTGCGCTCGAGCCGCGCGAACACCGCCGACGCCACGTCGAACTGGATCGCAAGCTCGCCGTGCGGGATCGTGGCCTGAAGCTTCTCGATCTCGTGCTTCACCGCTTCGTTGTAGATCGGATCGAGCGGCTCGTGCAGGTCGTCTTGCAGGAACAGCCAGATCACCGAGTGCGCCGGCACCAGATCGACCTGGAATTTGCATTCCTTCGGGATCTTGCCGTCGCGCTTGGCCTGCGCGAAGTCCTTGTAGGACCGTTCTGCGATGTCCGCATAGAACAGGTTCTCGAACGTGATGTCGTCCGGGATCACGCCACGCTTCAGCCGGTAGCGGATGCGCGGCGTCGCGGTCGCATGCAGCCGGAACACCTCGTCGGACTTTTCGAGCTTGGGATTGTTGGCGAACACCGGCTCGAGCCAGGTGATCCAGTCGCCACGCTCGCCGGTCTCCCCGTCCGGAATGCGCGTAAGGCGATGGCCCAGAGCCGCGCCGGCAGTCTCAAACACGGTCCGCGCATCGGCGAGCGGAACGCTGCCGACGAGGTGGACCTTCCGGGGCATGGAAGTCCCTTACGCTAATCGAGGTGGAACTTTTCGAGCTGGCGATGCTCGGCCATGATCTTGCGCACCGTGCCGGTGACTGAACGCATCACGACCGTCTCGGTCTCGATCACGTCCTTGCCGAACTTCACGCCCATCAGCATCGGGCCGGTGGTGACGCCGGTCGCGGCAAACAGGCAGTCGCCGCGCACCATGTCCTCGATCTCGTATTTCTTCTTCGGATCCTTGATGCCCATCTTGAGCGTGCGCTCGCGCAACGCCTCGTTATCGATCACAAGACGGCACTGCATCTGGCCGCCGATGCAGCGCAGCGCCGCCGCCGCCAGCACGCCCTCGGGCGCGCCGCCGATACCGAGATACATGTCGATGCCGGTCTTCGGCTCCGCGCAATGAATGACGCCCGCGACGTCGCCGTCGGAGATGAGCGACACCGCGGCGCCGGTCGCGCGGATTCTCGCAATCGCGTCGGCATGGCGCGGACGGTCGAGCAGGATGGCCGTGATCTCGGACGGCTTCACGCCCTTGGCCTTGGCGAGGTTCAGGATGTTCTCGTCCGCCGGCGCGTCGAGATCGATGGTGCCCTTCGGATAGCCCGGACCGATCGCGATCTTGTCCATGTAGCAGTCCGGCGCGTGCAGGAGCGTCCCTGCCTCCGCCATCGCGATGGTGGCGATCGCACCCGGCATGTTCTTGGCGCAGAGCGTGGTGCCTTCAAGCGGGTCGACCGCAATGTCGACCTTCGGCCCCTGCTTGTTGCCGACCTGCTCGCCGATAAACAGCATCGGCGCCTCGTCGATCTCGCCCTCGCCGATCACCACCGTGCCGTCGATCGGAAGCTTGTTCAGCTCACGGCGCATCGCGTCGACCGCCGCCTGATCCGAGGCCTTGTCCTTGCCATGGCCGCGCAGCCTGGCCGCCGAAACCGCTGCACGCTCTGTAACGCGCACGATTTCCAACGAGAGAATGCGCTCCAGGGCTTGACCCGCCTGGATGGTAATCGACGACATTACTGGCCCCCTTTTAGGTGGTTCTTTGAAACCCGCGCCGCACTGTTCAATTTTTTTCGATGCGGATCAATTGCGGTTCGCCCGAAATCACCCGGTCGCGCTTGACCGCGGCGAGCGCCTTGCGGACGGCGTCCTCGGTCGTGGCGTAGGTGATAAGAATGACCGGAACCGGCGTGCGGCGGCCCGGCTCGGGCGGCGGCCCGATGTGGCGCTGCACGATGGATTCCATCGAGATGTTGTGCTGCGCCAGCCGCTTGGCAATGGTCGCCGCGGTGCCGGGCTTATCGACAGCCAGGAGCCGGATGTAATAGCCGCCTTCGTGACGCTGCATCGGCAGCTTCTTGGAACTGATCAGCTTGCTGACCGGCCGCCCGAACGGCGCGACCCGCGACCCGCGCGCGATATCCGCGATGTCGGACACCACCGCTGACGCCGTCGCCATGCCACCCGCCCCCGGACCGACCAGCGTGATCGGCGCGATGCCGTCGGCGTCGATGGTCACGGCGTTGGTGACGCCCATCACCTGGGCGATCGCGGAGTCCTTCCGCACCATCGTCGGATGGACGCGTTGCTCGATGCCCTTGTCGGTCTTCACTGCGACGCCAAGAAGCTTGATGCGATAGCCGAGCTCGTCGGCCGCCTCCAGATCGGCGGTCGTGATCGAGGTGATGCCCTCGACATAGATCGCGGCAGGGTCGACCTTCGTGCCGAACGTCAGGCTCGCCAGGATCGACAGCTTCTGCGCGGTGTCGTGCCCCTCGATGTCGAACGACGGATCGGCTTCCGCGTAGCCGAGCCGCTGCGCCTCCTTCAGGCACTCCTCGAACGACAGCTTCTCACGCTCCATGCGCGTCAGCATGTAGTTGCAGGTGCCGTTGAGGATGCCATAGACGCGCGCGATCGAATTGCCGGCGAGCCCCTCGCGCAGCGTCTTCACGACCGGGATCGCGCCCGCGGCCGACGCCTCGAAGTTGAGCGCGACCTTCTGCTTCTCCGCGATCTCGGCGAGCGCGACGCCATGCTTGGCGAGCAGCGCCTTGTTGGCCGTGACGACCGACTTGCCGGCCCTCAGTGCAACGGTCACGGCATCCTTCGCGGCCCCATCAGCGCCGCCCATCAGTTCGACGAACACGTCGATCTCCGGATCAACCGCAAGCTCGACCGGGTCCGAGACCCAGCGCATCTTGCTGATGTCGATCCCGCGATCCTTCTTCTTCGAACGCGCGTTGACCGCGACGACCTCGATCGGCCGCCCGCAGCGCGCCGTGAGCTGCGCCCGCTCGCTCTCGATCAGACGCACCACCGAGGCACCGACCGTGCCGAGACCGGCGAGACCCACTTTGAGAGGGGCAACCATGACGCGTCCGCTGCTGTTTTTGGCGGGAAATGCTGGGATCGCCGCGAAAGGCGCGGCGACGGCGGGAATTTAGCGGCGTCAGCGCCGCGTGGCGAGTGGGACCACGTTGTGCAGGGTTTCCGGCCCGCTTTCAAGGAAGCGGCGGATGTTGCGGGCGGCCTGCCGGATGCGCTGCTCGTTCTCCACCAGCGCGATGCGGACGAAGCCCTCGCCCCGCTCGCCGAAGCCTGTGCCGGGCGACACCGCGACCTCGGCCTTTTCGACCAGGAGCTTGGAGAACTCCACGCTGCCGAGCGTCTTGAACGGGTCCGGGATCGGCGACCAGGCGAACATCGACGCCCGCGGCGGCGGCACCTGCCAGCCCGCACGGCCGAAGCTGTCGATCAGCACGTCGCGGCGCTTGGTGTAGATGTCGCGCATCTCCTTGATGCAGTCGTCGGGGCCGTTGAGCGCCGCAGCCGCCGCGACCTGCACCGGCGTGAACGCACCGTAGTCGAGATACGATTTCACGCGCGTCAGCGCCGAGATCAGCCGCTCGTTGCCGACCGCGAAGCCCATGCGCCAGCCGGCCATCGAGTAGGTCTTCGACATCGAGGTGAACTCGACGGTGATGTCCATCGCTCCCGGCACTTGCAGCACCGACGGCGGCGGATTGCCATCAAAATAGACCTCGGCATAGGCGAGATCGGAGAGGATGAAGATGCCGTGCTTCTTCGCGAACACGACGAGGTCCTTGTAGAAGTCGAGATCGGCCACGAACGCCGTCGGGTTCGACGGATAGCAGACCACCACCGCGATCGGCTTCGGGATCGAATTGATGATCGCGCGTTCGAGCGCCGGGAAGAACTCCGGCGTCGGCTCCGACGGCACCGAGCGGACCACGCCGCCCGCCATCAGGAAGCCGAAGGCGTGGATCGGATAGCTCGGGTCCGGCACCAGCACGACGTCGCCCGGCGCGGTGATCGCCTGCGCGACGTTGGCGAAACCTTCCTTGGAGCCGAGCGTCGCGACGACCTGCGTGTCGGGATTGAGCTTCACGCCAAACCGGCGCGCGTAGTAGGCCGCCTGGGCTTTGCGCAGGCCCGGGATGCCCTTCGACGACGAGTAGCGGTCGGTGCGCGCCTTGCCGAGCGTCTCCTTCATCTTCTCGATGACGTGGGCCGGCGCCGGCAGGTCCGGATTGCCCATGCCGAGATCGACGATGTCGGCGCCTGCGTTGCGGGCGGCGGCCTTGGCGCGGTTCACCGTCTCGAACACATAGGGAGGCAGGCGCTTGATCCGGTAGAATTCGTCCATCGTTTCAATCTCTTGAGCGGGCCTTTTAACAGGCTTGTTAATAGGCTTGGGCGACTCGGGATTTAGAACCCGGCCGCCCTACTTTTATCACGGCTTTGGGCGGACTTAGTAGATCGTGCGGCTCGCGGCCGGAATAGCGGTGGCGCTGTCTTTTTTGGCCTTCTTCGCTTTTTGAGCGGCCTTCTGAGCGGCCGAGCCGTCCAACTGATCGCGCGCGGCCGTCAATTCCTCCTCCATTTTGATCTGCTCGGTGCTGGTCAAGACGGCGTTGGTGCGAGGCGCGGGCATATCGTGGACGGCCGGAAAAGCCGGCGGCGCCTCGGGCCGCGCGGGCGTGTTGGCGGGGAGCCCGATCATCGAGTTCTCGGACATCGTGGTGGACATCTTCTCGGAAATCGTGCCACAGGCGGCAAGGCTCAACGAGCAGGCGAGCGCCGCGGCGGTTTGCGCTGTGCGCATCAAAATCCGGCCCGAAATTGCCTTGTCCCGTCGCAAGAAACCGCCCAAAGGCCCACCCCACGTTACGCACCGACCCCGCCGAATCTCCCGGAAGCGTGGGCCTCAACGGTGAAATTGGCGTAAACCAATGGATTGATGAGAGAAACCGGTAAGCTTGCAATATGTCCAAAGCAAGGATCGGCCCTCCACCGGACCGGCCGGGCCGATCCGACGCAGGCGTGAAGTTAACGGACCGGCACTATAATTAAGAGGTCACGGAGCCCCTCCAGGGTGCCGTGATATCGATCAAGAGCTCGCGCAAATCAGGGCTCGCGGAACGAGATTTGCTGGGACGGAAACGACCCGGCCCCAAACGACCCGGCACAAGAGCCGACAACGGGGCCGGAACGAGGCGGCAACAGGGCGATGAAGGACGACGTCAAACCAGGACCGGCGAAAACGCCGCCCGAGCCGGGCGTGGCGAATTTCAGCGGCGTCGACGTCGAGAAATTCGCCAACAACCTCGCGCGCATGGTCGAGCAAGGCGGCAAGGCGCTTGCCGCCTATATGAAGCCGCGCGAGGACGGGACGATCAAACCCGGCCTGTCCGACGAAATCGTCGACATGGTCAAGACGCTCGGCCAGGTCCTCGAATACTGGCTCTCCGATCCGCAACGCACGGTCGAATTGCAGACGCGGATCGGCAAGGCCTATCTCGAGCTCCTGACCGAGGCGATGAAGCGCCTCCGTGGCGAGACCTACGAGCCGATCGTCAAGGCCGACCCCAAGGACAAGCGCTTCGCCGATCCGGAGTGGTCGTCGAACCAGTTCTTCGACTTCATGAAGCAGGCCTATTTGCTCGGCACCGATTGGGCCGATCACCTGGTGAAGAACGCCGAGGGCCTCGATCCGCACACAAGGCAGAAGGCCGAGTTCTACATCAAGCAGATCGCCAACGCGGTCGCGCCCTCGAATTTCGTGATGACCAATCCCGAGCTGTGGCGCGAGACCTTCGGCAGCAGCGGCGAGAACCTCGCACGCGGCATGCAGATGCTGGCCGAGGACATCCAGGCCGGCGGCGGCGACATCCGCATCCGGCAGTCCGACGCGACGAAGTTCGCACTCGGGCGCAATCTGGCGATGACGCCCGGCAAGGTGATCTTCCAGAACGAACTGATGCAGCTCATCCAGTACGAGCCATCGACACCGAACGTGCTGAAGCGGCCTTTGCTGATCGTGCCGCCGTGGATCAACAAGTTCTACGTGCTCGACCTGACGCCCGAAAAATCCTTCATCAAGTGGTGCGTCGATCAGGGCCTGACCGTCTTCGTGATCTCCTGGGTCAACCCCGGCCCCGAGCACGCGGACAAGGGTTTTGAAGACTACATGCAGCAAGGCCCCCTCGCCGCGCTCGATGTCATCAAAGACTCGACCGGCGAAGAGAAGGTTCATTCGATCGGTTATTGCGTCGGCGGCACGCTGCTGTCCGTAACGCTCGCCTATATGGCGGCGAAGAACGACCGGCGGATGGCGTCCGTGACGCTGTTCGCCGCGCAGGTCGACTTCACCTACGCCGGCGATTTGCAGGTGTTCGTCGACGAGGATCAGTTGAAGGTGATCGAAGAGCGGATGGCCGAGAAAGGCTACCTTGAAGGCAAGAAGATGGCGACCGCCTTCAACATGCTGCGCTCCAACGACCTGATCTGGCCCTACGTCATCAACAACTACATGCGCGGCAAGACGCCGATGGCGTTCGACCTGCTGTACTGGAATTCGGACGCGACGCGGATGCCAGCGGCCAACCACGCGTTCTATCTGCGCAAGTGCTATCTCGAAAACACGCTGTCGAAGGGCAGCATGGTGGTCGGCAACGTGAAGCTCGACCTTCGCAAGGTGACAGCGCCGCTCTACAACCTCGCCACCCGCGAGGACCACATCGCTCCTGCGAAGTCGGCGTTCTACGGCTCGCAATTCTTCGGCGGTCCGGTGCGGTTCGTGATGGCGGGCTCAGGTCATATCGCGGGCGTGGTCAATCCGCCGGCCAAGGGCAAGTATCAGTATTGGACCGGCGGCAAGCCCGAGGGCGACGTCGACACCTGGTTCAAGAATGCAGAGGAGCATTCGGGCTCGTGGTGGCCGGACTGGATCGAATGGATCAAGCAGCAGGACGCCGAAACGGTCGAAGCCCGCAAGCCCGGCGGCGGCAAGCTCACGCCAATCGAGGATGCGCCCGGCAGCTACGTCCGGGTGCGCGACTAAGCTCCGCCGAAACGAAGGCCGCCGTTACGTTCCCGGCTTCGTGCCCTGCCCGCGCAACGCCTTCTCCCGCGCCGCCTTGTCCTTCAGCGCTTGGGTATCTGCCCGGATCTTGTCCATCGCGGACTTGTCGGCCGACGTGCCGGCGCCGGTCTGCTGGTTCGATCCGATTGTCACCTGATTGGTCTTCGACGTGTTGTAGCCTGCTGCTGTGCCCGTCGAGACCGCGGGCTTGCTGCTAGCCGGATTGTTCTTGGCGTTGATCTCCGCTTGTCGCTTGCGGGCAGCGGCGATCACGGCGTCTTCGCGTGCGCGCGCTGCCGCAGCCTGCTGCGCCCTTGCTTTGGCAGCGGCCTCCTGCTGGGCCTTGGCGTTGGCAGCCGCATCTTGCCGCGCCTTGAGTCGCGCCGCCGCAGCCGCTGCGTCTTGATCATTTTTGGCGCGGGCCGCAGCGGCGGCCGCGTTGTTGTTCTGCTGCGTCTGCTGCACGCGAACATTCGGCGTCGATGTCGAGCGGACGACCGCCGGCGCCGGACGAGAGACGGGAGCCGGCGCCGAGCGTACGACCGGCGCAGGAGCCGGACGGGGAGCCGGTGCAGATGACGACGAGGAAGAAGAGGACGACTTTTTGTTATCAACAGCTTGCGCCGGCAACGTCATCAAAACCGAGACGAGAGCAACCGACAGAATGGGATTCCAATAAAGTATCATGGCACATCCTCCGATGAGAGCGGGAACGTCCATTCCAAAACAATTTCAAAACTGCCTTTGACTATACGCGCAAAATCTTCCGCGCACCCGTCCTCAAACCGCCGATGAAAATAAATGTGCCGGCGACCGAGGCCGCCGGCACGATGACTTGCGAACAGTTGCGTTGGGTTACCAACCCGACGCTTACCAACCGCACGCGCGGGTCTGAAGCGCGTTGCCGAACGCGGCGTAGGCCTGATCGAAGGTCGCGAAACGCGGGCCCACAGCCGTGAATTCGTTGAGCGGCGGCAGAGGCGTCAGGACCGCGTGGTCCCAGATCTGGCACCAACCGGTGTTCCAGCGGATCAAGGAGAAGTCGGCTTTCGCGGGCATCGAGGAAACGGCGAACAGCGCGACGGCAGTCAATGCAAGGGTCAAACGAGTCATAACAAGCTACTCCTTCGGAATAGCCTTCCCGGCGCGGCGTTATACAGAAAAAGAATTTCGGCGCTAGAGCGAAAATCGAGCCGCGATACATTGTATTGCGGTGAAGGCTCGTATCGCGGCGCGAGAAAGTTTGCGCGAGCAACTATCGGATTTGAACGTCCGCGCCGGCCCTTGAAGGTTGGACCGGCGCGAACCAAAGCGTCACGGGAAGAGCGCGATCTGCTCCAGCCCTTCGGTTTCCGGGAACCCGAGCATCAGGTTCATGTTCTGAACCGCCTGCCCCGACGCGCCTTTCACCAGATTGTCGAGCGCCGCGATCACGATCGCGCGGCCCGGCTGCCGGTCTTTCGCGACACCGATGAAGGTCATGTTGGAGCCGCGGATGTGCCGCGTCTGCGGCGTCTCTCCAAACGGCAGGACGTGAACGAACGGCTCGTTCTCGTACTGCTTTAAAAGCACCGCATGAAGGTCTTCCGGCGATTGGCCGCGCACGCCCCGCACGTAGATCGTCGAAAGGATGCCCCGGTTCATCGGCACGAGGTGCGGGGTGAAGGTTACGATCACCTCTTTCCCCGCAGCCTTGGAGAACTCCTGATCGAGCTCGGCCATGTGGCGGTGCTTGCCGACGCCGTAGGCGTGGAAGCCCTCCGACACTTCGGAGAACAGCATCTCCTCCTTGGCCGACCGCCCTGCTCCAGTCATGCCGGACTTGGCGTCGATCACGATCTCGTCCGGCTCGATGGCCTTCGCCTTCAGCAGCGGCGTGATCGGAAGCTGCGCGCAGCTCGTGTAGCAGCCGGGGTTGGCGACAAGCTGCGCCTTCGCGATCTCGTTGCGATACATCTCGACGAGGCCGTAGACCGCGTGCCGCTGAAGCTCCGGCGCGTGATGCTCGTGGCCGTACCACTTCGCATAAGCGGCCGGATCGTTCAGCCGGAAATCGGCCGAGAGATCGACCACCTTGGTGCCCGGCGCCTTCGCGAACAGGTCCTTGATCACGACCTGCGTGGTCGCGTGCGGCAGCGCGCAGAAGATCAGGTCGAGGCCCGCTGACTTCCAGTTGACGCTATCGATGGCGACGAGCTTCGGCAGCTTGAACGGAGCGAACTGCGGAAACACCTGCCGCATCTCCTGCCCCGCGCGGCGGTCGGCGGTGAGGAGCGCAATCTCCACCCGCGGATGCCGCAGCAGAAGCCGCACCAGCTCCGAGCCGGTGTAGCCGGAGGCGCCAAGCACGCCGATCTTCACTTTCGCAGCCATGATCGATCCTTATCCCAACACGTTGCGGTCCAAAACCTGGTCCCGGCTCAAACGGACCACCGGACAGACATACCGCGGATTTGTGTCGGGGAGAGAATGCCGCGGAGCCCGCCCGGCGGCACGACGAAGACGATCAGCGACCGTCAAGCCGTACCGCGAGGGTACGGCGGCGGCGCAGGCGCAAAGCCTCATGGGCGGTCGTCGTCATGGGCGGCGATATAGCGACGCCACCCCTTTCCGTCAATTGGAGGGTCGAAACGCCGGTTACTGGCCGTATTTCGCCAACGTGCCCTGGCAGGCGGCGCTGATCTTCGGACGGTTGTTCTGGAGGCAGGACAAGACGCGGAACGTATCCGGGATCATCTCCTTGCAGAACTTCACGGCGTCCGGCGCGCAAGCCTTCTGGTCCTCCGGGGTGCCCTGCATGCCCATGCCGGGGAACGGCGCCGGCGCTCCGCCCTGCGGCGCTTGCTGGCCGGGCAATGCCGGCTGAGCCAGAACGGCGGTGGACGAAACAGCAAGCAGGATCGCGACAGACGCAACGACACCACGGATCACGTTGGGCTCCCCCGGTATGCGGCCGATGCGACGTGCGCCAGCCGGACGTGAATTCCATTTCAATTCGGCGCGCGACACAAGAGGCAATCGGGGCTCGCCACGATTGCTCCCCAGCACGGCAGGTTCCGTCGCGCGATCATCGGAATTCGCGCGCTTTCCTCACCATTTCCGATTTGCGGCGAATGTTCCGGATGACACAAATATGAACGGGTCGCAGAACGCCGCGCGAGCGGCGATCTGCGACCTTGTTGCGCTGCCGGTTGCTTACCCGCTCAGCCTTGAGACACCGCATCCGAACTGCGCGTCGCCATCCGGTTGCGGTCTACAGCGCGCTGATCGGAACGACCTTATGCCCCTCGCCGAGCTTCTCGACGCGGCCCAATCCCGGGAACGGGTGATGATAGGCCTGCACCGGAAGCTTCTCCGCCGCGAGCATGTCGTACACGCGCTTGCGCGTCTCCGATGCCTTCGGCGGGTCCTGATCGAAGAAGCCCTGCCAGTCTGGATGCGGCGCGAACACCGCGGAGTTGTTGTTCACGTCTTGCTGCACGAACACGCGCTGGTCGCCTGACGACACCAGATAAGAGGTGTGGCCGATGCTGTGGCCGGGCGTAGCGACCGCGGTCATACCAGGCGCGACATCCTCACCCCACGCGTAGACCGTGACCTTGCGTTCGAGAATGTCGAACACCCGCCGGTTGTTCTGGAACAGCTCGGTCATGCGGCCGGCCGACGCCTTCGCCATCTCCGCATCGTCCATCCAGAATTTCCACTCGACCTCCGGCACGAGAATTTCCGCATTCGGAAACGCCGGCTTGTTGTCCGCAAGCAAGAGTCCGTTCACGTGATCGGCGTGAAAGTGCGAGATCACCACCTTGTCGACATCGGTGCGCTTGATGCCCGCAGTCTCGAGATTGAGATTCAGGCGTCCGCGCTCGCCCTTGCTCTGCATGAACGCCGCTTCGCCGTTGCCGGTGTCGATCAGCACATTGTGGCCGCCGGTCCGAATCAGAACCGGTGAGTACGTGTTCCTGATGTGATCGGTTGGAAGCCCCGCCTCCTCGAGCGCCGCGGCGAGCTGCTCTTTGCTCGCATTTTTAAGATAATTGTCGAGCGGCGTCTTGCGGAAGCCATCGGAGAGAACGACGACTTCGATATCTCCGACGTTGTAGCGGTGAACTTCAGTTGGCAAGTGTTATGTCCCCCTTATTGATACGAAGGCCGCCCTGAGGCGGCCTTCGTCACTTTTGTAGACATAATTGTGTCAGATCGTTGGATTCCACGGAACCGGAATCTCGCGATAGCCCGTGCCCGTTTTTTCGACATATCCGTGCGACGGAAACGGATAGTGGAACCCCTGCACGAGCATCTTCTCGGCGGAGAGCATGTCGTAGACCTTGCGGCGCGTGGCTTCCGCCATCACCGGATCCTGATCGTAGAACGGATGCCAGCCGGGATTGCGCGCGAACAGGAATGGCGCGTGCGTCACATCAGCTTGCACATAAACCTTACTGTTGCCTGACGAGACGACATGCGACGTGTGGCCCGGCGTGTGACCGGGTGTCGGCACCGCGAGCACGCCGGGGATGACGTCCTTGTTCATCTCGTAGGTGCGAAGCCGCTTCAGCACTTCGCCGGACATCACGCGCCGCGCGTTCTGGAACACGCCTTCGATGCGGCCCTTGGGCGCGCGGCTCATGTTGCCGTCGTCCATGTAGTACTGATGTTCCGCAGCGGGGACCAGAATTTCCGCATTCGGGAATGCCAGCGAGTTGTCGGCCTTCAGCAAGCCGTTGATGTGGTCGCCGTGGTAGTGCGAGATGATCACGGTGTCGATCGCGTTCGCGTCGATGCCTGCGGCGGCAAGATTCATCATCAACTGCCCGGTCGCGCCCTTGCTCGGGCCGAGCGTCGCATCGCTCGTGCCGGTGTCCACCAGCGCGAGCTTGGTGCCGGTGTTGATGACGATCGGATTGTACGGCCCGGTGAAGAACCCAGGCTCCATGAAGGCCGCGACGAGCGCGGCGTTCACCTGCTCCTTGGTCGCATTGCCGACGAAGTTGTCGGGGATCGGAAAACGGTTCGCGCCATCAGTAACGACCGTGACTTCGATCGAGCCGACCTTATAACGATAGAAGCCCGGCGCCTGCTTGCCCGCGGGCGGCGCAGCGGCCTGACCTTGTGTCGGCAGCGCGGCGGCGAGACCAGCCACAGCCGTGCCTGCGAACAGATCGCGGCGAGTCAATTGAGCCATGCGTTTCCTCCTTGAATGATTTCTTGGGATGATTTCTTGGGACGATTTTTTTGGAATGTTTTTTGGGTGATTTTCTTAGAGCACCGGATTCCAGGCGGCCGGCACCAGCCGGTAGCCTGTACCGGCCTTCTCGATGTAGCCCAGACCCGGGAACGGGAAGTGATAGCCCGAAACCAGGAGTTTATCGGTCGACGCCATGTCGTAGACGCGCCGGCGCGTGACCACCGCCTTGTCCGGCTCGCTGTCGAACATCACCTGCCAGTCGGGGTTGCGCAGGAACAGGTCCGGCACATTGGTCACGTCGCCCTGGAAGAACAGCTTCGAATTGCCCGACGCGATCATGAACGAGGTGTGGCCGGGCGTATGTCCCGCGGTCTCCATCGCGGTGATGCCAGGCGCGACCTCCTTGCCCCAGTCGTAGCGCGTCACGCGGTCCTTCAGATCGCCGAAGATCTTGCGGTTGAAACCGAACGACGCCTTCTGAAATCCTTCCGGCGCCTTCGCCATGTTCTCGTCGTTCATCCAGAACGCCCAATCGACCGAGGGCACCTTGATCTCCGCGTTCGGAAACGCGAGCGAGCCGTCCGGGTTCTTGATGCCGTTGATGTGGTCGCCGTGCAGATGCGAGATCAGCACGATGTCGACCGCCTTCGGATCGATGCCGGCCGCGGCAAGATTCTGCGGCAACAGCCCGACAGTCGGACCGAGTCCCCCGCCATAGCCGGTATCGATCAGCACGAGCTTGCTTCCGGTGTTGACGACCATCGGATTGAACGGCGCGAACACCGTGCCCTTCGGCATGTAGGCCGCCTCCGCCGCCTTCAGCACCTCTTCGTTGCTGACGTTGCGCACGAACTGCGGCGGCAGCGGGATCGGCCGCGCACCATCGCTCACGGTGGTGATTTCGAAATCGCCGAGCTTGGACCGGTAGTAGCTCGGGCCCGCCTTGCCGGCCATCGGGGCTGCGGCCTCGCCCGGCAGAACTCCAAACGGTGCAAGCGCGCTCGCGGCGGCGGCCGATGCGGAGCCGGCAAGAAGATGACGTCGATTGAGTGCGGTCATGGCATCGCTCCCCAGATCATCCGCCCCAGAGTTTGTTCATTGTCGCTGCGATGGCGCCCAGCGGCTGGCCGCGATGTTAGATCAACCGCGGGCGGCGCGGGAGCGTGCCCACCCGGCGGCCATCAAATAAAGAAAGGCCGCCCTTTCGGACGGCCTCTCACAATTTGCGAATAATTCGCGCTTCAATCGCAATCCCTTAGATCGCCGGATTCCACGGCACCGGCACCTCGCGGTATCCGTTGCCGCTCTTCTCGATGTAGGCAAGCGACGGGAACGGATAGTGGAAGCCCTGCACCATCATCTTCTCGGCCGACGCCATGTCGTAGGTCTTGCGGCGGGTCGCCTCGGCCATCACCGGGTCCTGATCGAACATCAGGTGCCAGCCCGGATTGCGCACGAACAGCGGATTGTTCGTCACGTCGGATTGCACGAACACCTTGCTGTTGCCCTGCGCGATCACGAACGACATGTGGCCCGGCGTATGGCCGTAGGTCGCAACCGAGGTGATGCCCGGCGCCACTTCCTTGTCGGCTTCGTACTGCGTGACCTTGCGGCCGAGCGCGTCGAACACGCGGCGCAGACCGGCGAACACGCCCTTCATGCGCTCGCTCGTCTGCTTGCCCATCTCGGCGTCGTCCATGAAGTACTTCCACTCCGCGGCAGGCACGAGCACCTCCGCCTTCGGGAACGCCAGCTTGTTGTCCTTGTCGAGCAGGCCGTTGATGTGGTCGCCGTGGAAGTGGGAGATGATCACGGTGTCGATCTGATCGGGCGCAATCCCGGCGGCCTTCAGGTTGGATTGGAATTGGCCGGACATGCCCTTGGTGCGTTCGAGGGCTGCTTCGCCCATGCCGGTGTCGATCACGACGAGCTTTCCGCCGGTGTTCACGACGATCGGCGTGTAGGGCACGACCATCTCGTCCTTGGTGCCGTAGAGCTCGGCCCATCCGGCGTTCACCTCGTCGCGGCTCTTGTTGGCGACGAAACCGTCCGGGAAGCGGAATTTGTTGACGCCGTCGGTCACGACGGTGACCTCGTGCGTCCCCACCTTGTAGCGGTAGAAGCCCGCGGCCTGCTTCCCGGCGGGCGGCGCTGCGGCCTGCGACGGCGCGGACGGCGTCAGCGTCGCGGCGGACGCGACGGCAGCCCCCGCGAGCAAATGGCGTCGTGTGAGATCGGTCATGCTTGTCTCCCCCTCTGGAAGCCGAAGCGGCCGCCGAATCCGGACGGCCCCGGCATGGCGCTCCTAACACCGTCTTTTGCGAAAAATTCCGGCCATTCCGGGCGCGGGCGGATTTGCCGCACCGGAGCCGCTTGTTAAGCTCCCGCCCGTCGACATCCCCGCCGGCAAGGCGGGGCAATCACGCCGGACAACCGGCACATCATCACTTCTGGGAGGAGTCCATGCGTCGTTTGATAGTGATGGCGGGCGCGCTTTGCGCCGCGCTGCTGATGAGCTCGGGCGCGTTCGCGCAGGTGCCAGCCGATCCGAACAACCCGAATGAAGTCATTCCGGACGTCATGAATCCGATGCCCTATGGCGAACCGATCTCGCTCGAGAACGCCAAGAAGGTCGTCGCGGCGGCCGCCGCCGAAATGCAGAAGCGCGGCTGGAAGGGCATGTGCCTCGCGGTCGTCGGACCGTCCGGCGATCTGGTCTATTTCGAGAAGGATGACTTCTGCCAGTTCGCCTCGGTCACGATCTCGCAGCACAAGGCGCGCACCGCGGCGCGCTACCGCCGTCCGACCGTGGTGTTCGAACGGCTGCTCGGCAAGGGCCCGTTCTTCTCCTATCTGCCGACGCTCGACGACGTGATCGCCTCACGCGGTGGCAATCCGCTCGTCGTCAACGGCAAGATCGTCGGCGCGATCGGCGCGAGCGGCGGCACTGGATCGCAGGACGACGTGATCTCGATGGCCGGCGCCGCGGCGCTGAAATAGCCGGACTGAACGGCAAGATCGTTACACTCTGCCGGGGATGCCCTCCCCGGCAGAATTATTTTATGCGGTCAGCCGAACAGCCACTTGATCGCGACCGCGGTGAAGTCGCCGATCGTCAGCAGCATCGCGGCCCACAGAAACGCCGATCCGAAATTCGCGATCTGAAACCGCCAGTACGGCATCGCAAACACGCCGGCGACCAGCGGCACCGAGGCGCGCAAGGGGCCCGAGAAGCGGCCGATCACCACGGCCAGCGCACCCCATTTCTTGACGAAGTTCTCGCCCATTGGGATGAGCTGCGGATGCTTCGTCAACGGCCACATGTGATAGACGCGCGTTTCGAGCTTCTTGCCGATCCAGTACGACAGCCAGTCGCCGCAGGCCGCCCCGATCGAGCCCGCCACCCAGATCGGCCAGAAGTTTAAGCCCCCCGCCGCAATCAGCGTGCCGATGGCAACCAGCGCCGCCCAGGCCGGGATCAAAAGCGAGATGAAAGCGAGCGATTCCGCGAAACACAGCGCGAAGACGATGGGTGCCGCCCAGACCTGGTTCGCCTTCACAAAATCGACGAGTTGCGCCGCGTAAGCTTCCATAATGTCCTCTAAATCGGGTTTGGACTATAACCGGGTTTCCGACTATCGCTACGCCGCCAACAGCACCACCATGCGACAAGACGCTTCGGGACCGCTTTCGTGACTTCGCCGCAATTCCACGCGCTGACGCCGCTTCAGCACAAGCTGCGTGAATACTACGCCAACGTCCGCGGCTTCCTGCGGCTGACGCCGTTCACCGTCACCGCGCAGGGCGCGCGCTTCGTGGTCGGCACCACCGACTACATCGACCGCTGCATCGCCTTCTTCGGCATCTGGGAGCAGCCGCAGCTCGAGGATCTCGCGCAGCTCAGCGCCGCGCGGAAGATCGACTACTTCCTCGATGTCGGCGCCAACGCCGGCTTCTACAGCATCATGTTCGCGATGAAGAACCTCGCCGAACGGATCATCGCTTTCGAACCCGACCCCGGCAACTACGCGCGGCTGATGGCGAACATCAATGCCAACACGCTCACGAGCCGCATCGAGGCGATCCCGCTCGCGCTCGGCAACGAGGCCTCGGAGGTAACGCTTTATGAGGGCGCGAAGTGGAACCGCGGCGAGTCCACCATCGCGGTGCCGGAGCAGACCCCGCAGGAGATCAAGTTTCGCGTCCGGCAGGCGCGCTTCGACGACCAATACGCCATCGCGGGCAAGACCCTGATCGTGAAGATGGATGTCGAGGGTTACGAGTTTCAGGCGCTCGCGGGCATGGAGCGCACGCTGCGCGACAACACCTGTTATCTCCAGGTCGAGCACTACGGCACCGAGTTCGAACGCCTGCGGGACCAGTTCGCGGGCTACGGCTATCGGTTCCTCCACACCCGCGACATCGACCACTTTTTCACCAACATGCCGGATGTTGGGTAGCGGGCACAGTCGCAGCAAACTCAACTGTCATCACCGGGCCGGCGCAAAGCGCCGAGTCCCGGTGATCCCGCTTAGGTGAGCACTGTGCCTCCCTAAGCGAGATCGCCGGGACAAGCCCGGCGATGACAGCGGAGTGCGGCGCTGGGCCATGGCACCTGTGACAGCCGCCCCGCCACAATCCCACTCGCCCGCCTTGCCGTGGCATATTTGGCGCTTAGATGATTCGTTCCCCCTCACCGCTCCTGCGATCGCATGGCAAAAACCGTCAATAAGTCCTCAAAAGCAATGAAGAAAACTGCTGACGTCGGCGACCTGTTCGGTGGCAACGCGAAGGCTGCCAAAGCCGCGAAGGAGACCAACAGCGCAGAGCGCGCGGCTCGCGCCAAGGCCGCAGCGAGCGCGGGGGAGCACGGCTACACCGCCAAGCACATCGAGGTGCTGGAGGGTCTGGAACCCGTCCGCCGCCGCCCCGGCATGTACATCGGCGGCACCGACGAGAAGGCGCTGCATCACCTGTTCGCCGAAGTCATCGACAACGCGATGGACGAGGCGCTGGCCGGCCACGCGACCTTCATCGAGATCGAACTCGACGCCGAAGGCTTCGCCTCCGTCACCGACAACGGCCGCGGCATCCCGATCGACCCGCATCCGAAGTTCAAGAACAAGTCCGCCCTCGAAGTGATCATGTGCACGCTGCACGCGGGCGGCAAGTTCGACAGCGAGGTCTACGAGACCTCCGGCGGTCTGCACGGCGTCGGCGTGTCCGTCGCCAACGCCCTCTCCGACCGGCTCGAGGTCGAGGTCGCGCGCGGCCAGAAGCTCTACAAGATGGCGTTCGAGCGCGGCCATCCGAAGGGCAAGCTGCAGGAGGCCGGCAAGGCGCCGAACCGCCGCGGCACGAAAGTGCGCTTCCATCCCGATCCGGAAATCTTCGGCAAGAACGCGGGCTTCAAGGCCGAGCGCCTGTTCAAGATGACGCGCTCGAAGGCCTATCTCTTCGGCGGCGTCGAGCTGCGCTGGTCGTGCGCGCCGGAGCTGGTTGAAGGAACCGACATACCCGCCGAAGCCACCTTCCATTTCGAGGACGGCTTAAAGGACTACTTGAAGGACCAGCTGTCGTCCGCGACGCTCGTCCACCCGGAGGTTTTCTCAGGCAGCACGGGCAAGACCGGCTCGCATGGCGGCGTGCAATGGGCCGTTGCCTGGACCGCGGACGCCGACGGCTTCCTCAACTCTTACTGCAACACGATCCCGACCCCGGACGGCGGCACCCACGAGTCCGGCCTGCGCACCGCCCTGCTGAGGGGCCTCAAGGACCACGCCGAGCGCGTCGGCCAGGGCAAGCGCGCGTCCTCGATCACCAGCGAAGACGTCATGGTCGGCGCCGGCTGCATGCTCTCGGTGTTCATCCGCGAGCCGGAGTTCCAGGGACAGACGAAAGACCGCCTCGCCACCGCCGAGGCGCAGCGCATCGTGGAGAATGCGATCCGCGATCCGTTCGACCACTGGCTCGCCGGCAATCCGATGCAGGCCAACAAGCTCCTCGACTTCGTCGTCGATCGCGCCGAGGAGCGCATCCGCCGCCGCCAGGAAAAGGACATCTCGCGCAAGACCGCGACGCGCAAGCTGCGCCTCCCCGGCAAGCTCGCCGACTGCACCAACAGCGCGGCGGCAGGTTCCGAAATCTTCATCGTCGAGGGCGACTCGGCCGGCGGCTCCGCCAAGCAGGCGCGCGACCGCGCCTCGCAGGCTGTGCTGCCGCTCCGCGGCAAGATCCTCAACGTGCAGTCCGCGACCAAGGACAAGCTCTCGCAGAACCAGCAGCTTTCAGACCTGGTGCAGGCGCTCGGCTGCGGCATGGGCACGCACTATCGCGATGACGATCTGCGCTACGACAAGGTCATCGTGATGACCGACGCCGACGTCGACGGCGCGCACATCGCCTCGCTCCTCATCACCTTCTTCTACACGCAGATGCCGCGCCTCATTGACCGCGGCCACCTCTACCTCGCGGTGCCCCCGCTTTATCGCCTCACCCACGGCGCGAAGACGTTCTACGCCCGCGACGACAAGCACAAGGACGAGCTGCTCAAGAAGGAGTTCCACGCCAACGCCAATGTCGAGATCGGCCGCTTCAAGGGCCTCGGCGAGATGATGGCGGCGCAACTCAAGGAAACCACGATGGACCCGAGCAAGCGCACGCTGCTGCGGGTCAAGGTCGTGGAGGACGACGACAAGGCGACGAAGAAATCCGTCGAGCGCCTGATGGGCAACAAGGCCGAGGCGCGGTTTGAGTTTATTCAGGAGCGCGCGGAGTTCGCGACGGATGAGATGTTGGATGTGTGAGGGCTACAAGAGCACCTGACTTTTAATCAGGTGGGCTGGGGTTTGAGTCCCAGCCGGTATCCAGTCGGAGTTTACTTCTTGAAGAAGGCTGGCACACCAAAGATGCTGCCAATTAGCCCGAGCCCGAGCGTAACCCTATTTGCCCAATAGTCCCAGTCGGTTTTTTGTTCTGCTCTGATATCTGCTCTCAGCTTTTGAGCCGCTTCGGGAGTAAGGTAAGGCTGGTCTGCGTAACGCGGGTGCATCCAGTCTTCTTCCTTTGATGGGACAGGCACATGATATTTGTACGCTTGCTCGAGGAGATAACGCGAGCGAAACGCATCGATCGCCACTTCCTGCATATTTAACTCTCTGCCCATTGTATATTTGATGCGCAGCTCATCACCGGCAAGTTCTTCGGGGTCACTTGGCGTTTCGTCATACGACTGACGAATGATGCGGTGTTCCTTGAGAAATTTGTGCAGCGCCCAACGATACTTTAGGTCGTCGAACATCTAGCCCTCCAACTAGCAAGCCCGGAAAGCGTGGGGCCAGTTTCCGAGCGCTTGAAAGACGAAGCCGACAATCACAAAACTTGCACCGGTAAAAAACACCTTCCGCCTCCACCTCCATTCCTCCAGAAACAGTTTCTGAAATTCGCGCCACATAGCCGCGTCTTCATCTTGGTCTGGTGGAGGCTCACCGCGCATTTCAGCTTGGTTGCGTTCATAGGCCTTTTGTAACTCACCAATCCGCCTATCGTGGTCACGCCGAAATTGGTGGAACCACTCCCAGGCGATGATCAGAAATCCAATCACATCGAGCATTTGCCCGATTACGGCGTACCAGTTCTGGCACATGATCGCCCCTAGCCTAACGGCAATAGGTTATCATTCGCCCGCGCTACGCGCCCCTCCCACCCGCCCATGCGGACTCGTGGCCGGAGAGTCCAGGGCGTGACAAGAGACTTTCACCGCGGCCAGATTCTGCACTAGCCGTCCAAGCGCTTTAGTGTTTTCATTTGAGCCCACTATTCGTATGGGAAAAATCCGATGTCGAATGGCGATGACGACAAACAACCGATGTCGCAAATTCAAGTAAGGGAAATCCAAAAACAGGCTGTAAGTCACTTTGCAAAGATCACCATCGCGGCATTTTTCGCTTTTATTGGTGTTGCAGGATTGGGCTTGTGGTTTTACGCGGAAAAACTGATTGAGGACTACCTCAAATCGAAAGGCGTTGTCCCGGTGGGCGCGGTGATTGCGTTAGATGACCCGAACGGATGCGCCACTTTAGGACCAGCCTGGAGCGATGCGGGTTTTGCAGGAAGATTTGTTGTAGGAGCAGACCCGAACGATAGAGACTTTTCCTACCGAAGCGCACGTGGAAGCAAAAGCGCAGCGTTAGATGCACGGCATATGCCCCAAGTCTACGTTCGCGTCATATCGATCAACAGCGGGGGAGGCAACGGATTGCCCGGGATTGAATCTATTGGCTTCGTCCCGATCACCGGTAACGTAATCGTCGGAGGCAATGAAAAGCCAACCCCGCTCGACACGATGCCACCTTACGTCGCTTTGCACTTTTGCAAGCGAGTGAAGTGACTACGAACTTGACCGTGAAACATGTCTTGCAGTGAAACATTGACGCCGAGTTCGACCCGACTCATCGTGGGCTATCCGAGCCTGCGTAAATGACGGCGGCCATCGAGAACTGACGGCCATTTGTTTGAGACTTGTCCGTTAGGGACACTACCTTGACATAGTAGAGGTCACGGGGCCGATCAGCGGTTTACAAAACCGATGCTCCGCGCTCCTTGTTCGGGACGAGGAGTTCGAGTCCGCCGGGCATGACGCCGGAGTGTGGGGCAGCGAGCGTAGCCCGGATTGAGCACTTGCGGAATCCGGGGTGATTGCGGCATTGGAATGCAAGGCGAGCGAATGCTTGGGGATTCTGTAATGTGGAAATTGCTCTTGCTGATAGCGGCCGCAAGCCTTGCGACAATGCAGCCCGCAACGTCGCAAGACTCCACGCCCGAAGGCCCATGGTGCGGCCGCGAGGCCGTCGGCGGCGGCGCGTTTACCGAGCGCTGTCACTTCACATCATACAAGGAATGCCTTGAGATCATGCTCGGCGGCTCGTCGGTGTCCTGCATCCAGAACCCGCATTACGTCGCGCCGCCGGCCGCTCCGGCTGCCGCCTCGCCGCCCGCGCAGGCGCGGCCGAGCCGCCCTGCGCGGTAATACCGGCCTTCGCAATCATCGGCTGCGCCGCAAAAAACAAAGCCCCCTTTCGGGGGCTTTGTCGTTTCAGTGCTCGAACATCAGCGCGCCGGGGCGAACAGCGAGTTCACCCACTTCACATGCTCCTCGTCAGCCTTCTTCTGGGCATCGGAAACGAGATACTTCTCGGTCAGCCAAAGCGCGATCTTCCAAGCGATGACGAAGTTCACGACGAACAGCCCGAGGAACACGAGAAGACTTGCCGTGTCCGAGTGCTTCTCCACGAACGAGCAGATGAAGACCGCGACAGCATCAAGGGCAAGCGCGATGAGGGAGAACAAGCCTAGAAGTTTCATGATGTCCTTTCCGATGTTGCCCCTGCGCTATCAACCATCTCAAGGCCGGAACATCGGAGTGCACATCGCCGCAGCGACCTTCGACCTCACTGTCAATTCATACAGACTGTGAAAACATACAGGGTCAGACGTAGGGTGGGCTAAGCGAGCGTGCCCACCAACTTCGTTACTGCGGCTTCGCTGCCTTAGGCCGGTGTCTCGACCGACAATCTGCTGCCGTAGATGCGTCTGACCGGCACCGACGACGGATCGAAACCGTCCAGGCACCGCGTGTTGATCGCCCATCCGTCGAAAGGCTGCACGCCGGCGGCGCTCTCTTCCACCGTTGGATGGCTCGGCTTCCGGAACGGCAGAACGCCGCAAACGGAGCAAAAGTAGTCGGCGGCCGTGAGCGAGCCCCAGCGATAGACCGTCAGTCCCTCAAGAGGCGTCAGCAGGCGGAAGGCATCAACCGCAACGCGGTGGATCAGCGCGCCGCGCTTCGAGCAGATGGAGCAGTCGCAGGCCCGCACATGATCGATGTCCGCGTCGATCTCGAAGCGAACGGCTCCGCAATGGCACGATCCCGAGTATGTCTTCATCATCAGGCGTTGCTCTTCCGAACCAGGGGCGATTTGCCACTCGCCCCCTCTTTTTCCACATCGCCGCCGGGCATAGCCACCCGGTGGACGGCGGTGCTCCCCTATTGTCTGACCCGCCTACACACCCCGAATGAAAAATTTTTGGCGGCCCCCTTGACTGAATTCCTACTGTATATAATCCTATAGACGTCCGATCCAACCGAGGGCGTTGTCATGAGACGTCATTTCAGCGGGAGCGGATGCGGAAGCCTGCGCTTGGGGCTCGTAACCCCAATCCCGGGCGGCTCCGGGCATCGAGTCGGGCGGCACTAAGACCGTTCTGCAAGGTGCTTGCTGGACTGGGACAGGGTGACGAAGCCCACGTCCCAGGAAACCCGGCCCGGAGCTGAGTTGCGGTCCACGATCGCAACGAGCACCGCGATGGAGCGCTGGGTGGCGAGCGTGTCTTTCAAGCGAAAAGACACGACACGCCACAAGGCGTGAACTGATGGTTGCGCTGCTCAGCGCTCCATCCCTCGGACTTTTGTCCGAAGGGGAAGAAAGTGAAGGCGCTCCCGGCGCCTGATGATTTCCGGGAGCGATTTGTCGTGGCTGTTTGAAAATTGAATCGGAATTTATCGACGTGACGCACAGCCGCCGCACCAACCTC
>JBFLYS010000001.1:497634-583572 GCA_040756555.1 Pseudomonadota bacterium | reverse complement strand
ATGCCCTACGAGGCCATTCCGGTCGACACCCGCAAGGGCGAGCAGCATTCGCCGGAGTATCTGAAGATCAATCCGAACGCGAAGGTGCCGGCCATCGTCGACGGCGACGTGGTGGTGTTCGATTCAAGCGCGATCCTGCTCTACCTCGCCGACAAGACCGGAAAATTTCTGCCGGCGAAGACCGACAAGGCGCGCGGCGAATTGCTGTCGTGGATGTTCTTCGTGTCGTCCGGCGTCGGTCCCTACGCGGGACAATCGGTGCACTTCCGCGTCTACGCGCCGGAGAAGATTCCCTACGCGCAGAATCGCTACGCCTTCGAGGCGCAGCGCCACTTCAAGATCCTCGACGATCGCCTGTCGAAGCAGCCCTACATGCTGGGCGACACCTACACGATCGTGGACATGAACGTGTGGGGCTGGGCGCGCATGGTTCCGACCGTGCTGGGCGAGGGCGCGTGGGACAAGTTCCCGAACCTCAAGCGCTACATCGACGGCATCAACGCGCGTCCTGCCGCAAAAATTGCGGGTGCCTTGAAAGATCGCCACAAATTCAAGGCCGAGATGGACGAACAGGCCCGGAAAGCCATGTTCGGCCACATGTCGGAGAATGTGGCTTAATCCACAGCGTTGCCGGTTGTCGCCACAATGCGCGAATAGGAAACCCCGCGGTGCGGGGTTTCTGTTTTGAGGGGGCAACATGATTCCGGACGACGTTTCGTTCCATGACGCGGTCATCGCGGACATCCGCTGCGAGGGGAAGAACACCGTCTTCGCCGTCGAGGACGTGGTGGTGGACGACGGCGAGGAGATCACGCCCGGTGTGCTCACCTTCGAGGACGTGAAACTCATCACGCTCGACGGCGAACAGGTGCCCGCGCTCGACATGGCGGGCGACGATGGCGAGATCGTCGACCTTCAGGTGCTCGACGGCCCGGTGGTGAAGATCGGCGTGGTCTGGACGCAGTTCGATTCCCACGACGAGACGCGCCATAGCTATCGCATTGAATGCGGAAACGTGCGCTGGACGCCGTCGGATTAGTACGTCCCGCTGCCGCTCCGCGTTGATCCTGGAAGGCCCGCGACCGCGGCGCCGACAGCGGCGAGCGTTCCATTGCGTGCGTTCTGGTGTGCCGTCGTTTCCGTGAGATAGATCGCCAGCACGATCGGCGCGCGGTCCGGCGGCCAGATCACGCCCACATCGTTGGTGGTGCCGAGCCTGCCGGAACCGGTCTTGTCGCCGACGCGCCAGCCTTCGGGCAGATGCGCGCGCATCCGCGCGTCGCCGGTCTTGTTGCCGAGCAGCCACTTCGTCAGCAACTCTTTCGACGCGGGCGACAGCGCATCGCCGAGCACGAGCTTTTGCAGGTTGCCGAGCATCGCGTTCGGCGTCGTGGTGTCGCGCGGATCGCCGGGCACCGCCTGGTTCAGCGACGGTTCGTTGCGATCGAGCCGCGTCTTCGGATCGCCGAGCGCGCGTGCGAATTGCGTGACGCCCTGCGGACCGCCAAGAGCCGTCAGGATCAGATTGGCCGCGGTGTTGTCGCTCAGCGTGACCGCGGCCTCGCAGAGGTCTGCGAGCGTCATGCCCTGGGCCACGCGCTCCTTGGTGACCGGCGAATAGGCGACGAGATCCTTCTTCGTATAAGCGAAGTGGCGCTCGAGCTTCTCCTTGCCCTCGTCCACGCGTTTGAGCACCGCGGCGGCGGCGAGGAATTTGAACGTGCTGCACATCGGAAAGCGATCGTCGGCATGGAAGCCCGCCCGTGCGCCTGAGCCGATGTCGAGCACCGCGACGCCGAGCCGCCCGCCGCTCTCGCGCGCGATGCGGGCCAGCTCGCTCGCGAGGCTGTCCGGAAGCCCGGCGGCATGGGCCGCGCCGAAAATCCCCGTGGCCGCAAGCGCGCCTGCGCCAGTGATGAAATCCCGCCGTGTTGTCATGAAGTCTCCCCTGAAAATCCGGGGCGCATCAGCGGAGAACACCTTGGCGGAGTTTGGGGCGCCTTGCGGTGGGATTGTGACGTGCACAGGCTGTGTGGTGAGCTCGATCGCCTTGCTTCTTTGTGGAAGGGATTCCTCGCTAAAGACCGCCGTGCGTCAGACTAAAATCAATTTTGCGGCACCATGAATGTACGATGCGCCGGACACCAGAAGCGCGACGATCAATACAATCCGGGTCGGACGTCTTTCCATGAGCCGGCGCCTCCCGGCGCATTATTGCCTCTGAGGTAAGACGAACCTTACGGTTTTGGATAGGAGGCCAAAGGCTCTCCGCCCTTGCCCTTTTCCCGCGCAGCATCAGTTACGATTTTGAATGATGATGTAACGTCGTACTCCCACCTTGGGCCGACGTTAAAGAACCAAATGAGCGCTTTGAGGCCCGCGTCGTATTTCGCGGAAACCACGGCGCTGGTGTCGCAATGTCCATTGCCCGCTTTGATCCAGGTGATCTTGGAATTTAAGCAGCTACGGACGCCGACATTCGGTCGCGATGTCTTGCACCACTTGGCACCATAGTTCGCCGTATTGACGTTGAAAGGGGCGCGGCCGGAATCAGTGCGAGTCAGGGTTTGGCCTTCGCTGAACCCGGCGGATGGCCCCGACGAAATGTTGAGTAGTTTTGCGATGGTCGCAATATCGAGGCCCCATTTTCTATGGATTTCGGTCTTCGACTCCACACTGACCTCGGCCACCAGCGCTGCATCCAACTGATGATTCCGAGCGTCGTGAGCAAATTCGCCGACTTCGTACTGAATAGCCTTGAAGAGATCATCGTAACTGAATCTGGTCGTGTTTCTTGCGTAAGCCACTTGAGTCAAATTCAACAATGCGAAAAGCGCAAAGACAGTACGCATTAGACCCTCCCCCTCGGGCAATTCGATAAGTGAAACATGATCGCGACATTTTGCAAGCGGAAGTGGTGCCGCAAAGGAAAGCAAGATGATGCTGCGATCTCGAGCCTCGGGCTGGAGGTTTGAGCTTCAATAGACGTGAGTTCTGACTGCTTGAATTCCTTCGAGGCGTCAGAGGATTAGTTCTAAGGCGATCATCTCTGAGCCGGCAGCGCATTCGATAGAATAGGCAATAGGCTCGTTCCTTGCCTATGATTGCTCAGATGCGGGAGGCCGTGATGCTGAGCAGATTTGTTGGCGCAATCGTCTTCGGTGTTTGCGTTGCAAACCCAGCAAGCGGCCAATCCTGGCCGACGCGCCCCATCACCATGGTCGTGCCTTTCGCAGCCGGCGGCCCGATGGACACGGTTGGGCGTATCATGGCGGTCTCGCTCTCCGACACGCTCGGCCAGTCGGTGATCGTCGAAAACGTCGGCGGAGGCGGCGGCATGACCGGCTCCGCGCGCGTGGCGAAGGCCGCGCCGGACGGCTCGCAATTCGTGCTCGGCAACGTCGGCACCCACGCGGTCGCGCAGATGTTGTCGAAGAACCCGCCCTACAACGTGATGAACGATTTCGCGCCGGTCGGGCTGTTTGCCGACCTGTCGCTGGTTTTGGTGGCCCGCAAGGATCTGCCCGCAAGCAACCTCAAGGAGTTCATCGCCTACGCGAAGGCCAACCAAGAGAAGATGCAGTTCGGCTCCGCGAGCGCGGGCTCGGCGACGCATCTCGGCTGCGCGCTGCTCAACGCCGCTGCGGGCGTCACCATCACGCACATTCCCTATCGTGGCGGCGCGCCGGCGATGCAGGACCTCGTCGGCGGCCGCATCGACTATCTCTGCATCGACACGCCGATCGCGATCCCGCTGATCGAGAGCGGCCAGATCAAGGCGCTCGCGATCCTGACGCAAGGCCGCTCGTCGAGTCTGCCCAATGTGCCGTCGGCGCAGGAGCAGGGGCTTGTCGGCTTTGAGGCGGCGAACTGGGCGGCGTTCTTCCTGCCCAAGGGCACGCCGGAGCCGATCGTTGCGAAGCTCAACGCCGCGACGGTGGCAGCCCTCGACAATCCAACGATCCAGAAGCGGATGAAGGACGTCGGCATCGATCCGGTCGGCGTGGACCGGCGCTCGCCGGCGTATCTCGCGAAGTTCGCGGAGAGCGAAATCGCGAAGTGGGGCGGGGCGGTGAAGGCGGCGGGCGTGGCGCAGGAGTAGCGTGCCTTACTCAACTCCCGTCGCCACTTGCTCCACTGTCGTCCCCGCGAAGGCGGGGACCCATAACCACCGCTTTTTGTAGTTGCGAAGCAGAGCTGGATCCCCGCTTTCGCGGGGATGACAGCGGAGTTTGTCGCGGTGGCGGTATGTCTGCCTTGTTTCGGTCCGCTACTTCGCCGCCGCGAGGATCGGCCCCCAGCGGTCGATCTCGCTCTTCACATACTTCTCGAACGCCGCGGGCGTCCGCTCGGCCTTGCTCGGGATCGAGCCGCCTAAGTCCGCGATCCGCTTTTTCACGCCGGGATCGTCGAGGGCCTTGTCGAGCGCATCCGCGAGCTTCGCGACGACCGGCGCAGGCGTGCCCTTGGGTGCGAAGATGCCGGCCCAGATGCTCATGTCGTAATTGACGCCCATCTCTTTCGCGGCCGGTACGTCCGGCAGCGAGGCGAGGCGCTCGCTGGCCGACACCGTGTAGGCCTTGATCGAACCCGCTTTCACCTGCTCGATCACGCTCACCGACTGTTCGCAGAAGAAATCGACGTGGCCGCCGACAAGGTCGTTCATCGCCGGCCCCGTACCGCGATAGGCGACCGAGGTGGGCGTCGCGCCGATCGCGGTATTGAAGAGAAGACACGCCATGTGCGACGACGCGCCGATGCCGCCATGCGCCTGCTTGAAGCGGGCGCCGTTCTCCTTCAGGTCGGCGATGAATTCCTTCAAATCTTTCGCCGGGAAATCCTTGCGCGCGACGACGACCGCGGGCGAATGCGCCGTGGGGCCGATCGCCACGAAATCCTTGGCCGGATCGTATTTGATGTTTGGCGTCAGCACCGGTGCTGCCACATGTGAGCCCATCGAGCCCGCAAGCAGCGTGTAGCCGTCGGGTGCGGCCGTCGCGACCCTGGCGCTGCCGATGGTGCCGCCCGCGCCGCCGACGTTCTCGATCACGAGCGTATGCCCGAGCGTCCGGCCCATCGCCTCGGCGACGATGCGGGCTATCACGTCGCTCGGTCCGCCGGCGGGGAAGGGCACCACCATTGTGATGTTGCGTGCCGGATAGTCTTGCGCCGTAGCCGCTTGCGCGCCGCAGACGAGCAGCGCGGTGAGACCCAGTGCCTTCAGAATTCCCATTCCCGGCTTCATCGGTCCTCCCGCAATGTTGTCCGGCTTTGCGCCGGAGCTTTTTCAGTCCGTCTTCAAAATCTCCGCCACTTCCACACGCCGTCCTTCGCGCGCGGACAACACGCCCGCGCGAATGACGGCCAAGGACGTCGTCGCGAATTCGCCGCCGACCTCGGGCTTGCCGTTGCCGCGCACCGCGCTCGCGAACTCTTCCAGCTCCTCGACGAACGTATCGTTGTCGTCTGAAGGCACTGCGGCAGGCTTGGTCTCGCCGCGTTTCAGAATGCGCAGCCCGCCGTGCATGTCGTAGTAGGTGGTGGCTTCCTTGCCGTAGACGTTCATCAGGTAATATTCGGATGCCGACGCGTAGCTCGCGTTCAGCGTCGAGATCGCGCCGTTCTCGTGCTCGAGGATCAGGCTCGCGACGTCCGGATTATCGCCCGGCAGCACGAGTTGGGCCGAGCGGCCGCTCACGGCCTTCACCGGCCCGATCAGGTATTCGAGCACGTCGATGTAATGGATGCCGATTTGCAGCATCACGCCGCCGGGCATACCCGCGGCCTGATAGCGCCACGAGTTCAGGTCGATCTTGCCGAGCCGGTCGCGGCTGATGTTGGCCTCCGCATTCACAAGCTTGCCGAACGCGCCGGCGTCGATCTGTTTCTTTACATAACGGAAGTGGCTCTCGCGCCGCCGCTGATAACCGAGCGCGAGCACGACGCCGGCCTTCTTGCACACTTCGGTGATGGCGCGGCCGTCCGACACGGTGTTCGCGATCGGCTTGTCGAGGAACACATGCTTGCCGGCCTCCGCCGCAGCTTTCGTGCTCGGTAGGTGCACGTCGTTCGGCGTGGTGTTGATGATCGCCTCGATGCTGTCGTCCGCCAGCATCGCCTCATAGGTCGGCGCTGCCGTACAGCCGTATTTCTTGGCGAAGGCGTTCCGCTTGTCCTCGGAGCGCGTGTAGCAGGACACGATCTGGATTTTGCCGGAGCGCACGACGGCGTCGGCGAGAACGTCCGACCACCAGCCCATGCCGAGGCAGCCGACGCGAAGGGGATTGGCGGTCATCGACGTTGCACTCCCAAACTCTCGTTTCGTCGTCCCCGCGAAAGCGGGGACCCACCTTCAACGGTGGTGGTTATGAGTCCCCGCTTTCGCGGGGACGACAGCAGCTACTTCCAGCTCGCGCCGATTGACTCGACCGCGGCCTGCGCGATCTTCAGATCGGTCGCCCAGTCGCCGCCGCTGACACCGCAGCCGCCGATGCACTCGCCGTTCACGATGATCGGCACGCCGCCTTCCATCGCGGTCCAACGGTCGGGACCTGCGGCCAGCGCCAGACCCAGCGCGTGTGTCACGTCGAGGTCCTGTCCCACCGCGCCCTTGGCCGAGGTCGGCCGCTTGTTGGACGAGGCGGAGACCGCCTTGGTTGTACAGGAGTGCAGTGTGTGAAAGCGCCCGCCGTCCATCCGCTCCAGCGTCACCACATGGCCGCCCGCATCGACGATGCAGCACGAAATCGCGATCTTGGCTTTCCTGGCTTCCTCGATGGCGGTCGCCATCATTGTCCTGGCGCCCTCATGGGTGAGGCGCTTCGTATCGGCAAAGAACATAGGCACCACCGGCTTTGTTGCTGGAAAAGACTACGTCAGAAGGCGTTTCCCCGTCGCGTCGATGTTTAAAATTTTAGACATTTTGCAGGGCTGCGGAGAACAGTTTTTCGCAAATTCGTCGATATGGTCCCGGCCCATCGAGAAGCCCCGCGCATTTCACATCGAGTGTAAACCGTGAACCAAGCCGCAGCCAAAGCCCCCGCCGAAACCCTCGCGACGAGCCAGTCTCTGATCGACGAACTGATCGTTGCCACAGGCCATGCGAAGGAGCGTCTTCGCATTGTGCAGCGCATCGCGGACCTGTTCGTGGCCGGTTCGCGCGGCTACTCGGTGGAGCAGATCGATCTGTTCGACGACGTGCTCCAGCAGCTTGTCACCGATATCGAGGTGCAGGCGCGCGCCAAATTGGCGCACCAGATGGCGACCCTGGAAAACGCCCCGCCGAAGCTCATTCGCAAGCTCGCCTTCGACGACGCGATCGAGGTCGCGGGCAGCGTGCTCGTGAACTCCCAGCAGCTCACAGACGCCGACCTTGTCGAGAACGCCCAGACCAAGAGCCAGCAGCACCTGCTCGCCATTGCCAATCGCCTCAAGCTGAGCGAGGCGGTGACCGATGTCCTCGTCGACCGCGGCGACAACAAGGTGGTGCGCACCGTCGCGCGGAACCGTGGTGCGCGCTTCTCGCTGGTCGGCTACGACAAGTTGATCGTGCGCGCGAAGAAGGACGAAGATCTGACCGTCGCCCTCGGCGAGCGCAGCGACATTCCGCGCCAGTATTTCCTGAAGCTCCTCAACAATGCCTCGGCCACGGTGCGCGAGAAGCTTGAAGCCGCCAATCCGAAGATGGCGGCGGCGATCGCGGAGGCCGTCGACGAGGTCGCGACCGCGATGCAGCAGGAGGCGCGCGAGGCGTCCCGTGAGCATGCCGGCGCGATGAAGAACTCGAACCGCCGCTTCAAGGCGCATCCGATCGCGGAGGTGAACGTCCACGCTCCGGCGCGCGCGCAGGAGTTCGAGAAGACGGTGGTGGCGCTGTCGAAGCTCGGCAAGTTCCCGGTCGATCTGGTCGAGCGCGCGCTGCTCGACGAAGGCGAGGACATGATCCTCATTCTCGCCAAGGCGGCGGGCTGCTCGTGGATCACGGCGCGCGAGCTCCTTCAGATGTTCGCGGCGAAACGCAACCTGACGCCGGACGATCTCGAAAAGTCGTTCGAGCGCTACAAGAAGCTGACGCAGGAGACGACGCGCGCCATCGTGAAATTCCACGAGAAGCGTCTTGCCCAGCGTGTGCAGGAAGCCGAGGAAGCAGACGCAAGGAAGGAAAGCGCCGTGAAAGCGTTCCTCGACAAGACGGTCGAGATGACAGTTCCCCGCCCGATCTGACGGCCGTTCAATCGCCCACCTGATCGTCGCCGGCCTGCCGCGGCGCGATCGGCGTAAACAAGTTTCGCTCCGGCTTAAGATCGAGCAGCGGCGTGCCGTCGAGACAGTCGAGGCCGCGCACGAACACGTTGCCGCCTTCCACCTTCACAAGATGCGCGATGCTGGTGCCGATCGGATTCGGCCGCACCGGCGTGCGCAGCGCGAAGGTGCCGTGCACCTTGCCGTCGTTCGCCGGACTTTGCTGCACCAGATCTCGACGAGAGAGATGCAGCCAGTAGAGCACCTCGAGCTGAGCAAATTTCTCGATCCCGTCGAGCGCCGCGTGCCATTGCGGAAATACCTCGATGCGGCACGTCGGGCCGTCGGCGCGGCCCTGGCGCGGGCAGGTGAGGCGGTCGGTCCACGGCGTGTGGATACGGCCGATGAACACGACCCCGGCGTCGGTCGCGGCCGGCGCCTCCACGGCGACTTCGTTGGTTCTGATTTCGTCGCGTCTGACCATGCCGACCCATACCCCGTTATATTCATCGGAATATATCGAGGAAGGCCGGGCTTTGGAAAGCTGCTCAGGTGTCGAGCATCGGCGCGAGGCGCTTCGCCTCCTGCACCAGCGCCGCGGTGTTCGGCATCATCGGCTCGCGCGAGGGCACGACGAGGCCGATGGTCTGCACAGCCTCGGGCTCCAGGATCGGGATCGAGCGGATCGTGCCGGTGAGGCCGAGCGTCTCGGCGAGTTTCTGCGGCATCACGCTGGCCCAGCGCCCTGTCCGCACATGAGAGAACAGCAGGATCATAGAGTCCGACTCCAGCGTCGGCCGCGACTCCTTGCCCGCAATCTTGATCTGCCGGTCGATGATGCGCCGGTTTTGCATGTCGGGCGTGAGCAGGCAGAGCGGCACCTCCGCCACTTCCGCCCATGTCACCGTATCGCGATTGCCGAGCGGCGCATCCGCCGACGTGATCAGCCGGTAGCGCTCGTGATAGAGCGGGACGGCGTGGACGCGGCCGAGCGGCTCGTTTTCGAGATAGGTGATGCCGGCGTCGATCTCGAGGTTTTCGAGCAGGTCGAGAATTTCGATCGAGGTGCGCGACCAGATCGTGAATTGCACGTTCGGGTGCTTCTCCCGGTAAGGCGTCGTCATCGCGGCGACCATCGCCAGCGCGGTCGGGATCGCCGCGATCCGCAGGCGGCCGGAGAGGCCGTGGCGAAGCGCGTTGATCTCCTCGCGCATGGAACGGGCGTCGCCGACGATCCGCCGCGCCCAGTCCAGCACGCGCTCGCCCTCGGGCGTGAAGCCCTGGAACCGGGAGCCGCGGTTCACCAGCAGCACGCCCATCTGTTCTTCGAGTTGTTTCACGCCCGCCGAGAGGGTCGGCTGGGTCACTCCACAGGCCTCGGCAGCGCGGCCGAAGTGCTTTTCGCGCGCCAGAGCCAGGATGAAATCCAGCTTGTCGATCATAGGAGTCAAAAAGCCGTTTATAATCAGTGGTTTATAAAACCGCTGAAAACCCACACTGAAAATATAAGCTGTAACACGAGCAATTTCGATAGGAAATTCCTATCAAACCATCATGGGTACGGGATTGTCCCACTTTTTAGAAGGGTTCAATCCTGAACGCTGGGAGAAGGCGATGAACATTCACAATCCGCCCCAGAATCCGGCGTCCCCGGGAGGAAACGGCACAGGCCGGCGCAAGCCGCGCCGCACGCCGAAGGGCCGTCAGGTCGATCCAGTTGCGCTCTTGGAAGTGCAGGCCTTGCTCGGCGTTGCGCCGATCAAGCGCGACCTGCTGATCGAGTACCTGCACCTTATTCAGGACAAGTACGGCCACATCTCCGCGGCGCACATGGCGGCGCTCGCGCACGAGATGCGGCTGGCGCAGACCGAGGTGTACGAGGTCGCGACCTTCTATTCGCACTTCGACGTGGTGAAGGAGGGCGAGACGCCGCCCCCGCCGGTCACGGTGCGCGTATGCGACTCGCTGTCGTGCTCGATGGCGGGCGCGGAGCAACTTCTGAAGTCGCTGCCGCAGGCGCTCGGCTCGGGCGTGCGCGTCGTGCGCGCGCCGTGCATGGGCGCGTGCGATCGTGCGCCGGTCTGCGCGGTCGGCCACATGCAGGTGTTCGGCGCGACGCCCGAAAAGATGACGAAGGCTGCTGCTGTCCCTGCGCATCCGCATGCGTGGCACAAGCACACCGATCTCGAACACTACATGGCGGCCGGCGGCTACAAGGTTCTTGGCGAGGCGCTGAGCGGCAAGCGCACGCGCGACGATCTCATCAAGATCGTCAGCGACGCGGGGCTGCGCGGCCTCGGCGGCGCGGGCTTCCCGACCGGAAAGAAGTGGACCTTCGTGCGCGCGGAAAAAGGCCCGCGCCTGATGGCGGTGAACTGCGACGAGGGCGAGCCCGGCACGTTCAAGGATCGCTTCTATCTGGAGCAGGACCCGCACCGCTTTCTCGAAGGCATGCTGATCGCGGCCTG
The DNA here is from genome assembly GCA_040756555.1 of Pseudomonadota bacterium. Classification (GTDB taxonomy): domain Bacteria; phylum Pseudomonadota; class Alphaproteobacteria; order Rhizobiales; family Xanthobacteraceae; genus Z2-YC6860. Next base: position 572,863 of record JBFLYS010000001.1, on the reverse strand, counting down.
GGTGGTCGAGGCGACTGACACCTACATCTACGTCCGCGACGAGTATCCCGAAATCCGGCTGATGCTTGCCGAGGAGATCGAGAAGCTCGAGCTGGCGGGCCTCGCCAAACACACCAAGATTCACCTGCGCCGCGGCGCGGGCGCCTACATCTGCGGCGAAGAGTCCGCGATGATCGAGTCGATCGAGGGCAAGCGTGGCCTGCCGCGCCATCGCCCGCCGTTCGTTGCGCAGGTCGGCCTGTTCGGCCGCCCGACGCTCGAGCAGAACGTCGAGACGCTCTACTGGATTCGCGACATCGTCGAGAAAGGCCCCGAGTGGGTCACCTCGCAGGGCCGCAAGGACCGTAAAGGCTTCCGCAGCTTCTCGGTTTCCGGCCGCGTGAAGAAGCCGGGCGTGGTGCTCGCGCCCGCGGGTGTCACCGTGCGCGAGCTGATCAACGAATACTGCGGCGGCATGGTCGACGGCGAGACGTTCAAGGGATACCTCCCGGGCGGCGCGTCCGGCGGCATCCTGCCGGCGTCGATGGGCGACGAGCCGCTCGATTTCGGCACGCTGGAAAAATACGGCTGCTTCGTCGGTTCCCACGCGGTTGTCATTCTGTCCGAGAAGGACGACATGAAGGCCGTGGCGCTCAATCTCCTCAAGTTCTTCGAGGACGAGAGTTGCGGCCAGTGCACGCCGTGCCGCGTCGGCACCGAGAAGGCGGTGAAGCTGATGGAGCAGGGACCGTGGGATGCGGCGCTGCTCACGGAGCTCTCCACGCTGATGCGCGACGCTTCGATCTGCGGCCTGGGCCAGGCCGCGCCGAACCCGCTGCTCTGCGTGCTGAAGTATTTCCCTGACGAGCTCAAGAAGCCGTTGGGGCATTGGTGATGATGAATTCGTTGCAACACGAGCGGTCCAGCCCCTCCCCCTTGTGGGGAGGGGTGGCGCCGCAGGCGCCGGGGTGGGGAATTGCGATGCCTCACAGTGCGATTACGAAGCGGACACGTGGACAGGCGCGCACGTTGCGCAAGGCGCCGACAGACGCCGAACGCAAGCTCTGGATGCTGCTGCGCTCGCTGAAGCCACTGGGCATGCATTTCCGCCGGCAGGCTCCGGTAGGCATCTACATCGCGGATTTCGCGTGGCATGCGGGCAAGCTGATCGTTGAACTGGATGGTTCGCAGCACGTTGAAAAGCAGCAGGCTTACGACGCGCAGCGCACAGCGTGGCTCGAGTCGCAGGGCTATCGCGTTCTGCGTTTCTGGAACAACGACGTTTTGAAATCGCCGCGCAGTATTGGCGAAGCCATTCTCGCGGCCAGCAAGAACCCCACCCCCAACCCCTCCCCACAAGGGGGAGGGGAGCGCAGCAGCGCAAGTGGCAGGAACTGAGCCATGACTGAGGCATCGAAGCCCAACACCTTCTTCATCGACGACCGCGAGGTCGACATCCGCGACGGCGAGTCCATCTTCCGCGCCGCGCGACGCCTCGACATCAAGCTTCCGCACCTCTGCTACACGCCGAAGCCCGGCTACCGCGCCGACGGCAATTGCCGCGTCTGCATGGTCGAGATCGAGGGCGAGCGCGTGCTTGCCGCGTCGTGCATCCGCACGCCCGCGCCGGGCATGAAGGTGAAGACGCAGACCGACCGCGCCAAGACCGCGCGCAAGATGGTCGCCGAGCTTCTCCTAACCGACCAGCCGGCGATGGAGGTCGCGCACGATCCGGACTCCGAGCTCTGGAAGATCGTCAACCGGCAGAAGATCGAAGCCGGCCGCTTCCCGAAGCGCGAGAAGGACGAAGTGCCTGCGCCGGACCGCAGCCACGTCGCGATGGCGGTGAACCTCGACGCCTGCATCAACTGCAATCTCTGCGTCCGTGCCTGCCGCGAAGTGCAGGTCAACGATGTCATCGGCATGGCCTTCCGCGGCCACAACGAGAAGATCGTGTTCGACTTTGACGACCCGATGGGCCAGTCGACCTGCGTCGCCTGCGGTGAATGCGTGCAGGCGTGCCCGACCGGCGCGCTGATGCCCTCGACGATGGTCGACGAGAACAACGTCTATCTCGGCAAGCCCGACCGCACGGTGGACTCTGTCTGCCCGTACTGCGGCGTCGGCTGCCAGCTCACCTACCAGATCAAGGACGACAAGATCGTCTCCGTCGTCGGCAAGGACGGCCCGGCGAATTCCAACCGGCTCTGCGTGAAGGGCCGCTTCGGCTTCGATTACGTCTCCAATCCGCAGCGCCTGCTGAAGCCGATGATCCGCAAGGACGGCGTGCCGAAGGTGCCGCACGAGTTCATCGATCCGTCGAATCCGTGGACGCACTTCCGCGAGGCCACCTGGGAAGAGGCGCTCGATCGTGCCGCTTCGGGCCTCAAGACAATCCGCGACCGCGACGGCTCCGACGCGCTGGCCGGCTTCGGCTCCGCCAAGGGTTCGAATGAAGAGGCGTACCTGTTCCAGAAGCTGGTCCGCACCGGCTTCGGCACCAACAACGTCGACCATTGCACGCGCCTCTGCCACGCCTCGTCGGTGTCGGCGCTGCTCGAAGGCGTCGGCTCGGCGGCGGTGACTGCCACCTTCAACGAGTGCAAGAATTCCGAGCTGATCATCGTGATCGGCGCGAACCCGACCGAGAACCACCCGGTCGCTGCCACCTTCTTCAAGCAGGCGGCGAAGCGTGGCTCCAAGCTCGTCATCATGGACCCGCGCGGCACGGCGATGAAGCGCCACGCCTGGAAGATGATGCAGTTCAAGAACGGCACGGACGTTGCGATGCTCAACGCCATGCTGAACGTGATCGTCGAGGAAAAGCTCTACGACCAGCAGTACATCCAGACCTACGTCGAGGGCTTCGACGCCTGGAAGGAAAACGTCAAGCAGTTCACGCCCGAGGAAATGGCGCCGATCTGCGGCATCGACGCCGACACACTTCGTGAAGTGGCGCGCGCCTATGCCCGCGCCGAAAGCGCGATCATCTTCTGGGGCATGGGCGTGTCGCAGCACACGCACGGCACTGACAACGCGCGCTGTCTCATCGCGCTCGCGCTCATCACCGGCCAGATCGGCCGTCCGGGCACGGGTCTGCATCCGCTGCGCGGCCAAAACAACGTGCAGGGCGCGTCCGACGCGGGGCTGATCCCGATGTTCTTCCCAGACTACAAGTCGGTCGAGAACCCGGAGATTCGTGCGCAGTACGAAAAGGCGTGGGGCGTGAAGCTGCCACCGAAGCGCGGCAAGACCGTCGTCGAGATCATGGACGCGGTCCACGCCGACGAGATCAAGGGCATGTACATCGAGGGCGAGAACCCGGCGATGTCGGACCCGGACCTCAACCACGCCCGCGAGGCGCTGGCGCATCTCGAGCATCTCGTGGTGCAGGATCTCTTCCTCACCGAGACCGCGGTTTATGCCGACGTCGTGCTGCCGGCCTCCGGCTGGCCGGAGAAGGACGGCACGGTGACCAACACCAACCGCCAGGTGCAGATGGGCCGTCAGGCCATCCCGCTGCCGGGCGACACGCGCCAGGATCTCTGGATCATCACCGAGATCGCCAACCGCCTCGGCTGCGGCTGGAACTACAAGCACGTCGGCGAAGTGTTCGACGAGATGGCCGCGATGATGCCGGCGCTGAACAACATCACCTGGGATCGCGTCGCGCGTGAGGACGCCGTGACCTATCCGGTTGATGGGCCGGACGTGCCGGGCCGCGATGTCGTGTTCGACGACGGCTTCCCGCGTCCGGGCGGCTTCGCCAAGCTCGTCGCGACCAAGCTCCAGCCGCCGGACGAGGTGCCGGATGCGGAGTATCCGTTCATCCTTTCGACCGGCCGCCAGCTCGAGCATTGGCACACCGGCTCGATGACGCGTCGCGCCACCGTGCTCGATGCGCTGGAGCCGACTGCCATCGCGCAGTTGTCACGCGGCACCATTCAAAAACTGGGCATCCAGCCCGGCGATCCGGTGCGTGTCTCGACGCGCCGCGGCACGGTCGAGTTGTTCGCACGCCAGGACGACGCGGTGCCGGATGGTGTGGTGTTCATCCCGTTTGCTTACGTGGAAGCGGCGGCAAACCTGCTGACCAATCCGAAGCTCGATCCGTTCGGCAAGATCCCCGAGTTCAAGTTCTGCGCCGCCAAGGTCGAGGCGGTCGATCCGGCAACGCGGGTCGCGGCGGAGTAGGGCAATCGCCTCTTGTTCGGTGCCGCAGCTCTTGTCCCCTCGCCCTGCGAAGCGGGGAGAGGTCCCGAGCAACTGCGAGGGGGGAGAGGGGGCAATTTCAATGAGTGATGGAGCCCTCTCCCGGCTCGCCTTCGCTCGCCACCCTCTCCCGCAGGCGGGAGAGGGGATATCGCACCGCCGAATGTATCTGTTGCGACAGCAGCGCTGACGCGGCGAATGCCTGTGCCCTTATGAACATCCGCCATCTCCGCTACTTCGTCGCTCTGGCCCGCGAGCGCAATCACGCCCGCGCCGCATCGTCCTGCAATGTCACGCAGCCGACGCTGTCCGAAGCGGTGCGCCAGCTCGAGCATGAGCTGGCTGTCCCCCTGATCGACCGCAAGGGACCGCGCTTTCAGGGCCTCACGCCGGAAGGCGAACGCGTTCTGGTCTGGGCGCAACGCATTCTCGCCGACGAGGATGCGTTGGGCCAGGAGCTCTCCGAAATGCGGGAGGGGCTTTCCGGCAGCCTCCGTTTTGGCGTTATTCCGGCCGCGATGCCAGTGACGCCGCTCCTCACCAATCCGTTCCTGACGACGCACCCGCTGGTGACGCTGAAAATCCTTTCGCACACCTCGATCGAGATTCAGCGTGGCCTCGACGACGGCACGCTCGAAGCGGGCCTGACCTACCTCGACAACGAGCCGCTGAAGAACGTGCGCCTGCTGCCGCTTTATCGCGAGCGCTACATGCTGCTGACGCCGGCGGGCGGGCCGTTCGACGGTCGCCTTGGCGTGAGCTGGCGCGAGGCGGCGCGGCTGCCGCTCTGCCTTCTCACGCGCGACATGCAGAACCGCCGTATCGTCGAACGCCTGTTCAACGAGGGCGGCGCGGCCGCGCCCAAGGTGGCGCTCGAGACCAATTCGGTGCTTGCGCTCGTCGCCCATGTCAGCTCGGGCCGCTGGTCGAGCGTCATTCCGCACACCTTCCTGCGCGTGCTCGGCGGCAGGCCTGAGGCGAAAGCCGGATTTGTCGCGATCCCGTTGCTCGAGCCGGAGGCAGCGCAGACGGTGGGCCTCGTTCTCAATGAGCGCGATCCGCTGCCGCCGCTCGCCCGCGCGCTCCTGAAATCGGCGCGCGACAACGATCTCTCCAGAGCGCTCGACGGCGATCTGCCGTCGCTGCATTGATCGGTGTTTCCGATCAAGCTGCGGCCAGTTCCGATTTGATGGAACAACCGCTGTCCCGATATCCCGGATCGAATGCCATCGGTTCGGGAGCGCGCCATGAATGCCCATGTCGATACGCCTGCAATTCTGCCGCGCACGCAACTCCTGATCGGCGGCGAATGGGGCGAGGCGTCGCTCCGCAAACGCTTCGCCACGCTCGATCCTTCGACCGGCGAGCCCATCGCCGAGGTCTCCGAAGCGACCGCTTCCGACATCGACGCCGCCGTCGGCGCGGCGCGTCAGGCTCTTCGGTCTGGCCCGTGGCCTGCAATGAGCGGCGCGCAACGCGGGCGTATCCTCAATCGTCTCGCCGCGATCATGCGCGAGCGGTTCGAGGAGCTGGTCCTGCTCGAAAGCCTCGACGGCGGCAAGCCGATCTCCGCGACTCGCCGCATGGATCTGCCTGCGGCCATCGACTGCCTCGAATACTACGCGGGCTGGGCCGACAAGATCGCGGGCGAGGTGGTGCCGGCGCGACGCGACGCCTTCACTTACGTCCAGCGCGTGCCGGTCGGCGTCGTCGGCGTGATCGTGCCGTGGAATTTCGCGTTGATGAATGCGGTGTGGAAGATCGCGCCGGCGCTCGCCTGCGGCTGCACCATCGTGCTGAAGCCTGCGGAGCTGACCCCGCTGTCCGCGCTCTGGCTCGGCGCCGCAGCGCTCGAAGCGGGGCTACCGCCGGGCGTGCTCAACATCGTGCCCGGCTACGGCACCGACGCGGGCGCGGCGCTCGTCGCGCATCCCGGCATCGACAAGATTTCCTTCACCGGTTCGCCGCAGACCGGCCAGTTCATCATGCGCGCCGCCGCCGAGAACATCACCAAGATCGGGCTCGAGCTGGGCGGAAAATCCGCAAGCGTGGTCTTTGCCGACGCCGACCTCGACAGCGCGGTCCGGCAGACCGCGTCGGGCGCATTCTTCAACGCCGGACAGGTCTGTTCGGCCGCGACCCGCGTCGTGGTCGATCACAGAATTCACGACGCCTTCGTGGAAAAGCTCGCGGCGCGCGCGAAGTCGCTCCGCATGGGCGACCCGCGCGACACCAACACCAACCTCGGTCCGCTGATCTCCGCCAAGCAAATGGAGCGCGTGCTGAACTACATCGACATCGGCAAGAGCGAGGGCGCCGAAGCCGTCGCGGGCGGCGAGGCCGGCGGCAAACGCGGCTACTTCGTGCAGCCGACCGTGTTCGCAGGCGTGAACAGCGAGATGCGCGTCGCACGCGAAGAGATTTTCGGACCGGTCGTGTCGGTGCTCGCGTTCGAGGGTGAGGAGGAGGCGGTTCGCCTCGCGAACGGCACCGACTACAGCCTCGCCGCCGCGGTCTGGACCCGCGACATCGATCGCGCGCAGCGCATGTCGGACGTGCTCGAAGCCGGGACGGTGTGGATCAACACCTACGGCCCGACCGACGCGCGCCTGCCGTGGGGTGGCATGGGCGGTATGTCCGGCATCGGCCGCGATCTCGGCCGCACCGCGCTCGACAACTACACCGAGCAGAAGGCGGTCTGGCTTCAGCGCGCGGTGGCGCCCGCCTAAGCGACAGAACAAACGCAGAGGTTGTTGAGGCAATGAGCAAAGGCGGCCCTCCCGGCCGCCTTCCGCGTTTGCAAGCCTGCTGTGCGCGACATAACATTCCGCCGCCTGCCAGCGCTTGTGCGCCAATCAACAAACTTTTCTAGGTGAGCGACACGATGAAGAAACCGCGCGAGATCGGGCTTGGCATCATCGGGTCTGGGCGGATCGGCACGCTGCGGGCGCGGCTCGCGGCGGGGCATCCTGCCGTTCGCAACATCGTGGTGTCGGACCTCGATCCTGCCAACGCCGAGAAGCTCGCCAACACCGTCGGCGGGCGTTCGCACGGCGGCGACAATCTCGCGGTGATCGACGATCCGGACGTGACCGCAGTCGTCGTCTCGACCAGCGAAGGCGAGCATTTGAAACCGATGCTCGCGGCCATTGCGCGTGGCAAGCCGGTGCTGGTCGAGAAGCCGATCGCGCTCACGGTGCGCGAGGCCGATCAGGTGCTGGAGGCGCTCGCCAAGTCCGGTGTGCCGATGCGGGTCGGCTACAGCCGCCGCTACAAGGAGCGCTACCAGATCGCCAAGGAGCAGGTGATCAAGGACCGCCTCGGCAAGCTCACCGGCGGCGCGGCGCGCGTGTTCAACTCGCGCTCGCAGGGCCTCGCGATGCTCAAGCGCAATCCGCACGCGACGCCGGTGGTCGATGCGCTCACTTACTACGTCGATCTGATGAACTGGCTCTTTGAGGGGCGCAAGCTCGTCGAGATTTATGCGCGTGGCCAGATGGGCGTTCTGAAGGAGGCCGGCCACGAGGTGCAGGACATCTGCTACGCCGTGCTGACCTACGACGACGGCGCGGTGGTGAACCTCGGCGTGTCCTACGCGCTGCCGGAGAAATATCCCGCGCTCGGCCACGCCGCGCGCGTCGAGGTGGTCGGCACCGGCGGCGTCCTGATCATGGACGACGATCACACCGACCAGCTCATGTACAGCGAGAAGGGCGTGCCGCACGTCTATCTGCCGGACCACAACGTCAACATGGTGTTCCTGCAAAGCGGGACGCCGGGCGACTGGGCGCTGGGCGAGTTCTGGGGACCCATTGCGAATGAAACCCGAGCGTGGCTCGACAACATCTCGATGGACAAGCCGTGCACGCTGGCGACGCCGCAGGATGCGCGCATGACGCTGGAGGCGACGCTCGCGATCGAACATTCGATGCGGATCGGAGCGGCGGTCACGCTGCCGCTGCGCGCCGGCTGATACGACTGAGAAGACGACCGCCGAAAACGGCGGCGAGAACTGGGAAGGAGACGACGATGGTCCTACGGCTCGACCGCCGCACGCTGCTGCGCGGCGCAGGCGCAACCGTTCTCAGCACGCCATTCATTGGATCGGCGCGAGCCGCCAATTATCCCGACCGCACCGTCCGCATCATCGTGCCCTTCGCGGCGGGCGGTCCGAGCGACATCACCGCGCGGCTGATGAGCGTGAAGCTTCAGGAGGCGCTCGGCCAGAGCTTCATCGTCGAGAACCGGGCAGGGGCGGGCAGCAACCTCGGCACGCTCGCGGTCGCGCGCTCCACCCCGGACGGCTACACGCTGCTGGTCGTGTCCAGCGCCTTCGTGGTCAATCCGAGCCTCTACAAGAACGTGCCCTATGACGCGTTCAAGGATTTCGCGCCGATCTGTGAGATCGACACGTCTCCAAACGTGTTCGTCGCGACCAACGCCTCGGGCATCACCTCGATCAAGGACATGATCGCGCGCGCCAAGGCCAAGCCCGACGATCTGGTCTATGCCAGCGCCGGCATCGGCACCACGCCGCATCTGGCGACCGAGCTGCTGAAGCTCACCGAAAATGTCCGCATCACCCACGTGCCCTACGGCGGCTCGGGGCCTGCGACGCAGAGCATCCTCGCCGGCACCGTGCCGCTGATGTGCGGCTCGCTCCCCGGCCTGCACGGCGCCATCAAGAACGGCCAGGTGCGCGCGCTCGCGGTCACCGGCGAGACGCGCTGGTTCGATATGCCCGAGGTGCCGACCATGATCGAGCTCGGCTACAAGGACTTCGTCGTCGACACCTTCCACTGCATGCAGGCCCCGGCCGGCACGCCGCAGGACGTCGTCGATAAGCTCGCCAGCACCTGCATCGCGGCGCTGAAGGAGCCGGCGTTTCGTGACAAGCTCCGCTCGGCCGGCTTCGAGACCATCGCCAACGGGCCGGACGGGCTCCGCAAGCGCATCGCGAACGATATCCAGCGCTACAAGACCATCATCGAGAAGGCTGGCATCGAGCGGGTCTAGTCCTACATACTCGCCGCATGGACGTATTGACCGACGACGACCGCGGAGAAGACCTCGACCCCCACCGGGAAATCGGGCTGCTCGAACAGCGCATCGAGCAGCTTTCGGACCGGCTGGAAGGCTGCCGCAAGTTCATCCTGGCGGCGCGGATCGCCATGGCGCTCGGGGGCGCGATTCTCGTAGCTTTGATCCTCGGGCTGGTCCGCTTCGATCCGCTGGCGATGAGTGCGGCGGTGGTCGGATTGATCGGCGGCTTCGTCGTCTCGGGCTCGAACCGCTCAACGGCGCAGGAGGCGGAGGCCGAGATTGCGGCCTCGGAGGCCCGCCGCACCGAGCTCATCAGCGGCATGGGCCTCCGCGTCGTCAGCGAACGGCCAACACTTCACTGAGTTACAAGCGCACTCTCTCCCCTGTCGTCCCCGCGAACGCGGGGACCCATACTCCCAAATCTTCGTATCTGCGAAACGCGAGCTATCTTGCGACGAAATCCTGCGCGCAAATGACGGGGCTGGGGTTATGGGTCCCCGCGTTCGCGGGGACGACAAGCTGATAGATCACGTTCCAATACAGAGCAATGAACTCAACGAATCCACCGAGCGTCCGGGTGCTCTTCCGGCACGTGCAGCATGGTCAGCGCCAGCGTCACGTCGCCGTCGATGCTCACCGGCTGGTTCGGCGCGATATGGCCGTTGCGCCAGAGCTTGAGCTGGTAGTTGCCCTTGGCGACGCGCACCGACGCGCGGCCCTGCTTGTCCGTGCGGGTGTGGAATGCGCCGAGGCGGATTTCGACGCCGTCGAGTGCTTCGCTGGTCTCGCGCTCGACGATGCTCACCGTGAGCGTATGCTCGGCCTTCGGCGCGGCGGCGGCTGCGAAGCGTGTCTCCGCACCGTCTGCGTGCACGGTGTATTCCTTCACCTCTTCCTTGGCAGGCGCAGGCACGTCGAGCGAGGTCCAATACAGGCCTTCGGTCCCCGCCAGCGGCTCGCTGCCAATGGTGCCCGACGCGACAACCTTGCCGGACGCGTCGCTCACCTCGACCTTGGCGCCCTTCGCGCCGCCGACCTTGATCGGGAAATTCTCGCCGATCGCAACCGGCATCGGCACGTCCCACACCGCGAGGCTCTTGTTGTTCGCCATGATGGTCCTCACGAATTCCGTTGCGCCGCATGCCGCCCGGCGAGACGCCCGAACACCAGGCAGCGCCCGAGCCCGTGCTGCGCGAAACCGCCCTGCGACTCGCCCGCGCAATAGAGCCCCTGGATCACCTCGCCGCGCGTATCCTTCACCTGGGCGTTCGTATCGGTCCGCAACCCGGTCAAGCTGTCGTGCAGGATCGGTGTCGCCCATGCCGCATGGAACGGCGGCTTCATGATCGGATGCAGCGGCGTGGGCTTTCCAAAATCGATGTCGGTGCCCATCGCCACGAACCAGTTGTAGCGGTTCACCGTCTCCTGAAGCGCGGCGCCATCCATCGGCTTCTTCTGGTGCGGATTGTTGATCTTCCCGGCCAATTCAAAAACCGTGTCTGCGGTGAAGAACCATCCATCCGGATCGACGTTCGGCGGCTTGCAGTTCCACTTCTGTCGCGCGGCGGCTTCGGAGTCGAAGATCGCCCAGATCGGCCCGCCGCCGTTCAGCTTGTCGCCGTCGCCGTGGTTCGCCATCGCGGCGTTGATGTATTCGTAGCCGCTGTCGAGCTCGTTCCAGAACCGTTTGCCGAACTGGTTGACGAGAATGCACTCCTGCCAGTCCGTCACCGTGAGGCCCGTGGCCTTCGCGCGGTCGAACACCTGGCTGTCGGTCTCGTACACCAGGCTGATGTAGCCCCAGCGGTTGCCGATGTGCTTCGTCTTGGTGATCGCGGGGCCGACCTCCTGCGTCTGCGTCGCCGCTGCCCAGATCGACGCGCCGACGTCCATCGCGGCGAGTTCGCCGTCCGCGCCCTGTTCGGTCCAGGGCATGCCGGCCTGCTGGTATTCCTCGGTGAGCCGCGGATCGAACATGCGGCGGAACTGCACGTTGCCGGTGTGGCCGCCGGTCGCGATCACGACGCCCTTTTTGGCCTCGATCGCGATGTCCTTGCCGTTCGCCTTCGCGACGATGCCGCGCACGCGGCCCTTGTTGTTGTCGTCGCGAATGATGCGCGTCATCTCGTGGCTGCAGAGAATCTGCGCGCCCTTCTTGCGCGCGCTCTCGGCGAGCCGCCGCACAAGTCCCGAGCCGTTGCGGTTTCTTCGCGGCGCGATGATCTCTTCCTTGATGTGCCACTCGTGGGTGACGAAGGTGCGCGGCACGCTCGACGCATCCGGCGTCGTCACCGGCTTGTCGATGAAGGTGACGCCGTTGTCGAGCAGGAACTGGAGCGTCGCGACGCTCTCGTCGGCGTGCTTCCTCACGAGATCGCGGTCGTTGTAGCGGGCGTCGCCACGCTTGTAATCGGTCCAGTCGGCGAACAGCTTGTCGGGCGAATCCTCGATGCCGTGCTTCTTCTGGAGCGCGTTGCCGCCGCCGAGATGCACGCGCCCGCCGCTCAGCATGGCGTGGCCGCCGATATCGTAATTTTCCTCGACGAGGATCACGGCGGCGCCGTGGTCGCGCGCCGAGACAGCCGCCGCCAGGCCCGCGGCGCCGGCGCCGATGACCACCACGTCAGTCGAAAGATTCCATTCCATTCCGGGATTTGCCTTGGCGCGAAGTCTTGGGCGGGAATTGCAGTGCGAGCGGCATTTTGGCGACGACGGGCGCGGGGTCAAGGCGGCAGGGCGCGTGGCTCGATGCGCGAAACGCGTGCGTCACCGGCGCTCTTATCCCTCCCCCCTTTTGGGGGAGGGTGGCCGCTCGCCGTAAGCGCGTTCACGCGCGTCTTCGACGCACTATGGCGAGCGGTCGGGTGGGGCCTTCACCTCGTCGCGCCAAGAACCCCACCCGGCTCGCTAACGCTCGCCACCCTCCCCGTAAACGGGGAGGGATCACGGAGCCCGTTGCGCGACCCCGCGCTACTTCGGCAGCGCGAAGGCCAGCACGATCTGATCCGGTGTCTGCTTGAACTGCTTCTCGACCGACGCGCGCACCGTCTGGCCGAGATCATGCAGCGGTTTCGCTTCATAGAGACCGGGGAACATCACGGTCACTTGCCGGAGCCGCCCGTTGTTCCAGTTGAATCCGACGCTCGGCTTGACCCCCGTCGAAACGAGAATGTCGTTCTCGACATCCTTCGCGTGACTGAAACCTTCCTTCACGGTATCGACCGCGTCGCAGGCGGCGAGGCTGAGCGCCAGGACGGCGGCAGTGGCAATCTTCCACATCGGCATTCCCCCCGGCATGAACATCGCCCGGCGGTCTGCGCCGTCTTTGGGCTTATGATCGCACCCACAATAGGCTAATTATCTCCGCTCTCAAGACGGGGAAGGGTGACGATGACCAAGCGCGCGAAGAAGGCCAAAGCCGTGAAGAAGGCCGCGAAAAAGAAGCTCCCAAAGAAGCCGGCGGCGAAGGCGCGCGCGAAAGCCAAGCCCGCGAGGAAGGCGGTAAAAAAAGCCGCCGCGAAGCCGAAAGCGTCGAAGCCCGCCGCGCCGGCCTTCGTCCGCCAGTTCCGCTACACCGCGGCCGACACCGTGCAGATCCGCTTCAAGGGCGAGAAGAAGCCCGAGAGCTTCCGCGTCGACGACATGTCCGAGGCGTCTCTGACCGCACAGGACGGCACGTCGCGGCACTATTATCAGTTCAAGCTCGTCAGCAACGACAGGCCAAACGCGGACGGCTCCGACCGCGCGTTCTGGTTCTTCGATCCACGTCCGGTGGGCGCCGACGATCCGCTCTATCCGCTGTTGTGGCAGCCGATCAGCGACGACGTGCTCGCGGGCGAGCCGGTCGCCTCGCACTCGGGCAATTTCTCGACGCGCAGCGTGACGGGCTACGACGGCTCGGGCGCGGTGCATGTGGTGAAGGATGACGGCACGCACCGCATGCGGTTCGATTTCAACGGCAAGCGATATCTTTGCGAAAGCCTTGTGGTTTCCATCGGCAAGGGCGACTCTCTGTCCGCCTCGTAGGGTGGGCTAAGGCGCCGTAAGCGCGTTCACGCGCGTCTTCGACGCGCTATGGCGCCGTGCCCACCGATGTTGTTGGAGGAAAGCCAACAATGACCAGATACCTCCTTTGTTGCGTTTCGCTTCTCGTTTCCATCATCGCAGCGGCACCAGTCCGCGCCGCGGACGATTGCGAAGCCATGATCTCGAAGCTCGATGAATCGAAAGCCGAAGGTGAGGAGCGTCTGGCCGAGAAGAACAAGGTGATCGGATTGTGCGACCGCCAGTACAAGCGCGACAAAACGATCCAGGCGCTCGTGAAGGAATGCGCGAAGTACGCCGAACAGCCGGTGTTGAAGCAGCAGTTCGTCGCCGAGTGCCAGTTGGCCGCGTTCGGCTACGCGAACGTGCTGCGGACCCTGAAGGCTGAGTATCGGAAGTAAGTCATTTCCATCCCAGGCTTTCCGCCCTGACGCCTTGGCCTGCGCCGGCGCTTTTACGGCGGACGCGGTTCCCGGCCCGGATTTGACGCCGCCCGCCGGGACCACTAGGACGCGCAGTGCGTTGTTTCACCAACCCCTGAATGCCGGAGACTCCCACCCAAAATGCTCGATGAGAAGCTTCAGCCTATTTTCGTTGACGTTCTACGCCGCAATCCCGCCGAGGAAGAGTTCCATCAGGCCGTTCGAGAGGTGCTCGAGAGCCTCGGCGCGGTGATCGCCAAGCATCCCCACTACGCCGAGAATGCGCTGATCGAGCGCATCTGCGAGCCGGAGCGGCAGATTATCTTCCGCGTGCCGTGGGTCGACGACAAAGGCCAGGTGCAAATCAACCGAGGCTTCCGCGTCCAGTTCAATTCCGCGCTGGGCCCGTTCAAGGGCGGACTGCGCTTCCACCCGACCGTCTATCTCGGCACCGTGAAGTTTCTCGGCTTCGAGCAGGTGTTCAAGAACGCGCTGACCGGCATGCCGATCGGCGGCGGCAAGGGCGGCTCCGATTTCGATCCGAAGGGTCGTTCGGAGGGCGAGATCATGCGCTTCTGCCAGTCGTTCATGACCGAGCTGTCGCGTCATCTCGGCGAATACACCGACGTGCCGGCCGGCGACATCGGCGTTGGCCAGCGCGAGATCGGCTTCATGTTCGGCCAGTACAAGCGCATCGCCAACCGCTACGAGTCCGGCGTGCTCACCGGCAAGGGCCTCACCTGGGGCGGCTCGCAGGTGCGCACCGAGGCGACCGGCTACGGCGCGGTCTATTTCGTCGAGCGCATGCTGCAAACCCGCGGCCAGGATTTCGAGGGCAAGCGCGTGATCGTGTCCGGCTCGGGCAACGTCGCCATCTACACCATGGAGAAGGTGATCAAGCTCGGCGGCCATGTCGTCGCCTGTTCGGACTCGAACGGCTATGTCGTCGACGAGGCCGGCATCGATCTTGCGCTCGTCAAGGAGATCAAGGAACGCAAGCGCGGCCGCATCGCCGATTACGTCAAGGCGCGCGGCAAGTCCGCCACCTTCATGCCGGAGGGCCGCATCTGGGACGTGCCGGCCGATGTCGCCATGCCGTCGGCGACCCAGAACGAGCTGAACGGCCAGGATGCCGCGAAGCTCGTGAAGAGCGGCGTCATCGCCGTGGGCGAAGGCGCCAACATGCCGTGCACGCCGGAAGCGGTGCGCACGTTCCTCGATGCCGGCATCCTGTTCGGCCCCGGCAAGGCGGCCAACGCCGGCGGCGTCGCCACCAGCGCGCTCGAAATGCAGCAGAACGCCTCGCGCGATTCGTGGTCGTTCGAGACCACCGAAGCGCGTCTCGCCACCATCATGCATGGCATTCACGACCGCTGCGCCGAGATGGCCGACACCTATGGCTCGCCGGGCAACTACGTGCTGGGCGCGAACGTCGCGGGCTTCATCCGCGTCGCCGAGGCGATGCGCGCGCTCGGCATCGTCTGAGCAGTGATCGTGCCCTGTCGGGCTTGAGGCGGCGGGCCGGACGCGGGAGCGACCGGCCCGTTCGATTTCAACGGCAGGTGCTGCGCGTGCGAGAGCCTCGCCGTCTCCATCGGCAAGGGCGGCACCGTCGCCGTGTCCTGAACCGGCTTTGAACCTTTTTCTGCGTCGCGCGACCAAGGAAGACGTGAGCCGGTGCGAGCCGGCTCTGCGCATATTTTAATTTATTGAAGAGGCACAGCGCCGATCCGCTCCATGCGCTGTGAAGGGATATCATGATGCTGTTCGTGCTCGCCGCCGTGATGGTGGCGATAGGCCATTTGGTGGTGGCGGCGCAGCGGCCGCGTCTGGCCCTGTTCGTGTCGGGCGCCCTGTGGGTGCTCTACGCTGTCTATGAGTATCACATCGCCAACGGCACCCTGTGCGACAAGGACTGCAACATCCGCGTCGATCTCGTGTTCTTCCTGCCGATCCTGGCGGTCGCGACTGTCATGGCCTATCAGGCGCATCTGCGGCCGGCGGGTCAGCCGACGGCCGTCGGCTGGGCGCTCGGCGCTGGCGGTCTTGCTGTTGTCGCGATGGCGTCGGAGGCCGTGGGCTACACCGCTCCGGCGGTGGCTGTGGGTGTGTGCGCGCTGGCGCTCGGCGGCTACGCGATCAAGTTGAGGTTCGCGGCCGGTCAGGCGTCCTCCATTTCGTAACTTCGTAGGGTGGGCTAAGGCGCCATAAGCGCGTTTACGCGCGTCTTCGAAGCGCTATGGCGCCGTGCCCACCGTCTCTCCGCTATAATCATGCGATGCCAAATTACCGTCGCGCCAAAGTCTCCGGTGGCACATTCTTCTTCACTGTGACTCTCGCTGATCGCACCAGCGACCTGCTCGTCCGCGAGATCAACCGACTGCGTCGCATCTATTCATCGGTGCAATCCGAACACCCTTTCGAAACCATCGCCATTTGCATCCTGCCCGATCATCTCCGCGCGATTTGGTCCTTGCCCGAAGGTGACTCCGATTTCGCCAAACGCTGGAATCTCATCAAGGGTGGTTTCTCGCGCGGATTACCCACCGCCGATCGTTCGTCGAGCAAAATCGCGAAACGCGAGAAGGGCATCTGGCAGCGGCGTTATTGGGAGCACATGATCCGCGATGACGCTGATCTATCGCGTCACATCGATTACATCCATTTCAATCCCGTGAAGCACGGGCTTGCACCGTGTGTCTCGGATTGGTCGCACAGCAGCTTTCATCAGTATGTGAAGCGCGGCGATCTTCTGGCCGATTGGGGCGGCGATGTTCGCGATATGCCGGGCGCGTCATTTGGGGAATAGCGAGCTTCAGAGCTTCAGTAGGGTGGGCACGGCGCTTCGCGCCTTAGCCCACCCTACGTGCTAAGCGCACCGGTTAATCCGACCGCCGCGGCGCTCAACGCCAAAGTACGGTGGTGCGTCAGTTTGAAATTCGGGGGCTTGACGCTTGCTGGCTTTCACACAACCCTTCGACGATTGACGGGAAATCGGAGGGAAAGATGGTGTATCGCGGGATCATAATCACGCCTGGGACAGCTGGAACGATTGGGCTGGCGGTGGCCCTAGTGATTATGATCATTATCGATCTTCTTTTTTGGCATATGTTTCCTACCCTGGTGGAAATAGGGGCTGTGGCGGGCATCGGCTACGCAGTGCCGTACTTTTTGGTGAGAGCAAGGGATGCCGAAAGGCAGCCCTGCTGACGTGGTCAACGCCACGCAAAGAAATACCAAGAACAGAATCTCGCGAGAGCTTACGGTCTATTTTTAATATTGACTTTATTCCTATATTGTGTATCCTCCTATCACCCAGCTCAACGAGGGGCGTCTTCCGGAGACGTTCTGAAGGCGGAGCGGGGTGCGGAAGCCTGCGCTTGGAGCTCGTAACTCCAAACCCGGGCGGCTCCGGGCATCGAGTCGGACGGCACTAGGACCGTTCTGCGAGGTGCTCGCTGGACTGGGACAGGGTGAAGAAGCCCGCGTCCCAGGAAACCCGGCCCGGAGCCGAGGTGATCGGAAGATCGCCGGAAGTGCCGCGATGGGGCGCCGCGAGGCGCAGCGTGTCCCTCACCAGGACGCGCCCGCTCCGCAAGGAGTGGAACGAAAGTGGCGCCACGCGGTGCCCCACCCCTCGGTTTTCACGAGGGTTGCGCGCAAAGGCGCGCGAAGCATTCACACATCCATATTTGAGGAGACTGACGATGAAGAAGCCGAAGCGGCAATCAACGAAATTGCAGAAGACGGATGACGCGGCGGCGGCGAAGCTCGCCTATCGCCGCAAGATGAACACGGGCTTCCTGTTCTGGACTGTGTGCTCCGAAGGCCCTTGCAGGCGCGCGAAGCGCTGTGCGGGCGACGGCGAGGCGTGTTTTCAGCGCTGGTGGCCGCATGTGCCGGAAGAGTTCAAGCAGAGCATCCGCGCCGCGATCGATGGCCTGCGCCGCGGCCTCTCGCCCGAGGAAGCGGTGAATCAGGTGGAGAGCAAGCTCGCGGAATGGAATGAGATCGATGCGCGCATGGCGCAGGAGGAAGAGGAGGAGGAGCAGAACGCAAAGCCAGTTGTGCGTGAGCCGGTCATCGCGCCGGCTCACGGCCCGCGGGTGAGAAGCCTGTGATGTGCGCAGACGCGCCCCTTCAAAACAAAAACCCCGGGCTTTTGGCCCGGGGCTTTCCGATTCAAACCGCTGCGGTCTCAGTCGCAGACGCGGACGCGCGGGCGAACCCAGACGCCGCGATAGCCGTCCCAAACCGGCTCGCCGCGCGTCATGTAGCAGCGCGGAGCGTAGGCCGGCTCGTCGTAAACGTAGGCGGGCGGCGGGGCGTAGTAGGGCCGCGGCTGCGAAGCGGCAGCGGCGCCGAGCATTCCACCGACCATCAGACCGCCGAGAACGCCTGCGGCAACCGCGCCGCCGTCACGGGCCTGCGCCGGCTGGGGCGCAGCCGCGGTGAACGTCAGCGCGGCGGCGGTCGCGCACACCATCAAAATCTTCGTCATTTCCAGCTCCCTCCGAGAGATTTCACGAATCCAAACACGCGCGTCGCGTCGAAAGTAAGGCCAAATGGTAAGCAGATCGTTTTCCCCGACGGGCGGGCGGGTTCCGACCTGCGTTATTCACAGCGCCGCGGGCATATTCCCCGAGAAACTGGCCTTTTCATCGGTCTTGCTCCTGCCGTCCGCGGCTTTATGGTGAGCCCATGTCGCTCGCCCACACGCCTTCCGCCGCAGCCTTGAACCCCTCCAGCCTCGTCCGACACGATTGGACCCGCGAGGAAATCCGCGCGCTGTTCGCGCTGCCGTTTCCCGATCTGATTTTCGAGGCGCAGCGCGTGCACCGCCTGCATTTCGACCCGGCCGAGGTGCAGATCTCGACGCTGCTGTCGATCAAGACCGGCGGCTGCCCGGAGGACTGCGCCTATTGCCCGCAGAGCGCGAAATACGACACCGGCGTGAAGGCCGAGAAGCTGATGGCGCTCGACGCGGTGCTGCGCGAGGCGCAGGCCGCGAAGGCGTCGGGCGCGAGCCGGTTCTGCATGGGCGCGGCCTGGCGCTCGCCGAAGGATCGCGACGTCGAGAACGTCTGCGCGATGATCGAGGGCGTGAAGGCGCTCGGCCTTGAGACCTGCGCGACGCTCGGCATGCTCGATGCGAAGCAGGCGCAGCGGCTGAAGGACTCAGGCCTCGACTACTACAACCACAACCTCGACACCTCGCCGGAATTCTACGGCGAGATCATCACCACGCGCACCTACAAGGATCGCCTCGACACGCTCGCGCATGTGCGCGACGCCGGCATCAACGTGTGCTGCGGCGGCATCGTCGGCATGGGCGAGGGCGCCGAGGATCGCGTCGGCATGATCGCCGCGCTCGCGAGCCTGCCGGTGCATCCGGAGAGCGTGCCGATCAACATGCTGGTGCAGGTCGAAGGCACGCCGCTTGACCATGAAAAGAAGCTCGACCCACTCGACTTCGTGCGCACCATTGCGGTCGCGCGCATCACCATGCCGAAGTCGGTTGTGCGACTGTCGGCGGGCCGCGAGGACATGAGCGAGGAGACGCAGGCGCTGTGCTTCATCGCCGGTGCGAACTCGATCTTCTACGGGCCGAAGCTGCTCACCACGCCGAACCCTGGCCGCGACCGCGACATGAAGCTGCTCGACAAGCTCGGGCTTCGCCCGATGGAGCGTTAATGGATATTCGCGAGATTCCCGCCGGCCGCAATCCGCCGACGGACATCAACGTCTTCATCGAGATTCCGCTCGGCGGCACGCCGGTGAAGTACGAGCTCGACAAGGCGTCGGGCGCCCTGATGGTCGACCGCTTCCTCCACACGGCGATGTTCTATCCGGGCAACTACGGCTTCATCCCGCAGACGTTGTCGGACGATGGCGACCCGTGCGATGTGCTGGTCGTCAGCCAGGTTCCGGTGGTGGCGGGCGCGGTGGTGCGCTGCCGTCCGGTCGGCGCTTTGGTGATGAACGACGAGGCCGGCGGCGACGAGAAGATCATCGCGGTGCCGGTCGATGCGCTGGCGCCGTTCTATTCCAACGTCCGAAGCTATCGCGATCTGCCCAAGATCATGTGCGAGCAGATCGCGCACTTCTTCCAGCACTACAAGGATCTGGAGAAGGGCAAGTGGGTCACGATCGTGAAGTGGCTCGATGCAAAAGCGGCCGAGAATCTGATCGAGGATGCGATCGTTCGCGCGGCGAAAAGCGGCTTCACGCCCACTGGCGGATCAGCCAAAGCCCCACGAAAAGCCCCGCGATCGAAAGCGCGACCGAAGCGATGACGTAGAGCGCGGAGAGCCCGAGCTCGCCGCGTTCGTAGAGCAGCGCTGCATCCAGCGAAAACGCCGAGAACGTCGTGTAGCCGCCGAGGATGCCGGTGGTGAGAAACAGCCGCCAATGCGAGCTGTCCTGTCCCTTGAACGCGAACCATCCGGCGATCAGACCCATGATGGCGGAGCCAGTGACGTTGATGAAGATCGTCGCCCACGGAAAGTCGGGTCCCATGGTGCGAAGGCCGAGGCCGTTCAGCCCGTGACGGATCGCGGCTCCGACGCCGCCGCCGAGAAACACGATCAGATAGCCGTTCAGGATATTCATCGATGCAGCCCTTCTCCGTTCGTGCAGGGCAACAAAAAAGCCGCCCTGCGGCGGCTTGCGGACAGAGTCCCACCGCCTGTTTGCGCGGTAGGAGTCATCAGCCTTCGGTGTCTCATGAAGGCGGTTGTCGGAGGAACCCCATCTCCATCACCGCGCAAGCTACTTGAGGCATTGTGATCCGGTCAATGCCGCATGGCCTCGATCTTGCTAGATTCAGCGGTCGCCGGATATCGGGAATCCTTGTCATGGCTGTGAAGCGTGTGGAAGCCGAGCCGTCGGCGCTGGTGGTCGAGCTCGACCATGCCGCCCTCATCATCATCGACATGCAGCGGGATTTTCTCGAGCCCGGCGGCTTCGGCGAGACGCTTGGTAACAACGTGGCGCTTCTGAAGGCTGCGGTGCCACCGTTGCAGGAGGTTCTCGCTGCCGCCCGCAAAACCGGGATGCTGGTCATCCACACCCGCGAGGGCCATCGTCCCGATCTTTCCGACGCGCCCAAACACAAAGTGGAGCGCGGCGAGCCCTCGCTCCGCATCGGCCAACCCGGACCGATGGGCCGCATCCTCGTCCGCGGCGAGCCCGGCCACGACATCATCCCCGAGCTTTATCCGGTGGAAGGCGAACCGGTCATCGACAAGCCGGGGAAGGGCGCCTTCTATCAGACCGACCTTGAGCTGATGCTGAAGAACCGCGAGATCGACACGCTGTTCGTCTGCGGCGTCACCACCGAGGTCTGCGTCAACACCACGGTGCGTGAAGCCAACGACCGCGGCTTCCGCTGCATCGTGATCTCTGACTGCTGTGCGTCTTACTTCCCGGAATTTCACGCCGCCGGATTGGCGATGATCAAAGCCCAGGGCGGCATCTTCGGCTGGGTGTCGGCATCCAAACACGTGCTCGCCGCCGTGGATTCACATTGAGCAGGCTTTGCATCCTATAGAGCATTTCGCTCACGCCGCCGTGATCGGCGTAGTTGCCTGATTTTGCGGCGCTTTTCAAAACGATACCTCCAACCGATTTGAATCGCTGAGAGAATCTGGGCCCCGGCGAAACTATTCACACGCTGCGACGGACTGTCACATTTGGCACGCCGCTTGCGAGGAACTCTGCGGCGGGGGCAGCCAGTCTTCGTCCATCACCGGTCAAGACGGTGTTGCGTATCGACGATCACTCTCCGGCTGAAACACGCCGCGGGAGAACGAGAAATCGTGTGCGCAGCGCGGGGAGTTGGTTCGGGGGTGCCAATTTGGGGTAAGGGGAGTTATCCAAATGACGATCATTCGATCGGCGTCCGCGGCGCTTGTCGGCGCGGCGCTGTTGCTGGGAGCTGCGGGCGCATCGTCCGCCGCCGATTTGCCTGTCAAAGCCGTTCCAAAGGCGACGCCGTGGGTTTTCGACGTGCACGGTTACGCGGACCTGACGTTCGCGAGTACGCGCGTCACCAACGGCGGTCTGTATCTCTACAATCGCGGGTTCGTGTATCAGATCGACACCGGGCTCTCGCTCGACATCTACAAGAACCCGAACGGCTTCATTAACAGCTTCAGCGTGTTCGGCGGCGTCTGGAACGAGTTCTGGAACAATCCGAATCCAGGCGCGCGCGTCTGGCAGGAAATGGACATGTGGGCCGGCTTCTCGGTCGGCTTCGCGCAGTACTGGACGTTCACCGCCCAGCATGTGCAGTTCCATTTCCCGAACGCGATCCCGACCGCTTACAACTACGACTTCAAGCTGTCGTTCAACGACGCCTTCCTCGGCTTGCCGGTCGTGTTCAATCCATACGTCGACGTGTTCTACAACGCGGCGGGCGGCTCGACGGTCGTTCTCGGCAAGACCTCGGGCGGCACGCGCGTGTCGATCGGTATGGTGCCGACCGTCGCTTGGCAGAAGTACATTGGCGTTCCGCTGACCGTGTCGATGCCGACCTGGGTCACGGTGGGCGACAAGAGCTTCTGGAACCGCCAGGACGGCACGACCAACCTCTGCGGTTCGACGAGCACGTCGCCCTGCGCGACCAGCGCGGTGGGCTACTACTCGACCGGTTTGCAGGCGAAGCTCGCGATCGTCGACACGATCATCCCGAAGCGGCTGGGTAATTGGTACGTGAAAGCCGGCGTGCAGTACTACCACCTGCAGAATGACGCGCTGCTGGCCGCTCAGGCGACCACGATTGGGACGACGTACCCGAATTCCAAGCGCGACATCGTCGTCGGTTCGGGTGGCCTCGGCTTCAGCTTCTAAGACTCCTGGCGCGGGGACGGCTCCTGCGTGGTCACGGTCCAACTCCCCAGACCACGCGCGAGACCGTCCCCGTTTCAGGTTTTTCGTAAGTGCCTTCCCGTGACTGGTCTCGGAATTGCTTCTGAGGGGTGAGGGGACGTGCCATGACGATGACTGCGGCGACGGCATCCAAACCGAAGATCTGGAGCGACGGCGACTGGAACGCCTTCTTCGGCTTCGGCACCAACATCCTGGTCAACATGCTGGTGCTCACCGGCCTGTTGCGCTTCGTGCTCAAGATGCCGGACTCGCTCGTGTTTGGGCGCATTCTGCCGGCGCTGGGCCTGATGATGTGCCTGTCCACGTTCTACTACGCGTGGCTGGCTTACCGCCTTGCACAGAAAACAGGCCGCACCGATGTGTGCGCGCTGCCCTCGGGGGTCAGCGTCCCGCACATGTTCGTCGTCACCTTCGTGATCATGCTGCCGATCACGGTGAAGACCGGCGACACCATGAAGGGCTGGTCCGCGGGTCTCGTCTGGGTGTTCTTCCAGAGTTTCGTCCTGATGATCGGCGGCTTCATCGCGCCGTACATTCGCAAGATCACGCCACGCGCGGCGTTGCTCGGCGCGTTGGCCGGCATTTCCATCACCTTCATCTCGATGCGGCCGGCGCTTGAGATGTTCATGACGCCCGCGATCGGCCTGCTGTGCTTCGCCACCATCCTGGTGAGCTGGTTCGGCGGCTTCAAATATCCCAAGGGAATTCCGGCCGGTCTCGTCGCCATCGCGGCAGGCATGCTGATCGCGTGGGGCTCGACGCTGTTTGGCTTCAGCTACGGCGGCATGAGCCTGAAGAATCTTGCAGGCGCTTTCGCAAACTTCGGCTTCTCGGTGCCGTTGCCCGCCTTCGGCACGGTGTTCTCGGGCTTCGAGTTCCTCGGCGTGATCCTCGTCACCGCCATTCCGTTCGGCATCTACGATCTCGTCGAGGCGATGGACAATGTCGAGAGTGCGGAAGCCGCGGGCGACGCCTACCCGACCACGCGCGTGCTGACCGCTGATGGCGTCGTCAGCCTGATCGGCTGCCTGATGGGAAACCCGTTCATCAACGCGGTTTACATCGGTCATCCAGGCTGGAAGGCGATGGGCGGCCGCATTGGCTATTCCGCTGCGACCGGCGTGATGGTGATCGTGCTGTCATGGTTCGGCATCATCGCGGTGATGTCATCGTTGATCCCGCTGGTCGCGATCTCGCCGATCCTGCTCTACATCGGCATGCTGATCGGCGCGCAAGCATTCCAGGAAACGCCGAAGCACCATGCTCCGGCGATCGTGCTGGCGCTGATCCCGAACATCGCGGCCTGGGGCAAGCTTCAGATCGACAGCGCGCTCACTGCCGCGGGAACCAGCGTCGCGCAGGTTGGTGTTGAGAAGCTCGGTCAGGTTGGCGTGCTCTATCACGGCCTGGAAGTGCTGGCGGGTGGCGCGATCCTTGCAGGAATGATCCTCGGAGCCATTGGAGCTTTCGTGGTGGACAAGAAGTACGTCGAAGCATCGGCCTTCGCTGCGGTTGGCGCGGTGCTGACGTTCTTCGGTTTCATGCACGGTGAAACGGTTGGTTTTGCAGTCACGCCCTCCGTCGCGCTCGCTTATGCGATGGTCGCAGCATTCCTCTTCGGCCTGAGCCGATACCCGGCAACGGCGATGGCTGGAGTGCCTGCTGCGGTCCCCGCTGAGTAAAGCGAGTGGAGTGGCTGATGGCGGGGTCGGGCGCTTGCGTCCGGCCCCGCCTGATTTTTTTGAGGATCGCTAGAGCATCCCGAGCATGCGTGGCAGCCAGAGCGACAGCGCCGGCACGTACGTCACGATCACCAGGAAGATCAGCATCGTGAGCAGCCACGGCAGCGTGGCGATGGTCAGCTCCGTGATGCCCATCTTGGCGATGCCCGAAGCGACATAGAGATTGAGCCCGACCGGCGGATGGCACATGCCCACCTCCATGTTCACCGTCATCAGGATGCCGAGGTGGACCGGGTGGATGCCGAGCTTCACGGCGATCGGGAACAGGATCGGCGCGGTGATGAGCACGATGGAAGTCGGCTCCATCACATTGCCGGCGATCAGGAGCAGGATGTTCACGATCAGCAGGAACTCGATCCAGGTCATGCCGGAACCCGCGATCCAGCTCGTCATGGCCTGCGGGATCTGCTCGTGTGTCATCAGGAACGAGAACAGCACCGCGTTGGTGATGATGTAGAGGATCATCGCGCTCATGTTGGCGGAGCCGAGCAGCACCTTCGGCACGTCGCGGAGCGTCATGTCCTTGTACACGAACACCGCGATGACGAAGGCATAGACCGCGCTGATCGCCGCGGCTTCGGTGGGCGTGAACAGGCCGGTGTAGATGCCGCCGAGTACGATCACGATCAGAAGGAGACCCCAGATCGACTCGCGGAATGCCGTGAAGGTCTCGCCCCAGGTTGCTCGCGGCATACGCGGATAGTTGTTTTTCCATGCGCGATAGAACGTGGTCAGGCCAAGCATCGAGGCGAGGATCAGGCCCGGAATAACGCCTGCCATGAACAGTTGCCCGACCGAGGCCGAGAGCACCCGCTCGCCGTTCGGCCCGAGCGCGACGCTGCCGCCGGTCGCGACCGCGAAGATCACCATCACGATCGACGGCGGAATGAGGATGCCGAGCGCGCCGGAGGTGGTGATGACGCCCGCGCCGAAGCGCTTCGGAAAGCCTTGCTGTACCATCGCGGGCATGATGATTGCGCCGATGGCGACCACGGTCGCGGGCGAGGAGCCTGAGATCGCCGCGAACAGCGCGCAGGCCATGACGCCAGCAAGGCCGAGGCCGCCGTGCCAGTGGCCGATCATGGTGGTGGCGAACCGGATCATCCGTCGCGCCACACCGCCGTGGGTGAGGAAGTTGCCGGCGAGGATGAAGAACGGGATCGCCATGATCTCGAAGCTCTCGATGCCGGTAAAGAGTTTGAGCGCGACCGCCTCGATCGGAACCTGCGTGAGGAAAAAGAAGAACGTGAGAACGGTGAGGCCGAGCGCGATCGAGACCGGCATACCGGTCAGCATCAGCGCGATGAGCAGGCTGAAGATGATGAGCGCGTTCATCGCACAGCCTTCGGCGCAGAGACGTCGGTTTCGATGCCTTCCACTTGCGCCGCGTCGTGGTGCGGCAGTTCGCCGGTACGCCAGAATTTCCAGCCGACCTGCAGGAAGCGGAAGCACATCAGATAGGAACCGAGCGGAATGCAGAGAAACACGATCCAGCGCGGCAGCTCGAGGTCCGGCGAGACCTGATCGGTGCCGTAAAGCTCGAACACGAACTTCGCGCCCATCGTGCCGATGACGAAGGTGAACAAGGCACCGCAGAATAGGCTGAACAGAACGGTAATCCGCCGCGCCGGCGGATTGAGCTGATTGACCAGCACGTCCACGCCGACGTGGATGCCTGTGCGCACGCCGTAGGCGGCGCCGAACTTCGCCATCCACACGAACATGTAGATGCAGAGCTCCTGCGCCCAGGTCAGGTTGATCGGGAACAGGATGGGATAGAGGAGCGGAATGCCGGTGCCGTAACGGTGCAGCACGGCGACGAAGATCAGCAAAGTCGCGGCCGCCATCAGCGACGCGATGATGATCTCCTCGAGCCGGTCGAGGATGCGCAGCAACATTCCCTGATTCTCCCCCTCAGCGGGCCTCTGCGGACCCTCTCGCCCCGTGTATCTGGCGCGGCGCGAACCCGCGAGGCAAGGCCTCCGATGGTCCAATCCATGCGGCGAAGCCGCCCAACGGCTTCTGCGTGTTCTCATGCGGGGAACGGTGGCCAGCCATCCACCGAGCAAGGGCGGGCGCGCTTGAAGTGCGCCGGGACTAGTGCTTTTTGGACGCCGATCCTTGAAAGCACGGCGCCGCATTGACCTACGAACCGCCCCTGAAGCGCCGAAAGCGCAAGCCCTTCGACTGGTCGACCATCTTCATTGCGACCGTGGTGTGCAGCGCGGGAGTGGCGGTCTACTTCCGCGACGGGCAGGAGAAGTTCCTTGAAATCCTCACCAGCGATTTCGAGCTGTTCCTTGAAATTCTCCCAAAGGTTCTGGCGGCCTGTCTGATCGCGGCCTTCGTGGCGGTGTTGATGCCGCGCGAGGTGGTGTTGCGCTGGGTTGGTGCGGAATCCGGTTTCATGGGGCTCGTGGTCGCGACGATCGCAGGCGTGATCTGTCCCGGCGGACCGATCACCATCTTTCCGATTGCGGCGGCGTTCATTGCCATTGGTGCCGACGTCGGCGCGACGGTGGCTTTCGTCACGAGTTGGACGCTGCTTGGCTACGCGCGGGCGCTGGTGTGGGAGCTGCCGTTCTTCGGGCCTGAGTTCGTGATCTGGCGCAGCATCGCCGCGATCCCGCTGCCGATCATCGCGGGCTTTGTCGCGCGGCTGCTGGCGGAGCGGTTCGGCGCAAAAGGCGGCGACGGCCCGCTCCAGCATCCAGAACAGGTCGAGGGAGAAGGGCCGTGATCCTCTTCCTCGTCGACGGTTTGCTCTTCGTTATCGCCATCCTGCTCGGACTGCTGGCGTTCCGGCGCGGCCGCACGGTGATGACGGACAGCATCCGCGAAGGCTGCTGGGATTTTGTGAAGCTCGTCCCGCGCATCATGCTGGGCGTGGTCGGCTCGGGCTATGTCGCAGCGCTCCTGCCGCAGGAGGTGGTCGGCCGCTGGCTCGGGGCGGATTCCGGTTTCCTCGGACTGTGTCTTGCAGTGTTCGGCGGCGCGTTCACGCCGGGCGGGCCGGTGATCGGCTTCTCGATTGCTGCGGCGGCGCTGAAGGGCGGCGCCGGCACGCCGCAGATCATCGCCTACATGACCGCGTGGGCGCTGTTCGCCGTGCAGCGCATCCTGCAATGGGAATTGCCGGTGATGCCGCCGCGGCTGGTGTGGCTGCGCACGGCGGCATCCTTGCCGATTCCGTTTCTTGCGGCTCTCGGCGCGATGTTGCTCGGAAAACCCTAGATCGAGATCTTCTCGTCCGCGAGGACCGCGCCGACCGCGGCCTTCTTCATCATGCGGTCTTTGTGGGCGGTGTAGTTCTTGAGTTCCTTCATAGGCAACTCGCGGCGAACGCCCCACGTGTAGATGACGAACGCATAGGGATCGAGGACGGAGTACTTGTCCGAAATCCATTCCTTGCCTTCGAGCTTGCCGTCGATCTGCTTCAGGTAGTTGTGGAAGGTCTTGAGTCCGACCTCTTTGATGGACGGATGCGCAACCTGATCGGTCGCGTAGCGCTCCGGCCGGTTGTAGTGGGCGTGTGCGGGGTGAACGCTCGCTGCGATGAAGCCGATGAACGAATGCGCGCGGGCTTCGGCGACCGGATCGCCCGGCCAGACGTTAAAGCGCTTGCCGAGATAGGGCAGGATCGCGGTGTTCTCGGAGAGGTACTCGCCGTTGTCGAGTTGCAAGAGCGGCACGCGGCCCTGCGGGTTCTTCTTGAGATAGTCCTCACTGCGCTGCTCACCCTTTCCGAGTTCAACGCGCCGCGGCTCGTACTTCTCGCCGCTCTCTTCGAGGATGATGTGTGCGGCCATCGAACACGCACCCGGACCGTAGTACAACGCAAGCATAACGACCTCCCTGTTATTCCAAACTCAGTGCATTGCGACTGCCGCGCGCGGCATGATCGCGCCACGGTGGCGGATTTTTTCTGCTGCAAGTTTGTGCGCGGCGGTCGCAGCGATGGCCGGGTTATCTCCCCGGAGCCGCGCGGCCATGTAGCCCGCATTGAAGCTGTCGCCCGCCGCGGTCGTATCGACCGGTACGACCACTTCGGGGACCGGGATGAACTCCTGCTTGCCGGCCGCATAGACCAGCGCGCTGTTCGGGCCGTTCTTCACGGCGATCTCGCCGATACCAAACGCCTGCAAGCGTGACACGGTCGCCTCGGGGCTGGGATCGCCCCACAGCACCGCCTCGTCGTCGAAGGTCGGCAGCGCGATGTCGCAGCGCTTCAGCGCCTCCATGAACACGGTGCGCGTGCGGCCGAGATCGCCGCGCCAGCCAAACGGGCGGAAGTTGCCGTCGAAGGCGATCTTGGCGCCCTGCTGACGCGCCATCTCGATGGTCGCAAGGAAGCGGCCGAGACCTTGGTTGGAGTAGAGCGAGAGCGTGACGCCGGAGAAATAGATCAGCCGCGCGGAAATCATCGCTTCGGCAAGGCGGCCCCAATCCGGCAGATCGAACAGTTCGCGCGCAGGAGAATTATCGCGCCAGTAGTAAAAGCGGCGCTCGCCGCGTGGGTCGGTCTCGATGGTGTAAAGGCCGGCCGAGCGTCCAGGCACACGGATAACGAGATCGGTCTTCACGTTTTCGGCGGCGGCCATCGACAGGATGCCCTCGGAATAGGGATCGTCGCCAAGCGCGGTGCAGTAGGAAATATCGACGCCAGCGCGGGCGAGATAGACGGCGGTGTTGAAGGTGTCGCCACCGCAAGCCATGCCGAAGCGGTTGTCGGCGCCGCGCGCCATTTCGACCATGACCTCGCCGACGGCGATAATGCGGGTGCGTTGATCGCTCATCTTTGAGGCCTGGCCCATGGTGTTCGCTTCAATGTCGCGCAGCGCCGCGTCTTTTCGCGGCGCAGAATGGACGTGCGGGGCAGGCTTTGCAATCGGGTCTGACGTGCTTGTGAGCGCGTCAGAGATGCGTGCGGCGCAAGCGCAGCGCGTTGCCCACCACGCTCACCGATGAGAGCGCCATGGCGGCCGCCGCGATGATCGGCGATAGCAGAATACCAAACGCCGGATAGAGTACGCCGGCCGCAATAGGCACGCCCGCCGCGTTGTAGATGAAGGCGAAGAACAGATTCTGCCGAATATTGCTCATCGTCGCTTCGGAGAGCTTTCGCGCACGTACGATGCCGGTGAGATCCCCCTTGAGCAGGGTCACGCCCGCGCTTTCGATTGCGACGTCGGTTCCGGTTCCCATCGCGATGCCGACGTCGGCGGCAGCGAGCGCCGGTGCATCGTTGACGCCGTCGCCGGCCATCGCGACCACGCGGCCTTCCTTGCGGAGCTTCTCGACCAGCGCGCTCTTGTGATCGGGCAGCACTTCGGCTTCGACCTCGTCGATACCGAGGCGGCGGGCGACAGCCTGCGCTGTGGTTCTGTTGTCGCCGGTTAGCATGACAACGTGGATGCCGTCCGCCTTCAGCGCGCGCAGAGCCTCGGGTGTCGTCGCCTTGATCGGATCGGCGATGGCGATGACCGCAGAAGCTTTGCCGTCGATAGCGACGAAGATCGCCGTGGCACCGTCCTGACGCAGCTCTTCGGCGCGAGTAGAGAGCGCGTCCGTGGTGATATTCAGTTCTTTCAGGAAGTTCGCGTTGCCGAGCACCACGCGCTTCCGATCGACCATGCCGATGGCGCCCTTGCCGGTCGGCGAGTCGAAGCCCATGACGCGAGCGAGGGTAACGTTCCTCTCCTTCGCCGCGTCGACGATCGCGCGGGCGAGGGGATGCTCGCTCGCCTGCTCCACGCTGGCCGCCAATTTGAGAGCGTCGCTCTCCGAAAGACCCTCGACCGGAACGATAGCAACGACTTTCGGCTTTCCTTCGGTCAACGTGCCGGTCTTGTCGACGACCAGAGTGTCGACCTTCTCCATCCGTTCCAGCGCTTCGGCGTTCTTGATCAGAACGCCGGCCTGCGCGCCGCGTCCGACGCCGACCATGATCGACATCGGCGTGGCGAGGCCGAGCGCGCACGGGCAAGCGATGATAAGCACGGCAACGGCCGCGACGAGGCCGTAGGCGAGGCGCGGCTCGGGGCCATAGACGGCCCACGCGATGAAGGCCGCTATGGCGACGGCAATTACCGTCGGCACGAACCAGCCGGCGACCTGATCAGCCAGCCGCTGGATCGGCGCGCGCGAACGCTGCGCGCTCGCGACCATCTGCACGATTTGCGACAGCATCGTGTCGCGGCCGACCTTCTCGGCGCGCATCACGAAGCCGCCGGTCTGGTTGAGCGTGCCGGCGATGACCTTCCCACCTTGCTCTTTGGTGACCGGCATCGACTCGCCCGTCACCATCGACTCGTCGAGCGAGGAGCGGCCTTCGATCAGTTCGCCGTCGACCGGCACCTTTTCGCCGGGGCGAACGCGCAGTTTGTCGCCGACCGCGACGCTGTCGAGCGCCACGTCCTCGTCGCTGCCATCGTCCTTAACGCGGCGTGCGGTCTTCGGCGCCAGATCGAGCAACGCGCGGATCGCGCCGGAGGTCTGCTCTCGAGCGCGCAGTTCCAGCACCTGGCCAAGCAGCACCAGCACAGTGATGACGGCTGCGGCTTCGAAGTAAACCGCGACCGCGCCACCGTGTCCGCGGAATGCAGCGGGGAAGATTTGGGGGAAGACCGTCGCGACGATGCTATAGCCCCACGCCACGCCCGTGCCCATCGCGATCAGCGTGAACATGTTGAGATTGCGCGTGACGAGCGACTGCGCGCCGCGCACGAAGAACGGCCACCCAGCCCACAGCACGACCGGCGTGGCGAGCACGAGCTGGATCCAGTTCGACGTCGTCTGATCGACGATCCCATGCAGATCGACGAGATGGCCGCCCATCTCGAGCGCGAACACCGGCAGCGCGAGAACGAGTCCGATCCAGAACCGCTTCGTCATGTCCGCGAGTTCGGGATTGGGTCCGCTGTCGGCGGTCACCACGTCCGGCTCAAGCGCCATGCCGCAGATCGGACAGGAGCCCGGCCCGATCCGCCGGATCTCCGGGTGCATCGGGCAGGTGTAGATCGTGCCGGGCGGCAGCTCCTCGGCAGGCGCGCTGTTCTTGTCGAGATACTTCGCCGGATCGGCCGCGAACTTGGTGCGGCAGCCGCCCGAGCAGAAGTAATAGGTGTGGTGCTTGTGGCTGTGCCGGTGCGGTGTCTCGTGCGGGTCGACCGTCATGCCGCAGACGGGGTCGATGACACTGCCAGGCGAGGCGGCCGCCGCCGCGTGGTGATCGTGTTCCATGATCTAGAAGTACGGCCCCGGCTGGCGATTGCAAAATACGGAATTGGGTTGAGAGCCAATGGCTTACGCCACTGGCGCAAGACGTAATGTTATATTATAACATAGGTATGCCGGATCATTCGCAGCACCCTCACGGACACCATCTTCATCACCACCATCACGCGGGCCACGTTCATCCGCCCGCGACGGTGCATCCGTCGATCCTGCGCCTGTCCGCTCTGGAGCGCCTCGCCGCGTCCGTGGTTGTGATCGCGATCCTCTGGGCTGTCGTGTTCTGGGCCATGCGATGAACGCACAACTTCGATTTCAGGATCTGACGCTCGGCTACGACCGCCATCCGGCGGTGCATCACCTGAGCGGCGAGATCGCGCCGGGCTCGCTCACTGCGGTGGTCGGCCCGAACGGCGCCGGCAAGTCGACGCTGTTCAAGGGCGTGGTCGGCGTTATCAAGCCGCTGTCTGGCACGGTCGAGCGCAACGGCGTGCTGCCGCAAGAGATCGCTTATCTCCCTCAGATCGCGGAGATCGACCGTACGTTTCCGATCAGCGTCTATGACATGGTGTCGATGGGGCTGTGGCGCAGCGCCGGTCTGTTCGGCGGTATCGGAAAGAAGCAACGCGACAAGATCGAGCATGCGATCGAGGCCGTCGGTTTGACGGGCTTCGAGCAGCGCGCCATAGGCACGCTCTCCGGAGGGCAGATGCAGCGCATGCTGTTCGCACGGCTGCTCCTTCAGGACGCGCGCGTGATCGTGCTCGATGAACCGTTCAATGCCATTGATGTGAAAACCTCCGCCGATCTGCTGGCGCTCGTGCGCCGCTGGCATGATGAGAAGCGCACGGTGCTGGCCGCGCTGCATGATTTCGACGTGGTGCGCGCGAACTTCCCCGAAGCTTTGCTGCTTGCCCGCGAGCCGGTGGCCTGGGGCAAGACGGCCGATGTGCTGACGCCGGAGAACATCACGAAGGCGCGGGACATGTGCGAAGCCTTCGATGAGAAGGCCGAAGCCTGCGTCGAGGCGGCGTAGCTTCATCATGTATGACCTTCTCATCGCTCCCTTTTCCGAATTCGAATTCATGCGTCGTGCGCTTGCGGGTGTGCTCGCGCTTGCGTTCGGCGCCGGGCCCATCGGCGTGTTCCTGATGCTGCGTCGGATGAGCCTCGTCGGCGACGCCATGGCGCACGCGATCCTGCCTGGTGCAGCCATTGGCTTCCTGATCTCGGGGCTCAATCTCTTTGCGATGGCGACCGGCGGGCTGATCGCGGGCTTTGTCGTTGCGCTTGCGGCAGGCCTGATCGCGCGCACGACCGAGCTGAAGGAAGACGCCTCGCTCGCTGCGTTTTTCCTCATTTCGCTCGCGGTCGGTGTCACCATCGTCTCGGTGCGCGGCACCAATATCGATCTGTTGCACTTCCTGTTCGGCACCGTGCTGGCGCTCGACGATCAGACGCTGATCCTGATCGCGGTCAACGCGACGGTGACGCTGGTTGGATTGGCGCTGATCTACCGGCCGTTATTGCTTGAATGCGTCGATCCGAACTTCCTGCGCTCGGTGAGCCGCGCGGGCGGTCCGGCGCATATCCTGTTCCTGGCGCTGGTCGTGCTCAATCTCGTGAGTGGCTTCCATGCGCTCGGCACCTTGCTTGCGGTCGGCATCATGATGTTGCCGGCGGCAACGGCGCGCTTCTGGGCCCGCGACATCACGACGATGCTTGTTGTTTCTGCTCTCGCCGGCGCGGCCTCCGGCTATGCGGGCCTGCTGCTTTCGTTCCACACCAGCGTTCCGTCCGGCCCCGCGGTGATCCTCGTGGCCGGCGGCATCTATGCGGTGTCGGTGGTCATCGGCCCGGTTGGCGGGCTCATCCATCGGCTCGTTCCAAGGCGGCATCTCGAAGCATGATCGCGAAACGCACGTTCCTCATCTCGCTGCTTGCAGTCTCACTGTTGCCTGCGCCTGCCTTTGCGCAGAGCAAGATCAAGGTGGTTGCGAGCTTTTCGATCCTCGCCGACATCGTCAGCAATGTCGGGGGCGACCGTGTCGAGGTGGCCTCGCTCGTGGCCGCGAACAGCGACGCCCACGTCTACAACCCAAGCCCTGCGGATGCGCGCAAACTCGCCGAGGCCCAGGCGGTGTTCGTGAACGGACTCGGCTTTGAGGGGTGGCTCGATCGTCTCGTGAAGGCGTCGGGCACCAAGGCGCCGACCATCGTCGTGACCAAGGGCATCAAGCCGCTGGAGCGCGCCGCCACCGGCGGCCATTCGCATGGCCGCGTCGATCCGCATGCCTGGCAATCGGTCGCGAATGTGAAGGTCTATGCCGCGAACGTCCGCGATGGGCTGATTGCCGCCGATCCGGCTGGGAAGGCGGCCTACGAGGCGAATGCCGCGGCCTATCTCGAAAAGCTCGACGCGCTCGACAAAGAGGTTCGCGAAACGATCGCGAAAATCCCGGCCGAGCGGCGACGGGTGCTCACGACCCACGATGCTTTCGGCTATTTCAGCGCCGCCTATGGCATCGAGATGGTTGCCCCGCAGGGCGTCTCGACCGAATCCGAGCCCGCGGCCAAGGATGTCGCCGCCCTCATCACCCAGATCAAGAGTAAGAAGATTTCTGGGGTGTTCATGGAGAACGTCACCGACCCCCGCCTGATCCAGCGGATTTCTGCCGAAACCGGCGCAAAAGGCGGCGGAACGCTCTATTCCGACGCCCTGACCGACCCAAAAGGCCCGGCCCCCACTTACATCGACCTGATCCGACACAATATAAGGACGCTCAGCCAAGCTCTTACCAGCTAAGCCCTTATGAGTTGAGGTTCAGGTTTCCCGATGTCCGACGCGACCACCGCCACCGAAAAGCTCCCCGTCACTGTGCTTACCGGCTATCTCGGGGCCGGCAAGACCACGCTGCTCAACCGCATCCTCTCGGAGCCGCACGGCAAGAAGTACGCCGTGATCGTCAACGAGTTCGGCGAGATCGGCATCGACAACGAGCTGGTCGTCGGCGCGGACGAGGAAGTGTTCGAGATGAACAACGGGTGCATCTGCTGCACCGTGCGCGGCGACCTGATCCGCATCATCGAAGGGTTGATGCGGCGCAAGGGCAAGTTCGATGCGATCATCGTCGAGACCACCGGCCTCGCTGACCCGGCGCCGGTGGCGCAGACCTTCTTCGTGGACGAGAACGTCGGCCGCCGCACCAAGCTGGACGCAGTGGTGACCGTGGCGGACGCGAAGTTCCTGAAAGACCGCCTCAAGGACGCGCCGGAGGCCAAGAACCAGATCGCGTTCGCCGACGTAATCCTGATCAACAAGACCGATCTCGTCACTGACGCGGAGCTGCGCGAGGTCGAGGCCCGCATCCGCGGCATCAATCCCTACGCCAAGCTCCATCGCACGCAGCGCTCGCAGATCGCGCTCGACGAGGTGCTCGGCCGCAACGCCTTCGATCTCGACCGTATTCTCGACATCGAGCCCGAATTCCTGAAGGCCGACGATCACGATCATCACCATGATCACGACCACGATCATGGCCATCATCACCACCACGACCACGGTGGGATGAAGCACTACCATGACGAGGAGATGCAGTCGTTCTCGATCAAGACCGAGAAGCCGCTCGCCCCGAACAAATTCTTCCCGTGGGTGCAAAAGCTCGTCGCCGACGAAGGCCCGCAGATCCTGCGCACCAAGGGCATCCTATCGTTCAAGGACGACGACGATCGCTTCGTGTTCCAGGGCGTACATATGATCCTGGACGGCGACCATCAGCGCCCGTGGAAAAAAGGCGAGACGCGCGACAGCCGCATTGTGTTCATTGGACGTAACCTGCCGGAGGATAAGATCCGGGAAGGTTTCCTGAACTGCGTGGCGTGACACGGCTGGTTTTGCTAACCCAAATGAAAATCTCAACCGGCCTCATGCTGAGGAGCATCGCGAAGCGATGCGTCTCGAAGCACGAGGCCGCCCCATCCTTCGAGACGCGGGCTTCGCCCGCTCCTCAGGATGAGGCGGAGCAACAGCAGTGACTGACGCACAAGACACACCGTCCGTTGTCGACCGCACGCGCCCCGTCGAAGCGGGCCAGTCGGTGGTCGGCGTGTATTTCCTCGACCGCACCGCGGTGTTCGTGCTCGGCGAGGAGGCGCTCCTCTTCGTTCGGCCGAAGGGAGACACGCAGCGTTTCGACATTCACTCAGGCGGAATTCTCTCTGCCAAAAGCGACGGCACTCGAATCGTCACCGGTGGCGATGACGGCAAGGTCGTCTCGACCGACCCTAAGGGTGAGAGCAAGACGATTGCGACCGACGCCAAGCGGCGCTGGATCGACGAGGTCGCGGTTGGTCCCGACGGCGCAACCGCTTGGTCGGCTGGCAAGACCGCTTTCATGCAGGCAGGGAAAGGCGAGCCGAAGTCGCTCGACCTGCCGTCTTCGGTCGGTGGTCTCGCATTTGCGCCGAAGGGCATCCGCGTCGCGGTCGCGCATTATGGTGGCGTGTCGCTCTGGTTTCCCAATGTGCAGGGCAAGCCCGAATTCCTGGAGTGGAAGGGCTCGCACCATCACGTTGCCTACAGCCCGGACGGCAAATTCCTCGTCACCGCAATGCAGGAGCCCGCGCTGCACGGCTGGCGGGTCGCCGATGCCAAGCACATGCGCATGTCCGGCTATTCGGCGCGCGTGCGCTCGTTCGGCTGGACCGCGGGTGGTAAGTGGCTCGCGACCGCGGGCTCCGAGCAGCTCGTGATGTGGCCGTTTCAGTCCAAAGACGGCCCGATGGGCAAGCAGCCGAAGATGTTTGCGGCCTTTGCCGTGAGGGTGAGTGTCGTTGCCTGCCATCCGAAGCAGGAGGTGGTCGCGGTCGGCTATGCCGACGGCACGATCCTTATGGTGCGGATCGACGACGGCGCCGAGGTGTTGGCGCGCAAGCCCGACGGTTCGCCGGTCTCTGCGATGGCCTGGGACGAGAACGGCACGTCGCTCGCGTTCGGCACCGAGGGTGGCTCGGCGGGCGTGCTCGATCTGGCCTAGATTTTCCTTGGCCTGGGTTTGCCTTGGCCCGGATTTTCTGCCTAAACAAAACTGTCACAAAACCGCATTAGGCAGGGCCGATGCGCTTTCTCACGACGTTTCAGCTTTACGACTTCATCGACACCATCGTCAGTCTGCTGACGGCGTTTGTGCTTGGCACATTGATCGGCGCCGAGCGCCAGTACCGTCAGCGCACCGCGGGGCTGCGCACCAACGTGCTGGTGGCGCTGGCGGGCGCGGCTTTCGTCGATCTCGCGATGCATCTGACCGGTGCGGAAGGCGCAGTCCGGGTCATCACCTATGTGGTGGCGGGCATCGGCTTCCTCGGCGCCGGCGCGATCATGAAGGAGGGCACCAACGTCCGCGGGCTGAACACCGCCGCGACGCTCTGGGGCTCGGCCGCGGTCGGCGCCTGTGCGGGCGCGGATATGGTGGCGCAGGCGATCCTGCTCACCGCCTTCATCCTGATGACCAACACGCTGCTGCGGCCGCTGGTCAACGCGATCAACCGACTGCCGTTCGACGAGCGTGCGTCGGAGGCGACCTATGAGGTTCGGCTGACGACCGATATCAAGGCCGTGCCCCAGGTGCGCGAGCAGCTTCTGGAGAAGCTCGAAGCGGCGAAGTACCCGGTGCGGGAGGTCGAAGAGATCGACCGCGCCGACGAGACCATCGAGCTGGTTGCGGAGCTGATGAGTTCGTCGGTCGATTCCAAGGAGCTCGACTCCGTCACCAATGCGTTGGGTTCCATGCCCGGCGTGCGCCACGCGACCTGGACCGTGCGGACGGTGGAGTGACGCGCTCAAACAAAAACCCCGGACTGAGGGGCCGGGGTTTTACTTAATGCGCCGCCGACTAGATCACATATTGCTGCAAAGGCGGGAAGCCATTGAACGCCACAGACGAATAGGTCGTCGTGTAGGCGCCTGCCGCTTCCAGCAACACCTTGTCGCCGATCGCGAGCGAGACCGGTAGGTTGTACGGCGTCTTCTCGTAGAGCACGTCGACCGAGTCGCAGGTCGGGCCGGCGATGACGCAGGGCGCCATCTCGTCGCGGTCCTTGGCGGTGCGGATCGGATAACGGATCGACTCGTCCATGGTCTCGGCGAGGCCGTGGAACTTGCCGATGTCGAGATAGACCCAGCGCAGGTCGTCTTCCGGATTGCGCTTGGCGATCAGCACCACCTCGGCCTCGATCAGGCCGGCGTTGCCGACGAGGCCGCGACCCGGCTCGATGATCGTGTTCGGGATCTTGTTGCCGAAGTGCTTGCGCAGCGCCTTGAAGATCGCCTTGCCGTAGCTCTCCAGCTTCGGGACCTTGCGCAGATATTTCGCCGGGAAGCCGCCGCCGAGGTTGACCATCGACAGGTTGATGCCGCGCTCGGCGCAGCTCTTGAACACACCGGCGGCGGAGGCCAGCGCCCGGTCCCAGGCCTCCACGTTGTGCTGTTGGGAGCCGACATGGAACGACAGGCCATAGGCGACGAGGCCCAGCCGGTGCGCCTGTTCGAGCAGGTCGGTGGCATAGGCCGGCTCGCAGCCGAATTTGCGCGACAGCGGCCATTCGGCGCCGCTGCCGTCGCAATGGATGCGGCAGATCACCTTCGAGCCCGGTGCAGCACGGGCGACCTTCTCGATCTCGGCCTCGCAGTCCACTGCGTACATCGAGATGCCGAGCTTGTGGGCCGTGGCGATGTCGCTCTCCTTCTTGATCGGGTTGCCGTAGGAGATGCGGTCGGGCGTCGCGCCTGCGGCCAGAGCCATCTCGATCTCGCCGATCGAGGCGACGTCGAAACAGGAGCCGAGCGCGACCAGCATCTTGAGGATCTCGGGTGCCGGGTTGGCCTTCACCGCGTAGAACACGCGGGTGTCCGGCAACGCCTTGGCGAAGGCCACATAGTTGTCGCGCACCACATCGAGATCGATGACGACGCAGGGGCCGGGGGTCTTGCGGTGTTTGAGGAATTCGCGAATTCGCGCGGTCATTTCGAAGTGCACTCCCGGAGCCGATGGCGGCGTGTCCGCCTCAGGTGAAACCTGCTGCGATGTCTCGCGCACCTATGCGCATAGGCGACATCGCATCGATGGTTGCCTTGGTCCGGATGAGGGAAATTCCCGTCCGCACTGTTGGCAAAGATGGATAAGCCTCTTCGGTGATCCGGCGAACGCACGCGCCGGGCTGTACCAAAAAAGCCCTTCCGTCGTTGCTTTAAGCCGCGTCGCCTGCGGAGAGCAGGCTGTGCTGGTTTCGCCTCCAGCTGCCGATCAGATGTCTTGAAGAGCTTGCGCTCCCCAGGCGACTGGCGGGCCTCTTG
Source organism: Pseudomonadota bacterium (assembly GCA_040756555.1). Lineage (GTDB taxonomy): Bacteria > Pseudomonadota > Alphaproteobacteria > Rhizobiales > Xanthobacteraceae > Z2-YC6860. The sequence continues at coordinate 533,945 of JBFLYS010000001.1, read as the reverse complement.
TCCCGCTGCCTACCGATCGACACACGGCCACAGGCACGTGCGAAATTGGGCGCTTCAACGAAATCGCGAATCCGAAAGTGAGTCAAACGATTCGTGACGGTTGGATAACACTCCACAGGATTCTCCGCGGTGTCGCCAGCAAATCGCCACCGCTGAAACACAAACGAGCGCGGCGATGCCGCGCTCGTTCGCAAGAGTTGCGATTGTTGGAGGATCAGCCGACCAGCACGTTCCTGAACTGCCACGGATCGCTGGTGTCGATGTCCTCCGGAAAGAGGCCGGGGCGGCCGTTGAGCGGCGTCCAGTCCGTGTAGAAGCCGTTCACCGGCCCGAGATACGGCCGCTGGATTTCCAGAATGCGATGGAAGTCCATTTCGTCGGCCTCGACGATGCCTGCTTTCGGGTTTTCCAGCGCCCATACCATGCCGCCGATGACGCACGACGTCACCTGGAGCGCAGTCGCGTTCTGGTACGGCGCCAGCGCACGCGTCTCCTCGATCGAGAGCTGCGAACCGAACCAGTAGGCGTTCTTGCCGTGGCCGTAGAGCAGCACGCCGAGTTCGTCGATGCCGTCGACGATTTCTCCCTCTTCGAGGATGTGATGCTTCTCCTGCATCTTGCCCGAGCCGAACATCTCGTGCAGCGACACCACGGCATCGTCTGCCGGGTGATAGGCGTAGTGGCAGGTCGGCCGGTAGATCACTTTGCCCGATGAATCGCGCGCGGTGAAATAATCCGAGATCGAGATCGACTCGTTGTGCGTGACGAGGAAGCCGTATTGCGCGCCGCGCGTCGGGCACCAGGTGCGTACGCGCGTGTTGGCGCCGGGCTGCATCAGGTAGATCGCCGCGCCACAGCCGGTCTCGTGCGTATGCGCATTGGCCGGCATCCACTTTTCGTGCGTGCCCCAGCCGAGTTCGGCCGGTTGCACGCCTTCCGCCAGGAAACCTTCGACCGACCAGGTGTTGACGAATACCCCCGCTTCCTTGGGCGTCCTGCAACGTTGCGTGTCGCGCTCGGCGATATGTATGCCCTTGACCCCGGCCTGACGCATCAGGTCAGCCCATTCTGCCTTGGTTTTGGGGTCCGGGACATTGAGCTTGAGGTCGGCTGCGACATTGAGCAGCGCCTGCTTGGTGAAGAAAGACACCATGCCCGGATTGGCGCCACAGCAGGACACAGCCGTGGTCGAGCCAGGCTTTCGCGCACGCTTGGCGGCGAGCGTCGTCTCGCGCAACGCATAGTTGGAACGCGCGGCCGCGCCCTTTGACTTGTCGAAGTAGAAGCCGAGCCACGGCTCGTTGACCGTGTCGATGTAAAGCGCACCCAGTTCGTTGCACAGCTCCATGATGTCGACCGAGCCGGTGTCGACCGACAGATTCACGCAAAAGCCCTGGCCGCCGCCTTCGGTGAGCAGCGGCGTCAGCACCTCGCGGTAATTATCGCGGGTCAAACCCTGCTGGATGAAGCGCACGCCGTGCTTCTCGCACAGCGCCTTGCGGCCCTCGTCCTTGGGATCGAGCACAGTGATGCGCGACTTGTCGTAAGCGAGGTGCCGCTCGATCATCGGCAGCGTGCCTTTGCCGATCGAGCCGAAGCCGACCATCACGATTGGGCCGCTGATGCGGGCATGGACGGGAAATTCGGACATTGAGCACTACTCCAGCTTTAGGCGTCATATCCGGCAGGCCGGACAAACGGAATGGACGCCGCGCCTTATCCAACGCGGCGTCCACGGGATTGTGACAGCAGGTTTTACGCGGCTTGCGGCAGCCGGGCCCGGCGACGGGCCGGCTTCAGGCCGGCAATGAGTTGGGCCAGGCTCGGCTTGGGTTCCGGCTTGCCGCTGGCGCTGACGAGGCCGTGCGCGTCGTCGAGCGCACCGGCGGTCAGCTCCAGAGCCAGCAGGCGGCTCTGCTCGTAGGGGCCGGGCATCCACAGCGCGCCGGTCTTCTCAGCCGAGAAGCCGAAGCGGCCGTAGTAGGGGGCGTCACCCACGAGAATCACCGCAGCCGCCCCGGAGCGCCGCGCCGCCTTCAGCGCGTGCATCATCAGCGCGGCACCAATGCCGCGGCCTTGCGCCTCGGGTGCCACCGCGAGCGGGCCGAGCAGGAGGGCTTGGCGGCCCGGACCGGCGGTGATGTGCCACAGCCGGACGGTGCCGACGAGGCAGCCATCCTCAACCGCGACGAAGGACAGGCCTTCGGCGGCGATGCGGTCCTCGCGGAGCCGTTCCGAGCACTTGGTGAAGCGGGCCTCGCCCATGGCGGCGTTCAGCAACGCCTCGCGGGCTGGGATGTCGGTTCGTTTCTCTTGCCGGATCTGGATCATTGATCTTGTCCTCGCGCGCTCTCGGTCCCCCCGGGCTTTCGCCCGAGGGGTTGGGAGGGTGGGGGACGCGCCCTTGTTAGGGCGCGATCAGATGTGGATGGTCTTCAGCGGCGAGAAGCCGTTGAAGGCGACGGCGGCGTAGGTCGATGTGTACGCGCCGGTCCCTTCGATCAGCACCTTGTCGCCGATCTCCAGGCTGACGGGCAGCGCATAGGGCTGCTTTTCGTACAGCACGTCCGCCGAGTCGCAGGTCGGGCCGGCGAGCACGCAGGGTGCCATCTCGTCCCCGTCCCGCGTGGTGCGGATCGGGTAGCGGATGGACTCGTCCATCGTCTCGGCGAGACCGCCGAACTTGCCGATGTCGAGATAAACCCAGCGCACGTCGTCTTCCTCGCTCTTCTTCGAGATGAGCACGACCTCGGTCTCGATGATGCCGGCGTTGCCGACCATGCCGCGGCCCGGCTCGATGATCGTCTCCGGGATGCGGTTGCCGAAGTGGCGCCGCAGGGCACGGAAGATCGCCGAGCCGTAGGATTTCACCGTCGGCACGTTCTTCAGGTACTTGGTCGGGAAACCACCGCCCAAGTTGACCATCGCGAGGTTGATGCCGCGGTCGCCGCAGTCCCGGAAGATCGCGGCAGCCGAAGCCAGCGCGCGGTCCCAGGCGTTGGTGTTGCGCTGCTGAGAGCCGACGTGGAACGACACGCCGTGCGCCTCAAGGCCCAGCTTGTGCGCGTGCTCGAGCACCTCCACCGCCATGTTCGGCTCGCAGCCGAACTTGCGGGAGAGCGGCCACTCGGCGCCCGCGCCGTCGCACAGGATGCGGCAGAACACCTTGGAGCCCGGCGCAGCGCGCGCCACCTTCTCCACCTCGACCTTGCAGTCGACGGCGTAGAGGCGGACGCCCAGCGCGAAGGCCCGCGCGATGTCGCGCTCCTTCTTGATGGTGTTGCCGAACGAGACGCGGTCGGGCGTGGCGCCGGCCGCGAGCACCATCTCGATCTCGGGGATCGAGGCGGTGTCAAAGCAGGAGCCGAGACCGGCCAGCAGCGACAGGACCTCCGGCGCCGGGTTCGCCTTCACGGCGTAGAACACCCGGGTGTCCGGCAAGGCCTTCGCAAAGTTCTGGTAGTTGGTCTTCACGACGTCGAGATCGACGACGAGGACCGCACCTTCGTCCACGCCGCTCTCGCGGCGCTTCTTCAGGAATTCACGGATGCGAGCGGTCATTGCTGCGCACTCCCCAATGGCTCAAGGCGGGACGGACTTATGCCGTCGCGCGGTGATGCGGGTTTTCGAGCCTCCGGGGTGTGCGATGGGGACACACGTCCGGTGGGGACTCTCAAAACCGCTTCAGTCTGCCTTGGTTGGGATTGGGGAGACCCCGCCCCTAACTGCTGGCAAGGATGGACAAGCCTCTTCGGTTACCCGAGCCGGTGGTGGAGACCGGCAAGACCAGAGAAGCCCGCTCCGTCGTTGCTTTAAGCCGCGTCCTCTGCGGAGAGCAGAGTGTGCTGGTTTCGCCTCCAGCTGCCGATCAGATTTCTTGAAGAGCTCTCGCTCCCCAGGCGACTGGCGGGCCTCTTGTCCCGCTGCCTACCGATCGACACACGGCCACAGGCACGTGCGAAATTGGGCAAGGATCGAAATAATACTTTTGAGTTGAGAGTCAATTACTTTTCGCAAAATCGTCACGCGATTACGCACGTGACTGTTAACGAGCGAGAAAGTTTTGGCGGGTGAGGCGCGCTCAGTTGCGCGTGAAGGGCTCGATGCGGCGCGCGTTCATGACGAAGCGCACCATGACGATGATGCCGAGCACAAAGAAGATCGCCTGAAGGCCGTGTGTGCCGTACTCGCCGAGATGGAAGAGGTTGGAGAACGCCCAGCCGGCGGCGAAGGCCGCGCCGAACACCTCGGCGCCGATCAGGATCGCCGCGCTGCAGACGGTGAGCACGTTGAGCCAGTTGATGCGGCCCGACGTCGGCTTCTGAACGGTGGAGTTCATCGTTTTTTCTCGGCGTTTCTCAGCATTTTCGCGGCTTTGCGAGCCCGTTTACGGCGGCAATGTGGTCGAAATGAATGGCCGGATCAAGGCCGCTCAAGCGTCGCAACGCCGCGGCCGAGGCCCCGCTCAGCCGCCCTTCATCGTCCGCCGCTCGATCTCCAGGAGCCGCTCGAGGCCAGTAACCTTGTGCGCCTCCTTCATCCACTTCTCGGCGCCGCCGGGACCCATGAACGGGTCCATCGTGTCGGCGGCGAGGTGCTCGTAGGAGCCGCGCACCGCCTTCACCATCGCCGCGAAGGCCGAGCCTGACGATGCCATCAGCCGGTAGCCTATCTTCACGAGCTCCGCCTTGGAGATCGGGAAGGTCGAGAAGCCGTCCGGCGGGGCGAAGGTCATCAGCGGGGCGGGGAGCCGCTCGGCGATGTGGCGCATGTCCTCGGGCTTGCGGCCCCAGACGAACAGCATGTCGGCGCCGGCCTTCTTCATGGCCTCGGCGCGCCGGAGCGCGTCGTCCATGCCGTCCACCCGGATGGCGTTGGTACGGCCGACGATGACGGTGTCCGGGTTGGTGCGGGCTGCCACCGCCTCCTTAATTCGGTCGGCGGCGAGCTGCGGGGTGACCAGGTTGTCGATGCCGATGTGGTGCTCGACCCGGCGCGGCAGGAGCTGGTCCTCGATCTCGATGCACTGGATGCCCGCGGCCTCGGACATGGCGACCGTGCGGTGCATGTGGACCGGATCGCCCCAGCCAGCGCCCGCGTCGAGCACGACTGGGATCGGGCAGACGGTGCGGATGTCGAGCGCGACCTGGACCATCTCGGTGAGCGACAGCCCGGCCTCGGTGACGCCCTTGTACCAGCCGAGCGAGCCGCCGGAGAGATAGGCGGCCTTGAACCCGGCCTGCATCGCCATCTGCGCCATGATCGGGTTGAGCGCGCAGGGCGCGACGGTGAGCTCCGGCTTGGCGATCAGGGCTTTGAGTTTTTCCACGGACGTTTCCTCTGCACCGGCGTCATGGCCGGGCTTGTCCCGGCCATCCACGACTTCCTACTGTGCGCCCAGTTCTAAAGACGTGGATGCCCGGCACAAGGCCGGGCATGACGGCGGAATATGCGGAGGGAATGGTGGCCAAGCTCAAGGTGATGTGCGCGCGGTCGATGCATCTGATCGTCGGGGAGTTGGGCGCGGCCTTCGGCAAGGCGGCAGGCCATGACATCGCGTTCGACTTCGGCACGGTCGGCGGGCTCGAGGCCAAGATCGCGGCCGGTGAGACTGCGGATGTCTACATCCTGTCGGTCGGCGGCATCGGCAAAATGGAGAAGGCGGAGGCGGTGGTGCCGGGCTCGCGCAAGGAGGTCGCCAAGACCTTCATCGCGCTCTGCATCCGCGAAGGCGCGCCGATCCCGCAGTTCGGCACGCTCGACGCCTTCAGGAAGCTTCTGGAAAGCGCGAAGGCGGTCGCGACCAGCGATCCGGCGGTGGGCGGCTCGGCAGGCGTTCATCTCGACAAGGCGTTCAAGGAAACCGGCCTCGAATCCATGATGGCGCCGAAGGCCATGCCGCAGAAGACCGGAGCTGAGGTGGCGAAGCGCGTGGTCGAAGGCAAAGCCGACTTCGGCCTCACGCTCTCGGGCGAGGTCGCCTCGGTGCCCGGCGCGGTGATTGCGGGCCCACTCCCTGCGCCATTCGGCCAGGACACGATCTACTGCGCGGCCGTACGGTCTGGCAGCGCGGTGAAGGACGCGGCGTCGGACTTCATCGCGGCGCTGACGAAGCCCGACACCCGTGCGGCGTGGAAGAAGGCGGGGTTTGAGAAGCCCTAGTCCGTCTGCGACCCGCTCGCCTTCACAGGCGCAGCCCACTTCTCGATCTCGTCCGCGACGAACTTGCGCAGATACTCCGGCGAGCGGCGTTCGGGCGAAATCCCGATCAGGCCTTGCTCCTCGAGCCGCTTGCGGAACGCCGGATTGTCCTGCACCGCCGACAGCGCCTTGTTGAGACGCGCGACCTGCGCGGGCGTCGCGCTTTTCGGCAGGAACACCGCGTTCCATGCCGAGATGTCGAAGTTCTTCAGGCCCTGCTGGTCGGCGGTGGGAACGTCGGGAAACGCCGCCGCGCGTTCGCTCGCCAGGGTCGCGATCACCTTCCCCTGTCCGGAATTCACCGCGCTCAGCGCCGTAGAGACGTAGTTGCAGATGTAGTCGAGCCGCCCGCCGATGAGATCCTGCAGCGCCGGACCGCCGCCGCGATAGGGCACGTGCACGACGTCGACGCCGATGGTCTGGTTCAAGAGCACGCAGCCGATATGCGACGAGGTCCCGGTGCCGCCGGAGCCGAACTGCATCTTGCCGGCGTTCGCCTTCGTATAGGCAATGAACTCCTTGAGATTGTTCGCCGGCAGGTCCTTGCGCATGAGCAGGACCAGCGGCGCGTCGGCCACCAGCATCACCGGCTGGAAGTCGTTGACCGGGTGGTACGGCGGCTTCTTGTGCATCGACTGGCTGATGGCGTGCGTGCCGATGGAAGCCAGCGCAAACATATGGCTGTCGACCGCCGCCTGCGAGACGCGAAGTGATCCGGTCATGCCGCCGCCGCCACCCACGTTCTCGATGATGACCTGCTGCCCGAGCTGCTCGCTGAGATAGGGTTGAAGGATGCGGCCGAGCACGTCGATCGGGCCGCCCGCGGCGAACGGGATCAGCATCGTCACCGTGCGGTTCGGCCAATCCTGCGCGAATGAAGATGATGAAAGCGCGGCCAATGTGGCCGCGGCGGCGAGCAGCTTGCGAAAAGGCATGTTCACTCCCGGCAGTCCTTGACCGGAGCGCGTCCGGCCGTTCTCATATTACTCCAAACAAAAAAGCGGATAGGCGAGGAAACGATGACAGCACGACAATTGGCCGCAGCGGTTGCGCTGCTCACCGCGTTCGCCATCAGCGCGAAAGCCGAAACCTATCCGTCCCGTCCTGTCACCATCGTCACGCCGTTCGCAGCGGGTAGCGTCACGGATGCGGCGGCGCGTTTGATCGCGCAGAGCTTGCAGGAGACGCTCGGTCAGCCCTTCATCGTCGAGAACCGCGCGGGCGCGGGCGGCTTGCTCGCGGCGTCCGCTGTCGCGCGCGCCAAAAACGACGGCTACACGCTGCTGCTGACGACGAATTCCACGCACTCAGCGGCCAACGGTCTGTTCAAAAGCGTGCCTTACGATCCGATCAAGGACTTCACGCCGATTGCACGTATTGGAAGCTTCCCGTCGTTCGTCGCGGTCAATCCGTCGCAGCCGATCAACTCGATGCAGGAGCTGGTCGCTTACGCGAAGGCCAATCCGGGCAAGCTCTCCTATGGCGTCGGCAACTCGACGGGACAGATCACCGGCGAGACGATCAAGAAGCGCACGGGCATCGACATCGTGCGCGTGAACTACCGCAGCAATCCGGCAGCGCTCACCGATCTGATCGCAGGCCATATCCAGGTGATGATTCCGGACTTCAACACTGGGCTCGCGCAGGTGAGCGCCAAAGCCATCCGCCCGCTCGCGGTGCTGACCAAGGATCGCAATCCCGCGCTGCCCAATGTGCCGACGCTGTCCGAAACCGTGATGCCGGGCTTCGACATCCTCGCCTGGGCCGGCATGTTCGGTCCGGCCAACATGCCGCCGGAGGCGACCAAGGCGCTCGCCGACAGCATCGAGAAGGCGCTGAAGCAAAAAGAGATCCGCGAGCGCTTCAATTCGGCGGGGACGGACATCTATTGGAGCGGTCCGAAGGACTTCGATGCCTTCGTGAAGTCGGAGCTGGTGAAATGGACCGCGGCCATCAAAGAGGCGGGGATCGAGCCGGAATAGGCGGTTTTGGAACCATTTCCGGGCTCCCGCGTTGAGGTCTTGCAAATGGGACGACACACCCCATCTATCTTCGAACAGTTCCCGCGGCGCTAACCGCCGTGGCCTTGAGAGAGTGCCGTTTTACCGCGGATGTACCGGAAGACAGAGCGCCTCTCAGGGAAGCTGTTCAGAAACGCGCCCGCCGGGTCCCCCCTCCGGTGGGCCGTTTGCTGTTTGGAGATCCAAAAGCAAAGCGCCCGCCGAGGGGCGGGCGCTGCTCTCTTGTTGATCTGCGGCGTTACGCCTTCAGCGTCTCCAGCACACGATCCGGCGTGAACGGCAAGTGGCGTAGCCGCTTGCCGGTGAGCCGGAAGACGGCGTTGGAGATCGCGCCCGCGATGAACGGATTGCCGATCTCGCCGAGCCCGGTCGGCCGTGTATCGACATCGACGAACTGCACGCTCATCTGTTCCGGCAGATCGGACATGCGCATCACCGGATAGTCGTGGAAGTTCGACTGCTCCACGGCGCCATCCTTCATCGTGACGCGCTCGTGCAGCACGCTTGAGAGGCCGTAGATGATGGCGCTCTCGACGTTCGCCTTCGCCGGCCCCGGTTGCACGATCACGCCGCCATCGACCGCGACCCACACCTTGTGGACCTTGATCTTGCCGGTCGTGCGGTCGAGCGAGATTTCCACCGCGCCCGCGCCGAGCGAGCCCGAACGCTCGGTGATCGAGATGCCGAGCGCGCGGCCCTCCGGACGCGGCGCCTTCCAGTCGCACATCTGCGCGACCGTCTCGAAGCATTTCCGCGCCTTCGGGATCATCCCCATCTTCTGGATGCGGAACTCGATGGGGTCCATGTTCGCGGCCACCGCCATCTCATCGACCATACTTTCGATGGCGAAGGTGTTGAACACGTGGCCCACCGCGCGCCAGTGCTTGAGGCGGATGCCGTGCGAGACGCCGCGCCGCTCGATGCTCTGGTTCGGCACGCTGTAGTAGGGGATCTTGATGCCGGTGATGAGCAGGAACTCGCCTTCACCGACGACGCAGTGCTTCCAGCCGGTGACGGCTCCTGAGGCATCTGTCGCGGCTTCGACGCACTGGAACGACTGCGGGCGGAACATGCCTTGGGCTATGTCCTCCTCGCGCGTCCAGATCAGCTTGACCGGACGTTTCACGTCTTTGGCGATCAGCGCGCATTCGGCGGCATAGTCGCCGATCGAGCGCCGGCCGAAGCCGCCGCCCATGAAGCACTGGTGGAAGTCCACCTGTTCTTCCTTGAGGCCGAGCGCTGTCGCCACCGCCTTGCGTGACTCGTCCGGCGCCTGGCTGCCTTCCCAGACCTCCGCCTTGTCGCCCGTGATACGGACCACGGCGTTCAGCGGCTCCATTTGCGCGTGATAGCCGTAGTCGCTGCGGAACGCGGCCTTGAACGTCTTGGCTGCGTCGGAGAACGCGGCCGCGACGTCGCCCTTCTTTTCGAGCGACGCCACCTGGGCGTTCGGATCGTCGTGGACCTTCACGTAGGACTCGAGCGCCTTGACCGAGTCGAAGCCGTCGGCCTTGGCCTTCTTCCACGTCACCTTCAGCGCGTCGCGTGCGGCCTTCGCGTTCTCGAACCGGTCCGCGACAACTGCCAAGCCGGTCGGCAGCTTCACGATGCCGATGACGCCCTTCATCTTCTTCACTTCGGCGTCGTTCCAGCTTTCGGCCGGCGCGGCGGGCTTCGTCGGATCAATGCCCTCCCAGACCTTGGCGGCTGCGTCATGCACCGGAGAATGCAAGGCGCTGGCATAGACCATGCCCGGCAGTTTCACGTCGATGGCGTAAAGCGCTGTGCCGTTGACCTTCGACGGTGTGTCGCGGCGCGGCACCGACTTGCCGATCAGACGGAAGTCCTTCCGCGCCTTGAAGTCCTTGGGATCGACTTCGGGAAGCGGTGAGGGGACGGTGCCGAACTTGGCGATCTCGCCGTAGGTGAGACGCGCGCCGTTCGCAGGGTTGATCACCACGCTCGGCTCGGTCTTCAGCGTCGCGACATCGACGCCCCACTTCTGCGCGGCGTTGATGAGCATGACGCGGCGCACCTGCGCGCCGGCCTTGCGGAGGTCGTTGTAGTAGAGCTGTGTCGCACGCGAGCCGACGATCCACATCAGCTGGTTCGGACCAAACGGGTCCTTGTAGCCGTAGACCTTCGGATCGGCGGGCGCCCACTCGATCTTCACCTTCGACCAGTCGGCGTCCATCTCTTCGGCCGCGATCAGCGGCAGGCCGGTCATCGAACCCTGGCCCATTTCCGCGCCGGCGCTGAGGATCGTGATCGTGCCGCTCGGCGACACGCGGATCCACGGCGTGACCTGCGCGTTTGCAAGCGCCGCCGCCTGTGCCTCGGAGACGAGGCTCACGCCATCGACGCCGAGCGACAGACAGAACGTCATGCCACCCAATCCGGCGAGCAGACCGCGCCGGGAGATTTCTGGAGACTTGAGCACGGTTGTCATGGCTCAGGCCTCCTTCGACGCTTGTTCGACGGCGGCGATGATGCGGTGGTACGTCCCGCAGCGGCAGATGTTGCCGTCCATATGCGTGACGATCTGTTCGCGCGTCGGCTTCTTGTTCTGCGCGAGCAGCTCGGCTGCCTTCATGATCTGGCCGGACTGGCAGTAGCCGCATTGCGGCACTTCAAGCGCGACCCATGCTTTCTGGAGCGGGTGCGAAGAATTCTTCGACAGGCCCTCGATGGTGACGACCTTCTTGCCGGTCACCTCCGACATCTGGGTCTGGCAGGCGCGCACCGCCTTACCGTTGAGATGCACGGTGCAGGCGCCGCACAGGCCCGCGCCGCAGCCGTACTTGGTTCCAGTCAATCCGACGTGGTCGCGAATGACCCACAACAGCGGGGTGGTCGGCTGAGCGTCGACGGAAACCCGCTTGTCGTTCAATGTGAACGAGACCATGGCTCCTCCCTAAGCGTTCGCTTGTGTTGTGATGCGAACTTGGAACCACTTTAGCATGTGGCCAAAACCCCGTCAGGATCGGCCTGACGGGGCACCCGCTCTGGGTGCTTGCGCGGAAGGGGTTGAAACGGCTACCTGAATGAAGCCGTGGGGGCGGCTTCTGAGCGTGTGAGCCAGTGACCTCGCCGCACACCTTGTCGTTCCGTCTGCTGCTGTCGTCGCTGACAGGGTTGGTCCTGTTGGCGATTGGCGCCGTGTGCCCGGATCTTCGGGTGCACGATCCGCGGCCTGCGGCCGTCGCCGAGGTCACCTCCCAGAAGTCGGGGTTGGGCGGCCAGGACACCGCCGAACGCCGCACCGTCCTCGCTTCGACCGCCGATCTCGACATCGACGACGAAGAACAGCCCCGGATCACCTCGATCGCGGCGCTCGATCTCGCGAGCGACCGGCTCGCGATCGTCGCCGCCGTCCTCTCCGTTTATCGCAGGGTGCCGCTCAGTCATCCGCCCTGCGCCTCGCCGCCGACCGGCCCTCCGCACGCCTGATCGAGACCGCGCTTCAAGCGCGGAGGACGCGCGGCCCGTCGCAGAACGGGCGCGCGGGATCGTGCGTGACATCAACAAAGGCTCGTCTGACGCCATGCCCCGAGCGGGCCGCTCATGAGCCGCAAATGAGGGTAATCAAATGCAACTGATCGGCGTTTATGTGATCCTGGCGATCATCGGAGCGTTCATCTCGTTCTTTCTCGGTCAGATCGTCGACCGCGTGCTGCCGGACTACAGCATGATCATTTTCATGGCCATGTTCTTCGGCAACCTGTGGCTGATGTGGCCGATCGCGGTGCGGATCACCGAGAAGTATATCCTCCGCGAAACCGCCTGATTTTGCACAAGGTTCGGCCGCGGTGCGGTTTTGCCCACCGCGGCCGATTTCGTTAGAGTGCGCGCCGGTTCAACGGTTCCTATATAGCGCGCATGAACAACAAGACCGCAGCCGCCGCGACAGGCGGCGATAATCCCTTCTTCAAAGACTGGACCGGACCTTTTGGGGTGCCGGAGTTCAGCCGCGTGAAGAGCGAACACTTCGTGCCGGCCTACGAGCGCGCCTTTGCCGAACACATGGCCGAGGTCGAAGCGATCGCCAACGATCCCGCGCCGCCGACCTTCGAGAACACCATCCTCGCCTACGAGGAGGCCGGCCGCATGCTCCAGCGGGTCGACGACGTGTTCCACAACCTGGTCGGTACCGACTCGACCGACGAGCTGCTGAAGATCGAGGCCGATATCTCGCCGGTGAGCGCTTCACACTGGAACAAGATCCGCATGAACGAGGCGCTGTTCCGCCGCATCGACGCGCTCTACCAGAAGCGCGACAGCCTCGGTCTCACCTCCGAGCAGGTGCGGGTGCTGGAGCGCCATCACACCAGCTTCCGCCGCGGCGGCGCCGCGCTCGATGTCGAGAAGAAGAAAAAGCTTGCCGAGGTGACGGAGCGCCTGGCGGCGCTTGGTACATCGTTCAGTCAGAACGTATTGGCCGACGAGCAGTCCTACGCGCTCGAGCTTGCCGAGGTCGATCTCGCCGGTTTGCCGGATTTCGTGCGCGATGCGGCGCGCGCCGCCGCTGAAGAGCGTGGCAAGCCGGGCAAGTATGTCGTCACGCTTCAGCGTTCGAGCGTCGAGCCGTTCCTGCAATTCTCCTCGCGGCGCGACCTCCGCGAGAAGGTGTTCCGCGCTTTCCTCGCGCGTGGCGACAAGAACGACGCCACCGACAACAAGGCGATCATCGCCGAGACCATCAGGCTTCGCATCGAGCGGGCGAAGCTGCTCGATTACAAGAGCTTCGCGCGGTATCGGCTCGACGACGCGATGGCGAAGACGCCGGAAGCGGTGCGCGGCCTCCTTGAAAAGGTCTGGAAGCCGGCACGCGAACGCGCGCTCGCCGACCGCGACGACTTGCAGAAGCTGATCCAGGAGGAAGGCGGCAACTTCAAGCTCGCGGCCTGGGACTGGCGCTACTACGCCGAGAAGCTGCGCAAGCGCCGGTGCAATATCGAGGAGTCCGAGGTCAAGCCGTACATGCAGCTCGACAACGTGATCGAGGCTGCATTTTACACCGCGAACCGGCTGTTCGGTCTCGTCTTCAAGCGTGTCGATGTGCCGGTCTGGCACCCCGACGTGCGCGCCTGGGAGGTGACGCGCGAGGGCAAGCACGTCGGCCTGTTCTTTGGCGATTATTTCGCACGGCCGAGCAAGCAGAGCGGCGCCTGGATGAGCACGCTGCGCGATCAGGAGGACATGCACGGCCAGGTGCGGCCGCTGGTCCTCAATGTCATGAACTTCAACAAGGGCGACCCGACGCTGCTCTCGTTCGAGGACGCGCGCACCTTGTTCCACGAGATGGGCCACGCGATGCACGGGCTTCTCTCAAACGTGAAGTATCACTCGGTGTCCTGCACCAGTGTGCTGACCGACTGGGTTGAGTTGCCGTCGCAGCTCTATGAGCATTGGTTTGAGCGGCCCGAGGTGTTGCGCAAGTTCGCCAAGCACTACGTCACCGGCGAGCCGATGCCGGAGGAACTGTTGAAGCGGCTGATCGCGGCGCGCAACTTCAATCGCGGCTGCGAAACGCTGGAATATATCTCGTCGGCGCTGGTCGATCTCGAGCTGCATCAACTCGAGTCCGCCGAAGGCCTCGACGTCAACAAGTTCGAACGCGACACGCTCGCCCGCATCGGCATGCCGGAGGAGATCGCGATGCGCCACCGGACGCCGCACTTCGGACACGTGTTCTCCGGCGGCTACTACGCCTCGGCTTACTACAGCTACATGTGGTCCGAGGTGCTCGACTCCGACGCTTTCCAGGCGTTCGAGGAGACCGGCGACGTGTTCGATCCGAGCGTTGCGAAGAAGCTCTATGACAACGTGCTCTCGACAGGCGGTTCGCGCGATCCGGCGGAGCTCTACGTCGCCTTCCGCGGGCGGTTGCCGAGCGCCGACGCGCTGCTCAAGAAGCGCGGCTTCATCGACGAAGCCGCATGACCGAGCTTCATTCCGCAGGTCACCGCCGCGGCGTGGTCGCGGCGCCTCACAGCGCGGCGGCGGAAGCCGGACGCGCAGTGATGGAGGAGGGCGGTAACGCCCTCGAAGCGATGGTTGCGATGGCGGCGACCATCGCCGCGGTCTATCCGCACATGAACCACATCGGCGGCGACGGCTTCTGGCTGGTGCGCGAGCCGAATAAGCGCGTGCGTGCGGTCATGGCGCCCGGACCGGCGGGTTCGCGCGCCACGCGTCAGCTCTATCGCGAGCACGAGGCGATCCCGGCGCGCGGGCCGCTCGCGGCGTTGACGGTGCCGGGCGCGATCGGCGGCTGGATGCAGGCGGTGGAAGCCGCCGCTGCGGTCGGTGGCAAGAAGCTGCCGCTCGATGTGCTGTTGCATGCCGCCATCGGCCACGCGCGCGACGGCTACACCGTTACGAAAAGCCAGGCGGGCCTGACCAAGGACAAGCTCGGCGAGCTGAAGAACGTGCCGGGCTTCGCGCAGACATTCCTCGTTGACGGCAAGCCGCCGGAGAAGGGCGCGAAGCTGAAGCAGAGCGCCTTCGCCGCGACGTTGGATCATCTGGCGAACGTGGGCCTCGATGATTTCTACCGCGGCGACGTGGGCCGCGAAATCGCCGCCGACCTCGAGAAGATCGGCAGTCCGGTTACGCGCGAAGACCTCACGCGATATTCCGCCAAGATCGTCGATCCATTGAGCGTTTCGCTCAATGTCGGAACGCTCTACAACGCGCCGCCGCCGACGCAAGGGCTCGCCTCGCTCATCATCCTCGCGCTCTACGAGCGGCTCCGTGTTACCGAGGCGGAGAACTTCGACTTCGCACACGGCATCGTCGAGGCGACCAAGCGGGCATTCCGCGTGCGCGACCGCTTCGTCACCGATCCGTCGCGGCTTCCGTATCCGTCGTCGCGCTATCTCGACGCAAAATTCCTCAATATCGAAGTGCAGAAGATCGACCGCAAGAAGGCCGCGAAGTGGCCCGCGCCTCCAGGCGAGGGCGACACGATCTGGATGGGCGCGGCCGACTCAAGCGGCCTCGCGGTCTCCTATATCCAGTCGATCTACTGGGAGTTCGGCTCCGGCTGCGTGCTGCCGCGCACCGGCGTGCTGATGCAGAACCGCGGTGCGAGCTTCTCGCTCGATCCGAAGGCGGTGAATCCGCTCGAGCCCGGCCGGTTGCCGTTTCATACGCTCAACCCCGCGCTCGCGGTCCTCGATGACGGCCGCGTCATGGCCTACGGCACGATGGGCGGCGACGGCCAGCCGCAGACGCAGGCGATGCTGTTCGCGCGCCACGTGTTGCACCGCCAGCCGCTCGAGAAGGCGCTCGACGCGCCGCGCTGGCTGCTCGGCCGCACCTGGGGCTCGACGCACACGAACTTGCGGATGGAAGCGCGCTTCGACGGCAATCTGATCGACCGGCTGATGTCCGCCGGTCATGACGTCGATGTGTTGTCGGACGGCTATTCCGACACGATGGGCCACGCCGGCGCGGTGATCATGCATCCGAACGGCACGTTCGAAGGCGGCCACGATCCGCGCGCCGACGGTGGCGCGGCCGGGCTCTAGCCGGCCTTCGCGCCGTATTGTTCGTCGCTGACGTGCTCCATCCAGTCGGCGACCGAACCGTCTTTCGCCTCTTGCATCGCGAGATGCTCCATCGCGACGTTCGGCGCAGCGCCGTGCCAGTGCTTCTCGTTCGGCGCGAACCACACCGTATCGCCCGCGCGCACCTCCTTCACAGGCCCGCCCCACGTCTGCACGCGGCCGATGCCGGAGGTGATGTGGATGGTCTGGCCGAGCGGATGCGTATGCCATGCCGTGCGCGCGCCCGGCTCGAAGCGCACCCAGACCGCGCGAAGCCGCGCGGGCTCCGGCGCTTCGATGATCGGGTCCTGCCAGACCGTGCCGGTGAAATACTCAGCCGGCGCTTTGCGCGAGGGGGTGGAGCCTGCGGGCTTGATGTCCATGTTTGTGTCTCTCCCTAGTTCTTGAAACCGTAGAGTGTGGCCGGGTTGTCGACCAGAATGCGGTGTCGCGTCCGATCGTCCGGAGCCCAGTCGGCGACGAGATCGAACAGCATGGCGTCGTCCGGCTTTTCCTTCTCGGTTGGATGCGGCCAGTCGCTGCCCCAGACCATCCGTTCGGGCGCGGCTTCGATATAGGCACGCGCGATCTTGCTTGCACCGGCGTAGTCCGGCGGATCGGCGAGCATGTAGGCGCCCGAGAGTTTCATCCAGATGCGGCCGCTATCGAGCATGCGGCGGATGACCTTGAACGCGGGATGATCAATCCCTTCCTCGCGCGTCAGTCGCCCGAGATGATCGAGCACCACGACACCCGGCAGCCGCAACAGCATGTCTTGGGCCGACACGATCTGATCCGCACGCAGGTGGATCTGCACATGCATGCCGAAATCCTGCACGCGCTTTGCCAGCGGTTCGACCATGTCGAGCGTCGTGGTCGCCGTCTTCGGATCGAATTGCGTGAAGCGGATGCCGCGTATGCCCGCGTCCGCGAGACGCTTCAGCTCGGTGTCCGTCACCGAAGGAACCACCACAGCGATACCGCAGGCGTTGCCCAGACGGGCGACCGCGTCGAGCGTCACCGCGTTGTCCGTCGCGTAGGCTGCCGCGTTCACGACGACCGTCCGTGCCGTCCCGATCCGTTGTTGGAACAGCCGGTAGTCCGCAACGGCGGAGTCCGGCTGCATCCGCGCGTCCGGCCGTGGCGGCGGGAATCGCGCCGCGTCATAAATATGCATATGACAGTCGCAGGCCCCGGTGGGCGCCTTAAGCCTTGGAGCGGCCGTTCCCGAAGAATTAGGGACGTGCACAGGAGACGCTTGGACACCGGACATGACCTAGCTATACGGCCTCCATTCCGCCCCAGTCCATGATATGTTGAAGCCACATGAACCTCATTCGCACCCTTGCTGTTGCTTTCGCCGGCCTGCTGATCGCAGTCATGCAGGCGAACGCCCACCCGCACGTCTGGGTCACGATGAAGAGCGAGGTGGTTTACGCACCGGATGGCACCGTGGTCGGCATCCGCCACGCCTGGACCTTCGACGACATGTTCTCGACCTTCGCGTTGCAGGGTTTGGAGAGCAAGGAGAAGGGCAAGTTCACCCGCGAGGAGCTTCAGCCGCTCGCAGAGGTGAATGTCACCTCGCTGAAGGAATATGACTTCTTCACCTTCGCCAAGCTGAACGGCAAGAAGATCCAGTTCGTCGAGCCGAAGGACTATCACCTCGAGCTGTCGAAGGATCAGCTCCTGACGCTGCACTTCATGCTGCCGCTGAAGACGCCGGCGCAGACCAAGAGCATGGACTTCGAGGTGTTCGACCCGAGCTACTTCGTGGACTTCCAGCTTGCGGAGAAGGATCCGGTGTCGCTGTCCGGCGCGCCCGCGGGCTGCAAGGCCAATCTTGCCAAGCCGAAAGAACTGACCAAGGAAATGGCGCAGAAGCTGGCCGAGATTCCACCGGACGGCAAAATTCCCGATGACATGGGCGACGATTTCGCGAACAAGATCCTGATCCGATGCCAATGATCCGAAGCGCCGGGGGGCGCACGGTTTTGGTTCTCGCCGCGCTTGCCGCGGCGCTTCTCTTTGTGTCTGGCGCGTTCGACGCGGTGTTCGCGCAAAGCAGCCCGTTCGGCGGTCCGCGCCCGCAAGCGGTGCCGATGCCGTCGGACGGCATCATCGGCTGGATCTTCGCCAAGCAGGCCGAGTTTTACCGCCAGTTCTCGGGACTCATTCGCGCCGGCAAGACCGATGGCACCGCGCTCTGGACGCTGATGGGGCTGTCGTTCCTCTATGGCGTGTTTCACGCAGCAGGCCCTGGTCACGGCAAGGCGGTGATCTCGTCCTATCTCGTCGCCAACGAGGAGACGTGGAAACGCGGCGTTGTGCTCTCCTTTGCCTCCGCCATTCTTCAGGCTTTGGTCGCGGTGGTGCTGGTCGGGATCGCGGCCGCGGTGCTGAATGCGACCGCATCGACGATGAAGATGGCGGTCAATGTGATCGAGACGCTGAGCTACGCGTTGATCATCGTCATTGGGTTGCGGCTTCTGTGGGTGAAGGGCAGGGCGTTCATTCGCGAGGCGCGTTCGCTGCACAAGCCCAAGTCGGTCGGGGCTGCGGCGACGCCTGCCGCGCACAAGCGCGACCATCATCACGACGATCATGGTCATGATCATCACCATGACCATGCTCACCATGATCATGGGCATGATCACAAGCATCACGCGCACGATCATTCGCATCACGACCACGCTCATGGTCATGCGCATCACGATCACCACGAGCACGATCACGGACACCACCATCATCACGGCCATTCGCACGATCATGACCACGATCACGATGCCTCCGCCTGGGGTCACGCGCATGCGCCGGAGCCCGAAGAATTGGCCGGTCCTGGCGGCTGGAAACGCGGCCTGACGGCGATCGTCGCGGTCGGCCTCCGCCCGTGCTCGGGCGCCATCCTCGTTCTCGTTTTTGCGCTGGCGCAGGGCCTGTTCTGGGCCGGCGTAGCCTCGACCTTCGTGATGGGCATCGGCACCGCGATCACCGTCGCTGTCATCGCGACGGTTGCGGTCGGTGCACGCTCCTGGGCCGGGCATCTGTCGCGCGCCAGCACGGGCTACGGCATGCTCGCGATGCGCGGCATCGAGGTCGGTGCGGCTGTGGTGATCATTTGCTTCGGCGGATTGCTGCTCGCGGGTTACATGGCGAGCGAGCAGATCGCGGGCTTCTAGCGGAAGTCTTCCGGCTTTAGTTCGATCGGCTGGCCGTGCGGCGTGCGGTCGGCCGCATGATCCCAGGCGTGGACATAGCGCGACAAAGTCGCGGCGTCTGTCACGCCCTTCTCGGCGACGATCCGCTCCAGCGCCGCGAGCCAGTGCCGGTAATACGTCTCGCCGGTGTCGGGGTCGCCCGCGGCCTGCGCGCGCTTGATCTCCGCGCCGAGCGTCTGCGCCCACTCCGGCCAGGTGAACAGCTTGCGCTCATGCAGCGCGAGCGTCATCGCGAAGGCCTGCGCCTCCCACGGTTCGCGGAACACTGGGCCTTCCGCGTCGCACGGAATGCTCGGGACCGCGTCGGTGGCGCGTTTGGCCGCTGTCGGATCGATTGAACTCATGCCGACTCGAGATACGGCTCGAACGCGTCGATTGAGACCTTGATCGTCGGGTCGGCGTCCGGGCCCCATAGCTCCTGGTTCGTGAACACGACCGTGTAGAGCCACTGCGGATTTTCCGTGCCGTCGATCGACACGGTGTCGGGGTACACATGCGTGCCATGATTGAGTTCGACGATGCCAATATGCCCGCGCACGTAGCGCGGTAGGCGTGTGTGCGTCGCCGGATTGATGTTCTTGCAGCGCACCTTGTCGCCGATCTTGAACTTCGGCTGCGTGTCGGTTTTCCGGCCGAACTTGGCGCGGTTGAGCACGCGCTCGACGTCCTTCATCTCGAACGGGCCGCGCTTGAGCGGTTTTCCCGGCCGCAGCGCGTGCCCCTTCTCCAGTTCGTCAGCGTCGATGAAGCCGCGCTCCAGCAGCATGTTGCGAAGCCCGAGGAACCACTTTTGGTAATAGCTTGCGGCGAGATAGGTCGCCGGCTTGAGCACCTCGCGGGAGTGCCGCGACATGTCGATGTTCCAGATGCCGGTCGCGCCCATCGCACGGTTCATCGCCAGCACGCGGCCTTCCCACGGCTCGTGGAACGGCGGCTCGTTCTTTTCGGCCTCGACTTTGCCGAAGCCGTCCATGCCGCCCATGTCATGCACGCCGTTCATGCTGGCCTCTTCGATTCAGGAAGCCCGGTGCCGATCATCGAGTCGCGGGTGACGATCTCGGTGAGCTGATCTTCGTTCCAGCCCTCGGTGCCGGCGGGGCGCATCGGCACGACGATGAAGCGCGTCTCGGCGGTGGAATCCCAGACGCGGATTTCCATGTCCTTCGGCAGCGTGACGCCGAAATCGGAGAGCACTCCGCGCGGGTCCTTCACCGCGCGCGACCGGTAGGGTGCGGCCTTGTACCAGACCGGCGGCAGGCCGAGCATTTCCCACGGGTAGCAGGAGCACAGCGTGCAGACGACCATGTTGTGCGTTTTCGGCGTGTTCTCGATCGCGACCAGGTGGTCGCCGACCCGGCTGATATGGCCGAGCGTGCCGATGGCTTTGGTGGCGTCGGCCAGCAGCGCCTTCTTGAATTCGGGATCGAGCCACGCCTTGGCGATCACGCGGGCGCCGACGTGCGGTCCGATCTTGGTCTCGTAGGCCTCGATGATGGCGTCGAGCGCGGCGGGGTCGAGGTAGCCCTTCTCGGCCAGGACGGTTTCCAGTGCGCGCACGCGAAGCTGGGTTTCGGACAGCTCCGAGCCGTGTTCATGATCGTGATCATGGTCGTGTGCCATGGGGATTGCGCCTCCGGAGTTCCGCATGCGGCGGACGATTTGCCTTATAATATAGCATGGCTTTTTCCTCCCGCATGGTGGGTCTGGCGGACCGGATCGACCGCTTGAACGGCGCGATTGGTCGCACCGCCGCATGGCTCGCCTTGGCCGTGGCGCTTCTGCAATTTTCCGTTGTGGTGCTGCGCTATGTGTTCGGCGTGGGCTCGATCTGGCTGTCGGAGTCGATCGTCTATGGTCACGCGACGCTGCTGATGCTGGCCGCGGCATGGACGCTGAAGGAGGGCGGCCACGTACGGGTCGATGTGTTCTACGAGGACGCGTCGCCGCGAACGAAGGCGTGGGTTAATCTCTTCGGCGCTTGTCTGCTGCTCCTGCCGTTCATGGCGGTGCTGCTCTACTTTTCCCTGCCTTATGTAGCGCGCTCATGGGCGATCCTCGAGCGCTCACGCGAGACCAGCGGCATCCCGGCGGTGTTCCTGCTCAAGACGCTGATCCCGCTGTTCGCGGTGATGATGGCGCTGCAAGGGATCGCGCAGGCGATCCGCGCCTGGGACGTGCTGCGCATGCCGGCCGCCGCCCGATGATGTTTGCCGAAATCCTCGCCGTGGCGATGGTGCTCGCCGTCTGCGTCCTGCTGATGGCGGGCTATCCGGTCGCGCTCACGCTCGGCGGCGTGTCGCTCGCCTTCGCGACGCTTGGCCACCTCACCGGCGCGATGAGCTTCTCGTTCCTCGGTGCGCTGCCGCAGCGTGTCTTCGGCGTGATGACGAACGACGTGTTGCTGGCGATCCCGCTGTTCGTATTCATGGGCGTTATGCTGGAGCGTTCCCGCATCGCGGAGGAGTTGCTGGAGACGATGGGTCGTCTGTTCGGTTCGCTTCGCGGCGGGCTCGGCATTTCGGTGACCATCGTCGGCACATTGCTCGCGGCGGCGAAGGGCGTCGTCGGCGCAACAACCGTGACAATGGGCTTGATCACGCTGCCGGCGATGCTGCGTCATGGCTACGACAAGCGGCTGGCGGCAGGCACGGTCGCCGCGACCGCGACGCTCGCGCAGATCTTTCCGCCTGCGACCGTGCTGGTGCTGCTCGGCGATCAGCTTTCAACAGCGTACCAGTCCGCGCAGTTGTCCCAGGGCAATTTCGCGCCGTCGTCGGTCACAGTGAGCGATCTGTTCGCCGGTGCGATCATTCCCGGCTTCGCGCTGGTCGCGCTCTACATCCTTTATCTCATCTTCATGGCGGTGTTCTTTCCGCACACGTCGCCCGCGATCGCGCCAGAGCCTGGCGCGCCGAAGGGTGCGGCGCTCGCTCGCCGTGTCGTAGAAGTCCTCGTCGCGCCGATCTTCCTCATCCTCGCCGTGCTCGGCTCGATCCTCGGCGGCATCGCAACGCCAACCGAAGCAGCATCCGTCGGCGCCGTCGGCGCGATCCTGCTCACTGCGCGCCGTGCGAGGCTGTCCGAAGCGCTCGGGCCGACGGTACGCAAGACTGCGCAGATCACCGCGATGATCTTCCTCATTCTGATGGGCGCGACACTGTTCAGCCTCGTGTTCCGTGGCCTCGGCGGCGACGACATGGTGCACCGCGCGCTCGGTAGTCTCCCCGGTGGCGTTGCGGGCGCCATTCTTGTGACGATGTTTGCGATGTTCCTGCTCGGCTTCGTGATGGATGCCTTCGAGATTATCTTCGTGGTGGTGCCGATCGTCGCGCCTGCGCTGCTCAAGATGCCGGGCGTCGATCCGGTCTGGCTCGGCGTCATGATGGCGCTGAACCTTCAGACCTCGTACATGCACCCGCCGCTCGGCCCGACGCTGTTCTTCCTGCGCGGCGTCGCGCCGCCGGAGATCAGGACGGTCGATATCTACATCGGCGTGATCCCCTTCGTCCTGATCCAGCTCTTCGCGCTGGTCGTGCTTTGGTATCTGCCGGGGCTTGCGACGGCGCTCCCCCATGCGCTTTATGCTCCCTAGCTGTCATGCCCCGCGAAGGCGGGGCATCCAGTCTGTGCATCAAACGATGTTTGGTGGATACTGGATCGCCCGCCTTCGCGGGCGATGACATCGGAGTGGACTAGGGAGACCATGAAAGCCGCCGAACTCTTCGACTTGAAAGGCCGCGTGGCGTTGGTCACCGGTGCGTCTGGCGGGCTTGGACTTCGCTTCGCCGAGGTGCTGGCGGCGAACGGGGCGTCGGTCGCGCTTGTCGCCCGGCGGGCCGACAAGCTCAAGGCGGCGCAAGCGAAGATCGAAAAGGCCGGCGGCAAGGCAGTCTGTATCGAAGCCGACGTGCTCGACCGCGCGCAGATGAATCGCGCCTTCGATCAGGCCGAGAAGGCGCTCGGCACCGTCACGATCCTCATCAACAACGCGGGCGTCGCGCATTCGACCCGCGTCACAGACGTCACCGAGGAGGAATGGCGCCACATCATCGGTACTAACCTCGACGCCGTGTTCTTCTGGGCGCAGGAGGCCGCGCGCCGCATGATCAAGGCCGGCAAGAAGGGCGCGGTGGTCAACATCGCGTCGGTGCTGGGGATCAGCGTGTCGAAGGGCACCGTTGCCTACGCGGCGGCCAAGGCCGGCGTGATTCAGATGACCAAGACGCTGGGCCTCGAGCTCGCCTTCAAGGGCGTGCGCGTCAACGCCATCGCGCCGGGCTGGTTCGTCACCGACATCAACCGCGACTATCTCGAAGGCGCCGGCAAGGGGCTCACGCGCGATATTCCGGTCGGCCGCTTCGGTCAGGACGGCGATCTCGACGGCGCGCTGCTGCTGCTCGCATCCGACGCGGGCTCATATATGGCGGGCACGACGGTGGTGTGCGATGGCGGGCAGGTCGTCGCCATCAGAGGCTAGGGCAGGGGATACACATGGACTTCACTCTCTCTCCCGAAATCGAAGCGCTGCGCGTAAAAGTCCGCGCCTTCGTCGAAGAGCACGTCCTGCCGCTCGAGGCCGATCCGCATAATTTTTCCGAACACGAGAACATCCCGGACGAGCGCCTCGCGCCGGTGCGCGAGAAGGCGAGGAAGGCAGGCCTATGGGCGCCGCAGTCGCCGAAGGAATACGGCGGCATGGACCTGCCGATGGTCGCCTGGGCGGTGATGTACGAGGAGGCCGCCCGCTCGCTGTTCGGCCCGCTCGCCTTCAACTGCATGGCGCCCGACGACGGCAACATGAACCTTTTGAAGAAGGTCGGCACGCCCGCGCAGAAAGAAAAGTGGTTGAAGCCGATCGTCGAGGGAAAGGTCCGTTCATCCGTCGTGATGACAGAGCCTGCGCCGGGTGGCGGCTCCGATCCGTCGATGATCAAGACCTACGCCGAGAAGCACGGCAACAAATACAAAATCTACGGCCGCAAGTGGTTCATCACCGGGGCGG
This sequence comes from Pseudomonadota bacterium, assembly GCA_040756555.1. Taxonomy (GTDB): domain Bacteria; phylum Pseudomonadota; class Alphaproteobacteria; order Rhizobiales; family Xanthobacteraceae; genus Z2-YC6860. The sequence continues at coordinate 509,950 of JBFLYS010000001.1, read as the reverse complement.
CTGCGGCGTCGCATTTCATTCTCGCGGCGCGCACCTCCGACGATAAGCGCAAGGGGATCACCACGTTCCTCTACCACAAGGATCAGCCCGGCTGGCGCATCGTGCGCCGCATCGACATCATGGGGCCGGAGGAGCACGGCGGCCATTGTGAGCTCGAGTTCGACGGCCTCGAAGTGCATGAGGACGACATCCTCGGCGGGCTCGGCAATGGCCTGAAGATGGTGCAGGTGCGGCTCGGCCCGGCGCGGCTGACGCACTGCATGCGTTGGCTCGGCTGGTCGAAGCGCTGCATGGAGATTGCGCAGGAATACGTCAATCGCCGCGAGGGCTTCGGCGTGAAGCTCGCCGACCGCGAGAGCGTGCAGATGAAGCTCGGCGAGGTCGGCCACAACATCCAGATCGGCCGGCTCCTCACCATGCACGCCGCCTGGAAGCTCGATCAGGGCGACTTCGCGCGCAAGGAAGTCTCGATGGCGAAGGTCCACGTGGCCAACACGCTGCATCAGGCGGCGGATGTCGCGATCCAGCTTCAGGGCGCGCGCGGCTATTCCAAGGATACGATCGTGGAGTGGGTCTATCGCGCGGCCCGTGCTGCGCGCCTCGTCGACGGCGCCGACGAGGTCCACAAGATGGTGCTGGCGAAATTCATGCGCGAGGAAGGCCGCGATTTCTGGAGTTGGAGCGCAGGCAACCGCATCTAGCGGTGCGTTGAACCGCTGCATCGTCCCCCGCGACTAACCCACACGAGCGCTTCAGGCCTGCCGCAGTCCGCAGCCGGATGAGGCGGTTTTTTTACGCGGGAGCGGATTTTGAAAGACATTTGGGGCTTGTATCTCATTCTCGGCGCGATTCCGGCGCTGATCCTGGTGGCGGCGGCCGTGAAATATCTTGAGGTGCTGAAGGCCCGCAACTGGTCGACCGCGCAAGGCCGCGTCATCACCTCGACGTCGGAGACCCGCACCGTCAAGACCGGCGTGGGCGAGGACGCCCCGACCGAGACCCGCAATTTCGCGAAAATCGTTTACGAATACACGGTCGCCAAGAACACTTATCGATGCGATCGCGTGACCATCGGCGAAGACCTCGGCAACCTCGAGGTCGCGGAGACCATCGCCAGGTATCCCGTGGGCAAGGTCGTCTCCGTCTATTACAACCCGAACAAACGCACCCAGGCGGTGTTGGAACGCGATCTTCCGCCGTTTGTCTGGAAGGGCATCCTCATCGTCATTCTTGTTCTCGTCGCCATTATCGTCGGCGGCGTGGTCGGCGTTGAAAAGCTCGCCGGATTCATGAGCGGTGTGGTTCGCGATCCGGCCCAGGCTCCGTTTGTCACCGGCTGTCTCGTATTCGCCGCGCTCACGGGACTGTTCGTCTATGCCTTCCAGAAGCAAGCGGCGAAGGTGCGGAGCTGGCCGGTCGCACAAGGCAAGATCGAGTCCGCGGGCGTGACGCATTACGTCAACACCAGTAACGACGACAACCGCACGACCTACACGACAATGTACCGCGCACAGGTTGTCTATTCCTACGCGGTCGCGGGCGTTCGCTACACCGGTGAGCGCATCGGCAGCCAGGTGGCGTCGTCGTCGGAATCGATGGCGACAAAGGCCGCCGCCAAATATGCCATCGGCACGCCGGTTGAGGTCCACTACGATCCGGCCAATCCCACGCAGTCAGCGGTCGATCCGGGCGCCCGCTGGGCAGGGCTCCTCTGGATTATTCCCGTCGCCTTTGTCGCACTGGCCTATGCGATCGGTCATTGATCGCCGCTGCCGCGTCACAATGGATGTGTTAGAACCTCTCCCATGAATGCCAAAGGGGAGCGACATGAAGTCCATCGTCACCGGGTTCGCCACAGCCGTTGCGCTCTGGAGCGCACAAGCCGTGGCCGCTGAAGTGAAGGTCCTGTCCGCGGGTGCAGTCGAGCCGGGCCTGCACAAGGCCGCCGACCTGTTCAAGGCCAAGACCGGCCACGAGGTGAAGATCCAGTTCAACACCGCGCCGCAGATCGCGCAGCGCCTCAAGGACAACTACGTCGCCGATGTACTGATCGCACCACCAGGCGCGCTTGAGGGCTTCGTGAAGGACGGCAAGGTCGCGGCCGAGGGCCGCGTGCCTGTCGGCAAGGTCGGCGCAGGCGTCACTGTGCGCACGAGCGCCACGCCACCGAATATCGCGACCACCGACGCGTTCAAGCAGTCCGTACTGTCCGCAGAATCGCTCGTCTACAACACCGCTTCGACCGGCCTCTATCTCGAGAAGCTGTTCGAGAAGCTGGGCATCGCCGAGCAGATCAAGGCGAAGTCCCACCGCTATCCGAACGGTGAGGCGGTGATGGAGCACGTCATCAAGGGCAAGGGCAACGAGATCGGATTCGGCGCCATCACCGAGATCAAGCTGTTCGAGTCGAAGGGCCTGAAGCTCGTCGGCCCGCTGCCGGCAGACGTGCAGAATTACACGAACTACAGCGGCGCGATCCTCAACACGACCACGTCGCCCGATCTCGGCAAGCAGTTCCTGATTTTCCTTGCCACCCCCGAGGCGAAACAGGCCTTCGTATCGGCGGGCGTAGAATAGACTGGGCTACGACGCGCGGCGCGCGATCGGCTGATCGGTCACGCGCCGCCGCGGCGGCGATTCGGGCTTGCGGGTCCCCACGATGTGCTCGGGGTTGATCACGCAAGTCCAGATCAGCCCCTTCTCGTTGAACTCAAGTCCGCCTTCGCCGAGCGCGTTCACCGTGACGCGCTCCAGCACGAAGCACCCGAATCCCTTGCGCTCCGGCGCTTTGACCGGAGGCCCGTCGCTTTCACGCCAGGTGAGCCGGAGCGAACGCTCTCCCGTCTCCCCAGGGTTGAGCACCCATTCGATCGTGACCCGGCCATCTGGCACCGACAGCGCGCCGTATTTCGAGGCGTTGGTCGCAAGCTCGTGCAGCGCGAGCGCGACGTTCTGAACCGCCTCGGCGCGCAGCATGACCGGCTCGCCGTTGAGAATGACCCGCTCCATGCCGAAGGCCGAAAGCTGACCGCGCACCAGCGCGTCGACCTGCGCGCCGTTCCATTGCTGTTCCACGAGAAGATCGTGCGCATCCGCCAACGCTTGGATGCGCGAGGAGAAGCGGCCCTCGAACTCCTGGAAGTCCTGGGTGTTGCGCGCGGTCTGCCGCGCGATCGCGAGCACGATGGCGAGCAGGTTCTTGGAGCGATGCGACAGCTCGCGCATGATGACATGCACATGAGCTTCGCGCTCGTCGCGCTCCCGCTCGTGCTGCTCGAGTGTCTTCGCGGTTTCGGTGAAGGCGTCGAGCGCGCGGTCGACTTCGGGAAGGCCGGTTGTGCGGAACGCGACCGACTCGCGGCGCACCAGCGCATGCGTGCCTTGTTCGATTTGCTGAATCGGTCCGGCGATCTGCCGCGCCGCCCACAGCGCAAGCAGCAGCGTCAGCAAGATCGCGATGCCGCCCGCGGCTGACGCAATAATGATGGTGTTGCGGATCGGCTCGTAGAACACCTCGGTTTCCGCGGCCAAGCCCATCACCCAGCCGCTCAATGTCGAAGTGGCATGGCCGGTCGCGATGGCGGAGCCTTCGCTTGAGACCATCTCATTCCAACCATCCTTGGAGCTCTTCGCTGCTTCTCTGAAGCCTTCCGACGCCGGCTGGCCGACCATCCGGTCGTGGTCGCGCGACCGCGCGATGAACTTGCCATCGCGGTCGATGAGGCCTGCGAACCATCCGTCGGGTAACTGACTTTCGGCGAACAGCGGCAGGAAAATCTTGGTCTCCATGATCACGGCGAGACTGAGCGGGGGCTTGTCCTGCCGGAATACCGGAACCTCGACCGTTACGATCGGATTGGGCACGACCGGGCCGATCAGGACGTTGGAGACCTGCGTCTGTTTGGTCTCGAACGCGCGCTTCATTGCTTCGATCGCAATGGGGTTGCGGCGCGGCAATGGCGTCCCGGGTGGGCGAGCCAGATTGATGAGCTGTTGCCCGCTCTCGTCGCTCAACACCATCCAACCGCCGGAAAGGGCGGGCAGCGCACGTTCGGCTTCCTTTCGGAAGGCTTCGAGATCGTCGACCTGCAACGCGGGCGAGGTCGCGAGCGTTTGCGCAACCGCGATGTGTTTACTGAGCAGCGCGTCGACGGCATTGAGGAGAGTCCGCGAAGAATAAAGGATCGCGTCGCGGCGGTTCTCGCGTTCGTTGTCTGCAAGCTGCCAGACGATGCCGGCAGACAACAGCAGGAACGGGATTGCCACGGCAAGCGCCACCAGCATGAGCCGGCGGTGGATGCTCCAGCCTCTATGCCGCTCTGGGGGCATCTCTACCGCGTCAGTTGCGATAGCTCGGATCGACCTGATCCATCATACGCAAATATGCGGGCCAGTCGGCTGCGCCGCGGCCGGCGTCATGTGTTTGGTACTGCGCCGCGACCTTCTCGCAGATCGCGGGCGGAATCTCGATCAGCTCGCCGCCGGTTGCTTCCATCTTGAGCTGGATGGTGGCCGCCGACATCAGATACTTCATCAGGATGAACGCTTCGCGCGCATTCTTGCCGACCGTGACGAGGCCATGGTTGTGCATGATCATGCCGCGGTTTTGGCCGAGCGCCTTCAGGATGCGCTCACGCTCGCCGAAGTCTTCCGTGATGCCTTCATAAGGGTGATAGCCGATGCGTTGGTAGAAGCGCATCGCCTGTTGCGACACCATGCGCAGTCCGCTCTTGAGGCCGGAGATCGCCATGCCGGTCTCGGTGTGGATGTGCACGATGCAATTGATGTCGGCGCGGCCCTTGAGCAGGCCGCCGTGCAGCGTGAAGCCCGGTCGGTTCACGCCCGACTTCTCGTCGAGGTCGTCGTTCATGTCGACCTTGCGGAGATTCGTGGCTGTCACCTCGGTCCAGAGCAGCTCGTGCTGCTTCATGAGGAACTTCGACGGCTCGCCCGGCACGCGGATGGAACAATGGTTGTAGATCGCGTCGTCCCAGCCGTAGTGCGCGCAAAGGCGATACACCGCGGCGAGATCGACGCGCGCCTGCCATTCCTCGGGCGAAATCCCAGTGGCCGCGGCCGCTTCGATTTTGGTGTGCTGGTTCATGATGCAATCTCCGGGCGAGGTTGAGAAATTCTATCACGCCTTCCGAGGATTGCGAGGCGGGAAGGCTGGCAATCTCCGCGTCGCGCAATAACATCGGCGCGGGGCGGTATTGGGGGGAAGCGACGTGAGTGCAACGGCAGAACGCGCGAAAGGGCCGCTGGTGTGGCTCGATATGGATCAAAAGGCGCTTGATGACGCCTATGATCAGACGGTCTACGCGCCTAATCGCGAGATGACCTATGAGAAAGCGATCTTTAACTCTAATCGCGTGAGAGAGCGGCTCGGCGAGCCCAAGCGGTTTTCTTATGGGCCGACGCCATTCGAAACGCTCGACGTGTTTCCCGCGCGCCAGCCGAATGCGCCGGTCCACATCTATATCCACGGCGGCGCATGGCGGCAGCGAAAAGCCTCCGAATACGCCTACATGGCAGAGCTGTTCGTGCGCGCGGGCGCGCACTGCGTGATTCCCGATTTCGTCGGCGTCGAGAACTGCAATGGAGATTTGCTGGCCATTGCCGATCAAATGCTGCGCTCGATCGCGTGGGTCGCGAAGAGCGCGGTGCAGTTCGGCGGCGACGCGAACCGCATCTATGTTTCTGGGCAATCCTCTGGCGCGCATCTCGGTGGCATTGCGGTGACGACTGATTGGACGAAGGATTTCGGATTGCCAAAGGACGTCATCAAGGGCGCGCTTCTCTGCTCGGGCATGTACGACCTCAAACCGGTGCGGCTTTCCAAGCGCTCGAAGTTCGTGACCATCACTGACGAAGCCGAGCAGAAGCTCAGCCCGCAGCGCCATCTCGACAAGCTCAACACGCCGCTCGTGCTGGTGCACGGCACGCACGAGACGCCGGAGTTCAAACGGCAGACGCGCGACTTTTTGTCCGCTGTCGAGAAAGCCGGCAAGCCGGTCCAGTTCTTGCTGGCGGAGGGCTACAACCATTTCGATCTCCAGGAGATGGGGTCGAACCCCTACAGCGTGCTCGGCAGCGCCGCGCTCGACATGATGGAACTCAATTCTCCGGACAACAGGACATGATGGGACTGCGTTTCGTTTCGTTGCTCGCTTCGATTTTGGTTTGTGGTGTTGCGCAAGCCCAGGACAACTATCCGACGCGTCCCATCCGTATCGTCGTCGGCAACGCCGCGGGTGGCGGCACCGATACGATCGCGCGGCTGATCGGTCCGAAGCTTTCCGAAAAGCTTGGCCAGCCGGTGATCATCGAGAACAAGCCCGGTGGCAACAACATCATCGCGGTGCAGACGGTGACCAAGGCGCCGGCTGACGGCTACACGCTGCTCGCCGGCACGATGGGCATGCTGACCATCAACCCGGCACTCTATCCCAATCTCCCTTACGACACGCTCCGCGATCTCGTGCCGGTGTCGATCATCTGCTCTTACCCGATGGTGCTGGCCGTCAATGCGAACGCGCCAGTGAAGAATGTCCCGGAGCTCATCGCCTACACCAAGGCCAATCCGGACAAGGCCAACGCGGGCGGCACCGGTTCGGTCTATCAGGTGACCACCAAGCTGTTCGAAATGCGGACAGGCGCCAAGGCGCTGTTCGTCACCTATCGCAGCCACAACGACTCGATGATCGGGCTCATGCGCGGCGACACGCTGATGGCATTGGTCGATATGGCGCCGGCCGCGGGCCCGCTGAAGGATGGCCGCATCCGCGCGCTCGCGGTGACGACGGACAAGCGCGTGCCGTCGTGGCCGGACGTGCCGACGATGGCCGAGGCCGGCGTGAAGGACATGGACCTGGAACTCTGGGCCGGACTGCTCGCACCCGCCGGCACGCCACCCGCCATCGTGAAGAAGATCCAGGATGCGGTGATGGAGATCGTCCGCACCGACGAGATGCGCGAGAAGATGAAGAATCTTGAAATTCTCCCCGTTGGCAGCACATCCAGCGAATACAAGGCCCGGCTCACCAAGGAGACCGGTATGTGGGCCGAGGTTGTGAAGGCCGGCGGGATCAAGGCGGAACAATAAAGCGTCGCGCCCGCCGCGCTGTCACACTGTCACAATATGACACTTCGTGTTTCGTGTCGGTGTTGTTACAGTTGTGTGAGAGTTTTGTGACAGCGCGGAGCGCGACGCGAAATGAATTTCGATTGGATCGATGCAGCGAATCCGGTGGCGGTGTGGTGGATGTTCCTCGCCACCGTCAGCACCGTGAACATCGCTCTGTGGCTGGTCCTCTATCGTCAGTATCAAAAGCCGTTTGGCGCGCAGCGCGATCTCTTTCCCATCAAACTGATGCTGTGGCTCTGCGCGGCCTACGTTTTCGGCTGCGCCTTCCGCTCGTTCATTCCGCGCGCCGACGTTCAGCGCATCGTCCTGTTCGACTCGTGGATTTCGGCCGTGATGGTTGGACGCTCGGTTGCGACCATCGCCGAAGTCGCATTCGTCATCCAGTGGGCGATCGTGTTGCGCTATTTCGGACGAATGACGAAGTCGGACACGGTGCTGAATGTCTCGAAGGTCATCGTGCCGATGATCCTCGTCGCCGAAATCTGCTCCTGGTACGCGGTGATCACCACCAGTTACCTCGGCAACACGGTCGAGAATTCGATCTGGGCGGTGGCGTTCCTGCTGATCGGTGTGGCGCTCGTCCGCCTGATGGTGGAGTTCCGCAGCCTCGCCCGCATCGCGCTCGGTCTGAGCCTCGTCGGCGTGGCGGTCTACGTCGGCTTCCTCTTTGCCGTCGACGTGCCGATGTACTTCGGCCGCTGGCAGGCCGACATGGCGGCGGGCAAGCCGCTGCTCGGCCTGTTCGCCGGCATCCACGACGCCAGCACGCATTGGATCGTTATCCACGATATCGTCCACTGGATGGACGAGATCGCCTGGATGTCGCTCTATTTCAGCGCCGCAGTGTGGTCGAGCCTTCTGCTGGGCAGCTTCGCCCTGATCCGGCACTGGCTGCCGGCTTACCGCGTGCGTGCCAAGGGCCGCCGCCTGATCGGGAAGCCGGTTCCGGTTCGCGTCCGGTCCGAGACGCTCTAGGCCCAAAGTCGGGGCGTCGCGGACCGTTGCTGCGTTGCGCCAAAATGCGCCGCGCCCGCGTCGTCAGACATTTCCTTGCCGCCGCCCGCTCGGGCAGGACATTCGCAGTCTATTCAACAGCCTGCATTGCTGCCGGTTTGCGCCCGCATTATGTCTTGAACAATTCAAAGGTCTGGCCCGTCGGGTCCGGATCGGGGCAGACTGCCGGCGGGATTCTCGAATGTCGCTCAATCACGTCACCCTCGACGACAAGTACGACCTGACCAAGAGCCGGGTGTTCGTCACCGGCTATCAGGCGCTCGTCCGCGTGACGCTGATGCAGCACGAGCGCGACAAGCGCGCCGGTCTCAACACCGCGGGCTATGTCACCGGTTACCGCGGCTCGCCGCTCGGTGGCCTCGACTATCAGTTCCAGCGTGCGGCCAAGGTGCTCGCGCCGCGCAACGTCCTGTTCCAGTCCGGCATCAACGAGGATCTGGCCGCGACCGCGCTTTGGGGCTCCCAGCAGGCTGAGTTGCGCGGCGAGGGCAAGTTCGATGGCGTGTTCGGCATCTGGTACGGCAAGGGTCCGGGCGTCGACCGCTCCGGCGACGCCTTCCGCCATGCCAACTTCGCCGGCACATCGAAGTTTGGCGGCGTGCTCGCGCTGATGGGCGATGACCACACCGCGGAATCCTCCACCACCGCGCACCAGTCCGACTTCAATTTCGTCGACGTGATGATCCCGATTCTGAACCCGGCGGGTGTTCAGGAGATCATCGATTACGGCCTCTACGGCTGGGCGATGTCGCGCTACACCGGCACCTGGGTCGGCCTGAAGTGCATGCACGAGATCGTGGAGTCGACCGCGGTGGTCGACGGCGCGCTCGAGCGGCTCAATATCGTCATCCCCGGCCCGGACGAGTTCCAGATGCCGGAAGGCGGGCTGAACATCCGCCTGCAAGACACGTTCCTCGGCATGGAAGCGCGGCTGCACGACTACAAGCGCGACGCCATGCTCGCCTTCATCCGCGCCAACAAGCTGAACAAGGTCATCACCACCGGCGGGCGCAATCCGAAGATCGGCGTCATCACCACCGGCAAGAGCTATCTCGATGTGCGTCAGGCTCTCGATGAGCTCGGCATCGACGAGGTGAAGTGCAACGACTGGGGGCTCCGTATCGACAAGATCGCGTGTCCCTGGCCGATCGGCAAACCCGAGCTGATGGAATTCGCCAAGGGCCTCGACCTCATCATCGTGGTCGAGGAGAAGCGCTCGCTGATCGAAGTGCAGGTGCGCGAGGAGCTTTACGGCACGCCGAACCAGCCGACGGTGATTGGCAAGAAGGACGAAGAGGGCAACTGGCTGTTCCCGGTCAAGGGCGCACTCGATCCGAACGAGGTCGCGATCTGCATCGGCGAGCGGCTCCTCAAATACGTCGGCGACGAGAACCTGAAGGGCCGCGTCGCGCACCTGAAGGAAGCGCAGAAGCGTCTCGCCGAAACGCAGGACATTGCCGTGCGCACGCCGTACTTCTGCTCCGGCTGCCCGCACAATTCATCGACGGTGGTGCCGGAGGGCATGCGCGCCTATGCCGGCATCGGCTGCCACTTCATGGCGCAGTGGATGGACCGCTCGACGCTCGGCTACACGCACATGGGCGGCGAGGGCGCGAACTGGATCGGCGAGGCGCCGTTCTCCAAGCGCAACCACGTGTTCCAGAATCTCGGCGACGGCACCTACAACCACTCCGGCTACATGGCCATCCGCGCCGCGATCGCCTCGGGCGTGAACATCACCTACAAGATCCTCTACAACGACGCGGTCGCGATGACCGGCGGACAGATGCACGACGGCGGTCTGACCGTGTGGCAGATCGCGGCGCAGGTCGCGGCTGAAGGCGCCATGCGCGTCGTCGTGGTCAGCGACGAGCCGAAGAAATATCCGCCCGGCATCGCATGGCCGAAGGGCACCACCTTCCATCACCGTGACGACCTCCAGACGGTGCAGAAGGATCTGTCGGAAGTCCCCGGTTGCACGGTGCTGATCTACGATCAGACCTGCGCCGCCGAGAAGCGCCGCCGCAGGAAGCGCGGCACGTTCCCCGACCCCGACAAGCGCGTCATCATCAACGAGTTGGTCTGCGAGGGCTGCGGCGATTGTGGCGTGCAGTCGAACTGCGTGTCAGTGCAGCCGCTGGAAACCGAATTCGGCCGCAAGCGCACCATCGACCAGTCGTCCTGCAACAAGGATTTTTCGTGCGTGAAGGGCTTCTGCCCGTCCTTCGTCACCGTGCACGGCGCGAAGTTGAAGAAGGGCAAGGGCGCGGTCGAGGGGCAGGAGATGCCCCAGCTGCCGGAGCCCACGCATCCGAAGATTGCGCAGACCTACAACATCATCGTCACCGGTGTCGGCGGCACCGGCATCGTCACCATCGGTGGCATCCTCGGCATGGCCGCGCACCTTGAGGGCAAAGGCGTCGGCGTCATCGACATGGCCGGCCTTGCGCAGAAGGGTGGCGCGGTTTACTCGCACATGCGCATTGCCGAGCGTCCCGAGGACATCCACGCCATCCGCGTCGCGGCCGGCGGCGCCGATCTCGTGCTCGGCGGCGACATTGTCGTCGCCGGCAACAAGAAGGTGCTGGGCGCGGTGAGGCCCGGCACCGCGATGGTCGTCAACACTGCGGAATTCCTGCCGGGCGATTTCACCCGCAACGCCGACTTCTCGCTGCCGACCGAGCGCCTGAAGCGTGCGATCTCGGGCGCGGCGGGCAAGGGTCACACGCATTTCATCGATGCGACGCGGCTTGCGACCGCGCTGTTCGGCTCTTCGCTCGGCGCCAACATCTTCCTCGTCGGCTATGCCTATCAGCTCGGCGCGCTACCGCTGTCGGCGGACTCCATCGAGCAAGCCATTGCCATGAACGGCGAGGCGGTCGCGATGAATATGCTCGCATTTCAGTGGGGTCGCCGCGCCGCGATCGAGTTCGATGCCGTTGCAGCGCTCGCGAAGCCTGCTCCCGAGCTGACGGACGACAACCGCCGTGTCTCGCAGTCGTTCGATGAAATGGTTCAGCGCCGTGTCGATTTCCTCACCGCCTATCAGAACGCCGCCTACGCCGGTCGCTACCGCGCGCTGGTGGACAAGGCGACCATTGCCGAAGCAGCCCGCGCGCCGGGCAAGTGCGGGCTCGCCGAAGCCGTCGCCCGCTATCTGTTCAAGCTGATGGCCTACAAGGACGAATACGAGGTTGCGCGGCTCTACACTGACGGCACGTTCCTCAAGCAGGTTGGCAACGAACTCGGCGGCGACAACCTGCGCTTCGAATTCCATCTCGCGCCGCCGCTGCTCGCGAAGATCAATCCCGCCACGGGGCTGCCGCGCAAAATGAGCTTCGGCCCGTGGATAATGAGCGCGTTCAAGGTGCTCGCGAAGTTCAAGGTCCTGCGCGGCACGCCGCTCGACATCTTCGGCTATTCGCAGGAGCGCCGCACCGAGCGGAAGCTGATCGACGATTACGCCGCGATGCTCGACGAGGTGCTCGGCAAGCTCGTGCCGGAAAACCATGCGCTCGCGGTGGGCCTCGCCGTGATCCCCGAGAAGATCCGCGGCTATGGCCATGTGAAGGCGCGGCACCTTGCTGCAGCCAAAGCCGACGAGGCCGCGCTGCTCGAGCAGTTCCGCTCTGGCTCTGCACCGTTGCTCAAGGCGGCCGAATAGCGCTGCTCACCGCCCTGTTGCCGCCTTCATTGCCCTGATATAGGGAAGCCGGAAACGGGGTCGGGGATTTTTCGTGCGTAAAGCGTTGTTGATGTTGCCGCTGCTTCTGGCGGTGTCCGGGTGCGGATCGTTGTCGTCGATCGTGGGCGTCGGCGAGAACGCGACCACGCTCAACAGCTTCCGCGCCGCCAACGGCCTGTCGCAACTGTCCTCCGATCCCGGGCTGACCGCGATGGCTGCGGGCCACGCCGCTGACATGGCGCGGCGCGAGTCACTCGATCACAACGGCTTCATGGAATTCCGCGGTCCGAAGGGCGCGCGGGCCGAGAACGTTGCCTACGGCTGCAAGGACTCCGCCTGCACGATTCAGCAGTGGATCAAGTCCTCCGGCCACCGCGCCAACATGCTGCGCAAGGACATCAACAAATACGGCATGGCGTCCGCCACCTCCGCGTCGGGCCGCCGCTACTGGGCGCTTGAAGTCGGCGAGT
>JBFLYS010000001.1:0-497534 GCA_040756555.1 Pseudomonadota bacterium | reverse complement strand
ATTCAGCAGTGGATCAAGTCCTCCGGCCACCGCGCCAACATGCTGCGCAAGGACATCAACAAATACGGCATGGCGTCCGCCACCTCCGCGTCGGGCCGCCGCTACTGGGCGCTTGAAGTCGGCGAGTAAATTCCGCTATTGCGGTGTTCACCGCTCTCGTGCCCCGGACGCGATGCAGCGCGCAGCGGTGCATCGCAGATCCGGGGTCCAGCTTTCTTCAAAAAAACCGGGGTCCCGGGTCTGCAACGCATCACTGCGCTTCGCTTGTGCTGCGTTGCGCCCGGGACACGAGACCATCTTACTGCGCCGTGATGTTGTGGGTGCGGATTACATCGCCCCAGCGCTTGATCTCGCTCTTCAGCATCGTGGTCGCGATCTCCGGCGTTTCCTGATCTGCCGGATAAAGCTCCATGCCGGCCTTGATGAAGGCGGCCTTGACCCTCTCATCCGCGAGTGTCTTGCGCAGTGCGGCGTTCAGCCGGTCGATGATTGGCCGCGGCGTGCCGCTTGGCGTGAACAGGATGTGCCAGAAATCCAGATCGAGATTCCTGTAACCGGCCTCGACCAGCGTCGGCACGTCCGGCAATCCGGCGAAGCGGTTCTTGCCGACGATCGCATAGGCTTTGAGGTTGCCGCCCTTCACCTGCGGCTCGATGACCGCCGATGACAGGCAGCTCAGGTCGGCGTGGCCCGCCACCATGTCGTTCAGCGCCGGTCCGCCGCCGCGGTAGGGAATTTGGTCGGCCTTGGCGCCGACCTCCTGCACGAACATCACGCCGCACAGATGCCCGAACGCGCCGACGCCCGCGTGCGCGACCTTGGCTGTGTTGTCCTTCATCCACCTCACCAACTCGGCGAGGCTGTTCGGCGGAAGTCCCTTGCGTCCTGCGATCACCGACGAGCTGGTGTTTACGAGGCCGATGCCGGTCAAGTCCTTCGCGGCGTCGAAGGATGGGTTGGGATAGAGCGTCATGCCGGCCGCAAGCCCGACCTGATGCAGCAGAATGGTGTAGCCGTCAGGTGCCGCTCGCGCGGCGCGTGCCGAGCCGATCATGCCGCCGGCGCCGCCGACGGTTTCGATGACGATCTGTTGGCCGAGGTCTTGCGACAGTGGCTCGGAGAGGATGCGTGCGATCGAGTCGGTCGCGCCGCCCGCGGCGAATGGCACGATCAGCGTGATCGGCCGGTTCGGATAGTTCTGGGCTGAAGCAATGCCGGGCAGGACGGCAAGGGCGCAGGCAAACGCAAGCGATGCGCGAAAACGCGAAAGCTTCATTCCATCCTCCCTGGCCCGCTCTTCGAGGAGCGGACGTTTGTATTGCCGCCGCCGTATTCGGTGTGCGGGCAGGGAAGCCTAACAGCGCCGCGGACGCGCTGTCAGTGGGGTGTTCGCGCTTTTCGCTATTCCTCGACGAACGACTTCAACGAGGCGAGGGCGACGTCCCACTGACTCGACATCTCGCTGAGAAAGGCCCGCAGTTCGTCGATCGGTTTCGGCACGATCTCGAACAGGCTTTCGCGGCCGGCGCGGATGCTGCGCACCACACCGACATCCTCCAGCACACGTAGATGTTTCGTCACCGCCTGACGCGACATGCGTGTGCCGGCGGTGAGCCGCGAAATCGACTGCGGCGGGCCGCCGCCGATCCGGGTGAGCATCGAAAGCCGCGTCTCGTCGCCGAGTGCGGCGAACACCGCCGCGCGGGTTCTGAGCGCGGCGGCTGCGCTAGGCATTCTCGAGGTGCTCCTTGATGTTCTGGACCTGCGCCGCCCAGCCGCCGTCGTTCATGCGATAGGCCTCCGCGCGCCGGTGCGCGGGGATCTTGTCGAAGCCGCTCTCGACGACACGCAGACGCGTGCCGTTTGCCGTCGGCTCGAGTGTAAACTCGACCAGCGTTTGCGGCTCTTTGGAATAGTCGGTGTTGGGATCGATCGCGTAGGGATGCCAGGTCAGCGAGAACAGCCTTTCCGGCTCCATCTTCTGGATGATGACGTTCCAGCGAATGTGCTCGTAACCCGGATATGTGATCTGGCCGGTCGCCGGCTGTCCCGGAACAAACGGAGTTTCGACCTTCACGCGGAACCATTGTCCGAACTCGCGATAGTCGGTGAGAGCTTTCCACACGCGCGACACCGGGGCCTTCAGGTCGATGGTCTTTTCGATACGGTCCGACATACGCAACCTCCTTGTTGCCTGTCGAATACACTCGTCCAAACAGATACGCAACCATTTTGTTGCGCGTTAGAGCAAAGCAATTCCGCCTCCCGGTGAGGGGAGGCGGAAGCGCCGATCCTGTTTGTCTCAGGCGAAGGCTGACCAGTCCACCGGGCCGTTCACATAGCCGTAGCGCAGGTTGCTGCGCGCCGGTCCTGCCTTCTCATATTCGTCCTTCAGGCGCGCGAAGCGGTCCTTGTTGGGTCCGATGTCGGTGCGCTTGGTGATGTCGTAGTTGTAGAGCTTGGCGTTGGTGCCGCCGAAGATCATGTTCTTGATCGGCCCATCCGCCGCACCGAGCGGCTTGAAGCCGTGCTTCTTCTGCATGTCCTCCGGGATTTCGAGACGGCGCAGCGCCTCGATCTGCCATTGCGGCGAACCGGTCCACACCGCATCCGTGCCCCACACCACGCGTTCGTAGCCGAGGCCTTTGCCCATGATACCCATCAACGCTGCGCCGAGCTGCGGCACAGCGGCGACGCTCTGCGCGAAAAGCTGGCCGACGTCCGCATAGACGTTGGTGACGCCGTACTTTTCCGGAATCTCAGCAAGGTCGCTCACCCATGACACGCGGCCGGTCTTCTCGAACTCATCCCAGCCATCCTCCGCGCGTCCGCCGGCCGCCCAGCGATAGCCGCCGTGATAGATGACGAAGTTGAGTTGCGGCCAGTCCTTCGCCGCTTTGCCGACGTCGTCGACCATCGCGTACTTGAGCAGATGCGGCCAGCGCTCTGCCGTCGCGCGCGGGAACAGGCCCTTGTGCACACAGACGTTCTTGATGCCGTACTTCACGCACAGCTCGTAAGCCTTGTAGGTCGTCTTCTCGTCGTCCATCAGCCACGGATGCTTGGCTTCATCCTTGTTGGTGTTGTCGCCGACGGTGTAGCCCTTGATGGACTCCGGTTTCTTCTGCAGCGCGTGTTCGAGGTCTTCGAGCCAACGATCCCAGCCCGGCGTGAAGATCGCGTGCGCGAACATGCGTCGCGCTCCGGCTTCCTTGTTCACCTTGTCGCGCGCCTCGATCATCATGTCGTTGGTGAGGAACCAGTCGCGCGCGATCTCCGACGGCGACGACGAGATCAGTGCGATCTTGGTGTCGCTGTCGAGATACATTTCCTTGAAGTAGTTGTTGAACTTCAGGTCGTCGAGCGTCTGCGGCTTGTCGACCAGAGTCGGATTCCAGCCCGCCTTGCCGACCGCCTCGCGCGAGCGCACGAAGTTCACCAGCCGAGTGTCGTCACGCAGGAAGTGCGTGTGCATGTCCATGATGAACTGGTCTTTGAGCGAATGCGCGCGCTCCTGCGCCATCGCAGGCGTCGAAGCCTCCGCGCGGCTCGCGTCGAAGATCGTGCCGAAGGTCTCGTTCAGTGCGACGAAGCCTGCGGCCATGCCGGCGGCGGTCTGGAAGAATTTGCGGCGGTCGAGGCCCTGCCTCTTGCCGAGCGTGTCGGCCATGTCGAGCAGACGGTTCTCGACCTCTTTCTGCTTTTCGCTCTGGGGCGGCGGGGTGAACTCGTCGCTGGAGACGATCTGGGTCGGGATCGGCGTCGGATGCGGCAGCAGTTCCGACGGGTTGAGCTCCAGAATTTCCTTCTCGGTCAGAAAGCCCATCAGACTCTCCCCATTTTGACGCTGGCTTGGTGTCGGCCTTGGTCGCGATGGTAACCGTTGGGATTTCAGCGGGCGAGGGCGGCGAAACTGCGGAATTCACATAATAATTGCGTGATTATATCACGCATCAGTGACCCGGTGCGACAAGTCGTCCCCTACGCGTTGAATATTGCGGCGCAATATAAACAGACATTCATCTGTCAGGTTTTTCCTGACCTTGGGCCTTGGCTTTGGGTACGGGATCAAAGAAAGGGTTGGGAATGTCCGATCGGAAAGTATCGGCTCGCGTGGTGCTCGTTGCTGGTTTGCTGGGATTCTCCCTCCAGGCTTGCAGCGAAGGCCCGGCGGCCCCGGCGGACCCCACGCCTCAAGAGGTCAGCATCGTCACGATGCAGCCGACCGCGCGTGCCTATGTGCGCGAGCTGCCGGGCCGTATCGCGCCGACCCGGATCGCCGAAGTGCGCGCGCGCGTGTCCGGCATCGTGATCGAGCGCAACTTCGAGCAGGGCAGCAACGTCAACACGGGCGATGTCCTCTACCGGCTCGATCCCGCGCCGTTCGAGGTCGAATTGCAGGCCACCGAGGCCGCGCTCGCCAAGGCTGAGGCCGTGGCCGAACAGGCCGGTCAGCAAGCCAAGCGCATGGAGACGCTGCTGACGAGCAAGACCGTCTCCGACGTGCAGCACGAGGCCGCGACCGCGACGATGCGTCAGGCTAACGCCGACGTCGCCGCGCGCAAGGCCGATGTCGCCCGCGCCAAGCTCAACCTCAGCTACACCGTCATCCGTGCGCCGATCGCGGGCCGCATCGGCCGTGCGCTCATCACCGAGGGCGCGCTGGTCGGGCAGAACGAGACCACGCATCTCGCGACCATCCAGGCGCTCGACACCGTCTACGCGGACTTTACCCAGTCCGTCGCCGAGATGAATCAGCTTCGCCGCGCCTTCGAGAGCGGCGATCTCGAAATGCTCAAGCCCGATGCCGCCAACGTGCGGCTGATCCTCGATGACAACGAGGCCTATTCGCTGACCGGCCGGCTGCTGTTCTCCGATACGACCGTGGATCGCACCACGGGACAGGTGACGCTGCGCGGCGAATTCTCGAATCCGAAGGGTGAGCTTCTCCCCGGCATGTTTGTGCGCGTGCAGATCGAGCAGGGCATCGACCCCGATGCGCTCTCGGTGCCGCAGCAGGCGGTTCGCCGCAACGACGCCGGCGGCAGCGAGCTGTTCGTGCTGCGCGACGACAATCGCGCCGTGGTCCGTCCGGTCCGGGTCGGCCGCGTGGTGGACGATCAATGGCTGGTGCTCGAAGGCGTGAAGCCCGGTGAGCGCGTGGTCGTCGAGGGCTTCCAGAAGTTCGTGCCGGGCGACACCGTCAGTCCGAAGCCGTGGCGCGGCGTCCGCGTCGCGTCGGAGGCGGATAAAGAGAGCGAGCCGAACGTATCGGCCGCGGCGCGCTAAACGCGCCGCCTGAGAGGATTCATAATGCCGAGCTTTTTCATCGACCGGCCCATCTTCGCGTGGGTCGTGGCGCTTTTGATTTGTTTGGGCGGCCTGCTGTCGGTTCCGTTCCTGCCGGTCGCGCAATATCCGATCATCGCGCCGCCTTCGATCTCGATCAGCACCAGCTATCCGGGCGCGACGCCGGAGAACCTCTACAACAGTGTCACGCGCCTGATCGAGGAGGAGCTCAACGGCGCGAGCGGCATCCTGAACTTCGAATCCTCGAGCGACTCGCTCGGCCAAGTCGAAATCATCGCCAACTTCGTACCTGGCACGAACACCGAAAGCGCCTCGGTCGAGGTGCAGAATCGCATCAAGCGCGTCGAGGCGCGCCTGCCGCGCGCGGTGATCCAGCAGGGCATCCTGATCGAAGAGGCGTCGAGCGCCGTTCTTCAGATCATCACGCTGCGATCCACCGACGGCAGCCTGGACGAGGTCGGCCTCGGCGACTTCATGGTCCGCAACATCCTGGGCGAGATCCGCCGCATCCCCGGCGTCGGCCGCGCCACGCTCTATTCGACCGAGCGTTCGCTTCGCGTCTGGCTCGATCCGGGCAAGCTCACCGCCTTCAACCTGACGGCGGACGACGTTACCAGGGCGATCAGCGCGCAGAACGCACAGGTCGCCTCCGGCAGCATCGGCGTCGAGCCGAGCAACGCCAGCCAGCAGGTCTCCGCGCTCGTCGTCGTGAAGGGCCAGTTCGATCGCCCGGACGAGTTCGGTTCGATCCTTCTGCGCGCCAACGCCGACGGCTCGACCGTGCGGTTGCGCGACGTCGCGCGCATCGAGATCGGTGGCCTCAGCTATCAGTTCACCACGCGGCAGAACGGCCAGCAGACGGCGGGCCTTTCGGTTCTTCTCGCGCCGACCGGCAACGCGCTCGCCACGGCCACGCGCGTGAAGGAGAAGATGAACGAGCTGTCCAACTACTTCCCGGCGAACATCAAGCACGACATCCCCTACGACATCACGCCGGTGGTCGAGGCCTCGATCAAGAAGGTGCTGATGACGCTGGTGGAGGCCATCGTCCTCGTCTTCCTCGTGATGCTGCTGTTCCTCCAGAACATCCGCTACACGCTCATCCCCACCATCGTCGTGCCGATCGCGCTCCTCGGCACCAGCATGATCCTGCTGTCGATGGGTCTCTCCATCAACATGCTCACCATGTTCGGCATGGTGCTCGCCATCGGCATCCTCGTCGACGACGCCATCGTCGTGGTCGAGAACGTCGAGCGCATCATGTCGGAGGAGGGGCTGTCGCCGAAGGAAGCCACGCGCAAGGCGATGGGTCAGATCACCGGCGCCATCATCGGCATCACGGCGGTTCTGATCTCCGTGTTCATTCCGATGGCGTTCTTCCCGGGCTCGGTCGGCATCATCTACAAGCAGTTCTCGGTGACGATGGTCGCGGCCATTGGCTTCTCTGCGTTCCTCGCGCTGTCGCTGACACCCGCGCTCTGCGCGACGCTGCTCAAGCCGGTTCAGGCGGGGCACCATCACGAAAAGCGCGGCTTCTTCGGTTGGTTCAACCGCCGGATGGAGGCCACGGGCAGCGGCTATCGCGGTCTCGTCTCGCGCTCGCTGCCGCGCGCCGGCCGCATCATGATCATCTACGCCGTGCTGGTCGGCGCGGTGGGCTATGGTTTCGTGCGTTTGCCGGGCGGCTTCTTGCCGATCGACGATCAGGGCTTCATCACGACCGACGTGCAGGCTCCATCGGAGGCGTCGTTCAATCGTACGCTCGACACGGTGAAGACGGTCGAGAAGTATCTGCTGCAACGCTCCGGCGTCGAGGACGTGACCTTCCTCACCGGCTTCAGCTTCCTGGGGCAGGGCCAGAACACCGCGCAGGCGTTCATCACGCTGAAGGACTGGTCGCAGCGCGGCCCGAACGACAGCGCTGAGAAGATCGTCGCCGATGTCAATGAGAAGATGGGCGCGATCCACGACGCGAAGATTTCCGCGCTTCAGCCGCCGCCGATCGACAACCTCGGCAACTCGTCGGGCTTCAGCTTCCGTCTGCAAGACCGCGGACAGCGCGGCTACGACGAGCTGATGAAGGCCAAGGATCAACTGCTCGCCGCGGCGCAACGCAGCCCGATCCTGCAAGACGTGTACGTTGAAGGACTGCCGCCCGCGCCGCAGGTGCGGCTCGACATCGACCGCGAGAAGGCGGCCGCGCTCGGCATCACCTTCGAGGAGATCAACAACACCATCTCGACCAATCTCGGCTCGAGCTACATCAACGACTTCCCGAACCGCGGGCGCATGCAGCGCGTGGTGGTGCAGGCCGATCGTGGCGCGCGCATGCAGGCCGACGAGATCCTGTCGTATCGGGTGCGCAACAGCGCAGGCCAGCTCGTGCCGTTTTCGTCGTTCGCGACCGTGAATTGGGGTGTTGGTCCGACGCAGGTCGTGGGCTTCAACTACTATCCGTCGGTGCGCATGTCCGGCTCCGCGAAGCCCGGCTACACCTCGGGCGACGCCATTCAGGAAATGGAGAAGCTCGCGGGGCAACTGCCGCGCGGCTTCGGCTTCGAATGGACCGGCCAGTCGTTGCAGGAAAAGCAGTCCGGCTCGCAGGCGCCGTTCCTGCTCGCGCTCTCGGTGTTGCTGGTGTTCCTCGTGCTCGCAGCGCTCTACGAGAGTTGGACGATTCCGCTCGCCGTGCTTTTGACCGTTCCGCTCGGCGTTCTCGGCGTCGTCGCTGCTGCGATGCTGCGCGGATTGCCGAACGACGTGTATCTGACAGTGGCGCTCATCACCATCATTGGCCTTGCGGCAAAGGACGGCATTCTGATCATCGAGTTCGCGAAGGAGCTCTACAAGCAAGGCAAGTCGCTGCGCGACGCGACGCTCGAAGCCTGCCGCATGCGCTTCCGCCCGATTCTGATGACGGGTTTGGCCTTCATCTGCGGCGTCGCGCCGATGGTGATCGCGTCGGGCGCTGGCGCCAAGAGCCAGCAAGCGCTCGGCAGCGCCGTGATGGGCGGCATGATCGCCGTTGTCATCCTCGCGTTGCTTCTGGTGCCGGTGTTCTTCGTCTTTGTGCTCAGCCTGTTCACGCCGAGCGAGCGGCCGCGCAAGCTGCGGCTCCGCCGCCGCAAACCGTCCACTCAGCCGAGCAGCGAAAGCGCCTGATCCAACCTCTCGCATTCGTGATCTGGCGATCCCGAACTGTTGAATCGGGCCGCCAGGTCACCCTGCTATCAACGCTCCGCAATCTTGGGAAGGAGCGATCCATGCTGAATCGACGTCATTTGCTCGGCGCTCTCGCGCTGTCTGCCACGGTTTCATTTGCATCCATCGCCGCCGCAATGGACAAGAAGCCGTTCGATCAGAAGGCCTTCGATGACGCGCAGGCCGCCGGGAAGCCAATCCTGGTCGAAGTCACCGCGCCCTGGTGCCCGGTCTGCAAGGCGCAGGCGCCGACCCTGTCCAAGCTTCGCGACGAAGCAAAGTTCAAGGAGCTTGTCTCCTTCAACGTCGATTTCGATTCCCAGAAGGATCTTCTGAAGAAATTCGGGGTGCAGAAGCAGAGCACGCTGATCGTCTTCAAGGGCAAGCAGGAGGTCGGCCGCTCGACCGGCGTGACCGATCCGCAAGCGATCACGGCGCTGGTCGGCAAGTCGATCTGAACGCCCATGAGCGGCATCGGACTCGCGCTGATTGCGGGGATTTTGTCCACGCTTTCGCCGTGCGTCCTGCCGCTCGTGCCGATCGTCATCGGCGCCGCGATCGGCGAGCACCGCTACGGCCCCGTGGCCTTGGCTGCGGGGCTTGCTTTGTCATTCGTGGTTATCGGCCTGTTTGTCGTGACGCTCGGCTTTGCCGTAGGGCTCGATCAGGACATTTTCCGATCGGTGGCGGCGGTGCTGTTGATCGCCGTGGGCGGCGTATTGCTCCTGCCAAAGCTGCAAATGCAATTGGCCTCCGCCGCCGGACCGGTCGGCAACTGGGCGCAATCATATACGGGTAGCTTCATCGGTCGCGGGTGGGGCGGTCAGTTTGTCGTCGGACTGCTGCTCGGTGCGGTCTGGAGCCCCTGCGTCGGTCCGACGCTCGGCGCGGCATCGGTTCTCGCCGCGCGTTCCGAAAATCTGCTCGGCGTCGCTGCGACGATGCTGGCGTTCGGCATCGGCGCGGCACTGCCTTTGCTCGCGATTGGCATGATGTCGCGTGAAGCGTTGCTACGCTGGCGCAGCCGTCTGCTCGCCGCGGGCAGCGGCGGAAAGATCGCGATGGGCGTGCTGCTCGTGGCCGTCGGCGTACTGATCCTCACCGGCCTCGACAAGCGGCTGGAGACCGTACTCGTCGAGGCTTCGCCGGCCTGGCTGACCGAACTGACGACGCGGTTCTAGCCGCGCCGCTTACGCCGGCTTGCCGTTGTTGATGATCCGCCACACGCGTTCGGCCGTGGCCGGCATCTCGATGTGCTGCACGCCGTAGGGCGCGAGCGCATCGACGAGCGCGTTCGCGACCGCCGGCATTGCACCGACGCAGCCCGCTTCGCCCGCGCCCTTCGCGCCGATCGGATTGGTCTTGGTCGGCACCGGATTGGCCTTCACCTCGACCGAGCACATGTCGTGCGCGCGCGGCATGGCGTAGTCCATGAACGAGCCGGTGACGAGCTGGCCGTCGGCGTCGAAGTTGATGTCCTCTTTCAGGATCTGGCCGACGCCCATCGCGACGCCGCCGACGATCTGGCCCTTCAGCAGCAGCGGGTTGATCACCGTGCCGACGTCGTCGACGACGCTGTACTTCACGATCTCCGATTTGCCGGTCTCCGGGTCGATCTCGACCTCGCAGAAGTGCACGCCGTTCGGGAAGTTCTCGACGTCCGCCTTGTAGACCGCCTGCGCATGGAGGCCGGCCTCCATGTCCTTCGGCAGCTTGGCGGGGTTGAGCGCGTTCTCCGCGACCTCTTTGATCGTGATGGTCTGGTTGGTCTTCGCGCTCGAGAAGAGGCCTTCCTCGAACTTGACGTCGTTGACGTCGACCTTGAGGTGGTGCGCGGCGATCTTCTTGGCCTTGTCGATCACCTTCTCGGACGCAATGTGAAACGCCGAGCCCGACATGGTCGCCGAGCGCGAGCCGCCGGTGCCTTCGCCGAAGAACACCTTGTCCGTGTCGCCCTGGATGTACTCGATGTCGTCCGGGTGGATGCCAAGCTTGTCGGCTACGATCTGCGCGAAGGTGGTGTGGTGGCCTTGGCCCTGGTTGATCGAGCCCGAGAAGATCGACACCGTGCCGCCGCGGTCGAAGCGGATTTCCGCGCCTTCGAACGACGGCGCCGCCGCGCGCTCGATGGTGTTCGACATGCCGATGCCGCGCAGCTTGCCGCGCTTCTTCGATTCGGCCTTGCGCTTGTTGAAGCCCGCGACGTCCGCGAGCTTGATCGCGAGGTCCATGCCCTTCTCGAACTCGCCCGAGTCATAAGTAAACGTCAGGCTGGTCTTGAACGGCATCTGCTCGGGCGCGATGTAGTTCTTGCGCCGGATTTCCGCTGGCTCCATGTCGAGCGCCTTGGCGGCGACATCGACCATGCGCTCGATCACGTAGGCCGCCTCCGGGCGGCCATTGCCGCGATAGGGCCGCATCGGCTGCGTGTGCGTGAACACCGCCGTCGACTCCACATACATCGCGGGCGTGGTGTAGACGCCGGCGAGCGTGCCGAGGTTGCCGGTGTAGGCCTGGAAGCCGGATTGCAAGTAGGCGCCCGCGTTCACCCACGAGTTGACGCGGAACGCGAGGAAGCGTCCGTCCTTGTCGAGCGCCAGTTCCGCATCGGTGACGTTGTCGCGCGCCTGCGCGTCCGACAGGAACGCCTCCGAGCGCGTGCTCATCCACTTCACCGGCCGGCCGATCTTCTTGGAGGCCAGCAGCACCAGCGGCACTTCGTTGTAGATCGCCGACTTCATGCCGAACGAGCCGCCGATGTCCGGCGCGATCACGCGGATCTTGTGCTCCGGTACCTTCAGCACGAGCTTCGCCAGCTCGGCGCGATAGGGATGCGCGCGCTGAAGCGTGGTGTAGAGCGTGTAGTGATCGGTGATTGCGTTGTAGTCGCCGACCGAGCCGCGCGGCTCCATCGAGGCGGTCGTCACGCGGTTGATGACGAGGTGTTCCTTGACGACATGCGCGGCCTTCTTGAAGGCCTCCTCGGTCGCCGCCTTGTTGCCGTGGATCGCCGTGAAGCAGATGTTGTCCTTGCAGTCGGGCCACACAAGCGTCGCGCCCGGCTTCGCGGCCTCGGGGGTCGCGATGATCGCGGGCAGGATTTCGTAGTCGACCTCGATCAGCTCGCTGGCGTCCATCGCCTGGTTCTTGGTCTCGGCCACGACGAAGGCGACGTAGTCGCCGACGAAGCGGACGGTGTCCTTCACCAGCGCCGGGTAGGGCGGCTGATAGTTCGGCGAGCCGTCGCGGCGCTTGTGCGTCGCGGGCACCGGCATGTCGCCCCAGCCGGACTCGATCCAGTCCTTGCCGGTCAGGATGCAGAGCACGCCGGGCGCGGCCTCGGCGGCTTTGGTGTCGATGCTCTTGATCTTGGCGTGGGCGTGGGGAGAGCGAAGAACGTGTCCGTAAGCCATTCCCGGAAGCACGATGTCGTCCACATATTGGCCGCCACCGCGAAGAAGCCTCGGGTCCTCGAACCGCGGGACCGCTTGGCCGATTGCAAACTCACCCATTTCCACCCTCGTATCGACTACGACGAAAGTTCACTCCACCTCGGTCTCTAGCACAAGCCGGCGGGATTTGGCTCGGCTTGAGCAATGTCACCTCGCATGGCCATACTGTGGGAACATGATGTGAACGGACGGACGTGCCGTTACGGACTGCGATCATGATTTCAGCGGATCACCTCCGGCACATCGCCTTCTGGTCGCACGAGCTTCGCGAGGACGAGTTCGAGCGCGCCAGGAAGGGCATCGTCGAGAAGGCTTTTTCGAAGGACGCCTACATCTGCCACCGCGGCGACCGGCTCGACGCCTGGACCGGTGTCGCCGAAGGGCTGATCAAGCTCGGCACGGTGTCGAAGGCCGGCAAGGCGGTGACGCTTGCGGGCTTGCGTGCCGGCGGCTGGTTCGGCGAGGGCACCGTGCTCAAGGACGAGCCGCGCCGGTACGACCTTGTTGCACTGCGCGACACGCGGATGGCGCTGATGAACCGCCAGACCTTCCTGTGGTTGTTCGAGAACAGCGTTGCCTTCAACCGTTTCCTGGTGAAGCAGCTCAACGAGCGGCTCGGGCAGTTCATCGCGCTCGCCGAATACGACCGGATGCTGGATGCGACCGGCCGTCTCGCGCGCAATGTCGCCTGGCTGTTCAACCCCGTGCTCTATCCCCACCTCGAATTGCACATCGATCTGTCTCAAGAGGAGATCGGCCGGCTCTCCGGCCTGTCCCGTCAGGCCGCCAACGCCAGCCTGAAAATCCTGGAGGGCAAGGGACTGCTGCGCGCCGAGCGCGGCGGGATCACGGTGCTCGATCTCGCGGGCCTCAGCCGCTATGGCGCATAAGGCAAACGCATACGACTAAGGTCGCAGGCTGCGCCGGCGCGGCTCGTTTGGGCTGGAAATGGGGTATCGCTACCAAACAAAGCCCCGCCTTGTCTGTCAAGGGACGGCTTGCCGCGCGAAGGTTTCCGGGCAAACTGCTATAACAATGAAAAGCCTGCCGAGGGGAAACGGCAGGGAGGGGAAACGAAGAAGCCGCGCGGGGGAATTGGCGCGGTGACTGGGAGGAGCCTGTGGCGATCGACGACGCCACCGCGCGCGCGGACACGTTTCCGAAGCTCCTGATCCGCAATGCCAAGGTGCATGCGGACCGGCCGGCGCTCAGGCACAAGGATCTTGGCATCTGGCAGACGTGGACCTGGTCGCAGGTGCTCGACGAGGTGCGCGCCTATGCGATCGGACTGCATCGTCTCGGTCTTCGCCGCGGTGAGGCCATCGCCATCGTCGGCGCCAATCGTCCGAAGCTCTATTGCTCGGTGATGGCGGCGCAGGTGCTCGGCGCCATTCCCGTTCCGGTCTATGCCGACGCCGTCGCGAACGAACTGGCCTACGTGCTGGCGCATGCCGAGGTGCGCTTCGCCGCCGTCCAGGACCAGGAGCAGGTCGACAAGATCCTTTCGATCTCCGAGCGTGTGCCGAAGCTCGAGAAGATGGTCTATGACGAGCCGAAAGGCTTGCGCGAATACGACCGCACCAATCTGCGCGCGATCGACGAGGTGATCGCCGACGGCCGCGCTGCGCTCGCGAGCGATCCCAAGCTCGGCGCATGGCTCGACAACGAGATCGCGTCGGGGAAGGGCAGCGACACCTCGATCATTCTGTACACCTCCGGCACCACGGGCCAGTCGAAGGGTGTGGTGTTGTCGGGCGAACGCTGCATCGCGGCGGCGCGCGACACCGTCGCGTTCGACAAGCTCACCGATCAGGACGAGGCGCTGGCGTATCTCCCGATCGCCTGGGTCGGCGATCACTATCTCAACTACGCTCAACAGCTCGTCGCTGGCTTCTGCACCGCATGCCCGGAGAGCGGCGAGACCGCGATGGCGGACCTTCGCGAGATCGGGCCGACGTTCTACTTCGCGCCGCCGCGCACCTTCGAGGCGATGCTGACGCGCGTGATGATCCGCATGGAGGATGCGAGCTTCATCAAGCGCAAGCTGTTCCACTACTTTATCGGCGTCGCCAAGCGCTACGGCGAGGACATTCTCAACGGCAAGCCTGTGCCGGTCACAGGGCGGCTGCTCTACGGTCTCGGCAAACTCCTGATCTACGGGCCGCTCAAGAACGTGCTCGGCTTCACGCGCGTGCGCGTCGCCTACACGGCGGGCGAGGCCATCGGCCCTGATCTCTTCTCGTTCTACCGCTCGCTCGGCATGAACCTGAAGCAGCTCTACGGCCAGACCGAAGCGTTCCTCTATGTCACCTGCCAGCCCGACGGCCAGATTCATTCCGACACCGTCGGTCCGGCTGCGCCCAACGTGGACATCCGCATCGCCGAGAACGGCGAGGTGCAGTTCAAATCGCCCGGCATGTTCGTCGGCTATTTCAAGGACGAGGCGAAGACCAAGGAAGCGCTGACCCCGGACGGCTATGTGAAGACTGGCGATGCCGGGTTCTTCGACTCGAAGACCGGTCACCTGAAAATCATCGACCGCGCCAAGGACGTCGGCAAGCTCAAGGACGGCACGCTGTTCCCGCCGAAGTACATCGAGAACAAACTGAAGTTCTTCCCGAACATTCGCGAAGCGGTGGCCTATGGCGACGGCCGCGATTTCGTGTCGGTGATGCTCAACATCGACCTCACTGCGGTCGGAAGCTGGGCCGAGCGCAACAATGTGGTCTACGGCTCCTATCAGGAATTGGCCGGCCATCCGCTCGTCTATGACATGATCGCCAAGAACGTCGAGGAGACGAACCGCGCGCTCGCCGACGACAAGATGACCGCGGGCGCGCAGATCAAACGCTTCCTGATCCTCCATAAAGAGCTCGACGCCGACGACGGCGAACTGACGCGCACCCAGAAGGTCCGCCGCGGCTTCATCGCCGAGCGCTACAAGCCGCTGATCGATGCGCTCTACAGCGGAGCGAAGGAAGCCGACATCTCGACCGAGGTGACGTTCGAGGACGGCCGCAAGGGCAACATCTCCGCGCGGGTGAAAATCCGCGATGTCGCCACCGTGCCGGTCGCTCCGCAAATGGGGAAGGCGGCATGAGAGCCCCCGCCGAAAGCGATATCGCCGCCGGGGAGGTGATCCTTTCCGTCGAGAGCGTGTCGCTCTCCTTCGGCGGCGTGCGCGCGATCCGCGACGTCTCCTTCGACATCAGGAAGGGCGAGGTGCGCGCCATCATCGGTCCGAACGGCGCGGGCAAGACATCGATGCTCAACGTCATCAACGGCTTCTATCACCCGCAGCAGGGCCGCATCACCTTCAAGGGCGAGACGCGACCGCGCATGCAGCCGTTCGAGGCGGCGCGCGGCGGCATCGCGCGCACGTTCCAGAACGTCGCGCTGTTCAAAGGGATGAGCGCGCTCGACAACATCATGGCCGGCCGCACGCTGAAGATGCGCCGGGGCTTCCTCTGGCAGATGCTGCGCTTCGGGCCCGCACTCAACGAGGAGATCGAGCACCGCCATCGCGTCGAGGAGATCATCGACTTCCTCGAGATCCAGGCGATCCGCAAGGTGCCGGTCGCGCGGCTGCCCTATGGCTTGCAGAAGCGCGTCGAACTGGGCCGCGCGCTCGCCATGGAGCCCGATCTTCTCCTGCTCGACGAGCCGATGGCTGGCATGAACCTCGAGGAGAAAGAGGATATGTCGCGCTTCATCATCGACGTGAACGACTATTACGGCACGACCATCGCGCTGATCGAGCATGACATGGGCGTGGTGATGGACCTGTCGGATCGCGTGGTCGTGCTCGACCACGGGGTGAAGATCGCCGACGGCACGCCGGACGAGGTGAAGAAGAACCAGGCGGTGATCGACGCGTATCTCGGAGTGGCGCACTGATGGGCTCTCTCTCTTCCTTCAGCATCGGCGCTGCCGCCTTTACCCTCCCCCCGCGAAGCGGTGGGGAGGGTCGGCGCACGCAGTGCGCCGGGGTGGGGGGCTTTGCATTTTCGCGGGGGGGCGCGCCCCCTTTCCCCCCCCCCCGCGACGGGTTGGGGTGGGGGGGCGCCGGCTGTGCGCCGGGGTGGGGGGCTTTGCATTTTCGCTTCCCCCCACCCCCGACCCCTCCCCACCATTCGCTTCGCTCACGGGGGGAGGGGAGGCGCAGCCTCCGGCGTTGTCGGCTCTTTGGAGAGCAACGGCATGATCGCCTTCGGTCAATTCCTCGAAGTCCTGCTCGGCGGTCTCCTGTCCGGCGTGCTCTATTCGCTGGTCGCGCTCGGGTTCGTGCTGATCTTCAAGGCGTCCGGTGTGTTCAACTTCGCGCAAGGCGCGATGGTGCTGCTCGCCGGCCTCGCGCTCGTGCGCTCGCTCGACTTCCTCGTCGCGAAGGGCTTCCCGGTCTGGACCGCGATCATCCTGGGATTGGGCTTCGCCGCAATCATCATGGCGATCGCGGCCTGGATCATCGAACGCTTTGTGCTCGGACCGCTGGTCAATCAGGACGGACTGACGCTGTTC
Organism: Pseudomonadota bacterium; assembly: GCA_040756555.1. Classification (GTDB taxonomy): domain Bacteria; phylum Pseudomonadota; class Alphaproteobacteria; order Rhizobiales; family Xanthobacteraceae; genus Z2-YC6860. Next base: position 481,053 of record JBFLYS010000001.1, on the reverse strand, counting down.
ATGTCCACCATCGGCGTCACCTTCGTGCTTGAAGGCGTCTCGCAGATGATCTTCGGCGCGGAGATCTATCCGCTCCGCCTGTTCCCGACCGACGCATGGTTCCTCGGCGAGAGCCTTTTCCCCGGTGGCATCCTGGTGAACCAGCTCGACGTCTGGGGCGGGCTGATCGCGGGCGTGCTTGTCGCGGGTCTCGCCGTGTTCTTCCAGCGCACCAAGACCGGCCGCGCGCTGCGCGCGGTCGCCGACGATCATGCCGCCGCGCAGTCGGTCGGCATTCCGATCTCGTGGATCTGGTTCATCGTCTGGCTCGTCGCCGGCCTCGTCGCGCTCGTCGCCGCGACCGTGTGGGGCACCAAGCTCGGCGTGCAGTTCTCGATCACGTTCCTCGCGCTCAAGGCGCTGCCGGTGCTCATCATCGGCGGCTTCACCTCGGTGCCCGGCGCGATCTGGGGCGGGCTCATCATCGGCGCGGGCGAAAAGCTCGCGGAGGCCTATCTCGGCCCGGCGATCGGCGGCGGCATCGAATACTGGTTTGGATACGTGCTGGCGCTTGCCGTCCTGATGTTCCGCCCGCAAGGGCTGTTCGGCGAACGCATCATCGAGAGAGTGTAGACAATGCTCTATCGTGAGGCCGGACAATTCAAGACCAGCTACGCCGCGGACACGCAGGTGTTCCCGATCCGTCAGGATCGGATCGCGCTGTGGATGTTGCTCGTCTTCGTCTTCATTGGCGTGCCGGTGATGTCGCACTTCCACATCTGGCCGTTCGGCAGCGAGTATCTCATTCGCGCGATCCTCATCCCGTTCCTGATCCTGTCGCTCGCTGCCATCGGCCTCAACATCCTCACCGGCTATTGCGGCCAGCTCTCGCTCGGCAGCGGCGCCTTCATGGCGGTCGGCGCCTATTGCGCCTACAAGTTCGGCACCGGCATTGAGATCATGGCGCTGAAGATTCCGGCGCTGCCGGTTCTGCCGTCGATCCTGCTCGGCGGTTTGATGGCGGCCTTTGTCGGCATCCTGTTCGGCATTCCGAGTCTCCGTATCAAGGGCCTCTATCTCGCCGTCGCCACGCTCGCGGCGCAATTCTTCTTCGACTGGGTGTTCGCGCGCGTGAAGTGGTTCACCAACTACACGTCGTCGGGCTCGGTCAACGCGCCGGAATTGAACTTCTTCGGCTGGATCGTGCATTCGCCGATCGACCGCTATCTGCTCTGCCTGATGTTCGTCGTCGCCTTCGCTGTGATCGCCAAGAACCTCGTGCGCGGCAATCTCGGCCGGCAGTGGATGGCGATCCGCGACATGGACATCGCTGCCGAACTCATCGGCATCCGCCCGCTCTATGCCAAGCTGATGGCGTTTGCGATCTCGTCGTTCATCATCGGCGTGGCCGGCGCGCTCTGGGCCTTCGTCTATCTCGGCTCGTGGGAGCCGCTCGCCTTCTCGATCGACCGCTCGTTCCAGATTCTCTTCATGGTGATCATCGGCGGGCTTGGTTCGATCCTCGGTTCGTTCCTCGGCGCGGCCTTCATCCTGGTGCTGCCGATCGTGCTCGATCAGGTGCCCCACGCACTCGGAATTCCGATCTCGGTCGAGACCGTTTCGCTGCTGGTCTTTATTGTCACAGGCGCGCTGATCTGCTGGCTCCTGATCGTCGAACCGCATGGATTTGCAAGACTTTGGTCTACCGCCAAGGAGAAGTTGAGACTCTGGCCTTACCCCTACTAGGGGCATAGGCTTGATCCAAAAGGTGCGTTTGCTTTCGAGCAGGCGGCGCTCCGAGAGAAATGAAAAAGGCTCGCGAAAAACCCGGCGAAACGCCGGATCGTCTAGGAGGAAGACAATGTTTCGAGCAACTCTGGTCCTTGCGGCGGCCGCTGTTGGCGCAACCGCAATTGCCGCTCCTGCATTCGCGCAGAATGAGCAGTACATGCCGGCGCTGGTTTATCGCACCGGTCCTTACGCGCCGAACGGCATTCCGTTCGCCAACGGCGTGATCGACTACTGGAACATGATCAACGAGCGCGATGGCGGCATCAACGGCGTCAAGCTCGTGCCGGAGGAATGCGAAACCGGCTACGCCACCGACAAGGGCGTCGAATGCTACGAGCGCATGAAGGGCAAGGGTCCGACCGGCGCGTCGTATTTCTCGCCGCTCTCGACCGGCATCACCTTCGCGCTCACCGAGAAGGTGCCGGGCGACAAGATCCCGCTGCTCACGATGGGCTACGGCCGTTCGGAGAGCCGCAACGGCGCGGTGTTCCCCTGGAACTTCATCGCGGTCGGCTCGTACTGGACCGCGGCCGACGTCGCCATCCAGCACATTGCGAAGGAGTGGGGCGGCTTCGACAAGATGAAAGGCAAGAAGATCAGCCTCGTCTATCACGACAGCCCCTACGGCAAGGAGCCGATCGCCGCGCTCGAAGCGCGCGCGAAGCAACTCGGCTTTGAGTTCAAGGCGATCCCGGTTACGCATCCGGGCGTCGAGCAGAAGTCGCAGTGGCTCGCGATCCGTCAGGATCGTCCCGATTACGTCCTGCTCTGGGGCTGGGGCGTGATGAACTCCACCGCGATCAAGGAAGCGGCGGGCGTCGGCTATCCGCGCGACAAGATGATGGGCGTGTGGTGGGCGGGCGCCGAGCCGGACGTGATCCCGGCCGGCGATCAATCCACCGGCTACAAGGCGCTCATGCTTCAGCACGGCGCCGGCAAGTTCCCGGTGCATGCCGATATCGAGAAATTTGTCGTGTCGAAGGGCAAGAGCCAGGCAAAGGCCGAAGACACCGGCCACGTGCTCTACAACCGCGGCATCCTCAACTCGATGATCGGTGTCGAAGCGATCCGCACGGCGATGAAGAAGTTCGGCAACAAGCCGATGACCGGCGAGCAGATCCGCTGGGGCTTCGAGAACCTCGAACTGTCCGCCGCGCGCATCAAGGAGCTCGGCTTCGAGGGCATGCTCAAGCCGATGAAGTTCTCCTGCCAGGACCACCAGGGCGCCGATCAGGCGCGCGTCCAGCAGTGGGACGGCAAGCAGTGGAAGGTGATCTCCGATTACTACGCGGCGGACGAGAAGATCCTCGGCCCGATGGTCAAGGATGCCTCCGACAAGTACGCCGCGGAGAAGAAGATCACGCCGCGCGACTGCTCGAAGGAGAGCTGAACACTCTTCAACCCTCCCCCCGCGAAGCGGTGGGGAGGGTCGGTGAGCGTAGCGAGCCGGGGTGGGGGGTGTGTTGAGTTAGCCCCCCACCCCCGACCCCTCCCCACCACTCGCTTCGCTCGCGGGGGGGAGGGGAGCAAAGGCGGCGGAGTTCAATATGGCATCTGTTGCGACCTCACAGTCCGCTACCAAGACGGAAGCCGCCCCAGCCTTCCTCTCCGTCAACAACATCGAGGTCGTCTATTCGCACGTCATCCTCGTGCTGAAAGGCGTCTCGCTCGAAGTGCACAAGGGCGGCATCGTTGCGCTGCTCGGTGCCAACGGCGCGGGCAAGACCACGACGCTGAAAGCGATTTCCAATCTGCTGCACGCCGAGCGCGGCGAAGTCACCAAGGGCTCGATCGTGTTCGACGGCGAGCAGGTGCATTCGCTCTCGCCGAACGATCTCGTGAAACGTGGCTGCATCCAGGTGATGGAGGGGCGACGCTGCTTCGGCCATCTCACCGTCGAGGAGAACCTGCTCACCGGCGCATTCACGCGCCGCGACGGTAGGGCCGCCGTCGCGGCCGATCTGGAGATGGTCTACTCCTATTTCCCGCGCCTCAAGGAGCGCCGCGGCTCGCAAGCCGGCTACACCTCCGGCGGCGAGCAGCAGATGTGCGCGGTCGGCCGCGCATTGATGTCACGCCCGAAGATGATTCTGCTCGACGAGCCGTCGATGGGGCTCGCGCCGCAGATCGTCGAGGAGATTTTCGAGATCGTGAAGGATTTGAACGACAAGGAGCGCGTGTCGTTCCTGCTCGCCGAGCAGAACACCAACATGGCGCTGAAATACGCGAGCTACGGCTACATCCTCGAGAACGGCCGCGTGGTGATGGACGGCGCAGCGAAGGCCTTGCGTGAGAATGAGGACGTCAAGGAGTTCTATCTCGGCGTCGCCGAAGGCAAGCGCAAGTCTTTCCGCGACGTGAAGCACTACAAGCGGCGCAAGCGCTGGCTGGCATGATTCTTCCTGTCCGAATCGGACCTGTCGTGGCAGCTTGCGCGGCATGAACGCGCCGAATTCGCTTCCGGCTCCCGATGCCACGTTGTTGGCGCTTCTGCGCCCGCAACGCCTGACAGCAGTGGTGGACGTTGGCGCCAATCCGATCGACGGCGAGGCGCCGTATCAGCCGCTGCTGAGCAAGCGGGTTTGCACCGTCACCGGCTTCGAGCCGCAGCCCAATGGACTGGCCTTCCTCAACCAGCGTAAGAGCGATCTGGAGACCTATCTTCCATACGTCATTGGCGACGGCAGCCCGCAGATCCTGCACGTCACTGCGATGCCCGGCATGACCAGCTTGTTCGAGCCCAATTTTCCTGTTCTCGACTGGTTCAACGGTTTTAGCGAATGGTCGCAGGTGAAGGAGCGGGTGCCGGTGCAGACGCGCCGGCTCGACGACCTTGCCGAAATCGCGGCGATCGACATGCTCAAGATCGACGTTCAGGGCGCGGAGCTGATGGTCTTCAGGGGCGCCAGCGAGAAGCTCAGCCGCGCGGTCGCGATCCACACCGAAGTGTGCTTCCTGGATCTCTACAAGGAGCAACCGCTGTTCGGCGACGTCGACGTCGATCTGCGCAGTCGCGGTTTCATTCCGCACCATTTGCACCACGTCAACCGGCGGACAATCCTGCCTACTTACTCCGAAGGCTCGCCGAACAGCGCGTTCAATCAGGTTCTTTTCGCGGACATCATCTATATCCGCGATTTCACCAAGCATGAGCTGATGGACGACGAGCAGTTCAAGCATCTCGCGCTCATTGCCCACCATTGCTACAAATCGCATGATCTCGCGATCCACTGTCTGGCGCGCCTCGCCGGGCGCAATGCGATTGCGCCGAACGCCGTGGACGTATTCATCGGAGCCATGCGAGCGGCAGCGTCCGCGGCGGGCTGATCGAACGCGCTTCGTTGCTGTTGCGGTTTTTGCGATAATCCATTCATGCCTATCATTGCCGCCATTGGTGTGATCCTTCTTCTCGCGCTCATTTTCGGGCCGAGTTGGTGGATCAAGCGCGTCCTTGCGAAACACGGCGTCGAGCGGCCTGATCTACCCGGCACTGGCGGCGAGTTCGCGCGGCATCTGCTCGATGAGGCGAAGCTTCCCGACGTGAAGGTCGAGGTCACCGACAAGGGCGATCATTATGACCCGACAGCCCGCGCCGTGCGCCTCATGCGGCAGCACCACGACGGCCGTTCGGTCGCTGCCGTCGCGATCGCAGCGCACGAGGTCTCCCACGCCATCCAGCATGCTCGGGGCGAACCCGCGTTCCGGCGGCGATTCGAGCTGGTATCCAAGCTCATCTGGGTCGAGCGGCTCGCGACCGTGGTTCTGCTGCTTGCGCCGGTGATGCTCATTGTGGTGAAGGCCCCGCTGCTCGTCGGCCTGCAAATCCTCGCGGCCGTGATGCTCATGGGCATCAGTGTTGCGGTGCACATCGTCACGCTGCCGGTCGAGTTCGACGCGAGCTTCGGCAAGGCGCTTCCGGTGCTGGAAGGGCGCCGCTATCTTTCCGAGGAGGACTTGCCTGCCGCGCGGAGTGTGTTGAAGGCCGCGGCCTACACCTACGTCGCGGCGGCGCTATCGACCTTGCTGAACATCGCGCGCTGGTTTCGCGTTTTCTGAAACGGGACGATCATGCCGGATCATTACGACACTCTCGAAACCCGCGATCCTGCAACGCGCGAGCGTGAGCAGTTCGCGCGGCTGCCCGATCTCGTCACGCGGGCGATGACTGCGCCCGGGTGGGCCAAGCAGCTTTCCGGCATCGATCCGAAATCCGTCACCTCGCGCGCGGCGCTCGCGAAGCTTCCGCTTCTCCGCAAATCCGATTTGTTGTCGCTGCAAAAGGACAATCCGCCGTTCGGCGGCTTCAACGTCATGCCGCCAGGCCAGGCGAAGCGCCTGCACATGTCGCCCGGTCCGATCTTCGAACTTGAGGGCCATGCTGAGGATTTCGCCGGCGCGGCTCGCGCGCTCTACGCCGCTGGCTTCCGCGCGGGCGACGTAGTGCACAACTCGTTCTCCTATCACCTGACGCCCGGGGCTTACATCATGGAGAGCGGCGCGCATGCGCTCGGCTGCGCTGTGATCCCCGGCGGCGTCGGCAACACCGAGCAGCAGCTTGATGCGGTCGCTCACTACAAGCCGAGGGGCTACATCGGCACGCCGGATTTCATCAAGATCCTGCTCGACACGGCGGAAAAGGCCGGCAAGGACGCATCCTCGATCAAGCGCGGCTTCGTCTCGGGCGCGGCGCTGCCTGCTTCTCTGCGCGCCGAGCTTGCAGGCCGCGGCGTCGCGGTCGCGCAGTGCTACGCCGTCGCGGAGACCGGCGTGATCGCCTACGAGAGCGCGGCGCGTGAGGGCCTGATCGTCAACGAGAGCTTGATTGTCGAGATCGTCCGCCCCGGCACCGGCGACCCCGTGCCCGATGGCGACGTGGGCGAGGTGGTCGTCACCACGTTCAATCCCGACTATCCGATGATCCGCCTCGCGACCGGCGATCTCTCCGCTGTGCTGCCCGGCGTCTCGCCGTGCGGGCGTACCAACATGCGCATCAAGGGCTGGATGGGCCGCGCCGACCAGACCACGAAGGTGAAGGGCATGTTCGTGCGGCCCGAGCAGATCGCGGAAGTGGCGCGCCGTCATCCTTCGCTCGGCCGCGTGCGGTTGCGTGTGACGCGCGAAGCCGAGCAGGACGCGATGACGCTCGCGGCGGAATGCGCCTCGCAGGACACGTCGCTCGCGAACGCCGTCGCCGAAACCTTGCAATCGGTGACGAAGCTGAAGGGTGCGGTGCAACTCGTCGCGCCGGGCTCGCTGCCGAACGATGGCAAGGTGATCGCCGACGAACGGCCGGTGAGCTGAGACGCCGACTTTCAACGCAGCCTGCCATTCGCAGCAAATTTCGCGCGCGGCGAAATGCCGGCTCGGCTGTCAACCGACCAGGGCGCGTGTTCTTTGCGACCAATTGTCAGTGACACATCGTCTCATCACGCTCGGCCGTCCGGTTTCCTAGAAGGTGGTTGCCTGCATGCGGGCGTGCCGTTGAGTGGCGGGGGCGCTGTCGACGACGTGTTTGGCCGATTCAGCCCGATGTTCGGGGTCACTCGGTTCGCGAACTCGTTGCAAGAGGCAAACGCTCGTGAAGCATTTCAGCAGTTCCGATCCATCGTTGTTGCCAGGCCTCGCTCACAGCGAGCTCAAGGCTGGCATGTTGGTGACGGTTTCAGCGAACAAGCAGACCGGCGATCGTTCGCTGGTGAATGCGATCTGGGAGATCAAGGCCCTTAACGGGGGGCACGTGTTACTCGCTTACCGTCGGCTTGGTGTGCCGTCTGACGAGGATGGCAAGGTTCGGCTTGTTCCGCTGGGTGAGCACGAGTTCTATCCCGCGGAGGCGCTCGCGATGGCTGCAAGCGGCGTTGCGCCGAGAGTCAACTGAGCGCGAGCGTCGCCTCCCTGTCAGACGATCGCGCCTTTGATTCGATGACACGTGTTGTTCAGATACCCCCGCGGATTCCACGGCGCGCTCCCTAAGGGCTGCGCGCGTCCCTCCGCGTCCGTCGCCCGCATGATGACCTCGATCTCGCCCGGCTGCGGCGCGGGCAATGTCAGCAGCGCGCGGCGCCAGGCGAAGCGGTCGGGCAGGGGGCCGAGCGCCGCCTCGCGCCATCGCTTGCCGCCGTCGGTCGAGACCTCGACCTTCGCCACCGGCACATGCCCGCTCCAGGCGTGCCCGCGCAGCATCAGCGGATCGCCGAGCCGCGCCGTGAACCCGTCGCGCGGCGACGTGATGATCGAGGTCACTGGCATGTCGGTGATGACGTCGAACAGGCTCTCGTCGATCGGATCGCCGGGTTTCATCGGCACGCGCGGCATCCGGTAGTGCAGCCCGCCCATCCGTTCGCCGTCGTGCTCGCGGTCGCGCAACTCGATCCGCGTCAGCCATTTCTGCGAGGCCGCACCCGGATAGCCCGGCGCGACGATGCGGAGCGGGCCGCCGTGAATGGGCGGCAACACCTCGCCGTTCAGTCCGAACGCCAGCATCGTCTCCGGCGCCAATGCCTTCGCGATCGGCAGCCCGCGCGAGATCGCAGGTCCGCTGTTGTCGAGATAAAGGTCCGGGCTGTAATGGCCGGTGTAGACCGCCTCGGGCCGCACGCCGCACGCCCGCAGCACGTCGCCGAGCCGCACGCCGGTCCAGCGCGCGCAACCGGCCGCGCCATGCTGCCACAGCACCGGGCTCGTTTGATGCTCGTAGAACGCCCGGCCCTTGCCCGCGCACTCCATCACGGCGATTTGAGAGACCGTCTCGAATTCGCGCTTGAGCGCTTCAAGCGTGAAGCGCCGCGGCTCCCGCACGAAGCCGTCGACCGTCAGCGTCCAGCCCGCCAGTTCGGTAAGCGAGAACCCCGGCATGAATCCCGTGTTGCGCACGAACAGCCGGTCGGTCGGGGTGATATCGTCGTCGAGCAGATGGGCGGGCGTCTCGGCGTTCAGTTCCGGCGTGGGGAGAACGGCCAGTTCGGGCTTTTCCACGGCCACTAGCGAGCGATCGTCTATTCGTTGCATAACAATTGACCTGCTGCCGGAAACTGAACGTTAGCATGACCGACGCGCTGAAACCCCGTGACACGAAAGACGTCGAGAACGCCGTTCAATGGGCGCTCGCGGAGAGCAAGGCGTTGGAAGTCGTCGGCCGCGGCTCCAAGCGTGCGCTCGGCCGCCCGTCCCAGACCGATCTCACCCTCGATCTGTCCGGCCTGTCTGGCGTCACGCTCTACGAGCCGGAGGAACTGGTGCTCTCCGCCCGGGCGGGCACGCCGATCGCCGAGATCGAGGCGCTGGTTGCCTCGAAGAACCAGCAGCTCGAGTTCGAGCCGATGGACTACGGCTCGCTGCTCGGCCAGCCCGATGGCGCGGGCTCGCTCGGCGGCGCGCTCGCGACCAATCTCGCAGGGCCGCGCCGCATCAAGTCGGGCGCCGCGCGCGATCACTTCCTGGGATTCACGGCGGTGTCCGGCCGTGGCGAAACCTTCAAATCCGGCGGCCGCGTGGTGAAGAACGTCACCGGCTACGATCTCTGCAAGGTGCTTGCGGGCTCCTACGGCACGCTCGCCGCGATGACCGACGTGACGATCAAGACATTGCCGCGCGCCGAGACAGAGGAAACCGTGCTGGTGCTCGGCTTGAGCGATGCGAACGCGATCAAGGCGATGAGCGCGGCGATGGCGTCGTCCTGCGACGTGTCCGGCGCGGCGCATCTGCCGGCGCACATCGCATTTCGTTTCGGTGGGTTGGATACGACGCAGGCAACGACCGCGCTGCGCCTTGAGGGCGTCGCGCCGTCGGTGAAACATCGCAAGGAAGCGCTGATCGCTCTCTTGCGATCATACGGCTCGGTAACGTCGATCGGTGTCGAACGTTCGAAGCTTCTCTGGAGCAACATCCGCGACGTACGGCCCTTCGCCGCGAACGGGCCGTCCGGCCAGCGGCCAGTGTGGCGTGTCTCCACCGTGCCGTCGAAGGGCGCGGAGCTTGCGACGCTGATCCCGCCGAGCGCGCAGATGTTCTACGACTGGGCCGGCGGTCTTATCTGGATCGCGCCGCTGCCGGGGCTCGACGTGGCGACCGACGAGGTTCGCGCCGCGGTGCGCTCTGTCGGCGGCCACGCGACGCTCATTCGTGCCGACGCTTCGGTGCGCGCCGCGTCCGACGTGTTCGAGCCGCAGGACGGCGCGCTCGCCGCGGTGACGAAGCGCGTGAAAGAGAGCTTCGATCCGAAAGGCGTGCTGAATCCCGGCCGCATGTGGGCGGGGGTCTGATGCAAACCAACTTCTCCATCGCCCAGCTTGCCGATCCGCACAATGCTTCGTCGGAGAAGATCCTCCGCGCCTGCGTGCATTGCGGCTTCTGCACCGCGACCTGCCCGACCTACGTGCTGCTCGGCGACGAGCTCGATTCGCCGCGCGGCCGCATTTATCTCATCAAGGACATGCTGGAGCAGGGCCGCGCCGCGACGGCGGACGTGGTCAAGCACATCGACCGCTGCCTTTCGTGCCTCGCCTGCATGACGACATGCCCTTCGGGCGTGCACTATATGCACCTCGTCGATCATGCGCGTGCCCACATCGACGAGACGTATAAGCGTCCGTTCCTCGACCGCTTCATACGCAGCTTCTTCGCCGCTGTGATGCCTTATCCCATGCGCCTGCGCGTCGCGATGCTGGCTGCGGTGGTGGCAAAACCGCTCGCGCCGCTGTTCGATGCCATCGGTCTGAAGCCGCTCGGCGCCGCGCTTCGCCTCGCGCCGCGTCACACGCCGATCCCGATGACGCCGAAGGGCGTGAAGCCCGCCGAGGGCGAGCGCAAGGGCCGCGTCGCGATCCTGTCCGGCTGCGCCAACGAGGCGCTCGCGCCGCATATCACGCAATCCACGATTCGTATCCTCAATCGCCATGGCATCGAAGCCGTCATTCCCGAAGGCGAAGGCTGCTGCGGTTCGCTCGTGCATCACATGGGCCGCGAGGGCGAGGCGCTCGCGCGCGCCCGCGCCAACGTCGATGCCTGGACCGCGGAGATTGAAGACGAGGGCCTCGACGCCATTCTCGTCACGATTTCCGGCTGCGGCACCACGGTGAAGGACTACGGTTTCATGCTGCGCACCGATCCGGCCTATGCGGAAAAGGCCGCGAAGGTTTCGGCGCTTGCGCGCGACGTCTGCGAGTATCTTGCGGCGCTCCCGCTCAAGCCCGGCGCGGCGCCTGCACTCACCGTCGCCTATCACTCCGCCTGTTCCCTCCAGCATGGCCAGCGCGTCCACAATCAGCCGAAGAACGTGCTCGCCACCTGCGGCTACGCGGTCAAGGAAATCCCCGAAGCGCACCTCTGCTGCGGCTCGGCCGGCACCTACAACATCCTGCAACCCGAGATCGCTGACCGCCTCCGCGCCCGCAAGGTCGCCAATATCGAGAAGACCGCGCCGGACGTGATCGCCGCGGGCAACATCGGCTGCATCACGCAGATCGCGTCGGGCACCGGCATTCCCGTGGTCCACACCGTGGAGTTGATCGACTGGGCCACCGGCGGTCCTGTGCCGCTGGTGCTCGAAGCGCGCCAGCGTGAGGCGTCCGCCTAAAGATGCGCTTGCGCGCCTCTCGCGCGTGGCAGAGGATCATTGCACGCGATTGAGTCAGGGGACGGCGGGTCACACGCCGGAGGCCGGTCGCGCGGCGCATCCGCGCCGAACCCAGCGGGAGAGGAAGCATGGCGAAGAAGCGCAAAGCGAAAGCCAGTAAGAGCAAGAAGAAAACCGCGAAGAAAGCGGCGAAGAAGACGATCAGGAAGTCAGCGAAGAAGGCGGTTCGTAAATCCAAGCCGAAGGCCAAGGCAAAGCCAGCCAAGAAGGCGAAAGCGAAGGCCAACACGCTGACGATAAAGGTGGGAACGCCGACGGCGCGTACGGCAATTTCCACGTCGTCCAGCAAGCCGGCGCCGTTGCCCGCCGCCACGCCGATCGCGCCGCGTCCATCACCGTTTCCGTCGTCGATCCCCGGTAACGGGCCGACGCCCGCGCCGGACGACACGGCAACGAGCTAGCGGCGAACTCTTTTCACCTCTCCCCGCTTCCGCGGGGAGAGGACATCTTGCCTCGCTCTTCGTTTCCTTCTTGTTCCGCGCTGCGGACCCGCATTGCATCGCGCGGGCTGCCGCAATAGCATCGGCCCCAGCCGGGAAAGACGGCCAGAGGCCTGATTTCTCTCAATCTTTCACTCAGCGACGGAGTGTCCGCATGGCGTACAACATCCTTATCTTGGGCGCGGCCTACGGCTCGCTTCTGGCTTCCAAAATGCTGTTCGGCGGCCACAAGATTCATCACGTGTGTCTCCCCGCCGAGGCCGACCTCATCAATGCGGAAGGCATCAAGGTCCGCCTGCCGGTGCGCGGCCGCAAAGACCCGGTGCTGCTCGAATCCAGCAAGCTGCCGGGCAAGATCACGGCCTCAGGCGCGCAGGGCGTGAACCCGAACGACTACGACCTGATCTGCCTCGCGATGCAGGAGCCGCAGTATCGCTCGCCGGGCGTGCGCGAGCTGCTCGATGCGGTCGCGAAGTCGAAGAAGCCGTGCATGTCGATCATGAACATGCCGCCGCTTCCCTACGTGAAGCGCATCCCGGGCCTCGACTATGCGGCGCTGGAGCCCGCTTACACCGACGCGCGCGTGTGGGACAGCTTCGATCCGAAGTATCTCACGCTGTGCAGCCCGGACCCGCAGGCGATCCGCCCGCCGGACGGTAAGGCCAACGAACTGCTTGTCACGCTGCCGACCAACTTCAAGGCCGCGCGGTTCGACGACGAGAAGGGCACCGCGATTCTGCGTCAGCTCGAGAAGGAGATCGAGGCCATTCGCTACGATGTTGGCGGCGGCGAGAAGATCGAGCTTCCCGTGAAGCTGCGCGTCTATGACGGAATCTTCGTGCCGCTCGCCAAGTGGGCGATGCTGCTCGCCGGCAACTACCGCTGCGTCACCGAGGACGGCATGCGCACCGCTCAGGAGGCCGTGCACTCCGATCCCGCGACCTCGAAAGCGGTCTATGACTTCGTGTTCGATCTGTGCGTGAAGCTCGGCGCCAACCCGGCGGACCTCGTGCCTTACGAGAAGTATGCCGCCGCCGCGCAGTCGCTGGTGCGTCCGGCGTCTGCCGCCCGCGCGCTCCAGAACGGCGCGCCGAACATCGAGCGTGCCGACAAGCTCGTGCAGCTCATCGCGAAGCAGAAGGGCCTGAGCCTGAAGGCGATCGACGATCAGGTTGCGCTGGTCGACCGCCGCATCGCGGCCAACCGCGCGAAGGCCGCGGCCGCCTGATCTGAACGCTTAAGAACGAAATGCCCGCGGTTTCCGGCAGGAGACCGCGGGCGTTTTCTTTTCTCACCACTGATAGCGCGCGGTGCCCTTGCCGGTGGTGCCGCGCGAGCCTTGTGCGAGCTCGCCGTCGACGTTTGCGGCGAGCGACCAGCCGTTGCGCCATTTCATCTCGGCGCCGAGCGAAAGAAGCGCGGTGTCGGCCGCGGCCTGCGCGCCGTTGACCACAAAGACCGGTGCGGCGATCGACTGGAACGCAGCGGTCGCTGCGCGGTCGCGGTTCCAGTCGTGCGCCCAGGCCGCCTTGGCGCGCAGCGCGAGCGTGCCCTCGCGCACCAGGAACTCCTTGTCCCAGCGTGCGCCGAGCTCGCTGCGCATCGCGGTGACCTCGCGCGAGGCGTAGCTGAGCGCGAACTGGTTCGAGCCCGCGGTCGCCGTCTCGCCGTAGCCCGGCATGAAGAACGTCGTCCGCTGGAACGCGGCGTAGGGCGTCACCGCCACAGCTGGCGTGCCCGTGCGCCAGCCCGTTTCGAACCGCGTGGCGAGCGCGTTGGCGCGGAAGCTCGCACGCAGCGTGTCGCTGCCCGCCACTGTCACTGTGCGGTCGGTGGTTGTGTCCTGCCAGGTGTAGGCGAGCGCTGTCGCGGCGTAGGCCGCGCCGAATTGGTGCTTGCCGTAGAGACCCGCATTGAATACGTCGGCGCGCCCGCCGCCGAAGCCGCCGTCGAGATTGAAATTCGCCGACGCGCCACCGAGCGCGAAGCCGACGCGCGTATCCGGCGAGACGCGATAGTCCGCGCCCGCTGCGACGCCATGGACCCGCGTGGTGGTCGTGCTGCTGCCGACTACGCTATCGCCGTTCACCCGTGCATCGCCGCCGTAGCCGGTCGCCCAGGTGTTCCAGCGTGAGGCGAAGGGAGCCGGCATGCGGTCGCGCGGTGTCACTGCGGCGTAGGCGTCCGCTGCTTCGTTGCCGCCATCCTTGTGCGAGAGCTGGTCGAAGATCGCATTGATGAACTGGCTGGTCGCGGCCATGCCGCCCTGCGCGCTCGCAGCGCCCGCTTCACCAGACACCTGCGACAGCCCGTTGCGAAGCTGGCTCCCGGTGAGCCCGAACAGCATGCCGAAACCCGGCGGCAGCGAGCCGCCGTTGAGGAAATACGCGCTCAGCGAACCCGCCACGTTGCTCTGGTTGACGTTGAGCCCTGGTGCCACGATCCCCACCGCGGCAAGATCGAGCATCACGCTCGTGCCCGTATAGGACAGCGATGCGGCGAAGCCCGGAGGCAGATTGCTCGTCGCGATCGCATCGAACGTCCCGCTGCGGTTCGCCGCCGTGAGGATCGTGTAGCTCTTGTTGATGTAGCCGCCGCTCTGGAAGATCGCGTTCACGGTTCCCGCGAGCGCCGCCGTGCCGGTCACAACCGTCTTGTCCGACGCCGCGGGCGACACCTCCACCTGATAGGTCGAGCCGCCGTTGAAGGTGAGATTGCCGTTCACCGTGATGGTGCCGATCGAATGGCCCGGCGCGAGTGTGCCGCCCGCCGCGACGATCACATTCGACACATTGCCGACGCCGCCGAGCGTGCCGCCGCTGTTCACGTTCACCACGCTCGACGTCGTGATCGAGCCATCCACTGCGAGGATGCCGCCGTTGATGTTGGTCGCGCCGGTGTAAAGGTTGCTGGTGCCGGAGATCGTCAGCTTGCCGTTGCCGGTCTTCGTCAGCACGCCGCCGGTGCCGCGGATCACGCCGGAGAAATCCGTCCAGAGGTTGTTCGAGCCGACTGTGAGCTGTTTCGCGCCGAGCATCAGCGTGCCGGCACCCTCGATGGACCCCGCCGTCATGCCGCTGCCGGTGAGCGCGTCGATGCGGATCGTGCCGCCGGTGTTCGCGATCAGCCGCGCCTGATTGCCGGTCGAGCCGAGCCGGAAGTTGATCACGCCCAGATTGTTCGCCGTGATCGTTGCCTGCCCCGCGTCGGACGTGTCCTGGAACGTCACCGAGCTGTTGTTGCTCACGGTGATGTTGGCGCTGCCGGCATTGGAAGAATCGAAGAAGCTCACGCTCCCAAACAGCGTCGCCGACGTGATGGTGGCGTTGGCGGCGGTGCTGTTGCCGTTGAAGGCGATCGTGCGCGGCAGGGACGAAGACGCGTCGTTGACCAGCGTGGCGGTGCCGGCCGACGATGTGTCGTTGAAAATGATCGAGCCGCGAACGTTGGTGATCGTCGCACTGCCGGCGTTCGCGCTGTTGTTGAAGCTCGTGACCGCGCCGGAATTGTTGGTGATGGCGGCGTTTCCGGCGGTGCTGCTGTGGTTGAACTGGACGGATGACGTGCTGGTGTTGTTGTTGATCGTCGCCGAGCCGCCGGTGCTGTTGTTGTTGAAATTGATCCTGCCCTGGTTGTCGATTGCCGATGACCCGGCGGTCGCGCCGGTGTTGTAATCGAGCGTGCCGGTGTTGGTGATCGTCGCATCACCCGAGCTCGCGCTGGTGAAGCTCATGTTCGCGCCGTTGTTCAGGTACACCGAGCCGCCGCCGGTGTTCGTGATCGTGCCGCCGGTGAAGCTCAATGATCCCGAGAAGACATCGAACTCCTGCTGATTGGCGGACTGGTTGGTGATGCCGTTGTGGATGCTGAAGGCAGCACCGATGTTCACCAGATGCGGGTCGGAGCCGGTCATGAAGCGGAACGAGCCGACCGAGCCCGGCGTGCTCTTGTCGAGAAATCCGCTGGCGTCGCCGGGCGCGATCACCGCGTTGTCGCTCGCCGACGGAGCGCCCGCCGTCCAGTTGCCCGGCGTGTCCCAGTTGGTGTCGACGTTGCCGGTCCAGGTGCTATCGGCCGCAAACGCCGGGCCGCCGCAAACGGCGAACAGTGCGGTCGAGCCGCACAAAACACTTCTGAGGACTGTGAGATGGAACCGGTGTCGCGTCTCCGGCCGCATCGTTCGCTGGCAACGCCCCATTCACCAACCGCCGACTGTGAGTTCGGCAGTTTTTCTATTGGACTGGACGGCAGCGACAATCTGGAGAATTTTGGGTGCAATAAATTCCAGGCATAACACGGTCTGGGTTTACCATACGGGCGACTGTGAAACCTTCCGGCGAGACGATCGACGCGTTGCGCGCTCATTCGCGCTTTCGCGAAGCGGCTGCGACAGCGGCATCGTCGAGCGTTGATTTCTACCAGGGCAACTGGATCGCCAATCGCGTTCTGAACGACCGCGCGCGGTTTCTCATCACGCAGATCTGCATGTATCTGCATTTCACGCGTCGGCCGGAGGAGCCTTCGTCCGGCCTCACGGCGACGCGCCTTCGCGACATCTGCGTTTCCGGCAAGGTGTGCAGCGCGGGCCGCGCGGAGGCGATGCTGCTGATGATGCGCGCTGGCGGCTATCTTTTGCGCGAGACGGTGGAGGAGGACAGACGGATGCGCCGTTATGTGCCGACCGAGAAACTGGTCGGT
The DNA here is from genome assembly GCA_040756555.1 of Pseudomonadota bacterium. Lineage (GTDB taxonomy): Bacteria > Pseudomonadota > Alphaproteobacteria > Rhizobiales > Xanthobacteraceae > Z2-YC6860. The sequence goes on along the minus strand of JBFLYS010000001.1, from coordinate 464,511 downwards.
CAGGTTCGCAGGCGGCATACAGGAGTTCTCCGCGCGATGGACATGCTGCAGGCGGAGCCGCGCTTTCTCGCCGCGCTCGAATCCGATCTGCAGTTCTATCCGCGCTTCGTCTCGAACATGAGCGAGTCTTTTATCGATGGCTTCCGGCTGGTCCATTTCGTGCCGGAGCTCGATCGGATTTTAGATCGCGATGCCGGACTCATCATGCTGTTGAGCGTTTTCCTCACCGATGCAGCCTATCGGAATTTTGCACCGGAGCAGAACGTCAGCGTGTTCGGACTGGCACGCCGGTTCAACGTGTCGCGCGCGCATGTTCGTGCGGTGCTGGGCGAAGCAGAGCGGGTCGGGCTGATCCGGCGCGGCTCGGACATAGCGCAACCGTTGCCGCCGTTGGTCGACGCGATCGAAAGGCTGCTCGCGACCGGCTTCGCTTACAACGGCGCTTGCGCGGAGAGGGCGTTGCAAAACGAGCCGCGTGTCGCTGTGGCGGGATGACACGACTTGCTCTGTCGTCTTCGCGCTCCGCTGTCGTTCTCACGCTCCGCTGTCGTCCCCGCGAAGGCGGGGACCCATAACCACCAATCTTCGTATTTGCGAAACAGAGCTGGATCCCCGCTTGCGCGGGGATGACAGCCGGGGGTGTCGTGGCAGAACGTAGGGTGGGCTAAGCGAAGCGTGCCCACCATTTTCATTCCGGTGGGCTCGGTGCGATGGCGCGTCGACGACGCGCGCGAACGCGCTTATGGCCCCTTAGCCCACCTACGCGCCAAAATTCGCACCGGCGTATTGACTTTAATCCTATAGGAATATATATCAGCCTCATCTTGCTCATCCGAGGGCGTCTTCGCGAGACGTCGCGCTGGCGGAGCAGGGTGCGGAAGCCTGCGCTTGGGGCTCGTAACCCCAATCCCGGGCGGCTCCGGGCATCGAGTCGGGCGGCACTAGGACCGTTCTGCGAGGTGCTCGCTGGACTGGGACAGGGTGACGACGCCCACGTCCCAGGAAACCCGGCCCGGAGCTGAGTTGCGGTCCACGATCGCAACGAGCACCGCGATGGAGCGCTGGGTGGCGAGCGTGTCTTTCGAGCGAAAAGACGCGCCACGCCGCAAGGCGTGAACTGAGATGAAGCGCCGCCTGGCGCTCCATCCCCTCGGGCTTTTCCGAGGGGGAAGAAGGGATACGGCGACCGGGCGCCGGAAATAGCCCCGGAGTAACCGGGCGTGGCCGCTTGAGAACTGAATCTGAAACGCTGCACCAGCGGCGGTGCAACCCTTTCTGACAGCAAGGCTTCACGCCCGCCTTCGGCCGGCTGTGGGGAAAATCACAAAGCGTGCGCCCACCATCCGACCACGGTTCGATTCGGTCCTATCTCTCGAAAAGCCGCATCCCGCCTGCCTTATTATCCACAGGGGACCTGTCCTTTCCGCACCATTTTCAAGGTTGATTTTGTGACACAAGTGCAACACCGGAAAGGATTCATGGGATGGCTCGGGCGCAAAAGGTCGAATCGCCTAAAAAGTCAGCAACTGCTCCGCGTTTCGCCTTGTCCCAAACGCGCTGCCAATGCTGAATTTTCGCCATAAGAAATTGATCACGCGGGGCGTGGGGTGATGTTCTCAGTCGTGTTCTCTGGTTTGAGAGCGAAGGTGAACGTCAGCGAGACTTCCCGCAAAGCCACGATGGGAAGGGGCTGACTATGAAGAAGCTTACGCTCGCGGTTGTTGCCGCGATCTCTCTCTCGGCGATGCCTGCGATGGCCGCCGATCTCGTTACCAAGGCGAAGCCTATTGTCGCCGCCGCGCCGTCGCCGTGGGACATCGCGTTCGGTTCTGCGATCACCAGCGACTATCTGTTCCGCGGCGTCTCGCAGTCGAACCACCGGCCGAGCGTGAACGCGTATTTCGAGCCGCGTTACAACATCAACGCGGACAACCAACTCTACCTCGGCCTTGCGGCCAACAGCATCAGCTTCCCGAACCGCGCGGCCGCTGAGGTCGACGTGTACGGCGGCTGGCGTCCGACGATCGGCAAGCTCGGGCTCGACTTCGGTGGCTGGTACTACTGGTATCCCGGCGGCCAGTGCTTCAATGCGAACATTCCTGGCGAGTGCGCCGCGAACGGCAACATCCCGGTCAACGGCAACGTCATCAAGAAAGACCTGAGCTTCTGGGAAGTTTACGCGAAGGCGACCTATAACTTTACCGACAACTTCGCCGCCGGCGTCGGCTTCAACTATTCGCCGTCGGTGCTGAACAGCGGCGCGAAGGGCTACTATTACAACTTCAACGCCAAGTACACGTTCAACGCGTTCTCCAACGGCGTGACGCCGTACATCTCGGGCCAGGTCGGTTACTGGGATCTCGGCACGACCGACAACTTCTACTGCACGCTCAACGGCGCCGGCACCGCTTGCGGCGGCGCCTTCCCGGGCGGCATCAACCTGAAGAACTACACGCACTGGGATGCCGGCTTCGGCTGGGCCTACAAGGTGTTCACGGTTGACCTGCGCTACTCCGGCACCAGCCTGAACAAGGGCGATTGCAACGCCTTCACCGGCGACCAGACCGCGACTGGCACGACCAACGTGACGGCGATCAATCCGGGCGGTGCGGGTTCGAACTGGTGCGGCCAGCGCTTCTTCGCGACGCTTAAGGCTGACCTGACGCTCAACTCGAACGTCAAGTAAGTCTTTCCAAGTCAGCTCAGTCCTGAACGGGCGGTGGTGCAAACCACCGCCCGTTTCTTGTTTGCGTCCTGCTGCGGCAATTCTTCGGCTCTGGCGAACGCAGCGAACGGTCTGTATGGCTTGCCGCTTGCAAGTTTGGCATTTGCGTAGAGCGAGCTCATGATCGAACGCCGTACCATCATCGCAATCGTTGCAGGCGCCGTCGGCGGCGCGCTCGCCATCGCCGCGATGGAAGCGCTCTCGGTGTTCACCCAATTCCCGCTGATGGCGATTCCCTTCGCCACCTCCATCGTGCTGGTGATGGGATCACCCGAAGCGGATCCGGCGCAGCCGCGTGCATTGGTCGGTGGCCATCTGATCTCGACGCTGGTGGGGCTCGCCGTCGTGCATGCGCTCGGGCCGGGACATTGGACGGCGGCGCTGGCGGTCGGCCTGTCGATGATCGCGATGCACCTCACCCGAACGTTTCATCCGCCGGCGGGCATCGACCCGCTGGTCGCGGTCGTCAACGACATGCCGTGGAGCTTCTTCGTCGCGCCCGTCGCGATCGGCGCGCTGGCGCTCGCGGCCTTCGCCTTCGCCTGGCACAACGGGATCGCCCGCAAAGCGGCGGGCGGCCCGAAGTGGCCGGCGCGCTGGTGGTGATCCGGTTCTACGCTTGACGCAGCCGATAACGCTCGCCGTCGCGTTCGAGCGTCATTTTCCGGTTGTGGAATGCGAGCAGCGTCGAGCGATGGCCGATCGACACGATGGTCACGCCCGGCAGCCGTTCCTGCACCAGCTTGTAGAGTGCCGCCTCCGCCGGTTCGTCGAGCGAAGCGGTGGCTTCGTCGAGGAACAGGTAGTCCGGCGCTTGCAGGACTGCACGCGCGATGCCGAGGCGCTGCTGTTCGCCGAGCGATAGCATCCGATTCCAGTGCGCCTCCACGTCGATTCGCTCGACGAGCGCGGGCAGACCCACAGCCTTGATCGCATCGATGATCTTGGTGCGGTCGAACGTGCCCGGCGCCGCAGGATAGGTGATGGCTTCGGCGAGCGTGCCGACCGGGAAATACGGCCGCTGCGGCAGCATCGTCAGCTTGGCGTTCTTGGGCACGCGCACGCGGCCCTGACCGAACGGCCAGATGCCGGCGATGGCGCGGAACAGCGTCGACTTGCCCGAGCCCGAAGGTCCGGTGACCAGCACGCGCTCGCCGCCCGACACGGTGATGTCGTCCGCGGCGACCAGCGGAACGCCGGTCGGCAGGTTGACCGCGAGCCCATCGATCTGAACCGCACTGCCATCGGCCGGCGCGACCTCGATGACCGGCGGCACGGAAGCCGCGTTGTGGCCGGCCAGAACCGCCTGCTCAAATCCGGCAAGCCGTTGCACCACGGCGCGCCATTCCGCGAACTCGCGGTAGATCGTGGAGCTGACGAAGAACGACAGCGACCTCTGCACGCTGCCGAAGGCCGATGCGGTCTGCATCAGTCCGCCGAGCTGGATATGTCCGGCGAAATAGGCAGGGCTCACGACCACATAGGGAAACACGGTCGAGATCTGCGAGAAGCCGGCGGTGAAGAACGTCAACCGCTTGGTGCGGCTCGCGAGCTTCATCCAGTTGTCCGCCACCAGCGCGAAGCGGACGAGCAGGCGCTGCTTTTCCGCGGGTTCGCCCTCCAGCAGAGCGACCTGTTCGGAGTTCTCGCGCACCCGCACGAGATTGAAGCGGAAGTCTGCCTCGTAGCGCTGCTGCATGAAGTTGAGGCCGACCAGCTTGTTGCCGATCCACTGCGTGATGACGGTGCCCACCGCCGAATAGATGAGAGCCGCCCACACGAGATAGCCGGGGATCGACCAGGTGATCCCGAACGCCGTGAAGGGTGCGGTCGCCGACAGGATCCAGAGGATGACGACGAATGAGCCGAGCGTGACCACGGCATTGAGCAGGCCCAGTCCGAGGTACAGGATCTTCTCGATGAAGAGCTTGATGTCCTCCTGAATGCGCTGGTCGGGGTTGTCGGCCGCGTCGCCGAGAAGCTGCATGCGGTAGTGGTTGGCGCCGTCGAGCCAGTTGCCGAGATAGGTCTGGGTCATCCAGGTGCGCCACCGGATCTGAAGCCATTGATTGAGATAGAGCTGGTAGACCGCGAGAACGATGAAGGCGGCTGCGAGCACGCAGAAGAACGTCATTTCGCTGACGAAGCTGTCCCAGTTGCGGTCCTGGAGCGCGTTGTAGAAGCGGTTATTCCATTGGTTGATCAGCACGTCGATGCCGACCAGCGCCAGCTCGATGGCGATCACGGCCGCCAGCAGAACGCGTCCGGCGAGCCGATCCTCGGAGCGGAAATAGGGGACGGACAGCCGCCATATGGTGGCAAGCGTCGAGACGAGGCCTTTCACGGAGTTCTCCTGTGGGACGGCTTAAAACCGATGGGCCGTTGGTTGCGACGCGCCGCCGCAGCATGGGCGACTTTTGACGTTTCGCCTCGTCAATTCGACGTAAGTTAGGCCTCCGGCAGGGCTTCGGCGAGGCTGCGGGCTTGTATCAAAAGTCGTCAAAAGGCTAAAACTACCATCAGTGCTGGCGGAATACGGGGCCTTCGCCGGCGTTTCACAGATTAAGCGGCGCTTCAAGCCGCGTTGGGGCAACCCCGGGAGGAATACGCTTATGAGTGCACAATCGGATTCTGCCAACAAAACGACCAGCCGCCGCCGCTTTGTCTTGGGCGCCGGCGTGACCGCCGCCGCGGCCGTCGCCGCCCCCGCCGTGCAGGCTCAGTCCGGCCCGATCAACATGCGCTGGCAAAGCACGTGGCCGTCCAAGGACATCTTCCACGAGTTCGCGATCGACTACGCCAAGAAGGTCAACGACATGACCGGCGGCGACCTCAAGATCGAGGTGCTTCCGGCCGGCGCCGTCGTTCCGGCGTTCCAACTGCTCGACGCCGTCTCCAAGGGTCTGCTCGACGGCGGCCACGGCGTGCTCGTCTATCACTACGGCAAGCAGACCGCGCTCGCGCTCTGGGGCTCGGGCCCCGGCTGGGCGATGGACGCCAACATGCTGCTCGCCTGGCACAAGTACGGCGGCGGCAAGGAGCTGCTGACCGAGCTCTACAACTCGATCGGCGCCAACGTCGTATCGTTCCCCTACGGCCCGATGCCGACCCAGCCGCTCGGCTGGTTCAAGAAGCCGGTCACCAAGCCCGAAGACATGAAGGGCCTGAAGTACCGCACCGTCGGCATCTCGATTGACGTGTTCACCGGTATGGGCCTCGCGGTCAACGCGCTGCCCGGCGGCGAAATCGTCTCGGCGATGGACCGCGGCCTGCTCGACGCGGCCGAGTTCAACAATGCCTCGTCCGATCGTGCGCTTGGATTTGCCGACGTTTCGAAGGTCTGCATGCTGCAGAGCTATCATCAGAACGCCGAGCAGTTCGAGATCATGTTCAACAAGGACAAGTACAACGCACTGCCGGAGAAGATGCGCGCCATCATCGCGAACGCGGTGGAGGCGGCGAGCCAGGACATGTCCTGGAAGGCGGTGGACCGCTATTCCAAGGACTACGTCGAGCTGCAAACCAAGGACAACGTTAAGTTCTACAAGACGCCTGACACGATCCTGCGTCAGCAGCTTCAGATCTACGACGAGGTCGTGAAGAAAAAGTCGGCGGAAAATCCGCTGTTCAAGAAGATCGTGCAGTCCCAGATTGCGTTCGCCGAGCGTGCGACGCGCTGGGAGCAGGACACGGTCGTCAATCGCCGCATGGCCTTCGACCACTACTTCGGTCAAAACGCAGCGGCGAAGAAGATCTGACGGCCCTCTGAACCGGCAAGGCACCATTCGGGCCGGGCGACCGAATGGTGCTTTGTTTTATGGCACTCAAGCTTTCGCGAAAGCGGCTGCAAATTTATGACCGTCCAAAAGTTTCTGCACACCGTTGACGGCATCAGCACATGGGTCGGCAAGGCGGCTGCCTGGCTGATCATCGTGCTGATGACCGTGGTCTGCGTCGAAGTGTTCAAGCGCTACATCATGAACATGCCGACGTCGTGGATCTTCGATCTCAACAACATGCTGTACGGCTCGCTGTTCATGCTGTGCGGCGCGTATACGCTCGCGCAGAACGCCCACGTGCGCGGCGACTTCCTCTACAGCTCGATGCGGCCGCGCACGCAGGCCTTTCTCGATCTGATCCTCTACTTCGTGTTCTTTATCCCGGGCATTCTGGCGCTTTGCTATGCGGGCTACTACTTCGCGCAGGAATCCTGGCGCATCGCCGAGCACTCGAACGTCACGGCGGACGGTCCGCCGGTCTATCACTTCAAATCGATCATCCCGATCGCCGGTGCGCTGATCATGCTGCAGGGCGTGGCTGAAATCGTGCGCTGCGTGGTTTGCCTGAAGGAAGGCGAGTGGCCAAGCCGCCTCAAGGACGTCGCCGAGATCGACGTCATCGAGGAACAGCTCGCGCACTCCGAATATGTCGACGAGGAGTCGCGCAAGATCGCGATCGAAGGCGCCCAGAAGATCGACGAAGCCGCCCGCCAGCGCGGCATGGGTTCGGAGCTCCAGTCATGAGCGATCCCGCACTCGGCCTTCTGATGCTGGCGCTCATCGTGGTCGTGATCATGATGGGCTTCGCCACGGCCTTCACGCTGATGGGCCTTGGTATGTTCTTCGGCTTCATCGCGTTCTACGACCCGTCGCAGACCTGGACGCATAACCGCGTCTTCGACCTCATGGTCCAGCGCACCTACGGCGCCATGACCAACGACGTGCTGATCTCGATCCCGCTGTTCGTGCTGATGGGATACGTGATGGAGCGCGGCGCGCTTGTCGACAAGATGTTCTATTCGATCCAGCTTGCGTTCCGCCGCGTCCCGGCCTCGCTCGCCGTCGCCACGCTGATCGTCTGCACGTTCTGGGGCATCGCCTCGGGTCTTGTTGGTGCTGTCGTCGTGCTGATGGGCGTCATCGCCTTCAACCCGATGCTGAAGGCCGGTTACGACGTGAAGCTCGCCTCGGGCGTCATCACGGCCGGCGGCACGCTCGGCATTCTGATCCCGCCGTCGGTGATGATCATCGTCTACGCGGCGGTGGCCGGACAATCGGTGGTCAAGCTCTACGCCGCGGCGATGTTCCCCGGCTTTTTCCTGTCGTTCCTCTACCTCATCTACATCGTCGGCTGGGCGCTGATTAATCCCAAGATCGCGCCCAAGCTGTCGGAAGAGCAGACCAAGGTGCCGGTGCCGGACTGGTCGCGGAAGCTCCAGGCCGCCTATTCGAACAACATGCTGGTGACGCTGGTGTCGGCACTGTTCTCGCCGGAGAAGGCCAAAGCGATCAGCGCCGACGGCAGACCGGTCAGCACCTGGCTCGTGTTCAAGAACCTCTGCTACGCGTTGGTGCCGTTCTTGATCGTCGCGCTGACGTTCTATGGCATCTGGTGGTACGTCGTGATCCATCAGCAGGCTGCCGCCGCTGAGGTTGTGGAGGGCGTCCAGCAGCTCGGCTCTGCGGTTGCCGAGCCGGAAGCAACGCCGGCGGAGCAGGGCCCCGGCGCGAACTTCTACTACTGGTTCTTCGGCCTCGCCGCTGCGGCCTTGCTGCTGCAGATTCGCTACTACCTCAAGCTGGACTCGGAGCGGCTCGAGGTGATCAAGCTGCTCACCTCATCGGTGATGCCGCTCGGCATCCTCACCGTCGTCGTGCTGGCGGTGATCCTGTTCGGCATCACGACCGCGACGGAATCGGCGGCGGTCGGCGCGGCCGGAGCCTTCCTGCTCGCCTTCCATGCGAGGTCGCTCGACTGGAAGCGGACCAAGGAGGCGGTGTTCCTCACCGCCAAGACCACGGCGATGGTGTGCTGGCTGTTCGTCGGCTCGGCGCTGTTCTCGGCGGTGTTCGCGATCCTCGGCGGTCAAGCCTTGCTCGAAAGCTGGGTGCTGTCGCTGAACATGACGCCGGTTCAGTTCATGATCTTGTCGATGGCGATCATCTTCGTCCTTGGCTGGCCGCTGGAATGGACGGAGATCATCATCATCTTCGTGCCGATCTTCCTGCCGATGCTGAAGCACTTCGACATCGACCCGATCCTGTGGGGTACGCTGGTGTTCGTGAACTTGCAGGCGGCGTTCCTGTCGCCGCCGGTGGCGATGTCGGCGTTCTACTTGAAGGGTGTTGCGCCGAAGCATGTCACGCTGAACCAGATCTTCTCCGGCATGATGCCGTACATGCTGATCGTCATCATCTGCATGGTCATCATGTATCTGTGGCCCGGCATGACGCTGTGGCTGCCGAAGTACCTCTACGGCGGCCTCTGAGATAAGCGCCTCGCAATGAAATCCGCCCGCGTCAGCGGGCGGATTTTTGTTTGGGGCTCGATTGTGTAATGTCACTCATCCGTGCGTGGTTGCGAATCACTGCGCGCCGCTGGTGCGATACGGAAGTCGCCTTTGAGCCAAAAGCCCCCCGGTTCTAATGCCTCGCGCCGCTACGTGCTGGCAGGCGGCCTTGCGGCTGCCGGAACCGTCGCGGCTCCGCAGGTTTCACGGGCGCAGACGCAAACCTGGCGGTTCCAGTCCGCGTGGCGGAGCAAGGACATCCTCAACGAATTCGCGCTCGGCTACGCCAAGAGCGTGAGCGACATGACCGGCGGCCGGCTGCGCATCGAGATGTCGCCGGCCGGCGGGCTCGTTCCGGCCATCCAGATGCAGGAGGCGGTGCACGCCGGCATCCTCGACGGCAGCCACGGCAGTTGCAGCCACTGGTACAACAAGCACCGTGCCTTCGCGCTGTTCGGCTCGCCGCCGCCGTTCGGCTGGGACTCGCAGGGGATGCTGGGGTGGTTCTATCAGGGCGGCGGCGAGGCGCTTTATGCCGAGCTGACCCGCAATGTCATGAAGCTGAACATCGTCGGCATGCTCGCCTTTCCGATGCCGACGCAGCCGCTCGGCTGGTTCAAGAAAGAGATCAAGACGCCCGACGATCTGAAGGGCGTGCGCTACCGGACCGTTGGGCTCGCGGCCGAGCTTGCCCGCGATCTGGGCGCCGTCGCCGTCACGCTGCCGAGCGGTGACGTGGCCGCGGCGATGGACAAGGGCCTGCTCGACGCCGCCGAATATAACAATCCGATGTCGGACCTCATGCTGAACGTCTGGGATATGTCGAGGTTCTACATGGTCGGCAGCTATCACCGGCACATCGAGACCTTCGAGATCGCGATCAACAAGACGCGCTACGACTCTCTTTCGCCCGAGCTGAAGGCGATCCTGCGCGCGGCGGCCTTTGCGTCATCGGCCGAGCAACTCGGCATCGCCTATAGCCAGTATTCGAAGGAGCTCGATGAAATCCGCAGGCGCGGCGTTGCCGTTGCGCGCACCGGCGAAGCGGTGCTGAAGGCGCAGCTTGCCGCGTGGACGGTGGCGATCGAAGAGCTTTCCAAGGAGCCGTTCTTCGCCAAGGTTGTGGCGTCGCAAAAGGCGTGGGTGAAGCGTACGCTGCCGTATTTGCAGATCAACAACATGAGCAGCGGCGAACTCGCGGCCGCCTATCGGCACTTCTTCGGCGCATAGTTTTTCAACTTTGAACGCAGTGCCTTGACGGCTCGCCCGTCGATGCGCTCAATGCGGCCCGCTTGGAGGTGTCGATGCGTTCAGCGAAGCGTGCGTTGCGGTTTCTGTTTCTTGGAATGGCCTGCTTCGTGTCCGGCTCGGGCGTTGCCCAAGGCGATTTCCCCTACGATCGCGAACTGGTGATGGACGTCGCTCCAATGCGCGGCTCCAAGCGCATTCCCAATCTCGACATCAAGCCCAACGGTGCGGTGGAGATCGAGATGTGGTGCAACAAGGTCGATGCCCAGATGGTCGTCGCCGCCGATACGCTCACCATCCTGGCTGGACAGCAGACCAGCCGCTCATGCGCGCCCAATCAGACCCAAGGCGACGCGGACCTGCTCCAGGCGCTCTCTGAGGTCACCAACTGGCGTTGGCAGGGGGATATCCTGGTTCTGCTCGGCCCCAAGCCGCTGCGCTTCCGCTTGGCGACGAATTAGGCCTCCTCGGCCTGTCCTGGCATTCCAGGCCGGAATCTGCCCATCAATCGGGCAGACACACCTTGCGCGTGTGTGAAATAGCGCGACAATAGAAGGAAATTCTTGGCGCGGACTTTGCACGCCCGTTGCGCACAACCGCGCTTTTGACACGGGGGAGGACTGCCATGAAACGCCGCGACGTTCTGAAATCCGGTCTGGTGCTGGCCGGTACGACCGCAGTTGCCGCACCGGCCATCGCACAATCCGCGCCGACCATCCGCTGGCGCCTGACTTCGAGTTTTCCGAAGAGCCTCGACACGATCTATGGCGGCGGCGAGTTCTTCGCCGAGCGCGTCAACAAGCTGACCGACGGCAAGTTCACCATCCGCGTGTTCGCGGCAGGCGATCTCGTTCCGGCGTTCCAGGCGCTCGACGCCGTGCAGCAGGGCACTGTCGAGCTCTGCCACACCGCGACCTACTATTACGTCGGCAAGGACTTCACGATGGGCTTCGGCACCGCGCTGCCGTTCGGCCTCACGACGCGCCAGCAGAACGCGTGGATGTACCACGGCGGCGGCATCGACACGCTCAACGCCTTCTTCAAGGACTTCGGCGTCATCGCTTATCCGGCCGGCAACACCGGCGCGCAGATGGGCGGCTGGTTCCGCAACGAGGTCAACAAGCTCGACGACTTCAAGGGCTTGAAGATGCGTATTCCGGGTCTCGGTGGTCAGGTGATGGCGCGGCTCGGTGCGGTGCCGCAGGCGCTGCCGGGCGGCGACATCTATCCGGCGCTGGAGCGCGGTGCGATCGACGCAACCGAGTGGGTCGGCCCGTATGACGACGAGAAGCTCGGCTTCTACAAGATCGCGAAGAACTACTACTACCCGGGCTGGTGGGAGCCGTGCTCGATGTATCACGTCATGATCAACCAGGCGAAGTGGGACGGGCTGCCGAAGGCCTATCAAGAAGCGATCATCAGTGCGGCCCGCGAAACCAACCTTGACATGGTCGCGGAATACGACGCCAAGAACCGGCTGGCGCTGACGCGCCTAAAGGCGGCAGGCGTGACGATCCGCAAATTTTCCGACGAGATCATGGAGGGTTCGTTCAAGGCCGCGTCCGCGATGTACGACGAGGAAGCCGCCAAGAATCCGAAATTCAAGGCGATCTACGACTCGTGGAAGACCTTCCGTTCCGAGGAGGCGGCCTGGTTCGCGCTGGCTGAATCGGCGATGGATCAGTTCTTCGCGACCAAGCTCTAAACCAGCCAGCGCATTGCCGGGTTCATGCTGCGCCGCCTTCTGGTTTTCACCGATGCCGTCGATTGGCTGACCGAGCAGATCGGCCAGTGGCTGAAGTGGCTTGTGCTGTTCTCAAGCCTCATCAGCGCGTTCAACGCGCTGATGCGTTACACGATCCATTACTCGTCGAACGCGTGGCTGGAAATCCAGTGGTACATGTTCGGTGCCATGTTCCTGCTCGGTGCGGGTTACGCGCTGAAGTACGACGAGCATGTCCGCGTCGATGTGCTCTTTTCCAAGATGACACCGAAGCAGCAGGCGTGGCTCGATGTGTTCGGCGGCATCTTCTTCCTCATGCCGATGGCTGTGATCATCGGCTGGTTGTCGATCCCGATGGTGATCAACTCGTTCCGCATTTGGGAGCATTCGAACGACCCCGGCGGATTGCTGCGCTGGCCGATTAAGATCGTGATCCCGATCGGATTCGCGCTGCTCGCCATTCAGGGCGTTGCGGAAATCATCAAGAAATATGCGATTGCGACCGGTGTGCGCGAGCCGGGCAAAGCTTACGAGCGGCCGGTGCAATGATGCTTTCCTTCGAGGTCATGGCGCCGCTGATGTTCGCGGGCCTGATCGTCTTCCTCCTGATCGGTTATCCGGTCGCGTTCTCGCTGTCCTTCGTGGGGCTCGGCTTCGGCTTCCTGGCGATCGCGCTCGGCCACTTCGACTTCGTGCTGTTGCAGGCGCTGCCGGAGCGCATCTTCGGCATCGCGGCCAACCAATTGCTGCTCTCGATCCCGTTCTTCACGTTCATGGGTGCGGTGCTCGAACGCGCCGGACTGGCTGAGGAATTGCTCGACACCATGGGCCAGTTGTTCGGTCCGATGCGCGGCGGTCTCGCGTATTCGGTCATTCTGGTCGGCGCGCTGCTCGGCGCGATCACGGGCACGGTCGCGGCATCAGTGATCGCGATGGGCCTGATCTCGCTACCGGTGATGTCGCGTTACGGTTACGACCCGCGCGTCTCGACCGGCGTGATCGCGGCGTCGGGCACCATCACGCAGATCATCCCGCCGTCGCTGGTGCTCGTCGTGCTCGCCGATGCGATGGGCAAGTCGGTCGGTGACATGTACGCCGGCGCCTTCATCCCGAGCTTCATCCTGGTCGGCCTGTTCTGCGCTTGGATCTTCATCGTCAGCATCATCTGGCCCGAAAAGGTGCCGGCGCTGCCGAAGGAGGTGCGCACCGCGAGCCTGAGCGTTCTGTTCGTGCGCTGCATGGTCTCGATGGTGCCGTCGCTGGTCCTGATCTTCATGGTGCTCGGCACCATCCTCGTCGGCCTCGCGACGCCGACCGAAGGTGGCGCGATGGGCGCGGTCGGAGCGCTGGTGCTCGCGATCCTCAATCGCCGTCTCAACCTGAAAGTGCTCAAGGAGAGCATGGACATCACGCTCAAGCTGACCGTGATGGTGATGTTCATCCTGGTCGGCTCGACGGTGTTCAGCCTGACGTTCCGCGGCGTCGACGGCGACCTCTGGGTCGAGGGCATGCTCTCGAACCTGCCGGGCGGCATCGTCGGCTTCCTGCTCTTCGTTAACGTCTTCGTCTTTTTCCTCGCATTCTTCCTCGACTACTTCGAGATCGCCTTCATCATCATTCCGCTGCTCGCGCCGGTGGCGCAGAAGATGGGCATCGACCTGATCTGGTTCGGCGTCTTGATCGGCGTGAACATGCAGACCTCGTTCATGCATCCGCCGTTCGGGTTTGCGCTGTTCTATTTGCGCTCAGTGGCACCTCCGTCGATCAAGAGTTCGGATATTCTCATGGGATCAATCCCATGGGTCGTCATCATGCTGTTGATGGTGATCCTGGTGATTCTCTTTCCGGGAATGGTTTCCCTCTCCGTGCAAATCTTCGGACGGTTCTAGTTCGGCGCGCTAGTGTCGCGATTCGGAAGTTCGCCTGAATTCTCAGCGCATTCCGAAGCGAACTTCCGAATCAAAGCGACACTAGCAACGCTATGATCCTAGTGTCCCTTTGAACCCGAAGTTCGCATAAGTGTTCGCGGCACAATCGTGCGAACTTCGGGTTCGGGACACTAGCGTGCTAGGTTTCGCGCATGACAATCACACGGCGCGATTTTCTCAACGGAATGGCTTTGACGGTGGCGGCGGGGCTCTCGCCCGCGCAGCAGCTTGCAGCGCAGCCCTCGCGCTATCCGCCGGCGCTGATGGGATTGCGCGGGCATCATGCCGGCTCGTTCGAGACGATGCATGCGTTGGCGCGCGAGAAGAAGAAATTCGAATTTGCACGTCTGCCGTTCGAAGAGACTTACGATCTGGTCGTGGTCGGCGGCGGCATCAGCGGGCTGTCGGCCGCGTGGTTCTACAAGCGCGAGAAGCCGAATGCGCGCATCCTGATCCTCGACAACCACGATGATTTCGGCGGCCACGCCAAGCGCAACGAATTCACGCTCGATGGCCGCAGGATCATCGGTTACGGCGGCAGCCAATCGCTGCAATCGCCCAACTCGCTCTACAAGGAGCCGCCGAAGCGGCTTCTTCGCGAACTGGGCGTCGATATCAAGCGGTTCGAGACGGCGTTCGACCGTTCGCTCTATCCGTCGCTCGGCCTCTCGCGCGGCATCTTCTTTCCGAAGGAAACCTTCGGCCGCGATGTGCTGGTGCAGGGCGATCCGTCGAACCTCGAAGCCGACGAGACCGCGAAACGGCCCGAAAACACCCGCTCGCGCGAGGCGATCGTCGCGGATTTCCCGATCTCGGAGGCGAGCAAGAAGCAGATTCTCGATCTTTATGCGGGAACGCGCGATCCGCTTCCCGGCAAGTCGGCCAAGCAGAAGCGCGATTTTCTCGAGAAGACCAGCTACCGCGACTTCCTGATCAAGACCTGGGGATGCAGCGAGGAGGTCGCGAACTGTTTTCAGGGCCGCTCGCTCGGCTTCTTCGGCCTGGGCATCGACTCCGTCCCGGCCGACGATTTGCGCGATCTCGGCTATCCCGGCTTTGCAGGCTTGAAAATTCAAGGCGCGAACGCCGCCTGGAAAGAGCCGTACATCTACCATTTCCCGGACGGCAATGCGGCGTTGCCGCGAATGCTGGTGCGCGCGCTCATTCCCGGCGTTGCGCCGGGCACGACGATGGACGACGTGGTGCTCGCGCCGTTCGACTATTCGAAGCTCGACGATGCGTCGCAGCGCGTCCGCGTTCGTCTCGATTCGACCGTCATCGACGTCCGTAATGAGGACGATGAGGTTCAGGTCGCCTATGTGCGCAACGGCACAGCGCATCGCGTGAAGGCGCAGCATGCGGTGCTGGCCTGCTTCCATATGGTCATCCCGCACATCATGAAAGAGCTGTCGGACGATCAGCGTCAGGCGCTCGCCAAGAACATCAAGACGCCGATCTGCTACACGAACGTGCTGGTGCGCGACTGGAAGGCGCTGGCGAACCTGAAGGTCAGCAATATCTCGGCGCCGATGTCCTTCCACCATCAGGTGGCGCTCGATTTCCCCGTCAGCATGGGCGGGTACAACGCTCCGCGCAATCCGTCAGAGCCTATGCTGCTGCACCTCGCGCATGTGCCCGGCGCGCCGAACAAGGGCCTCGACGCACGGACCCAGTTCCGCATCGGACAGGGCAAGCTGTTTACGATGACCTTTGCGGATTTCGAGGACCGTATCCGCGAAGACCTCGACCGCATGCTCGGGCCCGGCGGCTTCTCCAGTTCGCGCGACATCGCGGCGATCACGGTCAACCGCTGGTCCCACGGCTACAGTTACGTCGAGAATTCGCTGTTCGATCAGGAGGACAACTACGGGAGTGAAGTGCTCGAAGTCGCGCGCGAGACCGTCGAGAATGTCGCCATCGCCAACACGGACGCTGGCGGCGACGCTTGGGTGCAT
The DNA here is from genome assembly GCA_040756555.1 of Pseudomonadota bacterium. GTDB lineage: Bacteria > Pseudomonadota > Alphaproteobacteria > Rhizobiales > Xanthobacteraceae > Z2-YC6860. The sequence goes on along the minus strand of JBFLYS010000001.1, from coordinate 448,643 downwards.
TTCGCGATCGAGCAGGCGGACCGGGCGGTGAAGGACTTGCTCACTTAGTGGTTGGCGTAGCTCCATCAGCAGTCATGCCGGCACAAGCCCGGCCATGACGTGGAGAGAGATGGAATTCGCTACAAACAAAAGGGCCCGGCTTTCGCCGGGCCCTCTGCATTTCTGCCTGAACGGCAGGGCGTTACATCATGCCGCCCATTCCGCCCATGCCGCCGCCCGGCATCGCCGGAGCAGCGTTGTCCTTCGGCGTCTCGGCGACCATCGCTTCGGTGGTCACGAGCAGGCCAGCGACCGACGCGGCGTCTTGCAGTGCGCGGCGCACGACCTTGGCCGGATCGATGATGCCCTTCTCGATCATGTCGACGTACTCTTCGTTCGAGGCGTCGAAGCCGAAGGTCTCGGACTTCGATTCCAGGACCTTGCCGACCACGATCGAACCTTCGACGCCGGCGTTCTCCGAGATCTGACGGATCGGAGCCTCGATGGCGCGGAGCACGATGTTGATGCCGGCCTGAACGTCCGAGTTGTCGTTCGTGAGCTTGCCGACCGCCTTCTTGGCGCGGAGGAGAGCGGTGCCGCCGCCCGGAACGACGCCTTCTTCCACCGCAGCGCGGGTGGCGTTCAGCGCGTCCTCGACGCGGTCCTTCTTCTCCTTGACCTCGATCTCGGTGGCACCGCCGACCTTGATCACGGCGACGCCGCCCGCGAGCTTCGCCAGACGCTCCTGGAGCTTCTCACGGTCGTAGTCCGAAGTGGTCTCTTCGACCTGCGCCTTGATCTGGGCGACGCGGGCCTCGATGTCCTTCTTCTTGCCGGCGCCGTCGACGATCGTGGTCTTCTCCTTCTCGATCACGACCTTCTTGGCGCGGCCGAGCATCTGGAGCGTGACGTTCTCGAGCTTGATGCCGAGATCTTCCGAGATCATCTGGCCGCCGGTGAGGATCGCGATGTCCTCGAGCATCGCCTTGCGGCGATCGCCGAAGCCCGGAGCCTTCACCGCCGCGACCTTCAGGCCGCCGCGCAGCTTGTTGACGACGAGCGTGGCGATCGCCTCGCCCTCGACGTCTTCCGAGACGATCACGAGCGGCTTGCCGGTCTGCACGACGGCCTCGAGCAGCGGCAGCATCGACTGCAGGCCCGACAGTTTCTTCTCGTGCAGGAGGATGTAGGCGTCCTCGAGCTCCGCGATCATCTTCTCGGCGTTGGTCACGAAGTACGGCGAGATGTAGCCGCGGTCGAACTGCATGCCCTCGACGATCTCGACTTCGGTGTCGAGGCTCTTGGCCTCTTCAACCGTGATCACGCCTTCGTTGCCGACTTTCTGCATCGCGTCGGCGATCATCTTGCCGATCTGCTTGTCGCCGTTGGCCGAGATGGTGCCGACCTGCGCGACTTCCGCGGAGGACGAGACCTTCTTGGCGCGCTTCTCGACGTCCTTGAGGACGGCGGCGACGGCGATGTCGATGCCGCGCTTCAGGTCCATCGGGTTCATGCCGGCGGCGACGGACTTCGCGCCTTCGCGCACGATCGCCTGGGCGAGAACGGTGGCGGTGGTGGTGCCGTCACCCGCGTTGTCGTTGGTCTTCGAGGCGACCTCGCGGACCATCTGTGCGCCCATGTTCTCGAACTTGTCCTCGAGCTCGATCTCCTTGGCGACGGTGACGCCGTCCTTGGTGATGCGGGGAGCGCCGAAGCTCTTGTCGATCACGACGTTGCGGCCCTTCGGGCCGAGCGTGACCTTCACGGCGTTGGCGAGGGTGTCCACGCCGCGCAGCATGCGGTCGCGAGCGTCGCCGGCAAATTTGACGTCCTTGGCAGCCATTTCACTTCACTCCTGAAAAATGAGGTTCGGGTTCGAAACTGCGATTAGGCGATCACGCCCATGATGTCGGACTCCTTCATGATCAGGAGATCCTCGCCATCGAGCTTCACTTCGGTGCCCGACCACTTGCCGAACAGCACGCGGTCGCCGGCCTTCAGATCGAGCGGGACGAGCTTGCCGGCTTCGTCGCGGCCGCCCGGGCCGACTGCAACAACCTGACCCTGCGAAGGCTTCTCGCGGGCGGTGTCCGGAATGATGATGCCGCCGGACGACTTCTCCTCGGCGTCGATGCGCTTGACGACGACGCGGTCGTGCAGGGGACGGAACTTCAGCTTGGCCATGTTTCCCTCGTGGGCGTTTTGACTGAGCGCGGACGCGCTGGTGGACAAGAAAAACCTTGATATAACAAACACTTAGCAGTCATAAATTATGAGTGCTAAGCGCCCGCCCGTGAAATATGGCCTGGGGACAAGTGTGTCAAGGTAAAGGGCCCCAACCGTTAAGCATTGCGGGCCGTTGGTTAATGGCCGCGGGTCAGGCGAGGAGCTGGCGCACGCTGTCGGCCAGGAGCTTCAGTCCGGCCGCGCCGACCAGGATATAGCACCAGAAGTACAGCCGTTGCTCGTCCAGGCGATCGTGCAGCTTCTTGCCGAGCCATACGCCGATCGGGATGGCGGGCAGCAGCGGCAGCGCCTGCCAGAACGCTTCCTTCCGCTCGAGACCGAACCAAATGTACGGCACGATCTTGAACATGTTGCTGAAGGTGAGCAGAGCCACCGTCGTGCCGGCGAAGATCGTTTTGCCGAGCCCGCGCGGCAGCAGGTAGATCGCAAGCGGCGGTGCGCCTGAGTGCGCAACGAACGTGGTGAAGCCCGCCAGTGTGCCGCACACCAGTGCTTTTACTGGCTGCACCGGCGCACCAGCGATTCTCGATCGCAGGCGGTCGCGCAGGAAATAGCGCGCCGTAAACAGCAGCGTCACCACGGCGATGCCCAGCACCAGGATGCGCGGGTCCACCAGCACGAAAAACAGCGTCCCGAGCGCGATGCCAAGGACCATCGCGGGCGCGAGCCAATAGAGGTCCGGCCATGACCAGGTCCGCATCGGGAACGCTTGCACGGCAAAAATGTCGGTCGTGGAGGCCACGATTGCGATGATGATCGCGGCGTCCACCGGGCTTGTGACCAGCGCCAGAAACGGGATGCCAATGATGGCAAGTCCGCCGCCGAATGCCCCTTTGCCAAAGCCAATAATGAACACGGCCGTCAGGCCGACGAGATAAAACAGCGGATCGGTGGGCATTTCTGGGGGAAAGCGGTCGCGGAAGGGACGAAACTGAAGCGGCGGCACCCTAGTCGAGCCCTGCTGCTCCCGCACCCCTTTGAGCCCTATTGTGGCCGCAGGGGTGGCCTGCGGTTGACGAGTGGCTTGAACTTGGGGCTGGCTCCCCGCAGAATCCCATTCTGGCTGAAGGAGTTCCCATGCGTAGCCCCGGTTTGCGGTCCCCGCTGATTGCGTTCGCAGTCATGGCTGCCGGATTGGCACTGTCCGGCTGCGGTGGCGGCGGCATGAGCTTGCCGAGTTTTTCGGGCTCCAACGAGCCCGCTCCGCCGCCGGCGGGTGCAGCTTTGCCATCCCGGTATCAGCCCGAGGAGTTCGTAGGGCGCTGGGGCTACACCTCCTACCAGAAGGAGGCCGACCGGGCCCGAACCGAAACCGCCGCGCGCGGCCAATGCCGCCAGCCTTACGTTGTCACCCGCGGTCCGGGTGGTGGCGTGATGATGCACCTGCCCGACCAGAAGCAGCCGAGCGAACTGAAGCCGAAGGGGGGTGAGGGCGGCAAAAACTTCCTCGGACTTCCTGAAGACCCGCCCGGAAGCGGCTCCGACCGCGAAATTATATCCTTCGACGGCCGTGTTTTGATCATGCGCTACGTCGACGCCGATGCCGCCAACCGGTACGGCAATCAGGTTTATGTGCGTTGCGGGCAAAGAGCCTGATTTCCGGGTCGTCACAGACTTGTCATAAACCGCGATCTGGCCTCAGTTGCGCTCCTGACGTCGAGAATCGAGCTCGGACGCGGGAGGCTGCATGCTGCGCTGGTTTCATGCCCTGATGCCGAAAGAAGAGCAGTTCTTCGAACTGTTCGCGCGGCATTCCGAGGTCGTTGTGGCGGGGGCCGAAGCCCTGCGTGGAATGCTCGACGGAGGCGACGTCATCGCCAAGAACTACCAGCTCGTGATGGACCGCGAGCACGACGCCGACGATGCCACCCGCGAGGTCCTCATTGCGGTGCGCCGCACCTTCATCACGCCGTTCGACCGCAGCAACATCCGCGATCTCATCACCTCGATGGATAATTCCATCGACCAGATGCAGAAAACCGCGAAGACGGTGAAGCTGTTCGATGTCACGAGCTTCACGCCGCATATGCGCGACATGGCGGACATCATCGTCAAATGCGCGCGGCTGGTGCAGGAGGGCATGCCGCTGTTGCGTTCGATCAGCGCCGAGGCGGGACGCATCGCGTCCCTCACCGAGCAGATCTCGGCGCTCGAAGGCAAGGCTGACGAGATGCACGACCTCGGCCTTGCCGAACTCTACCGCACCAATGCGTCCGGCGGGAACGCGCTGAATTTCTTCGTCGGTAATGAGATCTACGATCACCTGGAAAAGGTCGTCGACCGCTTCGATGACGTTGCCAACGTGATGCACGGCATCGTCATCGAGCACGCCTGACGCGGCGGGTCACATCACATGGACGTGGTCACGCTGGCTTTTCCGTTCCTGATCGGGCTCATCCTGATCGCACTCGCGTTCGATTTTCTGAACGGCATGAACGATGCCGCGAATTCGATCGCGACGGTGGTTTCGACCCGCGTGCTGCCGCCGCATTGGGCGGTCGCCTGGGCGGCGTTCTTCAACTTCATCGCCTTCCTGTTCTTCGGCCTGCATGTCGCGGAAACGATCGGCCGCGGCATTGTCGAGGCTGCCATCATCGATCCGCGCGTGATCTTCGGCGCACTGACTGGCGCGATCGTCTGGCAGATCATCACCAATCGCCTTGGCATTCCGTCATCGAGTTCGCATGCGCTGATCGGCGGACTGGTCGGCGCGGGCATCGCCAAAGCCGGATTCTCAGCCGTTGTGTGGTCCGGTGTGCTGAAGACCATCGGCGGAATCGTGCTCGCACCGAGTCTCGGATGCATCGTCGCGCTGTTTCTGGTTCTGCTGGTGTCGTGGCTGTTCATCCGTTTCACGCCGCATGGCGCCGACCATATTTTCCGCCGGCTGCAATTGGTTTCTGCTGCCTGCTATGGGCTCGGCCACGGCGGCAATGATGCGCAGAAGACAATGGGCATCATCGCGGTGCTGCTCTATTCGCAGGGTTATCTCGGATCGCAGTTCTACGTGCCGTTCTGGGTGGTCATTACGTGTCAGGCCGCAATCGCCATCGGCACGATGGCGGGCGGCTGGCGCATCGTGAAGACGATGGGCTCGAAGATCACCCGCCTGACGCCGATGCAGGGCTTCTGCGCCGAGACCGGCGGTTCGATCATGCTGTTCACGGCGACCGAGCTTGGCGTTCCGGTCTCGACCACGCATACGATCACCGGCTGCATCATCGGCGTCGGCGCGGCGAAGAAGGTCTCGGCGGTGCGCTGGGGCGTGGCGAAGGAGATCGTCACTGCCTGGATCATCACCATTCCGGCGTCCGCGACCGTTGCTGCGCTCTGCTACTTGGCCGTCGGTCTCTTCATCTAAGCAACGTCTGAAAAGATTTAGCCCCGGGCTTTTGGCCCGGGGCTCATTGTTCTTGGTCTTATTATTCCGGCTTACTTGAACTGATAGTTGATGCCGGCCTTCAGCGTGTGGGTGTCGGCATTCAGGCCGACGCCGCCCGCGATGTTGCTGAAGTACGTGGCCTTGCCATAGGCGGTGTAGAGGTACTCAGCCTTGGCCGACCAGTTCGGGGCGAGGGCGTATTCGAGGCCCGCACCGACCGTGCCGCCGACGTGCATCTGGCTGTCCGAGACGCCGGCCGTGAAGCCGCCCGACGTCGCGTTGATGCTGAGCTTGTTGTGCATCCAGGCCAGACCGCCGGTCGCGTAGAGCATGGTGCGGTCCCAGGCGTAGCCGACACGGCCACGGAACGAACCGGTGTAGTCGATGGTCGACGAGGACGAGACCGAGACAGCGCCGGACGAGAAGTTCTCAGTGCGGCCCATGTCAGCCCAGGCGCTGTCGAACTCGACGCCGAGAATCCACGGGCTGCCCATGGCCTGCCAGTTGTAGCCGATCTGGCCGCCGACGAAGCCGCCGCGCGTGTTCAGATCGCCCGAGCCGGCCCAGCCGTAACCCGCGTGCGCACCGATGTAGAGACCGGTCCAGTTGTAGACCGGAGCATAGGCAATCGGGGCCTTGTAGGGGCCGCGCGGAAGATCCGCCGCAGACGCCGTCGCCACCATCGCCAGCAGGCCAAAGCCCGCGAGAAGAGAACGCTTCATCACACAACCTCCTACGAAGAAACTGACGCCAAAGTATTCATGGGCGCTCGGAGGGCTAGTGCTTAAAAGACACAGTGAATCTCGTCTTCATTTTTATTTCGAACAACTTGCTAAAATGCCCAGTATTTGAAGCATTCTTGAATTATTTACTGTTATTTAACTATACCTATGGTGAAACAAGTCTAAATCAATATTGTCGGTACTGCGGCGAAACCGCGCCAAAAAGAAAGCCCCGGACGTTTTCACGTCCGGGGCTTTCCCGTCTGAGCCTCTGGGTGTGGATCAGAAGCGATAGTTCAAGCCGGCGCGCAGCAGGTGATTGCGCGCAGGAACGTCGGTCGTGAGGCCGCAAGACACCGCGGAGCAGTTCGTGGTGCCGAGGTCGGTGTAGAGATACTCGAGCTTGCCGGTCCAGCGATCGACGATCGCGGCTTCGATACCGCCGCCGATGGTCCAGCCTGCGCGTGTCTCGCTCGTCCCGGCGAAGCCAGGGCGATTGGCCTGAATATCGCCGACAGCAAGACCGCCGGTGATGTACGGCATCACGCGGTCGAGCGAATAGCCAAGGCGACCGCGCACGGTGGCAAGCCAGCTGCTCTTGGTTTCGCAGCTTGCGCAGAGTGCGTTGGAATAGCTGCCGCGGATGTTGACCCAGTCGATATCGCCTTCGAGGCCGACGACCCACGGGCTACCCACGCCCTGCCAGTTGTAACCGGCGGTGCCGCCGACGAGGCCGCCATTGGTGTTGAAGCTGCCCGAGCCGAAGCCATCCCACGACGAACGGCCCCAGCCGTAGCCGCCGTTGATACCGAGATAGAAGCCGGTCCAGTTGTACGCAGGTGCATAGACCACCGGCGCTTTGGTCGGCATCTGGCGCGGAAGATCTGCCGCGAACGACGCAGTTGCGGTCAACGCGAGCATACCGAGAGCTGAAAGCAAACGACGCATACTAAGAGGCCTCCCTCCATTTGAGATTTTCCCAACTGAATAACCAAACGCGGCGTGACTGTGATCGTTCCTGGCGGAATTGGGGAACTCCACGGAACTTTGAAGACACACGGGCATGTGTGACCTCGTTGCATCACGAGTGAGCGGAACCGGGACAAAGTTCCACGTTCGGCGCGGAAAATTCGCAAGCCGCTGACAAAATTTGCGAAGAGCGAACCGCTAGAAGCGGTAGTTCACGCCGAGCCGAAATAGGTTGTTCTCGATGCCGTTGCTCGTGCCGGTCTGCGCGTAGGAGCGGTCGCTGAGATTGACGTAGAGATATTCCGCGCGTGCGGACCAATTGGTCGTCAGCGCGACCTCCATACCGACACCCAAGACCCAGCCCGGATGGAGCTTGGATTCGCTCGCCCCAGTGAACGTGTTCTCCACACGCACGCTGCCGTAGGCGAAGCCGCCGGTGGCGTAGACCAGGATGTTGTTGCTCATGAGGAGGCCGGCGCGGCCGCGCAGCGTGCCGAACCAGGGATTCGAGAATTTCCACGGCGCGAATGTGTCGTCGGCGCCGGTGAACTGAAGGTCGGCTTCAACGCCGTACACGAATTGGTTCGATTGCCAGTTGTAGCCGATCTGCGCGCCGCCCGCGAAACCGTTCGGCCGCGTCGGATTTGCGGTGATCGCACTCCATTGGTAGCCGAGGTTCGCACCGACATAGGGGCCTTGCCAGAAGGCCCGGCCGGTTTGCGGAGCGTATTGAGCTGCTGCGGGAGAGGCGAATGCGCCAAGCGCGGCGAGCAGCACCAAAGCTCCGGGAACCCGCTTCATGATCACGACCTGCACCCACTCCGTACCGCGAAGAATGATCTGCATTTTCATGAATGAGTTATCGGGTCATTTATCTTAAGCGGGTCTGAATCGAATGTGGCGGCGTCTGTTAGTGCTAAGGAATGGTGTAATTTCCGATGGCGCAGGCCTCCGGCGTTTACCATATTGATTTCCACGGGAGCCGCGTACCGCGGCACAAGAATCAAGGCTTAGATTTCCGGGCATGGCCGGGCGCAACAAAGATATCGATCCTGCGAGCGAACTCCTCGAAGAGGACGAAGAGCAGGCATTGCCGGAGAGCGACGTCGAGCTGAGCGAAGGCCCCGCAGGCGCGGGCCGCGCGACGATCGTGAAATACGCCAAGCTCGCGCCGTCGTCGCCAGGCGTCTATCGCATGCTGGATGCGGCGGGCGAGGTGCTCTACGTCGGGAAGGCGAAGAGCATCAAGAAGCGCTTCACGTCCTACACGCGTCCGACCGGGCATGACACCCGCATCGAGCGCGTGATCGCCAACACAGCGTCGGTTGAGTTCGTCACCACGGCGACCGAGACCGAGGCGCTGCTCCTCGAAGCGAACCTGATCAAGCGCCTGCGACCGCGCTTCAACGTGTTGCTGCGCGACGACAAGTCGTTTCCCTACATTCTGATCACCGGTGACCACTGGGCGCCGCAAATCCTGAAGCATCGCGGCGCGCGCTCGCGCGAGGGCAGTTTCTTCGGACCGTTTGCCTCGGTTTGGGCCGTGAACCGTACCATCACGGCGCTCCAGCGCGCATTCCTGCTGCGCTCATGCTCGGATGGATTCTTTGAAAGCCGCACGCGGCCCTGCCTGCTCTACCAGATCAAACGCTGTTCTGCGCCGTGCACGCAGGAGATCGATTTTGCGGGCTACGCGGAGCTGGTGCGCGAGGCGAAGGCGTTCCTCTCCGGCAAGAGCCAGGCGGTGAAGGAGGAGCTTGCGGGCGAAATGGAGAAAGCGTCCGAGGCGATGGATTTTGAGCGCGCCGCAATCTACCGCGACCGTCTTGCCGCGCTCTCGGCGGTGCAGAGTTCACAGGGCATCAACCCGCGCAGCCTCGAAGAAGCTGACGTGTTCGCCATCCATCAGGACGGTGGCTTCAACTGCATCGAGGTGTTCTTCTTCCGCACCGGACAGAACTGGGGCAACCGCGCCTACTTCCCGAAGGCGGACCGCACGCTCGAGGTGGGCGAGGTGCTCGGCGCATTCCTGGCACAGTTCTACGACGACAAGCCGGCGCCGAGCAGCATCCTGCTCTCGCACGATATTCCGGAACGCGAGCTTCTCGCGGAAGCACTCGGCACCAAGGCCGGACGTAAGGTCGAGGTCTCGGTGCCGCAGCGCGGCGAGAAGAAAGAGGTTGTGACCCACGCGATGACCAACGCGCGCGAGGCGTTGGGCCGCAAGCTTGCCGACACATCATCGCAGCAGAAATTGCTGAAGGGTTTGCAACAGGCATTCAACCTGCCGCGCGAGCCACGCCGCATCGAGGTCTACGACAACAGCCATATCCAGGGCACCAACGCGGTCGGCGCGATGGTCGTGGCAGGCCCCGAGGGCTTCCAGAAAAATCAGTACCGCAAGTTCAACATCAAGAGCGACGTCGCGCCGGGCGACGACTTCGGCATGATGAAGGAGATGCTGGAGCGACGCTTCAAGCGGCTGATCACTGAGGCGCCGCGCGTCACGCCGAATGTCGAACTCGCTGGTGATATGCCGGTCGCGCCGCCGCCCGGCGCGCCCGTAGACGAAGAAGCGGATTCGCCGTGGCCCGATCTGGTGCTCATTGACGGCGGGCAGGGACAACTCAACGCGGCGCACGAGACGATGACGGCGCTGGGTCTTCCAGATGTGCCGCTGGTCGGCGTCGCCAAGGGGCCAGATCGCGATGCCGGCAACGAGACATTCTATTTTGCCGGTCGCCAGCCAATCAAACTGCCGCCGCGCGATCCCATCCTCTACTTTGTGCAGCGGCTGCGCGACGAGGCGCATCGTTTCGCCATCGGCTCGCATCGCGCGCGGCGGTCGAAAGGCATCCGCGAGGCCGGCCTTCAGGAAATTCCCGGCATCGGTCCGACGCGTAAGCGCGCGTTGCTTCACCACTTCGGCACATTGAAGGCGATCGAGCGCGCCTCGGTCGCCGATCTCTCGCAGGTACCCGGCGTCAACGCCGAGACCGCGAAGAAAATCTACGACTTCTTCCACGAAGGCCGTTGATCTTTAAACTTGTTGCGGCGTCATTGCCGCTCCAAGCCGGCCTTCTCGATCACAGCCGCCCATTTGGCGACGTCCGCAACCATGCGTTCGCGCATTTCCTCCGGTGTCGTCCCGCGCGCTTCGAGCCCGAATTGCAACGCCTTCTCCTGCACGTCAGGCAGCTTCAACGCCGCGTTGATCTCGCGGGACAACAACCGCACGATCGGGTCCGGAATTCCGACGGGAGCGGACACCGCGTTCCAGCTTGTGACCACGTAATCGGGCATCCCGCTCTCGCGCACCGTCGGCACGCCGGGTGTCGATGCCGACCGCTTCTCGCCGGTCGAGGCGACCGCGATGAGCTGCTTGTCGCTGAGCGCGGCACGGAAGCCCGCGAGATAGTCGAAGCCCACATCCACGTCGCCGCGCAGCAAGGCCGTCACCAGTTCCGGCGTGGTGCGGAAGGTCACCATCGTAACCTTGAGGTCACCTGTCAGCCGGAACAGCTCGGCCGACAAATGCTGCGTGCTGCCGGGCGCGATGGTTCCAAAATTGAGCTTGCCGGGGTTGGCTTTCGCGGCAGCCACGATGTCTTGAACCGTTCTCAATGGCCCACCGGCCTTGGTGGTGATGAGGAGGTCCAGCCAGGCCATCACTGAGATCGGCTGGAAGTCGCGCAGCACGTCATAGGGCAGCGACTTGAACAGCGACTTGCTGATGGTCATGCCGTTGCCAGTCATCGTCAGCGTGTAGCCGTCGGGCGGCGCGGACGCGCCGGCCTTCGCCGCGATGATGCCGCCAGCGCCGGGGCGATTTTCGATGACGAATTGCTGGCCGAGCTTTTCGCTCAGCTTCTGCACCAGGATGCGCACCGTGGTGTCGGCAACCCCGCCTGCCCCGTAAGGGGCGAGGACGCGCACCGGCCGGTTGGGATAGGTCTCCTGCGAGCGGGCAGGAACCAATGTGAAAGCAACCAGAATTAGCAGCGATAAAACGACTCGGCGGCACGCGACTTCCGGGAATCGGTACATAGATACGCCCCTAGAGAACGTTTCCTCGCCCTTGTCTTGCTGGCGTCATCAAATGGACGCCAGATTTTTATGCTGTACTTTAACAGGCGGTGGGCGCGTTGTGCACAGACCCGGGATCAGCCGTGACGATACGCGGCTGTTCAGTTCGCCGGGGGAGGCGTAAGTTTGCAGCCTATGAACAGTGCCACCAGCCCAGCGCGCGGCGCACGAACATTCGCGCTGCCGAACATGCTGACCTACGCCCGCATTGCTGCGGTGCCGGTGGTCGTGGCGCTGATGTATTACCAGGGCATCATGGACGGCCCGCTCTGGGTCCGCTGGGTCGCGCTCGTGGTGTTCATCGCGGCGGGCATCACCGACGTGCTCGACGGCTATTTCGCGCGCATGTACGGCCAGCAGTCCTCGCTCGGGCGGATGCTAGATCCGATCGCGGATAAGCTGCTGGTTGCGTCGTGCCTCCTGATGCTGGCGGCTGACGCGACCATCCGCGGCTGGTCGCTGCTCGCGGCCGTCATCATCCTGTGCCGCGAAATCCTGGTTTCGGGTCTCCGCGAATATCTCGCTGAGCTGCGCGTCAGCGTTCCGGTGTCGCGCCTCGCCAAGTGGAAGACGGTGTGGCAGCTTATCGCGGTCGGCTTCCTGATCGCGGGCGAGGCCGGCGACCGCGTGTTCGGAAATATCGTCACTCCGATCGGGCTGACGCTGCTCTGGCTGTCGGCGATAATGACGCTATATACCGGCTGGGACTATTTCCGCGCCGGTGTTGCGCACATGATCGACGAGTGAGCGTCTTGAAGCTTGTCTATTTTGCCTGGGTTCGCGAGCGCGTCGGCAAGGCCGAGGAAGAGGTCGCGCTGCCCAAGGACGTCGCGACCGTCGGCGATCTCTTGAAATGGCTGTCGGGACGCGGCGAGGAATATGCGCACGCGTTCGAGAATCCCAAGGTGATCCGCGCGGCCATCGATAAGAGCCACGTGAAGCCCGACACCGTGATAGCCGGCGCCCGCGAGATCGCCTTCTTTCCGCCCATGACGGGCGGCTGAGTGACGGGCGGCTGAGCCTCGCCTATATTCCTCCATGGTTCTTGGGCGTAACCGCCGGATCAGCGCATGACCGTCCGCCTGCAACGCGAAGATTTCGATCCCGCCGCTGAAGCCGCGACGCTGACACGCGGTCGCATCGATGTCGGCGCGGTCGTGACCTTCACCGGCCTCTGCCGTGGCGCCGAGTCCGGTGAGCCAATCGCGGCGCTGACGCTCGAACACTATCCCGGCATGGCGGAGGAGGAGATTTCGCGCCACGTCGAGGAAGCGAAGTCGCGCTGGCCGCTACTCGGCGTCACCGTCATCCACCGCTACGGACGCATCGAGCCGGGCGAGAACATCGTTCTCGTCGTCACCGCATCATCGCATCGTGAGGCGGCGTTCTCCGCCGCCGAGTTCCTGATGGACTATCTGAAGACGCGCGCGCCGTTCTGGAAACAGGTCGAAAGTGCGAAGGGCAAGAGCTGGGTCGATGCCAAAGCCGTCGATGACAAGGCCGCCGACCGCTGGACCAGGTCGAATAGCAAAGCAAGTAACCAAGCCGCGGAATAATGACGGCCGCGTGATTTGCGGCTTTGGCCGAGCCAACTATTGTCCACTACATGATCGCGCGCCGCCATCTTTTGAAGCTGCTTGCCGCCGCGCCGTTGTCCGCCGCGAGCGGCGAGGCATGGTCGGCCATTCCGCGCGTCACGCGCCTGATGGAAGACGCAAAGCCCCTGCCGAAGATTTCGGAGCGTATCGACTTTATCGCGCGCGGGCTGATGGGCACGCGCTATCAGGGCTACACGCTGATTGGCAGCGCGACAAAGCCCGAGGAGATGGTGGTCCGCGACGACGCCTTCGATTGCGTGACGTTCTGTGAAGTTGTGCTCGCCGCTGCCGCCGCTCGCAACCGGGCCGAGTTCGAGCCAGAGCTCAAGAAAATCCGTTATCTCGACGGCAAGGTCGACTGGCGTGCGCGCAATCATTATTGGGCCGATTGGTGTCAGCGCAACATCGACAACAAGTCGTGCCGTCCGGTGATGATCGGTGAGCCGTTGAAGGTGTTTAAGGACGTGAACTCCGAGCCTGCGGTCGGCAGGCGGAAATTCGTGCTTGAAACGATCCCAGGCGAGCGGCTGGTGGCCAACGCGAAGCTGCTGTCGCCCGGCGATATTGTGGGCTTCGTATCGCGGCGGCCTGATCTCGATTATTTCCACACCGGTTTCATTGCATTTGGTAAGCGCGGTGAGCTTCTCGCCCGCCACGCGTCGCGCAGCCATCGCCGCGTGGTCGAAGAGCGTATTGAAGATTTCATGACCGCGAATGGGACGCGGTCCGTCACGATCTTGCGTCCGGCCGAGACGACGGCGGTTGCGGGGCTTCGTTGAAGAAGAAAAAACCGATCCGGACGCGGAAACGGAATGCACCGCGGCCAAAGCCGGTCACGGTGTCGGCTCTCATTCGTTCCGTTGCCGTTCAATTGAAGAAAGCCAAGCTGGTCTTTGCTCACGGCACCACCGATCCAGTGGCGGAAGCTGCATTCATCGTCGGTGAAACGCTTGGCCTTCATCCAGACGATGTCGCTGCGCATCCCGATGCGCCCGTCACCGCCGCAAAGCGGATGAAAATCGCCAAGCTGGTCGAGCGGCGCATCCACACGCGGAAGCCCGCAGCCTATCTGCTCAAGCGCATCTACATGCTTGGTGTGCCGTTCACCATCGACGAGCGCGCTATCGTGCCGCGCTCGTTTCTGGGCGAAATTCTCACCAGCGAGACATTTGCAGGCGAGAATTTCTCGCTGGTGCCTGACGAAAACTCCGTCCGCACCGCACTCGATCTTTGCACCGGCTCAGGCTGCCTCGCCATTCTCACGGCGATGCGCTTTCCCAAGGCGAAGGTCGATGCCGTCGAGTTGTCAAAGAAGGCGATGGCGCTCGCCAACCGGAACGTCGCGGATCATCGCCTGAAAAAGCGCGTGCGTATTCTGAATGGCGATCTGTTCGCGCCGCTGAAAGGCAAGCGGTACGACCTGATCATCACCAATCCGCCCTACGTGGACGATGGCGGAATGAAGAGCCTCCCGCCGGAATGCCTCCACGAGCCGAGCATGGCATTCGACGGCGGCACAGATGGGCTGTCGATCGTCCGGCGGATCATCGACGAAGCGCCGAAGCACCTGAACGAGAACGGCGGCTTGCTCTGCGAAATCGGCCGCGGCCGCGATGTGCTGGAACGCGCCTATCCAGACCTGAAGTTCCTTTGGCTCGAAACCGAGGACAGTGCCGGCGAGGTGTTCTGGCTCGATGCCAGTCAGCTTCGCTAAAAGATTTAGGCCCGCTCGCAAAGCGAACGGGCCTAAACACTAGGAAAGATAGAAGGCTTCGTTACGCCGCTGCGGCCTTGCCCTTCGGCTGCACCTCGGCGGTGTAATCGTCCATGAGCTGCTTGGTCATGCCGCCCGGATTGAAGTTCCAGTTGGCGATCTCGGACACGGCGGTCACTTCGGCCGCGGTGCCGGTGATGAAGCACTCGGAGAACGTCGAAAGCTCGTCCGGCATGATGCGCCGCTCGATCACCTCGATGCCGCGCTTCTTGGCAAGCTTGATCGCGGTTGCGCGCGTGATGCCGGCAAGGAAGCAATCGGCGATCGGCGTGTGGATTTTGCCGTCCTTGATGAAGAAGATGTTGGCGCCGGTGCATTCGGCGACGCGGCCCTGCCAGTCCAGCATCATCGCGTCGGCGTAGCCTTTGCGCTCCGCGCGATGCTTGGAGATGGTGCAGATCATGTAGAGGCCTGCGGCCTTGGCGAGCGCAGGCGCGGTTGCCGGATCGGGGCGGCGATAGTCGGCGAGATCGAGGCGGATGCCCTTCAAGCGCTGCGCCGGATCGAAGTAGCTCGGCCATTCCCAGGTCGCGACGGCGAGATGGATCTTGTTCTGTTGGGCCGACACGCCGAGCTGCTCGGAGCCGCGCCAGGCGATGGCGCGGATATAGGCTTCCTTCTGGCCATTCTTCTCGATCACCAGCCGTTTGGCGGCGTCGATCTCGGCGACGGAGTAGGGAATCTCGAAATCGAGGATGTTGGCGGAGCGCCGCAGCCGCTCGGAATGCTGGGTGCATTCGAAGATCGTGCCGCCGTAGGCGCGCTCGCCCTCGAAGACGGCGCTGGCGTAGTGCAGGCCGTGGGTCAGAACACTGATCTTGGCGTCCGAGGTGGACACGAGCTGCCCATCAAACCAAAGGGCGTCAGGACGTTGGTCGAAAGGAACCGCCATTTTCTTTTCCTCCTCGGGCAGGGGACGAAATATTCATCCCCCGAAGGAGCGGCCGATTGACCGCTTTTGCGTCTCGACCGAACTCCCGATATGTTCGGCCAGACCATCGCGCGCTTCCAGGACCGGTTCAACTGTCCAGCAGAGCAAAGCCAGCCGGTACGATCCTTTCGCGAAAGCGCGTATTTGGGTAACAATAAAACAGAAATATGTCAACATGGCTGACATAAATATTTCCGGTCGATCCGACCGCGACGCGCCGCAGGCCGACCCGGCGGGGCCGGCGTCGGAGCCGATCTGGGACATCATCGAGCTCCTGTTCTTCGCCTACCGGGACTTCGTCAGCGACCCGGACGACGTGCTGGCGCGGTTCAATTTCGGCCGGGCGCACCACCGGGTGCTCCACTTCGTCAACCGGCACCCGGGGATGAAGGTTGCCGACCTGCTGGACGTGCTGAAGATCACCAAGCAGTCGCTCGGGCGGGTGCTGAAGCAGCTCGTGGACGAGGGCTACGTCCTCCAGAAAGAAGGCGAGAACGATCGCCGCCAGCGCCTTCTTTATGTCACGCCGAAGGGCGAACAACTCGCCATGAAACTCGCAGGACTCCAAACCGAGCGCCTCGCGCGTGCGCTCTCCGAACTCGGCCCCGGCGCGCACGAGGCGGCGCGCAAGTTCCTCGTCGCGATCATCGATCCCGACGGCCGCGACGGTGTCCAGCGGCTGATCGCCCGCGCCGACCGGGCGCGGCGGCCGCGCACTTAACGCGCCGCGGGGGAGGCGAATGGCCCCTGTTCCCAGTCCGATTCCGCCGGCCGACGACGCGCCGCATCTTCTCGTCGTCGACGACGACCGGCGCATCCGCGATTTGCTGTCGCGCTTCCTCACCACCGAGGGCTATCGCATCTCGACCGCCGACAGCGCGGCGGATGCACGCGCCAAGCTCTCAGGGCTCAGTTTCGATCTCCTGATCCTCGATGTGATGATGCCGGGCGAGAACGGATTCGAGTTCGCGCGTTCGATCCGCCAGACGTCCACCGTTCCGATCCTGATGCTGACCGCGCGCGACGCCGCCGAGAGCCGCATCACCGGGCTCGAAGCCGGCGCCGACGATTATGTGTCGAAGCCGTTCGAGCCGCGCGAGCTGTCGCTCCGCATCGCAAGCATCTTGAAGCGCGCGCGTCCGGCCGCAGCTCCGCCCGCGGAGTCGGTGCGCTTCGGGCCGTTCGTGTTCCACATCGCCCGCACCGAGTTGCGCAAGGGCGACGAGATCATCCGCCTCACCGACCGCGAGCGCGAGATGATGCAAATCCTAGCCGCGACTCCCGGCGAGACCGTGCCGCGCATGGCGCTCGGCGGCAACGCCGACTCGATCAACGAGCGTGCGGTGGACGTGCAGGTGAACCGCCTGCGCCGCAAGATCGAGACCGACCCTGCCAATCCGCTGTTCGTGCAGACCGTGCGCGGCATCGGCTACCGGCTGGTGGTGTCGACATGACCTCGCTCGACGTCGGCATCGCTCGCTTGCGCACTGCGGCGATCCGCGTCTCGGACGGTTGGACCCGTTTCACCCGTCTGTTCAAGAGCTTCATGCCGAAGGGCCTCTACGCCCGTTCGCTGCTCATCATCATCGCTCCGATGGTGATCCTGCAATCGGTCGTGGCCTTCGTATTCATGGAGCGTCACTGGAGTTTGGTGACGCAGAATCTCTCCGCCGCCGTGGTGCAGGACATCGCGGCTCTGGTCGACATCTACAAGAACTATCCGCAGGACGCGGACCAGGCCAAGCTGAAGCAGATCGCGCAAAATCGCCTTGGCCTCGTCGTCGATTTCCTTCCGCTGTCAGACATGCCGCCGCCGGGGCCGAAGCCGTTCTTCTCGCTGCTCGATCAGGCTCTGTCGGTGGAGATCCGCAAGCAGATCGGCCGGCCGTTCTGGATCGACACGGTGGGGCGCTCGAATCTCGTCGAAATCCGCATCCAGCTCGACAACAACGTGCTGCGCGTGTTCGCGCGGCGCAGCGCAGCTTACGCGTCGAACTCCGAGATTTTCCTGCTCTGGATGGTCGGCACGTCGCTCGTGCTGCTCACCGTCGCGATTCTGTTCCTGCGCAACCAGATCCGGCCGATCCTGCGGCTTGCAGACGCCGCCGAGAGCTTCGGCAAGGGCCGCGAAGCGCAGAATTTCCGTCCGCGTGGTGCGCGTGAGGTGCGGCGCGCGGCGCAAGCCTTCATCGAAATGAAAGGCCGCATCGAGCGCGCGATGGAGCAGCGCACCGCGATGCTTGCGGGCGTCTCGCACGACCTTCGCACTGTGCTGACGCGATTCAAGCTGGAGCTTGCGCTGCTCGGCGACGTGCCGGAAGCTGAGATGATGAAGCGCGACGTCGACGAGATGGGCCGCATGCTCGAGGCTTATCTCGCGTTCGCGCGCGGCGACACCGGCGAACAATCGGCGCCGACGGACATGGCGCTGTTCCTCGAAGAGTTGAAGGCCGACGCGGAGCGCCACGGTCACAAGACGACGGTGGTGTTCCACGGTTATCCAACCGTCACGGTGAAGCCCGCGGCGTTCAAGCGCTGCATCGGCAACCTCGTGTCGAATGCAGCGCGTTTCGCGCAGGGTATTTCAATCACGGGCCATCGCGATCATCGCTGGCTGACGATCACTGTCGATGACGATGGGCCGGGCATTCCGCAAGCGAAGCGCGAAGAGGTGTTCAAGCCGTTCCTGCGGCTCGACGATGCGCGCAATCAGGATGAGGGCGGGACGGGGCTTGGATTGGCGATTGCGCGCGATATCGCGCGCTCGCACGGCGGCGATATCCTGCTCGGCGACAGCCCGCTCGGGGGCTTGCGGGCGACGGTCAGAATACCCGTATAAGCGCCGTTCCTCGGACGCGAGCATGCCGTTGATCAGGTGATCTGCGCAAAGCTCGGGGGGTGATTTCGAAGCTCGCCGCGAAAGGCGGAGATTCAGACCGAAACGTGTTCGTCGCGGTCACGATCCCGCCGCGATCGGCGGCCGCCGCGGGTGAACTGCCGGGCGCGCTCCGGGATCTTGCACAGCTCGTCGAGCAGGCCGACCAGGCGCTGGCCGCGCGCGAGTTCGCGGTCGAGCGCCGCGAGTGTCTTCGCGTGGCCCTCGTCGTGATCGTTGACCCAGGTGCGGATCACGTTGGCGAACATCAGCGCCAGGCCTTGCGCGCGGATCATGCCCTTCGGACCGGAGGCGCCGATGCCGGCGGCGGTCAGCATCCATTGCTGCGAGCAGACGGAGTGTGCGTTGAGCGTCAGCGCGAGCGGCGGGTTGCGCATCGCAGAACGGATCAGCGAGCGGATCGCGGGCTTGTGCGGCTCGAGCAGCTCGAGGCGGCGCATCAGCACGTCGAACAGCCGCTCGCGCGGGGATTCGTCTTCCATGTCGTCATCGCCGCCGTCGAGCACCTTGCGGTCGATGTCCTTGATGTAGGCGGCGAGCATCGCCATCGGCGAGCCGAACTCGCCGCGCAGCTCGGAAAGCGTCACGTCCGCTTCGGAGGCGATGTCGGCAAGGCCGATGTCCTCGATCGGATGATCCGCGAGCAGCGTCATGAACGCTTCGATGATCTTTTCGCGGGGGCTTCCGCCGGATGCGGCGGCGCTGCGGGCAGGCTGACGGCTTTTCGCTTTGCGGGCCATGACGGGCTCCTGAACGCTGGTACGAGGCAGAATCTAGTCCTTGAGCGTGACCGTTCCAAGGCGCGCTTTATTCCCAAATGCAGGAGAGGTGAACGGGTATTAGCCGGCCAATTCCTTGCCGCGCTTCGCCGCTGCTGCGACCGCCTTGGTCAGCAGCGGATCGATGCCGTCCGGCGCCATCAACACCGACAGCGCCGCGGCGGTGGTGCCACCGGGCGAGGTGACGTTCTGGCGCAAGGTCGCGGCGTCGAGCGGCGACTGGTGCAACAACTCGCCGGAGCCGGAAACGGTTTCACGCGCGAGCTTCTCCGCCAGCGCCGCAGGAAGACCCGCCGCAACGCCCGCGCGTGCAAGCGACTCCGCGAGCAGGAAGATGTAAGCGGGGCCGGAGCCGGACACGGCGGTGACCGCATCCATCAGCGCCTCGTCGTCCACCCATTCGACCGAGCCGGACGCCGCGAGCAGCGCGTGCGCCAGCTTGCGGCCCGCGGCGGTGACGCCGCGATTGCCGACGGCGACGGTGATGCCGCGGCCGATCGCGGCGGGCGTGTTCGGCATGGTGCGCACGATCGCGGCCTTCGGTAGCGCGTTCTCCAGAAACGCCATCGTCTTGCCGGCCATGATCGAGACCACCACGGTCTTCGGCCCCACATGCGCGGCGAGCTTGGGCACGATGTCGGGAGCGACCTGCGGCTTCACCGCGACCACCATCGCGGTGGCGACGCCGATCTCACCCTTCGGATTGATCCGCACGCCGCGCTTGGCCAGCGCCTTGATCTGTTTCGACGGCTGCGGGTCGATGACAACGACCTTCTTCGGGTTGAGCTTGCGCGCGAGCCAGCCCTCCAGCAGCGCGCCGCCCATCTTGCCCGCGCCGACCAGCACGACCGTGCCGGATACGGATGCGAGTGAACCCTGCTGTGCTTTCTTCTTTGTTGCCTTCGCCATCACTCAATCCTCGCCGCGCTCGTCGATTGGTACTTTTGTATCTGCCGATTGAAGTTGAATCGAGATGATTGCGACGTCTCTCCCTCCCCCTGAAAGGGGGAGGGTCAGGGTGGGGGTCGGCAACGGGCTCCATGTTGGTGTTTGATCCTTTTGCAGCGGCAATTGAGAGACCCCCATTGCAGCGGCAATTGGGAGACCCCCACCCGGCGAGCTGCGCTCGCCGACCTCCCCCTTTCAGGGGGAAGTATCACCGCCATCAAAACAAAAGGCCGGGCGAGTGGCCCGGCCAGTGGGAGGAAACACCACCACCCTTGGAGGAATGCCGTCAGGCCTCGCCTGAGGTTTCGAACATCGCGGCGTCGAGCGCCTCGCGCGCCGGCTTGCCGGCCCAGACCACGAACTGGAAGGCGGGAAAGTAGCCCTCGCAGGATTCCAGCGCGCTCGAGAGCAGCGCCTGGCATTGCGCGCTCGTCGCCTCGACGCCGCCGGCCAGCACCAGCGCGTGGCGGAACATCACCAGGCCGTCGGCGGTCCACAGGTCGAAGTGGCCG
The DNA here is from genome assembly GCA_040756555.1 of Pseudomonadota bacterium. Taxonomy (GTDB): domain Bacteria; phylum Pseudomonadota; class Alphaproteobacteria; order Rhizobiales; family Xanthobacteraceae; genus Z2-YC6860. The sequence continues at coordinate 427,820 of JBFLYS010000001.1, read as the reverse complement.
ACCCAGAGCTGCTCGTTGATGAAGGCGATGAGCTGCGCGACCTCGCCGCGGCGGCGCTCGGGCACCTTCAGGTCGAAGGCGCAGGCCAGATGCAACGCCTCGATGTTGTCCATCCAGGTGAAGGACACCTGATAGTCGCTCCAGCGTCCGGCGACGACGATGGTGATCTCGTCGTCACCCGCGCGTTCGAACGACCAGTCGTTGATCGACGCGATGCGTTCGACCACATCGAGCGGATTCGTCCGCGGGGCCTCGGAGTATTGAGAAAGCGCCATGCAGGCTCCGGAATCATTTTCATTGGTGGACGGATGCGCAACCGCACGCGCACGCACGCCACATGGCACGCCTGACGGGACTCGATGGATTTGGGAACTACAGCCTCCGGAGGCATCTCGTTGACTCGGCGGAGGCGAATCACTGTGTGAGTCGAATATAGCGGGCGCGAATCGCGCCGCAATCATCTCTGTTGAGGGGAAGTCCTTGAAGACTCGTTTGAATCTGGGGACATCGTCGAGAACGCAGGAATCGCCTGCAATGTGAGTCCATAACGGCTGTGAATGCCGCTGTGGAAAAAGAATTAACGCGGACTCAACGATCACATGAAGCCCGGATTGCGCGGCAGATATTGCGTCCAATCGCCGTAACCGGGCGATGCCATCAACAGCATCGGGAAGGTGATGCGCATGCCGTGACGGACCGCGAGGCTGAGCGCGCTGTCGCATGTGCCCGGCAGGAATGCCGATACTTTGTCGGAGGCGCCATTGGCCGCCATCGTCAACGCGGTCGTGAAGGCATCGCCGAGGACGCCGGTCCGCGTGACCGCGAGAGGCCCGACATGTCCGGTGGACGCGATATAGGCATAGCCGACGCACTCGCTGCCGGCATAAAGCAGGACGCCCGTGGTTGCCGGGTCGTTGAGCAGATAGCGGTGATGCTTCTCGCGCGTGACGCCGATGGCGAGGGCGTCGATCTCGGCGAGTTGTTTCATCTGCGGCGCCGTGCCGTCGATCTTGGTGCTGTGCAATCGGGGTTCCGGCAAACCGGTCCGCACCCGTTCACGCTCGGCGCCGAAAAAATAGATCGGCATTTTGGGGAACATGCCGTGCCGGATGTAGAGGCCCTGAGAGACACGGTTGAACGTGAACGTGATCAGCGCTTTGTGAGCCGCTCCCGCTTTCCTCGCGTGCTCCAGCGTTCGTTTGATGAGCTCATTCCCGATGCCGCGGCCTTGATGAGAGGGGTCGACGAAGAGCTGGGCGAGAAACCACACATCGCCGCACACCCAACTCCACGCAAAACCCAGGATGTCGCCGCCGTCCTCCGCGATCCAGAGGCCATCGGGGTCGTCCTTGAGCGAGAAGAGCTGAAAGTTGGGAGGGGTTGCCGTCGCCATCGGACCGAAGCCGTGGCGTTCCGTCAGGTCGTTGATGGTCGAAACGACCAGCGCCTCGGCCGTGACCAGATCCTGCGCTTGGGCCGGCCTGTAGATGAGCGACATCGGACAACTCTATCACGGGAACTTCGTCCAGCCGACGTTCATCCGACACCGTCTGGCCACCGTGGCGAAACGCGCCCTTTCAGAACGGCGATTGGGCTTCCTATCTTCAGGGCGCGGATGGTTCCCAGGACGTGCTTCAACAGGACGTGCTTCAACAGGACGTGCTTCAAAGCGAAAGGACATGCAATGGCAACAGCAAAGAACACGATCTGCGTCTGGTACGACAAGGATGCCGAGGAAGCGGCCCATTTTTATGCCAAGACCTTTCCCGACAGCGCGGTGGGGGCCATCTGGCGTGCGCCCGCCGACTACCCATCCGGCAAGGAGGGTGACGTGCTGGTCGTCGAATTCAAAGTGGCCGGTGTCGCCTGTGTCGGCCTCAACGGCGGTCCCGCGTTCAAGCACGACGAAGCCTTCTCGTTCCAGATCGCGACCGACGATCAGGCCGAGACCGATCGCTACTGGAACGCCATCGTCGGCAACGGCGGCCAGGAAAGCGCGTGCGGCTGGTGCAAGGACAAGTGGGGCATCTCGTGGCAGATCACGCCGCGCGTGCTGACCGAGGCGATAGCGGCCGGCGGCGCGGAGGCCAAGCGCGCGTTCGAGGCGATGATGACGATGGGGAAGATCGACGTCGCCGCGATCGAGAAGGCGAGGCGGGGCTAAGCTTGGGACCAAGCTTGGCGGCTAACCTGGCGCTGAGAGCCGATGCCATAAAGGCCGCTGCTTTCCGGAATCGGTTGATGTATTTTTTAGCAAAAATACATTCCAAAAAAGCTCCGGGGAGTGGATGGCGGCCCAATCGATCGAACGGATCATTCCGTATTCCGCGCCGAATTCCGCGCGACGCCTGAGGGCATCGCTGCTCGCGGTGGGATTTTTATTCGCGAGTCTGTTTGCGAATTTGGCTGCGGGCAGCGCCCGCGCCGACGACTATCCGTCGCGGCCGATCCGCGTGGTGGTTGGTTTCGGCCCCGGCGCCGTCGCCGACGTGATCCTCCGCGTCATGACCGTGCGCATGAGTCAGGTGCTGGGCCAGCAGGTGGTGGTGGAGAACCGGCCCGGCGCCGGCTCGAGTCTCGGCGCCGAATACGTCGCGCGCGCGCCGAAGGACGGTTACACGCTGCTGATGTGCACCGTCGCCCAGACCATCAACCCGGCGATGAAGGATTTGGGGTTCGATTTCGGCAAGGATCTCGCGCCGATCGCGCTCGTCGCCAACGCGCCGCAAATGCTGGTGGCGCATCCGTCGTTCAAGGCGAACAACGTGCGCGAGCTGATCGCGATCGCAAAGGCTTCACCCGATGGTGTGCCCTATGCGTCGTCCGGCGCGGGCACGATGAGCCATCTCTCGGGCGTGCTGTTCAACAGCGCGGCCGGGATCAAGCTCCAGCAAATTCCCTATCCCGGCAGCGCGCAGAGCATGACCGATGTGCTGGCGGGCCGCGTGCCGCTGATGTTCGGCCCGGCCGCGACCGTGTGGACGAACGTCAAGGACGGCAAGCTCAAGGCGCTTGCGGTGACGCAGCCCAAGCGCGCGTCGATTGCGCCTGAGGTGCCGACGATGGCCGAGGCGGGCGTCGAAGGCTATTCCGCTGGAATCTGGATGGGGCTGTTGGCGCCGGCCGGAACGCCGCCCGAGATCGTCGACAAGCTCTCGCGCGCGGCCAACGAGGCGCTCAAGTCCAAAGAGGTGCTGGCGCTGATGGAGAAGCAGGGTGTGGACCCGCTCGGCGGCACGCCGGCCGAGTTTGCAAAGTTCATCGATGACGAACTCAGGAAATGGCAGAGCGTCGTCAAGGCTGCGGATATCAGGCCACAGTAGCCGTGCAAATAAGGTCGACGTCGCTGCAATCGACAAGGCCAGACGCGGCCAAGCTTGGGGGGGTAGGCTTGGGGGCTGAACGCGCGCCCTAGTCGAACAGGCTCGACACCGATTCTTCCGACGCCGTGCGGCCGATCGCTTCGCCGATCAGCGTCGCAATCGAGAGCACGCGGATGTTCTTCGCGACGCGCACCGCTTCGGTCGGCTGAATCGAGTCGGTGATCACCAGCTCTTTCAACTTCGACGCGGTGATGCGCGCGACGGCGCCGCCCGAGAGCACGCCGTGGGTGATGTAGGCGTAAACCGCGGTCGCGCCCTGAGCGAGCAGCGCCTCGGCGGCGTTCACGAGCGTGCCGCCGGAGTCGACGATGTCGTCGACCAGGATGCAGGCGCGGCCCTGCACGTCGCCGATGACGTTCATGACTTCGGATTCGCCCGCCCGTTCGCGGCGCTTGTCGACGATGGCGAGCGGGGCGTTGATCCGTTTGGCGAGACCACGGGCGCGCGCCACGCCGCCGACGTCCGGCGAGACGACGGTGACCGTGCCGACATCGAATTTTTCCTTGATGTCGCGGACCATCAACGGCGAGGCGTAGAGGTTGTCGGTCGGGATGTCGAAGAAGCCCTGGATCTGCCCCGCGTGCAGGTCGAGCGTCATGACACGGTCGGCGCCGGCGGTGGTGATCAGGTTGGCCACGAGCTTGGCCGAGATCGGCGTGCGCGGGCCGGGTTTACGGTCCTGCCGGGCGTAGCCGAAATAGGGGATCACCGCCGTGATGCGGCTCGCGGATGAGCGGCGCAACGCATCGATGATGATCAGCAGCTCCATCAGGTGGTCGTTCGTCGGGAATGACGTCGACTGCACCACGAAGACGTCGCTGCCGCGGACGTTCTCCTGGATCTCGACGAAGACCTCCATATCCGCGAAACGGCGGACGACAGCCTTCGTCAGCGGCGAGGCAAGGTAGGCTCCGATGGCTTCGGCAAGCTTGGGATTCGAGTTGCCGGCGACGAGCTTGATCGCTCCGTTTTTAGCCGCCATCAACCCTCTCCCACAAATCCGCACAGGTCCGCGGACCCGGGGTCAATAACAAGGCCCCGCGCGGCCTTCAATACAGGGGTTTTGTTCTCCAGCAGGTTTTTGCCGGGGGTTAACCGGAAAGCGCAATCGCGTTGATATGCCGGCCATAATCGGGCTCGGCGCGGTGGGTCGAACGGCGATACGAATAGAATTGTGACGGGTTGCCGTAGGTGCAGACGGCAAGGTTTTCGACGTGCCGGACCCCGGCGGCCTTGAGGCGGGCCACCACGTAGCCCGGCAGGTCGAACATGGCGTGGTCCGGGCGGTTGGCCGGGACGAAGAAGCGGGCGTTGGCCGGGTCGGCGGCCAGGAAGCGGTCCACCAGCTCCTGGCCGACCTCATAGTTCGGCTGGCTGATCATCGGACCGGCCGCGGCGACCACGCGCGACCGGTCGGCGCCGAGCTTCTCCATCGCCGAAAGCGTCGATTCGATCACGCCGCCGAAGGCGCCGCGCCAGCCGGCATGGGCCGCGCCGAGGACGCGCGCCTGCGGGTCGGCGAACAGGACCGGGCCGCAGTCGGCGGTCGAGATGCCGATGGCGAGGCCGGGAACCTTGGTGACGATGGCGTCGGCCTTGGGCCGATCGCTCTGCGGCCACGGCTTTTCGGCGACGACCACGTCGGGCGAGTGGATCTGATAGGCGGTGAGGAAGTTCTCCGGCTTAACGCCGACGGCGGCGGCCATGCGCGCGCGGTTCTCGGCGACGTGCTCCGGCTTGTCGTTCGAGCCGGTGCCGCCGTTGAGACCTTCGTAGACGCCGGTCGACACGCCGCCGTCGCGGGTGAAGAAGGCGTGGCGGATGCCGGAGAGAGCTTCGAGGTTTTTGGCTTTCAGCATTCAGAACCCCGGCAATGGGCCGAACTTCGGATCGGCGAAGGCTGCGGCCTTGAACAGCTTCCCCATGCCGGTGCGGCCTTCGCCGGTCAAGCGCTGCACCGCGAGGTCGATGTCGCGGGCCTTCTCAGGCGGCGCGTGTGCCTTCAATGCCGCGGCACGGTTGGCGAGGCCGAGCGTGCGGAGGAAGGCAGCCTGCTCGACCGGGCCGTGGGTGCGCGCGCCCATGCTCTCGATCGAAAGCGCGAGAGCGGCGAAGTCCACATGCGCGGTGAGATCGACCTGACCGGGCGACGACAGCGTGCCGGCGAAGGCGTGCGCGCCGACCGCTTGCAGCGTGTCGCCGACGGAGCTCTCGACGTGGCCGTAGTCGATGACGAGCGCTGCGCCGCCCGGCTTGCCGTGCGGCATGATGCGGCGGCCGAGCTCGAGCGCGAGGCGGTCGCTGCGCCATTCGTAGATCGAGCCGATCGGCGCATCGCGCACCGGCTTCGGCAAGAGTTGCTCGAACAGCGGCAGGGAATCGTTGCCGATGCCGAAGGCGAGGTTGCCATAGAGGTCGAGCTCGATCGTGCGTTCGTACCAGCCGTTGAGCTGCTTCACCGCCTGATGCACCGGCAGCGCGTCGAAGAATTCGTTGGCGACGACGATGAGCGCGCCGTCCGGCACCTCGTCGAACGTGTCGTGCCAGTGGACCGGCACGTCGATACCGCCGAGCGTCTGCTTCTGCCGCTGCTGAAGCACCGGGCTCGACTCGATCATGTGCACGACGACGGCGTTGCGGAATTCCGGCAGCACGCGCGCGGCGCGCAGCATGTCCACCATCATGGTGCCGCGGCCGGGGCCAAGCTCGACAAGGCGGACGTTCTCCGGCGAGCCCATCTGGCGCCAGATCGATGCGCACCAGACGCCGACCAACTCGCCAAACATCTGGCTTACCTCGGGGGAGGTGACGAAATCGCCGTCGCGCCCGAACGGATCGCGCGTCATGTAGTAGCCGTGCCTGGGATCGCTCAGGCACAGCGACATGAACTGGCTCACCGGCATCGGCCCGCTGCGCTTGATGCGCTGCCGGATTTCAGCCTCGAGCGGGGAGTCCATCGATTTCAAGCCTGCGGTAACGGCGGCCGCTTGGAAGCCCAGACGATCAGCGCAATCCCGATCAGCATCAGCGGCACCGACAGCAGCATGCCCATGGTCATGCCGCCCCACAAGAAGCCGAGTTGCGCATCGGGCTCGCGGAAGAATTCGCAGAACGTGCGCGCCATCCCATAGAACAGGGCGAAGGCGCCGAGGATGGTGCCGGGACGTTTGAGCGCGCCCATGCGCATGAAGATGTTGAGCAGGATCAGGAGCGCGAGCCCCTCGAGCGCCGCTTCGTAGAGCTGGCTCGGGTGGCGCGGCAGCGAGCCGCCGTTCGGGAAGACGATGCCCCACGGCACGTCGGTGACGCGGCCCCAAAGCTCGGAGTTGATGAAGTTGGCGAGCCGCCCGAGGAAGAGGCCGATCGGCGCGACCGCGCAGGTGAGATCGCCGAGCGGCAGAAACAGAATCCCGCGTTTCTTGGCGAAGGCGATCACGGCAATGACGCAGCCCAGGAAACCGCCGTGGAACGACATGCCGCCGTGCCACACCTGGAAGATCTCGGCGGGGTTCGCGATGAAGTGCGGCAGGTTGTAGAACAGCACGTAGCCTGCGCGACCGCCCAGGATGATGCCGAGCGTCACCCACAGCACGAAGTCGTCGAAGTCCTGAACGGTCAGCGGTGCGGGGCCGCCCCACAGGCGTTCGTTGCGGATGAGGCGGCGCGCGTAGAGCCAGCCGAGCAGAATGCCGACGATATAGGCAAGCGCGTACCAGCGGACCGCGAAGGGGCCGACTGCGATCAACACCGGATCGATGACGGGAAACGGCAGCGCGAGCAGGGGCATTGCGTGACTGCCTTCGTGATTCTCGTGTGAATCTTTGGCCGTTGCGGAACCCCTGATCAGCCACGGGTGGCGCGAAGTCAAGCAACCGGATGTGCGGCCTTGTGCTATGATGACCTCATGACAAGTCGGTCCGGCGTTTTTTCGGTCGTTTGCGGCTTTGGCGTTGTGTTGCTGGCGGCGGCCGCTCCCGCCCACGCGCAATCCGCCGATCTCGTGCTCTGCGACCGCGTCGCCGCCGATCCGAACGATCCCGACAAGCCGAAGGACATTGCCGGTGCGCGCACGATTGCGCCGTCCGACGTCGCCATCGCGATCAAGTATTGCAAGTTGGCGTCGAACGGCTCGCGCCGCGCGATGTATCAGCTTGGCCGCGCTTATGAGGCGAACGGGCAGGTGACGGATGCGGTCGCCGCCTATCGCAAGGCGGCGGACAAGGGCAGCACGTCGGCGATGGTCGATCTCGGCGTGATCTACGCCAACGGCGCGGGTGTCGCGAAGGATGTGGGCCAGGCGCGCAATCTGTTCGAGCGTGCGGCGAATGCGGGCAACCCGCGCGGTGTCAGCAATCTGGCGGCGCTCGGGAACAGCGGCGGCGCGCCCGCCGATCCGGCGCGCTCGCGTGCGCTGTTGTCGAAGGCGGCGGACACGTCGCCCGAGGCGCAGTACCAGCTCGGCATGATGATGGCCGAAGGCTCGGGCGGCGCGAAGGACGAGGCCGGCGCACGCGCGCTGTTCGAGCGCGCGGCGGCGCAGGGCCATGTGCCTGCGATGGTGGCCGCGGGGCAGTTCGCGCAATCTGGCGTCGGCGGTCCCGCGGATGCGGCGGCGGCGAAGTCTTATTATGAGAAAGCGGCGTCGCTCGGCAGCGAGGACGCGAAAGCGGCGCTGAAGAAGATGGAGTGCCGCTTCGCGATCAAGGACAAGCGCGGCGGGCATGTCGCCAATCTTTGTCTTTGAACTGATCTGCCAGCACCAACACCGCTGTCATCGCCCGGCTTGACCGGGCGATCCAGCTTTTCACTGAAGAGCTGGATCACCGGGTCACGCCGCTGCGCGGCGGCCCGGTGATGACAGCGGTGGTTGATTGCGCCGGTTGCGGCACGGACGGAGCCGAAGGCGCAGCCGAGGCTTGTTGAGTTGCCTTCTGCAAATCCGCCTTCGCCTTATCCGCAAGCCGCTTCGCCACAAGCTGCGTGAGTTGCTGCGCGATCTCCGGCGAACTCGCGCCCTGAACGCACGCCGCCATCGTCATGTGCGCGTAGGGCGTGACGCCGTGGCGGTTCTCGTCGGTCGCCTGCACCAGAAACTGATCGGCCTGACCGCCGGCCTGCCGCACCATCTGCACGAACGGCGTCTGAAACTTTTCCGGCACGCGTTGATCGGCGGGATCGGTCACCAGAAGAATGCGCGTCGTGCGGCGCTGCGCGATGATCGCCGCGGCGTCGACCACGTTGAACTGTTCGATGATCTGGCCGGTCGGACCCTTGGGCCACAGGTTGGGCGGATTGACGAGACGCCCCGCGCCAAGCACCGCGCAGCCGACGTCGGCGCGCATCGCAAGCAGTCCGCCTGCCAGCGTCGAGCCGCCGGACTGACCGACGAGGTGGAAGCCTTCGAAACGATGGCGCTGCTTGATCGCGTCGAGTGCGGCGTTGGTGACTTGGAGTTCGAGCAGCGTGTGGCGCAGGCGATGGTCGCCCGACGAGCCGTCGACGCCGACGCGGCCGAGATAGATCGCTGTGGTCTTGTTCCGCTTCGACAGACCCTCGGCGTATCTGTCGAGGTTGTCGGTGTTGATGTCCCTGTCCTTGCCGGGCTCGACCTTGAACACGCCGGTGCGCGTGTTGAACGAACCGAGCTTGTCGCCTTCAAGGAAAACGACCGGGCGCGCGGCCAGTTGCGTGCCTTGTTGCGCTCCTTGGCCGCCCGCATTCGACAGGTAATAGCGGATGCAGAACGGCCGGCCCTGCACGACCAGCCAGACGGTCGAGGGGAGGGAGGCGCATTGCGTGGGCGTCATCGCGACGCCTTGGCGCAGCTCCTGAAGCGGGATGACGTGGGCGGACGCCGGAACGGCTGCGGCAAGGGCTGCGCCTGCGATGACCGCGGCGATCAGCCCACGTCGTTGTATGGACACGAAAACCGGCATGATCGCTCCACAACACCCGTCCCGCTGATTGGTCGCGGCGGTTGAAGCTGTGGTTCAACGGGACTTGCAGGGGCGGGGGCCGTCTAGCGGAACGGCGGCTGCACCGGACGCAATTGCGTTTGCATGTTCGGCTGCGCGGTCTTGAGCGGTTCGGTCTTGTTCGAGTCGGCTTTGGCCTTGTCCGCGAGGCGCCTTTCGACAAGCTTCGTCAGGCTTTGCGCGATGTCTTGCGAGCTGTCGCCGCGGATGCAGGCCACCGCCGCGGTCACCGCATAAGGCGTCATGTTGTGGCGGTTCTCGTCGGTCGCCTGCACCATGAAATGGTCGACCTTGCCGCCCGCGAACCGCAGCATCTGCACGAACGGCGTCTGGTTTTTCTCGCTCACGCGCTGATCCGCCGGGTCGGTGATCACCATGATCCGGGTTTCACGGCGTTGCGCGATGATGGCAACCCTGTCGGCCGGGTTGAACTGCTCGGTTGTCAGTCCGGCCGGCGCCTTCGGCCATTGCCACGAGGGATTATAGATGCGGCCGGCGCCGATCGCCGCGCAGCCGATGTCCGTGCGCAGTCCCAGAACGCCGCCGACCAGCGTGGAGCCGCCGGACTGTCCGACGAGATGAAAGCCTTCGAACTTATGGCGCCGCTTGATCGCATCGAGCGCGGCGTCGGTGACGTGCAGTTCCAGAAGACTGTGGCGCCAGCGATGATCTCCGGACGAGCCGTCGAGACCGATGCGGCCGAGATAGATCGCGGTGGTCTTGCTACGTTTGGAGAGAATTTCGGCGATGCGATCCAGGTTGTCGGTGTCGATGTCCTTGTCTGTTTCCGGATCGTTTCTGTATTCGCCGGTGCGCATGTTGAGCGCGCCGAGCTTGTCGCCGTCCAGGAACACGACGGGGCGCGTGCCCTCACCGCCCGCGTTCGACAGGTAGTAGCGGATGCAGAACGCGCGGCCATGAAGGCTGAGCCACACCGCAGAGGGAAGCGAGGCGCATTGCGCCTGCGTCATCGTAATGCCGTTGCGAAGGTCTTTAACCGGGATGACATCGGCACCCGCGGGCGGGGCGAGCAGCGCGCTGCCGACGAGCAAAGCTATGGCGAACGCAAGCCGTTGAGCGGCGGTGAGAATCGACATATGGGCTCCCGTTACGCACGTTCCCTGCGGTCGACCGCCCGTCTGAAGCGGGGGTTCAACCAGTGCTTGAAAGTGCCGGGGATGTATTACCGGACCGTTTCTGGCCCTTGTTCTAGCCCTTGCAGGGACGGGGACCGATCGCCATTGTCCTGAAAACACAGGCCGAATCGCACTATTGGCCGCGGAGACGACCATGACCCAGACCAGCAATCGCTTCTTTGACGAGGTGGCGCGGCTGATGAACGACGCCGCGGGCGTGGCCAACGGCGTCCGGCGCGAGTTCGACACCCTGTTCAAGACCCAGGCCGAGCGCATCCTGGGCGACCTGGACCTGGTCAAACGCGAGGAATTCGAGGCCGTGAAGGACATGGCCCGCCTCGCCCGCGAGGAAAACGAGGCTTTGAAGGCCCGGATCGCGGCTCTGGAGGCCAAGCTCGGCCCCACGCCCGGTAACTGACCTAACCAAAACCCCTTAATTTGCCGCCTTTCCTTGTCAGGACGGGCGTTCGCGGCTATAAGCCGCCCGGCTCGCGGTTCCAGCACCCCTGGAGGCATGCCGCGGGCACAAACCCACAATTTAGGGCTTCAACACGAGGATTTAGCTATGGCCACCGTCACTGAAATTAAGGCGACGGCGCGCCCGAAGGCAGGCAAGGGGGCCGCCCGTTCGGAGCGTCGCGCTGGAAGAGTTCCTGGAGTGATCTACGGGGATGGAAAGCCCCCGGTCACCATCTCGGTCGATTACGCGGAGATCCGGCAGAAGATTTACGCCGGCCGCTTCCTCACCACGCTGTTCGACGTCGAAGTCGAAGGCGTGAAGCATCGCGTGATCCCGCGCGACTTCCAGCTCGACCCCGTCCGTGACAATCCCGTCCATGTGGACTTCATGCGCCTCGGCGCAGGCGCGACGATCCGCGTGAGCATCCCGATCCACATCGTCAACGCCGACAAGGCGCCGGGCGTGAAGCGCGGCGGCACCGTCAACGTCGTCACCCACACCATCCCGGTGATCGTGAAGCCGGAAGCCATTCCGCTTTCGATCGAGGTCGACGTCGGTGAGCTCGAGATCAACAACTCGAAGCATTTGAGCGACATCAAGTTGCCGGAAGGCGTGAAGGCGGCCTCGAACGTCGACCTGACGCTCGTGACCGTCGTGCCGCCGTCGGGCTACGCCGAAGAACAGCGCGCTGCGCGCGACGCCGCTGCTGCGGCCGCGACCGCCGCTGCTGCTCCGGCCGCCGAAGGCGCCGCCGCTCCGGCCGCGGGTGCCGCTCCGGCTGCGGGTGCTGCTCCGGCTGCGGGCGCTGCTCCGGCTGCCGGTGCTGCCGCCGCCGCTCCGAAGGCCCCCGCGCCGAAGAAGTAAGGCGACGTTCGATCGGTGTGAGCCATGCTGCTTTTCGTCGGGCTGGGAAATCCCGGCGAAAAGTATGCTCACAACCGGCACAACATCGGCTTCGTGGCCGTCCAGGCCATTGCCAAGCGCCACGGCTTCCCGCCGTGGCGCCGCCGTTTTCAGGGTGTCGCAACCGAAGGCACGCTGGGACGCGAGAAGGTTCTGCTGCTGATGCCGGGCACCTATATGAACGAGTCCGGCAACGCGGTGGCGGAGGCGATGCACTTCTACAAGCTGCCGAAGCTCTCCGACGTCGTGGTGTTCCAGGACGAGCTTGAGCTGCCGCCCGGCAAGGTGCGGGTGAAGGTCGGCGGCGGCATCGCGGGGCACAACGGCTTGCGTTCGATCACGGCGCATGTCGGCAACGACTATCGCCGCGTGCGCCTCGGGATCGGTCATCCGGGTGTGAAGGATCAGGTCCACTCCTACGTGCTCGCTGATTTTGCCAAGAGCGAGCGCGGCTGGGTGGAGGCATTGACGGACATCATCGCCGACAACGCGGACTATCTGGCGCGTGGCGAGGATGCGAGTTTTCAGAACAAGGTGCATCTCGCCATGGATGCGAAGGGCTTCGGACAGCCCGACGGCAAGGCGTAACCGGCACCGCAGAAATAAGAGCGAAGCATCATGGGATTCAAATGCGGCATCGTCGGCATGCCGAACGTCGGCAAATCGACGCTGTTCAACGCGCTAACGCAGACCGCGGCGGCGCAGGCGGCGAACTATCCGTTCTGCACCATCGAGCCGAACGTCGGCGAGGTGTCGGTGCCCGATCCGCGGCTTGAGACGCTGGCGAAGCTTGCCAGCTCCGCCCAGATCATCCCGACGCGGCTGTCGTTCGTCGACATCGCGGGGCTGGTGAAGGGCGCGTCGAAGGGCGAAGGGCTCGGCAACCAGTTCCTCGCGACCATTCGTGAGGTCGATGCCATCGCGCACGTCGTGCGCTGCTTCAAGGACGACGACATCACCCATGTCGAAGGCCGCATCGATCCGATCGCCGACATCGAGACCATCGAGACGGAGCTGATGCTCGCGGATCTCGAAAGCCTCGAGAAGCGGACCGACAACCTCGAGAAGAAGGCGAAGGGCCAGGGCGAAGACGCGAAGGAAGCCAAAGAGGCGCTCGACCTCATCAAGCGCGCGCTGGTGCTGCTGCGCGACGGCAAGCCCGCGCGTTTCGTCGAGCGCAAGCCGGAGGAGGAGCAGCGCTTCCACCAGCTCGGCCTGCTGACAGCGTCGCCCGTGCTCTACGTCTGTAACGTCGAGGAAGGTTCGGCCGCGACCGGCAACGAGCTGTCGAAGAAGGTCGAGGAACTCGCGAAGAAGGAAGGCGCGGGCTGCGTCTACATCTCGGCGAAGATCGAGTCGGAGATCGCGACGCTGGCGCCGGAAGAGCGCGAGAGCTTCCTCGCCGATCTGGGCCTGAAGGAAACCGGCCTCGATCGTCTCATTCGCGCCGGCTACGACCTCCTGCACCTCGTGACGTATTTCACGGTGGGGCCGAAGGAGGCGCGTGCCTGGACGATCACGAAAGGCACCAAGGCGCCGCAGGCCGCGGGCGTGATCCACACCGACTTCGAGCGCGGCTTCATCCGCTCCGAGACGATCGCCTACGACGACTACGTGAAGTATTCCGGCGAAGCCGGTGCGCGCGATGCCGGCAAGCTGCGGCTGGAAGGCAAGGAGTATGTCGTCGCCGACGGCGACGTGATGCACTTCCGGTTTGCGACTTAAAAAAGGGCGTCGTTGTTCTGACGCGGCCTGTCCACTTGCTCCGTCATGCCCGGCCTTGTGCCGGGCATCCACGTTTAGCTCTCTCAAGGAAGTAAGTCGTGGATGGCCGGGACAAGCCCGGCCATGACGTGGAGGGCGCGGTGCGTCCTATTTCCGCTCTCGGCCCTGCGGCGTGTTGCCTACAACTCCCCGCGGTTGCGGATCGCGCCCAGGTGTTCGTTGATCCTGAACACGATCAGGATGAACTCGGCGGCGATGCGCGCGAAGATCACGCCGATGACGACGCCGAGCAGGCTGCCGATCAGCAGCACGAGACCCGCGCCAGGGCTGATCGTCATCATGCCGATCGCCGAGAGAACGCCCGAGATGCCGAACAGCACGGTGATGCCGACCGCGAGCCAATAAAAAACCTTGATGATCGACGGCGTGATGAAGCGTTCCCACTGGAACAGATCGCTGAAGCTGAACATCGTGTGTCTCCCCGGCAGTTCACGGTGGGCAAATGCGATTCGTGAAAAACAGCGCAATCGTGTCTGAATTGCGATGGCCCCGGCGCCGCCGGACCCTGCACCGGAGCGCCCGGAGCGTCAACTTTGCAGGGCCCCAGCATCACATTTCGGGCGTTGCGCTGGCCGCGGCTGCGCCTTATCCATGATGCCCCGCCACAGCGAAATTAAGCCGCGTGTCCAAGCTCCATTGGGAAGACTTCGTAGAGGGCCAGGTTAACGAATATGGCCCCCGTCACGTCACCCACGACGAGATCGTGGAATTCGCGCGCGAATTCGATCCACAGCCTTTTCACCTCGACGACGAGGCGGCGAAGAAGACGATGTTCGGCGGGCTCGCGGCGTCCGGCTGGCACACCTGCTGCCTGTTCATGCGCATGATCGCGGACGGCTTCGTCAACAACTCGGCGTCGATGGGCGCGCCGGGCGTGGACGAGGTGAAGTGGCTGATGCCGGTGCGGCCGGGCGACGATCTCACGCTGCGCGCGACCGTGCTCGACACGCGCGCGTCGAAGAGCCGGCCCGACATGGGCTTCGTGCGTTTCAAGTTCGAGATGCTCAACGCGTCCGGCGCGGTGGTGATGATCCTCGAAAGCTCGCTGATGCAAGGCCTGCGTGGAGCAGACCGCCGCGGAGCGGGAGCATGAGGTTCTTCGAGGACATCAAGGCCGGCGACAGGGTCGAACTCGGCAGCCACACGTTCACGGCAGACGAGATCAAGAGATTCGCCAAGAAATTCGATCCGCAGCCGTTCCATCTCGACGAAGCGGCGGCGGCGAAGTCGAGCTTCGGCGCGCTCTGCGCGTCGGGCTGGCACACCGCGGCGACGTGGATGCGGCTAATGGTCGAGCATCAGAAGCGCGAGGACGCGGCGCAGCGCGCCCGCGGCGAACCGGTCGCGGCGCTCGGGCCGTCGCCCGGCTTCCGCGAGCTGAAATGGCTGAAGCCGGTGTACGCCGGCGACACCATCACTTATGCAACGGAGATCGTCGAAACCCGCGCTTCCAACAGCCGGCCGGGCTGGGGTTTAATGTCGTTCAGAAACACCGGCGTGAATCACAAAAAAGAACTGGTGATTTCCTTTGTCAGCGTTGCCTTCGTGGAGCGTCGCAAAGGCTAAGGGCTAGGGATCATGACCGCGGTTGCCGAGCACGCGAGCGACACGCCCGTCACCAAGGCGGAGGAGCGCCGCGCAGCCGGCGTCGCCTGCGGCGCGCATGCCCTGCACGACGGTTACACCGATCTGATCTACATCATGCTGCCGATCTGGCAGGCCGAGTTCGGGCTGAGCTACGCCGCGCTCGGGCTGCTGCGCTCTTGCTTCTCCGGCACGATGGCGGGCTTGCAGATTCCGGCAGGGTTCCTGTCGGAGCGCTGGGGCGTTCCGCTGGTGCTCGCGGGCGGCACCGCGCTGTCGGGCATCGGCTACCTGATCGCGGGCGCGAGCGTGGGCTTTCCGATGCTGATCGTCGCGCTGCTGATCGGCGGCACCGGATCGGCCGTGCAGCATCCGCTGGCGTCCGCGCTGGTCGCGCGTGCCTTCGCGGGCGCGCGCTCGCTGAAGGCGCTCGGCACCTACAATTTTGCGGGCGACATCGGCAAGATGACGGTGCCTGCGCTCGCCTCGCTGATGCTGGTGGTGATGCCGTGGCAGCCGGTGGTCGCGATCCTCGGCGGTGCGGGGCTCGTCGCTGCGGCGGCGATCTACGTTCTGATCCCGCGCTTCCCGGCCGAAGCCGCGGTGCCGAAGGAAGCCAAGGCGCAAGCCGCGGCGGGCGGGCGCAAGACCACGTTCGCGTTCCCGGTGCTGCTCTCGATCGGCATGATCGACAGCGCGACGCGCATGGCGTTCCTGACCTTCCTGCCATTTCTCTTGATCAGCAAAGGCGCGTCGCTGCCGACAGTCGGCCTCGCGCTGACGCTGGTGTTCGCGGGCGGGGCTGCGGGCAAGCTCGTCTGCGCCTTTATCGGCGCGCGCATCGGCGTGATCGCGACGGTGTGCCTGACCGAAGGCCTGACCACGGTGCTCATCATCGGGATGCTGAAGCTTCCGCTCGAAGCGGCGCTGATCGCGCTGCCGATCATCGGTATTGCGCTGAACGGAACCTCGTCGGTGCTCTACGGCTCGGTGCCGCTGCTGGTCGATCCGGCCAAGCGCACGCGCGCGTTCAGTATCTTTTACACCGGCACCATCGGGTCCGGCGCGGCGGCGCCTGCGATCTACGGCGTGCTGGGTGATATGACCAGCGTTCCCACCGCGGTGGTCGTCGTCGCGCTGATGTGCCTCCTGACGCTGCCGCTGGCCTTGATCTTGAGGCCCGCCTTGCCGCAAGAAGCACGGTAGGATTTGTAGGGTGGGCTAAGCGAAGCGTGCCCACCGCCTTTCCTTCCGGTGGGCTCGGCGCTTCGCGCCTTAGCCCACCCTACAATCTTCAAGGAGTGCGACTGAATGCGTATCGTTGACGTTTGCGAAGTCACCAAGCCGATCGCCTCGCCGATCCGCAACGCCTATATCGATTTCTCGAAGATGACGGCGAGCCTGGTGGCGGTCGTGACCGACGTGAAGCGCGACGGACGCCGCGTTGTGGGCTACGGCTTCAATTCCAACGGCCGCTACGGGCAGGGCGGTCTCATCCGCGAGCGCTTCCGCGACCGCATTCTCGAAGCGAAGCCGGACAGCATTCTCAACGACGCCGGTGACAACCTCGATCCGCACAAGATCTGGGCCGCGATGATGACCAACGAGAAGCCGGGCGGTCACGGCGAACGCTCGGTCGCGGTCGGCACGCTCGACATGGCGATCTGGGACGCGACCGCGAAGATCGCGCAGAAGCCGCTGTTTCGTCTGCTCGCGGACCGCAAGGGCCGCGACGCCAATCCGAAGGTCTTCGTCTACGCGGCGGGCGGCTACTACTATCCCGGCAAGGACGACAGCCAGTTGCGCGCCGAGATGCGCAGCTATCTCGACCGCGGCTACAACGTCGTGAAGATGAAGATCGGCGGCGCGCCCATTGCGGACGACCGCCGCCGCATCGAGGCCGTGCTCGCGGAGATCGGGTCCGAGGCGCAGCTTGCGGTGGATGCCAACGGCCGCTTCGATCTGGAGACCGGCATCGCCTACGCGAAGATGCTCCGCGACTATCCGCTGTTCTGGTACGAGGAGGTCGGCGATCCGCTCGACTACGCGCTGCAAGCGGCGCTCGCGGAGTTCTATCCGGGTCCGATGGCGACCGGCGAGAATCTCTTTTCGCATCAGGACGCGCGCAATCTTCTCCGCTACGGCGGCATGCGGCCGGATCGCGACTGGTTGCAGTTCGACTGCGCGCTGTCGTATGGCCTCGTCGAATATCTGCGCACGCTCGACGTGCTCGACCAATGCGGCTGGTCGCCGAGCCGCTGCATTCCGCACGGCGGACACCAAATGTCGCTCAACATCGCCGCGGGCTTGGGCCTCGGCGGCAACGAGAGCTATCCCGACCTGTTCCAGCCGTACGGCGGCTTCCCCGACAGCGTGAAGGTCGAGAACGGCCACATCGTCATGCCGGAGCTTCCCGGCATCGGCTTCGAGGGCAAGTCGGATTTGATCAAGGTGATGCGGGAGCTCGCGGAGTAGCGCGGCCTACGCCTTCCAATCCCCCAACACCGCCTGCACCATCGCAAGCGCCGCGACCGCCGCGGTGTCGGCCCGCAGGATGCGCGGGCCGAGCGAGAGCCGCACAATGTTCGGTTGCTGAAGCAGCGCCGCGCGCTCCTCTTCGGCGAAACCGCCTTCGGGGCCGATCAGCACCGCTATCGGCTGCGGTGCGTTCTGGATCGCGACCGGCAGCGCCGCCTCCGGCTTGGGCCGCGCGTCGTTCAACGCAACCACCGGATCTTTTACCGTAGCGTCCTCGTCGCAGAACACGAGCAGGCGGTCCGGATTGCGCGCGCCAAGCATGCGGCCGAACGTCATCGGTTCGGCGATGTCGGGGATCGCGAGCACGCCGCATTGTTCGGCGGCCTCGATGGCGTTCGCGCGCATGCGCTCGGTGTTCACACGGTTCACTTGCGTGTGCTGTGTCAGGACAGGAACGAGCCGCGTCGCGCCCATCTCGACGGCCTTCCGCATCATGTAGTCGAGGCGCTCGTGCTTCAGCGGCGCGAACAGGTAATGCAGGTCGTGCGGCGCGGGCTGCTCGCGGGTGCGCTTCTGCAAGGCAAGCGAGACCTTCTTGCCGGCGACCGCAAGCTCGGCCTGCCACTCGCCGTCCTTGCCGTTGAACAGGAGCACCGTGTCGCCGGCCTTCAGGCGCAGCACGTTGGTCAGGTAATGCGCCTGGGGCTTCTCGAGCGCGACCGCGCGGTCCCCGGCCAATGCCGCCTCGACGAAAAGTCGCGGACTTTTGAAGTCGTATCGGGCCAAAACGGTTCTCCTGCCGGGCGGCTTAGCCTAGACCGGGGCTGCGGCGCCAGACCTCCTGCGTCGCCAGACCTCCTGCGTCGCTAGGTCCGAGCCGCCATCCCCTTGACGGGCTTGGCGGTCCGGGGCCGGTCGTGCGATTTCTCTGCCGCCCAATCGCCCGATTCGGAAGGTTGGTATGGGCGTGTTACTCGGGGGCGGCTTTTTTGGGGGGCCTCGGGAGCGGAGTTCGAGGACATGACTGCCTTTCGCACCAAGGAATGGACCGTTTCCATTCGGACCGCCGCGCTGGCGTGCGTGCTGATCGGCGTGGGCTTTTCACAAGCACAGGCCCAATTTCCGGCGCCCGGCGGCGCGAGCCCGTTTCCGCCCGCGCCCGGCCAGGCCGCCCAGCCCGGCGGCGATCCATTCCCGCCCGCGCCCGGCGGCCCGGCCCGCGACGGCGCGGCGCGCGGTGGACCGAGCCCGTTCCCGGAGCCCGGTGGCGGCGGGGGCGGCGGCAACCAGGCGGTCTGCGCCAAATTCCCGGAAATCCGCGCCGACACCGAGAAGGCGGCTGGCGCCATCAAGGCTGCGAGCGAGAAAAAGGCGTCGCGCGAAGAGGTCTGTCCGCTGTTCCAGAGATTCGCGGCGGCCGAAGCGCGGATGCTCAAATTCCTCACCGACAACCAGCGCAACTGCGGCGTGCCGGCCGATGCGATCAGGACGGTGAAGGGCAGCCACGCGCGCACGCTCCAGATGCGCACCGCGGTGTGCAGCGCCGCCCCCAGGCCGGCGGGGCCGTCGCTGAGCGACGCGCTGAGCAGCCCGATCCTGCCGGACGCGGAAGACAAGAAGCCCGGCCGCGGCACCTTCGACACGCTGACCGGAAGCCCATTGGCACGGTGATGTCATGACCCCGAGCGCCGGACGCGTCGCCGATGCGACCGGAAACTGGGTCGACACCAGCGCGCCGGGTTGGATGCGGCCGTATCTGCGGATGACGCGGCTCGACCGGCCGATTGGCTGGTGGCTTCTCCTGATGCCGTGCTGGTGGTCGGTGGCGCTCGCCGCGATCCCCTTGGGCGCGTGGGGGCCGAATCCCTGGCACGTCTTTCTGATGCTCGTCGGCGCGATCGTGATGCGCGGCGCGGGCTGCACCTGGAACGATCTCGTCGACCGCGACATCGACGGCCGCGTCGAGCGCACGCGCTCGCGGCCGATTCCTTCGGGACAGATCAGCGTGAAGGCGGCGACGGTGTTCCTGGTGGCGCAGGCGCTGGTCGGCCTGATCGTGCTGTTGCAGTTCAACACGTTTGCGATCTGGACCGGCATCGCCTCGCTCGGCGTGGTCGCGATCTATCCGTTCATGAAGCGCATCACCTACTGGCCGCAGATTTTTTTAGGGCTTGCGTTCTCATGGGGCGCGCTGATGGGCTGGGCCGGCGCGTTCGGACGCTTGGATGCGCCGGCATTCTTGTTGTACGCGGGCTCGATCGCGTGGGTGATCCACTACGACACGATCTACGCGCTTCAGGACCGCGAGGACGACGCGCTGGTCGGATTGAAATCCACCGCGCTGCTGTTCGGCGAGAAGACCAAGCCGGCACTTGCGATTTTCTCCACGCTCGCGGTGGTGCTGATCGGCTGGGCCGGATGGCTCGCGGGTGCGGGAATCGTGTTCGCGATCGGGCTTGCGGCGTTCGCGGCGCATCTCGCGTGGCAAATTATTTATATTGAAATCGGCAATCCGGATTCATGTCTGCGCATGTTCCGCGCCAACCGGGATGCGGGGCTCATCCTCTTCGCCGCTTTGATTCTCGACGCGATGGTGAAGCGGGCGTTCTAGTGTCCTGAACCCGAAGTTCGCACGAATGTACTGCGGGCACACATGCGAACTTCGGGTTCAAAGGACACTAGAATCATAGCGTTGCTAGTGTCGCTTTGATTCGGAAGTTCGCTTCGGAATGCGCTGAGAATGTAGGCGAACTTCCGAATCGCGACACTAGCCCAAGATTGTTATGCGGCCCCCGCATGGCCGCACCCGCTCTTCCTGCTTCTGTTGACCGGCCTGTTCGTGTTGCCTTTGTTGCCAAGGGCGCACCGACAAAGGAATTGAGCGCTATGAATGACAAGCAAGTTGTTGCGCCGGAGAGCACGGCCGCGCGGGTTGCGTTGTGGCGTGCGCTGCATGTCGCGGTGGATTCCGCGCCGCATGTGCTGGACGACGAGATCGGCCTCAAGCTGCTGGCCCCGGGTGAAGGCTGGCTTGCTCGCGGCGACATGGATCCGCAATTCACACGACCGTTTCGCGCCTCGATCGTCGGCCGCGCCCGCTTCATCGAAGACCTTGTTGTGGAACAAGCCAGCCTCGGAGTGAGCCAATACGTCATCCTCGGCGCCGGCCTGGACAGCTTCGCGCAGCGGAGGCCGGAGATCGCGTCGCGCCTCAAGATTTTTGAGATTGATCAACCCGGCCCGCAGGCGTGGAAGCGTCAGCGCTTGATCGAGCTCGGCTTCGGTGTCCCGGATTGGCTGCGTTTCGTACCGATCGATTTCGAGGCGGGCGCATCCTGGCGGGACGGACTCGCGGCGGCCGGCTTCGACGCTGGCAAGCCGGCTATCGTCGTGTCCACGGGCGTCAGCATGTATCTCACCAAGGAAGCGAACGCGGCGACGCTGCGCGACGTTGCGGCGCTTGCGCCGGGATCGACACTCGCCATGACGTTCCTGCTTCCGCTGGAATTGGCGGACGCCGAGGTGAGGCCCGGGCTGGAGATGGCGGCGAAGGGGGCGCGAGCAAGCGGGACGCCCTTCATCAGTTTCTTCACGCCCGCGGAGATCGTGGCACTGGCTCGCGACGCCGGCTTTCGAGAAGCACAGCATGTCTCGGCGGCCGATCTAACCCAGCGCTATTTTGCGGGCAGAACGGATGGCCTGCGTCCGCCGCTCAATGCGGAGGAACTGCTCGTGGCGAGGACATAGCGGTAGCCCGGATTGAGCACGCCCTGGGGCGCCCACCTTAGTTCCGGAATTCCTTGATCTCCGGCTTCGCGCCCCATTCGCAGAAGCCCTTCGGCTCGAACGGCAACTGGCGCTCGCGGTAGAGCAGTTCGTCCGCGATCTCGCGCACGCCCGACGAATATTCGAACACCATCTGATCGGGGCCTTCGAAATAGAGAAACTTTGCCGATGAGGTCGGATGCCGTCCCGGCCCGAACACCATCGGCACCTGGCGGTCCGACAGGAACTTGAACGAGCGCATCACGTCGTCGCCGGACTCGACCTGATGGTTGATGTGCTGGATGCCGGCGCGGTTGGTCGGGAACAGCGCGATGGTGTGGTGCACCTCGTCGATGCGCAGGAGAGCCGCGTCGCCGATGCGGTCGCTCACCCGCGCGTTGCAGACCTTGGTCCAGAATTCCTCGTCGCGCACCGCGTCGGTGGTGCACAGACCGATGTGGCTGAAGCCGGTGATGCCGGCGTCGCGCTCGCCGTGATAGCGGCGCGTGCCCATCGCCGGACGCCACACCAGCTCGATGTTGTTGCCGGTCGGGTCCTGGAACGCGATAAAGTCGCGCACCTGGCGCAGCTCCGCTTCCTGCTTCGTGCCGACGCGCACGCGATGGCCGAGCTTTTCGAGTTCGGCTGCGGCGGCATCGAGATCGGAGCGCTCGGACACTTCGAAGGCCGCGCACTGGTCAGCGGGCGAGCCCGCGAAATAGCAGAGCGTGTGCTCGCGCTGGTCGGACTTGAGATAGACCGAGTCTTTCGACCGGTAGGAAACTTCCAGACCGAGATATTCGGTGGCGAAGGTGGTCGCGCCGTCGAGATCGGCGGTGCCGAGGCGCACGTAAGAGACGTCCTGAAGCCTGATCATCGGTCTCGCCCTTTCGCGAGCGCGTTGAATTCCTTGACGCGGCAGTCGCTGCCCCATCCGCACAGGCCCTCGGGGCCCGAGGGGAACTGGCGGGCGCGGTGCGCGGGGCTCATCGTCGCGCCTTCCGCGACAAAACTAAAGAGCGTATCGGCGGGCCCTGCGAAGGTGAGAAACAACTGATCCGACGCCGGACGCCGTCCGGGCCCATGCACAACGGGGATCTGCAAATCGCGGAGGACATAGTGATTGCGCATCAGCAGGTTCAAATCCTCGACCGCGTATTCGACCGCGAGGATGCCGGGCTTCTCCGCCGGAAAGAAGGCGATGCGATGATGCGCGTCGTCGAAACCGACATAGGCCGCGTCACCGGCCCAGTCGCGAACTTTCGCGTTGCTGAACACATCGGTCCAGATCGCGAGATCCTTCTCGACGTTGGTGGAGCGGATCAGCACATCGGCGAGGCCGCGAATGCCGGCGTCGCGGCTCGGGAAATAGCGCCAGCCGGAGTTCAGCGGACGCACCACCAGCTCGAACCGGTTGCCGCTGAAGTCGGTGAACCAGACCACGTCCTTGACCTTGCGCGACGCGCAGTCCGCGGCGGTGCCGCGGCCGGTCTGAAGGCCGAGATCGCCCAGGGCCTTCTGCGCGGCGTCGAGATCGCTGGAGTAGCGGACTTCAAATCCCACCGACGGCACGTGGGTCTGACCGAACGCGAGCGTGTAATCCCGATAATCGGAGCGGAAGGTTGCGACCTCCGGCGTGCGGTCGACCGGCTCAAGACCCAGAACGCGCGTTGCGAAATCGGCGGCCTGTGCGAGGTCGTCGGGCCGCAATCTCACAAAGCGAAGTTGTTCCAGCGCCACCATTCACCGCACCCACGAATTGAGCACGATGTTGGTAGCCCAATTCCGGACGCGACGGAATGCGTGCGGTGACCGCCCGTTATGCTGTGCGGCGGATAGTGCGGTCAATTTCGCGCAACGACCTCGCGTTCGCAGCCTTCGCGGCGATCAGGATGCGGTGCCGCGACTACCAGGACCGCCAACCGCACACGCGCCGGCCTCTATGCCACCAGCAGACCCAACGCCGCCGACGCCGGGGTGGTGGGCCTCCCCAGCCGGGACCTCCCCATCCGGGTCCGGGACCGGGGCCCCATTGAGCCTGTTCGACGGGCCGATCCACTTTGGCGGCGAGGTCCTTTTCCAAGGCGATCGGCGCGGCCTCTGCCACGCTCGGTCTCAAGGCCACGCCCAAGCCGATGGCTGCTGCGCCACCGAGGATGCTCTTCAATGCGTTGCGGCGATCGATGGTGTCCACGGACTCGCTCCTTTGGTTCGCTCCTCGTCGAAAGTCGTGACGTGCCGTCGCGCTGCTCGACCTGCGCTTCGCCAGTACAATCTGCTGCTGTGCGGGGCGGTGCAGTGAGGATGAATACGTAGACGGTGCGCAGCGGTATCGGGATGGTCCGATGCGTGACGCGATCGCGACGCTAGTTGCGCGCGATGATCTCGTGCTCGCCGCGATAGATCGTCAGCTCCGACGCTGGACGGCCGGGCTTCCTTCGCATCAGAATCGACGGACGCCGCCACTTGATCGCCGCGCGGCGGCGCCGGCGCGGCTTCGCTGTGCCGACCGTGAGACGACCGAGACGCTGATACGGCTCGCGCAAGGTGCCGTCGCCTTCGTCGACGAGCAGCGGCAGGCCGAGCACGCGCGACCACGACTTCCAGATCGCGGAAGCGTCTTCGGCCTCGGTCGCGAGATACACCGGCACGGAGAGGCCGGGATCGGTGTGTTCGAGGACGATGGCGATGGCCGCGGGCTCTTCGCCCTCTTCGGGGAGGAGACGCAGCGTCACGCCGCGGAACGCCGCAACCGGCACGCCGACATTCATGCGAATGCCGCTGACCGCGCGCTTCAGCGTCACGCGCTCGCGATCCAGCTCGATCTCACGAACTTGCCCATCCGCCCGTCCGCCGTCGCGCGCCGTGTAGCGCACCGGGAGAGCGTACGGGTCGAGCCGCAACGCGCGGCTCGACCCGGGGGCCCTGTTGGCACCCATATTTGACGCCTCAAACCTTCCCCTGTCGGGCGTTTTTTGTTTGCCCGATCATGGACGCGATCATGCCGGAGAGGCGTCGGAATCCACTTAAAGGACGCGGTTAATCGGCGTTCAGAGAAAAGGCGTTGATGCACATGATTGACGAGGCGTTTCCACGATGCTTCGCATTTTTCCGGATCGCTCTCGAAACCGCGTAGAATCGGCTTATCTGAGCCTTGTCACGTCAGGTTGGCCCCCCTAAACCAGAGTTACCGCATGGATACCTTGTTCGACCAATCCGCACTGACCGCGCTCGCCGAGCGGCTCGTTAAGGCCGCGCGCGCCGCGGGCGCGGACGCGTGCGACGCAGTGGCGATGCGTTCGGTGTCGCAATCGGTCGAGGTGCGCGACGGCGCGGTCGAGGAATCCCAGCGCTCCGAGGGCAACGACATGGGCCTCCGCGTCCTGGTCGGGAAGCGGCAGGCGGTGGTTTCCACCAACGACATGGCGACCGACGGCATTCAGGCATTGGCCGAGCGTGCGGTGGCGATGGCGAAGGTCGCGCCGGAAGATCCCTATGCGGGCTTAGCCGACGAGTCGCAGCTTGCGAAGTCGTGGCCCGATCTCGATCTGGTCGACAAGAATTTGCCGGACACTGCTGCGCTCGAAAAGATGGCGCGCGCTGCCGAAGAGGCCGGCCGTGCGGTGAAGGGCGTCAGCAAGTCGGGCGGTGCGTCGGCGTCGGCCGGCATCGGCGGCATGGTGCTGATCGCCAGCAACGGCTTCTCCGGTTCTTATCTGGGCTCACGTCACGGTGTCTCGATGCAGGCGATTGCCGGCGAGGGCACTGGCATGGAGACCGACTACGACTACACGTCGGCGCTGCATGCGTCGGATCTCGAAGCGCCGGAAACGATCGGTCGTCGCGCGGGTGAGCGCGCGGTGGCGCGACTCAACCCGCGCAAGGTTTCGACCCGGAAGGTGCCGGTGGTGTACGACCCGCGCGTCGCGGGCACATTGATCGGACATCTCGCCGGTGCGATCAACGGCGCGTCGATTGCGCGCAAGACGAGCTTCCTGAGAGAAAAGCTTGGCGAGCAATTGTTCGCGAGCGGCATCAACATCATCGACGATCCGCACCGGCCGCGCGGCTTGCGCTCGCATCCGTTCGACGGCGAAGGCGTCGCCGGCATCCGCATGAAGCTGATCGACGACGGCGTGTTGAAGACCTGGCTGCTCGATTGCGCGACCGCGCGCGAATTAAAGATGACGACCACGGGCCATGCCTCGCGCGGCGCGTCCTCGACGCCATCGCCCGCGCCGACCAACCTGCACATGGAGCCGGGCGCGAAAAGCCCGAAAGAGCTGATCGCGGATATCAAGGACGGTTTCTACATCACCGACCTGATCGGCATGGGCGTCAACGGTGTGACTGGCGACTACAGCCGCGGCGCGGCGGGCTTCTGGATCGAGAACGGAGAGAAGACCTATGCGGTGAGCGAGGTCACCATCGCGGGACATCTGCTCGAGATGTTCAAGTCGCTGACGCCCGGCAACGATCTCGAATTCCGCTACGGCACCAACGCGCCGACGATTCGCATCGAAGGACTGACCATTGCGGGTGTCTGAGCTGTCACCATCCCGTCAAGAAGCGCGCCAAGACGATGCCGCGCGGCTCGCCGTGGCGGTGAAGGAGGCGGGCGCGGTTGCGCTCAAGTTCTACAAAAGCCCGCTCAAGAAATGGACCAAGGGCGAGGGCGACTCGCCGGTCACCGAAGCGGACATCGCGGCGAACGATATCCTGCATGCCCATCTGCTCCGGCCCGGCGACGGCTGGCTGTCGGAGGAAAGCGAGAACGACCCGACAAGGATCGGCGCGCGGCGGGTGTGGGTGGTCGACCCGATCGACGGCACGCGCGCTTTTATCGCGGAACGCGAAGATTGGACGATCTCTGCGGCCTTGGTCGAAGAGGGCCGTCCCACGATCGCTGCGCTGTTCGCGCCTGTCACAAACGAGATGTTCATGGCGACCGCGGGCGGCGGCGCTACCCACAACGACCAGCCGATAGCGGCGAGCGATGGAGCCGATCTCGATGGCGCCAAGCTCGGCGGCCCCAAGCGCATCCTGGAATGGCTCGCGCAACGCCATCCCAGGCTGGTTCCCATGCCCCGGATTCACTCGCTCGCGCTGCGCATCGCGCGGGTTGCGACCGGCGAGCTGGACGGCGCCATCGCCGGCGGTTCCGGCCACGACTGGGACCTTGCGGCTGCCGATCTTTTGGTGCACGAAGCCGGCGGGGCGATCACCGGGCTCGACGGTAAGCCGTTGATTTACAACAAGCCTGAGCCCGTCCACGGCATGCTGGTGGCGGCTGGGCGCAGGCGGCATGCGGTGCTCATCGATTGGGTGAAGCAGGCGGCGTGATACGGTGGTTTGGCCGGAATCGCAGGGTTCCGGACGTGAGCGCCGGGCACGTTGAACGCAGGGAAGTCAGACGATGTCCACTCCACAGAAGCAGCTTCTTCATTTGGTCGTCGGCGGCGAGCTGAGCGCGCTGGACAGCACGGAATTCAAGGATTTGAGCAAGGTCGAGATCGTCGGCCTCTATCCGAACTACGCGACCGCCTACGCCGCCTGGAAGGGCAAGGCGCAGCAGACCGTCGACAACGCCCAGATGCGCTACTTCATCGTGCATCTGCACCGGCTGCTCGATCCCGACGCCACCGGCCCCGCGTCGCACTAACAGGGACGAGACCGTTGCGGCTGCTGTCATCCAGGCGGATTGCGCGTGCGCGCTGGGTGCAGCAGAGCGTCGCGTTCGTGGCTGCGAGCTATCTCAAGTTTGTCTGGAATACGACCCGCTTCGTGACGGAGCCGGCCGACATCTATTCGCGCATTGACCCGGAAATGCCGATCATCATTGCGATGTGGCACGGCCAGCATTTCCTGATGCCGTTCATCCGCAAGCCGCATCACCGCGCCAAGGTGCTGGTGTCGATGCATCGCGACGGCGAGATGAACGCGCTGACGGCGGAACGGCTCGGCACCGGGACAATCCGCGGCTCCGGCACCCACGGGACCGATTTCCATAAGAAAGGCGGCGTGACCGCCTTTCATGAGATGCTCAGGGCGCTTGAGGACGGCTACAATCTCGCGGTCACGGCGGATGTTCCGAAGGTGTCTAGGGTCGCCGGCCTCGGCATCGTCAAGCTTGCGCAACTGTCCGGCCGGCCGATCTATCCGATGGCGATCGCGACAAGGCGGCGGCATGTGCTGAGAAATTGGGACCGCTCCACGATCAACCTGCCGTTCAGCCACGGCGGCCGCGTGGTCGGCGATCCGATCCGCGTGCCGCGCGACGCCGACGACGCGCAGCTCGAGGCGATCCGCGTGCAGATCGAGCAGGCGATGAATGCTGTGACGCAGCGCGCTTATGATCTCGCCGAAGGCAAAAGCTTGGTCGAAGAAAAAGCTGGGGGCGCGCGTGGCTAAGCGCCTGCCGTTCCCGCTGCGCGCCTATCGTTTGCTGACGCGAGCCGGCGCGCCGTTCGCCGACATGCTGCTCAAGCGGCGGCTCAAGCGCGGCAAGGAGCACGCCGTGCGCCTGCCGGAGCGGCGCGGCGAGAGCAAGCTCGAACGTCCGCCCGGTCCGCTGGTGTGGGTGCACGGCGCGAGCGTCGGCGAACTGACCGCGGTGTTGCCGCTGATCGAGCGTATCCGCTCGCGCGATTTCACGGTGCTGGTGACCTCGGGCACGGTGACGTCGGCGGGGATCGCGGAGAAGCGCCTGCCGCCGGACGTGATCCATCAGTTCGTGCCGCTCGATGTGCCGAAATTCGTCGAGCGCTTCCTCGATCATTGGAAACCGAGCCTCGGGCTGTTCATCGAGTCCGATCTGTGGCCGAACCTCATCATGACCAGCGCCGACCGGCGCATCCCGCTGA
Organism: Pseudomonadota bacterium; assembly: GCA_040756555.1. Classification (GTDB taxonomy): domain Bacteria; phylum Pseudomonadota; class Alphaproteobacteria; order Rhizobiales; family Xanthobacteraceae; genus Z2-YC6860. The sequence continues at coordinate 399,488 of JBFLYS010000001.1, read as the reverse complement.
TCCTGATCAACGGGCGGCTGTCGGAAAACTCGTTCAAGCGCTGGAAGTGGGCGTCGCGCACCATCGCGACGCTGTTGAGCAAGTTCGATCTGTGTCTCGCGCAATCCGCCGACGACGGTGCGCGCTACGCGGGGCTCGGCGCGCCGCGCATCACAACGACCGGCAATCTCAAGCTCGACGTTCCCGCGCCGCCCGCCGACGAGGCGAAGCTCAAGGCGCTGAAGGAGGCGATCGGCAAGCGTCCGGTGATCGCTGCAGCGTCCACGCATCCGGGCGAGGAGACCGCCGTGGTCGATGCGCACCGCCGCATCAAGGGTTCATTCCCCGGATTGATGACCATCATCGCGCCGCGCCACCCCGATCGCGGCTCCGGCATCACCGAGATCGCGCGGCAGGCGGGGCTGAACTCGGCGCGGCGCTCGCGCGGCGAACTGCCCGATCCGCTGACCGAGGTCTACATCGCCGACACGCTCGGCGAGCTTGGCCTGATCTACCGGCTCGCGCCGATCGTGTTCATGGGCGGCTCGCTGGTGCCGCACGGCGGACAGAACCCGATCGAGGCGGTGAAGCTGAAGGCCGCGATCATGCACGGGCCGCACGTGTCGAACTTCGCTGAAATTTATTCCGAGCTCGACGCCGCGGGCGGCGCGGAGATGGTGTCCGACGCCAGCAAGATGGCCGTGCGCATCGGCGCGTGGCTCAAGGACGATGATGCGCGCACCGCCGTTGCCGAAAAGGGGATACGGTCGATGGACGTGCTCACCGGCGCACTGGAGCGGACCGTGTCGGCGCTCGATCCTTATCTGATGCAATTCCGCCTCGAGGGGCGGCCAAGCGATACGTAAACAGGTGATGCATAAGGGAGATGCATAAGGTCGATGCGTGATCCCGCCTTCTGGTGGTACCCCGAAAGCCTGGTCGCCAGGATGCTGGCGCCGGCCGCGGCGATCTACGGCGGCATTGCGGAGCGGCGCATGCAGCAGCCGGGCCGCAGCGTCGGCGTTCCGGTCATCTGCATCGGCAATCTGACCGTTGGCGGCGCGGGCAAGACGCCGACCGCGCTCGCGGTCGCCGCGCTGCTGCGCGGCGCCGGGAAAAATCCGTTCGTGCTGAGCCGCGGCTATGGCGGCACGCTCGAAGGTCCGGTGCGGGTCGATGCGGCGCATCATCGTGCGGCGGATGTCGGCGACGAGCCGTTGCTGCTTGCGCGCGCAGTGCCGGCGATCATCTCACGCGACCGAGTCGCGGGCGCGGAGGCCGCGCGCGCGGCGGGCGCGGACGTGATCGTGATGGACGACGGGTTCCAGAACCCATCGCTCACGAAAGACCTCTCCATTGTCGTGGTTGATGGCCGGCGCGGCGTCGGCAACGCGTGCGTGTTTCCGGCAGGTCCGCTGCGCGCGCCGCTGAAGCCGCAGCTCGCGCGTGCGCAGGCGGTGCTGATGATGGGACCGATTGAAGGCGCGCAGGACATTGCCGCCAAAGCGGAGAGGCGAGGTTTGCCGATGTTTCGCGGCGGCCTGGAGCCGGACGCGGCGGTGCTCGCGGCACTCCAAGGCAGCCAGGTGCTGGCTTTCGCGGGGATCGGCGATCCGGAAAAATTCTTCGCGACGCTCACAGCGTCGGGCATCGATGTGGCCGAGCGCCGCGCGTTTCCCGATCATCACCGCTATCGGAAGGACGAAGCGGCCGCTCTGATCGCGCGGGCGGAGGAGCACGAGCTCACACTCGTCACCACCGAGAAGGACATGGCCCGCATGGTGGGCGAGCCCGATCTTGCGGCGCTTGCTGCCGCTGCGCGCACACTGCCGGTGACGCTGAAGATCGCCGAAGAGACCGCGTTCCGCGATCTCGTGCTGTCGAAGGTGAAGTGAATAGGCTTACTTGGCCGCTTATTTGGCCGCCTGCGGGTGCAAGCGCTTGAGCACGGCTTCCGGCGTTGAATAGGGTTCCTGGAGGTCGACGTTCCAGTATTTCAGCTCTTCCAGCGGAATCGGGATGCCGGTCACTGCGCAACGCACGAACGCCCCCGGCCGCACGATGCGGAAATCCCCATCGAGGTATTTCAGCTCGGCCTCTCCCGCCATCGGCGATGGACGATCGTAGCGGTTCAGCACATCAAAGCTCCGTGACGGGGATGACTTTTCGGCCTGCGGTGTTTGCGACCCGGTGCCCGGCAAGATAATCGTTCGGGGCCGGACGTTAAACCCATAGCGCGATTTCGCATGGCCGCCCATCGAATTTCAACTCATGCTAGTATTTGCAGCGTCTTACGAGCGGTTTCCGGCCCTATGCGTTTCCTTTTCGCTCTGATCGCCGCCGTTACGGCCTTCACGGGCCAAACTTTGATGGACAAGGCCTGGGCCGCGGCCGCCCCGGAGCCGGTCGAGATTCCGGCGGGCGACAACAAGCTCAAGGGCGTCCTATACCGGCCCGAAGGAGCGGGGCCGTTTCCGGCGGTGGTGGCGCTGCACGGCTGCGGCGGACTCTACAATTCGTCGGGCACGGTCCGCGCCGTTTATCGCGACTGGGCCCAGCGGCTGGTGACGCAAGGTTTTGCGCTGATCTTCCCCGACAGCTACGGCGCGCGGGGTCTCGGCAATCAATGCCGCACGCGCGGCCGCGCCGCGCGGATGGCCGTCGAACGGGTCACCGACGCAAACGCCGCGCGGGTGTGGCTTGCCGCGCAGGCTTGGGCGGAGCGCAGCCGCATCTCGCTCCTCGGCTGGTCGAGCGGCGGCATCACCGCGCTGTGGACGGTGCGTCCGAAGCCGGGTGGTGCGGTGGAGCCGAACGACTTCCGCTCCGCGGTGGCGATCTACCCCGGTTGTGCGCGGCTCAACGCCACCGCATGGTCGGCGCGGGTTCCGACGCTGATCCTGATCGGCAGCGGGGACGAGGTGGGATCGGCGGCGGTCTGCCAGCAGATGGTGGCCGGTGCGCGCGGGCGCAGCGCGCGGGCCTTGGTGCACGTCTATCCCGGCGCGTATCACGACTTCGACCATCCGAGCCGGCAGGTTCAGGAGCGCAGCGGCTACGCCTTCTCTGTGGATGGTTCGGGCCGCATCCATAGTGGCACAAATGCGGCGGCGCGCGCGGATGCGCTCAAACGCGTGCCGGAGTGGCTGAAACGGTAACGAAATGCAGCGTTAAGTTTGCTGCGAACACCTCTGCGGCGAAATGCCTGCCGAACTGGCGCACCGGTTCCGGTTCCGGTAATCTCATCCCGATGCGTCATCTGTTCCGCATTGTATTCGTCTGGTCCATCGCGCTGACGTTCGTCGCCAGCGGGTCGGCTTGGCGTCACTGCATGGCGGCGCAGCAGCCGGTTCCAGTGGCTGTACAGGTGCAGGATCATGGTGCGCAAAATCACGGCGCGCATGGCCACGCCGCGCACGATCAAGCGTCGCACGACCATGCCTCGCACAGCCATCCCTCACACAGCCTTGGCTCGCAGCATCATGCGGCTGCGGATCAAACCGCCGATGACAACGGCAAGCCCGCATCGAACAACCACGAATGCGGCAAGTGCTGCAGCATCTGCACCATCTCCGGTGCGATGCCGCCGGCGCCTTCGATGACGGCGTTCGAAGCGCACGCCGTCGCGTTCACGCTCCAGCGTGACGTCTTCACCGGCACCTCGTCGCCGGTCGATCCCGGAATACCCAAGCTCATCGCCTGAATCTGACCGCGTCGCGCAAGTGACGCGGATCGTCGCCTTCGCTCCAACGCATGGAGCGGGGTGTCGTCCGTTTGGATTCGGAGATGTCAATGTTGTCCGGTTTGTCGTTCAGCGTCCCGCTGTCGCGGGCGGTCTTTGGCCTATGTCTGGCTGCGCTTGTCGCATCGTGTGCGAGTGCGCCTCCCGTCGCGAGTGCGGATCCATCCGATCCGCACGTTCGGGTTCCCGCCGCTGCTTATCAATCGGCGTTCGAGCGCTATTCGAGCCAACGCCCGGTCGAGCCATCGTCCTGGCGTGAGCAGAACGAGCGCGTCGCTCCGCAGCCGAAGCAGTGAGGGGCCGATGCGTATCGAATTGAAGCGCCGCGCCAGCGGCAGAATTGCACTGACGGCGGCGGCGTCATTGCTGCTCGCTGGATGTCAGACGCTGACGCCGGACGGCGGCACCGCGTCGGTGACCGCCTTTGCGAGCCGGGAGCTCAACAAGGACGCCGTCGCCATCCGAAGCGAGGAGGATGCGCGAGCGGCCAAGACATCGGTGACAAGCCTGCTGAGGCGTCCGCTGACAGCGGATGCGGCGGTGCAGATCGCGCTGTTGAACAACCGCGGCCTGCAAGCGGCCTACAACGAACTCGGCGCCGCCGAGGCGCAGACGGTGCGGGCGAGCCTGCCGCCCAATCCGGTGCTGTCGCTGTCGCGAATCTCCGGTGGCGGCGAGCTGGAGGTCGAGCGCCGGATCGTTGCTGACATCCTCGCGCTGGCGACGCTGCCCGCGCGGGCGGAGATCGCATCGCAACGCTTCCGTCAGGCGCAGCTTCGCGCCGTTGCGGAGACACTGCGTGTCGCGACCGAGGCGCGCCGCGCCTACTATCGCACGGTCGCAGCACGCGAACTGACGGGGTTCCTGACGCAGGCGCAGTCGGCCGCGGAGGCCGCAGCGCAGTTGACCAAGCGCCTCGGCGAGACCGGCGCACTCAACAAGCTCGATCAGGCGCGCGAGCAGGTGTTCTACGCCGACATCACCACGCAGGTTGCAACCGCAAAGCAGCGCGCGGAGAGCGAGCGCGAACGCCTGATCCGCGCGCTCGGCCTGTGGGGCGCGGACCTCGACTTCAAGCTCGCGGGTGCGCTGCCTGCGCTGCCGCGGCGGGTGCAGACGCTTCCGTTCGTCGAGACGGAGGCGGTGCGCCGTCGAGTCGATCTGCAAATCGCGCGGATCGACGTGCAGATGTTGGCCAAATCCTATGGGCTGACGCAGGCAACGCGCTTCATCAATCTTCTCGAGGTGGGCGGCGTCGGCAAAACCACGCGCGATCCGGACGGCAGCAAGATCCGCGAGCGCGGCATCGAGGTTGATTTCCAGATCCCGCTGTTCGACTTCGGCGAGACTCGCGTCCGCGAGGCCGAGCAGACCTACATGGAGGCGGTGAACCTGCTCACGCAGAAGGCCGTCAACGTTCGGTCGGAGGCGCGCGACGCCTATCGCATCTATCGCTCGGCTTACGACGTCGCATCGCACTACCAGCGTGAGGTTCTGCCGCTCCGCAAGATCATCTCGGACGAGACGATGCTTCGCTACAACGCGATGCAGATCGACGTGTTCTCGTTGCTCGCGGAAGCGCGGCAGCGCATCGCGGCGACCAGCTCAGCGATCGAAGCGCATCGCGACTTTTGGCTCGCCCACACCAACCTGTTCGTCGCCATCGCCGCCGGAAGCCCCGGAGGAGAGGTCGCGAGCGCATCTTCGCCCGCGGCCGCCGTCTCCGGCGAAGCCGCGGCCCATTGAAGCAAAGGAGAGCAAGCATGCTTTCTCGGAGAGGTTTTCTCGGTTCCGCCGCCGTGTTGTCGGGCGCTGCCGCTGTGAGCGGCCGCGTCCAGGCGGCTGCCATTCCGGAAGCCGCGACGACGGAGACGGCGACGATGCAGCCGCCGCTCTATCCGTCGAGCGGGCCGGACTATCAGCCGGTGGTGACGCTGAACGGCTGGACGCTGCCGTGGCGGATGAACGGCGACTGGAAGGAGTTCCATCTGGTCGCCGAACCCGTGGTGCGCGAGTTCGCGCCCGGCATGAAGGTGCATCTGTGGGGCTACAACGGTCAATCACCGGGCCCGACCATCGAAGCGGTCGAGGGCGACAAGGTGCGCATCTTCGTCACCAACAAACTGCCCGAGCACACAACGATCCATTGGCACGGGATGCTGCTGCCGTGCGGAATGGACGGCGTCGGTGGGCTCACGCAGCCGCACATCCAGCCGGGCAAGACCTTCGTCTACGAGTTCGAGCTGAAGAAAAGCGGCACGTTCATGTACCACCCGCACGCCGACGAGATGGTGCAGATGGCGATGGGCATGATGGGCTCGTTCATCGTCCATCCGCGCGATCCGAAGTTCATGCGCGTGGACCGCGACTTCGTCTTCGTCATGAACAACTACGACATCGACCCCGGCAGCTATGTGCCGAAGGTCATGACGATGCTCGACCACAACCTCTGGACATGGAACAGCCGGGTCTTCCCCGGCATCGACCATCTCGTCGTGCGCAAGGGCGACCGCGTGCGCGTCAGGTCGGCGAACCTGACGATGACCAATCATCCGATCCACATGCACGGCTACCACTTCTCGGTGTCGTGCACGGACGGCGGATGGGTTCAGGAAAGCGCGCGCTGGCCCGAGGTTTCGATCGACGTCCCGGTCGGCTCGATCCGCGCCTTCGACTTCGTCGCGGATGTGCCGGGCGACTGGGCGATCCACTGCCACAAGTCGCATCACACGATGAACGCCATGGGCCACAACGTGAAGACGTTCATCGGCGTGCAGAAACGCGATCTCGGCCGCAGCATCAAGAAACTGGTGCCCGACTACATGCCAATGGGTTCGAGCGGCATGGCGGAGATGGGCGAGATGGAAATGCCGTTGCCCGACAACACGCTGCCGATGATGACCGGCTTCGGTCCATTCGGCCCGCTGGAGATGGGCGGCATGTTCTCGGTGGTGAAGGTGCGCGAAGGCATCGCCGCGAACGACTACAAGGATCCTGGCTGGTACCAACATCCGCCGGGCACGGTTGCCTATGAAGTCCCGAACAATGCGGGCCCGCCGCCGCGCCGCGCCGATCCCGCGCCTTCCAAACCCTCAAGCATCGACGTGCAGGTGGTGAAACCCCGCCAGCACGGCGGCCATCATTAAACAACGGGAGACTAGCCATGAAACGATCCATCGTTACCGCTTCGCTCGCCGCCGTCGCGGCGCTTGCGCTATCCGGCGCGCCGGCGCTGAGCCACGACGGGCACTTTTCCGCCGGTGCGCCCGGCGATCCGAAAAAACCAGCGCGGACCGTGCTTGTGAAGATGCTTGATGACGGAAAGAAGATGTCGTTCGAGCCGGCGCTCGTGGAGGTGAAGCGGAACGAACAGGTCCGCTTCGTCCTCGACAATGTCGGCACCTACGACCACGAGTTCGTGCTCGCGACGGTGGCGGAGAACCGCAAGCATGCCGAAGAAATGAAAAAGAATCCCGAGATGGAGCACGACGACCCGAATGCCAAGCGGCTCTCGCCGTTCACCAAGGGCGAACTGGTCTGGCGGTTCACCAAGCGCGGCGAGTTCGAGTTCGCGTGTCTCATCCCCGGTCATTCCGAGGCGGGGATGGTGGGCAAGGTCATCGTGAAGTGAATGTAAATCACAGGAGAACTGAAATGAGAAAGACGTTTTTCGCTGCGGCTCTGGCTCTCGCACTGTCCGGCACGATGGCTGCGGCGCAATCCGCGCTGGTGGACGGACAGGTCACCAAGGTCGACGAGTCGGCGGGCAAGATCACGATCAAGCACGGGCCGCTGAAGCAGTTCGACATGAACGAGGACCACACGATGGTCTATCGCGCCAACGATCCCGCTATGCTTAAGGCCGTGAAGGCCGGCGACAAGGTGAAGTTCGAGCCGGAGAAGGTCAACGGCCAGTTCACGGTGATGAAGATCCAGAAGGCGAAGTGACGGCAGGCCGTCAGTGCCTAATCGCGGCGCGCAGCGGGCGGACCATCAGGAGGATGACGCAGCCCGCGAGCGCCGCGATGATCGCGATCATCAGGAAGAAGCGGACCTTGTCCATGCTGGACCAGAAGCTGCCGAGATAGCCGCCGGCGAAGTTGCCGGTGAAGCTCGTCGCGAGCCAGATGCCCATCATCATCGAGACGGCGCGGGCGGGCGCTACTTTCGTGACGAGCGAGAGACTGGTCGGCGAGATATAAAGCTCGCCGATGGTCAGCACGACGAAATAGGCGGTGAGCCAGAGCCAGCTCGCCTTGCCACCGCCTGCGCTGAACGCCGCGGCCAGCAGAATGAGGTTCGCGAGCGCGACGCCGAAGCAGCCGAACGCCATCTTGGTGACGGTGGACGGCTCGCGGCCGCGATCAGCCTGCGCCCGCCACACCATCAGCAGGAACGGCGTGAAGGCGAAGATCATGAACGGGTTGAACGCCTGGAACCAGGTGACCGGGATTTGGCCGCTCCAGATCAGGAGATTGATGGTGCGGTCGGTGAATTCGTCGGCCCACAGCGCGATGGTGTTGCCCTGCTGCTCGTAGGTCGCCCAGAAGAAGGTCGTGGGGATCGTCAGCAGGAGGAGCGCGCCGATCGCCCGCCATTCGTCGCGGTTGAACGGCTTTGCGGCCTCTTCGGCGGTGACGCGGCTGTGCACGTCAGGCGGCAGCGTGCGTGAGGCATAGAGGTAGATCGCGAGTCCGATGGTCATGCCGACGCCGGCTGCGGTGAAGCCGTAGTGCCAGCCGAGCTCTTCGCCGAGCGTGCCGCTCACCAGCGGCGCGAAGAATGCGCCGAGGTTGATGCCGACGTAGAAGATCGAGAAGGCGCGGTCGCGACGCGGATCGCCCGGCGCATAAAGCGTGCCGACTTGCGTCGAGATGTTCGGTTTAAACGCGCCGTTGCCGAGGATCAGCACGATGATGGCGAGGAGAAACAGGGACTCAAAGGCCATCAGGAAGTGCCCGAGCGCCATCAGTGCCGCGCCGAGCACGACGGTACGGCGCTGGCCGAGCACGCGGTCGGCGAGCAGGCCGCCGAGGATCGGCGTGAAGTAAACGAGACCAGTGTAGAGCCCGTAGATGTGCGAGGAAAACGGCTGCACGCCGAGCGGCCCGAAGATCGATTCCAGCGCGCTCCTGAGTGTGGCGAGGCCGATCACGTTCTCGGCGCTGCCGGGATGCAGCAGGTGCTTCACCATGTAGAGCACCAGCAGGGCCTTCATGCCGTAGTAGGAGAAGCGCTCCCACATTTCGACGGTGAAGAGATAAGTGAGGCCGCGGGGATGGCCGAAGAGGTCGTTGTTTTTCGCAGACGCGGCCACGGATGCTCCCCCAGGCAGGGAGAGGTTAGCACCGCCTGCGCTTATCCGAACAGGCTTCCTTGTCCGGGGTCACCGCCGCCGGGCTTCTTGGGCTTTGCGGCGGGTTTCGGAGCCGGCGCGCTTGTGGCCAGCGTGCTCCGCGTCTGCCGCACGTCGTTCGCGGTGGCAACGACGGAGCCGTCGGAAAATTCGATGTCGAGGCTCATGCCCGGCTGCACGGCGGCTGCGGCGCGCAGCGGATGGCCGGCGGCGTCGCGCACCAGCGCAAAGCCGCGGTCGAGGACGCTCTGGTAGGAGAAGGCGCGCAGAAGCTGATACGAACGCTCCAGCCGTGCCACGCGCGCGGTCGCCATCGCGGACATGGCGCGGACGGAACGCTCGGTGAGAGCGGTGACGCGGTCGCGTGCGCGCGAGATGCGGTTGTTCTGGGTTTCCTTGTAGGTCTTGAGCGCGGTGCCGAGCCGCTGCGTGCAGGCATCCAGCCGGATACGGCGGCGTTCGACATTGGTACGCAGAAGCTGCGGCGCGAGGCGGCTCGCAACCCGCGAATACTGCGTGTGATGGATCTGTGCGTTGGCGCGGAGTGCGCGTGGCAGGCGTTCGGCGCAAGAATCGAGCCGTTGGCGCGGGACAGCAAGAAGGTCTTCAGCACTTGGAAGCGCTCGGGCCGCCGCGCGCAACTCGGTGCGGCGATGATCCTGCGCGCGCTTCCACGACGCCAGCGCCCGGCGCGCCTTGCTCATGATGTCCGCGATCAGATCGGCGCGCACCGGCACCGCCATTTCGGCGGCGGCTGTCGGCGTCGGCGCGCGCCGGTCGGATGCGAAGTCGATCAGAGTCACGTCGGTTTCGTGGCCGACGGCGGAAATGAGCGGGATCATGCTGTTCGCCGCGGCGCGGACCACGATCTCCTCGTTGAATGACCACAGGTCCTCCAGTGAGCCGCCGCCGCGCGCGACGATCAGCAGATCCGGCCTGCGGATGCGCCCGCCTTCGGGCAGCGCGTTGAAGCCGTCGATGGCGGCCGCGACCTGCTCGGCCGAGCCTTCGCCTTGCACCTTCACCGGCCAGACGATGACGTGGCGCGGGAAGCGGTCGGACAGGCGATGCAGGATGTCGCGGATCACCGCGCCCGTGGGCGACGTGATGACGCCGATCGTCTCCGGCAGATAGGGAATGAGCTGCTTGCGCGCTTCGTCGAACAGGCCTTCGGCGGCGAGCTTGCGCTTGCGCTCCTCGAGCAGCGCCATCAGTGCGCCGAGGCCCGCGGGCTCCAGCGACTCGACGACGATCTGGTATTTGGACGATCCGGGGAAGGTCGAGAGCTTGCCGGCGGCGATGACCTCGAGGCCTTCCTCCATCTTGAAGCGGACGCGGCCGAACACGCCCTTCCAAATGACGGCCTCGAGAACTGCCTTGTCGTCTTTCAGGCGGAAATAGACGTGACCGGAGGAATGCGGGCCGCGGTAGCCGGAGATTTCGCCGCGCACGCGCACATAGCCGTAAGCGTCCTCGACCGTGCGCTTCAGAGCCTGCGACAGCTCGGAGACGGTGAATTCCGCGACGTTGGCCTGCGACTCGTTCATGTTGGCGACACTACCACGCTTCATGAGGGTGGCCTTTGCCAGTGCATGGCCGCAGCTGATGTGGCGATGGCGGCGGCCATCACCAAGAGGAGGGCGGAGAGGCCCGAAGCCGCCGCGACCAAGCCCGCGCCGAACGGCAGCACGAACTGGCCGAGGCGGTTGCCCATGATGCGGAGCGAGTTCGCTGTTCCGCGCGCGCCGGCGGTGGTCATGTCCACGGTGATGGTGATGCTGAGCGTGGTGGCGAGCCCGAACGACATGCCCATCACCACCATGACGATCGCCATCGGCCAGAACGACAGCGGCGCCGCGAGCGCGGCGAAGGCGAGCGCGCAGGCCGCGGTGCTGCCGATCATCAGCGGCATGCGGCCGAACATCTCGACCAGCCGCGCGTAGGAGAGCCGCGCGACCATCGAGGACGCGGCGCGGATGGTAAGCAGAAGGCCGATCTGGCTGACGTCGATGTGGCGCTCGGCGCCAAGCAGCGGCACGTAGATCAGGATGATGTCGGATGACGACACCATCACGATGCCGGCAACGATCACGGCGAGCAGGCCGGGGACGCGCAGGAGCGTACCGACGGAAACGATCTCTTCGGCGGTTTCTTGGTGCTTGCGCTCGCGGCCGGGCCGCATGGCGAGGACCACGATGAAGGAGAGCACCGCGATCGCGAGCGCAATGATGAACAGGAGCCGCGTCGGCGGCACAGTCGAGCCGCCGCCGGCCCAGCCGACGACGTAAGGGCCGAGGCCCTGGCCGATGGCGCCCGCGACCATGTAGTTGCCGAACACGTTCTCCATGCTGCGCGGGCCCGCAGCGCGCACGCAGAGCATCTGCTGGCTCGCCATCAGGCAGAGATGGCCCATGCCCATGACGGTGGTCGCGACGAACAGTCCTTCGACCGATGACCAGAAAGCGAGGCCCGCGCAGGCCAGCAGAAATAGTCCGGCGCCGACCCAGGCCGTGCGTGCGTCGTTGCCGCGGTCGATGTAGCGGCCGACCTGGACGGCGATGAAGATCGGTAGGATTGCGAAGGCCGCGGCGATCAGGCCGAGCCAGGCGATCGACAGGTTGAGCTCGATGGCGCGGTAGGACGTGGTGATGCGGACGATCGCGGTGACCATCTGCACCAGGACGGTGCTCAGCATCAGCGGGATCAGCAGCCGGAGGTCGATTTCGCTCTCGCGGACGCGAGCGGCCAGTTTCTCGAACATAGGGCCGTCACAATAGCGCAGCGAACGCGGGCGCCGACAGAGCGCTCGCTGCATAACTTGTGAGCGAATGACGCTAGTTCGTGATGTTCAGGAGCGGGCCGGCGTTGGTCCGGCAGGACCGCAGGCAGGCGCGGTCGTCGGCATCGAGCGCCGCGCGGCAGGCATTCTGGTCAAGCCCGGCCGAATTCATGCAGGCATCGAGCCGCCAGGCGCCGTGGCTGGTGCAGGCGCGCCAGCAGGCGTCCGAACCCCATACGTCGGCGGAGCGGCGCGACATCGGAAACGGGCTGACGTGGACCACGGCGCCGCTCGTGCTGGGGAAGACGACCTGGGGCCGGTTGCCGAGGGTGTAATCGCCGGCCGCGGCGGGCAAGGAAAGGCCCGCGATCAAAGCAACGGATACGGCGGCGATTCGCATGACTCGGACAAAACCACCTGAGGAACTTTCCGTCGAGCCAACCTGTGGACGCTTTGGGTCGGAATTGGGGCATTCGGGGCGGGTCGTGCTAGTTCTTCCGCCGCATGAACATCCTTCTCCTCGGATCGGGCGGCCGTGAGCACGCGCTGGCCTGGAAAATTGCGGCAAGTCCACTGACCGATAAGCTCTACTGCGCGCCGGGGAATGCCGGGATCGCGCAGGAGGCGGAGCTGGTCGGGCTCGACATCACCGACCATGCGGCGGTGATCGCGTTCTGCAAGGAGAAGACGATCGACTTCGTCGTGGTCGGACCCGAAGCGCCGCTGGTGGCGGGGATCGTGGACGATCTCGAAGCCGCGGGCTTCAAGACATTCGGGCCGACGAAAAACGCGGCGCAACTCGAGGGCTCCAAGGGTTTCACCAAGGACCTGTGCCGCGCGAACAACATTCCGACCGGCGCTTATGAGCGCTTCAGCGATATCCAATCCGCGATGCACTACGTGCGCCAGCAGGGTGCGCCGATCGTCATCAAGGCGGACGGGCTCGCGGCCGGAAAGGGCGTCGTCGTCGCGATGACGCTCGCCGAGGCGGAAGCCGCGGTGGACATGATGTTCAGCGGCGGCATGGGGGCTGCGGGAGCCGAGGTTGTCGTCGAGGAATTCCTGCAAGGCGAAGAGGCGTCGTTCTTCGCGCTGTGCGACGGCGAGAACGCCATCGCGCTCGCTTCGGCGCAGGACCACAAGCGCGTCGGCGACGGCGATACGGGGCCGAACACCGGCGGCATGGGTGCTTACTCTCCTGCGCCGGTGATGACCGACGAGATCACCAAGCGCACGATGGACGAAATCATTCTTCCGACCGTGCGGGCGATGAAGGCGATGGGCACGCCCTACAAGGGTGTGCTGTTCGCCGGCCTGATGATCACCAAGGATGGCCCGAAGCTGATCGAATACAACGCGCGGTTCGGCGACCCGGAGACGCAGGTGCTGATGCTGCGGCTGATGTCGGACTTCCTGCCGGCGCTGATCGCGGCGCGCGACGGACAGCTCAAGAATTTCGACCTGCGCTGGTATCCCGACGCGGCGCTGACCGTGGTGATGGCGGCGAAGGGTTATCCGGGCGACTACAAGCGCGGGACGACGATTGAAGGTCTGTATGACGCCTCGCAGGTTGAAGGCGTCGAGATTTTCCACGCCGGGACGAAGCAGGACGGCCAGAAGATCACCGCAAACGGCGGGCGTGTGCTGAATGTCTCCGCGCTCGGCAAGAACGTGACGCAGGCACAGGCGCGTGCGTATCAGGCGGTCGACCGCATCCAATGGCCGGAGGGCTTCTGCCGCCGGGATATCGGCTGGCAGGCGGTTGCGCGGGAAAAAGGGAAGTAGCTCTTCACACACTGCTGGCATCGCCGGGCATAGCCGTCCGAAGGACGGCGTCGCTTCGCTCGCCTATGACCCGGCGATCCATCATTTTGCGAAGAGGCTGGATCACCGGGTCACGCCGCTTCGCGGGCGCCCGGTGATGACAGTGGAGTGGTGGCGCGTGCTAATCTGCCGCCATGCCCGATCTCGCCGACCTCTTCCCCGGCTACCAATCCCACTGGATCGACACCTCCGCGGGAAAGCTGTTCGCGCGCTCCGGTGGGAAGGGCCCGCCGCTGCTTCTGCTGCACGGTTACGCACAGACCAATGTGATGTGGCACCGCGTGGCGTCCGCACTCGCCGAGCACTTCTCGCTCGTGATTGCGGACCTGCCGGGCTATGGCTGGTCGTCGGTGCCGAAGGCGGAAGCCAACCACGCGCCCTACGACAAGCGTTCAATGGCGAAGGGCATGGTCGAGCTGATGGAAGCGCTCGGCCATGTGCGCTTTCGCCTCGCGGGGCATGACCGCGGCGGGCGCGTCGCCTACCGCCTCGCGCTCGATCATCCGGGCCGCCTCGAAAAGCTTGCGACGCTCGACATCGTGCCGACTTACGACATGTGGCACGGCATCGACGCCAAGCTCGCCTTCCGCATCTGGCACTGGACGTTCCTCGCGCTGCCCGCGCCGTTTCCCGAGGAAACGATCGGCCGCGATCCGGTGGCGTTCTGGGATCGCAAGACCGCGCCGGGCACGAAGGCGAAGTCGCTCGATGTGTTCGATCCGCGCGCGCTGCAACACTACCGCACGTTTTTCAGCGATCCGCTGCGCATCCACGCGACCTGCGAGGACTATCGCGCCGGCCGCACGACCGATCTGCAATACGACGAGGCCGATCGCGCCGCCGGGAAAACGATCTCCTGCCCGCTGCTCGCGCTGTGGGGCGCGGCGGGCATCCCGAGCGAGGCGGAGGCCGATCCGCTCGCGACCTGGCGCGAATGGGCGGACGACGTGCGCGGCTTCCCGATTGACTGCGGACACTATCTGCCGGAGGAAAATCCGGACGCGACCGCGAAGGCTATGCTCGAGTTTTTCAAATAGAAACGAAGAAAAGTGGAAGGACGTTCAATGCATCCTGTGCTGCGCCTGTTCGAGGACACCATCGCCGGCGGCTCGCCGGACGTTTCGCTGCCGGCGCTGCCGCGCATGATCTTCGTCGTGCATGGCTCCGTGACCATCGGCGGCAAGCGGTTGCACGACGGCGAGACCTGGAACGGCGATACCGCGGAGGCGATGAAGGCCGGCAAGGACGGCGTGACGCTGTGGCGCTATGAGGTGGCTCCTGCGGGCGCGGCCGGCGGCGCGTCGAGCGGGCCGGGTGTACGTTCGCTGGAGAAGCTCACGGCGCCAATGGCGACCATGCCGAAGGGTGAACTCCTGCTGCGCGGCGACAGCGTGGCGTTTCCGCCGGGCGGCTGCGCGTTCCTGCATCGTCACACCGGGCCGGGCATCCGTTGCCTGCTTGAAGGCGGCATCCGCATCGACACGCAGGGCCATTCGACCAGCTATGGGCCGGGCGGCGCGTGGTACGAGACCGGCAGCGATCCGGTGTTCGCGCAGGCCGCGGCCGACCGCGACAGCCGTTTCGTCCGCGTCATGGTCCTGCCGCGCGAGACGCTCGGCAAAAGCTCGTTCCAGTTCGTGAACGAGGAGGACAAGGCGAAGCCGCGCGTGCAGCAATACAAGATCTTCGCCGACGCGCCGATCGAAGTGCCGAAAGGCTAACTGGCGCGGCGCTGCTTTGCGGCGTTAGACTTGGCCGGGCGACGATCACAGGCTGGAGGGAGAGCAATGGCCAAGGCTCGTAAGGCGGCTGGTAAAAAGGCTCGCAAGGCGAAGGCTCGCAAAGCATCCAAGCGCAAGGTGACGAAAACCCGGCGCGGCAAGATCGCCCGGAGCAAGACGCGCGCGGCTCGCGCCAAGAGCAGGGCGAGGACGGTAAAGCGCAAGACCGCGCGCAAGGTGAAGCAGGAGGGCTTCGTCGCTGCGGTGGTGGACACCGTGAAGGAGACCCACGATCTGCGCGAGAAGCTCGCGGGACATAACACCTTCGAGGACACCTGAGGCGAGGGCGCCGCCGGGCCGAAGCGATCCGGCCGGCGCGGCAAGGATTTCAAAAAATGTATTTCTCCCCGGTGGTCCGGGGAGGGTTGGCAGCGCAGTGAGCTTGCGCAGGCTTTTCCGATTCAATTGTCAAACAGCCCGCTTCGCTCGCCGGTGTGAGCCGATGAGCGGAGCGGGATGGTTGTATGGCAATGCGACTTTTCTGTCAAGGAAAAAATACCTAGTTCGATTCCAGCCGATGAGCAGTGAGAACTGCTGCTATAGGCGCCGTTCCTCGGACGCGAGCGTGTCGTTGATCAGGTGATACGACCGTTGCTCGGCGGAGGATCTCGGTTTGCGGGCTCGCGAAGTTTTGGACGGCGGGGGATTCCTCGCGGAAGCGGGGATGAGAGGTTGGTTGTCTCGGTTCGGACACGTTGTCGCCGCGGTTCGTTCATCCGCCGCTGGCTTGTCTGCTCTCTCCTCTTGTCGTCCCGGGCGAGCGAAGCGAGACCCGGGACCCATAACCCCGTCTCTCTCGGTTTTGTGGTTATGGGTCCCCGCGTTCGCGGGGACGACAGCGGAGTGTGTGCTTGCACCGTGCAACACTCTCACCCCGCCCTCATCCTGAGGAGCGCCGCAGGCGCGTCTCGAAGGATGCAGGCGGCCCATACTTCGAGACGCATCGCTGCGCGATGCTCCTCAGCATGAGGCCGGGAGAGAGTTCGAGTTGTTGCGGTGGGCACGGCGCTGCGCGCCTTTGCCCACCCTACGCTCGCTTCTTTCTGGGGGTTGCCGTTACCTTGGAAATGCCAGGTCCATGCTCGATAATTTCGCGAAATTTTTTGAAGACAGCATTTCTCTGTCGTTCTGTTTTGAATAAGTACGGATGAAGCTCAATTGTTAGAGATTGATCCTTTTCATTGTAGTCAGTTATTTGAAAGCCCTCGATTGGGTCCTTCTTTATTTCCTTGGCCATATTTGTCTTCCTTTCGTCAAAATAATTTTCCCTGAATCGTTCATTGTATTTTTCTACTTATACCCCCGCTCCATCGCCACATCGATCAGCAGCGGCTTGTTGTCCTTCAATCCCTTCGCAATCAAATCTGTCGCATCCTTCACGTTCGTTGCGCGCGCTCCGTCGATGCCGAGGGATTTGGCGAGGCCGACGAAGTCGATCGCGGGCTCGGTCAATTCCATGCCGACGAACGTATCCGCCTGTTCGGCAATCCCGCGCATGGCGACGAGGCGCTGCTTGAGAATGCGATAGCTGGTGTTGTTGAAGATCACCCACACCAGCGGGATTTTGTAATGCGCCGCGGTCCACAGCGCCTGCACCGTGTACATCGCGCTGCCGTCGCCGACGAGCGCAACGACCGGACGCTCCGGCAGCGCGAGCTTCACGCCGATCGCCGCCGGCAGGCCCCAGCCGATGCCGCCGCCGCGCATCGCAAAGAACGCCTGCGGATCGTCGGCGTTGATCATCATGCGCGCGCCGTGCGCCGACGACAGCACTTCCTCGACCACCACGGCGTCCTTCGGCAGCATCGCGCCGATGGCTTCGAGCAATGACAGCGGCGCGACCGGCGTGTTCATCGCCATCGCGCGGGCTTTCATCTTCATCGCCTCGCGCTCGGCCATCGCGGCTTCCCTGGCGCGGTGCGCCCGCTCACGCGCGACGCCAAGCTGGCCGCTGGTCATGCGCGCCTTCACGGCCTCGGTGATGTCGGGCAGCGTCGCCTTCGGGTCGCCGAGAATTCCGGCGGCAGCGGGATAGTTCTTGCCGATCTGCCACGGGTCGGTGTCCAGGTGAATGAGCGGCATGTTGGGCGGCATCGGATCGGTCTTGTGCGGCAGCGACAGCGTGAACAGATCGCCGCCGACCGAGAACAGCAGATCGTATTCGTCGAGGATCTTCCGCGCCTCGGGCGCGGAGCGGATCATCGAGCCGCGAAACAGCGGATGCGAGGACGGAAACGACGCGGTGTTCGGCACGAACTCGGTATAGACCGGCGCGCCGATCAATTCGGCGAGTTCGACCAATTCGTTGAGCGCGGTGCTCTGCGCCACAGCGTCGCCCGCGATGATGAGCGGGCGTTTCGCTTTCGCGAGCATATCGGCGGCGGCTTCGACCGCGTCGCGGTCGCCGCGGATGCGCGGCGCGACGCGCGTGGGCTGCATCAGGTCGAGATCGGCTTCGTGTTTCAGAATGTCGCCGGGCAGGCCGAGGAACACCGGGCCGGTCGGTGGGGCGAGCGCGGTCTTGATCGCGCGGTGCACGAGGCGCGGCAGGTCCTGCACGCGGTTGACCTGCTCGGCCCATTTGACGAGAGGCCGCGCGAGGCGCGGCAGATCACCGACCAGCACCGGCTCGGTGACGATGTATTCGAGGTCTTGCTGGCCGGCGGTGACGAGCACCGGCGCGTTGGCCTTCTGGATGTCGTAGAGCATGCCCATGGCGTTGCCGAGGCCGGGCGTGACGTGAATGTTGAGCACGGCGATGTTGTTCGTCGCTTGCGCGTAGCCGTCGGCCATCGCGGTGAGGGCGGCTTCTTGCAGGCCGAGGATGTAGCGGATGTCGGTCTCGGTCGCGAAGGCGTCCATCAGGGGCAGTTCGGTGGTGCCCGGATTGCCGAACACGATCTTGACGCCTTCCTGTTTGAGCAGATCGAGGAAGGCGCGCTTTCCGGACATGATGGGCAAGGGAGGTCCTCCGAAGTTTCGCGGCGGCCGGTTGGGTCCGGCGCCATTTGCTCTTGATGAGTTCAAAGAAGATGGATCGCCGGGTCAAGCCCGGCGATGACAGTGGAGTGGTGGTTGAGAGTGATGTTCTCACGCCACCCACCGGTGTCATGCCCCGCGAAGGCGGGGCATCCAGCTCTTCGTTTGCAGAAGTAAGTGCTGGATCGCCCGCCTTCGCGGGCGATGACAGTGGAGTGTGGTGTGACAGGTGGCGAGACCACGCACGCTCTCGTGTCCCGCACGCGGTGCAGCGCGCAGCGGTGCACCGCAGATGCGGGACCCCGGTTTCTTCCTTCAAAAAACTAACCAGGGTCCCGGGTCTGCAGCGCACTACTTCGCTGCGCTCGTGCTGCGCTGCGCCCGGGACACATAAGGCGCGAGGCGTGATAATCTCCGCTGCATGAGCAAGATCGACCGCCAGGTTGCATTCACCGGCACCAAGGACGCCGCGGGCGCGCTGCAAATCGATGTGGCGCGGCTGGAGGATTATCTGGCGCGGAACGTGCCGGGATTTCAGGAGCCGTTGACGCTGAAGCAATTCAAGGGCGGGCAGTCGAATCCGACCTATCTGCTGGAAACGCCGAACAACAAGTACGTGCTGCGGCGGAAGCCGCCGGGAAAGCTGCTGCCGTCGGCGCATGCGGTGGACCGGGAGTTCCGCGCGATCTCGGCGCTGTCGGCGCAGGGCTTTCCGGTGGCCAAGCCCGTGATCTATGTCGCCGACGAAAGCGTCGCGGGCACCGCGTTCTATGTGATGAGCTTCGTCGCGGGCCGTGTGTTCTGGAATCCGGAGATGCCGGGCTCCCATCCGTCCGAACGCACGGCGGTCTATGACGCGATGAACGACACGCTGTCGCGGCTGCATTCGTTCGACCCGGCGACAATCGGCCTTTCGGATTTCGGCCGCGGCGAGAATTACGTGGCGCGGCAGGTCGACCGCTGGTCGAAGCAGTATCGCTCGTCCGAGACGCAGCAGATCGACGAGATGGAGCGGCTGATCGAATGGCTGCCGCAACATATCCCACCCGCGGGTCCGGTGCGGATGGTCCACGGCGACTACCGCCTCGACAACATGATCCTCGATGCGAGTGCGCCGAAGGTGCTCGCGGTGCTGGACTGGGAATTGTCCACGCTTGGCGATCCGCTCGCGGACTTCACCTATCACCTGATGCAGTGGCACATGCCGCAGGAGGACACCGGCGCGGGCACGGGCTCTCTTGTTGGATTTGATTTGCCGTCGCTCGGCATCCCAATCATGGGCTGCTACGTCGACATGTACCGCGAGCGCACGGGGCTCGATCCGCGGCCGCATCTCAACACTTATCTCGCCTACAACTTCTTTCGTATCGCCGCGATCCTGCAAGGTATCGCCGGCCGCGTGCGCGATGGCACGGCGACGAGCGAACACGCGGCGGCGAAGGGCCAGATGGTGCGTCCGCTGGCGGAGACCGCGTGGCGGTTCGCGAAAGAGGCGGGGGCGTGATGCTCGGTATGCTCCCTCTTATACCTCCCCCTTTGTGGGGGAGGTCGACGCGCGAAGCGCGTCGGGTGGGGGGCTGCTCCGGTGATCGACTGTTGTCCCCCCCCCGGCGCGCTTCGCGCGCCGACCCTCCCCTTTCAGGGGAGGGAGAAGCGCGGCGCAAGGTGCAGCGATGACAAAATCCATCGCCCTTGCACTCGGCGGCGGTGGCGCACGCTCGCTTGCGCAGATCGCGGTGGTGGAGGTGCTCGACGAGCTCGGCATCAAGCCGGTCGCGCTCACCGGCGCGTCGTTCGGCGCGGTGATTGCGGCCGCCTATGCCAGCGGTATGAGCGGCAAGGACATGCGCCGCACGGTAATCGATCTCGCGCACGAGCAGGGCAACACCTGGCGCGGCTTGCTCGCGGCGCGGGCGGCGACGCTGTCGGAGTGGATCACCAGTCCGCTCTCCAATCCGCTGCTCCTCGATCCGGAGAAGCTCTGCGCGCAATTCCTGCCGGAGAAAATTCCCGAAGACTTCGCCGCTCTGAAAATCCCGCTCACGATCGTCGCGACTGACCTGCACGCCCGCGCGGCGGCCTTGCTGACATCCGGTCCGCTGAAGCCCGCGATCGCGTCGTCGATCGCGGTGCCGGGCCTGATGAAGCCGGTGCTGCTCGGCGAGCGCGTGCTGGTGGATGGCGCGGCGGTCAATCCGCTGCCGTTCGATCTGCTGCGGAAGAAGGCCGCTGTGGTGATCGCGGTCGATGCCTCGGTCGGCCCGCTCGCGCCCGGCCGCGTGCCCGATCCCTGGGAGGCGTTGTTCGCGACCATGCACGTGATCGCGCATGGTATCGTGAATCAGAAGTTACGCGAGGGCGAGCCGGACCTGCTCCTTCGCCCGAACATGACTCCGTTCCATCTGTTCGATTTCATGCGCGCCAGCGCGATTTTGCGGGCGGCCGAGCCGATGAAGGCCGAATTCCGCGAAAAGCTGAAGGCGCTGCTTTAACGCTTCGCTGACTCTTTCGCTAAACTTGCCGACAAATTGCAAGGGAACCCGACCCGGAAAATTGAGGCCCGCGCCGTAAGTTGGGCGCATGAACATCAACACGAACGTCAGCAGCATCGGCGTGCAACTGATCCAGTCGGGGTCGGGCACGTCGCAGGCGATCCCGCAGGCGTCGTCGAGCGCCGAGCTCGGCAGCGACACGACGAGCCAGAAGGAGTCGTCGCCGCCGCCGGTGACGCCGTCGCCGCCGCCTCCGGGCATGGGCCAGCTCGTCGATAAGACGGTTTGATCATAAGCCGCCCCCGCCGGGCGGCTTAACCACGAAAAGCCAGGTGCGATGAACCTTTGCGCGAATTGCCGCGACAAAGGACTTAAGAAACACGCCTTTCAGGGGGTTCAAACATGTCCAAATCGTTCAAGCATCTGGCATTTTCCGCCCTCGCGGGTTTCGCGATGATGGGCGCCGCGGCAGCCGCCCAGGCGAACGAAAGCCCGTTCACGGCGATGGCCGGCACCTGGTCCGGCACCGGCACGATCACGCTGGCGAGCGGCGCCAAGGAGCAGATCCGCTGCCGCGCGAGCAACAACGTCGACGGCTCGGGCGCGAACCTGGTGCTGACGCTGCGCTGCGCGAGCGACAGCTACAAGTTCGAGCTTCAGGGCAACGTCAATCACAACGCGGGCGCGGTGTCCGGCACCTGGGCCGAGCTGACGCATCGCGTCGGCGGCACGATTTCGGGTAGCGCGAGCGCGAACCGCGTCAGCGTGCGGGTCGAAGGCACGATCGCGGCGATGCTCGCGGTGACCACCAAGGCTGACAAGCAGTCGATCTCGATCGAGTCACCCGGCGCGGAGATGACCGCGGTGGCGATTTCGATGAATCGGGGGAAGTAAGCGGTTTTCCGCTCTCTCGCTTTCGCTTCACACCATCAACGACGTCATGGCCGGGCTTGTCCCGGCCATCCACGTCTTTGGCCCAGCAGTGAAGCAAGTAAGACGTGGATGCCCGGCACAAGGCCGGGCATGACGTGGAGAGAGCGGAGCGCGTGCCACACACTCAACTGTCATCGCCGGGCTTGACCCGGCGATCCATTTTCCAAAAGAGCTGGATCACCGGGTCACGCCGCTGCGCGGCGGCCCGGTGATGACATTTCGGGGTGTGGCTGATGGGTGCGGCTAGCGCCGCGCGTTGAAGAAGTCGCGAAGGAGCACCGCCGAGTCCTTCTCGTTGATCGCGCCATACACCTCCGGCTTGTGGTGGCACGTCGGCGAGCGGAAGAAGCCGACGCCGTTGTCCACCGCGCCGCCCTTGGGGTCAGGCGCGCCGTAGTAGAGCCGCCGGATGCGGGCAAAGGAAATTGCCGCCGCGCACATCGCGCAGGGCTCGAGCGTCACGTAGAGGTCGCAGTCGGTCAGGCGCTCGGTGCGGAGCGCCTCGCAGGCTTGGCGGATCGCGATCATTTCGGCGTGCGCGGTCGGGTCCTTGTCGGCCAGCGTGCGGTTGCCGGCCGTGGCGACCACCGCGCCGTCCCGGACGATCACGCAGCCGACCGGGACCTCGCCCCGGGCAGCAGCCCGGCGGGCTTTTTCCAGCGCCTGTTCCATGAATGACGTCATGCCCGGACAGTGTATAAGGGCGCCCATGAACGAAGGCGAGCACAAGGGCGGCCATCGCGGCCGCAAATTCCGTGAAAAGCGGCTGAAAACGTCGCTGGCGAAGCCGGACCATCGGGACGACGCGCCGGTGCCGGAGCGAAAGGGCGACCAACGCATCGCCAAGGTGATGGCGCGCGCGGGCGTGACCTCGCGGAGAGATGCGGAGGAATGGATTGCCGCCGGGCGGGTGTCGGTGAACGGCGCGGTGATCTCGTCGCCCGCGCTGAACGTGACCGAGAAGGACCGCATCACGATCGACGGCAAGCCGATGCCGGAAAAGGAGCGCACCCGGCTTTACCTCTACAACAAGCCTGCTGGTCTTGTGACGACCAACGCGGACGAGCGCGGCCGCGCCACCATCTTCGGCGGTCTGCCGGACGACATGCCGCGCGTGGTGAGCGTCGGGCGGCTCGACATCAACACCGAAGGCCTGCTGCTGTTGACCAACGACGGCGGGCTGGCGCGTGCGCTGGAGCTTCCCTCGACGGGATGGCTGCGGCGCTATCGTGTGCGTGCCTACGGCAGCATCACGCAGGACAAGCTCGACGCGCTGAAGGACGGCATCGAGATCGACGGCATTCAATACGGCGCGATCGAAGCGCGGCTCGAGCGCGAGCAGGGCTCGAACGTGTGGCTGACGTTTGCGATGCGCGAGGGCAAGAACCGCGAGATCAGGAACGTGCTCGGCCATCTCGGGCTCAAGGTGAACCGGCTGATCCGCGTGTCGTATGGGCCGTTCCAACTCGGCGAGCTGCCGGACGGCGCGGTGGAAGAGGTGAAGACGCGAACGCTGCGCGAGCAGATCGGCGAGCGGCTGGCGGCAATCGCGGGTGCGGATTTTTCCGGGCCGCTTGTTGAAAGAGAGCCGGCGCGTGAGGCTGCAACCCTCCCCACGCGAAGCGGCGGGGAGGGTCGGCGCGCGTCGCGCAGCGACGAGCGACGGGGTGGGGGGAGCGACAGACATCGCGATCCTTCTCGCCCCCCACCCCCGACCCCTCCCCGCCACGCGCTTCGCGCGCGTGGGGAGGGGAGGCCGCAAGAGTCACGTTCCGATTTCAAGAAAGAGTTTCGTGGCGACCGTGACGAACGGCGGCCGCGGCATGAGCGCGGCGAGGAGCGCCCGCAACGTCATGGTGACAGGCCGTATGGCGACAAACGCGAAGGTGACGTTCGCGATCCATCGCAACGCTTCGGTAAGCGCCGCCGTGACGATAAGCGGAAAACATGGCACCGGCCGCCGCAGAACCGTGATGACCGCAACGCGCCGCGAGAGGGCGGCAAGCGTTGGCCGGATCACGGCAGCAGCGAACGCCCGCAGCGTCATGGTGGCGGCGAACGAAAATCGAATGACGCCCGTGGTGAGCGTAAACCGCGTTTCGATCGCGATGAGCGAAAGCCGTATCAAGATCGCGGCGAGCGGAAACCGTTTCACCGCAGCGACGATCGCAAGCAGCATCACGGTGGCGGCGAGCGAAAGCCCCGTTTCGGCGGCGACGAGCGAAAGCAGAATCGCTTCGGCGGCGACCGCAAACCGTATCAAGGTGGCGGCGAACGGAAGCCGCATTTCGGCGGCGACGACCGTAAGCCGCGTCAGGACCGCGACGACCGGCCGCCGCGACGGGATGATCGGCCGCACGGCGGCGGCGATGACCGCCCGCGTCCGAAGCCCAAGGGCCGGCCGTATCACGGCAAACGGGATCGCTGATGCGCGTCGTCGGCGGGCGGTTCCGCGGGCGCAATCTTTCCGCGCCGAAGTCGCAGGCGATCCGGCCGACGCAGGACCGCCTGCGCGAGTCGCTGTTCAACATTCTGATGCACGCCTACGGCAATCCGATTGCGGATGCGCGCGTGCTCGATCTGTTTGCGGGCACCGGCGCGCTCGGCATCGAGGCGATGTCGCGAGGAGCGGCCTTCGCGCTGTTCGTCGATGACGGCGCGGAGGCGCGGGCGCTGCTGCGGGGGAATGTCGAGACGTTGGGGCTCGGCGGCTCGACGAAGGTCTACCGGCGCGATGCGACGACGCTCGGACCTGCGGAGATGAAGGCGTTTTCGCTGGTGTTCCTCGATCCGCCGTATGGCAAGGGCTTGGCGGAGAAGGCGCTGATTTCAGCGCGCGAGGGCGGATGGCTGGCGCCGGAGGCTTTGGTGGTTGTTGAGGAAGAGAAAAGCGCGGGGTTCAAGCCGCCGGAGGGTTTTGAGGAGTTGGAGCGGCGGGATTACGACGACACGCAGTTCACGTTTTTGCGGCTGTCATAGCGCGGCAAACTCCGCTGTCGTCCCGGCCAAGCGAGCGTTAGCGAGCGCGAGCCGGGACCCATAACCACAAATCTATCGATGGTCCTGGGAGTATGGGTCCCCGCTTTCGCGGGGACGACAGCCGAGTGTATTGCTGTCACTCCGCCCTCATCCTGAGGAGCGGGCGAAGCCCGCGTCTCGAAGGATGGGGCGGCCCGACCGATCTCGGGTTTACCCGAGATCGGCAACTTCATATGCGCAAGTCGGGTAAACCCGACTTGCGACGCTTCGAGACGCATCGCCATAGCGCGTCGAAGACGCGCGTAAACGCGCTTATGGCGATGCTCCTCAGGATGAGGCCAAGAGAGAGCGGCGTGTGCCGCGAAATGAAAGAGCCGGGTGAAGGCGGCGCCTCACCCGGCTCGTTTTTGTTCGCACTCCCAGCGCGCCGACGCGCGCTCAATCCATGCTGATGTTCGCCGCCTTGATCACCTTGCTCCAGCGCTCGATGTCTTCCTTCAGGAACTTGGCGAAGTACTCCGGCGTGCGCTGCTCCTTGGGCTGGATCTCGAGGCCGGCGTCTTCCAGCTTCTTCACCATGTCGGGCTTCGACATCATCGTCTCGATCGCCGCGTGCAGCTTCTGCACGATCGGCTTCGGCGTGCCCTTGGGGAACAGGAAGCCGTTCCACACGACGGACTCGACGCCCGGCAGGCCCTGCTCCTTGGTGGTCGGAATGTTCGCAACCACCGCCGCGCGGCGATCCGCCATCACGGCGATGCCCTTCACGCCGCCCTGGTTCGCCTGCGCCGCGCCGCTCTGCATCGTGGTGCACATGTAGTCGACGCGGCCGCCGATCACGTCCTGCAAGGCCGGACCTTCGCCACGATAGGGCACGTGGGTCACGTCGGCGCCGATCGTGTAGTTGAACAGCGCGCAGGGCAGATGCGTGCCCGAGCCGACGCCCGCGGAGGCGTACTGCATCTTGTCCTTGTTGGCCTTGATGTAGGCGATGAACTCCTGAAGGTTGTTCACCGGCAGGTCCTTGCGCGCGACGAGGAGGCGCGGCGAGCCGGTGACGATCGCGACCGGCTCGAAGTCGGTGAGCGTGTCGTAGGGCGCCTTCTTGTAGAGCGACTGGCTGTAGACGTGCGTGCCGCTGTTGCCGATCAGCATGGTGTAGCCGTCCGGCGCGGCCTTGGCGACGCGGCTGGAGCCCACGGTGCCGGCCGCAGCTCCAACGTTCTCGACCACCACGGTCTGGCCCAGAATTTCGCCGATCGCGAGCGCCTGCATGCGCGCGCTGGCGTCGACGCCGCCGCCGGCCGCGAACGGCACGATCAGCGTGATCGGGCGGTTGGGCCAGTCGGACTGCGCCAGTGCCGGCGTGATCGCGGGCGTAGCTGCCGCGATGAGTGCGGCGGCGAGAACAACATGCAGGCGTTTCATTCCATTCTCCATTGCATCCGAAATTTCATTCCGCGCTGACGCCGCTCGCCTTGATCGGCGCGGCCCAGCGCGCGATTTCGCTCGGCACGAACTTGGTCAGGAACTCAGGACTTCTCCGCTCCGGCGGCGTCACCGTGACGCCGATGTTCTTGAACCGCTCGCGCACCGCGGGGGTGTCGATGGCATCGCTCGTCGCCTTGGCAAGCTTCTGAACGATCGGCTGCGGCGTGCCCTTGGGGAACGAAAAGCTCGCCCAGGAGCCGCAATCGAGCCCCTTCATGCCCTGTTCTTCGGCGGTGGGCAAATTTTCGAGGCCCGGGGCGCGGTCGAGGCCCAGCGTCACGATGCCCTTGGCGTTGCCGCCCTGGATTTGCGGAAGCGCGGTGGAAATCTGCTCGGCGATGAAGTCGATCCGGCCGCCGAGCAGGTCCTGCATGGCGAAGGAAGCGCCGCGATAGGGCACGTGGGTGATCTTGGTGCCCATCGCGCCGTCGAGCAGCACCGAGCAGACGTGGATGCCGGAGCCGACGCCCGCCGAGCCGTAGGACATTTTGGATTGGTTGGCTTTGGCGTAAGCAACGAACTCCTTCAGGTTGTTCGCCGGGTAGTCCTTGCGCACGATCAGCACGCGCGCGCTGTCCGCGAACATCGCGACGTGCTCGAAATCGGTCACGGCGTTGTAGAGCGGCTGCTTGTAGAGAGTCTGGTTGATCGCGAGCACGGCGCTGCCCGAGAGCATCAGCGTCGTGCCGTCGGGCGCAGCCTTCGCCACGCGCGCGGCGCCGGTCATGCCGCCAGCGCCGCCGACGTTCTCGACGATGATCTGCTGGCCGAGCAGTTCCGACACCCGCGCCGCCACCACACGGGCGACGGTGTCGACCGGCCCGCCCGCGGCGTAAGGCACGACCAAGGTGATCGGCCGGTTGGGCCAATCCGATTGCGCCGCCGCCGGTGAGGCCCAGAAGGCCAGCGCCAGTGCAGCCAGCACGCTTGCGCGTTTTGTCATGGCTTGCATTTCCTTCCCCAGTGGCCGGAAGCCTCCGCTGGCGGGGAGGGGAAATCAAGCGGCGGCGGTGACGCAGAGGGCCGCGCTATTTCACGCTGATAAGGCTGGCTTTGAGGACGAGCGCTGTTGCTGCGTCGCCGCTCCGCCTCATCCTGAGGAGCGCCGAAGGCGCGTCTCGAAGGCGGCAAGTCGGGTTTACCCGACTTGCCAACATTGAGTGGCGATCTCGGGTAAACCCGAGATCGCTTGCGCGGCCCCATGCTTCGAGACGCATCACCATAGCGCGTCGAAGACGCGCGTAAACGCGCCTATGGCGATGCTCCTCAGCATGAGGCCGTGAGAGAGTTGTATTCGTTGCCGCAACACGCTCCGCTGTCATCCCCGCGAAAGCGGGGATCCAGCTCTTCTCGCGAATACGAATATCGGTGGTTATGGGTCCCCGCTTTCGCGGGGACGACAGCAGCGTTTGCAGCGGTCGTCGGTTCGACGCGCGCTTACTTCTTCTTCCAAACCTCGGTGCCCTTGGTGCCCGGATCGGTGCGGCGCCACCATTTGCCTTCGAGCGAGCCATCCGGCTTGATGTCCATGACGCCGATGATGGTGCGGCCTTCGGCGGACGACGCAACCGCGAGCTTGTCGCCGATCACGGTGCCGATGCCGACGTACTTGCCGCCGTCCCACTTCAGTTCGAGCTGGCCGTTCTTGTCCATCGTGACGGCGAGCGGGCCGGGGCCGTCGTAGGCCTTGCCGTCGGCCTCGGTGCCGGTGACGACGTAGTTGCCGATCAGGCTCGCGTTGGTGGCCTGGGCGAAGGATGGCGCGCTCCATCCGAGCGCCATCAGCAGTGCAACAACGAATCCAAATTTCATGGTTGCTCTCCGTGGTGCCTGGGAAATTCCAGGCTTTGGCGTCCGCCGGGACGCACAGCACTATAGCGTCAGGGCGTGACGTTGCGGAGACGGCGAGGGTTGCCGCTGCGCGCAAAAGTGAGGCAAACGATCCAGTGGCAACTAACTGCGGCCGAACAGCCGTTCGATGTCGGTGAGCTTCAATTCGACGTAGGTCGGGCGGCCGTGGTTGCACTGGCCGGAGTTCGGTGTCGCCTCCATCTCGCGCAGGAGCGCGTTCATCTCCTCGGCCTTGAGGCGGCGGCCCGCGCGCACCGAGCCGTAGCAGGCCATGGTCGCGGCGACATGCATCAGCCGGCGCTCGAGCGGCAGCGCCTCGTCCCACTCGGCCATGTGCTCGGCCAAGTCGCGCAGCATCGCCGAAGCGTCGATCTCGCCCAGCAGTGACGGCGTCTCGCGCACGGCGACCGCGCCGGGACCGAACGCCTCGATGACGAGGCCGAAGCGCGCGAGCTCTTCGGCGCGAGCGGTGAGGCGCTCGACGTCGGCGTCGTCGAGCTCGACGATCTCGGGGATCAGCAGGATCTGCCGCGCGACGCCGGATTTTTCGAGCGACTCCTTCATGCGCTCGTAGACGAGGCGCTCGTGCGCCGCGTGCTGATCGACGATGACGAGCCCATCGCGCGTCTGCGACACGATGTAGGTGTCGTGGACCTGCGCGCGGGCGGCGCCGAGCGGACGGTCGAGCGCGTCGGGCGCAGGCTCGGCGGCCTCGACGCGGGCGGTGGCAGCGGCACCACCGACATCGAATACGGCTTGGGCTGCTTCCGCGAAGGCGGTCGCGGGTGCACTCCATGCGGTGGGTGAGCTGCGAGGGGCAAGAGGCCGCGATGGTGAGTTGCGCCAGTTGAAGCTCGGGCGGTTCGGCACGACAGCAGGGCGGAACGCAGCGATGGTCGCGCTGCCGCCGGTCGAGGCGGCGCGCTGACCGTCGCGGGCAAGAGCCTCTTTCAAGGCGTAGATGAGCAGAGAGCGCACGAGGCCCGAGTCACGGAAGCGCACCTCGGTCTTCGCCGGATGCACGTTCACGTCCACTTCGCGCGTGGGCACCGTGACGAACAGCGCCACCATTGGATGCCGGTCGCGCGGCAGATAGTCGGCGTAGGCCGCGCGCACGACGCCGAGCATCAGCTTGTCGCGCACCGGGCGGCCGTTGACGAACAGATATTGCCCGAGCGCGTTTGCTTTCGTGAGCGTCGGCAGCGCGGCATAGCCCTCGACCGACACACCCTCGCGCTCGGCCTGCACCTCGACGGCGTTGGCGCGAAACTCCAAGCCAAGAATGTCGGCGAGCCGCGCGAGGCGTCCCGGCGCGCCGGGCAGCGCCGCGGCCCAAGTGACCGGCGCGCGCTCTTCGCCCGCGAGCGTGAAGGCGACGTCGGGCCGGCTCATCGCGAGACGGCGGATCACCTCGCGCACGGCTTCGGCTTCGGTGCGGTCGGTCTTGAGAAACTTCAGCCGCGCGGGCGTCGCGTAAAACAAATCCTGCACCTCGACGCGGGTGCCGTTGCTGAGCGCGGCGGGCACGGGCTCGGACTTGTCGCCGCCGTCGACCTTGATCGCCCAGGCGTGCGGCTCGCTCGCGTGGCGTGTGGTGATGGTGAGGCGCGACACCGAGCCGATTGAGGGCAGGGCCTCGCCGCGGAATCCGAGCGTGTGGATTTGCAGAAGGTCGTCGCTTTCAAGCTTCGAGGTGGCGTGGCGCTCGACCGCAAGGTTCAAGTCCTCGCGCGTCATGCCGTTGCCGTCGTCGGCGATGCGGATCAGGCGGCGGCCGCCACCGTCGGTCAGAACGTCGATGCGGGTCGCGCCGGCGTCGAGCGCGTTCTCGACCAGCTCCTTGACGACGCTCGCCGGCCGCTCGACCACCTCGCCCGCGGCGATGCGGTTGATCAGGGATTCGGAAAGCTGACGGACGGGCATTTCGGGCGACTCACTGGGGCACGGGGACCGATCCTACAGGTCCGGGGCGCTTCGATGGCCGGCTTGTTGGGCGATTTCCCGGAGATTCACCGACAAGCCATGAACCTTTTGCATGGGTTCCGGCACCAATGGTTTGCTGCGCGCCGGAAGGCGTCCCAAATCATTGGAAAAGCAATTCATGTTGACCGGCTCGGCTTTGACCTGGACCTATATCGGTGCCGGTTTCTCCCTCTTCATGGTCGCCAATCTCGTTTACGCGGTCTGGCGCGGCAGCCGTCAGGTTGCAGGCAGCCGGAGCTGGGCCAAGGTGCCGGGCGAGATCCTCGCCTCCAAGGTGGACGTCGAAGGCTCGCACACGTCGGACGAGGACGCGGATTGCAAGGCCTCGGTGCGCTACCGCTACACGGTTGCAGGCAAGGCCTACGAGGGCGAGCGCGTCCGGTTCGGCGGGCGGGCGCACACCACGCGGCTCATTGCGGAGCAAACCGTCGCGAAATATCCGGCCGGACGGCGCGTCGAGGTGCTCTACGATCCCAAGCATCCGAAGAACGCGGTGCTGGAAACCAAGAGCGCGACCGCGCCTGCGATCTATGCGTTGCTCGTCGTGTTCACAGCGATTGCAACGGTGCTCGTCGCGCATTCCATCGCCGGTAAGGTGCTTTATGCGGCGAACGGCGTGCCGCTGTTTGCGTTCCTTCTGCCGGCTGCGACGATTGCGATGGGGTTCGCCGGCGTCGTGCAGTTCTTCAAGCTGCGGCGGCTGAAGAGCGCCAGCGCGCGCTGGCCGACGGTGAACGGCACGATCACCAAGTCGGATGTGGTCGAGGAGGTGCGCGAGGATCACGACGACAACCGCTCGCAGAGGCAGGAGCTTCGTTACCGGCCCGCCGTGCAGTTCAGCTATCGCGTCGGCGGGCAGGACTATTCCAGCGGCACGCGCAAATGGGGCTGGTCGGAAATCTACATGGATCGCGAGGAGCCGCAGAAGATCGTTGCGAAATATCCGAAGGGTGCGAGCGTGCCGGTGCATTACGATCCGGCCAATCCGGAGAACGCGGTGCTGGAGCCGGCGAACGGCGGCGGCACGGCGGCGCCGCTGATCTTCGCGGCGATGTTCGGAGGGACGGGCGTTTTGTTCTTCTGGTTCCTGCTGAAGGCACAGTTCTGAACGCTTGCTCCGCTGTCGTCCCGGCCAAGCGAGCGTTGGCGAGCGCGAGCCGGGACCATAACCCCGACTGGTGTTTTGGGGCCCCGTCTTCGCGGGGACGACAGTGGAGTGTGTTGAGGCTTCTCAGCTTGTCATGCCCGTGCCAAGCCCGGGCATGACGTGGAGAGAGTGGGGCTTAATCGAACGACGGCTTATTCCGCCGCATCGACTTGATGCTGGAGCGGTGCTTCTTGCCCTCGAGTCTTTCGCGCTTCTGCGACTTGCTCGGCTTGGTGGCGCGGCGCTGGACCGGGCGCACCGCGGCCTCCTGGATCATCGCGATCAGCCGCTCGCGGGCGTCGGCACGGTTGCGCTCCTGGGTGCGGTGCTGCTGTGCGATCAGCACCAGCACGCCGTCCTTGGTCATGCGGCTGCCGGCGATCTTCATCAGCCGGATCGCGACGTCATTGGGCAGCGACGGCGAGCGCCGCACGTCGAAGCGGAGTTGCACCGCGGTCGAGAGCTTGTTGACGTTCTGCCCGCCTGGCCCGGAGGAGCGCACGAAGCTCTCGTCCAGCTCGGATTCGTCGAGGCTAATGGTGTCGGTGACGCGGATCATGGCCGGCAATCTATCAACGGTTGTGTGCAGGGCAATGAACCTTCCAATGAACCTTTCAATGAACCTTTCTTGGGGCCGGTGCGACCAACCCACACTGGGAGATGTCTGTGGGGATTCGCACAATGCTGCTGCCGTGGTTCGCATACGCCCTTCCGGCGGTTTCTGTGGTTCTTGGGGGCATTTTTGCCGTCAAATCCTTCAGTTTCCTTCGGGAAGCCCATGCTTGCGCGCAATGGCCGACCGCGCCGGGCTGGGTGGTCCGGGCGCAGGTGAAGCGCCAGGCGGCGGACGACGGCGATCGCTACTCGGATTTGCAGGTGCTCTACACCTATCGCGTCAACGACCGCGAATATCGCGGCACGCGGCTCTATGCGGGCGGTGCGCCGCAGTCCCGCGTCGCGGAGGCATTGGTCGAGAAGTACCGGACCGGCGCCGACATCGCGGTCCACTACAACCCCGCTGATCCGGCGGTCGCGATCCTCGAACCGACGAGTTTCGCGAGCGCGCGGTTCACCAATCTCGCGGCGGTCGTGTTCGGCGGCGCGGGGCTCGCGATGCTCGCGACGTTGTCGTTGGTTCAGTAACGCGGCTCAGCCGCCAGCAAGGTACTTCTTCGCCAGAACCTTGCCTTCTTCGACCGCGGGCTGATCGAACGGATCGACGCCGAGAAGATGTGCGGCGATGATCGTCTCCAGCATGAAGTGCATCAGCAATTCGCCGACGTGACGCTCGTCCGCCTTGTCGAGATGAATGGTGCGCACCGGGCAGCCGTTCTTGGCGAGCGTCTCGGCGGTGGCGCGGCCTTGCGCCGCGACGAGATCGCCGATGGTCTTGCCGCCGAAGCCTTCTTCTCCAACGAGCTTCGACATCTCGGCGTCGATCTTCGGGCCCTTGCCGGCGGCGCCGACGGTGACGATGGTGAAGAGCTTGTCGCGCGGGCCGGCGTTGAAGAGCTGGAGTTGACTGTGTTGATCAACAGGTCCGAGCGCGGCAAGCGGCGTAGTGCCCTTGCCGTCCTTGCCGAGACTTTCCGCCCAGAGCTGCACATACCAGCGCGTGAAGCGCTCCAGCTTGTCGGCGTAGGCCATCATCACGGTGATCGGCTTGTTCACCGCGATGGAAAGCGCAGCGCCAACGGCGGCTGGGACTTCAGCCGGTGACTTGCCCGCGAGGATCGGTGCGAGGGCGTCGCCCGCGCCACCACGGATCGCAGGGATGTCGAGGCCACACACCGCGGCCGGCAGGATGCCGACGTTGGTGAGCACCGAGAAGCGTCCGCCGACGCCCGGATCGTGGTCGAGCAGCGGCACGCCGATGGAATCGAGCAACGCGCGCAGCCCGTTGGATTTTCCGGGCTTCAGCGGCTCGCTGATGCCGAAGAAACGCTCGTGCGGATCGAGCCCCGCGGCCTTCACGGCAGAGATCGCGGTGATGGTCTGCATCAGCGTCTCGCCGGTGCCGCCGGATTTCGAGATCGCAACGAAGCGCGTGGTCTTGAGCGGCAGTTGCGCGAGCGCCGCGCCGAACGTCTCGGGATCGAGGTTGTCGAGGAAGTGCAGCCGCGGCGTGCGCAGCGTCCCGAGCGCGGGAATCGCGTGGCCCGCAAGTTGCGCCAGGGTTTGTCCGCCAAGGCTCGATCCGCCGGTGCCGAGGAACACGATGTCGGTCGCGCCGTCGCGGAGAAGCCGCGCGAAGCCGAGGATCGGGCTCACGTCGTCGCGCTTTTCGGGAAGGTGCAGGAGCGGCAGCGAGCCGTCCTTGTGCTGCGCGCGGAGTTTGTCGAGCGCGGGCGCGGTGCGTGCGAGTGCGGCGTCGAAGCCAGCAGGTTTCGCTTTGTCGATATTCTGTTTGAGAGACATGCCCCGACCTTACTCAATCCCGATGAACAGGGGCATAACGGCTTGTCAGCCGCCCGGTTCCTTGGAGGTGAGGCCCTTCGGCTTGCCGACCACGGTGACGAACAGGCCGCCCTCGGCGAGTCGCTTGGCGACGCGCTTCGTGTCGGCGAGCGTGACCGCGTCGATCATGGCGTCGCGCTTGCTGATGTAGTCGATGCCGAGATCTTCGATCTGAAGGTAGAGAAGCTGCGAGGCGATCTTGGCCGAGGTGTCGAAGCCGAGCGCGTAAGAGCCCTTGAGATAGGACTTGGCCTTTGCGAGTTCTTCCGCGGTCGGGCCTTCGGCGCCCATCTTGCGGACTTCGGCCTCGATGACTTCGAGTGCCTCCTTGGCGCCGTCCGCGCGGGTCTGCGTGCTGCCCTGGAACAAGCCGGTGAATTCCATCGGCGCGAGAGACGAATAGACGCCGTAGGCAAGGCCGCGCTTCTCGCGCACCTCGTTGTAGAGGCGCGAGGAGAATGAGCCGCCGCCGAGGATGTGGTTGACGATATAGGCCGCCATGAAGTCCGGATCTTTGCGCAACAGCCCGGTGCCGCCGTAGATCATCACCGCCTGCGGCACGTCGAGATCGACCACGATGCGGCGGCCGACGGCGGAGATCGTCGCCGGCTCGACCCGCTGAAGCTGGGCCTTCGCGGGCAGCGCGCCAAACACCTTGTCGAGCGCCTGACCGAGCGTCGCCGCGTCGATGTCGCCGACCACGGCGATCTTGAGATTGTCGCGCGCGAAGTTGCGCTTGACGTAGTCGCGGATGTCTTCGGTCTGGATCAGCGGCAGGGATTCCAGCGTGCCGCCGGAGGGGCGGCCGTAGGGATGGTGCGGGAACGCGGTCCGCCACCACACCTTGCTCGAAATGTTGTTCGGATTGGTGGTCTCGCGGCGCAGGCCGGAGAGGACTTGCGCGCGCACGCGCTCCACTGCGTCGTCGTCGAAACGCGGCGCATTGAGCGAGAGCCGCAGCAACTCCAGGGATTCCTGCTGGCGGTCCTTCAACAACCGAATCGAGCCGTAGAACTGGTCGCGGCTGACGGAGAAGCGGATTTCGGCCGCCAGCTCTTCCATGCGCTGCTGGAACGCCTTGGCGTCCATCTCGCCTGCGCCCTCGTCGAGCAGCGAGGCCACCATCGTTCCGGTGCCGGGCTTCAGGGCGGGGTCCTGGTTGGCGCCGCCCTTGAAGGCGAAGTTCATCGCGATCAGCGGGATCGACGGCTCGCGCACGAGCCAGGCCTCGATGCCGCCGGGCGACACCACGCGTTCGATGGTGGTGGCGTTCGCGGGAGCAAACGAAACGAAAACGGCAACGGCGGCCGCGGCAAAGCGGAGCATGGAATGATGGACGGTCACGAGCGCTTTTCCTCGCGGCGGGGTTCTTCTTTGACCAGGAAACCGGTGACGGAGCGGCGCTTGTCGAGCCAGGTCTTGGCGGCGTCGCGCACCTGATCGGCGGTGACGGCGCGCACGCGGTTGGTCCAGCTTTCGACCTTCTCGACGGTGCCGCCGGCGGTGAGCGCCGAGCCATACCAGCGGGCGAGCGTCGCCTGATTGTCCTGGGCGTAGATCGCGTCGGCGATCAGGCGGTTCTTCGAGCGATCCAGCTCTTCGGGGGTGACGCCCTTTTCGATCAGGTCGGCGATGACGCCTTCGATGGCCTCTTCGAGCTGCGACAGCGTGGTGCCGGGCTTCGGCGTGCCGTAAACGACGAAGCGCGTCGCATCGAGCATCGTGCCCTGGTACCAGCCGCCGGCGTTGAGAGCGATGCCGCGGTCCATCACCAGCGTGCGGTAGAGGCGGCTGTTGTTGCCGGTGCCGAGCACATGCGCGAGCACATCGAGCGCTTCGGACTCGCCGGGCTTGCCGGAGTGGGCGGAGGGCGCGAGGTAGGAGCGTTGCAGGCTCGGCTGCTCGACGCGCGGATCAGCGAGCGTGACGTGGCGCGGGGCGATCTGCGCCGGCTCCTGCGGGCGCTCGCGCGGGCCGATCTCGCGGGTCGGCTTCACCTTGCCGTAGGTCTCGAGCGCGAGCGCCTTCACCTCGTCGGGCGTGACGTCACCCGCGACCACCAGCACGGCGTTGTTCGGCGTGTAGAAGCGCTTGTAGAAATCGATCGCGTCCTGACGCGTAAGCTTCTCGATCTCGTGGCGCCAGCCGATCACCGGGCGGCCGTAAGGATGGTTGAGATAGAGCGCGGCCTCGATCTGTTCGCCAAGTTTCGCTTGCGGGTTGTTGGCGACGCGCTGGTTCTGCTCTTCAAGCACCACGTTGAGCTCGGGCTTTACGGCTTCATCGGTGAGCACGAGACCGGTCATGCGGTCGGCCTCGAACTCCATCAGCGTCTTGAGATGCTCCTTGGCCGTGCGCTGGTAGTAGCCGGTGTAGTCGCTCGAGGTGAAGGCGTTCTCCTGGCCGCCGAGCGTGGCGACAACCTGCGAGAATTTGCCGGCGGGATTTTTCGCCGTGCCTTTGAACATGAGGTGTTCGAGGAAATGCGCGAGGCCGGATTTGCCCGGCGTCTCGTCGGCGGAGCCGACCTTGTACCAGAGCATGTGGGTGACGACCGGTGTGCGGCGGTCGGGCACCACGACGACCTCGAGCCCGTTGTCGAGCTTGAAGTAGGTCGCGTTCAGCTCGGCGTTGGCGCGGCCTGCGACGAATGTGATGGCAAGGGCGAGGGCGGCGGTGAGGAGACGGGGGGAGAGACGGTTCTGCAATGGGGTCTCGCGCTGCGTTGGTTGGTCGGCCCGCGTCACCCCAGCAACGACACGGGTCAACGGGAAGAACGATGCAAAGTCTACCCGCGGAGGAGCGCCCCGCGTTATCGGATGTCGTTGCTTCGATCGGCCGTGTTCGCCTTCGGAGCGACCCACTTCTCCTTGCCGATGCCGTAAGGCTGCGCAGCGGACGGCGTGCGGTAGCCGGCCGGCGGTTCGGTGAGCTTGCCGCGCCCCGGTTCGCCCGTGAAGGTCGCGTATTCTTCCTTCGGCGCCCAAAGCGGCTTGAAGAAGCCCTGCGGCACGCCGAGCGCGACGGGCGACATCGGCCTGTCGGCCGCTTCCGCCTGTCCGCCCGGTACGGGCGTGGTCGGCGCGCCGGCGCCACCACGGCCCGGACCGTTCAACTGGTCAGGCCGCTCGGGCCGGTCGGTCTCGTTGCCGGCGGCGCTGACGTTTTCCTTGGCGCGCCTGCTCTTGGCTTCCCTCGAGCGCTTCACATCGACGTCCAACGGCCAAGCGGGATTCTTCGCCGTCACGGGCTCGGTTTCCGGCGCCGGCAGATTTTTGCCGTTCGGCAGCACCAGCGGCGAACGCTCGCGGTAGTCGATGCCGCTGCCTTCGCCGTCGCGCTTGAGGCCGAGGCCCTTCAGGAGACCGCGGAAGAATTTCGTGTCCGGGGCCAGGTCTTCGTCGTCATCGTCGGCGGCGTAGACAGCGCTTGTGCTGGCGATGAACACAGTGCCCGTGCTGCCGATCACGATCGCAGCACCCATCAGCACGCCCATGCAGGCGCGCATCCATGTGCGATTTTCGCGGCGGTTCGTTTCCGACTTTACGGTCATGCCGTCACACCCATCACGCACCGGAACCCCGATTCCGGCATTGGCGGCTTTTCGGCCGGCGAGTATGGCCGGGATCAGGGCGCTTTTGCGGCGCGGTCCCCGAGCACGGATTCATACAAAAGTCCGGCCACCCCGGCAACGATAGCTACATCCGCGAGGTTAAAGACATACCAATTGAAACGCCATGTGGCGGTTTCGACGTGCAACAGCACGAAATCGACGACAGCCCCGTGAATCGTGCGGTCCACAGCGTTTCCCACGGCTCCGCCGATGATCAGGCCAAGGCCCAGGGCGGCGAGCTTCGACCCCGCCCGGGCGAGCCATATCCACAACAGGATGACCGCGATGGCCTTCAGCGCCAGCAGCGCCCATTGGCCGAGCGGGCCGTCCTGCTGGAACCAGCCGTAGCTGATGCCGGTGTTCCAGGTCAGCACGAAGTCCGTGAACGGGGCGATATGGACCCGGCCTTTGTCGCCCAGTTCGAAGACGTAAACGAGCCAGAGCTTGGCCGCCTGATCGAGCGCAGCGGCGATCGCGGCGGCGGCAAGACCGAGCCCGGTGAGGGGGCCCCAGAATGTCTCGCGGAGATTCACTCGGCGGCCTTCCGCCGCGCGTCCCACTCGCGCAGCGCCTGCGCATCGCGCGGGGTGACGTCGGGGAATTGCGGATCGCTGCCGACCGCGGGCGAGATCTTCCATGAGCGCGCGCACTTGGTGCCCTGCGCGAGCTTCACGACGACCGCGACGCCCGGCACCTCCGGCATGCGGAACGCATCGGCCGGCCCTTCGCCGTTCATCAGCGTGCCCGCGGAGGTGATGCACACCTCGGCGAGATCGATGCCGGCCATCGCCTCGAACAATTCCGGATTGGAGATATGGACGATCGGATCGGCCTCGAGCGAGGAGCCGATCTTCTTGTTGGCGCGCTCGATCTCGATCGCCCCGGTGACGACGCGGCGCACCTGCCGCACCTTGCGCCACTTCTCAGCGAGCTTGTCGTCGCGCCAGGCGGCCAGCACGTGCTGGAACGGCTCGAGATGCACGGACACATCGTCGCCCTTGTAGCGCTCGCACCACGCCTCTTCCGCGGTGAAGCACAGCATCGGCGCGAGCCAGGTGACGGTGCAGCGGAACAGGTAGTCGACGACAGTCAGCGCAGACTTGCGTGTCAGCGACGAGATCGGGTCGCAATAGAGCGCATCCTTGCGGACGTCGAAGTAGAACGCCGACAGGTCCGTCGTCATGAAGTAGCTGAGCGCCGCGAAGATGCGCTTGTAGTCGAACTCCGCGTAGGCCTTGCGCACCAGCTCGTCGAGCTCGGCGATGCGATGCAGCATCAGCCGCTCCAGCTCTGGCATCTTGTCGACCGCAACGCGATCCTCATCGTGGAAGTGCGCGAGCGTGCCGAGCATCCAGCGGATGGTGTTGCGGAGCTTGCGGTAGGTCTCGATGGTGGTCTTGAGGATCTCCGGGCCGATGCGCAGATCGTCGGCGTAGTCCGATGCGCACACCCACATGCGCAGGATGTCGGCGCCGGACGACTTCATCACGTCCTGCGGCGCGGTGACGTTGCCGAGGGACTTCGACATCTTGCGGCCCTGCTCGTCGAGCACGAAGCCGTGCGTCAGCACCACGTCGAACGGCGCCTTGCCGCGCGTGCCGGCGCTTTCGAGCAGCGAGGAGTGGAACCAGCCGCGGTGCTGGTCCGAGCCCTCGAGGTACATCACCTGGTCCTTGCCGC
Organism: Pseudomonadota bacterium; assembly: GCA_040756555.1. Taxonomy (GTDB): domain Bacteria; phylum Pseudomonadota; class Alphaproteobacteria; order Rhizobiales; family Xanthobacteraceae; genus Z2-YC6860. Next base: position 360,422 of record JBFLYS010000001.1, on the reverse strand, counting down.
CCTCGACCTTGCGCTTGATGCCGGCGAGGCTCGGGAAGTGCTTCGGGTCTTCCAGCACGAAGGCGTGGGTGGAGCCGGAGTCGAACCAGACGTCGCAGATGTCGTCGACTTTCTTCCAGTCCTCGTTGGCGAGGCTGCCGAGGAAGCGCTCGCGCGCGCCCGCGGCGTACCAGGCGTCGGCGCCCTCCTTCTCGAAGGCGTCGGCGATGCGCTTGTTCACCGCCTCGTCCTGCAAAATCTCAGCAGAGCCGTCGCCCTTCTCGCGCACGAACACGGCGATCGGCACGCCCCAGGCGCGCTGACGCGAGATCACCCAGTCCGGGCGGCTCTCGATCATGCCGGTGATGCGGTTTTCGCCAGCGGCCGGCACCCAGCGCGTCTTCCTGATCTCGCCGAGCGCGATGTTGCGCAGCGTTCCGTTCAAGCCCTTGATCGGCTTGTCCATGGCGATGAACCACTGCGGCGTGTTGCGGAAGATGACCGGTTTCTTCGAACGCCACGAGTGCGGATATTGGTGCTTGAGGCGGCCCCGCGCGATGATGTTGCCCGCGGCTTGCAGCGCCTTGATGACGGCCTCGTTGGCGTCGCCCTTCTCGCCCTTGTCGTTGATGACACGCTTGCCGGTGAAGCCCGGAACCTGCGCGGTGTAGGCGCCGTTCTCGTCGACCGTATAGGGAATGGCGGAGTTGATGCCGCGCGTTTCGAGCGCGCGCGTGTTCGCCATCCAGACGTCGAAGTCCTCGCGGCCGTGGCTCGGCGCGGTGTGCACGAAGCCGGTGCCGGTGTCGTCGGTGACATGCTCGCCGGCGAGCAGCGGCACGGCGAAGTCGTAGCCGCCCATGCTCTTGAGCGGATGGTTCGCGATGATGCCCGCGAGCACCTCCGCCGGCACGTCGCAGACGAGGTCATAAGCTGCGACGCGCGCCTGCTTGAACACCTCGCCCGCGAGATTCTTCGACAGGATGAACTGGTCGCCGAATTTCGCCCAGTTGTCCGCCGCAGCGTCCGTCACCTTATAGAGTCCGTAGGCGACCTTCGGCGAATAGCTGATGGCGCGGTTGCCGGGGAGCGTCCAAGGCGTCGTGGTCCAGATCACGACGCTCGCGCCGTTGGCCACGAGATTGTAGGCGAGGGCGGTGTTGTCCTCGTTCGCGGGCGAGTCGAGATCGACGCGCGCGACCGGGAATTTCACCCACACCTGATCGGAGGTGTAGTCCTCGTATTCGACCTCGGCTTCGGCGAGCGCGGTCTTCTCGACCACCGACCACATCACCGGCTTCGAGCCGCGATACAAAGTGCCGTTCGCGGCGAACTTCATCAGCTCGCGCGCGATCTGCGCTTCGGCCGGGAAGCTCATCGTCGTGTAAGGATGATCCCAGTCGCCCTCGACGCCGAGCCGCTTGAACTCCTCGCGCTGCACGTTGAGCCAGTGCTCGGCATAGGCGCGGCATTCCTTGCGGAATGCGATCATCGCCGCCGGATCAGAGAGGTTCGGCTTCGCCTTGTTCTTGGAGCGGTAGTTCTCTTCCTCGATCTTCCACTCGATCGGGAGGCCGTGGCAGTCCCAGCCCGGCACGTAGTTGCTGTCGTAGCCGAGCATCTGCTGGCTGCGCGTCACCACGTCCTTCAGAATCTTGTTGAGCGCGTGGCCAATGTGGATGTTGCCGTTGGCGTAGGGCGGTCCGTCGTGCAGGACGAACTTCTCGCGGCCCTTGCCCTGTTCGCGCAGGCGCTCGTAGAGGCCGAGCTTGTGCCAGCGCTTGAGCAGCTCCGGTTCCTTCTGCGGCAGGCCAGCGCGCATCGGGAATTCGGTCTGCGGCAGAAACAGCGTCTGGCTGTAGTCTTTTTCGGCGGCTTTGGCGTTGTCGGGCTTGTCGTTCATGGGCGGCTTAGTAGCAGCCCGAGGGCGTCTCAGCCAAGGACCAGCCCAGAACCGGCCGGGGAGCACCCCAAAACCAGCCCCAGGGTCAGTCCGGGACTAATTAATCTTCACATCGGCCGCCTTGATGACCGGCGCCCAGCGCGCGATCTCGTTGTCGATCACGGTCCGGAAGGCGGCCGGCGAATTTCCGACCGGCTCCATGTATTGCGTCGCGAGCTTGTCGCGCACCGCCTTCGACATGATCACCTCTGTCACATCCTTGTTGATCGCGCTGACGAGTGCGGCCGGCGTCCCGCCGGGTGCGATCAGGCCCATCCAGGTGTCGGCTTCGACGTCGACGCCGGATTCCTTCATGGTCGGAACATTGGGCAGGAAGGACGAACGGTTCGGCAGCGAGACCGCGAGGATCTTCGCCTTGCCGGCGTCCGAATGCGGCGTCACCGATATCGCCGGCAGCACCACCATCTGGACATCGCCGCGGATCAGGGCGGTCATGGCTGCGGGGGAACCCGGATAGGGAATATGCACCAACTTCGCGCCGCTCTTCTGCGCGATCGCTTCCATGGTCAGATGCGAGAGCGAGCCGTTGCCGATCGAGCCGAAGTTGTACTTGCCCGGCTCCTTCTTCAGCAGGGCGATCAGGTCCGCGACCGTGTTCACGCCGAGATCGGGATTGACGGCGAGCACGCTCGGCATGGTGACCAGTTGCGTCACCGCGGCGATGTCCTTCTGCGGATCGTAGGGCAGTTTGCCAAACAGCAGCGTGTTGATCGCGAGCGGTCCCCCGATGCTGATGCCGAGCGTCGTCCCGTCTGGAGCGGCCTTCGCCACCGCGTCGGTGCCGGTGTTGCCGCTCGCCCCCGGCTTGTTCTCCACGACGAACACCGAATTCGGATATTTCGTCTGCAACTGCTCGGACACGACTCTTGCGACGATGTCGGGCGTCGAGCCGGGCCCGAACGGCACGACGATGCGCACGGTTTTGGCCGGCCAGTCCTGCGCCCGCGCCGGCAACGCTGCCGCTGCGAGGATCGCGATGATCAGTGCTGCGATTGTTTTCATAGGTCCGTTCCCAGAAAGACGCCGTTCGTCTTAAGCGTCTCTTGCAGTTTCGTCACGTCGATCTCCGATGGCATCACACCATCCGCCAAGGCGAGATGGGCGCCCGTTGCCGCGGCCTCGCCCATGACAAAGCACGCACCCGACACTCGCGCGGCCGACTGTCCTTCATGGGTCATGGAGGCGCAGCGGCCTGCGACCAGAAGATTGCGGACCCTCGCCGGGATCACCATGCGATAGGGCAGATGATTGTAGCCGCGCACGTTCGGGATGTCCGGCCATTCCCATTTCACATCGCCTGCGACATGCGCCTCGATCGGCCAGCCGTTGACGCCGACGGGGTCGTCAAAGCTTGCACATGACAGCACGTCTTCGCGGGTGAGGCTGTAAGCGCCGCGAATGCGCCTCGTCTCCCGGATGCCGAGTTGCGGCGGAATGTCGACGATGTAGCTGTCCTCAAAACCCGGCGCATTGGCCTTGAGAAACTCGAAGAAGGCGAGCGCCTGTTTGCGCCCTTCGATCTCGCCGTGGCTCAGTTCCAGCGCATCGGTGCCGTCGATCGCGCGTCCGTTGGCGGTCGCAAGCTGGGTGACATTCAAGCGCCACTCGATCGCATGTTTCTGTGGACGCAGGATTGCGCCCTTGCGCGGAAAGCGGATGCCGCGTTTTTCGGCTTCTTCCATGAGCACGGGAACGGTGCGCCACGCTTCGCCCGCGGCCTCGGCGTCGACCCCGTTGAGCCGAAACATCATGGTGGGGAATAGCGTGCCGCTGTCGCCGTCGTCGTCGAAGGGGGCGCCCGCGAAAGCGGCGACATCGGCGTCGCCGGAACAGTCGATGAAGACGCCGGCGCACACCGCCATCCGGCCGGATTTCGTCTCGATCAGCACCGCGTCGATGCGATCGCCATCCATCGCGACGCCGGCCGCATAAGCGTGAAACAGAAGCCGCGCGCCGCGCGAGACGAGCAGATCGTCGGCCGCGATCTTGTAGGCCGCAGTGTCATAGGCCTGCGCTTTGGTCTTGCCGAAGATGAGGTGCGGCTCGTTCAGCCCGCCGAGCGCGGCGATGCGGTCGAGCAGATCGTCGGCGATGCCATGCACGACCTGCCGGATGTCGCCGTGCACATTGGCGTGCAGCCCGCAAAAATTGGTGACGCCCGCGGCCGTTCCCATGCCGCCGAGAAAGCCGTAGCGCTCGATCAGAAGCACGGTGCGGCCAAGCCCTGCCGCTGCGGCGGCCGCTGCAATCCCGGCCGGCCCGCCGCCGATTACGGCAATGTCGAACTCGCCAAAGACCGGAATGCTGCGCGCGGGCTCGACGATGTGATGCGCGCCACCTTGCTCAGTCACCCTTGACCTCCCGTCTTTGCGCTCTCCGGCGCGGTCGGATGAGAGCTTACATATCGCGTTTTGAAGTAGAATACGGCAAGATGTGTAAGCATCTAGCGTAAAACGCGTTAAATTGATGGACACTTACCTCAATTTCAAAGCGTTCCAGGCCTCGGTCCGCTGCGGCAGCTTTTCCAAGGCTGCGCGCGAACTCGGGCTCGCGGTGTCGGTCGTGACCAAGCGCGTCAACCAGCTCGAGCATCAGTTGCAGGCCACCTTGTTGGAGCGGACCACGCGCCGCCTGACGCTGACCGAAGCCGGGCGCAACTATCTCGAACGCTCGCGCCCGCTGCTCGCCGAATTCGACGACCTGCTGAAAGGCCCAGCACGCAATCCCGGCGACATCGGCGACTTCCTGCGCGTGAAGGCGCCGACCTCACTGACGCTGTTTCATCTCCGGAAGGTCTTCGCGGCCTATCAGGCCGAATTCAGCAAGGTGCGCCTCGAGATCGTGCTGATGGATCGCGCTGTCGACCCGGTGCAGGAAAATTTCGACGTGTCGATCGGCGCGCATTGGGATCTGTCGTTCGCGGGCGTGATCGAGCGGCCGCTCTGCCCGTTGCGCCGGATCGTGTGCGCATCGCCTGAATATGTTGCGCGGCGTGGCGCGCCTGAGCATCCGCGCGACCTGACCGAGCATGATTGTCTGAGCTTCATTCCGACAGGCAATGTCTGGTCGTTCGAACATCGTCACGGCCCGATTGCGATCGAAGTGACGCCGCATCTGGCGTCGAATGACGGCCAGTTGCTCGTCGACGCGGCGGCCAACGGGCGGGGCATAACGGTGGCTTCGACTTACATCGTTCGGGATCTGGTTCGCTCGGGGCGCCTGCTTCCGCTGCTGACCGGCTTTCCGATGCCGACGCTGTGGATCAAGGCGGTCAGTCCCGCGCGCCGCGCGACGGCTCCTGCGGTAACCGCGTTGATCGACCGGCTGGAGGCCTTCCTGTCGCCGGTGCCGCCATGGGATGCGTGACGGGACGCGTGAACGTCCTTTAGCCAGGAATGCCCAAATCCGGGAACGCCTCCGGGTGGCGGGCTAGAATCGACCGGGCGTGGCGGGAATCATCGTCCATCCGGCGGATCAACTCCTCGACGCTGTCGAAGTGAAGCTCGGGCCTGATCCAGCCGACGAAGGCGACGTCGAGGACCGCGCCGTAGAGGTCGCCGGAGAAGTCGAACAGAAAGATTTCGAGCAGCACCGCGCCGGTGTCGAACATCGGGCGGCGGCCGAAGTTCGCCACGGCGTCATAGAGCTGGCCGCCGACGCTGACGCGCACCGCATAGACGCCGTATTTCAACCCGCAATCGGGTTCAAGGCGCAGGTTCGCGGTCGGATAGCCAAGCTCGCGGCCGCGCTTGTCGCCGTGCACCACTTGGCCGGTGACGAACCACGGATAGCCGAGCAAGTCGGCGGCTTCGCCGACGCGCCCGGCCGTGAGCGCGTCGCGGATCGCGCCGGATGACACGCGCTTGCCGTGCAACTGATAGGGCGGCACCACATCCACGGTGAAACCGTGCTGGTTGCCCTGCGCCTCGAGGAATTCCGGCGTGCCGCGGCGGTCCTTGCCGAAGTGAAAGTTGAAGCCGATCACCGCGCCGGTGATGGCGAAGCGGTCGACCAGAATGTCGGAGACGAACTGCTCGGCGGAGAGATTGGCGAGCGCCGCGTTGAAGGTAAGGAGGATCGCGCCGTTGAGGCCGGTCGCGGCGAGAAGCCGCAGCTTCGCCGCTTCGGGACTCAGCAGAAACGACGGTGCGTCGGGCTGAAAGAAACTGCGCGGGTGCGGTTCGAAGGTCAGGACCGAGGCGGGCCGGTGCGCAGCGTGTGCGCGCTCCATCGCGGTCGCGATCACGGCGCGGTGGCCGCGATGCACGCCGTCGAAGTTGCCGATTGCAACCACCGCGCGGCGAAGACGGTCGAGATTCGGCCCCGCATCGCGGACGACGACGAAGGGCGACTGCATCGGGAAGGGCTCGATCCGTAAGAGAGAATGGCTGGTGGCGTTCGTTTCGGATGTGCAGCGCGGCAAGTCAAGGCCGCCAACTCTGATCGAGTGGCTAACGATGTGTTTAAGCCTACAGCAGAGTGGTTATTGCCACATTTACCACCGTGACAATCGCAGTAACTATTCGTCCGAGGTTATTGGTTCCAATTAACGGGATGTTCAACCGCGTTTTGTTAGGTTTCTCGCGTGTTGGGTGGGGGGAGTACTGGCCGCGGAGCCGGGCTCGCTTCCCTATTTCGACCATGACGCCGGCGGCCGAGTCACCACCGTCCGGGGCGTGCGTCACCAGGAGGGGACTATGGCCGTCGACTTGTCGATGCCAATTCTTGTTGTCGATGATTACAACACGATGATCCGGATCATCCGCAATTTGCTGCGGCAGCTCGGATTTCAAGACATTGACGATGCGAATGACGGGACCGCCGCGCTCGCCAAGATGCGCGACAGGAAGTACGGCCTCGTGATTTCCGATTGGAATATGGAGCCGATGACCGGCTATGAGCTGCTCAAGCAGGTTCGTTCCGACCCGGAGCTGAATACGACCCCGTTCATCATGGTCACCGCCGAGTCGAAGACCGAGAACGTGATCGCGGCCAAGCAGGCCGGCGTGAACAACTATATCGTCAAGCCGTTCAACGCCGACACGCTGCGTACCAAGATCGACGCGGTTTTCCCGAGCGCTGCGGCTTAGTTCACTCACGAATTTCGAAGCTTGCCGTCCCCGCGAATGCGGGGACCCATAACCACGAATCCGGGTTATGGGGCCCGGCGCGCTTGCGTTTTGCCGTGACGAGAGTTGGCGCCACAAAAAATTTTAATGGAGCACAAAAATTACCACGCCAGCCGGCTCATCACCGCCTTGGGCGCGATGCCGGCGTCGGCGAACATCTTGTTGAGAGCCGTGAGGTCGGGCGCGTCGCGGTGGCCCAGCTCCTCGGCATGGATGCCGGCGGTGACGAACAGGCAGTCGAGGCCGAATTGCGCGGCGCCGGTGAGATCGGTGCGGACCGAGTCGCCGATCGCGATGATGCGATTGAGCGCAGGCGCTTTACCGCGCGCTTTGGTCACACGCAGCATCGCTTCGTCGTAGATCGGCCGGTAGGGCTTACCGCAATAGGTCACCTCGCCGCCCATGTCGCGGTAGAGGTCGGCGAGCGCGCCCGCGCAATAAACGAGTTCGTGGCCGCGCTCGACCACGACGTCGGGATTGCCGCAGACCATGAACAGGTTGCGCTTGCGGATGATTTCCAATTCGGCGCGGTAGTTCTCGGCGGTCTCGATGGTGTCGTCGCGCAGTCCGGTGCAGACGACATAGTCGGCCCGCTCCATCGGCACGAAGGTGAGGCCGAGGCCGTCGAAGATCGGCAGGTCGCGCTCAGGGCCGATGTGGAAGACGTTCTTGCCCGGCCGCGCCGCCATCACCGCGCGCGTGACGTCACCCGATGACACGATGCCGTCATAGGCCGTGCGCGGCACATTCAGCTTGTCGAGGAACTTGGTCACCACCGCGCCGGGGCGCGGCGCGTTGGTGATGAGGATCACGGTGCCGCCTTGTGCGCGGAAGCGCGTCAGCGCGTCGCAGGCGGCAGGCGTGGCGGCGACGCCGTTGTGAATGACGCCCCACACGTCGCTCAGAACGGCGTCGTATCCGCCGGCCAGTGTGGAGAAGCGGTCGGTAAACGCGGAGATGCGGGTCAAAGGGCTGCGGCGCTCTGTGGTGGCTGGTCGCGCGACTTATCCGACGATGCGATGCCGCGTGCAATGCTTTCGGCACGCTCCGATTGCAGGGCTTCCGCGCGCACCGGGCGGGGCGGCGAGAACAGCGGGCCCTGGCCGAAGCGGAGATCGTAGTCGAGGAGATCGACCACCTGATTCTCGGCCTCGATCTGGTCGGCGACCAGTGCGATGCCGAAACGGTTGAGCAGGTCGGATAAATCCGCCGCGTGGATATCGCCGACGGGCGCGGACGCCTGGCCGAGCAGCAGCGCCGCGGGCGCGCGCACAAAGCGGATGCCGCGGTCGGCGAGATCGCGTGGTTCCATGCGCAGGTCGGTGACGCGGCCCATCGAGAAGCGGAAGCCGAGTTCGCGGAGCGCCGCGAGGCTTTCCTGTTCGAGCGGGCCCATGCCGCGCCACGCCGCCTGATCGAGCTCAAGGATCAGCGAGGGCGCAATCGCGCGGTTGGCGTCCATGAACTGCGACATCTGCGGGAACAGGCCCGGATCGTTCAGCGTCGCGGCGGAGATGCCGCAGAACAGACCGATGTCGCGGTTCTTCAGGAGCAGACGCCGCACCACCTGCACGCAGCGGAGCAGAAGGATGTTATCGATGCGCGGCATCAGCGCCTGCGCCTCGGCGATCTCCTTGAAGTGCGAGGGCTTGATGGTGTCGCCGTCTTCGCTGCGCAGCCAGGTGACGGCTTCGTAGTAGCGCACCTTGCGCTGCGGCAGCGTCACGATCGGCTGGAGATACAGGTCGATGCGGGCGGCATCGACCGCGGCGCGGATGGAGACAGCGAGTTCCTCGCGCGTCATGCCGAGATCGGTGTGGTGGGGCGGCTGGCCGCCGCTCGGGCCTTCGGCGGCAACAGACGCTTTGGCCGGCGCGGGCTTCACGCCGCCGGCGAGCCTGCTCTCGTGCTCGGCCACGGTTTCAGCAAGCTCATGGACGAGCGTGCTGAGTTCCGCGAGTTCGGCGGTGACAGGCGCGGTGGCGGCGCGGACCTTTTCGGCGCTGTCGTCGGAGCCTCTGCCGCCTCCTCTCAGCTCGAGCGCCTGCACGCGGCGGCCGATCTCGGCGACCTGTCGCGCGAGGTCGCCGGTTCCACGCGAGAGGTCCGCGATCTGGCCGCCGAAATCCGAGCGGTCGCGCAGGCGGGTGGTCACCGCGTTGTAGAGGGCGAGGCCCGCGAGGGTCACCAGCGCGGCAATCGCCGCTTCCGAGCCGCTCAGGCCGAACATGAGGTAGAGCACGGCGCCAAACGACGCCGCGATCAGCACCATGCAGACGGCGATGAAAATGGCTCCAAGGCGCAGCATGCGCTTTCCAGATGGAAACCGGGCGCTGATTCGCCCACCCCTGATCAATGTCTATGACGCCCAGCCGCCGCGCAAGCGACCTCCTTGACCTGATCCCGCCCGAAAGCGCATACCGCCGCGATTCCTTGCGCCACCTGAGCCGCCGAGACCGGCCCAAAAGAAGGCGATGTGACAGTGGGATTGGTCTCCGCGGTTGAGCAACGTCCCGGCACGGTTTTCGCAATTTTTGCGGCCCTGCACCTCGTGGTGTGGAGCGCGCTGCCGGCCACTCTTTATCCCAACCTGCCGCTCGACCTGATCGAGGCGCTGACCTACGGCCGGGAGTGGCAGCTCGGCTACGACAAACTGCCGCCACTGCCGTGGTGGCTCGTCGAGACGATGCACCGGGCGTTCGGGCCGGACCTGTTTTATTACGTGCTGGCGCAGGTCGCGGTGCTCACCGGCTTTGCCGCAGTCTGGGCAATGGCGCGGCGGCTGACCAGCGCGACCGGCGCGCTGGTGGCGCTCCTGATCCTCGACGGATTGCACTACGTCCATTTCACCGCGGCGAAGTTCAACCACGACGTCATCCAACTGCCGTTCTGGGCGCTCGCGGGCTACGCCTACTGGGCGGCGCTCAAGCGCGGGCGGATGGTGCATTGGGTCGTGCTGGGCCTCGCGCTCGGCGTGTCGCTGTGGGCGAAGTATTTCGTCGTCGTGCTCGCCGCGCCGCTCGCGCTGTTCGCGCTGTTCGACCGCGACGCACGGAAGTGCCTTGCGACGCCGGGGCCTTATGTCGCGGCGGTGGTCGCGCTCGTCGTTGCGTCGCCGCATCTGTGGTGGCTCGTTCAGAACGATTTCCTGCCGTTCAAATATGCCGAAGCGCGTTCGGTGCCGTCGCGCGGGCTGATCGATCACGTGTGGCACCCGCTGCAATTCGCGATCGGGCAGCTCGCGTTCATCCTGCCGGCACTGATCATCGCGCTGCCGCTGGTGTTTCCGCGCGGCGAGAAGGCGAAGGGCGCGGCGGACGATTTCGACAAGCGCATCGTGACGCTGCTGGCGTTCGGACCGGCGTTGACTGTCGTTGTGATGTCGCTCGTGAGCGGACGTGGCACGATCGCGATGTGGGGCCATCCGCTGTGGATGTATCTCGGGCTGTGGATCGTGCTGGTGCCGGGCGCGGCGCTCGACCGGCTGCGCTTCGTCAAGATCGCGACGACCTGGGCGATCGTGTTCACGATCTTTGCGGCGGTGTTCTTCACAAGCTACGCGATCATGCCGCTCTATGATGGGCGCTATCGCGCGGTGTTCTTCCCCGGCGACAAATTGGGCGCGGAGCTGTCGACGCGCTATCGCGCTCTGACTCAGCGCCCGCTTTCCTACATCATTGGCTCGATGTGGGTCGGCGGCAACGCCGCGCATTATTCGCCGGACCATCCGCGGGTGCTGATCGACGGCCGCCCGAGCCGCGCGCCGTGGATCGATCTCGGCGACATGCTGGCGAAGGGGGCCGTGATCATCTGGACGTCGGGCGACGGCGATGTGCGGACCGTGCCGCCCGCGTTCCGCTCGGTCGCCGAATACGCCGAGGTGCAGGAGCCGTTCACGCTGCCGTACCGGCGTGGGAAGGGCGAGGTGCAGTTCGGCTGGGCGGTGCTGAGGCCAAGGCCGGCAGTGGCGCTGGCAAAATGACTCAGAAGTGACTCACTGAACGCAGTCACACACTCCGCTGTCATCCCCGCGAAAGCGGGGATCCAGATCTTCTTCGCAAACACAAAGATCGGTGGTTATGGGTCCCCGCGTTCGCGGGGACGACAGCAACATAGACTGCCTTAAGCGACCGCCTTCACGACCTTCCCGATCTTCTCGAAAATCTCGCCGATCTGGCTTTCGCTGACGATCAGCGGCGGCGTCACCGCGATGGAATCGCCGACGATGCGGAACATGATGTTCTCGTCGTGGAAGCCGCGCTCCATCGCCTCGTAGCCGCGCTTGCCGACCGCATCGGGCTTCGACGCGAGATCGAGCGCCGCGGTGATGCCGACGCAGCGGATGTCGAGCACGTTCGGCAGCCCCTTCAACGACATCGCCGCGTCGTACCACATCGGCTCAAGCTTCTTGGCACGCGCGAACAGGTCCTCGTCGCGGTAGAGATCGAGCGTCGCAAGACCCGCGGCGCAGGCGAGCGGATGCGCGGAGTATGTATAGCCGTGGAAGAACTCCACGACATGCTCCGGCCCGTGCATGAACGCGTCGTAGATCCCCTTGCGGCAGATCACGCCGCCCATCGGCACGGAGCCCGAGGTGACGCCCTTCGCAAAGGTGATCATGTCCGGGATGACGCCGTAGCGCTCAGCGGCGAACGCGTGACCCATGCGGCCAAAGCCGGTGATGACCTCGTCGAAGATCAAGAGGATGCCGTACTTGTCGCAAATCTGGCGGAGCCGCTTGAGATAGCCCTTCGGCGCGGGGAGCACCGCGGTCGAGCCGGCCATCGGTTCGACGATCACGCCCGCGATCGTCACATCGGAATGCAATGCGATGATGCGCTCCAGCTCGTCGGCGAGATGCGCGCCCCATTCCGGCTCGCCTTTGGAGAATGCCTGATGCTCGCGGTTATACGTGTGCGGCAGATGATCGACGCCCGGCATCATCACGCCGAAGGCCTTGCGGTTGTTGGCAAGCCCGCCGACCGCCATGCCGCCGAAGCCGACGCCGTGATAGGCGCGCTCGCGGCCGATGAAGCGCGTGCGCTGGCCTTGGCCGCGTGCGACCCAATAGGCGAGCGCGATCTTCAGCGCCGTGTCGGCGGCCTCGGAGCCCGAGTTGCAGAAGAACACGTGGTCGAGATCGCCCGGCGCGAGTGCCGCGATCCGGCTCGCGAGCTCGAAGGCGCGCGGATGGCCGAACTGGAACGTCGGCGCGAAGTCGAGCTCGGCGGCCTGGGCCTGGATGGCCCGGACGATGGGATCGCGGTTGTGGCCGGCGTTTGTGCACCAGAGGCCCGCGGCGCCGTCCAGGATCGCGCGGCCGTCCGGCGCGTAATAGTGCATGTCCTTGGCGCGGGCGATCAGCCGCGGCCGGGCCTTGAAGGCGCGGTTCGCGGTGAACGGCATGAAGAAGGCTTCGAGGTCGTTCGGCACCGCGGTGGTGACGGAGGATTTCTGGGCCGATGTCGGTGCTGGGGCCATGGTGCCGCCTCGTTGATGAATGCTTGCGTTGGATTATCCGCTTTCGCCGTAGATGACAAAAGAGGGGGGCACTGGTACCAACCCAGCAATCCCATCAATCAATATTGACTGTTCGACATGGCCGACAAACCTCAAAAACTAAAAGCGCGCCTGCCGCGCGGGCTGGCCGATAGGGGTCCGGCCGAGATCGCGGCAACGCGCCAGATGACCGACGCGATCCGCGCGGTCTATGAGCGCTACGGCTTCGAGCCGGTCGAGACACCGGCGATCGAATACACCGACGCGCTCGGCAAGTTCCTGCCCGACACCGACCGCCCGAACGAAGGCGTGTTCTCGTTCCGCGACGACGACGAGCAGTGGATGTCGTTGCGCTACGATCTCACCGCGCCGCTCGCGCGCTACGTCGCGGAGAATTTCCAGCATCTCGCGATGCCCTATCGCAGCTATCGCTTCGGCTGGGTGTTCCGCAACGAGAAGCCGGGTCCGGGCCGCTTCCGGCAGTTCATGCAGTTCGACGCCGACACCGTCGGCAGCGGCACGATGGCCGCCGATGCCGAGATCTGCATGATGGCCGCGGACACGATGGAGGCGCTCGGCATCAAGCGCGGCGACTACGTCGTGAAGGTGAACAATCGGAAGATTCTTGATGGCGTAATGGAGGCGATTGGTCTCGGTGGCGAGGAGAATGCAGGTAAACGGCTAACGGTCCTTCGAGCGATTGATAAGCTCGATCGTCTCGGACCGGGTGGCGTGGAGCAGCTTTTGGGCGATGGGCGCAAAGATGAGAGTGGCGATTTCACGAAAGGCGCCGGACTAACTAAAGCGCAAATTGATCAGTTCGGGCTGTTTCTGACGTATCGACCAGCTACCGCTGTTTCTATCGATCAGCCGGATGGCAGCAAAAAAATCGCGATGAAAACCGTAGTTCTTCTCGAGAATGGACAGACTGACTATCGCGCGCCTGACAATGCTAACACACTCGCGAATACGGAATTGGTTTTGCCGAAGAATCCGACAATTCAAGCAGGCATCGACGAACTGAGCGCTATCGCTGATCTAGTAGCGGCAAGCGGTTTTGATGACCGAATTCTGATCGATCCTTCCGTCGTACGCGGTCTCGAGTACTACACGGGCCCGGTCTACGAAGTAGAACTCCTTCTTGAAACGAAAGACGAGAAGGGCCGTCCGGTGCGCTTCGGCTCGGTCGGCGGCGGCGGGCGTTACGACGGACTCGTGTCGCGCTTCCGCGGCGAGCCTGTGCCGGCGACCGGCTTCTCCATCGGCGTGTCGCGCCTGCAAGCGGCGCTGACGATGATCGGCAAGCTCGATTCAAAACCCGCGCCGGGGCCGGTGCTGGTCACGGCGTTCGACCGCGACCGCGTTGCCGACTACCAGAAGATGGTCGCGACACTTCGCAACGCCGGCATCCGCGCCGAGCTTTATCTCGGCAATCCGAAGCACAGCGTCGGCCAGCAGTTGAAATACGCCGACAAGCGCGGTGCGCCATGCGCGATTATCCAGGGCGGTGACGAGAAGGCCAAGGGCGAGGTGCAGATCAAGGATCTCATCCTCGGCGCGACGCTGACGGATACGAAGGACCGCGAGGAATATCTGAAGAAGCAGGCCGAGGCGCAGTTCGCGGTGAAGGAAAGCGAATTGGTCGAAGGCGTGCGGCGGGTGCTGGCAAAGCACAAGATTAGCTGGTCGTAGCGGCGCTTCTCGAGAAACGTTCCTAGCTCTCCGCAATTTCCGGCGTCATGCCCGGCCTTGTGCCGGGCATCCACGTCTTTTTTAGTCTCAGAAAAAGTAAGTCGTGGATGGCCGGGACAAGCCCGGCCATGACGCTTGGATAGAACGGCGCGTCATACATCCAGTAGTGTTCGTTGAAAGAACTATGCCGGCGCGACGCCGGGCGCCTTGACGATCTGCACCGCCGGCGTGACATCGATCTGGTGCCCCAGCACCTGCTCGGCGATGTCGAACGAGTCCATGATCGAGCGATAGGTCGCGATCTTGTCCTGGCGGAACACGAAGAACTCGGCGCGCTGATAGCTGATCGTCCGCCCGGTGCGGTTCTGTGTCGATGTGATGCGGTTGAACACCGCCGCTCGGTCGTCATCGACCAGAAGCTCTTCGATGGAACATTTGGACACCGTGATGCACGACGGCGCGATGCGGCACATCACGTCGATGGCGGCGGCCTTGCCGCGCCATTGTCCGCAGAACGGGATCAGATCGACCGGCCCGGTGATCCACCAATCGACATCGTCGTGGAGAAAGCGGCCGATGATGTTGGGATCGCGCGACATTCGCGCGTCATAGAAGTCCCGTACAAGCTGCTTCGAGACGGTCACGGGCATCGCGACTCCCCACCCGCGAAGTGTGGTGGGTCGCGGGTAAAAAAACCAATAATCGCCTACCGCTTGGTCAGCCGCGCGGTTCGCGGCCTCTGAGAATTTTTTGCTCCGACCGCTCTTTGACGGAACGCGCTTGAGGTTTCGCGAGTTGGCTCACCGGTTCACCACCCACAAACAAGAAAACGCCATGCATTCCCGATGGGAGAAAGCCATTCCGCAGGCCATGCAGCAGCATGGCGGGCGGAACCGCGCCCACGTCGCGTGGCCCGTGGAGCCGCCGCCCGCCGAACGCCGGCAATACTCGCTTGAGTTGAAGCGGGACGACGCGCCGGCCAAGGAGCCGCAAGTCTCTGACGATTCCGGCTCTGAAGATTCTAAAACGCCGGCGTCTTGATCGCGGGCCCTGCGCTCACCGGCGCAGGCGTGTCTGAGACATCGATCTCGTGGCCGAGCATCTGCTCGGCGGCGTCGAAGCTGTCGATGATGCAGCGGAACTGCACCAGTTTCCCCTCGCGAAAGCGCATGAGCTGGGCGCACTGATAGCTGATCGTGCGTCCGGTGGTGCGCTGCACACCGATCACGCGCGTGCGGGTGATCGCCTTGTCGCCCTCCACCACAATGTCGTCGACGATGATATCGGTCGGCTTGAAGATCGCCGGCCCTCGCTCGACGAGCCCGTGGAGCACCGCCTCCCTGCCGCGCCGGTATCCGGCGTAGCGCAGGATATCGACCGGGCCGGACATCGACCATTCGATGTCGTCGTCCATGAACGCGCCGATTTTGACGGGGTCGTAGGACACCCGCGCCTCGAAGAAGGCGCGCACGAGTTCGTGCGAAACAGATGTTGCCATTGCAGCCCCCGCACCTCGTCATCAGGAAACAAGGCGCGGGTTAAGAAACGGTCAAGTATGTTTGCGGGCGCTGACCCGCTTTTAGTATTTCACGCTCGCGAACACCCGCACGTTGGCGCCCGGCAGCAGCACCTGATCCTTCGTGAATGAGACGTGGTTCCGGATGTTCTCATTCAACAGGTTGTTGCCGACAATACCCATCGTGATCTGTTGAATGCCGGTGGGATCGTTCTTCAGCCGCTTGGTCTTGCTGAGTTCCACCTTGAGATTGTTGTAGCCCGCGGTCGGGGTTTCGCCGACGACCGCAATGTTGTTCTGCGCGAAGGCGTGGAGCAGGCTCACGCGCGCCAGCCACTCGTCGCTACGGAAATAGACGCCAGCGCCGGCCCGCTGCGGCGGGATGCGCGGTACGTTGGTTCCATCGGTGAAGGTGGCGCGCACGATGTCGTACTGGCCGTCAACGCCCCAGAAGCCGCCCCAGGCGGGAACGAGATCCCACTGGAACTGGAACTCGCCGCCGCGGAAGGTGGCGTCGCGTTGGGCGTAGACCGCCTGGTTCAACTCCTCGTCGCCGGCGTTCTGGCCGCAGCTCGTCTCGTTGCACTGCTGGCCGGTCAGATTGCGGTAGATGAAGTTGTTGAAGCGCGTGTAGTAGCCGGTGAGCTCGAAGCGGAACGGGCCTTTCGCGCGCCGCAGCCCCGCCTCGACCGACTTCGCGGTTTCGATGTTCAGGTTCGGATTGCCGATGTCGAAGGTCCCGGTCGCGTCATGCGGTCCGCGCGAGAACAGTTCCGGTGCGCGCGGCGCGCGTTCGACATACTGGCCGGTGAGGCTTGCGGAGAGGTCCCACGGCAGATCTTGGATGAAGCCGATGCTGCCGCTCTTGGGCGCGAAGGTGCGCTCGCGTGATGTACTTGGCGAGAGACCGGACACATCGAAGACGTTGGAGGGAAAATCGATTGCGCTGCCCGAGACATTGGTGCGCTCGATGCGGCCGGCGACCTGGGCCTTCAGCGTGTTGGTGAGCTTGAACTCGTTGAAGATATAGCCCGCGATCAAGGCGGTGCGGTTCGGATCGAACAGGCCGTTGAGGATGCTGCCGGGATCGTCCGGGCTCGGCGCGGTGAGCTGCTGGTGCCAACCCTGCACGCCGAGCGCGGTGGTCATCGTGGCGAAGGGCAGCGTCACGGGCGCGAGCTGGACTTCGGCGCGGCCTTCGAACTCCTTGTTGGTGAAGGTCTGCCGGACGCCATCGGTCGCGGCGTTGGTGGGATCGGCGAGGCCGATCTCGTTGTGCTTGTAGTCGGTGTAGCCGAGCCAGAAGCGGACCGCATCGACCGCGGACGAGGAGGGGCGGTATTCGCCTTTGCTCGTCACTTTCGTTTGCTTCATGTCGATGCGCGTGCCGTGGTCTTCGCCGTCGATGCCGGGGATGTGGTAGAGGCTGTTGAACTGCGAGACGGCCATGCCGACGAAGCCGCCGTCAAAGATGTAGGAGCCGCCGACGGCTTGTCCGTCCGCGCGTGAAGCGGTGTTGGGCTGCTTGCCGTTGAAGTTGCGTGTGTTGTCGAACAGGTACGGATAGCTCGGGACGCGGTAGTCGTTGGCGTTGCGGCCGTAGGCATCGGCGTGGAAGGCGAAGTTGCCCTTGCCGGCGTCGAGCAGCATCGAGCCTTCGAGGCCACGGTCGACGGAGCTTGCTGCGCCGTTGAACTCGGCAGAGAAGCCGCGCTGGGGGATTGCGGTCGGGATGCGGTTGTTCTGCGCATCGACCACGCCGCCGATCGCCTGGGAGCCGTAGCGCAGGGTCGCGGGACCACGGATGACTTCGATCTGACGTGCAGCCAACGGATCAATGGGAACACCGTGGTCTTCACCCAGATCGGATGCGCCGTTCGAGCCGATGCCGCCCTCCTGCACGCGCACGCGATGCATGTCGAGGCCGCGCACGATGGGTCGGCTCGATGCGCCGGGCGCGAAGCTCGATCCGACGATGCCGGGCTTCGAGGACAGCACGTCGCCGAGCGTGGTGCCCGTGCTGCGCTGGATCTCTTCGGTCGGGACAACCGTGACCGTCGCGAACTGGTCGGTAACGATCGGCAACTCGCCCTGCATCGGCTGCGGCGCAGCAGGGGCCGGCGTTGCATCGCTTGGCGGCGCGGCGCGGCGCACGATGGGGCTTGGGGCGCGCACGGTGATTTGTGGCAAGTCCATCGAGGCTTGCGCGATGGCATCGGCACAGCCGAACGCAACCAGGGCCGAGTGGCCGAGAACAAAGGCACGAAGAATCCGAATTGACATGACAGTCCCCTGACAACGCATCCAAGCCCGGCGGCGCGCGCGAACGGGCGCGGCGTCAGCCGGGTGCGGCTCAAAGCGATGTCAGGCGGCGGGAGGTGCGCGGGATCGGAACGCAGACGGCAGCGGTTTGACAGCGATCCGTTCTGAGGCGAACGCCTGTTCCGTGGTGCGCGAAACAAGCGCGAACGGAATGCTGGGCGGCGCGGCCGTCTGCGCCGTACCGACCATCTGGTTGAGGATGCAGATCGCGCAGACAGCGTCGGCGTGATCCTTGTCTTGATCCTCATTTTGGCCGCGCTGCGGGTCGACCGCTGCGGCCTGCTGCTCGCCTCCGGGAATGGCGGCGAGGTCCGAGACGGCCGGCAACGGTGCCCGCGCTTCGTCGCTGTGCAGGTCCTTCAGGTGAACGTGCCCGAAGGACACAACGAGCTGCACAAGCAGCGCGAACAGCGCCACCCATGCCGAAGCCCGACCCTGAGACCTAAACCAACGCATCTGCGCGAAATACCCAACCGGCCCGCGATCCCGCCAAGGGTGGCGGGCAACGGAGGAAATGTAACATTATAACATTCCCGCCCGTCAAGGGCCGGGTGGGGAGAACCTGTTAACCGCGCAAATAAGGCCTCAAGCCATTCCCAGGCTGCATTAAGCCCGCCGGGCGGATGTCGTCGAATCCTTAAGGCGGCCGTGCTACAGGGTCCGCGAACGAGAAAAACCGCGTCAAACCGATGGGCCATGGCCACGCCAACGAAAACATCGAAGCCCGATGCACGGGCCGAGGCGCTCGTCGCCGCTTTTGAGCGCGCGGGCTACCGCAACGTCGCGCCTGCGATCCTCCAGCCTGCCGAGCCGTTCCTTGACCTGTCGGGCGAGGACATCCGCACGCGCATGTATCTCACCACCGACCCGGAAGGCCGCGAACTGTGCCTGCGGCCGGACCTGACCATTCCGGTGTCGTGCGACTACCTGGCCTCGCCGGAGGCCGGTGCGCCGCAGGGCTTCTGCTATCTCGGTTCGGTGTTCAGGAGCCGCGGCGTCCAGCCGTCGGAGTTTTTGCAGGCCGGTATCGAGTCGTTCGGCCGCACCGACACATCGGCAGCCGACGCCGAGATGCTCGCGCTCGGGCTTGAGGCGACCACGCACTACGGCATCGCCAATCACGAGATCCGCATGGGCGATGTCGGATTGTTCTCCGCGCTCGTCGCCGCGCTCGACCTTGCGCCGGCGTGGAAGCGGCGGCTGGTGAAGGACTTCAACCGCAAGACCTCCCTCGCGCACGACCTCGATCGTCTGACGCTCTCCGCCGCCGACAAGCGCCCTGAATATCAGGGCGTGCTCGCGGCAATGGCGGGCTCCGATCCGAAGGCCGCGCATGCGCTCGTCACAGACTTGCTGTCGATCGCGGGCATCAGCACGGTCGGCGGACGTTCGGTCGGTGAGATCGCGGAACGCTTCCTTGAGCAGGCCGCACTTGGCTCCGCCAATGCGCTGCCGCGCGAGACGCGCGCGCTGATCGAAAAATTCCTCGCCATCTCCGGCGATCCGGATGCGGCGGCGGTTGATCTGCGTGCACTCGCCTCCGACAGCAAGATCGATCTCTCCGCCGCGCTCGATCTGTTCGAGAGCCGCGCGGGCTTCCTCGCCGCGCGTGGTGTCGATGTTGCGCGCATCAAATTCTCGACCGCGTTCGGCCGCGGCCTCGACTACTACACGGGCTTCGTGTTCGAGCTGCACGAGGCGAGCGGCACCAACGGCCCGCTGGTCGCCGGCGGCCGCTACGACGGCCTGCTGACTCGGCTTGGTGCCAAGAACGCGATCCCCGCGGTCGGCTTCGCGGTGTGGATCGAGCGCGTCGGCGCATTGGGGGCCACGTCATGAGCGGGCCTTTCGTGATCGCGGTGCCTGCCAAGGGCCGCTTGCAGGAAAACGCGGAAGCGTTCTTCGCCAACGCCGGCATAAAGCTCGCGAAACCCGGCGGCGCGCGCGATTATCGCGGCACCATTCCGGCTCTGCCCGGCGTGGAAGTGGCTTATCTCTCGGCCTCCGAGATCACGACGCAGCTTGCGGCCGGCGCTGTGCACATGGGCATCACCGGCGAAGACCTCGTGCGCGAGATGATCGCGGATGCGGATCAGCGCGTCGTGTTGGTCGAAGGTCTCGGCTTCGGCTTCGCCAATGTCGTGGTCGCGGTTCCGCAGGCGTGGATCGACGTGCGGAGCATGGCCGATCTCGACGACGTCGCGACCGCGTTCCGTCTGCGCCACGACCGCAAGATGCGCGTTGCGACGAAGTACGTGAACCTGACGCGCGGCTTCTTCGCGCAGCAGGGCATCGTCGACTACCGCATCGTCGAGAGCGCCGGCGCGACCGAAGGCGCGCCTGCGGCTGGCACCGCGGAGTTGATCGTCGATATCACGACGACAGGTACGACGCTCGCCGCCAATGCGCTCAAGATCGTCGAAGACGGCATCATGCTGCGCTCGCAGGCCAATCTCGTCGCGTCGAAGTCGGCGGCGTGGGGGCAGGCGGAACGCGACGTCGCGCGAAACATCCTCGACCGCATCGCGGCGCAAGCGCGGGCGAAGGCGGTTCGCGAGGTGCGCACGCGCTTCAAGAATTGCAACGACACGCTGTTCGCGCAGATGAAGCAGCAGTTCGGCGCGGTGGCGCCGATCGGCGGGCCGACCTCGTCGGGAATGCTGACGCTGCACGTTCCGCCGGCGAAGGTTTACGGGCTTGCGAGCTTCCTGCGCGAGCACGGCGCCGACAGCATCATCGTCGCGCCGATCGAATACGTGTTCGCGCCGGACAATCCGCTCTACGAGAAGCTGATCGCTGGACTCTAATTCGCCTTCTTCGGGCGGAAGACGACGAAGTGCGACAGCGAGAAGTTGACGACGAATCCGACCAGGATCGCGATCAGCTTGGCGGCCCACACCTCGACGAACTGCACCGCGACCAGCACCGCCGTGGTGTTGGCGATGACACCCGCGATGCCGGATGCGACGAACGTGCCGTAGGCGCGCCAGCGCAGCTTGCGGCCGGATTCCCGGGCAAAGGTCGTCATCGAATTCATGACGTAGGAGCCGGACACCGCGACCAGCCAGGCGATGATGTTCGCCGGGATCAGCAGCCAGTTCTCCGGGGAGAGAAAGTTGAACGACGCAGCCAGCTTGTCCGCTGCGCTCACCACGCCGGGGGAGGAACTCAGCGCCGCCCGCGCCAGGAAGAACACGCCGTAATCGACCGCGGCGTTGACCACCCCGACCACGCCGAAGCTGACGGCCTTCAGCAGGAAGGCGCGCTCGTGCCAGGCCTGGAGCAGGCGGTCGAGGAGGGATTTCATCGGCTCCGCTTAGCCTTTTTCCCACCGCACTGCAAAGCGAGAGTGAGGCAAGTCACTGATATCCTGCGGCAATCGGGCTAAGAGCCGGTGGCGACAGGAAAGCTCCGTTGCGCTATAGATCGCCCGGACACGGAACAACAATGA
Organism: Pseudomonadota bacterium; assembly: GCA_040756555.1. Classification (GTDB taxonomy): domain Bacteria; phylum Pseudomonadota; class Alphaproteobacteria; order Rhizobiales; family Xanthobacteraceae; genus Z2-YC6860. The sequence goes on along the minus strand of JBFLYS010000001.1, from coordinate 338,871 downwards.
CAACGACCACCCCAAACCGGACCTCCACGGCAGACGCCGGCCTTTCCATCGTCGTGCCGGTCTACAACGAAGGCCGCGGGCTGAAGGCCTTCCATGCCCGGCTGGAGGACGTCGCGCGGCAGTTGCGCCAGAAGCGCGGGCTCGCGATCGAGGTGGTCTATGTGGACGACGGCAGCCGCGATGACAGCTTCGCGGTGGCGCAGACTCTTCCCGCCGAGGCGCTCGACGTTCAGGTGATCTCGCTGTCGCGCAACTTCGGCAAGGAGGCCGCGCTGCTGGCGGGTCTCGATCACGCGCGGCTCGGCGCGGTGCTGTTCATGGATGGCGACGGCCAGCATCCGCCGGCGCTGATCGACACGCTGGTCGGGCATTGGCTCGATGGCGGCTACGACGTGATCTACACCGCGAAGGCGCATCGCGCGCAGGAGCCGTTCCTGCGGCGGATGGGCGTGAAGGCATTCTACGGCCTGATCAACTGGGGCGCGCGGCAGAGAATTCCCGAAGACGCAGGCGACTTCCGCTTGCTGTCGCCCCGCGCAGCGGACGCGTTGCGCCGTCTGCCGGAGCGCAATCGCTTCTTCAAGGGACTGGCGAGCTGGATTGGCTTCAAGCAGTTGCGCGTGGACTACGAGCCCGCCGACCGCGAGCATGGCCAGACGAGCTGGAATATCTACAGCCTGGTTGCTCTCTCGATCGAAGGGCTCACCTCGTTCTCGGTCGCGCCGCTGCGGTTCGCGAGCTTCCTCGGCTTCCTGCTGGCGTTGAGCGCCCTCGTGTTCGGCGGGTTGATGCTTGTCGAAGCGCTATTCCGAGGCGTGTCGGTCGCCGGCTATCCGTCGGTGATCGTCGGTCTGATGACACTCGGCGGCGTGCAGCTCATCATGATCGGCGTGCTCGGCGAATACATCGGCAAGATCCTCGCCGAGCTGAAGGCGCGGCCGGTCTATTTCATCGCCGAGCATCAAGTGAAGACCGCGCAAGGGCGCGCCGATGCTCCGCCGCCGCGCGCGGCCGCGGAGTAACCTCTGGAGTAACCCGTGTCGGCCGAACGGCAAGTCGAAAGCGATCCGGCGGATGAGATGCTTCGTCCGATCCGGCTTTGCGCCGACGACTATGGGATTTCGTTGTCGGTCAACATGGCGATCCGCGATCTGATCACGATGCGGCGTTTGAACGCCACGTCGGTGATGGTGCTGGCACCGAGCTTCAACCGCTCCGAGGCGGCGTCGCTGAATGTCCTCGCCGCGGCGCGCCGTGTTGCGGTCGGCCTGCATCTGACATTGAGCGGCAAGTTCAAACCGATGAGTGCGGGGTTCGCGCCGCTAAACGATGGCGTGTTCCTGTCGATGAACGAGATGCTTGTGCGCGGCTTCATGCGGCGTCTCAATCGCAAGGCGCTGCGCGCCGAGATCGAAGCGCAGATCAAAGCATTCGCAACGGTGTTCGGACGGCCACCGGACTACATCGACGGCCATCAGCATGTGCATCTGTTCCCGCAGGTGCGCGACGAACTCCTTGCGGCGATGAAGGCGCTCGCGCCGGAGGCATGGGTGCGCCAATGCGGCCGCAACACGCCGCTGTCGAAGCGCTTCTCCGATCCCAAGGGGCTGGTGCTCGACGTGTTGAGCGCCACCTTCCGCAGGAAGGCTGCGGCGCTCGGCATCAAGGCCAACCCGGCGTTCGCCGGCACCTACGATTTCTTCGCTGACCCGGCGCCCGACTTCGCGGCGCTGTTCCCGGCGTTTCTCGAAGGCATGCCGGCGGGCGGGCTGGTGATGTGCCATCCCGGATTTGTCGATGCCGAGCTTGAACGCCTGGACCCGCTGACGACGCAACGGGAACGGGAATTCGCCTATTTCGCCGATGACGACTTCCCGGCCGTCTTGCGTCGCCATGGTGTCGCACTCGCCTGACAAGTTTGGTTTGGAACAAGGGCTTAGCGAGACCTTGCGATTTTTTGTCCACCTCCATTCCGTTCGCCACGCCGCTACCTACATTCCGCGCGACGGTTCAGGGACCGGATGAAGGGGCCAGGAGGAACGACCATGACTCCCCAAGAACGTAAGCTGCTCGACGAGCTGTTCGACCGGCTCGCTTCGCTGGAAAACAACCCGCGCGACCCCGACGCCGTGAAGGCGATCAACGATGGGTTGGAGCGCGCACCAAACGCGCTTTATCCGCTGGTGCAGAGCGTGCTGGTGCAGGACGAGGCGCTGAAGCGCGCCAACGCCCGCATCCAGGAGCTCGAAGGCGAACTCGGCATCCAGCCGGGACAGCCCGCGCAACAGCCGAGCTTCCTCGATCAGATGCGCGACAGCCTGTTCGGCAAGCCGGGCCAGAACCAGGGCTCGGTGCCGAGCGTGCGGCCGGGCGAGCGTCAGAGCCCGTGGGGCAATGCGCAGCAGGGCGCTGGCTTCAATCAGCAGCCGCAGGCCGCGGCTCAGCCCTGGAATGGCGCGCAACAAGCGCAGCCGTCGTCCGGTGTTGGCGGTGGCGGATCGTTCCTCGGCACGGCGGCCGCGACCGCGGCCGGCGTGGTCGGCGGTGCGCTGCTGATGAATTCGATCCGCGGCATGTTCGGCGGCGATCATCAGCGTCAAGCGTTCGGCGACACCAGCGGCGACCGCGGCACGCCGTGGGGCGGCGGCAACGACAGTGGCGGCGATCTCGCGCGTCAGGCCGGCATCAACGATATGGGCGGCGGCGGACGCTCCGGCTTCTTCGATAACGACACTTCGCAGCGCGCTGGCTTGTTCGACGCGGACAGCAATGCGGATGCCGATGATGGCGACTTCGACGTCGGCGGCGATTTCGGTGGCGACGGCGGAAGCGACAGCGCGTAAGCCGGAGTGCTTCTAAAGACAAAGGCCGCCCGTTTGGGCGGCCTTTTTCTTTTCGCTGGTCGTGCGGACTAGATCACGAGCACCTTGGTGCCGACCTTCACACGTTCGTAGAGATCGACGACATCCTCGTTGCGCATGCGGATGCAGCCGGACGACACGGCGGTGCCGATGGTCCAGGGCTCGTTTGAGCCGTGGATGCGATAGAGCGTCGAGCCGAGGTACATGGCGCGCGCGCCGAGCGGATTGTCCGGACCGCCGGCCATCCACGACGGCAGATCGGGGCGGCGCTGGAGCATCTCGGGCGGCGGCACCCAATCCGGCCATTCCTTCTTGGCGGTGATCGTCTTCATGCCGGCCCAGGTGAAGCCGGGCTTGCCGACGCCGATGCCGTAGCGCATCGCGGTGCCGTCGCTCTGCACGAGGAACAGGAAGCGGTTCGGTGTGTCGATGATGATCGTGCCGGGCTTCTCGTTGCCGGTGTACGGCACGATCTGCTTGGCGTACTTCGGATCCATCTCACGCCGCTCAGGCACCGCCGGCTCGTAGGAGGGCGTGCTGTAGGTCGTGCGCTGCATCTCGACCGGCGGGCGCGGAGGACGTCCGCCGTTGAACAGGAATTCGATGAAGCCGCCGCCGAGGTTCGGATCGGTTTCGGTCGCGGCGTAACGCACCGGTTGCTGCGCGGGCTGCGGCGCGATGTAGGACGGCGTGGTGGCTCGGGAGGTGTTGTAACGGTCGGCCTGAAGCGTCATCGGGTCCGCATGGGCCGCAGAAGAGATCGCGCTCAGAACGAGCGCGCCAAACGCTGCATGTTTCATTGACGTACTCTGCACTGGTTTCGTCGGCGGGATCACAACCCGCGTGGGCCATTACATGGTGAAGAATTCGCTGATTGGTAAAAAGCTCCGCGCGCATCGTTCACGCAGCGGTGTTTGAACGCGGTTCGTCGAATTACGGTTTATTTTGAATAAATGACGAGGCGTCATGGTTAACCGCCGGTTTCATTTCAACCGCGTGTAGCCAAGCAATTTAAGTGAACTCGATTTTAATTTGCGGCGTCCTATCAAAGCGCGGGGAAGTGGGGCGTCATGGCGGTTCAGCGCAAGGTTTTCCGCATCGAGCAAGGCACTTACGCCGGTGCGCGCGGTGCTCCGTCCGCTGTCGCGGTGGACGATACGCAGCGCCATCACGAATTCATGGCGGAGATCCGCGCGTTGCGCGCGATGATCGAGCCGCGCCAGAACGTCAGCCGCGACACGATGGATCGCGCGCGGGCGCAGATCGTGGAAGCGCAGGCTTACAAGCGCGAGCTCGATCTGATTTACGCCGCGGTGAAGCGCACCAAGCAGGAGATCGACACGATCAACGCCGGCGCCGTCGCGCGGACCGAGGCCGACCGCGCCGGGCAGGAGCTCAAGGCGATCGTCACCGGCACGGAGCAGGCGACGCAGTCAGTGCTGCAAGCGGCGGAGGAGATCGATCAGGCTGCGGCAACGCTGTCGGCGGTGGTGAAGGGCGGGCACGATCAGGGGCTGGTGCACGACATCCACGAGCGCGTGGTGCAGATCTACGAGGCGTGCAATTTCCAGGATCTCACCGGCCAACGCGTCGCCAAGGTGGTGGCGACGCTGAAATACGTCGAGGATCACGTCGCGCGGCTGATGGAAATCTGGCAGAGCGTCGAGCAGTTCAAGCCGGTCGTCATCGAAGCGCTCGACGACGACCGCAAATTCCTCAACGGACCGAAGCTCACGGCCGATGAGGGGCACTGCTCGCAAGACGACGTCGATACGATATTCGTCAAGTAAACGGGCGTTACGCTTTCGGCGGCCGGATGGCGGCAAAGCACGACAGCGCAATCAGGGTGAAGCACGCGGCGAGCGCCAGCGCCGCGGAGTCCGACGCGCGTTCGATCGCGAAGGCGAGAACGAACGGCGCCATCGCCTGCATGATAAGCGAGGGGCCGGCGATCCGGCCAATGACGCGGCCGTAGCCCATCGGTCCGAACAGCGCGAGCGGCACCGCGCCCCGCGCGATGGTGACGAGGCCGTTCGCTGCGCCGAACATGATGGCGAAGGCGGTGGCGGTGACGGTCGAGATGCCGGCGATGGCGAGCATCGCGAACGCCGCGATCAGCAGCGAGACAGCGGCGCGGGCGACGACGAGCGGATGCAGATTGCGTCCGAACATGAATTCGCAGATGCGCGCTGCGACCTGCGCCGGGCCGAACAGGGTGCCGATGAGGACGACGGTTGCGGCATCTATGCCAGTGCGGCCGAAAATCGCGAGCAGGTGCGCGGAAAGCGCGGAGGGCACGAAGGCGTAAGAGGCGAAGGCGGCGACGACAAGAAGGAAAGCGACGCCCTGCGGCACAAGATGCGTGGGCGGTGCGGCCGCAACGCCATCCGTTTTCATCGCGGTGACTGCGCGGGTCCGCGGCAGCGCAAAGAAATGCAGCGGCGCGCAGATGCACGCGAGCAGCGCCGCATAGACGAGATAGGTGCCGCGCCAGCCGACCGCGCCGATGAGGAGGTGCGTCGTCGGCCAGCCGACCGTGGAAGCGAAGCCGCCCGCGAGCGTCAGGATCGTGATCGGCGAGCGGGCGCCCGCGCCGAAGATGCGCCCGAGCGTCGCGAACGCCGGATCGTACAGCGAGGCGGCGAGTCCAGCGCCGAGCAGCATCCAGACCGCGAGATAGGCGAGCGGATGCGACGCATGCACGAGGCCAAGAAGGCCGAGCGAACTGACGAACGATCCGACGGTCATGACCACGTGGCCGCCGCGATGATCGATCGACCGGCCGACCGCTGGCGCGATCAGGCCCGCAACGAGAAGGCCAAGAGAGAAGCCGCCCATCGCGAAGGCCAGCGACCAGCCGCGTTCCTCCGCGATCAACGGCACCGTGAGCACGGGCGAATAGAAAATCGTGCCCCAGGCGATGATCTGCGTGATGCCCAGAACGAGCACCGCGCGCCAGGGTCCGTAAAGAATGTCACGCGGCGAGGGCATGCCGCATCATACCTCGCTGCGTGAACAGTGCTGCGCTGCTACGGGGTGACCTTGGTTGCGTTGAACGCCGGCACCGCCGCCGCGAAGCCATCGAGCCATGCGACGAGCTTCGGGTGGTTGGTGCGCCAGTCGCCCTGGTAGCGCAGGTCGCGGTGGCCGAGCATGCACGCGACCGCGATCTGGCCGGCGTCCGGCACCTTGCCGGCCGGCGCGGGCGGCGACGCCTCGAGCGCGGCGAGACTACGCTCGACCTTGCCTTGCTGATGATCGAGCCACTTCGGTTCGTGGCGCTCGACCGGACGGAAGCGGCCTTCGTAGAGCACCAGGATCTGTGCGTCGGTGGTGCCGTCGGCAAGCGCTTGCAGGCGCAGCGTGGCGAAGCGCGCCTTCGGTTCGGAAGGAATGATCTTGCCGCCACCAGCGCGATGATCGAGGTATTCGAGGATCACGCGCGAGTCGAACAGAGACAGTCCGTCCTCGGTGATGAGGATCGGAATCTTGCCGACCGGATTCTGCTGGCGAAGCGTATCGGCCGGGTTGGTCGGATCGGACGGCTCGATTTTGATCTGGTCGGTGAGGCCGAGCACGCTTGCGGCGATAACGGCCTTGCGCCCGAACGGCGAAGGCGGAGTCGAACGAAGAATCATCATGGATGGGTTTGATCCGGCAGGAGGAGGCACACAGTAGAATACAACTTGCGCGGCCGCATGCGGCCGCGGTGACTCATCCTATTCAACCCCACGAGCGGTGCCTACCCGCTCACGCAACGAAGTTCAGCCAGCGACCACGTTAGCCGGTGATCACGAGATTGACCGCTTTCGGGCCTTTGCCCTTCTTGTCCGGCTCAACCTCGAACTGGATGCGCTGCCCTTCATTCAAGGCCTTCAATCCCGCGTGCTCGACCGCGGTGATGTGAACGAACACGTCACGCCCGCCGTCGTCTGGCTTGATAAAGCCGTAGCCACGTTCCCCGTTGAAGAACTTGACAGTCCCACTCATTGCCATCGGGAAAACTCCTCTTCCCCGAAACACTCTAGTGCTCCACCTCCGACCCGTACGGTCGGCGGTTCGGCCGGACATTCACATTCGGTGAAGACGGCGTCGGCCCCCCAGAGGCCTCAGTCACTCCGCCGGCCCCCCAGTGGAGGCGGAACGTCAAAGCCAGCAACACAAGCGTAGACACAATGTCATGAGACTGAAAAGAGGCGTGCCGATCAGCGTGACACTTCGCGCGATAGCCACTCGACTGTAACCACCGGTTTGTCGTTGCGAGTCAGCAGCTTCGCGAGCTGCGGAAGCAATATTGTCATTTCGTCGTAGAGCGTCCACGGCGGGTTGACGACGATCAATCCGCTGCCACGGAGTCCCGAATTCTCATCTGTTGCAGGTGCGAGAAGCAGTTCTAATCGCAACGATTTCGCGATGTTGGCGCGCGCGATGCGACGCGTGAACGCATTGACCGCCGCGGTGTCCTTGATCGGATACCACAGCATGTAGATGCCGGTCGCCCACTTGCGGTGAGCCGCCTCGAGTCCGTTCGCGAGCTTGGAAAATTCATCGGGCTGTTCGAATGGCGGATCGATCAGCACAAGACCGCGCCGCTCTTTCGGCGGCACGTAAGCGGTGAGCGCTGTCCAGCCGTCGATCGCGAGCGCCTTCGCGCGCGGGTCTCGCCCGAAGAAGCGCGTGAGAGTGGAAGCAGCTTGCGGCTCGAGCTCACAGGCGACGAGGCGATCCTGCGAACGCATCAGCGCGCGCACGAGCGCGGGTGAGCCGGGATATTTCTCGATCTTGCCGGCCGGGTTGAACGACGCGACCGCGTCGAGATAGGGCTTGAGCAGCGCGCTCGTCTTGCCGTCGAGCGCTGCGTCGCGCAACCGGCCGATGCCATCGTGCCATTCGCCGGTGCGCGCAGCCTCCGAACCGGAAAGATCGTAAACGCCCGCGCCCGCATGCGTGTCGATCACGCGATAGGCCGCGGGTTTTTCCGCGAGATAGGCGAGCACACGCGCGAGTACCGCGTGTTTCATGACGTCAGCGAAGTTTCCGGCGTGAAAGGCGTGTCGATAGTTCATCGAAATCTTTGATCGGGACTCGGTTAACCTCGCGCGTTAAAGCCGTGGTGAGCCCCACGCATTAAGGTTGCGGCGAGTTCCCTGTATCAGCCCGCGCGCGGTTCGGTAAGCTGCCATCGCCGGTCGGGGCCGGTACGAATATGCAGGGGATGGAGCCACGGCGATGGGACGCCTCGTGCTCACAGCAGGCTTGATCTATTGCGCCGGTTTGCCGGCGTTCGACGATTTGCGTCCTGCGCCGCTCGATCGTCCGATCAAAAGCTTTCACCGCACCGTCGAAGCGGCGGTCTCGGACGGGCGGCGCGCCGCCACCCTTCTCGATGACGCGCGCCGCATGCGCTATCTGCAAACGCTGATCAGCCGCTGGCCGTCAGCGCTTTAGCCGTCAAATCAGCCGCCTCGAACCGGCGGCATCAGCACCTTGTCGCGGCGGCAGGCGCGACGGTCGATCTCCGGGCAATCGCGGAATTTCAGATCCTTTGACAGGCAGATGCGCACCTCGCTCAATCGCGTGCTGTTGCACGTGACTGCGATGGCGCCGCGCGAGAGGCCCGGGTTGGCTTTCACGAAAGCCTCTTCGATTTCGTCAGGTGCGACGCTCAGCGCCTTGTCCGGCAATGAATAGGTCTCCGGCACCTTCACCGTCTCACGCGCCTTGCGCACCAGATCGAAGTAAGCGTTCGCACCAAGCCCCGAGCATGTGCCGTGAGTATCCCACTCGTGATAGACGAGCCGTGGCGCCGGCATCAGGTCGAGCATCGACGTCATCAGCTCGCGATTGAGCCGTGGCGCGGGCACTTCGCAGCGCTGCGGAAAGCCGCGGTCGTACTGCGGCCACAGGCCGTGCACGACGAACGAATACGGGCGGGCAGTGCTGCACTGCTGACCGCCGTTGCGGCCGCGCTCTTCGGTGTCCTGGCAGAACGACGGAGACCACGACAGCGCGAGAACGTAGAAGTCGAACCGGCCGGGCTGATGCTGGCTTCCGTCGCGCGTGTTCTGCGCTGACGCGGAGCCCAGTGCGGTGACAACAATCAACGAGGCGACTGCGGCAATACGACTGAAAAATATGATCATGAGACGCTCCTCCCACTGAAAACTGGTGGAACTTTACCCGACGCCCAGGAACGTATCAAGAACAAAATAGAAATGAAACCGGATCGGCTTTCGCCGCGATCCCAAGCCGGACGTGGCTTCGCGGCGGGTCATTGAAGCGCAGGCTTACGGCAAGTCACCGGAGCGTAAGTCGCCAAAGCCGAAGCACCGTTCAGGGCTTCGCCATCTTGCAGGCCGGGTTGTAGGCCCAGTTGCGGTCGACGCCGACCACGCACCACTCGACGCCCCAGTTCGCGCCGATCATGCCGCCATCCTCGATGATCGAGTAGTGCACCGCGCGCCAGCGGCCATCAGAGACCAACACGCGGCCGGTGCAGAAGCGGCGCGGGATCGTGCCGTTCGCCCACGGACGGAACGCGACCTCGCGCACGCGGTCGAAATCGGTGATCTGGAGATTGGAGTTCCAGTATTGGCTTTCTTTCGTGCCGAAGCGCTGCTGGATGGTTGAAAGCGCCCACGGCGTGTCGCACGGCGGCAGCACCGAGTCATAACGCGGGCCGCTGAGATAGATGTGCTTCTCGAACCAGTTCGCTGCGCTCGCTTGAGCGGCGAATGCAGAAGCCAGAAGCGCTGCGCCGAACGCGACCTTCAGAAAACGCAAACCCAACGCCATCGCACTCTCCTCCAACCCGCTTCCAGCCACCCCGCCAACGAGCAACCATGCTCGTCCGAGGACACGCATTTTACCATAGCTTTCGCGTCACAGTGTCCGGCCCGCCGACAATTTTCCCACAGGCAAATGCGATGCGGGCGCTTCTGGATTAGGCAATCGGCTCCTAGGGTTGAGCACAATCGGATTCGCGCGAAACGCACCGCGCGCGGTGCAAGCATCCGCTTCCGGATTGCCGCAAGGGACGTCAGAGCCCTGCGGTGTGCTTCGGGGCCGCCCCGGAGGAACAGGAGCGGGGCCTTCCTTAGGGGAGGCCCCGTTGCCTTTCGAGAATGCAGAAGATTCCTCAATAATCACGGACGCTTGGGAACTCCCGGTTGCGGCGGGCGTTGTCGGCGCATTTCGTGATTTTCCGGGTGAACCTATGGGCCTGTCGGCGCGACCAATGACAATGGGACATGAGGGGCGTGCGATGACGGCTGACCGCAACAGTCTTGGTTTTCTCGGGTTCGTTTTTGCCGGCGTGACCGCCGCCGTGATGATGATGGCGACGACCGTCGTGATCGGCCATGTCGAAGGCAAGCTCTCGCTCGAACAACCGGCCGTGATGGCTTCCGTCGGCGTTGCTCGGCAAGCCCACTAGAGACAGCCGCTCAAACAAATGGCCCCGCTCGCGCGGGGCCATTGTTTTTCGCAATCGCGGTTTCGATCAGCCGTTGCTGCTCTGACGAGTCTGCGACGCTTGCGGGCTCCACTGTGCCAGGCTGTCGGTGATGATCTTCATTGAAGCCATCGCCGCCTGGCTGAGCGACGCATAGTTAGTGATTTCGCGCTGCACGCGCTCGCCTTCGCTGCGAAGCATCTCACGCACGCCGTTCAACTCGGTGACGACGCGATCGATCTCGGAGACCGAAGACGCCGACACCCGCTGGATCAGCGAGCTGATGTTTTCCACCGCGGCCTCGCCGCTCTCCGGACGCGACCGGCGGAACAGCGACACGTCACGGCGGACGAATTCCCTGATTTCTCCCTCGACTTCAGTTGTTGCTTCGTTGACGGCCGCTGCGGCCTCGTCGATTTCGCTCAGCCGCTCAGGTCGAATAACGGTCATCGCACGACTCCCCTGTTGCGGGTTGCAGACGCACCCTTCAGTGGGGGAATTGCGACATCTAACTGAGGCGACTCCAAGGCGCTCAAGCCGGGAACCGGCATTCCGCCTGCATTTGCAAGGAATTCGCTAAGCCGGCGGTAACCTAGTAGCCGATCAGAAGCTCCCCGACCGTGGGTTTGACCGCCTTCAGGCTGGCGTCGTTCGACATCAGTTCCTTGTCGCCCTCTACGGCGCTGCGGGCATCCGCCGGCGTCTTGGCGTCGATGGTGAGACGGCCGCCGACCTTGCAGCCGCCCGGCAGCGATGCGAGCGCGCCGCCCTCCCAGCCTGCGATCGATGCGGTGCCGTCGGGACCAAAGCCGTTGAGCTTGAACGGGCGGCCATTGATCTTCTCGAGCGCGGCGAGCGTCATCCCGAGCTTCAGGCCTTTCGGCGCCGACCATTGCGAATGCCCATTGATGGCGATCACCGACGTGTCGCTGCGCGCGGCGTCGTTGTTCCAGAGCACTTCAAGACGGCGCTTCGGATCGTTGGGATAGAGCACTGACGCCTTCATCTTGCTGCCGTCGGGGCCGTCGACGTCGGTGTAAACGATGTTGCGCGAGTCGTATTTGACCGCGAGCTTCAGATGCGTGGAGTCTTTCGCGAACACGCCGTTGCACGCGACCGTGGTCGCGGGCATGGCCGCCGCCTTCGGTTTTGGATTGGCCGCCGCGGCAGGCGCGGACGGCGTGGAATCCAGATCGAGATCGGACGGCTTCACCATCTGCGGCGCGGCCTGCGCGCCGCGCGCCGCGGGCTTTTGTTGCTGCTGAGTCTGCTGTTGTTGCTGCTGTTGTGCCGATCCGCCGCGGGAAGGGGAGGGCGGCGGCATCTCGGGCCAGCGATCCTGGACTTGGCTTTGGGCGGGAGCTCCGGGCGGCGGCGGAAATTGTGCCGCGGCGACGCCCGGCAGCGCGGCCAGAATTGCGGCGGACAACGGGACGCAGAAACGCATGAAGAGCTCCAAACAGGCCGAAAAAGCGTGATTTCGGGCCGGATCATACACATCGTTTGTGGCATGGGGAGAGAACAATATGGCAATCGATACCGTCCGTTCTGAGCGCCGCTTCACGATTTTGCGAAGCTGCCTAGACTGAACGGATTGTCTGCGAAACGGTTGTCGAGGGGACTACCCGCAGTGCGCCTCGCGGGCCGCTGCATCGTGCAAAGGAGCAGGCCATGCGAAAGGTTCTCATTGGTGCGGTCGCGTTTTCGATCATCGGCGTTGCGGCGATGCAGAGCGCGGCCGGCGCGCAGCAGGATCGCAGCCGCGGTCGGATCCCAACCTTCAAGGTCGAGTCGAGCTGCGAAAGCGCGGCGGCGCGCTCGAGCGTACCGCTCGGTTCGCCCGTCAATACCGCCGAGATCTGCATCCGCAAGGAGATGGAAGCCCGCGATCAGATGACCAAGGAGTGGGACAAGTTCTCCGCGGCGGACAGGTCGTACTGTGTGCCGCTGTCGATGCAAGGCGGCACGCCGACCTACACGGAGCTGCTCACCTGTCTTGAGCTTGCGCGCGAGGCGCGCAACCTGAGGGAAAAGGATGGTGATGCGCTCGGCGTCACCACCGGAATGGGCAGCAGCACGTCGAAGACCGGGCGCTCGCGCTGACTATGTCCGGTTCACCAGCGTGACCCAGCCGCGGCGGCCTTTGCAGTCGCGGGTTTGACGCCAGTGGATCAGCACAGGCTCGGCGGTCTTGCCGGTGAGGCGCCAGCGGCTTTCGATCCGGCAGATGCGCGTTTCGGGATCGACGAAAAGCTGGGAGACCTCGTTCGTCTTCGGGAACCAGCGGACGTTTGAAATCTCGGTATCGGTTTTCCGCTGCGGCGTCGGGAATTTCAGAAGCCGGGCGCCGGCGCCGTCTTGGTCTTTCGCAAACACCAAAGCTTGAATCTGATTGGCGTGATTGCCCGGGCAACGCCACGCGAAAATGAAACCGCCCGCGAACGGGCGGCGCGTCACGTCGTCGGAGTCGGTTCCGCAATCGACCTGTTGCTTCACGGAAGCAGGAACGTCCTTCGCATCGAGGATGTCTGCGTCGGTCTGCGCCAGCCCATCCGCCGCGCTTGCGAGAAACAGACCCGCGATCAGCCAACGAATTTTCAAGTGCGGTTCACCGCGTCGTGCGCTTCTTGGCGGTGCGCCTTGGCGGGACTTGGTCATAGCCAGTTTCCGGGCCGGTGTAGAAATGGTTGAGTCGGCAGAAGCCACCGACGCCCGACACCGTCGCCTCGCATTGCGCACGCGTCATGAAATAGCAGTTCGTCATGCCGCCATCGTTGCCGCCGCCCAATTCCGCGCACCAGCGGTAGGGGTCGGCCTGTGCCAGGGTGGGGGTGGAGCCCGCGGCCCACAGCGCACCGGCCGCAACGGCGAGAGCGAGAATGGATTTCATGAAGGCCTCCTGCTGCGTGACCGGGCGCGGAATGAACCCGATTGCACCTTGAGGCACAAGCGGGTTGCCGCGCTTCTCCCGGCAAATTGATCGTTCAGTAGTAGGTCCGCATACGTCTCGCCTTGCGACGGGGCTGCTGAGCCTGGGCGTAATAGTTCGGCTGGCAGAAGCCACCGATGCCGGACACCGTCGCGCGGCATTGTTCGAACGTGTTGAAGGAACAGCTCTTGCTGCCGCCGAGATCGCGGCCGCTGTAGATGGCGCACCAGGCGTAGGACGCGGCCTCGGCCGGCTGGCAGGCGAAAACCGCGACGAGGAGGGCGAGACTGGCGAGGACAATGCGCATGGATCACTCCCTGGCATCTTTGCTTCCCTCGTGCACTAACACCGCAAAGGTGTCGTCTATTCAATTGCCCCTAAATCCACTGCACCCGCTTTCCCTCCGTGTTGGAGCATGAAAAGCTAGGGCTGAGCGGCGCCGTTCAAGAGTGCTGCGTAGGGGAGGCCCGTCATGAAGACCATCGTCGCCGCACTCATGCTGTTCGCCGGCACCGCCGCAGGTTTCGCGCAGAACGCACCCGCCGACGTGGTGAAGGATCTTGCCCCGACCGGCAAGCTGCGCGCCGCGATCAATCTCTCCAACATCGTGCTGGCGCAGCATGGTCCGTCAGGCGGTGATCCGGTCGGCATCACGCCCGATCTCGCGCGAGAACTGGGCAAGCGTCTCAACGTGCCGGTCGAGCTGATCAAGTTCGATGCGGCGGGCAAGGTGTTCGAGGCCGCGAAGACCGACAAATGGGACGTCGCCTTCCTCGCCATCGAGCCGGTGCGCGCCGCCGAGATCGCCTTCACCGCGCCCTACGTCATCATCCAGGGCATCTATCTGGTGCCGAAGGACTCGCCGCTGAAGACGCTCGCCGACATGGATCGCGACGGCGTGCGCGTCGGCGTGAACAAGGGGTCGGCCTACGATCTCTTCCTCACACGCACGCTGAAGAATGCCAAATTGGTGCGCGAAGTGTCCGGGCCGGACGCATTCATCGATCAGAAGCTTGAGGCGGCTGCTGGCGTGAAGCAGGCGATGCTGTTGTGGGCGAAGAACCGCACCGACGTGCGCGCGATCGAGCAGCCGTTCATGCAGATCAACCAGGCGATGGGCACGCCGCAGACGCGCGGCGAGGCGGGCAAGAAATATCTCAAGACGTTCATCGAGGAGATGAAGGCCTCGGGCTTCGTCGCGAAGGCGCTTGAGCGGAGCGGGCAGGCTGATGCGGCGGTTGCGCCCGCGGCAGCGAATTAGACGACACCTGTTGTCATTTGCTCGTTGTCATGCGCGGGCATAGCCGTCCGAAGGACGGCGTCGCTTCGCTCGCCTATGACCCGCGCATCCACCGCTTTCGCAAAAATTCTTCCTGAAAAGATGGATGCCCGGATCAAGTCCGGGCATGACAGCGGAGTTTGGCGCCGAGGCGGAGCGAACGCTCAGTTCGCCTTGATATTCGCCGCCTTCATCTTGGCCGCGAGGCACTTGTCGACCAGCTCGATGCGCTTGTCGATGTTGGCGTTGCGCTGCTTCTCCGTCTCCATCCAGCACTGACCCTTGAACTTGTAGACCTGCTGTTCGGGCGTGAGCTCCGGCTCGTCGGATGGCTCCTCGGGAGCGGCGACCTGGGTCGCGGCGCCGCGATACCCGGCCTGCGGACGGCGTTGCTGCTGTTGACGCTTCGATGACGCGGCCGGCGGCGGAGCGGCGGGTTCGGCTGAGGCGACGGCGGGAACTGCTGCTGGGGCCGGTGTACTGCTGCTCAAGCCCGGCAGGCCGGTGAAGGGCTGGCTCAGATCGGGCCCAAGGCCGGCCGGCGCGCCGCCGTCGGTTGCGGCATTGGTTCCGGCGCAGGCGGCCAGGCCCGCCACGGACACCGCACAGAGCAACGCTCGCAACAAACGCATTGTCGGAATTTCCCTTTGCCGCCCGCCACTTGCGGCAGCCTGAACGGAGCCTTCGGAGCGGACGCGGCCGCAACCTATCACGGAGCAACGGGGCGGCAAGAAGGCGTTTGGCATGCGAATCATGCGCGGAGTGTGGAGTGTGAAGGGTTACTGATTTGTCGCCTGCGTTTTCCTGTCGCCGGCGCGTTCGTTTCGGATTCAATTGTCAAACAGCCAATGCTTAAGACATGCGCCATCGTCTCCGGACGAAATGGCGTCCGGGCCGTTGGCCTTGCCCTCCGGCTTTGAAAGCCCGAGGGGATGGAGCGCCGAGCGGCGCTTTCATCTCAGTCACGCCTTTCGGCGTGGCGCCCGGATACTGCCGGACGCTCGCCACTCAGCGCTCCATCGCGGTTTCACCGAGGTCATGGGACCAAGGCTGAGCTCCGGGCCGGGTTTCCTGGGACGTGGGCTTCGTCACCCTGTCCCAGTCCAGCGAGCACCTCGCAGAGCGGTCTTAGTGCCGCCCGACTCGATGCCCGGAGCCTCCCGGGTGCGGGGTTACGAGTCCCGCCCGCAGGCGCCGCCCCCTTCTCCGCCATCGAGACGTCTCGCGATGACGCCCTCGGATGAGAAAGGTAATCTGGGTATAATATCCTATAGGAATTATGTCAACGGGAGATTTTTGAGGTTTTGGCCCGTCGCTATGAAAGCTCCGGCCAGTTCGCGTGTCGAGGATATTGCTCTGCCGTGCGCCGATCCTTCCCGCGTCGTGCGGCGCAAATCCCGTGCTTCGCAAATGCGCGAAGACTCAAACTAAAAGTCCCGCGCACCGAAGAATCGGCGGCGGGACCTTAGGCTCTGCCAGTACATCCGTGGTCAGAGCGATCGTTTAGGCAGCCTGAAGATTCTCGGCTGCGGACTTTCCGGTCTTGCGATTGGCGACGAGTTCGAACGTCACCTTCTGACCTTCGTTCAGCGTCGACATCCCGGCGCGTTCAACCGCGCTGATGTGGACGAAAACGTCCTTGCCATCTTCACCCTGAATGAAGCCGAAGCCCTTCTGGGAGTTAAACCACTTCACAGTACCCGTGCTCATTGAGTTTCCTTTCGATGTGCGCATGAGACATCGCCCGCTGACGCGGACTGTCCCGGTGTTCGATTTTTTGGAGAAGCTGAAACGTGCGCGCCCAAAAGGAGGCGAAGCGGCCCAGATGTTCGGCCAATGATCGATACGCGGTGAATACAGATCAATTGCGGTTTATTGAAGTCGGCCATTCGCGACGACTTCATTCAACGCACAATTCGTTCCTTCCCGTCGCAAAGATAAATGCTCAAGCCGATGGTGGATTTCGATAGCTATGGTGATCGCCCGTCACCACTTGAAGAAGGTTGAAATGTTTCAACCAACAGAAAGTGAGTTCCAATGTCGAACCAGAACCAGGGCGGACAACAGAACCAAGGCAACCCGAACCAGGGTGGTCAACAGGGCGGCCAGCAGGACAAGCCCGGCCAGCAGCAGACGCAGAAGCCCGGTCAGGGCGGACAGCAGGGCGGCCAACAGCAGCCCGGTCAGCAGAACCAGAAATAGCATGAAGGCCCCGCTTCGGCGGGGCCTTTCGTTTCACGGCTTTCATGCACGAGGACTCGATGGCCGTCTTCACGTTCCATCTCGGCCCGGACAACGCGGTGCCCGCCGAACTCGACGACGTTCACGCCGCGCGCACCGAATGCGAACTGGTCGCGCGCGAGCTTGCGTGCGATTCGTTTTACGAGGGTTACGTGCTCGTCCTAGACGACCAGGGGCAGGAGATTCACCGAAGCTATCTGACGGACTATCGCCCGTAAGGCTTCAGGTCGCACTCCATGACGTTGCGCTCGAAGGTCTCGCGTGTGCTCTTGATGCGATAGCGCAGATCGATGGCGAGATGTTCCATCGGCATTTGGCGCACCACCTTGAAATGGCCCGCCTGGCCTCCCGTTGGCCGATACTCGACGTCTTCGCCGACAGCAAATCGATGGGGCATGGGACGTCCTTTCGTTGAATGCTTGTAGACCCCTTGGCTCCGAGGAACAACGCACAGTTTCGTGCATTGGTTCAGATGGCCGCAGCAATCCTGCAATCATCGCAATACAAGCGCCTCGCTGAACAATGCGATTTGCGAGCAAGTTTGACGCGTCTCACCAAAGAACGTGAGTTCTATCGCGAACAGGCCGCAATCTTCCGCAAGCTTGCGAAGGTGAAAGAGCGCCGCGATGCGGCGGAACACTGAGCCGCGGGGCCGCGGCGCGGACCTCACGATTGCAACGAATAGGGTAACGGCGCATTGTCCAAGCATCGTCGGCATATCGGCCGCCGGCGACTGAGAGACGCTCCCGCGCTCCCGCCATGTGTGTGGAGGAGCCGCTGATGTCCGAAGGCCCTGTCAGCAACGAACTCTGTTTGGCGAAGGCGAGGGAATGCCGCAGGCTCGCGCGTGAAGCGGGGAGCGAGCGTGAGCGCATCATGCTTCAGCATATTGCCGAGACGTGGGAACGTGCGGGTGGCCTTGTTCCGGGCTCGAGCGTGGATGTGACGGTCTAGGTATCGACTTGGGTGTAGGTTTGGGTTTGTCCGCGGGTCGATTATTCACTCATATGCAGATACTTCCCCCGCGTCGTGCGGCGGAAATCCCGCGCCTCGAAATACGACTCGATGACGATCGTCATGCCGCGGCCGGTTTTCTTCAGCGCGCGGACGATGGTCTTGATGACGTAGATGGTGGTCGGCAGCATGGTCTGTTCCTTTCGAATTCCGAAGTTGAAGCGCGGCCTCAGTGCGGCGGCTGCTCGGCGTCGAGCGGCTTGAACTCGAGCCCGCGCGAGCGGATGTGCATGGCGATGGCGCGTTGCGCGCGATGCGTTTGCGCGACGACGATGAAGTCCATCAGCCGGTGCAGGAACGGCTTCGCGGGGCGCGCCGCGGCAACGTCCTGAATGTCGGTGTCGCGTGCGCTCGAAAGCGGCTTTGCACCGAAGATTTGGGCGGTGAGGGTCTGCGAGGCCATGGCATCAGCTCCTTGCGGTGTTGTGATCCGCAGTTGCGATCCTTGGCGCCTCCCGAGTCTTCTTGCTTTTGTTGTCCTGAAGATAGGACGATTCGCGTCATGCGGGTAGGTGCAATGCAACATGTAACCCATGCATGTCGCTCATAAACCAAAGGAAATTGCTCTGTGCGATGCAAAATACGCACGATCCTTCGGCAAATGCGCAGGCGATGAGCATTCGTTTCTTCGGGCAAACGTTAAGATTGTTAAGGATTGAGTGAGGTGGGCGCTCCGCTGCCCGTCCCGTCATCCTGAGGCGCTCGTCGCGAAGCAACGAGCCTCGAAGGATAGACGGCCCGGCTCGTTGCAACATCGGGGCCGTGCATCCTTCGAGGCTCGCTGCGCTCGCACCTCAGGATGACGGGGAGAGGGTCAGCGACGCTTCTTGGATGACTTCCTCTTCTTCGCGGATTTTCGGGATGCTTTCTTCGCGCTCTGTTTCACCGCCTTCTTCTTCGCCGCCGTCCCGCGCTTCTTCTCCGGTCCCCATTTCATGGCTTCGAGCCGCATGCCATCGGGATCCTCGAAGAACACCGCGTAGTAGTTGTCGTCGCCGTTGTAGGTGTCCGGCGGATCGGTGACCGTCACATCGTTCTCGTCCAGAAACGCGCCGAGCGCGTCCACGTCGGCGCGGCTGCGAAGCTCGAACGCGTAGTGGTGGAAGCCGACCTCGCCCTTGCGGTGCTTGTGCTTGCGTCCTTCGGCGTCGGCCTCCACGACCCAGAGCCGCGTCTTGCCGTTGTGGAAGCCGGCGGCGCCGGAATAGTCGTAGCGCAGATCGAAGCCGAGGAAGCCCAGCACCTTGCGGTAGAACTCGCGCGAGCGTTTGAAGTCGCTGACACTGAGCACGAGATGGTCGATGCCCAAGACACGGTTTGCGACGCGGTTTGGCATGGTTGTCTCCGGAGCAGCCGGAGTCCAACGCTTCAGCGCAAAAGTTGTTCTGCGGCGCACGCCACAAATACCACTGTCGTCCCCGCGAAGGCGGGGACCCATAACCACCACTGCCTCATTTGCGCGCCACTCCCGGCTGCACGACCGCTCGCGCATCGCAGATACAAAGAGCGGGGAGTATGGGTCCCCGCCTTCGCGGGGACGACAGTCGAGAGTGTGTGGAAGACAGTAGGGTGTGCAGGGACGACAGTGGGATGTGCGGTGCCCCCTAGCGCATATGATCCTGCCGCCATTGCGACGGCCGCTCGAAATTGCCGGCCCAGAGGCCGCGGCGGGCGTTGCGCGCCTCGCGTTCGGCGTCGGCGTAGCGCCCGTTGCTGAAGCGGCGCAATTCGAGCGCATGGCCGGAGCGCACCATGGCGTCGCTCAGATCGCGGCCGTTCGCGGTGCAGACGGAAACGTCGCGGTCGTAGCTTTCGCCGACCGGCTTGCACGACACGCTCTGTCCGGCGATGGCAGCAGCGAGCGCATTGCGCGCCTCGCGGCCGCAGGCGTAGCGCCGTCCGCGCGCGTCGTTGCAGTCCTGCGCGCCCTCGGGTGCGTCGATGCCGAACAGCCGGATGCGGTGGCCCGCGACTTCGAGCGAGTCGCCATCGACGACGCGCGGATACCCGGCGATGACGCCGCCGGTCTGCTGCGGCGGGGGGATCGGCGGACGCGCGTGCCATTCGCGCACGCCGCCGCCGATCGCCGCGACAATGGCGACGATCAGGATGGCGATGAGAAAGGGCGGCCGGCGGGGCACGGATTCGTCCTAAGCGATGCTGTGCCGATCATGCGTCAGCGCGATCGCGGTTTGAAGCCGCCGCGCTGGCCGGGGCGGCCGGAGGTGGAGCGCGGCGACGACGCGTCAGGGCGATAGGGCTTGCTCTCCATACCGGGGCCCATCTCGTCGAGCGTCGGTTTTCGCGGACGTTTGCCGTCGCCGGCGGGTTTGACCTCGTGATAGGTGGCGATGCCCATCTCGTCGAGATGCGGCTTGTGCGGACGCGATACGTCGCGGCCCTTCGGCTTCGCACTGGGGTTCTTCGCGGTCGGATCGTCGACGACGGCCATTTCGGTGGCGCGCAGGCGCTTCACCTCGTCGCGCAAGCGTGCGGCTTCTTCAAAGTTCAGGTCAGCCGCGGCCTCACGCATGCGGCCTTCGAGGTCGGCGAGCACAGCCTCGAAATTGTGGCCGATGGTGATGGTGTCCTCGCCGACGCCGGCGATCCCGCCTTCGGTCGAGACCAGAACGTGGTCGCGCTCGTAGGCGCTCGCCATGATGTCGCCGATGGATTTCTTGACGCTCTCCGGCGTGATGCCGTTGGCCACATTATACGCGGTCTGCTTCTCGCGGCGGCGGTTGGTCTCCGCCATCGCGCGTTCCATCGAGCCGGTGATCTGGTCGGCGTAGAGGATGACGCGGCCGTCGACGTTTCGCGCGGCGCGGCCGATGGTCTGGATCAGCGAGGTTTCGCTGCGCAAGAAACCTTCCTTGTCGGCGTCGAGGATCGCGACCAGCGCGCATTCCGGAATGTCGAGGCCCTCGCGCAGCAGGTTGATGCCGACCAGCGCGTCGAACGCGCCGAGGCGCAGGTCGCGGATGATCTCGATGCGCTCAAGCGTGTCGATGTCGGAGTGCATGTAGCGCACGCGGATGCCCTGCTCGTGCAGGTATTCGGTGAGGTCCTCCGCCATGCGCTTGGTCAGCACGGTGATGAGCGAGCGGTAGCCCTTGCGCGCGACCTCGCGCACCTCGCCGACGAGATCGTCGACCTGTGTGCGCGCGGGGCGCACGTCCACGGGTGGGTCGATGAGGCCGGTGGGCCGGATGACCTGTTCCGCGAACACGCCGCCGGATTCGTTCAATTCCCAGCCGCTCGGCGTGGCTGAAACGGCGACGGTCTGTGGCCGCATCGCGTCCCATTCCTCGAAACGCAGCGGCCGGTTGTCCATGCACGAGGGCAGACGGAAGCCGTACTCGGCGAGCGTCGCCTTGCGGCGGAAGTCGCCGCGGTACATGCCGCCGATTTGAGGGACTGTGACGTGGCTCTCGTCGGCGAACACCAGCGCGTTGTCGGGGACGTATTCGAACAGTGTCGGCGGCGGCTCGCCCGGCTTGCGGCCGGTGAGATAGCGCGAATAGTTCTCGATGCCGGCGCAGACGCCGGTGGCTTCCAGCATTTCGAGATCGAACAACGTGCGCTGCTCCAAGCGCTGTGCTTCGAGCAGTCGGCCGGCGTCGTGCAACTGATCGAGCCGCCACTTCAGCTCGGCCTTGATGCCGGAAATCGCCTGAATGAGCGTCGGGCGCGGCGTGACGTAGTGCGAGTTGGCGTAGATCTTCACGAATTCCAGCTCGTCGGTCTTCTGGCCGGTGAGCGGATCGAACTCGTGGATCGACTCGACCTCGTCGCCGAACAGGTTCACGCGCCAGGCGCGGTCCTCGTAGTGAGCCGGGAAGATGTCGATTGAGTCGCCGCGCACGCGGAAGGTGCCGCGTGAAAAATCGGCGAGCGTTCGCTTGTATTGCGTCGCGACCAGATCGGCGATGAGCTGGCGCTGGTTGATACGCTCCTTGGTCTTGATCGAGAACGTCATCGCGGAATAGGTCTCGACCGAGCCGATGCCGTAGATGCACGACACGGAGGCGACGATGATGACGTCGTCGCGTTCGAGCAGCGCGCGCGTCGCGGAGTGCCGCATGCGGTCGATCTGCTCGTTGATCGAGGAATCCTTCTCGATGTAGGTGTCGGTGCGCGGGATGTAGGCTTCCGGCTGGTAGTAATCGTAGTAGGAGACGAAATACTCGACCGCGTTGTCCGGGAAGAAGCTTTTGAACTCGCCGTAGAGCTGTGCCGCGAGTGTCTTGTTCGGCGCGAGGATCAGCGCCGGACGCTGTGTCGCTTCGATCACCTTCGCCATGGTGAAGGTCTTGCCCGAGCCGGTGACGCCGAGCAGGACTTGCGTGCGGTCCTTGCGGTTGGCGCCCTCGACGAGATCCTTGATCGCGCTCGGCTGGTCGCCTTTCGGCACCATGTCGGACTTCAGCACGATCGGCACGCCGCCTTCGGACTTTTCCGGGCGCGGCGGGCGGTGCGGGGTCCAGACGGCGGTGCCGCCGCTCTCGGCGAATTCGGCGCGGCCTTCGCGCAGCAGCTTCTCAAGCGCCTGCATCGATGCGGTGACGCCGAGCGTGACCGGCTGCGGCGTGGGGCGATGTTTCACGCGCTTCTCGCGGCGCGGCTCGGAGATGTCGGAAATCTCGTCGCGCATCGGCTGGTCCGGCTGCGCGTTCTCCTGGTCCGTTTGTTCCTGCGGTGTCTCGCCGATCAGCGGCTTCGACGGATCGGCCTGGTCGTAACCCAGCGCCTTGCGAAGCTCGGCGTTGATGTCGAGCGGCTCGTTGCCGACATAGCCGCGCTGCGGCGCCTCCTCGAAACCCTTGGTCACCGATTTCCGCGCGGTGTGCTCGCCGCGCCGGTCGGCGCGGCGGTCGAAGGAGTTGTCCGGCGGCGGCTGAAGGCCGGTGCCCGAGCCCATACCGGCGGTGCCGCGCGCGATTCCGGGGTTGAGCAATGCGTCCAACGCCGGATCGGCCTCGGGCGCCTCGGGCCGGTGGGCCTTGGCGCGGGTCGGGCGGGCGTAATCGCGAGTCTTTTTGGGTTTTTCGGGGAGCTTCGCCATCGGCGGAATATGGGAGGAGTCCGCGGGCGAGGGAAGGGATCGGGTGCGCTGTGAAGCCTCAGGTTGTGGAACTATTCTGGAAAAGGCGGGTTAGACTGGGTTTCCGATCGGCCTTTCGAGTTGTTCGCTCAATGACTGACAGCCGGGATAAACCCACAGGGAGAAAGCCGTCCGCGTCGAAACCCCTGTTCGACAATGAGCGTCAGTTCCGGCTGCTCGTCGGCGGCGTCACCGACTACGCGCTCTATATGCTCGATCCGGACGGCAGGATCGCGAGCTGGAACGTCGGCGGCGAGCGCATCAAGGGCTACACGTTCTCCGAGATCATCGGCGAGCATTTCTCCCGCTTCTACACCGACGCCGACCGTGACGCAGGGAAGCCGGAGGAGGCGCTCAAGATCGCGCGCGAGACCGGCCATCACGAGGAGGAGGGCTGGCGCGTCCGCAAGGACGGCTCGTTCTTCTGGGCGAGTGCGAGCATCGATCCGATCTTCGAAGACGACGGCACGCTGATCGGTTATGCCAAGATCACCCGCGAGATCACAGAACGCCATGAGACGCAGCTCGCGTTCGAGCGCGTGCAGCAACAGCTTGCCGAGTCCCAGAAGATGGACGCGCTCGGCCAGCTCACCGGCGGCGTGGCGCACGACTTCAACAATCTGCTGATGATCGTCTCAGGGCATATCCAGACGCTGAAGAAAGTGGCGGAGGGGCATCCCAAGGCTGCGCGCGCGGCGCAGGCCATCGAGATCGCGGCGGAGCGCGGGGCGAACCTGACGCGACAATTGCTGACGTTCGCACGCCGCCAGCGCGTCAAGCCGGAAGCGATTCATTTGAGCCAGCGGATCGAGGCCATCCGCGACGTGCTGAGCAGCGGCGCCGGCGGCAGCGTGGCGCTCGTGATCGACGTGCCGGCGGATGCGTGGCCGGTGACCGTGGACGTGGCCGAGTTCGAGATGGCGCTGGTCAACCTCGTGATGAACTCGCGCGACGCCATGCCGGGTGGAGGCACGGTGACAGTCAGCGCGGAGAACGTCAGTGTGGTCGAGGAGGGCGACACCGTTCCGCCCGGCGACTATGTCGCCATCCACGTGAAGGACACCGGCGTCGGCATTCCGCCGGATGTGCTCGCCAAGGTGTTCGAGCCGTTCTTCACCACCAAGCCGGTGGGCAAAGGCACCGGGCTCGGGCTGTCGCAGGTGTATGGCTTCGCGCATCAGGCGGGGGGCGCTGTGCGGGTTTCGAGCGAACTTGGAACGGGCACGGCCATTGCGATTCTGCTGCCACGCGCGCAGCGGCTCGCCGCCGCCGCCGAACCGCGTGTGACGGCCACTGGCCCCGTGCAGAGCGGCACGGTGCTTTTGATCGAAGACAATCCCGAAGTCGCCAGCGCGAGCACCGGGTTGCTCGAGCAACTCGGCTATTCGGTGCGATGGGTGCCGGATGCCGAGACGGCGCTGAAGGAGATCGAGAAGGACGGCATCGATCTGGTGTTCAGCGACATCGTGATGCCCGGCCGGATGGACGGTCTCGGGCTGGCGCGGCTCATCAAGAAAAAGCACCCTGACCTGCCGATCCTGCTCGCGACCGGCTACAGCGAGGCCGCGCAGAGCGTGCACGCCGACTTCCCGATCCTGCGGAAGCCCTACCAGATGCACGAGCTGAGCAAGGCGATCGCGGAGCTGACGCGCGGCTAGTGTCGCGATTCGGACGTTCGCTTGAATTCTCGGCGCCTTCCGAAGCGACCGTCCGAATCAAAGGGACACTAGAGCCGCGACGGCCGTTTCAGGTGCAGATAGGCCGGATCGAAGCCGGCAATCTCCGTGAGCCTCTTCCAATCGCGAACGGTCAGCATGCCGTTGCGGAATTCCATCGCGTCGGTTCGGCGCAACGCCTGAAGCGTGCGGTTGACCGTCACGATCGACATGCCGAGCGCGTCGCCGATCTGTCCCTGGTGGATCGGAATGCGGAATGAGCCGGGCCTCGTCAGTCCTGCGACCCGGGCGCGGTAGTAGAGTTCGCAGAACAGGTGCGCCATGCGCGCCAGCACCGTGCGGCTGCCATTGCTTGTGATGGCCTCGCGAAAGATCGCGGCATCGAGCAGCGTCTCGCGCCAGATCGCAATGCCGACCGAAGGGCGCTTCTCGAACATCCTCAGAATTTCCTCATGAGGGATGCACGCAACCTCGGCTTCGCCCAGTGCGCAAACCGCATGGTCCATGCGCTCGATGAAAAGCGTCTGTGCGTCCGGCATATCCCCGGTCATGTGGAAGGAGAGATAATGACGCTTGCCGCCAGGCAAGGTGTGATAGCGCGCCACCCAGCCCTCCAGCACCAGCGCGGACACCGTCGGCTTGTCGCCTTGCCGTGCGAATTCCTCATTCGGACCGAGGCGGCGAAGGGTGAATGTCAGTCCGCCCAGAGCAGCGATGTCTTCGTTGTCGAGACGGGAATGCGCGCCCAGTTTGCGGCTGATCACCTCGTGTGCGCCCGGCATGTCGCGGCCCTGAATTGTTGTGCGCTCCAGGGACCAACTCTTCGCTGCGCGCGAAGGTTCTGAGGGAACCTGTCAAATGAGAGAATTGTCAAAATCGCAAAAATTCGTCGTCCTATGTCAAATGATAAAGCGCGCTCGAGCCGCGTCGGCTAACGTGGATTCTCGAACCCACCCCATGGAACACATCCTCAATGTCGGAAGCATTCGATTCGGAGGCCGCGAAGAAAATGGCCCGTGCGTTGTCCTTGGCAATGGAGAGGCTTGGTCCATCCGGGCTCGTGGACGGCGACACTGACGCCGACGCGCGGTCGGTCCTCGCACGCGCCATCATCGATGCGGCTGAGAAGGGGGAGCGCGACGAGGAAAAGCTCGCTGCTCATGCCGTCGAGCACTACAAGATGTCGCGCGGCCGCGACACCGGCGGCAAGTCTATCAATTGATGGAAGCGACGACTGGAAATACCGCCGCAAGAAATTCTCGCCGCATGCCACGTTCATTTTTCGGAACGTCGCTCCCGGTCGCTGGTTGTCTCTGCGTTCAACCCCGCAGGGAGACACCCGATGATGAAAGAGCGAAAAAAGCTCGACGAACTGTTTCATGATACGTTGAAGGACATCTACTACGCGGAGAAGAAGATCCTCGCCGCGTTGCCGAAAATGGCGAAGGCGGCGGACAGCGACGATCTGCGCGCGGCATTCGAGAAGCATCACGGCGAGACCGAACAGCAAATCGAGCGGCTGGATCGCATATTCGAGATGATCGACAAGAAGCCGCAAACCAAAAAATGCGCGGCGATCGACGGCATCCTCGAAGAGAGCCAGGAAATCATCAAGGACTACAAGGGCTCGCCCGCGCTCGACGCCGGCATGCTGGCCGCGGCCCAAGCGGTCGAGCACTATGAGATTTCCCGCTACGGCACGCTGTGCGCCTGGGCCGAGGAGCTCGGTCTGGAAGACGCAGCCGGCCTCCTGGAAAAGACCCTGGACCAGGAGAAGGACACCGACGAGGCGCTGACCGAACTGGCCAAAACCGCGGTGAACGGCGCGGCCGAGCACGCCCAAGCGGCCTAACGCCCGCCGCCTGACATGGAATTTGGCCCTATATCCAGGATACCGAGGAGCCCCGGCGAATACCGCCGGGGTGGCGTCTCAGGTGCCTCGATTTTGCCGCCGCAAACGGCTATGACAGAGCTGTCCCCCTCAAGGACCGCTTTAGCGGATGGCCTCAGGCAAGCCTCGCGTTCGCTGTTGAAGGCTTGCGATTCGCGCGTTTTTCCACCTGACGCACGCATTCCGGTTCGCTAATTCCCGCACAGTCTCCAGGAGAATCGATCGATGGCTGGACGTTCCGAGACCCTCACCGTGAAGAAGCGTGAACCCGTCGAAGAGACGGCCGAGCCGGTAGGGCAAAAGCGGCCGACCTTGCAACGCTACCGCCTGCAAGTGGACCGGCAGACCAAGTCGTCCTACGACACGCTCGAAGCCGCCGAGAAGGCCGGCAAGGCGATCAAGAAGTCGTTTCCGGTTGTGCAGGTCGCGGTCTACGACGCGGTCGGCAACGAGAGCAAAACGATCACCGCCTGAGCGCTACGCCGCTTGGGATGAACGGCGCGCCCGCTTGATGGGCTGCTCCGGCGCGACCTCCGTGCAGTTGCGGCCATTCTCCTTGGCGCGATAGAGCGCGCTGTCGGCCGCGGCGAGCAAATCGCCGAACGTTTCACCGGCGCTCGGGGTGCGGCTGGCGATGCCGATGCTGATGTTTGACGCCGGCACGCTGTTTTCCACGCAGAGCGCGGCGAGGCAGGCGCGCAGTTCCTCCGCGACCGTGACAGCGCCGTCCGCCGTTGTTCCCGGCAGAAGGATCACGAACTCGTCGCCACCATAGCGCGCCGCTGTGTCGCTCGGACGCCGGATGCTGCGGAACATCGACGCGGCAATCGTCTGCAACAGCTTGTCGCCGGCTTGGTGGCCGTGCAGGTCGTTGTACGATTTGAAGTGATCGGTATCGATCATCATCAACGCGAGCGCGTTCTGCTCGCGCAAAGCGCGCCGCCATTCGCGGTGGATCGCCGCGTTGAGGTGGCGGCGATTGGCGAGGCCGGTGAGACCGTCGGTGGTGGCAAGCACCGCGAGCTTGCGCTCGGCGGCGGCACGGCGGCGCATCTCGCGCACGAGATACCAGGTCAAGGTGCCGGCCAACACGGCGAGCGCGCCGATCATGAGGCCCATGACGAGGGCGTAGCGCCGCCAATCCGCGTAGATGTCGTCGGTCGGCTGGCCCACACTGAGAAGAAGCGGCAGTTCGCCGATGCGGCTGAACACGAACAGACGGCGGGTGCCGTCGGCTGCGGAGCGGGACTCGAAGCGTCCGTCTTGCGCGGTCGCGGCGTACCTGAAGATTTCTGCGTTCTTGAAGTTGCTGCCGACGAAATTGCCCTTGGCGGGCCAACGCATGATCACGGTGCCGTCGTCGTGGAACAGCGTGATGTTGCCGTTGGCGCCGAGCGCCGCATTCTTGAACAGCTCCTCGAAGTACGAAAGCTTCAGCGAGCCGACCACGACACCGGCGAACGAACCGTCGTGATTTGGCAGGCGGCGGCTGAGCGCGACGATGGGGACTCCGTTGGAGCGCGCCACGATCGGCCGGCTGATGAACAGTCCGGTCAGACCGCTGTTCTTGTGCATCTTGAAGTAGTCGCGGCCGGAGCGGTCGGCAGGCTCCGGTTCGGTCGAGCGCGAGTCGTAACGCACGATGCCGTCCTTATCGAGCACCACCAATGCGTCGAGGTGGTGCGCAGTGGCGGAACGGTCGAACAGCACGAGCTGGCGCAAGTCCGGACTGATTTGATCGAGGCCCGGATGTTGCAGATTCTCCATCACGCCTTGGATCGAGAGGTCATAGCTTTCGATGTTACGCGCGATATCGGATTCGAGGGCGGCGACCATGCTGGTGGCGGCCTCGGCGGCGCGCTCCCATGCGGCCTGGCGGGCGTCGAGCAACACCTTTGCGCAGATCGCGCTGAAGCAGGCCACGAGCAGGAAGACGGCGGCAATCAAACGATATATGGACCGCTTCGATGCCGAAGCGATCTTGTCTGCGTCGATCTGGCCGCCGTGTTCAGTCATGCTGTTTTCGCGGGTTGCTGCCAAAGCCTCCCAACGCAGAGCATGCCCGAAGCGCATGGCATCGAAGTTAAATTCGCTCCGGCCAAGGCAAATCTGGTTTATGACGTTTTAAGGAATTCGGTCGAAGTCAGGTTTTTCGGTATTCCGATGGGGCGCAAGCCGGAACCTTTCTGAAATGCATTTTGAGGGACGTCTTTGAATGAGTTCCAAGCCGCCTGTGCTGATCCTGCTGCGGTCGCCGGAGACCATCCGTAAGCAGTATTACGAGGGGATCACCCATGCGTTTCCGGACCTGAAGGTGACGTTGGTGAACAACGTCGCGAAGGCCGAGCTTTCGCATCTCGCCGACGCCGAGATCATCATCACGCACGGTCCGCATCTCGAACAGCGGGCGGGCTTCGTGCTCGGCAATGCGCCGAAGCTCAGATGGGTGCAGGGCATCGGCACCGGCGTCGACAATATCGCGGACCGGCGTGAGTTGCGCGACGAGGTGATGGTGACGAACATCCAGGGCGTGCACGGTGCGCCGATGTCGGAGGCCGCAATGTGCGCGATGCTGGCGCTGAGCCGAAGGCTGCCGCGCAGCATGGCGAACAAGGCGGTGCACAAGTGGGAGAATTGGCCCTCGCGTACGCTCGATGGCAAGACGGTTGGTATTCTCGGCGTCGGCGTGATCGCGGAGGCGATGGCGCCGCGCTTCAAGGCGTTCGGCATGACGGTGGTCGGGATTTCGTCCGCGCCGCGGCCGCTGCCGGGCTTCGACCGGATGGAGGACCGCGGCAGGCTTCTGTCGGTGGTGCCGGAACTGGATTACTTCGTGGTGCTGACGCCCTACAGCCCGGCCACGCGAAACATCATCAACGCGCAGGTGCTGGGCGCGATGAAGCCGACCGCCTATCTGATCAATCTCGCGCGCGGCGGCGTGCTCGACGAGGCGGCGCTGCTCGAGACGATGAAGGCGGGGAAGATCGCGGGCGCGGCGCTCGACGTCTATGCGCGCGAACCGCTGCCGCCGGATCATCCGTTCTGGGATTTGGACAACATGATCCTGACCTGTCATCAGGCCGCCACCAACGAGAATTCTGCCCAGAACAACCTGCCGATCATCAACGACAACATCCGGCGCTTCATTGCGGGCGATATCGCAGGTATGAAGAACATCGTGAAGCGAATCGGTGAGCCGCCGCACGATCCGCCGGAGCCGATCTGAGAAAGGCGCTGCATGGCTACGCTCCAGGAGAAGCTCGCGCTGCTGAAGGACCTCGAGGACGAAAACGAGGCCGTGCAGAGCGAGATCGACGACCTGATGACGGAGATGGCGCGCGTGCCGGCCGAGCAACGCTCCGTGAGCGAGTGGGGGCCGAACGGCACCCACACCAAGCGCTTCATCGAATTGAGCGAGCGGCAGGCCGAACTGGCCGAAGAGATCAAGCTCGTCACGCAGGCGATCGGCAAGGACAAGCCGCCGGAAACCGTGAACTGATTTCCGATGTTCTTCGGGCGGATTTATTCGAAGGGGAAGCCCTTCAAGCCGTCGTGGCGTTCCTATGCCGGGTACACCGGCATGATCGCCCTCATCCTGCTGGCGGTTGAATTCAATGTCCTCAATGTGTTTCCCGGCAACAAGATTGGGCAGGTGTTGCTTGCGGTCCCCGTCTTCTATTTCGCGATTGCCACAATCTTTCTTGTGAATGATTGCTTCTGGGCGGTCTGGGGCTTCTTCCGGGGTGGCAAGAAAACCCGAAAACGGAAGTAGGAAAAGTTCGGGACGGGGGTGGTATCCCGGCGCGTGTGACCTTAAGTGTCCGAAACCCGTGCATCAGAACGGTCCTGCCTCGTGTCTCCCATCATCAAGATTTCCGGCCTCAAGAAGCAGTACGCAACCGGTTTCCAGGCGCTGAAAGGCGTCGATCTGGAGATCAACCGCGGCGAGATTTTCGCGCTGCTCGGTCCGAACGGCGCAGGCAAGACCACGCTGATCAACATCGTCTGCGGCATCGTCAATCCGTCCGCCGGGACGGTGACGGTCGACGGCCACGACATCATCAAGGACTATCGCGCCACGCGCACCATGATCGGTCTCGTGCCACAGGAGTTGCACACCGACGCCTTCGAGTCGGTGTGGGCGACAGTGAGCTTCTCCCGCGGCCTGTTTGGCAAGCCGAAGAACCCGGCCTATGTCGAGAAGATCCTGAAAGACCTGTCCCTGTGGGACAAGAAGGACTCCAAGATCATGACGCTCTCGGGCGGCATGAAGCGCCGCGTGCTGATCGCGAAGGCGCTGTCGCATGAGCCGACGGTGCTGTTCCTCGACGAGCCGACGGCGGGCGTCGACGTCGAGCTGCGCAAGGACATGTGGGAGGTGGTGCGGCAGCTCCGTGCCTCCGGCGTCACCATCATCCTGACCACGCACTACATCGAAGAGGCCGAGCTGATGGCCGACCGTGTCGGCGTCATCAATAAGGGCGAGATCATCCTGGTCGAAGAGAAGACCGCGCTGATGCACAAGCTCGGCAAGAAACAGATGAAGCTCGAGCTTCAACAGAAGCTCGATGCGGTGCCGGCCGGGCTCGCAGATTACGACCTGACGCTCGCGGACGACGGCAAGGCGCTGATCTATGTGTACGAGGCGCAGGGCGAGCACCGTGGCATCACGCGGCTGATCGAAGAGCTGTTCCGCAACAACATCCGGCTGAAAGATATCGCCACGACGCAGAGCTCGCTGGAGGACATCTTCGTCGATCTCGTGAGGACCAACCGATGAACCTCAGAGCCGTTGCAGCGATCTACAAGTTTGAAATGGCCCGCACCGGCCGCACGCTGTTCCAGAGCATCGTGTCGCCGGTGATCTCCACGTCGCTCTATTTCGTGGTGTTCGGCGCGGCCATCGGCTCGCGCATCACCGAGATCGAGGGTGTCGCCTACGGCGCGTTCATCGTGCCGGGGCTGATCATGCTGACGCTGTTGACGCAAAGCATCATGAACGCCTCGTTCGGCATCTATTTCCCGCGCTTCGTCGGTACGATCTATGAGTTGCTTTCGGCGCCGATCTCGCCGCTCGAGATCGTCATGGGCTACGTCGGCGCTGCGGCCACCAAGTCGATCATCCTTGGCTTGATCATCCTTGCGACGGCGGGATTCTTCGTGCCGCTTCGGATCGAGCATCCGCTTGCGATGCTGGCGTTCCTGGTGCTGACCGCGTTCAGCTTCAGCCTGTTCGGATTCATCATCGGCGTCTGGGCGGACGGCTTCGAAAAGCTCCAAATCATTCCGTTGCTGATCGTGACGCCGCTGACGTTCCTCGGTGGCAGCTTCTATTCCATCAACGTGCTGCCGCCGGTGTGGCAGACCATCAGCCTGTTCAACCCGGTGGTCTACCTGGTCTCGGGCTTCCGCTGGGCATTCTTCGAGGTCGCCGACGTTCACGTCGGCTATAGCCTCGCGGCGACGGGGATTTTCCTGCTCGTGTGCCTTGCCATCGTGACCTGGATTTTCCGCACCGGCTACCGGATCAAGACTTAAGTTCTGCGGCAGCGGCGAAGCTTCCCGCCGGGCGTTGGGCGATGCTACGGTTCGCATAACGCCGGGTCAGAATCATTTCAGGGGGGAGGTTCGCGATGCCTCATTTTACGCGTCGTGTTGTGTTGGCTGCGACCGCATTCGCGTTGTTCACTACGAGTGCGCAAGCGCAGGCCGACTATCCCAACCGCCCCATCACGCTCATGGTCGGCCTCGCGGCCGGCGGCATCACCGACGTGACCGCGCGGCTCTACGCCGAAGCGGTGGCGAAGGTCACGGGCCAGCGCGTTATCGTCGAGAACAAGACAGGCGCGGGCGGCGGCGTCGCGGCGGCTGCCGTGCAGAACGGGACGCCGGATGGCTACACGCTGCTCGTCTTCTCCGGGTCGCAGCACGCCACCGTGCCGGCGGTGAGCAGCGCGGCCTATGAGCCGGTGAAGGGGTTCTCGCCGATCACTTATCTGTTCAATTCCGTGGTTGTGCTGACCGTGCCGGCCGAAAGCCCGGCGAAGACGCTCGCGGAGCTGCACGAGTTCGGCAAGAAGAAGCAGGGCGGGCTGACGTTCGGCACGCCGGGGCTCGGCTCACCGTCGCATCTGCTCGGCGCGAAGATTCTCATGCGCGACAAGGTGCCGTTCGAGACAGTGCACTATCGCGGCGGTTCGCCGATGATGGGCGATCTGCTCACCAACCGGGTCGATTTCTCCTGGCCGACGCTTTCGACGTCGCGCGCCTATCTCGCCGATGGCAAGCTCCGTGCGCTCGCTATTGATGCGGACAAGCGCTGGGATCGCCTGCCGGACGTGCCGACGCTCGATGAGCTGGGCTACGGCAAGGAGAAGGTGGCGAGCTGGTTCGCGCTCGGCGGACCGGCGGGCATGCCGCCCGCGCTGGTGAACAAGGTGCGCGACATCTTCATCCAGGCGTCGAAGGATCCGGAGTTGCAACGCCGCCTCGCTGAAAACGGCACGCCCATCGCCAGCAGCACGCCGGAGGAAATGGGCAAGGCGATGGAGGCGGAGTGGGCAACAATGCAGGAGCTTGCCAAGACTCTGAACCTGCGCCAGCAATAACTTTGTTGAGTAGGAATGAAGCGATGAGTGCAGTGCCGGCGGCGAAGTCCGCCACGCAATCCCGTCCGCCGTTCCGCGCCGATGTGGTCGGCAGTTTTCTCCGGCCCGTGCGATTGAAGCAGGCGCGCGAAACGCTGCTCGGCCCGCAGACCTCCGACCAGCATCTTGGTCCGCACGACAATGCGGACCTTCGCGCAATCGAAGACGATTGCGTGCGCGAAGTGGTGAAGATGCAGGAGCGCGTTGGCCTGCAATCGGCGACCGACGGCGAATTCCGTCGAAGGAGCTGGTGGCTCGATCTCATCATGGGCTGGGAGGGCTTTTCCGCCGACCGCGCGGGCATGTCCGAGGTGGTCTGGCGCAACAAGCAGGGCGGCACGATGGCGTCGTCGCGGCTGTGGGCGTCCGGGCCGATCCGCTGGAAGCCGAGCGCGACAGTCCGCGCTTTCGAGTTCCTCAAGCGCAACACCTTGCTGGTGCCGAAGGTGACGTTGCCGGCGCCGCTGATCCTGCACATGTTCGGCGGCGGCGACAAAGGCATCCTCGAAGGCCACTACGAGGATATCGACGCGTTCTGGGCCGACGTGGTTGCGGCTTATCGCCAAGAAGTTAAGGCGCTGGTTGCAGCAGGCGCGACCTACATCCAGTTCGACGACACCAGCATCGCGTTCCTGTGCGATCCGCTCTATCGCGATGCGGTGCAGCGCTGGGGCAATGAGCCGGAGGCGTTGCTGCGGCTCTACGCGAAGCGGATGAACGAGGTGCTTGAGGCGGTGCCGCCTGGCGTAACGGTGACGTTCCATCAATGCCGCGGCAACCGCGAGGGGCACTGGATGGCGGATGGCGGCTACGATCCGGTGGCGGACGTGCTGTTCAATTCGATCAACGTGCACGGCTACTTCCTCGAATACGACAGCGAGCGGGCCGGCGGCTTCGCGCCGTTGCGATTGCTACCAAACGGCAAGGTCGTGGTGCTCGGCATCATGTCGAGCAAGACCGCGGAGCTGGAAAGCATGGATGCGTTGAAGAAGCGGATCGATGAGGCGGCGAAGTTCGCGCCGCTCGATCAGCTTGCGATCAGCCCGCAGTGCGGCTTTTCCAGCTCCATCGGCGGCAATCCGCTGACCGAGGCCAATCAGGAGAAAAAACTTTCCCGTCTGGTCGAGGTGGCGCGAAGTGTTTGGGGCTGACGGCCTCATGCGCTACAACAGGTCATGACCGACCTTTCAAAAATCACGCCCGGCCTCGTAGGCCATGCCGAGATCATCGTGGGCGAGGAACACACCGCGCCGCGTATCGGCAGCGGCATGGTGCGCGTGCTCGCCACGCCGGTGATGATCAACCTGATGGAAGCCGCGGCGCTCGATGCGGCCGAGCATCTGATCCCGGACGGGCATCAGAGCCTTGGGATCAAGCTCGACGTGCGCCACATCGCGGCGACGCCGGTCGGCATGCGGGCGCGGGCCACGGCCAAGCTGGTGAAGGTCGACGGCCGCAATCTCGAATTCTGGGTCGAGGCGCACGACGAGAAGGATCTGATCGGCGACGGCGCGCACCAGCGCATCGTCGTCAATGTCGAGCGCTTCGACAAGCGCGTGCAGGCGAAGCTCGCAAAGGGCTGACGCGCAGGCCTTGCATCCGACGCTGCGCTGCTCCGTAATGCGCGCCTAAATCCGGAGATTGTCATGCTGACGCTGCCCAAGCACAACCGCTACGACTATTCCGTCATCGGTGAGCGCAAGGATTACTCCTGGCCCGGCGGCAAGCGGCTGGCGTTCTGCACCACGACCAACATCGAGGTTTATGCCTATCGCAAGGGCACCGGCTGGGATCCGGCCAAGAAAGGCGAGCCGCAGCAGCAGCGCAACTACTCGTGGCGCGACTACGGCAACCGCGTCGGCATCTGGCGGCTGTTCGATCTGTTCGAACAGCTCAACCTGCCGGCCGCGCACAATATCAATTCGCTGCTCTACGAATATCACCCGCAGATCACCGACAAGATCCATGCGCGCGGCGACGAGGTGATCGGCCACGGCCGCACCAACGCGGAACGTCAGAGCGATCTGTGGGAGCTCGACGAGAAGCGGCTCATCGACGACTGCACGCAGGAGATGACGAAGCGCGAGGGCAAGCCGCCGAAGGGCTGGATGGGCCCGGCGGCCGCGGAGAGCAACGTCACGATCGATCTACTGAAAGAGGCCGGGTACAAATACGTGATGGACTGGCCGGCGGATGATCAGCCGTTCTGGCTCAGGACGCGCTCGGGGCCGATCCTGTCGGTGCCGTATCCGGCCGAGTTGAACGATTCAGCCTCGATCATCCATCGTGAGAACACGCCGGAGCAGTTCGCCGACATGATCGTCAACCAGTTCGACGAGATGGTCGAGCAATGTGTTGCGCAGCCGCTGGTGATGACGCTGTCGCTGCATCCGTTCGTGGTCGGCCAGCCGTTCCGGCTGCCGTCGCTCCGCAAGGCGCTGAAGCATTGCGTGGAGCACCCGAAGAAGGACCGGGTGTGGTGGACGCGGCCGGGCGAGGTCGCGGACTACTGCTACGGCTTGCCGCCCGGCACAATTCCTGGCGAGGGACCGAAGTAGTTACTTCCCGGCGGCCTTGCGGAGCGCGTCGTTGATGCGGTCCTGCCAGCCGGGGCCGTCTTCCTGAAAGAAGTCGAGCACGTCGCGGTCGATCCGGATCGACACCATTTCTTTGACGCCCGGAATCGACGGTTGCTTCGGCGGAAGATCCGCGGGCTTCGGCGCTGTCTTCTTGAACACATCTTCCGCCGCGCTGAACGGATCGGACGGGCGGCGAGGTCTGTTGGTCATGGCGCGATCCTTCAGGCCGCGGGCGGATGGAATTTCCGCACCGTTTGAACTGTGAGCCATGCGAAGATCGCGAGCACGATGACCTCAGCGACTGCGAACGGCGGCTCCGATTGCGTCGGCGCGAGCGCCTTCAGCGCGGGCACTTTGTTGAAGGCCTGCGCGACCAGAACGAAATAATCGAAATAGGTGCTGACCACGATGCCGATCACGTAGAGCCAGCGCCACGGACCGCGCAGCTTGAAGACGTAGAGGGCGAGCAGCGCGATGGCCAGCAGGATCAGGCAGATGGTGCCGACAACCTTGGCAGGTGTGAACGGGCCAGGGAAACCAAAGCCGGTCGCGCTCGTGAGAATGGCGGTGACGAGATAGATTTCAGTCCAGATTGGCGTGACGCGTGAATTCAGCAGGCCCTTGATGGCGACTGCACCGGCAATCAGCGCGGCGATGCTGAGGAGCGTGTGAAACCACGTGTATCCATCGAATCCCGCAAACATGATCATCCCCCGTTTTTGACCCCCGTACGCCAAGCCTAGCACCGGCACATCGCAGCCGCACCGGGCCTACAGAGCCGATCTGTGTTGACGCAAATTCGGGGCCGTTGGCTGGTATCGCGCAGTGTTTCGCTTTAAGGGAGTCGCGGGGAGAGCGCGCGCCAGTCCGTCCGGATCGGCATCCAACGAAAGAATAAAGGGCGATGGAGTTTCTGGGGACGCCAGGCGTCGATCTGCTGCTTTTCATCGGCCTGACGCTCGCTTCGTTCGCGACCGCTTTCATCGGCGTGTTCACCGGAACGGCGGGCGGCGTCATCCTGCTTGGCATCATGGCGCTGGCCATGCCGCCCGCGGCGCTGATCCCCGTTCACACCATCGTCATGCTCGGCGCCGGCATCACGCGCACCATGATCATGTGGCGGCACGTGATGCGCCATACGGTGGTCCCTTTCGTGATCGGCGCGGCGATCGGGGCCGCGGCGGGAGCCAAGGTGTTCGTGTCGCTCTCGCCCAGTTACCTTCAGCTCATCCTCGGCGTCTTCATGCTGCTGGTGACCTGGATGCCGAGTCTCGGGCGCGTCGGCGCGGAGCGCGGGCGTTTCGCCTTCCTCGGCTTCGGCACCACATTCATCGGCGTGTTCGTGAGCGCGACCGGCACATTGCTCGCGCCGTTCATCATGAGTGCGACACCGGACCGCCGGGTCGCGGTTGCCACGCTCGGTGCGTTGATGTCGTTTGTGCATATCGCCAAGTTGATCGCCTTCGGCTTCATCGGCTTTGCGGTCGGCAAGTTCGTGCCGCTGATCGCCGCGATGATCGCGGCGGGCGCGGTGGGCAACTGGCTGGGCGAGGTGGCGTTGCTGGCGACGCCGGAGAAGCGCTTTCGCCTGGTGTTCCAAATCGTGCTGACGGCGCTCGGCTTGCGGCTTCTGTGGGGCGCCGCGCGCGACGCGGGGTGGTTCTGAGTGCTGGCCTCTGGCCCCGGCGGCAGCTTAGGATCAGTCCATAAGAAGATCTGAGGACCCCGCCGCCAATGACCTCCGCACAATTCGACTATGCGCCGCTGATCCCGCCAGGCTCGCCCGCAGCCGCCGTGAAATGGACCGGCGCACCGAAATACAACTTCACCGGCGGGAACAACGATGCGGCTGAATTGCCGCTGGAGGGGCTGATCGAGGCGGCGAATTCCGTGCTCAAGCGCGAAGGCCGGACGCTTGCGACTTATGGACTGGAAAGCGGGCCGCAGGGTTATCGCCCGCTGCGCGAATTCCTTGCCGGGAAGCTGAAACGCGACGCCGGCATGACCTGTGCCTATGACGAGATCCTGCTGACGTCAGGCTCGTTGCAGGCGATCGATCTGGTCAACGCTGCGCTGCTGACGCGCGGCGACACCGTGATCATCGAGCAGGACTGCTATCAGGGCTCGATCAACCGGCTGACGCGGATCGGCGTCAACGTGATCGGCATTCCGCTCGACAAGGACGGGATGCGGATGGATCTGCTGGCGAACGCGCTCGACGATCTGAAGAAGAAGGGCGTGCGCGCCAAATACATCTACGTCATTCCGACGGTGCAGAATCCCACCGGCACGATCATGCCGGAGGCGCGCCGCGCGGAGCTTCTGAAGCTTTCCGAGGCGTATGGCGTTCCGATTTTCGAGGACGATTGTTACGCGGACCTGATCTGGGACGGGAAGCGCCCACCCGCGATTCATGCGATGAGCAAGAACGGCAATGTCATCTATATCGGCTCGTTCTCCAAATCGATCGCGCCGGCCTTGCGCGTCGGTTACATCGTCGCGCCGTGGCAGGCGATGGCGCGCATGATGGCCTACAAGACCGACGCGGGCTCGGGCGCGCTGGAACAGATGGTGCTCGCGGAATACTGCAAGCCGCATTTCACCGAGCATGTGCCGAAGCTCAATCGGGGTCTCCGCAAGAAGCTCGAGACGCTGATGGAAACGCTGAACGAGCAGTTCGGCACAGCAGCGGAGTTCGACGATCCGCCGGGCGGCATCTTCCTGTGGGTGAAGCTGCCGGACAACGTCGACACAATGAAGCTCTATCAGTCGGCGCTTGCGGCGGGCGTCGCGATCAATCCGGGGCCCGAGTGGTCGGTGAACAAGCCGCACAGCCACAGCCGGATGCGGTTGTGCTTCGCGAGCCCGACAGTGGACGAGATCAAGCAAGGCATCGCGATCCTTGCGGAGGTCTGCCGCACGGAGTTCGGCGTGCCGACACGAAGCGCCAATGTCGAGGCGCGGTCCTAGTCGTCGTTAATGGTGTCGTGGACCGCGACGGCGCCGCGCCGCCAGTAACCGGCGCAGCGCATATAACGCTTGTTCGCGCCATGATCGGCGAGGAGCTGTACGCGCAGGGCCTTGGCGGTGAGCGACTCGCAGGCGACCCACGCATAATAGGTGCCCTTCGGCAGCGTTGCCGCCTTCAGCGCCTTCGAGAGACCGTCGGTCGAGCCTGCATCCGAGCCGTTGCGATGGACCCAGGTGACGCTGACGTTGGCTTGCGTCTCGAACTTCATCTCGTCGGCAGGGCCATCGACTTCGGCGAAGACAACGGCGCGTGCGCCCGCAGGCAATTCCATCAGGCGGCGGCTGATCGCGGGCAGGCCGGTTTCGTCGCCCATCAGCAGATGCCAGTCGTAATTCGTCGGCACGACCATCGAGCCGCGCGGGCCGCCGATGTTGAGCGTCTGTCCGGCCTTCACCTCGGTCGCCCATTTGGTCGCGGGACCGGCGTCGTGGATCGCGAAATCGATCTCCAGGGTCTGCGCCTTCGGGTCGTAGCGGCGCGGCGTGTAATCGCGCGCATCGTTCTGCGGTTCGCCATTTGCGCCGGTGCTGTTCGGGAAGAACAGCTTCACATGATCGTCGAAGCCGAGACTGGTGAAGCCTTCAAGTTCGCTCCCGCCGAGCGTCACGCGGATCATGTGTGGTGTGAGGCGTTCGACGCGCTTCACTTCCAGCGCGCGGCGGCGCGGCTCATGGCGTACGCGGCGCGGCGCCAGAGGATCGATGTCTTCAGTGGTGGCGGCGGGCAAGGCGGACATTCAAGAGCGCTCCGTAATACACACGTGAATTAAGGTTGATGTGCAGCACGACGCGGATACCAGCGCAAGTTACGAATGACCTCTTTGGAGGTAATCCAAACGCCAACGGCCTCGGGAGAAGGCATTTTCCCGGATTTTTCGTGGTTAAAAAAGAGTTTCCAATTTTACCTTAACTTCAGCAAAGCGCCGCTGCGCGTCCGTGCACCGCTACAAATGACCCATCGAAAACGCGAGGCAACATCAGCGTTCGACAGGGGCTGGCGGTGATCATCAGACATGACAGTGCGTCGCAGAGACACTCTGTGATCTTCCAAAAAATCTTGCGCAACGGTGCGGTGTTCGCAGGTGTGTTCATGGGTTCGGCGGCTGCGCTTGCGGTGCCGGAGATCATCAAGATTGAACCGCTGCAGACTGCGCTTGTGACGTTCCAGGAGGAGGCGCCCAAGGTTCAGGCGCGGCTTGATCGCGGCTTGCGGATTGCGAGCGCCGAGCAGCGCGCGCCGTTCATGCTGTCCGGACCGGAGGAATCCGATGCCGAGCCGGCGACGCCGTTCACGCCGCCGCAGCTTCCGGCGCAGCAGAGCGCCGAACCGCAGATGACCGTGCCGAAGGCGCCTGAGCCGCAGGCCGTTGTCGCGGCTCCGTCGCCTGTCGCTGCGGCCCCGGCCGAACCTGAGCCCGCGCCGGTTCTGAAGCGTCCAGTCGAAACCGCGAGTGCGTCGCCCTCGCTCAATGTTTTCTCGCCGTCGCTGTCGGCAAGCCAGCCGCTCGTGTCATCGAGCGTTCCGGCGCCGGACATGACGCCGCGCGTGACTGAGACCGAAGAGAAGGCCGACGCCCGTTACACCGTGGCGTCGATCCCGAAGGTCATCGCGATTCCGCAAAAGGCGGAGAAGGAGATCGAAGAGGTTACGCTGTCGGAACCGATCACCGACGAGCCGCCAGCGGATCTGAAACAGGAGCCAATGCCTGCGCCGGTCGTTTCCGCGCCCGCGACCGTTCTTGCGGTGACCGCAGCCGAGGCTAAGGTGCCTGGCATTCCGCTGAAGCCCGAAGCCGCGCAAGCGCGTGCCTCGCTCGACCCGAAGACCGAGGTGCCCGCCGAGCCGCAGCTCAACATGATCGAGCGGACGGAGGAGGAAATCCCGACGGCGGTTTATCCGTCAAAGCGTGCGCCGGTTGTCGTTCCGTCTGCGCCCGCGGAGGCCGCGAAGCCGATGGAGCCCACGCGTGCCGTCGAGTCGACGCCCGCGCTGCCGATCCCCCGGCTCGTCAATGTGCCGTTGCCGCGTCCGCGCCCGCCGCTGACGCCCGCGCAAGAGCTTGATCTCACCGGCAAGGAGCGCGTGAAGGCCGAGCGCTGCCTCGCGCAGGCGATTTACTTCGAGGCACGTGCCGAACCCGTGAAAGGTCAGATCGGTGTCGCGCAGGTCGTGCTCAATCGTGCCTTCTCGCCGTACTATCCAGGCGACGTTTGCGGCGTCGTGTTCCAGAACGCGCACCGCCATCTGTCCTGCCAGTTCACCTTCGCCTGTGACGGCAAGCCGGAGCGCGTCAACGAGCCGGGAGCCTGGGCGCGCGCGCAGCGCATCGCCAAGCAGGCATTGGACGCCAAGGTCTGGATTCCGGAGATCGCGAAGTCGACGCATTATCACGCGACCTACGTTCGCCCGAACTGGATCCGCGAGATGAAGAAGATGGTCAAGATCGGCGTACACATCTTCTACCGTCCGCACCGCTGGGGCGATGGCTCCGACGAGCCGGGCTGGGTGAAGCTTCCGAACCAGCCTGAGCCGGTGAAGACCGCGTCTGCGAAACCGGCCCCGGTGAAAACCGCGTCGCTGAAAAAGGGACGCTAGCAGCGGCGACAGCCGAACGATTGCAAGCGGGGCGCGGACATCGCGCCCCGTTTCTTATTCGCCCTTGATGTTGGCGTTCCGGATCACCGGGCCCCATTTCGCGGTCTCATCGGCGATCATCTTCACGAAGGCGTCGGGGCCGAGATTGTCCACGACGAAGCTCCGCTCCTCCAGTGCCTTGCGCACATCGGGCCGGGACAGGATTTCCGACGCGTCCTGATAGATCTTGTCGCGGATCTCCTTCGGCACGCCGGCCGGTGTGAACAGGCCGAACGCGCCCTGCGTCACGTATCCCGGCACACCCGCTTCCTGCATCGTCGGAATGTCCGGCGCGAGCGGATTGCGCTTTGCGGTCGAGATGGCGAGCGCCTTCAGCTTCTTGTCCGGAATGTGCGGCAGGATGTTCGACATGCCGTTGATGGTCATGTCGATCTCGCCGGCGAGGATCGCCGTCGTCGTCTCGTTCGCGCCGCGATAGGGCACGTGGACGAGCTTCACGCCGGCGATCGAGGAGAACAGCTCGGTGACGAGCCGCTGCACGCTGCCGGGGCCCGTGGTGCCGTACATCAGCGTGTCCGGTTTCGCCTTGGCGAGCGCGATCAGCTCCTTCACGTTCGACACCGGCACCTTGTTGGCGACCGCGAGCATGTGCGGGATCGATGCCATCAGGATGACGGGATCGAGCTCCTTCATGGAGTAGGGGAGCTTGTCGTAGAGCAGCGGATTGAGAATGAAGGTCTGATCGGCGGCCAAGAACAGGGTGTAGCCGTCCGGATCGGCTTTCGTCGCGGCGACCGTGCCGACCAGCGTGTTGCCGCCGACGCGATTCTCGACGATGACGCCCTGTCCCCATTTCTCCGACAGCTTCTGCGCCACCATGCGCAGAAGCACGTCCGGCGCGCCACCCGCGGAGAACGGGATGATCACGCGCACCGAACGGTTCGGATAGTCGAGCGCCATGCCGCCGCGCGGCGAAACGGTCATACCCAAGGCAAAGAGAAGAAGAGCGACGACGAAGCGCATGACCGTTCCGATGTTATGGGAGAGAGGCGATCACCAGCGGCGATAGCCCCGGTAGCCGTAACGATAACCCCAGCCGCCGCGGTAGCCCCAATAGGGGCGATAGCCATAGTAATAGGGACCGCCGTAGTAGACGACCGGCGGGCCGACAGGCGCGACCGGGACATATTCGTCATCGACGGTCACGCCTGACGAATAGCGGCGCGGCGCGGCGGCGCGGCGCACCGGGACCTTGCCGCTCGTATCGAGCACGGTCTGGATGGCGAAGCCTTTCTTGCCCTGCCATTCGACCTCGCACCACCCGTCGTTGCAATTGTTGGCGTCCACCAGGCTGCCGCCGGGAATCTTCGCGACGATCTCGTTGGCGGTGCCCGCAGCCGAGCGCAAGTTGACGGTGCTGGTGACATAGGCCGGTGCTGCCAGCGCCTGCGACGCGCAAAGCGTGAGGAAGGCGGCGCCCAGCGTGAGCCGCATCGTTGTCATGGATTGCTCCTGTCCCTGAACTGACCCCGTCCCCGGCACGATTTAATCAGAAGCGCACACGGCGTTTCAACGCCTGAAAATGCAGGCATCGCCGCAGTTTGCACACAATGTTCGCTGGCGTTACCGTAACCGGAATTGGCCCCACAACTGGAACCATCAAAGTGGCACAAGCTTCCTCCGCTGCGCGCAAAAGCGCCCACGCCCCGATTTTCCATTCCGACAACGTCCGTCACCTGTGCCGCATGGAAGTGCCGGGCGGCGGCCAGGTCGTGATTCAGGGGAAGTATGCCTTCGTTGGCCACCAGCATGGGCCCGACGGCACGACGATCCTCGACATCTCCAATCCGCGCGATCCCAAGGTCGTGCACAAGATCATGCTCGAGAATCCGATGACGCATTCGCACAAGGTGCGCGTCGTCGGCGACATCATGATCGTCAATTCGGAGATCGAGCCGGGGAAGGGCGACCGTCTGGCCTTCACCGATGGCGGCTTCAAGATCTACAACATCAAGGACAAGACCAATCCGAAGCTGATCAGTTTCGTGAAGACGCATGCGCGCGGTGTGCACCGCTTCGATATGGATGAGAACTACGCCTACATCTCGACCGAGATGGAAGGCTTCGTCGGCAACATCCTTGTCATCTACGATATCCGGAATCCGGCGAAGGTGACCGAGGTGTCACGCTGGTGGATGCCAGGGCAGAACGTCTCCGCGGGCGAGCCGCCGCATCCGAAGGGCCGCGATCATTCGCTGCATCACGGCATGCGCTGCCGCGACGAGATCTACGCGGGCTGCTGGTTCTCCGGAATCTCGATCATCGATGTGTCGGATATCTCAAAACCGCGCACGCTGGGCCGCCATGAATACGATCCGCCGCACGCAGAGCCGACGCATACGTTCCTCAAGGTGCCGTTCGCGATCGGCGG
This sequence comes from Pseudomonadota bacterium, assembly GCA_040756555.1. Taxonomy (GTDB): domain Bacteria; phylum Pseudomonadota; class Alphaproteobacteria; order Rhizobiales; family Xanthobacteraceae; genus Z2-YC6860. The sequence goes on along the minus strand of JBFLYS010000001.1, from coordinate 295,140 downwards.
CAGGCAGATCGCGGTGTCGACGGAGGAAGAGCGTCCGAAACGCGGGCCGGATATCGGCCGCCCGCATGCGCCGCTGCGCACCTGGGACGTCACCGATCCCACGAAGCCGAAAATTCTCTGCACCTATCAGCTCGACGAGATGGCGCAGCCCTATCACGGCGACGCGGTACGCTTCGGCACCCATCAGCTCCGCGAGATCGTCGACAAGGATTGCATGCTCTATGTGACCTGGTTCGCTGCGGGCCTGCGGATGATCGACATCCACGACCCGGCGAACCCGGTGGAGAAGGGCTACTTCATCCCGCAGCCGACGGAAGGGAAGACCACGCCGTGGGCGAACGACGTGGCGAAGGACGAGCGCGGTTTGATCTTCCTGACCGACAAGGCGTGCGGACTCGATGTGATCGAGTTCGACAACTAGCTATTGCGGCACGATGCCGGCGGCCTTGATCGTCTCCGCCCATTTCGCGATCTCGGCCTCGGTCCACTTCTGCAAGTAAGCCGAGGAGCGCCGTTCCTTCGGCACGACAGTCGCACCCATCTGGTTGAGCCTGTCGCGCACGGCGGGCGTGTCGAGCGCCTCGAACATCGCCTTGTGCAATTTGTCGGCGATGTCGCGCGGGGTGTCCTTCGGAAGGACGATGACGTTCCAGGCCGAGGCGTCGAAATCCGGCAGGCCTTGCTCGCCGAGCGAGGAGATGTTCGGCATCAGCGGCGAGCGTTCGGGCGTGAGCACCGCGATCGCCTTTACGTTCTTTCCTTCGATCTGCGGCATGGCGAGATTGGCGAGCGCGCATTGATAGTCGATGCGGCCCGCGACGAGATCCTGCATCGCCGGCCCGCCGCCGCGGTAGGGCACGTGGGTCACGTCGACGCCCAGCTTGGTGTTGAGCAGGAGGCAGCCGAGATGGCCGGTGCCGCCGGCGCCCGACGAGCCGAATTGCATCGTACCCTGGTTCGCCTTGGCGTAGGCGGTGAACTCCTTGAGGTTGTTCACCGGCAGATCCTTCTTCACCAGCAGGACTTGCGGAACCTCGAAGATCAGCCCGACCGGCGTGAAGTCGGTCGCGGCGTCATAGAGCGGCTTCGCGTAGATCGACTGGTTGGTGGCTTGCGTGCCGGAGGTGCCGAGCAGCATCTGGTAGCCGTCTGGTGTCGCCTTCGACACCCGCGACGCGCCGATCATGCCACCCGCGCCGCCGACGTTCTCCACGATCACCGATTGTCCGAGGATTTCGCTCAGGCGCGGCGTCACCACGCGGATCAATCCGTCGCTGCCGCCGCCGGCCGCCAGCGGAACCACCAGCGTGACCGGACGGTTTGGCCAGGTGTCTTTCGATGAAGACTGGGCCGCTGCGATGGAACAACCGGCAAGAAGAACGGCAAACGCAGCGGCAAGGCGTGTCATCAGAATCCTTTTACGGCCTCTTTGGTGTGTCTCACGGCAGGTGGAGAAGCGAAGCAATGGCCGACGTTCTTGCGCCACTCCTGGAAGTCGGGCGAGGTTCTGAAATCGACTGTGTGGTTCTCGACGGTATCCCAGCGCACGACCAGGAAGTAGAGACTTGGGTTTTCGATCGAGCGTTCCAGCCTCATGCCCTTGCAGCCCTTGGCGCGCTTGAAGATCGCCGCTGACTTGGCGACGCCCGCTTCAAACTCGGCTTCGTGGCCGGCCTTTACTTCGATCTGTGCAACTTCAAGAACCATACGCGCTTGCCCTGTGACGGCGGCTATGCACGACGCATGCCGCGCCGGGAGCATGCCCGGCGCGGCAGTGTTTGAACAGCGCAGAGCCGGTATGCCGGCCCGGCGTTGCCCGCGATTCAGGCAACCGAGATGGCACCCCTACGCAGAGCTGCCCATTGCAGGACGCCGAGCGCGGCAACCGCCAGGGCCTGGCCGATCACAAAAACGACCCCGAGCCCGTTCGGCGAAATGAACGCGAGGATCGCAAAACTTGCTGCGGTCCACAGTGCGTTGCAGGCGATGATGATCCACACCGCGCGGGTGGAAATTTGCGGGCGGGTCGCGACGATCGCCACCAGGCCGATATAGGGGACAAGGATCAGCCCGGCCTCACGGATCACCACGGCCGGGATGTTCAGCCAGGCTTCGAGCAGGTTCGTTCCTGCGATGAGCAGGGCGGCGGTCGCGGCGCTGGCGGCGGCATCGATCAAAAGGGCGGGGCGGACGAAGTTGGTCATGGAGGTCTCCTTTCGTTGACGATGGAGCACCCAAACCCGCCGCGAGCCGGCGGTCGATTACCTGCGAGGTTATGGAGCGGCCTTTCCGGGCTGATATGGTTCCGGCCATGGCCAACACACAGCCGATCGGCGAACACATCCGCGAATGGCGTCAGCGCCGCCGTCTCACGCAACTCGATCTTGCGAGCGATGCTGACATCTCGACGCGCCATTTGAGCTTTCTGGAAACCGGCCGGGCGCAGCCGTCGCGCGAGATGGTGCTGCGGCTCGCGGAGCGGCTCCAGGTGCCGCTGCGCGAGCAGAACACGCTGCTGATGGCGGCAGGGTTCGCGCCAGTCTATCCGGAGCGGACGCTTGCAGACCCGGCGCTCGATGCGGCGCGCAAGGCTGTCGATCTCGTGCTGAAAGGCCACGAGCCCTATCCGGCGCTGGCGGTGGACCGGCACTGGACCTGATGATGGCGAACGCAGCGGTGGCGCCGCTGCTCGCGGGCGTCGATGCGGAGTTGCTGAAGCCGCCGGTGAATGTGCTGCGGCTTAGCCTGCATCCGAAGGGGCTTGCGCCGCGCATCGCCAACTTGCCGGAGTGGCGTGCACATCTGCTAGCGCGGCTGCACAACCAGATCGAGCAGACGGCGGACACGACGCTCTCCGGTCTCTTGGAGGAGTTGCGCCGCTATCCAGCCCATGGTGCGGCGACCAGCAGGACGGGCATGCGCGACTATGCGGGGATCGCGGTGCCGTTCGAACTGGTGACGGAGAGAGGCATGCTCGCCTTCTTCAGCACCACGACAGTGTTCGGCACACCGGTCGATGTGACGCTTGCGGAGCTTGCAGTGGAAGCGTTCTTCCCGGCGGATGCGGCGACCGCGGAGGCCTTGCGAAAATAGCACGCAAATGCGCGTTCTGCGGCGAGCCGCCCCAGTTGCCGCAACCGCCTGAAATTCCTAGTGTGCGCCCCAACAAATCAACAGGCCGACTAGGGAGATTGACCTTGGCACATTCGAAGCATTTCACGCGCCGCCGCGTCCTTCAGGGCACCGCCGCGATCGCTGCCGGCCTCGCCGCGCCGACCTTCCTTAAGATGAGCTCGGCCTTCGCGGCCTATCCCGACCGTCCGGTGCGCATTGTCGTCGCCAACACGCCGGGCGGCCCTTCCGACATCATTGCCCGCATGATGGCTGCGGAATTGCAGGCGGCGATGGGCGGCTCGGTGGTCGTCGAGAACAAGGGCGGCGGCGGCGGCAACATCGGCATGGGCTATGTCGCGCGCGCGGATGCGGACGGCTACACCATCCTGCTCTCGACCAGCGCCTTCTCGGTGAACCCCGGCCTCTACAACCAGCCGGTCTACGATCCGTTCAAGGACTTCGCACCGATCTGCGAGCTTGCGGTGTCGCCGCATGTCTTCGCGGTGCAGCCTTCGCTCGGCGTCAAGACGATGAAGGACTTCGTCGAACTCGCGAAGAAGGATCAGGACAAGTTCAACGTCTCGGTGCCGCCGATCGGCACCACGCCGCAACTCCAGGCCGAGGTGCTGAAGATGCGCGCCGGGTTGCCGAGAATGGCGACGGTGGTGTTCCCCGGCGGCGGCGACGCGCTGAAAGCGCTAATGACCGGCACGGTGCAGCTCTCCTCGGGCGTGCTTGCGCCGGCGCATCCGCAGATCAAGGCAGGCAACATTGTCGGCCTCGCGGTCACCGGCACGTCGCGCTGGCACGATCTGCCGGAGATCCCGACCATGATCGAGTCGGGCTTCCCGGATTTCGTGTTCGACACCTACACGGCCTTCATGGCGCCGGCGAAGACTCCGCCGGAGATCGTCGCGAAGCTGGAGAAGACCTCGCTCGATATCCTCGCCAAGCCGGATATGAAGACCAAGCTCACCGCCGCGGGCTTCGAGGTCACGGCGAAGAACGGCAAGGGCCACATGGAACGCGTGGTCCGCGAGGTGAAGCTGTTCAAGGACGTGATCGAGCAGGCGAAGATCACGAAGCTCTAATGTCTGTAAATCAGAGGTATGATGACGATGTTGCGTAAACTGGCGTTGACGGCCGTCGCGTTGTTGTTGGCATCTGCGGCGGCGGCCACGGCGCAGGACTATCCAACCAAACCCGTGCGCATCATCGTGCCGTTCGCGCCTGGCGGCCTCAACGACATCGTCGCGCGCACCGTCGCAACGCACCTGAGCGAGCGTCTCGGCAAGCAGTTCATTGTCGAGAACCGCACCGGCGCCGGCGGCATCGTCGGCAGCGAGTTGGTGGCAACTTCGCCGAAGGACGGCTACACGCTGCTGATCGTGTCGCTTGCGCATGCGGTCAATCCGCACCTCTACAAGCTGCCTTACGATCCGCATAAGGCGTTCGCGCCGATCTCGCTCGTGGTGTCGAGCCCGAACGCCTTTGCGGTGCATCCGAGCGTGCCCGCGAACAACGTGAAGGAGTTCATCGCGCTCGCCAAGAAGGAGCCGGGGCAGATCATGTATTCGTCCGGCGGCATGGGCGGTTCGCTGCATCTCGGCTTCGAGCTGTTCAAGCTCACCGCCGGAATCGATGTGCTGCATGTGCCGTTTCGCGGCGCTGGCCCGGCGGTGATCGATACGGTCGGGGGCCACACCAAGGCGATCATCGCGACGGTCACGACGCTGTCGGCGCATGTGAAGAGCGGAAAGCTGCGCGCGCTCGGCGTCAGCGGGACAAAGCGCAGCCCGATCATGCCTGACGTGCCGACCTTCGAGGAAGCGGGCGTCTCCTATGAGGCCGGAAACTGGATCGGCCTTGCCGCGCCCGCGGGCACGCCGGCGGCGATCGTCGAAAAGCTGAACAAAGAAATTACAGCGGTCCAGGATGTGCCCGAGGTGCAGAAGCGCTTCGCGGAGGAGGGCGCCGACGTCATCAAGATGACGCCCGCGCAGTTCGGCGCTTACATGGATAGCGAGATGACCAAGTGGGGTCGGGTCATCAAGGAAGGGAACATCAAGGCGGAGTAGCGCTAGTGCCGCGATTCGGAAGTTCGCTTGAATTCTCAGCGCATTCCGAAGCGAACTTCGGGTTCGGGACACTAGCGCTCTAAAGCGCCAGCGCCGTGTTGCCCTTGAACAGGACCGGGCCCGTCGGGCGGCCGGTCGGCGAGCCGGTCGAAGGCTCGAGCGTGATCTCGAACAACTGATCGGTGCCAGGGGCGGGCAAGTCCTTGAGCGACAGCGTGAGTGTGCGCGCGCGATTCATCAGGCCGACCGACACCGGGCCGCGCTCGCGGCTCGGCAGTGTCCAGACTTCGAGAGCACGGCCCTCCGGCACGTTGATCGTCGTGAGCGGCACCAGCACCACACGCCCGTCGGCAAAGGCATGCACCACGGCGCCCGGCTTGCTGCCGTCGAGCAAGACGGCGACCATGACCGGCTGCTGGCGCGCAGCCTTGATCGCAAAGCCAAGGCCGACAGCAAGAACGAGCGCCGCGAAGGTCGCGCCGAGCGCAGTCGCGCGCATTGCGGCGAGGCTGCTCCAGAATTTCGCGACGGCGGATGGCTCGGTGATCATGGCGGCGCGCGTGGGTACGCCGGTTTCGATCTTGCGCCACAACTCGTCGCTTGCCGCGCCGGGCGCGGTCGCGTCGTCGAAGGCCATCAGACGCATGCGCCAATTCTCGACCTCGCGTGCGAACTCGGCATTGGACGCGATGCGGCGTTCGGCTTCGATCTTGGCATCGCCTTCGAGCACGCCGAGCACGTATTCGCCGGCGAGGGCTTTATCGTCGCGATTCAGCGTCATCCCATGCACTCCTGCAATGAGATCAGGCTTCTTCGCACCCAACTCTTGACGGTCCCCAGCGGCACGCCGAGCTTTCCGGCGAGCTCGCCGTGGCTCAGTCCATGAACATAAGCGAGCACCACGACCGACCGCCGCTCGGGATCGAGTTGCTCCAGACAGCGCCGCAGCGCGCTCGTTTCCGGCAACAGTGATAGCGCGCTCTCGGTCGCTGCGTCCTCGATCTTCTCGTCGTCGGACACGAAGCGGCCTTCGTCGCGCAGGATCGACAGCGCGCAGTTGCGCAGGATCGTATAGAGCCACGAGCGCGCCGCGCCCTTCTGCGGATCGAACGAACGCGCCGCCCGCCACACCCGCATGAAGCAATCCTGCACGGCCTCTTCGGCGAGGTCTTGCCGCTTCAGAATGCGCCGGGCGACGCCAACCATGCGGGCCGCTTCGTGATCGTAGATCACGCGCACGGCGGCCCGCTCGCCCGCCGCGCAGCGGGCAATGGCTGCTGCGATCTGCGCTTCGGTCGCTGCATCTGGTGAGGAAGCAGGTGACATGGAAATCCGTCGCTCCAACTCTTTTTAGCCGAAAAGGCACGGTTCTGGCCAATCATGCTGGGGGTACCGTCGATATGACGGTTTGGATGCAGGCGGCTCACGTTTTTGTTATCCGTCGCCCGCGCATCCGCTTCCGGCTCTCCCCCGTACCCCGCACGTGGTCGCAAACGGGCGACAGCGAACCAAGGGAGAGTGTGATGACGCTTCGTTCCATTCTGGCCGCCTCCGCGGCTCTTCTGATTTCCGCCGTTGCGGCGCAGGCCGCGCAGGTTGCGGCGCTCACCGGCGACAAGACAATCGCGATCGTCGACACCGGTGCGAAAAAGGTGGTGAAGACCTGGGACATCCAGGGCGTAAACGGCAGGGTCGTGGGCATCGACGTGCGTCCGGCCGACGGCATGCTCTACGCAGTCAGCGTGGACGGCACCGTCTATACGGTCGACTCGGCCGGCAAGGCGACGATGAAATCGAAGCTCGAGACGATGCTGAAGCCCGGCACATGGGCGACGGTGGACTTCAACCCGGTGGCGGATCGTCTTCGCATCATCGGCAACGACGGCACCAACCTCCGCGCCAATGTCGATGACGGCAAGGTCACGACCGACGGCATGCTGAAGTTCGCCGAGACCGACATGCACAAGGGCGAGAAGCCGAACGTGGTCGCCGGCGCCTATATCAACTCGGTGAAGGGCGCGAAGGAAACCGCGCTGTACGACATCGACGGCACGATCGGGGGCCTCCTGAAGCAGGCTCCTCCGAACGACGGCATTCTTGGCGCGGTCGGCAAGCTCGGCGTGAAGGCGGAGCAGGCGGCGTTCGACATCTGGTCGGACGGCAATGGTAAGAACGAAGCCTGGCTGATGGTCGGCGACTCGCTGCACTCCGTCGATCTCGCGACCGGCAAGGCGGGCCCCGCGATCAAAATCGAAGGCGTGAAGGGCCAGGTGCGCGACATCGCGATCCTGCCCGCGATGTAAGTCTCCCCCGACGATGCGGGCCTCCACCGGCCGCATCGGCTAGCCCGGCGCGCGTCAGGCGAAACCCCTTGGCCTGGCGCGCGTCGATTTTCTGATTCAGACGTCCTGAAAAACTTCGATCTCGATCGCGCCAGGGAACATGGCGCGCCAGCCCTGGATGTAGGTCTGCACGCGTGGGTCGCTGGCGATCTGCTGACGGCTGGTTTCGAGCGCGGCTGGCGCGTCGTACTCGACCACCTGGATGAAGCGGGTCTGGTCATCGACGTTTTGCAGAAGCTTCACCTTCGCGTCGCCGAACATCTGATACATCGGTGCGGCCGACTTGATCATCGCGATCATCTGCTCCGACGCGCCGGGAAGGGTGAACTTGAAATGCACCGTGCGCCGGATCGTGTCGTTGGATTTGTCGTTGGGACTGGCTTTGTCTTTGGGCATGACCTGTTGGTTTGTTCGAGGCAGCCACCGTATCCAAAGTCGTAGCAACCCTTCCGTGAGTCGCCTAGCGCCCAAAAACCCTGTGAAATTAACCCTGTGCGGCGATCCGACCCCTCAGGGACCGCAAGAATCCCTTGCTTGGCCAGCCTCATTGGCAACATAAAGTGGATAGGGACAAAAGATACTACCTAGGGGGAGGGCCGCCATGATCACGCGGCGGAAATTGCTGGCCACCACGGCCGCGGCTTTGGCTGCGCCGGCTTTCATCACATCGGCGTCCGCGCAATCGACTTGGCCGAACCGTCCGGTTCGCGTCGTCGTGCCATATCCGCCGGCGGGCGGCGCTGATACCACGGCGCGTCTCCTCTTCACGAAGCTCGGCGAAATGTGGGGCCAGCAGTTCGTCATCGACAACCGCGGCGGCGCCGGCGGCACGATCGGCGAGGCGCAGGTCGCGAAGGCCGACGCCGATGGATACACCATCCTCCACGATGCGACGGCGTTCTCAGTGAACCCGGCGCTCTATCAGAACCTCTCTTTCGACTACACGAAGGATTTCGCGCCGGTGTTCCTGGCGTCGCTGGTTCCGAACATCCTGGTCGTGAACAAGGATGTCGAGGCGAAGACCGTCGCCGATATCATCGAGCTTGCGAAGAAAACGCAGGGCGGCCTCGACTTCGCGTCGTCGGGCAACGGCACGCTCCAGCATCTCTGTCTCGAACTGCTCCGCCACATGGCACAGGTGCAGATCAACCATATCCCGTATCGTGGCGGCGGTCTCGCGCTGAACGACGTGATCGGCGGGCAGGTGAAGTTCTATTTCTCCAACGGTTCGGCTTCGGTCGGCCTGATCCAAGGCGGGCAGGTGAAGGCGATCGCACACACCGGCAAGGGCCAGCTCGGCACGCTGCCGGACCTGCCCGCGATGCAGGACACGATTGCAGGCTTCGAAGCCTACGAATGGAACGGCGTTTTCGTGCCGGCCAATACGCCGGCGGAAATAGTCACCAAGCTCAACGCCGGCCTCAACGAAGTGCTGCGCCAGCCAGACATTCAGGCGCGGCTGAAGACGCTCAATATCGACTATCGCGAGAACACCCCGGACGAGTTCAAGGCCTTCGTCACGACCGAGACGGAGAAGTGGGGCAAGGTGGTCCGGGACGCGGGCATCAAGCTCGGCTAAGCGCCGTCTCGCGCGCAAGCGCGAGACGAGACGCCGCTTTTCTTCTAGGCGCGAGCTGTGTCCGTGCCTGTGATCTGCTCCAGCGAGCGGTCCTTCGTCTCGATGCCGACGAACCACAGTGCAATCGCGGCCATCAGGAACGAGAATGCGAAGGTGTGCAGCACGTAGGCGCCCGCACCGTAGTACAGCATGAAGCCCACGACCGTCGGCGCGAGGAACGAGCCGATGCGGCCGATGCCGAAGAACCAGCCGACGGCGGTGGCGCGCAGGTGCGTTGGATAGAGCTCGCTGACATAGATGCCGGACGAGCCATAGACGCCGGGATTGACCCAGCCGACCGCGGCGATGGCGACGTAAATCCAGAGGCCGGTCGCTTCCGCAAACCAGAGATGGAAGGCCGCGCCGACGAGGTAATAGAGGAACAGGACAGGACGGCGGCCGTAACGGTCGATCAGGAAGCCGCAGGCGGTGTAGCCGACGCAGGCTGCGAGCGCTTGCACGAGCAGGAAGATCAGAATCTGGGTGAGCGGGAAGCCGCGCTGCGTCAGGATCGTCGGCAACATGAAGATGATGCCGTTCGACGCCCAGAGGAATCCGAACGAGACGGTCCAGAGCAGAAGCGTGCGCTTCCTGCGTTCCGGGGTGAGAAGCTCAAATACGGTGACGCCGCGCTGCTCGACGACCGGCGTGGCGGCGACCGGCACCACGGGAGGCAGCGGGCCTTCTTTCGCGGCCTCCTGTTCGATCTTGGCGACGGTGCGCTCGGCCTCCTCGACGCGGCCGCGGCTCAGCAGATAACGCACCGATTCCGGCATCACCATGCGCACGAAGAACAACAGCACGGCGGGCACGATGCCGGCGATGAAGATCGCCCGCCATCCATAAGTCGGCAGGAGCCAGAGGCTCACCAGCGCGGCGAGGGCGAGGCCGACCGGGAACGCGGCCATCATCGTGCCCGTCATGCGGCCGCGGATGCGGCTCGGGCTGTATTCAGACGTGAGCGTGAGGGCGACCGGCACCTCGCCACCGAGGCCGAAATTGGAGAGGAAGCGATAGATGCTGAGCGAGAGGATGCTCTGGGCGGTGCCGACCAGTCCGGTGAATATGGAAAAGATGCCGATGGTGGCCGCGAAGGACGTGCGGCGGCCGATGTAGTCGGAGATCGTGCCCCAGAACAGCGCGCCGACGAACGCGCCGACCAGGCCAACCGTTGCGAGCAGACCGGCTTGTGCTTGATTGAGGCCGAATTCGCGTGCGACGGGCGGCAGCGCCATGCCGAACAGCGCGAAGTCGCAGGCGTCGAACATCACGCCGAGGAAGCAGACCGTGAAGAAGTTGCGGTGCCATTTGGAGAACGGCAGCCGGTCGAGTCGCGCCGCAAGCTCAGCCGATTTCTGCTGCATGTCCGCCATGCATCCCTCCCCAACCCCCACCGGACTTTGCGCCGGTTGTTGCAGGGACGGTGGCACGGCGGATGTGGCGTCTACAAGCGGGTCGCATGCATAATTGAGCGGTGAGTGGAGCGCGAAAAATCAGGCGTGCGCGACGCAGGGAATTTTGCTTTCCTGGGTGTGCTTCGTTCTCATTGGAAACAATTCATGATCCGCAAAGGCTTGAAGATCGTTGCTGCCGTTTCTGCGTCGGTTCTATTGATCTCTACCGCCCATGCGAATGGCGTCGTCACTCAGCGCAAGGCCGGCGGTCTCGTCTTCACCAAGACCGACACGATCTCGATTGCAAGCGAGGACCTGTACATCTCGAGCGACGAGATCCGGGTCTCCTATATTTATCAGTCGAAGGCGAAGAAGGATCAGAACGTCACGATCTCGTTTCCGATGCCTGAGGTGCCGCTCGACGACGGGCCGGACACGGAAGATGCGTTCATGAACGACAAGATTCCGGATGCCCGGAATTACATGAACTTCAAGGTGGCAGTGGACGGCAAGCCGGTGCAGTCGCGCATGGTCGAGCGCGCGCTGTTCAACGGCAAGGACATTACAGAGCGGCTGAAGAAAGATGGCGTGCCTTTGCTGCTGACCGGCAAGGACCGGCAGGAGATCCTGTCGAAGGTGTCCGAGAATGCAAAGGCGGCGCTGGTGAAGGAGGAGCTGCTGTCCAAGTCCGATAGCAACGGCTTCTACATGACGAACTGGAGCTATCAGGTTCTGTTCGAGTGGGAGCAGGCGTTCAAACCGGGTCCGACGAAGGTGGAGATTTCCTATCGCCCGATCACTGGCGACGGCAGCGATTTCGGCGACTATTTCGAGACTGGAGAGGGATTGAAGAAATACTGCGCCGATCCGGCGTTCCGTGCGGCGCTGAAGAAGCGTCGCGGCTCAATGGACCCCGCGTGGATCGGCTATGTGGTCAAGACCGCGAAGTACTGGAGCGGGCCGATCGGCAAATTCCGCCTCGTGGTGGACAAGGGCCGGCCGAACCATCTCGCGGCGTTCTGTCCGGCGAATGCGAAGAAGATTTCCGACACGCAGTTCGAATGGACGGCAACGAACTTCGTGCCGTCGAAGGACATCGACGTGGTGATCTTCTCGGCGCAGCCGGAGCAATAATTAGGAGCGGTCGCGGCGCGACCGGTCGGCCTGCCGGCCCATCGAGCAAGGAGCGTTCGGCGTGCCTTCGGTCTTCGCGATTGCTGCGACAAGCGTCTGTGTGCCCGTCGGAAAGTCCCTCGACGTGATGCCGCCCGCGACGAACGCAGCCTGGATCGATGCGCGCACGCGCCGATCCATTGGCGTGGCGAAGGCGCCGGCGGTGCTGATGTTGTCCGTCACCGCCTTGATGTAGGTCGTGGCCGCGACGACGAAGGCCGCTTTGATCGCGGGATCGCACGGCGCGTAGGCGTAGGCACTAGCGGCCTGGATCGCGGTCAGTCGCACCTGATTGCGGCCCGGATCGGTGTCGGCGGGCAGCTCAGGCTCCCGTTGTGCAGGCTTGCTCGGCTGCACGGATTTCGGCTGCGCCAGTTCCTTGCGCTCCTCCTTCACGCTGTCCTCGAAGGCCGGCGCACGCACGACGCGCGGATTGGGCGCCGGGAGCGGAACGGTGGCCGCGTTCGGATGGCTCAGGACGGACGCAATCTCGTGCGTGACCTTGGGCTGTGCGGGTGCCTCGGCGACGGGAGCCGCGGTCACTTGTGGCGCAGCCGCTTGCGGTGAAACTTTGGGCTCCACGCTCGCGGACATGAAGCCCGGCAGCGGGAATCCCTTGGACGCCCAGGCCATGCTGGCGAAAGCGCCGGCAAACAGCAGGATCGTGATCACCGAGAAACGAAGATTGCTCATGACAAAATCCCCGCAATTCGTCTCGCATTAGCATGGTCGTCGTTAAGACGGCGCTAGGGACGGCGAAGGGCGGCGTGGATCGCGGCGCGCGGTCAACGCGCCACTAAGAAGGTCGATAAAATTTGAACGATCGGACTATTTGCGCAGGCCAGCGTTCTCGATAATTGGCGTCCAGCGCTTGCGTTCGGTTTCGAGGTGCTTTGCGAAATCGGCTTGGGTGCCGACCAGTGGCGCGATGGTCTGTGCGTTGAGCGACTTGATCACGTCGGCGGATTTCAGGGCTTCGTTCACGGCCCGATGAAGCTTGTCGACGATCGGTTGTGGCGTGCCTGCGGGGGCTTGGAAGCCAAACCAGAGGACCGACTCGAACTCGGGAACGCCGGCTTCGATCATGGTCGGGAGATTGGGAACGATCGAGCTACGCTTGGCGTCGGTCACAGCAAGACCAACGAGCTTTCCGGCTGCGACGTGACCCATAACCGTGGAGGCCGGGGAGAAGTACCCCTGGATGCGGTTTGCCAGCATGTCGGTGATGACTTGTGGGCTGCCGGAGTAGGGAATGTGCGTGATTTTCACGTCCGCCAGCGAATTGAACAGCTCGAGCGCCAGATGCGTGGAGGAACCGACGCCGGACGAGCCGAACGATAGCTTGCCGGGGTTGGCCTTGGCGTATGCGATCAGCTCCTTCACCGATTTCACGCCAAGCTCGGGCGTCACCGCGAGCACCGTCGGTGTCGACGTGACGAGGGCGACCGGCGTGAGGTCCTTGTAGAAGTCGAAGCTGAGATTGGAATTCATCGCCGCGTTGACGACGTTGCCGGCGTTGGCCACGAACAGCGTGTAGCCGTCCTTCGGCGCACGGGCGACCTGCCCCGCCGCGAGACTCGATCCCGCGCCGACGCGGTTCTCGACGACGATCTGCTGACCGAGGATCTGGCTCATGCGTGCGCCGACCACACGCGCCGACAGGTCGGCGGTCGAGCCGGGCGGGTAGCCGACGATGACGTGGATCGGCTGGTTGGGGTAGTCTTGTTGGGCCTGTGCCGAGAGCGGTGCATAGCAAGCGGCAACGGCGAGCAGGGCGCACGCGAAACGGACCAAGGCTTCCTCCCGTTGTATTGTTTTGAGGGAGACAACCACGTTTTTGAGGAGGTCGCCAGCGGATGTGGCGACGCGCGCTGCGTTACTCCGCCGCCTGCGGTGCAGGTTCAGCGTCGATGAAGCCGCCGGACTGACGGCGCCACAGGTCGGCATAGTGGCCGCCTGAGCGCAGCAGTTCCTCGTGCGTGCCCTGTTCGACGATGCGGCCGCGGTCGATCACCACGAGGCGGTCCATGCGCGCGATGGTCGAGAGCCGGTGCGCGATGGCGATCACGGTCTTGCCCGCCATCAGCGTGTCGAGGCTCGCCTGGATCGCGCCTTCGACCTCGCTGTCGAGTGAGGAGGTGGCCTCGTCGAGCACCAGGATCGGCGCGTTCTTCAGGATGACGCGCGCAATGGCGATGCGCTGGCGCTGCCCGCCCGAGAGCTTCACGCCGCGCTCGCCGACATGCGCGTCGTAGCCCTTGCGGCCGCGCCAGTCTTCGAGTTCATGGATGAACCCCTCGGCCTGTGCTTGCTTCGCTGCACGCACAATCTCTTCCTCGGTCGCCTCGGGGCGGCCGTAGCGGATGTTGTCGCGGATCGAGCGATGCAACAGCGAGGTATCCTGCGTCACGACCGAGATTTGCGCACGCAGGCTTTCCTGTGTCGCCTCCGCAATGTCTTGCCCGTCGATCAGGATTTTGCCGTCCTCCAGATCGAAGAATCGCAGCATCAAGTTGACCAACGTGGACTTTCCCGCTCCGGAGCGTCCGATCAGGCCGATGCGTTCGCCGGGGTGGATGGTGAGCGACAAGCCATCGATCAGGCCATTTTCGCGGCCGTAGCCGAAGCGGATGTCGCGGAATTCGATCTCGCCCCGCATGACCTTGAGCTCGCTGGCGCCCGGCTTGTCGGTGAGTGCGATCGGCCGCGAAATGGTCATCATGCCTTCCTGCACGACGCCGATGTTCTCGAAGATTTCGGTGACGCGCATGGCAACCCAGCCGGCGATCGAGATGATCTGCCAGGACAGCGGTAGCGCCATCGCGACGGTGCCGACCTCGACCTTGCCGTGCACCCACAGCCAGATCGCCATCGCGCCGGTGCCGGTCACGAGCATGGCGTTGAGGGTCGACAGGCAGAAGCTGAACGCCGTGTTGAGACGAAGCGAAGCGTGGAACAGGCCGGTGTGCTCGTCGAACGCCTCGCGCACGTAGGCGTCTTCGTCGCGTGCGCGGGCGAACAACTTCACCGTGAGAATGTTCGTGTAGGTGTCGACGATGCGGCCGACCAGCCATGAGCGCGCTTCGGAGACGGTCTTCGAACGGTCGCGCATGCGCGGCACGAACCAGCGCAGCATGATGAGGTAGCCGATGAACCAGAGCGAGATCGGCAGCGCGAGCCAAGCGTCTGCCGAAGCGAGCAGGATCATCGCGGCGGTGCCGTACACCAGGATGTACCAGACGCCGGTGATGAGCGCGACGAGGCTCTCGCGCACGGCCGGTCCGGTCTGCATCACGCGGTTGGAGATGCGACCCGCGAAATCGTTCTGGAAGAAGGCCCAGGACTGGCGCGCTACGTGCCAGTGGTTCTGCCAGCGAATCATGTTGGCGACATTCACCGCGATGGCCTGGTTGGCGACGAGGTTCTGCGCCATCAGCGCGAGCGGGCGCAGCACCAGCAGCACGGCAGCCATGCCGAGAAGGAGATGCCAGTTCTCGGTCCACAGCGTCGCGGGCTGGCTCGATGTCACAAGTGTGACGATGCGGCCCATGAACGCGGGAATCGCCGAATCAAGCACCGCGACGATGAAGCCGGTCACGAACAGCGCGATGAACAGGCTCTTCGCTTGGCTCGCAAAATGCCAATAGAACGCGACAAGAGACGCCGGCGGTTCCGATTCCGCTGGCTTCCCGGTCGGGTTCAGGACTTTTTCAAAACGGCGGAACATGGCTCATCAAGAATTGGCTCAAGAGGAATGCACCTAACGCCGGTTCTTGACCAGAGCGTGGCGATGCCTCCCAGCTATTCTTTGATGGTTTTCAACGCCGTTTCAGCTTGTAGATGACGTTATTGATCGTGGTCATCGCTGTGTTGGGGTCAAGGAAGTGAAACACGTACTTCGCCTTGACACAGCTTACGTCGACGCCGGGAACGTCACCCTTTTGAAAGCCGAGTCGTGCGGCGGCGGCCGCGGGGTTGGGTTCCGGCAGGTTGCCCTGAAATAGGGCGTCGTGCTCGAGCGAGTTTGCCTCATAGATCGCGCGCTTGCAGGCAAACATCTTCTGTTTCGAGACGATCTCCTTCGGCTTGAAGCTGATCGTCGTATTCAGGAGATACTTGCCGGCGCTCGTGAGCTTCGGACGTTCTTCATCGGTCGTCCAGGGACCGGGCGCAGCTTCGACAATCTCCCAATCGCCGATGATCGAGATGTTCGCCGCGTGCGCGGGCAGGGCGGCGATCAAGGCGACGAATGCGAGCGTGATGGAAATGAACTTCATGGGGAGCGCCGTGCCGTGAGGTTCGCGGCCGCAGCGCGCAGGCAATCGGGGCACAGGCAGTCCGATCCTTCAGCCGGCATCGGCATCCGGTAGTTTTCGTCCGCGCACCAGCAGCTCTTGGCGTCGAGAGTGCATACGAACTCCGTCCCGCAGCGCTCGCAGGTGAGGCGGCGTTCGGATTTGCGGATGGCGGGCGATGTGTTCATTCAGTGCCGCACGATGACCTTGGCGCCGATCTGCACGCGCGAATACAAATCTTCGATCTCGCTGTTCACAAGACGAAAGCAGCCGGACGACACGGCATGTCCAATCGTCTCCGGCGCGTTGGTGCCATGAATGCGATAGACCGTGTTGCCAAGATACATGGCGCGCGCGCCGAGCGGATTGCCGGGGCCGCCGGCCATCCAGCGCGGCAGGTAAGGTTGGCGCTCGATCATCTCCGCCGGTGGTGTCCAGTCCGGCCATTCCGCTTTGCGGGTGACCTTAAGAATGCCGGCCCAGGTGAAGCCATCGCGGCCCACGCCTATTCCGTAACGGATCGCGTTGGTGGGCGATTGGATCAGGTAAAGGAAGCGCTCGGTTGTATCGATCACGATGGTGCCTGACGCTTCGGTCGAGCGGTAATAGACCGGCTGGCGGCGGAATTCGTAAGGCAGCGCGTCGGCCGAACCTGCGGTCTGTCCAGGATCGACATCCTCGATCGTCGGCTCGGGGATGCGATCCATCGGCCGAAAGAGTTGTGCGTCCGCGGACCAATCCATGCCCATCAGCGCGAACATCACAGCGGCGAAAGTGAGCGCGCGCAAGGTGCGCCGCTGAAGCGGGAAAATCATGCAGGGATGCATAGGTGGCTCGTCATTCCAATACTATGTTATCGCACCAGCCTGCGTATTTCAGCCTAAGTAAGGCATCTAAAAGCTCAAACTGCCCAGCGTTGCAGCATCGAGGAAACGGAAGATGATCGACCTTTATTACTGGACCACGCCGAACGGCCACAAAGTCACGATTTTCCTGGAAGAAACTGCGCTGCCCTACAAGGTGATCCCGATTAACATCGGCAAAGGCGAGCAATTCAAAGCCGATTTCCTCACGGTCTCGCCCAACAACCGGATACCGGCCCTGGTCGATCACGATCCGCCGGGTGGCGGCAAGCCGATCTCGGTGTTCGAGTCGGGAGCAATTCTGGTCTATCTCGCCGAGAAAACGGGAAAGTTTTTGCCAAAAGAGCCGGCGGCGCGCGCCGATGTGATGCAGTGGCTGTTTTGGCAGATGGGCGGTCTCGGCCCGATGTCGGGACAGAACAATCACTTCAGCAACTACGCCGTCGACAAGATCCAGTATGCGATGGATCGTTATCGCAACGAGGTGAATCGCCTTTACGGCGTGATGAACCGTCGGCTTGCGGATCGTCCGTTCCTCGCGGGCGAGTATTCGATCGCCGATATGGCGTCTTACCCGTGGGTTATTATCCACGAACGCCAACATCAGAAGATCGACGACTTCCCCAACGTGAAGAAGTGGCTCGACACCATTGCGGCGCGTCCGGCGGTAAAGAAGGCCTATGAGTGGGTCGCGAAGGTCAATCCGAACCACGGCGGCATCCGCACCGCGGAGGAACGTGCGATCCTGTTCGGTCAGACCTCAGCTTCGGTGGACAAGGCCGCAGCGAACGCGCGTTGATCGTACAGTTCAGAAAATGAAACGGGCCGCTCGTGAGAGCGGCCCGTGATTTTTTTTGAACGATGTGTATCGTCAGGTGCCGCGGCCCCACAGGCCGCAATAGCGCCGCGCCACGAAGGGCAGGCCGTTGGCATAGCCTGGCATGCTCTCGTACTTCGGCAGCTTGAACTCCTTCTCGGCCTCGTCCCAGCACTTGCCGCCCTGGCCCAGCTTTTTCATTTCCGCGGACGCATCGCGATAAAGCGTGAGCACAGCCTTGGCGTCATCCTTGGTGCCGAGACGGCCGTTCGGCGCTCCCGGATGGCCGGGGATCAAGCGCTCCCAGTCGAGCGCGATCACCTTTTCCATGAAGGCTTCGGTTTCGAGTGGGAAGAAGTCGATCATGCCGCGGCCGGGGAATGAACCGACCGGAATGGTGTCGACCACGAAGATGATCTTCTCCTTCGGCAGCCGGATCACGAGGTTGGAGTCTGAGTGATTTGGGCCGAGGTAGAGCAGTTCGACCGCCGTGCCGCCAAGCTTGATGACCTTCTTGTTGCCGATCGATTCATCCGGCAACGGCGTGTTCGGATCGGCGAGCGGCTTCAGATGCGGCGCGACGTTCTTATGCGCGATGATGCGCGCACCGGCATCCTTGAATGCCTTGCCGCCGGCGATGTGATCGTAGTGGTGATGGCTATAGATCAGATATTTGATCGGCTTGTCGGTAACCTTCTTGATCTCGTCGACATATTGCTGGCCGCCGGTCGGACGGCCGTAGGCGATGGGATCGGTCGCGATCACACCCGCAGGTGTGACGACGAACATCGCCTGATGGCCGCCGTTGCGGAAGATATAGACGTTGTCGGTGCCGTCGACCTTCTTGGTCTCGATCTGCGGCCGCGCGGCCTGGCTGTTGGCCGGACCGCTGAACGCCACGGCGAGCGTCGCCGCGGCGATGGATGCAATGAGTGTTCGTGACATGGTTCGCCCCTAGAGAAGTTTCTGTCGCGGCCCGAGGCTAACGAATTCGGCGGCGTAATAATATTACGTCGCTGCTCGCGACAGGGGCCGATGCATAAACAAAACGAGGCGCGCACCTATTCCAGTGCGCGCCTCGTTATTGGTTGCGCGAATGAACCTATTCGCCGCCGATGAAGCCCGCGATCTTCCAGCCGGCGGCGTCCTTGGCGTAGCAGATCTGATCGTTGCCGAGCGGCGCGATGGCCTCGGGCGGCACGAAGCCGACCTTGCCGGACGGCGTCACAATGCGCAGCGCTGGATTCTGCTGGTTTGGCGGCGCGTTGTCTTCCATCACGCGGACGAAGTGCATGCCGAGTTTCTCGATCACCGGCGCGTTGGGCTGCGGTCCGCCACGGACTTCGACGTTCGGCTGCATCGGGTAGCCCCACTCGGACGCGTCGGTCTTGGTCGATTGCGCAAGGGCTTCGAGCGCCTTGCCGTCAAAATCCGGATCGGCCGGTGCGCAGATCACGCCTTGCTTCTCAGGGAATGGCGCACCGGTTGGATCGGCGGCGTAGCCCGTGAGCGCCTCCCAGCCCGAGCCGTCTTTGGCATCGAGACTGATGGCCTTGGCGAGACTCTCGACCATCGGCTTTTTCTTATCAGCCTTGTCGCCCTTTTCGCCCATCCAGAAGAAGCCCGGCGAGACGAGAGTTGCGAGCGCCTTCTTGTCCTTGCGCTTGGCGATTTCGGCGATCTGGTTGCGGAAGGCTTCGAACGAGGGATCGGCGATCGGCTTCGGCGCGCTGATGGCGACCGGCTGATACGGCGCGGGGGCGGCGGCTGCGGGCGGCTGTTGCTGCTGCGGGCCGGGTTTGCCGCTGGGCGGCGGAAGGGGTTGCCCCGGCTTCTGCTGCGCTCCGGGCGGGGGAAGCTGGTTTGGTCGCTGCTGGCTTTGCGCAGGCATCGCCACGGCGGCGATCAGCAAAGCGGCGGATGAGATCGAAAGCGGGATGAAATGGCGGCGGCGCATCGAGAAATTCTCCCTGGAGACCCGTGACGAACGGGCCGAGCTAATTCCTCAATTGCGACGGAGGTGCGGCATTCTGTCAATCCACCTTCGTCGCTGCGCGGCTTCGGAGCAATGCCGCAGCGCGCCGACTAGTCACCGCCGCCGACATAGCCGGTGATTCGCCAATCCCCGAGCTCGTTCTTGGCGTAGCAAATCCGTTCGGTGGTGATGGAGAGAAGTGAGTTCGGCGCGACGTAGCCGGTCTTGCCCAAGGGCGTCGCGACCTTCGCCCACTGGGTGCGGCCCGGCGTGTCGCTGTCCGGCCCTTCGAAGCCGAGAAGCCGCACGAAATAGAGGCCGAGCTTCTCGACCACTGCCGCGTTCGCGCGTGGCGTTGCCCGAACCTGGATCTCGGGCGCGCGGGTATAGGCCCAGTCGATTCCGTCGGTGCGCGTGACGTCGATCAGCTTGTCGAGATCGATGCCGTCGAATGTTGCCTGCCCTGGCGTGCAGATGACGCCGGGACGGGAGTCGAGCGGGCCGGCGGACGCATCCGTCGCGAAGTCGGTGAGCGAGGTCCAGCCCGCGCCGTCCTCATGTTCGAGACGGAGCGCATTGGCGAGATTGTCGACTGCCGGTTTGCGCCTGTCGAAGTTGTTGCCGAAGTCGCGATCCCAGAAAAAGTTTTTCGATTCCACGAGTGGTGCGAGCTTCGCATAGACGCGGCTCTTGGCGACATCTGCGAGCTCCTTGCGGAAGCTTTCGAGCTTCGGATCGTCGGGCGCTGTGGGAAGTTTGACCGGCACCGGCTTGTACGGCTTCACCGCAGCCGCTTTGCCGCGTGGCGCTTGCGCTGAGGAGGGAGCCGCCGCGAGCACGGCGATTATGGCAACAAGGAAAAGCCGGAGCTTGGTCATGGCGGGCCGAATCGCGTTCCCACGACGTTAGCGCCGGAACGCAAAAGACGCACGGCTGCTGTCATTGGAGACGGTCCGTGCTAGGCCATGCTGACATTGGCCGATCCTCCATACCGCGAGATGCCCATGCCCGCGCTGACCTCCTCCTACGTGCTTCCGATTCTGATGCTGCTGGCCTCCAACGTGTTCATGACACTCGCCTGGTACGGGCATCTCAAATTCAAGGAGACGCCGCTGCTGAGCGTCATCTTCGTAGCCTGGGGCATCGCCTTCGTCGAATATTGCCTGGCCGTCCCGGCTAATCGGTGGGGCAGCGCGGTCTATTCGACGGCGCAACTCAAGACCATGCAAGAGGTCATCACGCTGGTGGTGTTCGCCGGCTTCTCGGTGCTGTACCTGAAAGAAGCGATCACCTGGAATCATGCGATCGGCTTCGCCTTCATCGCGGTCGGTGCATTTTTCGTGTTTCGCGGGCCGCTCTGACGGCTGGACCCGGCCGGGTCCCGCAGTGCTAGGATCGTCCGCGCCGGGGTAAGTTCCGCGGGGGCGGGATGACGATCGACATTGCGAGCGGCCATGCTGCCATCGACCGCTATTTGGCGAATGGTTACGCCAAAGTGCGCGGAATGTCGTCGCGCTTTGCCGCGGCGATCTGCGGGCATCTGATCCGGCGGCAATCGGAGTTCGGCGTTTCAGGCGACATGGTGGAGATCGGCACCTTCGAGGGCCGGTTCTTCATCGCGATGGCGTTGGGCCTCATTCGCAACGAACACGCGCTCGGCATCGACCGCTTCGACTGGCCGGACGACCGTGTGCGCACCCGGCTTCTCGACAACTGCACGGCGATGGGTCTTGCGCCCGATCGCGTCGAGGCATGGCAGCAGGATAGCCGCTCGCTTGCCCCCGCCGAGCTGCGGAGACGGCTCAACGGCCACGGTGCGCGCTTCATCCACATCGACGGAGATCACACGCACGAGTCGCTCGCCCACGATCTCGAACTGGCGCACGCTGTGCTGAACGCGCGCGGCGTGATCGCGCTCGATGACATGCTGCACCCCGGCTATCCGACGCTCATCGCGACCGTGATTGAGTATCTGACGCGCCATCCTGAGATGCGGGTGATGTGCATCATCGACCGCGAGGACATTTCGGCGGCAGCGAAATTCCTGATCTGCCGGACCGACGTGGCAGACGTCTACGAACACGACCTGATGCGAAGCTTCGCCCGGTTCCACTTCGAACCGGGCGCGCGCATGATGGGGCACGTCACGCTGGTGCTGACGCCCGAGCCGCGGCTGGCTGAGATCTAGCGTTTCGTCAGGCTGCCGAGCAGGCCACGCACGATCGCACGGCCGATTTGCGAGCCGACCTGCGATGAAACCGAGCGCGCAACCTGCTTCACCACGACCTCTGTCGTCGTCATACGTCCGCGCGGACGGCTGCCGCCACCGAGAACACCGCCGAGCACATCGCCCCACCAACTGCCGCCGCCCGCGGGCGGTTGAGCGGTTGGACCGTTGCCGCCGGCCGGTGCGGCCGCAGGGCCGCCTTCCTGAACGCGGCGCTGGAGGATTTCGTAGGCCGACTCCGGATCGATGGTCTTGTCGTATTTGCCGCGGATCGGGCTTCTGGCAATGATCGCCTTACGCTCGTCCGGCGTCACCGGCCCGATGCGCGCGGAGGGCGGCGCGATCAGGGTGCGCTCGACCATCGACGGCGTGCCGTTGCCTTCGAGGAACGAGACCAGCGCCTCGCCCTTGCCGAGTTGGGTGATGACGGTTTCGGTGTCGAGCTTCGGATTCGCCCGGAAGGTTTCAGCCGCGGCCCTCACGGCCTTCTGGTCGCGCGGCGTGAAGGCGCGCAGTGCGTGCTGCACGCGATTGCCGAGCTGCGCCAGAACCTTGTCCGGCACGTCGAGCGGGTTTTGTGTCACGAAATAGACGCCGACGCCCTTGGAGCGGATCAGGCGCACGACCTGCTCGATCTTGTCGAGCAGCGGCTTTGGCGCATCGTTGAAGAGGAGATGCGCCTCGTCGAAGAAGAACACGAGCTTCGGCTTGTCGAGGTCGCCGACCTCGGGGAGTTTCTCGAACAGCTCGGAGAGCAGCCAGAGCAGGAAGGTCGCATAGAGCTGCGGGTTCTCCATCAGCTTGTCGGCGGCGAGGATGTTGATGAATCCGCGGCCGTCGCGATCCTTCTTCATCAGATCGTTGATGTCGAACGCGGGCTCGCCGAAGAATTTGGCGCCGCCCTGATTTTCGAGAACGAGCAACTGGCGCTGCACCGAGCCGACCGTTGCGGTGGCGACGTTGCCGTACTTTGTCGCGATATCCTTTGCGTTCTTCGACAGATAGGTCAACAGCTCGCGGAAGTCCTTGAGATCGACAAGGCCTTTGGAATCCGCGGCTCCGAGCTCCGGATCGTCGTCAGCATACTTGAATGCGATGTTGACGACGCCTTCCTGCACGTCATTGAGGTTGAGCATGCGCGACAGAAGCAGGGGTCCCATCTCAAGGATGGTGGTGCGGATCGGATGGCCTTGCTCGCCAAACAGGTCCCAGAAGATCACCGGGAACTCGTCGGTCATATATTTGAAGCCGACCTGCTCGGCGCGCTTGACCAGAAAATCCTTGGCTTCACCGAGCGCGGCGATGCCGGATAGGTCGCCCTTGATGTCGGCGGCGAAGACCGGGACGCCGGCGCGGGAAAAGCCTTCGGCCAGCACTTGCAGGGTGACAGTCTTGCCCGTTCCGGTCGCGCCCGTGGCGAGGCCGTGCCGGTTGCCGAAGTGCAGTTCGAGGTACTCCGGCTTCTCGCTCTTGCCGACGAAAATCTTGCCGTCCTGGAAAACGTCCGCCATCGCTCTGCCTTTGATCCTTTAAATCTTATGCCCGTTGCGCATGTCAGGCAGCATCAGGGCCAATCGGTCAAATATTATGGCATTCCCGGTCTGACGCACAGGGCTAAGGGTGCGGCTTGACCGCCCGATGACGATGGCGAAGGCTGACCGCCGACCAACTGTCTGGGGACTTCGAACATGGCCACGCATCGCCTGGATGCCGCGACTGACACCGTCCATTGGGGCTTCTTTGACGCCGCGCTGAAGCCGCTGCTGACGGTTGATTCGGGCGACACGGTCACGATCTCGACTGTCTCCGGCACGGCGGCGCAGATGCCGAAGCCAGCCGATGGCTCGCCGCTCGCCATGCCGAAAGTACTTGCGGAAATCCATGCCAAGGTGCCGCAGAAGCTGCCGGGTCATATCTGCACAGGACCGGTGGCAGTGCGCGGCGCCAAGGCCGGGCAGGTGCTCGAAGTGCGGATCAAGACAATCGATCTGCACTACGACTGGGGATACAACATGATCCGCCCGATGACGGGCGCGCTGCCGGAGGATTTCAAGGAGAGCCGCGTCATCCATATCCCGCTCGACGCCAAGCGGATGGTCGGACGCTTGCCGTGGGGACTCGAACTGCCGCTGAAGCCGTTCTTCGGCGTGACGGCTGTGGCGCCTCCCGCCTCATGGGGCATGGTCTCGACGCTGCCACCGCGGCGGAACGGCGGCAACATGGACAACAAGGAGCTCGTCGCGGGCACCACGCTCTATTTGCCGATCCATGTCGACGGCGCGCTGTTCTCGGTCGGCGACGGCCACGCCGCGCAGGGCGACGGCGAGGTGAACATCAACGCCATCGAGACCGGATTGATCGGCACCTTTGAGCTCATCGTTCGCGATGACATGAAGCTCGACTGGCCGATGGCGGAGACGCCGACCCATGTGATGACGATGGCGTTCGATCCCGACCTCGACGACGCGGTGGTGATTGCGCTGCGCGACATGATCAAGCTGATTTGCGCACGCGCCGGGCTCTCGCGCGAGGATGCTTACACGTTGTGCAGCCTCGCGGCGGACTTGCGGGTGACACAGGTGGTCAACGGCTCCAAGGGCATCCACTGCATGCTGGAAAAGAGCTGTTTGGTGCGCTGAAAGCCACCAGTTGTCGGGCAAACCCTCACAGCCGCGCCACAGATTTGGCGCTAATCTCTGACATGGATTTCGTCGATTGAAATGCGACTCGCGTAGGTTGCGCAGCCGCAGGACATGACCATGACGAACGATCCAAGATCTGCTGCCCTGGCGCTGCACCGGTTCGGCCTTGGCCCGCGGCCCGGCTCGATCGCGACGATGGCATCCGATCCGCGCGGCGCTCTGCTTGCCGAGATTGCGAAGCCGAATGCTGGTCGCGCTCCCAACACCGATTTGCTGAGCAGCGTAGAGTCTTCGCGCATTGCGTTCGATTTCCGCGCCGAGCGGCAGGCCAAGATGGTCGTCGCCAAGCGCGAAGCCGATCGCATAAAGGCGATGGACGCGCCAGGTGGCGAGGTCGCAGCGAAACCGCCCGAGATTCCGGCGGTGCCAGACGCACTTAACCCCGAGCGGCAGAACTTCCTGAAAGAGGTGAAAGCACGCTTCGATGCCGCGGCGAACGCCGAGATCGGATTCGTCGAGCGGCTGGTCTGGTTCTGGTCGAACCACTTCTGTGTTTCCGCTGACAAGGTGCCGAACCTTGCTGGCGGCTACGAGCGAGAGGCGATCCGCCCGCATGTGCTCGGCCGCTTCGCCGACATGGTGCAAGCTGTCGAGAGCCATCCGGCCATGCTGTTCTATCTCGACAATGCCGCTTCGATCGGCCCGAACTCGACCGCGGGTATCAATCGCAGCCGGGGGCTCAATGAGAACCTCGCACGCGAGATCATGGAGTTGCATACGCTTGGTGTGCGCTCCGGCTACACGCAAGAGGACGTAACACGCTTTGCCAATGTGTTGACCGGCTGGACGATTCTGCCGATCGCGGACAATCCGGAGCACGGCGGTGAGTTCGTGTTCAACAGGCGGCTGCACGAGCCGGGCCCGCAGGTGATCATGGGCAAGACCTATGCAGACGGTGGTGTGGAGCAGGGCCGGGCGGTGCTGAAGGATCTCGCGCGGCATCCCGCGACTGCCGATCACATCGCACGCAAGCTCGCCGTGCATTTCGTGGCCGACCAGCCGCCGCCCGCGCTGGTGGCGAAGCTTGCCAAGGTCTTCCGCGACACCGACGGCGATCTGAAGGAAGTCTCGCGCGCGCTTGTGACGGCTCAGGAGGCGTGGGACGCGCCGCGCACCAAGCTGAAGCGGCCGGGCGAGTGGCGGATCGCTGGATTGCGTGCCATTGGCGCCACCCAGCCGGACGTCCCGCGGGTTCTGCCGTCGCTTGCGCTGCTTGGCGAGCCGCTGTGGCGACCGCCATCGCCCAAGGGCTTCTCCGATGAGAACGGTGCCTGGCTCGACGCGTTGGCGGTGCGGCTCGACATCGCCAATGTCTTCGCCGTGCGGCAGGCCGATCGTATGGACCCGCAAACGATGGTCGACGAGACGCTTGGCCCGCTTGCTTCGAACGAAACGCGCCAGGCGGTCGCGCGTGCCGAAAGCCGGCCGCAGGCGTTCGCGCTTCTTCTGATGTCGCCGGAATTCTTGCGGAGGTAGTGCCATGACCCTCCATCTCGCCACACGTCGCGAACTGTTGCTCGCCTCAGGTGTGCTGTTCGCGTGGACGTATCTGCCAAAGGTCGCGCGCGCCGAAGGCCGCGACCCACGTTTCCTCACCATCGTGCTGCGCGGCGCGCTCGACGGGCTCGCGGCGGTCGCGCCCACCGGCGATCCGGATTGGATCAAGCTGCGCGGCGACAAGGGATTGGCGATGGACGGCAAGACGCCGGCGTTGCCGCTCGACAATTTCTTCGCGCTCAATCCGGCAATGCCGAACCTGCACCGGCTTTACAAGGCGAACCAGGCGACGATCGTTCATGCCTGCGCGACGCCCTATCGTGAGCGCTCGCACTTCGACGGACAGGACGTGCTCGAAAGCGGCCTCGCGCGGCCGGAGATGACCGAGAGCGGCTGGCTGAACCGCGCGCTCGCGCTGATCGAGGCGGAAGGCCGGGTTCGCACGCCTTCACGAGCTTTCGCCGTCGGGCCGGTGGCGCCGCTGGTCGTGCGCGGCAAGGCACCGGTGATGTCGTGGTCGCCGCAGCGCATGCCGCCCGCGAGCGAAGACACGATGATGCGGCTTGTCGATCTCTATCGCCATACCGATCCGGTGCTGGCGCGCGCGATCGAGGAGCGGGCCAAGTCCGATCCGATGCAGCGTCCGAACGGTCAGCCAGGCGGCATCGCGGGCATCCGTGCTTATTTCGCCGAGGCTGCCGGCACCGCCGCCAAATATCTCGCACGGCCGGATGGTCCACGCGTCGGTGCGCTCGCCTTCAACGGCTGGGACACGCACATCAACGAAGGTGCGACCGGCGGCCAACTCGCCAATCTGCTCGGCGCGCTCGACGGCGCGATTCAGGCGGTCGAGACGAGTATGGGCGGGGCCTGGAACCAAACCGTGGTCGCGATCGTCACCGAATTCGGCCGCACCGCGCGCATCAACGGCAACGATGGAACCGATCACGGCACGGCGACTGTCGCTTTCCTCGTCGGCGGCGCGTTGAAGGGCGGGCGCGTTGTTGCGGACTGGCCGGGTCTCAAGGAGACCGATCTCCACGAGAAGCGCGATCTCAAGCCGACCACCGACCTTCGTGCGGTGCTCAAAGGTGTGCTGAAGGATCACCTGCGCGCCGACGAAGCGAAGCTTGCCTCGGACATCTTCCCGGGTAGCGCGGCTGTGAAGCCGACGGCGGACCTCGTTGCGTCGGCCTGACTACTTCGGCGAGACGCGAAGGATACGCCCTGCGGAATTATCGGTCGCGAGATAGAGGGCGCCATCCGGCCCCACGCGTACGTCGCGGATGCGCTCGCGCAACCCATGCAGTATGCGCTCCTCGCCGGTGACCTTCTCGCCGTCGAGATCGAGCCGCACCAGCATCTGCCCGACCAGCGCCCCGACGAACAGCGAGCCCTTCCACCTCGGGAACAGATCGCCGGTGTAGAACGCCATGCCCGAGGGCGCGATGGACGGCACCCAGTACTTGATCGGCTGCTCCATGCCGGGCTTGCTGGTCGCATCATGGATCTTGGCGCCGTTGTAGTCGATGCCGTAGCCGATCACCGGCCACCCATAGTTCTTACCCTTCTCGATGATGTTGATCTCATCGCCGCCGCGTGGGCCGTGCTCATGCTCCCACAGCTTGCCGGTCACCGGATGGAGCGCCGCACCCTGCATGTTGCGGTGGCCATAGGACCAGATTTCCGGCTTCGCGCCACTGCGCCCCACGAAGGGATTGTCCTGTGGCACCGAGCCGTCCGGCGCGATCCGCACGAGCTTGCCCAAGTGATTGCCAAGGTTCTGCGCCTCATCGCGGTGGCGGAAGTGGTCGCCCTGGGTGAGGAAGAGATTGTTGTCGGGCGTTTGCACGATGCGGCAGCCAAAATGTCCGCCGGTCGAGAGCGGGCCTTCCTGGCGATAGATCACCTTCACATCATCGAGTTTCGGCGCGGCCTCGTCGACGAGTTTGGCGCGAAGGAGCGCCGTGCGTCCGCCGCCGCTGACCGGTTCGGCATAGCAGATGTAGATCGTGCCGCTCTGCGTGAAGTTGCGGTCGAGGATGACGTCGTGCAAGCCGCCCTGGCTCACCGCGAACACCGGCGGTACGCCCGCGACCGGTTGCGACAGCTTGCCGTCGCGCGTTGCGATGCGGAGGCGGCCGGGCTTCTCCGTCACCAGCATTCGGCCATCGGGCAGGAACGCGAGCGACCACGGGTTGGCGAGCCCGCTGACGACGGTTTCGACTTTCAGTTCGCCTGCGGACGACTGAAACGTCTGCCCGGCGACTGGGAAAGATGTTGTGGCGAGAATAACGGCAGCGAGGGGAAGTTTCATGCGGGCCTCTTTCGGCTCGATGATAACAGCCCTCTACGACAAGTGTTCCGGCTTATGCCGCCGCTCTCTCTTTGTTGATCATGTGTTGCCGCAGCACGAGCATCGCGAGCAGCAACAGGTTCGCCACATTGAACGCGACGCCGGTGCCGAAGGCCGGCGCGTAGTAGCCGAACTTGTCATAGAGATAGCCTGCGAGCGAACCGCCGACCGCCATGCCGCTGCCGCTGAGGAGTAGAAGCGTTGGTACGCGCCAGTGCGCTTCGGACATGGGATAGAGCTCGCGGATCGTCAGCACATAGGCGGGAATCAGCGCGCTGAAGCCGATGCCGAAGGCGAGCGACACGGTGAACAGGCTGTATTCCTCCTGCGCGAACAGGAAGCCGCTCATCGCAGCTCCTTGCAACGCGGAGCTGAACAGGGCGGTCAGCAATCCGCCGATGCGATCGGACAGCAGCCCCCAGAACTGGCGTGAGAGGAGACCCGCGCCGAGCAGAACCGACAGCATTGCCGCGCCGACCGAAGCGGAGATGCCGAGGTCCGAGCACAATGCGACGATATGGGCTTGCGGCATCGACATGGTGACGCAGCATAGGAACGAGGCGAATGCGATCAACGCGAAGGTCACATTGGGCGGCCAGCCGAGCACCGTCGGTTTCCCGCCGCTTGCGCTCGCCATTGCGGCAGCAGGAATCTCCGGCGGCGGCTTCAGGAAGATCATCGCAACGGGGATGATCGTCGCGACCTGGAAGATACCGTAGCCGATCATCGTCGCGCGCCAGCCATAGGTCGAGATCGCGCGCTCGAACACGGTCGGCCAGACGAATCCCGCGAGATAGCCGCCGCTTGAGATCAGCGCGAGCGCGGAGCCGCGCCGCTTGTCGAACCAGCGGCTCACATAGACGTAGAGCGGCGCATTGAGACCCGCGTTGCCGAGCAGGCCCATGAACAGGCCATGTCCCAGCCAAAGCTGCCACGGCTCGCCGAGCGTCGAGATGAAAAGACCAATGGCGATCATCACTGCGCCGAACATCACGGTCCAGCGGATGCCGTACTTCTCCGCGACACGGCCCATCAGGATGCCGCCGACCGCAGAGCCGAACCAGGCGAGCGAGGAGGCGAGCGAGGGAACCGAGCGTTGTCCGCCCATTTCGGCCGCGATGGATTTCAGGCCCACCGCGGTAATCCACGGGGCGCCGAACGAAAGGCCCAACAGCAACAGGGCAATGCTGGCGACGACCCAGGAGGTCCGCGTCTCGATGCTTTGTGTGGTCAATCCGATTCCCGGCGGGCTGACGATGGCTGGCGCAGCCCATCTGAACTGCTAGGCTCATGTGTAACCAAAGACTAGGGGGGACGGGAATGAAAAAGCTCGTGATTGCCCTTGCGTTGTTTGCAACGTGCCTCTGCGCAAATGCCTTTGCTCAAAGTTTTCCGTCTCGCCAGATCACACTGATCGTTCCGTTTCCGCCGGGCGGCTCGACCGATGTTGCAGCGCGCATCATGGCCGAGCGGATGCGGCCCGCGCTCGGGCAGCCGATCGTCATCGAGAATGTCGGCGGCGCGGGCGGCAGTATCGCGGTCGGTCGCGTCGCGCGTGCGGCCCCGGATGGCTACACCATCGACATCGGCCAGTGGGACACCCATGTCGGTAGCATCATCTACAATCTGAACTACGACCTTCAGAAGGACTTCGAGCCGGTCGGGCTGATTTCGGTCAATCCGCAGCTTCTGATCGGCCGCAAGGATCTGCCGGCGAACCGCCTCAATGAACTCGTGGCTTGGATGAAGGCCCATCCGGGCGATGCGAAGTTCGTCGACCAGAATGCCGCCGCGCGGATCAGTGGATTGCTGCTACAGCAGCTCACCAACACGCAGGTGACGTTCATCCCGTATCGCGGCGCGGGGCCGGCGATGACCGATCTCATTTCGCAGCAGGTCGATCTGCTCGTGGTGCAGGGTGCGGTCGCTTTGCCGCAGGTGCGGGCCGGGACCGTAAAGGCGATTGCGAATCTGTCGCCGCAGCGCTCGGCGTCGATGCCGGACATTCCGACGTCGGACGAAACCGGTGTGCCCGGGCTCTATATGTCCGGCTGGTTCGGCTTCTTTGCGCCCAAAGGGACTCCGAAGGACGTCATCACCAAGATGAACGGCGCGATGTCGCAGGTGCTCGCTGATCCCACAACAAAGGCGAAGTTCTCCGAACTGGGGCTCGACGTGGCGTCGCCGCAGCAGCAAACTCCCGAGGGCTTGGCCGCCTTCCATAAGGCTGAGATCGAGAAATGGTGGCCGATCATCAAGGCCGCCAACATAAAGGGCGACTAGGGGCAGGGAATGAAACGGGTTCTGACCGCTGCGCTTGCGCTTGTTGCGTTCTGTGCGGTGGCACAGAGCCAGCCCTATCCGACGCGCTCGATCACGCTAATCGTTCCGTTTCCAGCGGGAGGCCCCTCCGACACGCTGGCGCGCGTGTTCGTCGAGCCGCTGCGCCAGCAACTCGGTCAGACGGTTGTCATCGAGAACGTCGGCGGCGCCGGCGGCTCGATCGGCACGGCCCGCGTCGCTCGTGCTGCGCCTGACGGCTACACGCTGATCCTCGGCCATGTTCAGACCCATGTGATGAACGGTGCGACGCAGACGCTGAGTTACGATGTCGTCAAGGACTTCGAGCCGGTGTCGCTGATCGCCGACACGCCGCAATGGATCGCGGCGCGCGCCGGTTTCCCGCCGAACAACATGGCGGACTGGATCGGATGGCTGAAGGCCAATCCGGGCAAGGGGACAGTGGGCTCTGTCGGAGTCGGCGGGCCGACGGATGTGGCGGCGGTCTATTTCCAGAAGCAGACCGGTACCAGTTTCCAGCTTGTGCCGTATCGTGGCGGCGCACCTCTGCTTCAGGATCTGCTTGGTGGCCAGATCGAGGTGACCTTCGGCCAGGCGGCGAACTATCTCAATCCGGTGCGCGCCGGACAGTTGAAGGCTTACGCGGTTCTTTCCAATCAGCGCTGGTGGGCCGCGCCGAACGTGCCGACGATGGACGAGGCCGGCGTGCCCGGCCTCTATTCGTCGTTCTGGCATGGACTCTGGGCGCCGAAAGGCACACCGAAGGAAATCATCGCCAAGCTCAATGCCGCTGTCGTGGAGGCACTCGCCGATCCGACGGTAAAGCAGCGGATGCGCGACATCGGGCAGGAGGTTTGGCCGCGCGAACAGCAGACGCCGCAAGCGCTTGCCACTTATCAAGCGAAGGAAATCGAAAAATGGTGGCCGATCATCAAGGCCGCCAACATAAAATCGGAATAGGGACGAAACGTGCTGAAGGAAGCGTGCAATGAGAAGGCTGTTGCTTGCTGCAGCGCTCGCTGCGGTTCTGCCGTGCCTTGCGTCCGCGCAAGGTTATCCGAATAAGGCCGTCACGATGGTGGTGCCGTTCGCGGCCGGCGGGCCGACGGACACCATCGCCCGTATTTTCGCCGCGGCGTTGCAACAACGGCTCGGGCAGACGGTGGTGGTCGAGAACACCACGGGCGCGGCTGGCACCATCGGTGTCGGCCGTGTGGTGCGCGCGGCCCCCGACGGCTACACGCTCGGCATCGGCCACTGGAGTACGCATGTCGTCAACGGCGCGATCTATCCGCTGACCTACGATCTGCTCAACGATTTCGAGCCGGTATCGTTGATCGCGAGCAATCCACAATTGCTCGTGGCGAGAAAAACCATCCCGGCGAAAGACCTCAACGAGCTGGTCGCCTGGGTTAAGGCGAACCAGGACAAGGTGTCTGCGGGAACCGCAGGCGCCGGCGCCGCCTCCCATGTGAGCGGCGTCTATTTCCAGAGCGTCACCAACACCAAGTTCACCTTCGTGCCCTATCGCGGTACGGGGCCGGCGTTGCAGGATGTGGTCGCGGGCAATCTCGATCTGATGTTCGATCAGGCCGCAAGCGCGCTGCCGCAGGTGCGCAACGGCAATGTCCGCGCCTTCGCGGTGACGGCGAAGAGCCGGCTCACGTCGGAGCCCAACATTCCGACCGTCGATGAAGCCGGCATGCCGAATTTTTATATCGCGGTGTGGCACGCGTTCTGGCTGCCCAAGGGTACGCCGAAAGACATTGTGATGAAGATGAATGCGACCGTGCGCGATGTGCTCGCCGATCCGGCAGTTCAGAAGCGGCTGGTTGAGCTTGGGCAGGATATTCCGCCCGCCGATCAGCAGACACCAGATGCGCTCTACGCCTATCACAAGGCCGAAATCGAGAAGTGGTATCCGATCATCAAGGCTGCCAACATCAAGCCGGAGTGAAATTCGGGGAGACGGGACATGAGGCTGTTGCTTGTCGCCGCCGCGCTCGCGTTGGGGATCGTCAGCGCACAGGCGCAGCCTTATCCCAACCGCCCGATCACCGTGGTGGTGCCGTTCCCGGCGGGCGGACCGAGCGACGCGCTCGCCCGCAATCTCAGCGATCGCATGCGGGCCTCGCTCGGGCAGCCGCTCATCGTCGAATACGTCACCGGCGCGGGTGGCATCGTCGGCACCGGCCGTGTCGCGCGTGCTAACCCGGACGGCTACACGATCATCCTCGGGCACTTCGGAACGCACGCGACGAACGGCGCGGTCTATAACCTGAGCTTCGATCTGGTGAAGGACTTTGCGCCGATCGCGCTGCTACCGGAAAATCCCTATCTCATCGTTGCGAGGAAGAGCCTGCCCGCGAACAACCTGAAGGAGTTCGTCGCGTATCTGAAAGCCAACTCGGGCAATGTGAAGATGGGCATTCCCGGCGCAGGCACCGGGCCGCATCTGGTCGGCGCGCAGCTCGAGACCATGTCCGGCGGCAAGATCCAATACATTCCATACCGCGGATCGGGACCGTCGATGGTCGATCTCATCGCCGGACAGATCGATCTGATGGTCGATCAGGTGCAAACGTCACAAGGGCAAATTCGCGGCGGCACCATCAAGGCCTTTGCGATCGCGTCTCCAGCGCGCAGCGAAGCGATGCCGGAGATTCCGACGGTCGATGAAGCCGGGCTTCCCGGGTTGCACATGACGTTGTGGTACGGGCTTTGGGCGCCTGCGAACACACGGCCCGATGTGATCGCCAAGCTCACCGCCGCGGCGCAGGAGGCGCTTGCGGATTCCGCGGTGCGCCAGCGATTGCACGATCTTGGCATGCAGATTCCGTCGCGCGAGAAACAGACGCCGCAAGCATTGCTCGAACGTCAGATTGCGGACATCGCCAAGTGGTGGCCGATCATCAAGGCCGCGAACATCAAGCCCGACTAGAAATGCGGCACTCTGGGGCGTGGCCCACCGCCACAAAGGCGGCTAGCATCGGGACTCAATAAGCAAGAAGACGTCTAGGGAGAACTGCTGAATGAAGAAGCTGATTTTCGGCATCGCGGTCGCGATGCTGGCCGGTGTTGCGAGCGCGAGCGCCCAGCCATTTCCCAACCGCCCGATCACTGTGGTTGTGCCCTTCGCCGCGGGCGGCGTGACCGACATCGTTGCGCGCATCGTCACCGACGGCATCAAGAACGCGCTCGGTCAGTCGATTGTGGTGGAGAACCAGGGCGGTGCGGGCGGCACTATCGCGGTGAC
This sequence comes from Pseudomonadota bacterium, assembly GCA_040756555.1. Classification (GTDB taxonomy): domain Bacteria; phylum Pseudomonadota; class Alphaproteobacteria; order Rhizobiales; family Xanthobacteraceae; genus Z2-YC6860. The sequence goes on along the minus strand of JBFLYS010000001.1, from coordinate 261,132 downwards.
GCGCGTACATCGTGCGCCCGCGGATGGCTACACGCTGGTCGTCGGGCAGTGGACGTCGCATGTCGGCGGGGGCGTGATGTATCCGCTGAACTACGACATCCTCAACGATTTCGAGCCGATCTCGATGCTGTCCACCGGCCCGCTGTGGATCGTCGGCAACAAGGACATTCCGGCGAACAACATCAAGGAGTTGGTCGCGTGGCTGAAGGCCAATCCGACGCGCGGTTCGACTGGCACGACCGGCGTCGGTTCCGGCATCCACATGTGCATGCTCTACTTTCAGAAGAACACCGGCACGCAATTCCCGATGGTGCCGTATCGCGGCGCGGCCCCGATCATGCAGGATTTGATCTCGGGTCAGATCGATCTGTCGTGCCCAGAGGCGGGACAGACGCTGCCGCAGTATCGCGCAGGGAGCATCAAGGCTTTCGGCGTGCTGACCCAGAAGCGCTGGTTCGCGGCCCCCGACGTGCCGACGCTCGACGAGTCCGGATTCCCGGGCGTGGTCATGCCGTTCTGGCATGCGTTGTGGGCGCCGAAGGGGACGCCGAAGGATGTGGTTGAGAAGCTCAATGCGGCGGTGAAGGAATCACTTGCCGATGCGAACGTGCGCAAGCGGTTCATGGACCTCGGTCACGAGGTTGCGCCGGTCGAGCAGCAGACGCCGCGGGGCCTTTATGCGGTGCACAAGGCTGAGATCGAGAAGTGGTGGCCGATCATCAAGGCCGCCAACATCAAGGCCGAATAAATCGTGAGGCTTCCGGACGCCGGCGGCGTTCCGCTCGGCGTCCGGAGCCCATACGGCTCATCCCGAACGCGATGTGACTCGACTGAACTCTGTACGCGACACGGCCTCCCGCGCGGCTTGTTAATCGCGCCGCTTCGGATTCGTCATTCACACCAGGGCAGCGGCTCGCGCGATCCCAATCGACACCGTCGTGATGGCGACGGCGAGCGACAGGACGAGCCCGATGGTGGTGGCTAGCAACGCAACACCGGCAAACGCACGACGCCTTTCAGACTCGCAAATCGGTTGGGTGGTCATAGTCGAAACCTTGGTCTTAAAGCTGCAGACGAATCAGTCTGGGTAAGACCATGCCTCCCGACGGCGGCGGGGGGCCGGCGGGACTGGGGCGGCAGGGCTCCGGAACAGCGGCGAATTCAAGGCGACGGTTAACAAGACCTTAATCGCTGATAAGCTCGGGTCGGGGAAGGAAGCGGCAGGAGGTGGTCATGAAAGCCATCCATGCTGTGGCCATGGCCATTTTGCTGGGGCTCACCGCGGGCGGGGCTTGGTCTCAGGCGAACTACCCGGACAGGCCGGTCAGGATTTTCGTAGGGTTTTCGCCCGGTGTTGCGCCGGACGTGACGTCGCGTCTGCTCGCCGACAAGCTCACCGAAACCTGGGGCAAGCCGGTGGTGGTGGAGAACGTCACCGGCGCGGGCGGCAATCTCGCCGTCGAGCGTCTCGCGAAGTCACCGGCTGACGGAACCACGCTGGCGATGGGCGGCAACGCCGCGCTCGTCATCAATCCCAATCTCTTTGACAAGCTCGGCTACGATCCGGTCAAGGACTTCAGTTACATCAGCCAGGTGTTCATCGTGCCGAACATCCTGGTGGTGACGCCGGATGTGCCCGCGAAGAACATTCAGGAACTGATCGCGCTCGGGAAATCGCGGCCCGGCTATCTGATCGCGGGCCACGCCGGCATCGGTACGTCGCAGCATCTTGGCGGCGAGCTGTTCATGAGCATGACCGGCGTGAAGCTCCAGCAGGTGCCGTATCGCGGCACGACCGCGGTGCTGCCGGACCTGATGGCGGGGCGGCTCAACATCTTCTTCGGCAACATCTCGAATGTCCTGCCGCTCGTTCGCGAGGGCAAGCTGCGAGCCTTCGGCATCACGTCGCGGCAGCGCTCGCCGCAAATCCCGGAACTGCCGACGATGGAGGAACTGGGCTTCCCCGGCTTCGATGCGACAGCGTGGTTCGGGATGATGGCGCCGGCCGGTACGCCGCAGCCGATCGTCGACAAGATCAACGCCGAGACCAGGAAGTTTCTCGCGACGCCCGACGTGAAGGCGAGGCTCGAAGGTCTCGGGCTCCAGCTTGTCGGCAATTCTCCGGCCGAGTTCGCCAAGATCGTACAGGACGAGATCCCGGCCTGGGGCAGGGTCATCAAGAACGCCGGAATCAAAGCCACGCCTGAATAGGTTTCGCCAAACCATCGGAGTCGAGCATGCTGCCGTTCCGACTGTTGCTTGCCGTATGCGCGATCGTTTTCGCCACGCCTGCCATTGCGCAAACCTATCCGGACAAGCCGGTGCGCATCATCGTCGGTTTCACGCCGGGCAGCGCGACCGACATCTCGGCGCGCATCTTCGCGTTGAAATTCACCGAACTTTGGAACGTGCCGGTGACGGTGGAGAACATCCCTGGTGCGGCTGGTGGCGTCGCGGGCGACAAGGTCTCCAAATCGGCGCCGGACGGCACGACGCTCTATTGGGCTGCGAACGGCGCCATCACCATCAATCCGTCGCTGCAAGCCGCGCCGACCTACGACACCGTGCGCGATCTCGCGCCGATCGCGCGGTTGATCGTGACGCCAAGCATCGTCGCGGTGAACAACGATCTGCCGGTGAGAAGCTTCGCTGAACTGGTCGCGCTCGCGAAATCGAAGCCCGGCCAACTGTCCTATGCATCGCCCGGCGCGGGAACGCCGCAGCACATCGCGGGCGAGCTTCTGAAATCGGTCGCGGGCATCGACATCGTGCATGTGCCGTATCGCGGCGCGGTGATGACCGACGTCATCGGTGGCCGCGTGCCGATCACGTTGCAGAACTCCGGCGCGATCCTCCCGCTCGTACGAGAGGGCAAGCTGCGTGGCCTTGCGGTGACTTCCCTCCAGCGTTCGCCGAACATGAAGGAGTTTCCGACCGTCGCGGAATCCGGCGTGCCGGGTTTTGAAGCGATCTCCTGGTTCGGTCTGTTCGCGCCGGCCGGCACACCGGCGCCGATCATCGCTAAAATCAATCAGGGCGCGGTGAAGATCGTCGCTCAGCCGGACATGCGCGACAAGCTTGTGCAGCTCGGCCTCGACACGGTGTCCGACGGCCCCGATGCGTTCGCCGCGATCATCAGGACCGACATCGCCAAGTGGGCGAAGGTCATCAAGGATGCCAACATCAAGGTGGAATAGCGCCGCGCTATTGCGCGGCGGTGAGGATCGCGTCGTCGCGGGTGTGATCGATCGCGGTATGGTCAGGCTGCGCCGCCACGCGAGCATGCCAGTCGCGGATCGCCGGGAAGCGCGAGAGGTCGTACTCGGCCAGATGCGCCATGTGTGTGTAGGCGTAGAGCGCGATATCGGCGATGGTGTAGCGGTCCGCCGCAAAGAACTGATTTTTTGTGAGATGGTCTTCCATCACGCCGAGTGCGCGATAGCCGTTTTCCATCCAATCTTCCAGCGCGTGCTGCTGAAGCTCGCGCCCGCCCTTCACCAGTGTCAGCCAAAAATAAGCGGCGCCCATGTTGGGCTCGACGCTGCGTTGTTCGAAGAACATCCATTGCAGCGTTTGGGCGCGCTCGACGCGGTCCGTCGGCGCGAGCCGCGTCTGGCCTGCGATGTACCAGAGGATCGCGTTCGATTCGGCGATGAAACGGTTCGGTGCGACCTCGAGCAGCGGCACGTGGCCGTTCGGATTCTTCGCGAGGAATTCCGGCGTGCGGGTCTCACCTTGGAGGATGTCCATTTCGACAAGCTCGTGCGCGATGCCGAGTTGCGCAAGCGCAAGCCGCACCTTGTAGCAGTTGCCTGAACGGCGCATGGAATAGAGGGTAAACATCCACATTCTCCCGCCGACCGAAACGTCGCCGACCTCCGCAAGCATTGAAAAGCAAAGGACGGCGAATGCAAGGCCGGTACATGTCCGGGGAATGAAAACCCGGACACAAAAGATAAACGTGTGCGTCGCAACATCAAATGCGACGCATTCTAACTTTACAAAACTTTACTCCCGGAAAATTATTCCGCCGCGACGCGATGCGCGCGGGCGTATTCCAGTAATGCACCGTCATCCACCGGCGCGATCGGCGTGAAATCGCGGTGAGCGATCCATTCCGCCCGAGTGAACTTGGTAATGTGATTCGAGCAGGCGCAGAAGGTCACATAGACGATCTTGCGCGGGTAGGGCGTGATGTTCGGCGGCGAGGCATGCACCAGATTGCCGTGGAACATCAGCACTGAGCCTGGTTTTCCGGTCGGTGCCACGATGCCGTGGCCATGCGCCGCGGCAGCCTCATTGCAGAGCCTGGTCACGGTTTCTTTATCGAGGGTCCACAGTGGGTAGGACGTCGTCAATTTGTCGTGGCCCGCCGCGAAGACGCCTTGCTTGTGGCTGCCGGGAAGCAGCAGCAGCGGGCCGTTGATCGGCATCACCTCGTCCAAGAACACCGCGATGTTCATGGCGCGCGCTTCAGGCATGCCGTCGTCGCGCGCCCAGGTGCCGTAGTCCTGGTGCCATTGCCAGACGTCGCCCTCGAACGCCGCCTTGGCGTTGAGCTTGAATTGATGGACGTAAACGTCCTCGCCGAAATACTGCTTCAGCGGACCGACCAGCCGCGGATGGCTCACCAGCAGGCGGAACACCTCGCTGAAGGTGTGGGCGGCGAAGGCGGTGCGTGGCGCGCCGGTCTTCTCGCGCCACACCTCCTGCCGGTCGGCTTTGAGAATGTCTTCGCCCTCGGCGCGCAGGAGCGCGATTTCTTCCTCCGAAAAACAGTTCGGCAGGAAAACGAAGCCTTGCTCGTCGAAAGCCTTGAGCTGTTCCGCGGTGAGCTTCATGACGGCGCTCCTGCGTTGAGGTTTACGGTGCTGGCGAGGCCAGCGGCTTCCCTTTTTCGACCACGTAGACGGCGCTGAGTTTCACGCCTTTGTCGGTCGCGCCCTCGTTGTGGATCACGCGGTCCGGCAACGTGAGCGACTCGCCGGCTTTCAAGATCTTCTCTGGCTGGCCGTCGACGGCGAGCCAGAACTCGCCTTCCGTCACCTGCGCCATGACGACGCCAGGATGGTTGTGGCGTCCGGCCTTGAAACCGGGGGCGATCTCGACGGTCGCATAGATCATTTCGAGATTGGTGCCCGGCACGTCTATCTTCTGCAGGACGGTGCGTTTGACCGGCGATGGCTGGACCGGTGCAGGCTGTGCGAGGACGGCGGTTTGCAATGACGGAGCGGCTGCAACGCCCGCAATGATGAGTGCGGCGCCAAGCGTCATGAGCTTGTTCATAACGATCTCCCCAGAGGCGTTTTATTATGCGGGTGAATTATAGACCCGCGCCCGTCCGGTTCAATCGACCGTGACGTTCGCTGCCTTGATCACGGCCGCCCATTTCGCGACCTCGCCGGGCAGCCAAGTGGCCATTTCGGCGGGCGAACGCTGGGAAACCGTCATGCCTTGGGTCGCAAGCGCCGTCGCGACCGCGCTTTGGGCCAACGTGCGCGACACCACCTTGTGGAGCTGGTCGATCACGGCGGGCGGTGTTTGTGCAGGAGCGAACAGCGCAAACCACGCGTCGGCCTCGACGCCCGCGACGCCAGCTTCGGCCAGCGTTGGGACGTTCGGTAGCCGCGCGGCACGTTTCGGACTTGCAACCGCAAGCGCGCGCAATTCGCCGGCCTCGATCTGGGTGATGACGCTCGGCAGTGTGGCGAAGGAAAGATCGAGACGGCCCGCGAGCAGTTCCGTTGTCATCGGCGCTGCGCCCCGAAACGGGATGTGCAGGATGTCGGTGCCGGATTTGGTCTTGAACAGTTCCGCCGCGAGATGCGAGGCCGAGCCGTTGCCGGTCGAGCCGTAGCTCAATTTTCCGGGCTGCGCTTTCGCAAGCGCCACGAGTTCGCGCACGTCGGCGGCCGCGAGATTTTTCTTCGTTACCAGCACATGTGGGATGTCGGCGAGACCAGCGACCGGCGCGAAATCCTTCACGCCGTCGTAGGGGCAGTTTTTAATCAGGCTTTGGTTGGTCGCGTGGGTCTGATTGGTGCCGAGCACGAGCATGTGACCATCGGCGTCGGCGCGCGCGACCGCGAGCGTGCCGATGGTGCCCGCGCCTCCGCCGCGGTTGTCGACCGTGATGGTTTGGCCGAGCTCGCCGCCGGTCACCGGCGCGATCAGCCGCGCCACCACATCGACCGGACCGCCGGCCGGATAGGGCACGACGATGGTGAGCGTACGGGTTGGAAACGTCTGCGCGGATGCGGGACGAGCAAGCGTAAGCCCAGCCAGCGAGGCAACGAGAGTGCGGCGTGTCAGCATGCCGCTATTTTATGGGCTGCGGCGTGGAATGCCAGAAGGGAACCGCATCGCGATCGGCAACCGCGCGATGCATGATCAGCACGAATACCGCGACCATCGCGGGGACGCCGAGCGGGATGTAGGTGTATTCCGCAACCGACCGGGCGATCAGCGGCATCAGCCAGAGGAAGGCGAGCGCGGTTTTTTCCCACGCACTAAAGCCTCGCGTAAGACCGTCGGCAGCGAAGAAGGCGATCGCGGGGGCGAGCGCGACGAAGTCGTAGTCGAGGCTGTAGGGCGTCGCGAGGATCGCGGCGATGAGGAGAGCGGCAGCCTTCAGCGGCATCGCCGCGCGGCTGCGCCAGAGCCAGACGGTTGTGACCGCGAGCGCGAGCATCGTCAGGCCCTGCGCCAGATAGGCGAAGCGCACCGGCGCGCCCCACATCCGCACGATCGAGAACACACTCTGGATCTTGTGCCAGCCGGTCTCACCCTGTTCGAGCACCCGGATGCGCGTCAGCTCTGCGGACGCGACGAACGCGTGCCATACGTCGGGGCCGAAAGCGATATACGTCGCGATCCCAAGCGCGATGACCGTGAGGCTGGCGGAGAGAAACGTGATCCACCGTCCGGTCGCGAGCAGCACCAGCGGGATCAGCACACCAAATTGAGGTTTGTAGGCAATCAGCCCGAACAGGATGCCGGACAGCCATGGCCGCTTGTCGAGCGTGACAAGCGCGGTGCCGATCAGAGCTGCCGTGAGGAACCCATTGTGACCGTGGCCGACGTTGACGAACACGGCCGGGAAGGCGAGGGCGAGCAGAAGCCAGAGCGGATCGCGCGTCAGCAGATTGGGCGCGCCGCCAGTGTCGACGGAAACCGCGCGCAGCACGGTCCAGATCATGCCGAGATACAGCAGCAGCGTCGCGAACTGCCACACGAACAGCGCGAGAGCGTAGGGCATCGTCGCGAGCGCGCCCGCGATGAATAGGAAGAACGGCGGATAGTGCCAGCCGTAGAACGGCGTGTTGTCGCCGAAGATCGCGCGCTCGCGTGCGTGTTGCGCCGGCCAGTCGAAGGCGAGCGGCGCCTTGCCTTCCAGCACATAGGTGCCGGCGGCGTACACGTTGGAGAAGTCGGTGCCGATCGGCCGGCCCTGAAAGTCGGTGAGGCCGTTGGAGGTCGCGAGGATGTAGAGGAAGCCCGCCGCCGAGGCGATCAGCACGCCGACGCCCCATATCCACATGCGCTCGCGATTGAGCCAGCGGCCGCTGCGCAGGGTTTCGATGAAGGCGTTCAAGGCCGACTCCGTATTGGAAAAGCCCTACCAGCGTGGCCTTAAGGGAGCGTTGCGCGACGCAATGGCCGATGGACATTGCAGTTTTCCCGGCGGACGATGGTTGCAAAGAGGCCGGATTACCGGCCCTTTTTATGGGGAGGCGGCAATGCGTCGGATCGGGCTTTTTGGCCTGGCTTTTGGCTTGAGCGTCGCAACAGCGTCGGCGCAATCGTTCACGCCCGATCCGGTCGACAAGGCAGCGGCCGTCAAGGAAGGCACGCTCACCTGGTATTCATCAACGCCGTTCCCGCTGGTGCAGATGCTGGCGGATCAATTCACGAAAGACACCGGCGTGAAGGTGACGCTGCTGCGCTCCGGCGGCGAGCAGGTGCTGCGGCGGTTCCTTCAGGAGTATCAGGCCGGTCAGCCGGGCGCGGACGTCATCACCATGTCGGACGCCGGCGCGGCGACGGGGCTCACCAAGCAGGGCGTGTTTGTGCCGTTCCGTCCGGAAGGCTTCGACCAGGTGATCGAAAGCGGCAAGGACTCAAAGGGTTACTGGATCGCGCAGCGCGTGCATCTGATCGGCATGGTGGCGCGCACCGACAAGGTTGCGGAGAAGGATCGGCCGAAGACGTGGTCCGATCTCGTCGATCCGAAATACAAGGGCATGATGGTGATGCCCGACCCGTCGTTCACCGCGATCCAACTCACTGTGGTGACTGGGCTTTCGCAGAAGCTCGGCTGGGATTTCTACAAGGCGCTGCGCAAGAACGACACGATGATCGTGCAGGGTCATCAGCAGGTTTACAAAACAATGCAGCAGGGAGAACGGCTTATCGCCGCCGAGGGCTCCGATCCGCGCAGCTTCAACGACGGCAATGACGTGCCGAACCAGTCGGTGATCTATCCGACCGAAGGCGTGTTCATCGTCGTGTCACCGACCGCGATCGTGAAGAACGGCAAAAGTCCGAACGCGGCCAAGCTGTTCATGCAGTTCATGATTTCGCCGGTGGCGCAGAAGATGATTGCGGACCATGCGATCCATTCCTCGCGCGTGGATATTCCGCCGCCGAAGGGGCAACCGGGGCTGAAAGAGGTGAAGTTCATCCCCGTGGACGTGGAGCACATCGAGGCCAAGGCGAAGGGCGTGAAGGCGCAGTTCAACCAGATTTTCCAGTAGTAGGACCGATCCTCGGACGCGAGCGTGCCGTTGATCAGGTGATCTGCTGCTTCCTCGGAGGCGAACGAAACCTAGAGCTGGCGGCCTGCGGGTGGAACCTCATAAATGATCGTCTCGCCCTCCGGCTGCGTGACGAATTCGGATTCCGCGATGCCGCTCTCCGCGAGCGCGGCCTTCAGATCGATCACCGGCTGGTCGATCGCTTCCGTCGTCAATTGAAACGTCCCGAAGTGCATGCCGATGCTCTGCTTCGAGCCGAGGTCGCGGTGTGCGCGCACCGCTTCGGCGGGATTGCAGTGGATCGGCGTCATGAACCAACGCGGCTCGTAGGCGCCGATCGGCAGCAGCGCGATGTCGGGCGAACCGAGCCGCGCGCGGATGTCGGAGAAGTGCGTCGCGTATCCGGTGTCACCCGAGAAGTAGATGCGGCGCCCGCGGCTCTCGATCATATAGCCGCCCCACAGACTCTTGTGACGGTCGTGCAGGCCGCGTGCGGATGAATGTTGCGCGGGCGTGAAGGTGATCTTCAGCTTATCGGCGAACGATGTCTCGTCCCACCAGTCGAGCTCGTGCATGTCGTTGAAGCCGAGCGGGGCGACGAGCCGCGCGTCGCCGGCGGCAAAGCAGATGGTGGGAGAGAACGCGCTCTTGAGGTTCCTCAACGTTGCCTTGTCGAGATGGTCGTAGTGATTGTGACTCAACAGAACGAGATCGATCTTCGGCAGCGCGCCGAAGTCGACGCCGGGTTTGCGATAGCGCTTCGGCCCGAAAAGGTTGAACGGCCCCGCGCAGTCCGACCAGACCGGATCGGTCAGGATGGCGAGGCCGTCGATCTGGATGAGGAAGGTCGCGTGGCCGACGAACGTGATGGCGACCTCGCCATCGCCAAGCGGCGCGTGCAATCGCGGCACGCCGGTGTTTTCGACGGCCCGTGGCCACCGGGCGCGCGGCTCGCGCAGCATCCGGCGGAGGGCCCGAAAGTTCGGGGCGAAATCCGGTTTCAGGGTCGGATTGAAGAAGCGGCGGCCGTCGAAATGATCGGACAGCCGGGGCAGGGAGCTGGGCGTGGGCGCGTGCATGGGCGCGTATATAGGCGCTTGGTTGGGTCAGGACCGCTGTCCGTGCAAAATCCGTAGGAAAACAAGGCGGTATTGAGGCTCACCCATCAACCAGTTTCATGGGCGCATTCGAGATTGTGCCTTGCGGCAGAGGCCTGGGGCCATTAGGAAATTTGAGCCTTTTTCCAGGAGATTCCAGAATGGCCCTGCTTCGAGACTCGCTGTCGCGCATCAAGCCCTCCGCCACCATGGCGGTGACGGACAAAGCGCGCGCGCTCAAAGCCGCGGGCCGCGACGTGATCGGCCTCGGCGCCGGCGAGCCCGACTTCGACACGCCGGACAACATCAAGGAAGCCGCCGTCAAGGCAATCATGTCCGGCAAGGCGGCGAAGTACACGGCCGTCGAAGGTCTCGCTGAGCTGAAGCAGGCGGTCGTCGGCAAGTTCAAGCGCGAGAACAACCTCGACTACAAGACCAACCAGATCATCGTCAGCACCGGCGGCAAGCAGGTGCTCTACAACGCGCTGATGGTCACGCTGAACCCCGGCGACGAGGTCATCATCCCGGCGCCGTACTGGGTCAGCTATCCGGACATGGTGCTGCTCGCGGGCGGCGAGCCGGTGATCGTCGACAGCAAGATGGAAGACGGCTTCAAGATGAAGCCGGAGGCGCTCGAGAAGGCGATCACCAAGAAGACCAAGTGGATCATCTTCAACTCGCCGTCGAACCCGACCGGCGCGGCCTACACCAAGGCCGAGCTGAAGGCGATCACCGACGTGCTGGTGAAGCATCCGCACGTCTGGATCATGACCGACGACATGTACGAACATCTCGTCTATGACGACTTCAAGTTCCACTCGATCGCTGAAGTCGAGCCGCGGCTCTACGAGCGCACGCTGACCGTCAACGGCGTGTCGAAGGCCTATTGCATGACGGGCTGGCGCATCGGCTACGCCGGCGGCGACGCCAACCTGATCAAGGCGATGTCGATGCTGCAATCGCAGTCGACGTCGAACCCGGTGGCGGTGTCGCAGTGGGCGTCGGTCGAGGCGCTCAACGGCCCGCAGGACTTCATCCCGAAGCACAACGCGATCTTCAAGGAGCGCCGCGACCTCTGCGTCTCGATGCTCAACCAGAGCAACGGGCTCAAGTGCCCGATGCCGGAGGGCGCGTTCTACGTCTATCCGTCGTGCGCGGGCACGATGGGCAAGACCGCGCCGTCGGGCAAGAAGATCACGAACGACGAGGAGTTCGTCACCGAGCTTCTGGAGACCGAGGGCGTCGCGGTGGTGCAGGGCACGCCGTTCGGCTTCGGCCCGTCGTTCCGCATCTCCTATGCGACGAAGACCACGGACCTCGAAGAGGCATGCCGCCGTATTCAAAGGTTCTGCGGGAATTTGAAGTAAGTCCAGAAGTCTGTCGCAGTCGTCTCCTCACACTCCGTCATGCCCGGCCTTGTGCCGGGCATCTCGCTTAGGAAGGCACAGTGCCCGCCCAAGCGGGATCGCCGGGTCAAGCCCGGCGATGACACCGGCGTTTGTTGCGCGCGCGACTGCGACGACACATAAATGGTTAACGCCCCTCGCGTCACTCTTTCGCTTCCCGGTTCCCGATCCTTCCTGTAAGTTCCGCAAACCTTGGAGGAGGGGACTATCCATGATGCGGACTTCCTTGAAATTCGCGTTCGTTGCGGCCGTGCTCGCTTGCGCGCCGACGGCGATCGCGCAGCAGACTCGCGTTGAGGCCGGCGTGATCGACTGCCGCGGCACCACAGCGGCGTTCGTTGTCGGTTCGGTGACCGAGATGAACTGCGTGTTCAAGTCGAGCGACGGCACCACCGAGCCCTATTCGGCGACGATGCGCCGCGCGGGCCTCGATCTCGGCATCAACCAGCAGATCGCGGTGGCGTGGGCGGTGTTCGCGCCGAGCCGTCAGATCGGCCGCGGCGAACTCGCGGGCACCTACGTCGGCGGCGCGGCGAGCGCCACGGTCGGCGTCGGCGTCGGAGCCAACGCGCTGATCGGCGGTTCGAACAACACGATCGCGTTCCAGCCGGTGTCGGTGCAGGGCCAGACCGGTCTTTCGGTCGCGGCCGGCATCGCGGGCCTTGAGCTGCGCGCGCAGCGCTGATCGGCTTCGATTAAAACAAACGCCGCCGCAGCAATGCGGCGGCGTTTTTGTTTGCATATCCGCTTTCAACAAAAAGCCGATCAGTCTAGCCGCGACGAACAACACGACACCGGGCGCTTTGAGGAGGCGGCCTCATTAAAAAAGCCCGGCGCTTTGCCGGGCTTCTCCAATTCGAATGTCGCAGCGCTTACTTCTGCTGCTCGCTCGGCTTATCAGCAGGCTTCGGCGGATTCTGCGTCTGCTGTTGCGGCGTCGCCGGCGTCTCGGGCTTCTGGTCGCCGGAGGCCGTAACCGGAATATTGGTCATAGTATTTCCTTTCAGGAAATCGCGAGAGAATAAGTTCTCTTGCGGACCTCATCTGGGGTGCAGAAAGCACTAAACAAGCGAATTCCGATTTATATTTGCGCTTGGCGTAATAAGAGGCGCACCGGCAAGACTTATTCAGACTTGTCTTATTCAGACTTGTCTTTCGGCTTCGGGTTCTCCTGCTCCTCCGAGGGCGGTGTTCTCAGGTTCATCCCGTCCCAAGGACGTCTCGTATCAAGCTTCATTTCGCGGTCGAATTTATCTCTTGCTGCTTTGATGTCCTCGCGCGTCAGGGGCGGACTCATCTGCAAGAGGTTCGGCCTCGGGGCATCGTTCACCAGCGTGGTGACGAGAAGAGGCGCTGCCAGCAATGTTGGGAACATTGCGACCGATAACAGGAACCGCCCCACAAGTCGCGAACTATCTCAAAAACCGGCCAGCATTCTCGAATCGGGCCATCGGGAGGGACGAAACAGGCGTCTGATCCGCCTTCCGCGTCGCTATTTGCGTTTGGGCGAGCGGGTTTTGGAACGAGGCTTCTCGCCCTGTAGCCATTCTTCGCTGTCGGCCAAGGCCTTGAATCCGGCAGCGCGCTTGGTGCTCTGGGCTTGAGCGGCCCCGGAGCCCTTCTTGCGGCTATCGCGCAGCTCTTTCGCTGCTTGATCCCGAAAGCTCTTCGATACCTTGGACATGGGCTTAATTTAACCGGTCACTCCCATTTTTTAAACCGGGCGCCGGGGCGAGACGCGTTCGAGAGCCGTATCCCTCATCCGGATGAACACAGCGCGCCGAAGGCGCGCGTGAACGCGCTGATCCTCCGGCGGCCTGACTTCAGGTTGGGAGTGACTTACTTTGGGAACTCCACGAGCGACCTGAATCATAACGGAACCGCCCATGCAAAACCTCATTTGGCCGGCCCTGCTGACTGTCGGAGCCGGCGTCAGCGTCCTGATCCAGCAAGTTCTCAATGCGAATCTGCGAGCGGAACTTAACTCAGCCGCATGGTCCGGCTTCATGAGTTACTTTCTCGGCGTGCTTTGCATGCTCGCGTTCGCGCTTGTTCTCCGCGATCCCGTGCCATCGGCAGCCACAATCGCTCGCGTGCCGTTATGGGCTTGGAGTGGAGGCTTGTTCGGAGCGATTTTCATCGGGCTTTCAATCATCACCATCCCCAAGCTGGGCGGCGCTGCGTACATCGCGATCCTCGTGACCGGCCAAATGATCGCGGCCATTGCTGTCGATCACTTTGGATGGCTCGGCGTCCCGGAGCGGCAGATAGACCTGCCACGTATGCTTGGCGTTGCGTTGCTCATCGGAGGCGTGGTGCTGATACGCCGATGACGAGAGGCCGCCTCAGTTGATCGCGCCGTCAGGGGTAACCTGACGTCTTCGCGCGCCGTTAGGTTTCAGGGCGTAGGCATTCCCTCGGGGCGATTTGTGCAGTTCTACTTCGGGGTCATTTAATGGCAATTTCTAGCGTGAGTTCTGCCACCACCGCTGCGCCGCAACAGCAAGCCACTCCCGCGCCTGCTGCCGACACAGACAAGTCTTCAGCCGCAGACAAGTCTTCAACCGCGTCGACTCCGGCCGCACCGGCCGCCGCAGCGCCCAGTGTTTTGACCGGCGCTGCTGCTCATCATCACAAGAAGGCGCATGTGCACCCCGGCCAGCCGGGCTATCAGGTGAACAAGAAAGCCTGATCCACCGCCGCTCAACGACGCGGCCGCCTCGGTTGGCGGCCTCACGTCCTTGAAATCAGAAAAATCAGTCGCCGCAGCGATGCGGCGACGTTTTTGTTTTGGTGGAGCGTGCGGCGTTTTTCCCTCCCCCGAAAGGGGAGGGTCGCGAGCGTTAGCGAGCGGGGTGGGGTGGACCTTTTGCGTGGAGCCATCACCCCACCCCGACGCTCACTTCGTTCGCGTCGACCCTCCCCTTTCAGGTGAGGGATAAGAGCAGGCGGCCTACTTCGCGACGATGCGGCCTTCGACGGTGGTGCGCACGGTCCCAAGCTTGCGCAGGTGGACCATCACCTCATTCGCCAGCAGCGGCGAGTCGTCTGCGGGCAACAGCGACTTCGCCGTGCCGAACGTGTCGTAGCCGTCGCTGCCGCGCGCGAGGAAGTCGTTGGTCGCGATCCGGTACATCTTCGCCGGATCGAGCGGCTCGCCGCCAATCTTGATCGAGGTGATGCGGTCGCCCGGCGGGCGCTTGGCGTCGTATTCGATGATCATGCCGGACACCTGCGGGAAGCGGCCGGCGGCATCGGGCAGGCGGCCCAAGCCGCCTTCGAGCGCCTTGCGCAAATCGGCTCCCGAAATGTCGATGGTCACGACGCGGTTGCCGAACGGCAATTCGGCCAGCACGTCGCGGCGCGTGATGGCGGTGCCAGGCGGATAGACTCTGCCGGCGCGAATGCCGCCGCCGTTGGTGACGGCGGCGATCACGCCGCTCTTGTCGCGCATCGCGTCCGCGATCACGTTGCCGATGGCGGCCTCGCGGGTGCGGACGATGGCGTTGCGGCTGTCGAGTTCGACCGCGGTGGTGGCGAGCGGTACGTCCATCTCGCGGCCAAGCTCGTCCTCGAGCTCCTTCACCTTGGCGGCGACAACAGGATCGGGCGTGACATTCGCGGTGTCGATGATGCGGAACTGCGGCCACCACACCATCTCGCGCTTGCCGTTTGTCTCCTTCACCTGGATGTCGACGTCGATCAGCGTGATGTAGAGCCCGTCGTAGCTCGACTCCGCCATCGCGTAGCTGCCGTCGTAGTTTACGAACAGATCGTGGTTGTGGCCGGTCAGGATCAGGTCGGTGGAGTTCGCAGCGGCAAGATCGATGCCCTGCGAACGGTTGGCGTGCAGCACCGCGACGACGAAGTCCGCGCCCTCGGCGCGCAGCGCCTTGCTCTGCTCGATCGCGGTTTGCACGGTCGGCGCGAATTTCAGCGTCTCCGGGCTCGACATCTTCGGCGTCTCGTCGTGCCCGACGCCGGTGAGGCCGATCCGCACGCCGTTGAAGGTGACAATGGCGCGATCCTTGGCGTCGGGGAGCGGCTTGCCTTCGGCATCGCGGATGTTGGCCGAATAGACGGGGAAACGCGCCTCCGCCATGCGTTGCAGATAGATGTCCTTGCCGAAATCGAACTCGTGGTTGCCCGGCACGAAAATATCCGGCGGCACCATGTTGGTCAGCGTGATGATGTGCTGGCCCTTGTCGATGCCGGACATTAGCGAGGGCGAAATCGTGTCACCGCCGTGGGCGAAGACGACGTTGCCGCCCTCTCGTCCGGCTTTGGCGCGTTCGGCCTTGACCACAGCGGCAAGGCGGGCGAAGCCGCCGCGCTTCTTGCCGTCCGGCATGAGCGTGTCGCTCATCGAATAGATGTCGTTGACCAGGATGAAGGTGACCTTGGTCGTCAGGGTTTGCTGCTGCGCCTGTGCCGCGGCGGAGAGTGCCACGGCGATGCCGAGACAGAGGAGGGCGGCAAGGCGGCGGACAAGGTGCATTTCGGCGCGTTCCTGGCTGCGGGCCGCTTGCTCTAGCACGCATGGACCGCGCCCGGCTATGCTACACACTCCACTGTCGTCCCGGCCAAGCGAGCGTCAGCGAGCGCGAGCCGGGACCCATAACCCCGAATCTATCGATGGAGTTGGGGTTATGGGTCCCCGCTTTCGCGGGGACGACAGCGGAGTTTGTAGCGGCTTGGTAGTACACAATCGGCATGAACAAACTTGAGTTGACCCAGCCCGAAAGCGATTTGGCCAGAGGCATTCTCGCCTCCGGCCGGATCGGCATTCTGATCGTCAACCTCGGCACGCCCGACGGCACCGATGCGGCGTCCGTGCGCACCTACCTGAAAGAGTTTCTCAGCGACGCGCGGGTGATCGAGAACCAGGGGCTGGTTTGGAAGTTCGTTCTCAACTGCATCATCCTGGTCAAGCGCCCGAAGGCGAAGGGCCGCGACTACGAGAAGATCTGGAACAAAGACAAGAACGAGTCGCCGCTGAAAACGATCACGCGCTCGCAGGCGGCCAAGCTGCGCGACGCGCTCGGCTCGTTCGGCCCCGGCGTCATGGTCGACTGGGCGATGCGCTACGGCAATCCGTCGATGGATTCGCGGATCGAGGCGATGGTGAAGGCGGGCTGCGAGCGCATCCTGTTGCTGCCGCTCTACCCGCAATACGCGGCGGCGACGACCGCGACGGTGTGCGATGCGGCGTTCGCGACGCTGCTCAAGCTGCGCGATCAGCCGACGCTGCGCGTCGTGCCGCCTTATTACGACGATCCGGTTTACATCGACGCGCTCGCGACCTCGATGCTGGCGGAGCTGAGGCGGCTCCCCTGGAAGCCGGAGAAGATTTTGGCGTCGTTCCACGGCATTCCGAAATTCTACGCGGAGGAGGGCGATCCTTATCCGGAGCATTGCCATGAGACCGCGCGGCTCCTGCGCCAGCGGTTGAAATTGTCCGAGGACGAGCTGACGCTCACGTTCCAGTCGCGCTTCGGCAAGGCCGAATGGCTCCAGCCCTATACGGACAAGACGGTCGAGGCGCTGGCCAAGAGCGGCATCAAGAATCTCGCGGTGGTGACGCCGGGATTTTCCGCCGACTGTCTCGAAACGCTGGAGGAGATCGCGGGTGAGAACGCGGAGATCTTCAAACACAACGGCGGCGAGAACTTCGCGCTGATCCCGTGCCTCAACGACAGCGAGGCCGGGATGGCGGTGCTGCATCATCTGGTGTTGCGCGAGCTGCAAGGGTGGGTGTGATGATCAGAGCGGCCGGACTTGTGTTGTCGTGCGTGCTGCTGGCGACGGTTGCGCAGGCGCAATCGCAGCCGCCCGGCGAATGGAAGATGGCCAAGCCGCTGCCCGCGCCGCGCAATGAGGTTGCGCTCGCGGCGGTCGGCGGCAAGGTCTTCGTGGTCGGCGGCGCGATCGGCGGCAATGCCGTGCCGCAGATCGACGAATACGATCCGGCGGCCGATGCGTGGAAACCGCGGGCGGAAATGCCGAAGGGTCTCGACCATCTCGGCGTCGCGGTGATCGGCAACGCGATCTACACGGCCGGCGGTTTCGTCGGCTCGCCGCATCGCGGCGCGGTCGATGCGCTCTATCGCTACGACACCAGCGCCGACAAGTGGGAGACGCTCGCGCCGATGAAGGCGCCGCGCGGATCGGTCGGCGTCGCCGTGCTGGATGGGAAGATTCACGCCATCGGCGGGCGCGGGCTGGACAATCAGGTCACGGTCGCGACGCACGAGGTCTACGATCCCGCGACCAACAAATGGACCGAGGCCGCGCCATTGCCGAAGGCGCGCGACCACATGGCGGTGGTCGCGGTGGACGGGAAAATCCACGCCATCGGCGGGCGCGTCACCAATCCGGCGAGCCGCGTCCCCGACCACGACGTTTACGATCCGAAGACCAACACCTGGACCGCCGGCCCGCCGCTGCCGACCGCGCGCAGCGGGCTCGCGCACGCGCTCTATCAGGGGCAGATCGTGGTGCTCGGCGGCGAGCTGCCGCCTGACACGTTCCGCGAGAACGAGGCATTCGATGCAAAGGCCGGTTCATGGAAGGCGCTCGCGCCGATGCCGGCGGGCCGGCACGGCACCGGTGCTGCGGTGATTGGGCGCAATCTCTATCTGGTTGCGGGCTCGCTGAAGCCCGGCTCCGGCGACGTCACCAACCAGACGATCGTTTTCACGCTGCCGTAGTCTTCTGGGCTGTAATGTTCTTGGCCCTAATGTTCTTGGCCCTAATGTGCTTAGCCGTAATGTGTTTGGCGGACGTGTTGGGTCGTGGCGTTCTTATGAACCCTTTGGCGGCGCGAGGAGACCAATAGGACGGACCCGCGCAGGCCTACCGCTTGCGCGGGCAAAGCGTCATAGTCGTTTGGCAAGGATTTGTAGGCCAGGAGGCCCCTGTGGAGGATTTCATGTTGCTCGGCATCAATGTGTTTGTCGTCGTGCTCGTTCTGCTCGTCATTCTGACGATCTTCGCGGGCGTGAAGACCGTTTCGCAGGGCTATCACTGGACGGTCGAGCGCTTCGGCCGCTACTCGCGCACGCTCAATCCGGGCCTCAACCTGATCGTGCCGTTCTTCGATCGCATCGGCCGCAAGGTCAACATGATGGAGCAGGTGATCGACATTCCGCAGCAGGACGTCATCTCCAAGGACAACGCGACGGTGACGGTCGACGGGCTGGCGTTCTTCCAGGTGTTCGACGCCGCGAAGGCGAGCTACGAGGTCGCCTATCTCGACCAGGCGATCGTCAAGCTGACGATGACCAACATCCGCTCGGTGATGGGCGGCATGGACCTCGACCAGATGCTGTCGCATCGCGACGAGATCAACGAACGGCTGCTGCGCGTGGTGGACGCCGCGGTGTCGCCGTGGGGCGTCAAGGTCAATCGCATCGAGATCAAGGACATCGTGCCGCCGGCCGACCTCGTGCAGTCGATGGGCCGTCAGATGAAGGCCGAGCGCGAGAAGCGCGCGGAGATCTTGCAGGCGGAAGGCTTGCGGCAGTCGGCGATCCTGAAGGCCGAGGGTGCGAAGCAATCGCAAATCCTCGAAGCCGAAGGCCGCAAGGAGGCCGCGTTCCGCGACGCCGAGGCGCGCGAGCGTCTTGCGCAGGCGGAAGCCAAGGCGACCGAGGTGGTGAGCGCGGCGATCGCCAACGGCGATGTGACGGCGATCAACTACTTCGTGGCCGACAAGTACATGAAGGTGCTGGCGGAGCTTGCCGACTCGCCGAACCAGAAGACCCTGATCATGCCGATGGAGGTGACGGGTGTGCTCGGCTCGCTCGCCGGCATCGCCGAGATCGCCAAGGCGACCTTCGGCGGCGACGCGCCGCGCGGCGCGCCTTCGACACCGAGCGTGCCGCGCCGACCGACCGTGCCGACGGCCGGGACACAGACCTGACGGGAGCGCACGATGCAATTCATCGCAGCTCTCGGTCCCTGGGCCTGGATCATCGCCGGCGCGATCCTGCTCGCGCTCGAGATCGCGCTGCCGGGCGCGTTCATGATGTGGCTCGGCTTGGCGGCCGTGCTGGTCGGCGTGATCTCGCTGATCGTCACGCTGTCGTGGCAGGTGCAGTGCGTCGCGTTTGCGGTGTTTGCGCTGCTCTCGGTGCCGCTGTGGCGGAGGTTCGCCCGCAAGGTCGATCCACAGACCGAGGCGCCGATGCTCAACCGCCGCACCGAGGCGCTGGTCGGCCGCACCTTCACGCTGGAGAAGCCGATCGTCGACGGCATCGGCACGGTGCGGATCGACGACACCATCTGGCGGGTGCAGGGGCCGGACGCGGCGGCGGGCAGCCGGGTGCGGGTGACCCGCGCCGACGGCGCGAATTTGTCAGTCGAGCCAGCCGCTTAAAGCGCGTAAAGAGCGCGTTAACCACACTTCTTTAACCATCGTTAACCAGAGGCCGCCGCCGGCGGCCTTGGCCGGCCCCGCACGTCTCTTTCTGCAGAAGAGGCGCGTGACGGCCGGTGCAATGCATTGCGGTTGACGGAGGCGGGCTCTGCCGCGCGGTCGTTCGACGACTCGTGCTCTCTTGCTCGGCGCTTGCGCTTTCTCTTGCGCTGCGCTCGCGGCGGCGTGCGCGGACGACGCGGCGGCGCAGCAGCTCGCCGAGGCGTTCAGGCCGACGCTCACCGATCCGAACAACGCACAGCGCTTCGGCCGCGCGCCCGATCCGACCGCGCGCTCGCAGGCGATGACGCTGCCGACCGCGCCGATCGTGTCGGAGAGCGCGGGCAACACAGGGTTCGACTCCACCGGCTCGGTGCGCAAGCGCAAGATCGCGGCGAAGAAGAAACCGAACGTGTCGCGGCTGCCCGATCCACCCTCGATCAGCCTGACGCTGCGCGGGCCGCCGCCGCGGCCTTCAACGGTGACGACGACCGCGCCGCAGACGGCGGCGCGCAATGTCTACGCCAAGGCCTACGAGCCGCCGGACGCGCGGCAGCGCCGTCCGATGCCCAACCTCAACGACGCCTACGAGCCGGTGGGCCTGCGCGGCGGCACCTTCCTCTGGAAGCCGTCGGTCGAGGTCACGCGCGGCTACGACACCAACCCGCAGCGCATCCCCAACGGGCCGAGCTCGGGCTACACGCTGGTCGCGCCGGAACTCAACGCGAAATCCGAATGGTCGCAGCACGAGCTGAACCTCGCGCTGCGCGGCAGCTACAGCTTCTTCGACAAGCTGCCCGAGTCCAACCGCCCGATGCTGGAGACGAAGGCGACCGGCCGCATCGACGTGTCGCGCGACACCAACATCAACCTCGAAGGCCGCTACTATCTTTCGACCGATTATCCCGGCAGCCCGAACCTGACCGCGGGTCTCGCGCGGCTGCCGATCTACCAGACCTTCGGCGGCTCCGCGGGCGTGACGCAGCGCTTCAACCGTCTCGAATTGCTGTTCAAGGGCAGCGCAGACCGCACCGTCTACAACGAATCCGAGCTGACCGACGGCTCGACCTTCAGCAACCATGACCGCGATTTCAACCAATACAGCGGGCAGGCGCGCGCGAGCTACGAGGTGTTTCCGGGCGTGAAGCCGTTCGTCGAAGTGTCCGGCGACATGCGCCGGCACGATCTGCAATTCGACCGCAACGATCTCCAGCGCAATTCGAAATCGGTCACGCCGAAGGTCGGCACCACGTTCGAGATTTCCAAGAAGCTGACCGGCGAGGTCGCGGTCGGCTACGTGATGCGGAAGTACGAAGACCCGAACCTGGCGGACCTGAAGGGCTTCACCATCGACGGCTCGCTGGTCTGGCAGGCGACGGGGCTCACCACGGCGACGGCGACGGCAAGCTCACGCGCGGAGGAGACCATCCTCCCCGGCGTGTCCGGCGCGCTGCGCCGCGACGTCGGCTTGCAGGTGGATCATGCCTTCCGCCGCTGGCTGATCGGCACTGTGAAGTTCGGCTATGGCTTCGACGAATACGTCGGCCTCGGCCGCGACGACAAGCGCATGTCCATCGGCGCGGCCCTGACCTACAAGTTCAACCGCGAGTGGTCGATGAAGGGCGAAATCCGCCAGGACTGGATGCGCTCGACGGCCATCGGCGTCGATTACGACGCGACGGCGTATTTGCTCGGGTTGAAGTGGCAGCGCTGACGCGGCATCGTTCTCCTGTTGAGGGAGACGAAGCGCGATGGGTGAACATCAGCCACACGTGAAGCGCTGGGAGGATCAGCGCTGGGCGCTCGACAACGTAATCCGCGCGGTCACGATCGACTGGGATCAGCCGCGCTCGTTCTATCTCAACGCCGCTTGCGGCATGGAAGCGTCGGCCGATTTCGCCGCGATCCGCGAGCGCGTGAAGAAATACGCCGACATCGAGCCGGCCTTCGCCAACACCGCGCGGCGGCGCGAGGGGAAAGCGAAGGCAGCGGAAGCGGAAGGCTCGCTGGTCACCGCGCGCGACAATTATTTCATGGCGGCGATCCATTGGGGCTCCGCGCAATGGTCGCGCTATGAGAACGACGCGACCAACCTCGCGTTCAACAAGAGCAAGCGCGAGGCGTATCTGAATTATGTCCGGCTTGCGGACCACAAGATCGAGCCGGTGTTCATTCCGCTCAACGGCGGGCAGATGCCGGGCTGGTTTCATCTGCCGCCGAATTACAAAGGCGGACGCATCCCGGTGGTGATCTCGTTCCCCGGCATGGACACCTACAAGGAGGTGTTCGTCGCGCTCAAAGGCGATCGTTGGCTGGAGCGCGGCATCGCCGTGCTCGCGCTCGACGGGCCGGGGCAGGCGGAGTGCCGCGTGATGGGGCTCACCGTCAGCATGGAGAACTGGACGGCGGTGGGGAAAGCCGCGGTCGATTGGCTAGCGGCGCGGCCGGAAATCGATCCGGAGAGGATCGGCGCGTTCGGCAATTCATTCGGTTCGTTCTTCGTGACGATTGCCACGGCGAACGAGCGGCGCATCAAGGCGTGTGTCGCGAACTCCAACAATCTGGAGCCGGGCTTCCACTCGATCTTCGAGGAGGCGAGCCCGAGCTACAAGAAGCGCTTCATGTACATGGCGGGATTCACCGACGAGGCGAAGTTCGACGCGTTCCGCAAGACGCTGACGTGGGAGGGGCATTCGCACAAGATCAGGGCGCCGTATCTTTGCGTCACCGGCGAGCACGATGAGCTGAGCCCGATTGCGTTCAGCGAGAGGATGCTAAGCGGGATGACGAACCCGCGGCTGTTCGTGATCTATCAGGACGCGCGGCACGCCATCGGCGCGTGCCCGTCGGTCAACATGGGGCCGCATCCGCCGACGTTGGTCGCGGACTGGATGGCGGCGCGGCTCGCCGGCAAGCCGATGGCGAGCGAGCGGTGGTTCGTCGAGAACAGCGGAAATGTGGTGAAGACGGCGCTGTAACTACGCCGCTTCCGGGAAGGTCTCTTTCAGGAATTCCTGCAAACCGACTTTGCCGGCGCGCGTCGCTTCGGACGCCGTCGCGAAGGACAGTTCCGAGCGGTGGGCCGGCCGGTTGCGGCATGCGGCCCAGATTTCCCATTTCCAGGGCTTCGGGTCCTTGTCGCGCCGTTTCACGATGACGGAGAAATCCTCCGGCTGGAGGACGAGGTCTTGAGATGAGGATGACATGGCAAATCGCGCCTTGGGCGCTGCGTCTTTGATTTTCGGGACACACCGCTTACCGCGGCAATGCTTATATAAGATTGAATACTTTGGTTGAAAAGTGCGGATTTTGCGTCAAATCGACCGGCGCGGGCCGGGGGTCCGCGCCGGTATTACAGCACTTTTCCGCCCAGGCGGAGCGCGGGGGCGCGCCGCGAAGGGGGCAATCAGCCGGTTATTTCCCGCCGAGCAGCGTCTTGATCTCGTCGCGGAACGCGTCCGCGAGATCGTCGCGCGCGAGACCATAGGCGACGTTCGCGGTGAGGAAGCCGATCTTCGAGCCGCAGTCGTAGCTCGTGCCGTCGAATTTCACGCCGTAGAACGGTTGCTGCTTGGCGAGCGTGATCATCGCGTCGGTGAGCTGGATTTCGCCGCCGGCGCCTTTTTCCTGCGTCGTCAGCACATTGAAGATTTCCGGCTGGAGAATGTAGCGGCCGGTGATGGACAGGTTCGAGGGCGCGTCTTCCTTCTTCGGCTTCTCGACCATCTGCGTGATCTCGAAGGCGTTGCCCTTGTCCTTGCCTTTGCCGACGATGCCGTACATGTGCACGCGATCCTGCGGCACTTCCTCAACCGCGATGACGTTCGATTGGCCGCCGAGCGCGTTGTAGGCGTCCACCATCTGCCCGAGGCAGGAACGCTTCGCCTTCACCAGCACGTCCGGGAGGAGCACGGCGAAAGGCTCGTTGCCGACGATCTCTCGCGCGCACCACACCGCATGGCCGAGACCGAGCGGCGATTGCTGGCGCGTGAAACTCGCTTGTCCCGCTTCGGGGAGATCGCGCGACAAAAGCTCGAGGTCGGCCTTGCGGCTTTTGCCGTGCAGCGTGGCTTCGAGTTCGTACTGGCGGTCGAAGTGGTCCTCGATGACGCTCTTGTTGCGCCCGGTCACGAAAATGAAGTGTTCGATGCCGGCTTCCTTTGCCTCGTCCACCACATGCTGGATCAGCGGCCGGTCGACGACCGTCAGCATCTCCTTGGGCATGGCCTTGGTGGCGGGGAGGAAGCGCGTGCCGAGGCCCGCGACGGGGAAGATCGCTTTGCGAATCGGTTTCATGGTGAGGCTTATACTGCGTAAGAGCGTGGCTTGAGGTTAAGGGCGACCGGCCGGTTCGGCCAGAATAGCGCGAAGATGCGGGTTAAGGTTGCTGCATCAAAGAGTCGCCCCCTGTGGCCTTTGCCACGTTTAAAACGCAGTTCCTTCGCCAACCTGACGGTAATAAGTCGGATGGCATCTTTGGATTCGATTTTCACGACTGGGACGGCGGCAATGTGGCAGCGGATTTTCGGATTAACCGGCGCCGTGGCGCTGGCGGTTTTGGCATGCGTGCAAGCGGCGGAGGCCGCGCCGCGCTGCCGCAACACCCATAACTTCGACGCCTGGATGGCGGCCTTCAAGAAAGAGGCGCTGTCCAAGGGCATCACCCAGCAGACGATTTCGATGGCGCTCGACGGCGTCACCTTCGACCCGGCGATCATCAAACGCGACAGCGGCCAGGCGGTCTTCCAACAGAGCTTCCTGCAATTCGCCGGCCGCATGACCGCGGCGGGCCGCTATCAGAACGGCCTGAAGCAGCTCAAGGCCAATGCGGCTTTGCTGTCGCGCATCGAGCAGGCGACCGGCGTGCCGCCCGCGGTGGTCGTCGCGCTGTGGGGTCTTGAGAGCGACTACGGCGCCTACAAGGGCGGCATCTATCAGATCATCCGTTCGGTCGCGACGCTGGCTTACGATTGCCGCCGTCCGGACTTCTTCCGCGACCAGCTTATGGGCGCGCTCCGCATCGTGCAGCGCGGCGATCTGCGGCCCGATCAGATGATCGGCAACTGGGCCGGTGAGTTGGGCCCGACGCAGTTCACGCCGTCGGACTACTTCAAGCATGGTCTCGACTTCGACGGCGACGGCCGCGTCGACATGGTGCACAGCACGCCGGATGCGCTCGCCTCCGCCGCGAACCTGATGAAGAGCTTCGGCTGGCAGAAGGGCCAGCCCTGGCTGCAGGAGGTGCGCGTGCCCAACGAGATGCCGTGGCAGGAGTCCGGCCTCGACAACAAGCATCCGCGCGCGCAGTGGGTGAAGTGGGGCGTCCGTTCGGCGCACGGCGCGCCGCTGCCGGCCGACAATCTCGAGGCGTCGCTGATCCTGCCGATGGGCCGGCTCGGTCCGGCGTTCCTCGCCTATCCGAACTTCAGGTCCTACACCGAATGGAACGCGGCGATCGTCTATGCGACGACGGCAGCGTACTTCGGCACGCGCCTTGCGGGCGCTCCGCCGGTCGGAAACGGCAACGGCCAGCCGGTGGTGCCGACGACCGAACAGATCATGGAGCTTCAGCACCTTCTGATCGCGCGCAAGATGCTGACCGGCGAGGCCGACGGCCGCATGGGTTCTGCGACGCGTGCGGCGGTGAAGCAGGCGCAGGTCAAGGTGGGACTCCCGGCGGACGCCTATCCCACGGCGGAGCTGATCGAGCGGCTGAAAACGGTCCGGTGATTCTGACGCAGGGCCGAAAAAGCCGGCGTTAACGTTCAGGTAACCATATGTTGCCCCAATGGGCGCTTATGGCTCGGACCACTTAAGTCTTGGGCGGGCGCTAGAGGCAGCGAGATGACGAGACGTTCGGCATTGTTCGGGCAGCTTTTGGCCGCGTCGGCTTTCGTGCTGGCAAGCGGCAGCTTCGCGTTCGCGCAGACCGAGACCTCGGCGAACCCTGCGATCCCGAACGCGGCGATCGCGCCGCGGCCGGCCGCGCCGCCGCCGTGGACCGGCGAGGACGGTTCTTCCGGCCATCCCGAGATGAAGGCGTCGGCGATCCGCGCGGCGGCGGCGAACTTTGAGAACTGCCTCGAACACCTGTGGCCGCTCGCGGCCAAGCGCAACATCTCACGCGCGAGCTTCGACAGGCACGTCAAGGGACTGACGCCCGACCTGCGCATCATGGATCTGATGGATGCGCAGCCGGAGTTCACCAAGGCGTTCTGGGACTATCTCGACATCCTGGTGAACGACAAGCGCATCGCGACCGGTCAGGAGATGCTCGCCAAGCACAAGGCGATCTTCGACAAGGTCGAGAAGGAATACGGCGTCGATCGGTACATCATCACCGCGATCTGGGGCGTCGAGTCGAACTACGGCACGCTTGGCGGCGACCGGCCGGTGATCCGCTCGACCGCGACGCTCGCTTGCGTCGGGCGGCGGCAGGCGTATTTCCGCGACGAGTTTCTGTCGGCGCTGGAGATCCTGCATCGCGGTGACGTGACGCCCGATCATCTGAAAGGCTCGTGGGCCGGCGCGTTCGGCCCGACGCAGTTCATGCCGACGTCGTTCAAGCGCTTCGCGGTCGATTTCGACGGCGACGGCCGCCGCGACGTCGTCGACAATCCCGCCGACATGATTGCGTCGACGGCGAACAATCTGAAGAAGGACGGTTGGGTCAACGGCTCGACCTGGGGCTACGAGGTCACGATCCCCAAGGGCTTCAACTACATGCTCGCCGACCGCTCGAAGCAGAAGACGCTGGCGGAGTGGGAGCAACTCGGCCTGCGCCGCGCCGGCGGCAAGGCGTTCCCGCGGCCGAGCGACAAGGGCTATCTGCTGGTGCCCGCGGGTCATCAGGGCCCGGCCTTCATCATGATGCAGAACTTCCGCGTGCTGATGAAGTACAACCCGGCGGAAGCCTACGCGATGGCGATCGGCCATCTCGCCGACCGCTTCCGTGGCGGTCCGGCATTCGTGCAGGCGTGGCCGCGGCAGGAGCCGGTGCTGACGCGCGACGAGCGGCGTGAGTTGCAGGAGCTGTTGCAGGCGAAGGGTTTTGACGGCGGCACACCGAATGGCCGGTTGGGCGCGAAGGCGCGCGCGGCGGTGCGCGATTATCAGGCCTCGATCGGGCTGATCCCGGACGGGTTTGCTTCGGCGGCGATCCTGGCAAGGCTAAGGCGCTAGGGGCACGATCCTCTCAAAACAAAATCAAGCGGAGCCGTTTTGCTCCGTCACCTCTCCCCGCTTGCGGGGAGAGGTCGGCGAGCGATAGCGAGCCGGGTGAGGGGGTACAGCTATCGAGGGAATTGTACCCCCTCACCCCAACCCTCTCCCCGCAAGCGGGGAGAGGGAGCGCACCGCCGCTGCCGCGCCGATTGAGGCATCTGCGCTGCCGGTAACCATCCCGGCCGCCTTCCGATTGACAATTTCGGCTGGTTAACGACGTTTGGAGGGTGTGGGGCGGCCTGAAAGGCCGTTTCCGAGGCCCGTTTCAGACGATCGGTCGTGATCCGCATGGCGAAGATAAGCCTGCGTACTCAGAGGCTTAGTGGCTTGCTCGGGTTCGCCCTGGGAGCCCTGCTGGTGCTCGGCTTTGCGATGCCGGCCCAGGCCCAGCGCATGTTCGACTGGTTCGGCGGCTTTGGCGGCGGCGGTTTCGGCTCCCCGCAGGCGCCGGCCCAGCGCGAGCGCGAGGTGGACTACTCCCGAGCGCCGGCGCCGAAGAAGCCGGAGCAGGCGCCGACGAGCACGGTCGTCGTGTTCGGCGACTCGATGGCGGACTGGCTCGCCTACGGCCTCGAAGACGCGCTTGCGGATCAGCCGGAGCTTGGCGTCCTTCGCAAGCACCGCACCGTGTCCGGCCTGATCCGCTACGACTCGCGCAACGAAAATCTGGATTGGGCGCAGATCGCCAAAGAGATCATCGCGGCGGAGAAGCCGCAGTACATCGTCATGATGCTCGGCCTCAACGACCGCCAGGCGATCCGCGAGCGCGTTCAGCCTGCGGCGCCCGCGCGCAACGCGCCCGGTCAGCGCGGTGCGGCGGCCAATCAGCCGGCGCAGCCCGCCGCTCCGGCGCAAGCCACGCCCGCTCCTGCAAATCCCACGCAGCCGAACGATGCGGAGGCCGATCGCGCCGAGACCGCATCGCCCGAGCAGCCGCAGGTCGCTGCGCCCGAGCCTCCGGTGCGCGGCCGCGCGGGGGCCGCCAGCCTCAACCATGAATTCCGTTCGGAGCGCTGGGCCGAGCTCTATACGAAGAAGATCGACGACACGATCGCGGTGCTGAAGTCGCGCGGCGTGCCGGTGTTCTGGGTCGGCCTGCCGTCGGTGCGCGGGCCGAAGTCGACGAGCGACATGCAGTATCTCAACGACCTCTACAAGGCGCGCGCAGAAAAGCTCGGCATCACCTATATCGACACATGGGACGGCTTCGTCGACGACGCGGGACGCTTCGTGCTGCAAGGCCCGGACTTCGAAGGCCAGATCCGCAGGCTTCGCACCAGCGACGGCGTGCACTTCACGAAAGCCGGCGCGCGCAAGCTCGCGCACTACGTCGAGCGCGAAATCCGCCGCTCCTCGACGCGCGGTTCAGTGGCGGTCGCGCTGCCGTCGTCGGAGCCGCAGCAGCAGACTCCGGCCGGCGCGCCGAAGCTGGGCGGCCCGGCGCAGCGTCCGCTCAACGGTCCGGTGATGCCGCTGACCGCGGCGGTGACGACCGGCGATACGCTTCTCGGCGGCGGCGGTGCCCAGACGCCGAGCAGCCACGTCACGGTGACGCGCGTTCTCGTGAAGGGCGAGACGGTCGATGCGCCCGCGGGACGCAGCGACGATTTCGCCTGGCCGCGCCGCAATGTCGCGCCGTTCGGCACCGATCCGGTCGCAGCGACCACCACGTTGCCGATCCCGACGATGCAGGCCGCGCCTGCCGCGACCACGGTGCCGGTGCCGACCGGCGAGACGCCTGCGGTGGTCGCGACCGCGCCGCGCCGCACCGCGCCGCGCCCGGCGCCGCAGGCGCAGCAGCAGCCGCGCAGTTGGAACAACGGGTTTTTCTTTCCGTTCTTCCGGTAAGAGCGCGTCGCTCCACCCTTCGTTACTTACTCCGACGTCATGGCCGGGCTTGTCCCGGCCATCCACGTCTTACTTTCTTGAGGCATCTAAACGTGGATGCCCGGCACAAGGCCGGGCATGACGGAGAAATATTGAGAGAGCAGAGAGCCGCGTAAGGAGTTCAACGCGGCAGCGTCGTCGAGCCCATCAGGAACTTGTCGATCGAATGCGCGCACTGGCGTCCTTCGCGGATCGCCCAGACGACGAGCGACTGGCCGCGGCGCATGTCGCCCGCGGCGAAGACCTTCTTCATCGACGTGGCATAGGCCAACTGGTCGGCCTTCACGTTGCCGCGCGCGTCGAGCTCGACGCCAAGCGACTTGATCATGCCCTCGTGCACCGGGTGCACGAAGCCCATCGCGAGCAGCACGAGATCGGCCTTGATCTCGAACTCGGTGCCCGGCACCGGCTGGAACTTCGCGTCGGCGCGCGCGCAATGCAGCGTCGTCACCTGGCCGTTGGCGCCGGAGAACTTCGTCGTCAGCACCGCGAAGTCGCGCTTGGCGCCTTCCTCGTGGCTCGACGAGGTACGCAGCTTGAGCGGCCACAGCGGCCAGGTCAGCGGCTTGTTCTCGTGCGCGGGCGGTTCCGGCATGATCTCGAAGTTCGTGACCGACAACGCGCCCTGACGGATCGATGTGCCGATGCAGTCCGAACCGGTGTCGCCGCCGCCGATGACGACGACATGCTTGCCCTTGGCGAGGATCGGCTCGGCCGTGGTCGGCGCTTCGCCGGAGACGCGGCGGTTCTGCTGCGGCAGGAATTCCATCGCGAAATGGATGCCCTTCAGCTCGCGGCCCGGGATCGGCAGATCGCGGCCCTTCTCGGCGCCGCCGGTCAGCGCGACCGCGTCGTAATCCTTCACCAGCTTCTCGATCGGCAGATCGACGCCGACATGCTGGCCGTAGTGGAACGTGACGCCTTCCGCCTCCATCTGCTTCACGCGGATGTCGACGATGCCCTTCTCCATCTTGAAGTCGGGAATGCCGTAGCGGAGGAGGCCGCCGGCCTTGGCGAATTTCTCATAGACGTGGACGTCATGACCGGCGCGTGCGAGCTGCTGCGCGCAAGCCATGCCCGCCGGGCCTGAGCCGATGACCGCGACCTTCTTGCCGGTCTTGTGCGCGGCAAGTTCAGGCTTGATCCAGCCGCTCTCGATCGCGCGATCGGCGATGGTGCATTCGATCGTCTTGATGGTGACCGGGTTGTCGTCGATGTTGAGCGTGCAGGACGCCTCGCACGGCGCCGGGCACACGCGTCCGGTGACTTCCGGGAAGTTGTTGGTTGAAAGCAGGTTGCGCGCGGCCTCTTCCCAGTTGCCGGAATAGACGAGATCGTTCCAGTCCGGAATCTGGTTGTTCACCGGGCAGCCGGTCGGCGCGTTGGTGATCGTGTTGGTGCCGTGGCAGTACGGCACGCCGCAGTTCATGCAGCGCGCGGCCTGCTCCTTCACATCCTTCTCAGGAAGCGGCAGCACGAACTCTTTGTAGTTCTTGATCCGCTCTTCGACCGGGAGATAGTCGCGGTCTTCGCGCTCGAACTCGAGGAAACCCGTCGTCTTACCCATCCGCGATTACTCTGCCGCCTGCATCGTGCGTTCTTTATCCATCTCAGCGAGCGCCCGGCTGAACTCGTGCGGCATCACCTTGCGGAATTTCGGAAGATATTGGGTCCAGTTCGCGAGGATTTCGGCCGCGCGCTTGGAACCGGTGTAACGGGCGTGGTTCGAGATCAGCATGTGCAGACGGTGACCGTCGTACTGCGTCATGTCGGCGAGATCGCCGTGCGTCTCGCCTTCGATCCACTCCGGCATTTCCTGGAGCGCGACCATGGCGCGGTTGCAGCGCTGCTCGAATGTGTTGTCTTCGTCGAGCACGTAGGCGATGCCGCCCGACATGCCGGCCGCGAAGTTGCGTCCCGTGGGACCGATGACGACGACGATGCCGCCGGTCATGTATTCGCAGCCGTGGTCGCCGGTGCCTTCGACGACGACGGTGGCGCCGGAGTTGCGGACCGCGAAGCGCTCGCCCGCGATGCCGCGGAAATACGCCTCGCCCGCGATCGCGCCGTACAGCACGGTGTTGCCGACGATGATCGACTGTTCCGGCACGATGCCTGAATCGGCCGGCGGCTTGATGACGATGCGGCCGCCCGAGAGGCCCTTGCCGACGTAGTCGTTGCCTTCGCCTTCAAGATTGAAGGTGATGCCGCGCGCGAGGAACGCGCCGAAGCTCTGGCCCGCCGTGCCGGTGAGGTCCACGTGGATCGTGTCTTCCGGCAGCCCTTCGTGGCCGTAGCGCTTGGCGACCTCGCCACCGAGCATCGCGCCCGCGGTGCGGTCGATGTTGCGGATCTCGGCCTTGATCTTGACCGGCGTGCGGCGTTCGAGCGCGGGCTGCGCCTCCTTGATCAGCTTGCGATCGAGGATGTCGTGGATTTTGTGCGCCTGCTTCTCGGAGTGGTAGATGCCGACGCCGTCCGGCGCGGCCGGCTTGGTGAACAGCTTGGAGAAGTCGAGGCCCTTGGCCTTCCAGTGCTCGATCACCTTCTGCTGGTCGAGCATCTGCATCTGGCCGATCATCTCGTCGAAGGTGCGGAAGCCCATCGCGGCCATCAGCTCGCGGACCTCTTCGGCGACGAAGAAGAAGTAGTTGATGACGTGCTCGGGCTGGCCGGTGAAGCGCTTGCGCAGCACTGGGTCCTGCGTCGCGACGCCGACCGGGCAAGTGTTCAGGTGGCACTTGCGCATCATGATGCAGCCCGCCGCGATGAGCGGCGCGGTGGCAAAGCCGAACTCGTCGGCGCCCAAGAGCGCGCCGATCACGACGTCGCGGCCGGTGCGGATGCCGCCGTCGACTTGCACCGCAATGCGGCTGCGCAGACGGTTGACGACGAGCGTCTGGTGCGTCTCGGCGAGGCCAAGCTCCCACGGCGAGCCCGCGTGCTTGAGCGAGGTGAGGGGGCTCGCGCCGGTGCCGCCTTCGAAGCCGGAGATCGTGACATGGTCCGACATCGCCTTCGACACGCCGGCGGCGACGGTGCCAACGCCGACTTCGGAGACGAGCTTCACCGACACGTCGCCGGAGGGGTTCACGTTCTTCAGGTCGAAGATGAGCTGGGCGAGATCTTCGATCGAATAGATGTCGTGGTGCGGCGGCGGCGAGATCAGGCCGACACCCGGCGTCGAGTGGCGCACCTTGGCGATGGTCTTGTCGACCTTGTGGCCGGGCAACTGGCCGCCTTCGCCGGGCTTGGCGCCCTGCGCCATCTTGATCTGCATCATGTCCGAGTTGACGAGATACTCGGCGGTGACGCCGAAGCGCCCCGAGGCGACCTGCTTGATCGCGGAGCGCAGCGAGTCGCCGTTCGGCAGCGGCTTGTAGCGGTCGGACTCCTCGCCGCCTTCGCCTGTGTTCGACTTGCCGCCGATCCGGTTCATGGCGATGGCGAGCGTGGTGTGCGCCTCGCGCGAGATCGAGCCATACGACATGGCGCCGGTCGCGAAGCGCTTCACGATGTTCTTGGCGGGCTCGACTTCATCGAGCGGCACCGGCTTGCGGTCGTCCTCGGCGGCGTCCTTGATGCGGAACAGGCCGCGGATGGTGACCAGCGTGTCCTGCTCGTTCAGAACCTTCGCGAAGGCGCGGTACTTGTCCTGCGAATTGCCGCGCACCGCGTGTTGCAGCGTGCTGACGGTGGTCGCGTTCCAGACGTGATCCTCGCCGCGCACGCGCACGGCGTATTCGCCGCCGACGTCGAGCATGGACTTGTAGATCGGCGCGTCGCCGAAGGCGTCGCGGTGGCGGCGCATCGCCTCTTCGGCGATCTCGTTGATGCCGACGCCTTCGATGCGGGTCGCGGTGCCGGTGAAGTAGGTGTTGACGAAATCGGTCTTGAGGCCGACGGCGTCGAAAATCTGCGCGCCGCAGTAGGATTGGTAGGTCGAGATGCCCATCTTGGACATCACCTTGAGCAGGCCCTTGCCGACCGCCTTGATGTAGCGCTTGACGATTTCCTTCTTGTCGACCTTGCCGCCGAGATCGGCGTGCATGCCGACCAGCGTCTCGAACGCGAGATAGGGATTGATCGCCTCCGCGCCGTAGCCCGCGAGACAGGCGAAGTGGTGCACCTCGCGGGGCTCGCCGGATTCGACGACGAGACCGACCGACGTGCGCAAACCTTTACGGATCAGGTGGTGATGCACCGCGGCGCAAGCGAGCAGCGAGGGCATCGGCACGCGATCGGCGCCGGCCTTGCGGTCGGAGAGGATGATGATGTTGATGCCGTCGCGCACGGCCTTCTCGGCCTGCGCGGACAACGCGTCGATCGCCTTCGCCATGCCGGCCGCGCCTTGATCGGCGGCCCACACGGTGTCGAGCGTGATCGACTTGAAGTGGTTGTTCGGGTCTTCGGTGATCTCGCGGATCTTCTCGAGATCCTCGTTGGCGAGGATCGGCTGGCGCACTTCGAGGCGCTTCGTCCGCGACATGCCCGTGAGATCGAGGATGTTCGGCCGCGGCCCGATGATCGAGACCAGGCTCATCACGATCTCTTCGCGGATCGGATCAATCGGCGGGTTCGTGACCTGCGCGAAGTTCTGCTTGAAGTAGGTGAACAGCAGCTTCGACTTGTCGGACAGCGCCGAGATCGGCGTGTCGGTGCCCATCGAGCCGACGGCCTCTTCGCCCGACACCGCCATCGGCGTCATCAAGAGCTTGAGGTCTTCCTGCGTGTAGCCGAACGCCTGCTGGCGATCGAGCAGCGGCAGGTTCGAGATCGGCGGCTCGGCCTTTGCGGCGGGCAGCTCTTCGACGACGATCTGCGTGTTCTTCAGCCACTGCTTGTACGGATGGCTCTTGGCGAGCTGCGCCTTGATCTCCTCGTCCGGGATCAGACGGCCCTGCTCGAGGTCGACCAGCAGCATCTTGCCGGGCTGCAGGCGCCACTTGCGGACGATGTCCTTCTCCGCGATCGGCAGCACGCCCATCTCGGAGGCCATGATGATGCGGTCGTCGCGCGTGATGAGATAGCGCGCCGGACGAAGCCCGTTGCGGTCGAGCGTCGCGCCGATCTGGCGTCCGTCGGTGAAGGCGAGTGCGGCGGGGCCGTCCCACGGCTCCATCATCGCGGCGTTGTATTCGTAGAACGCGCGGCGCTCCTCATCCATCATCGGATTGCCGGCCCATGCCTCGGGCACCATCATCATCATCGCGTGGGCGAGCGAGTAGCCGCCCTGTACGAGGAATTCGAGCGCGTTGTCGAAGCAAGCGGTGTCGGACTGGCCTTCGTAGGAGATCGGCCAGAGCTTCACGATGTCGTCGCCGAACAGCGGAGACGAAACCGACGCCTGGCGCGCGGCCATCCAGTTGTTGTTGCCGCGCAGCGTGTTGATTTCGCCGTTGTGCGCGATCATCCGGTACGGATGCGCGAGCGACCACGCCGGGAAGGTGTTGGTGGAGAAGCGCTGGTGAACGAGGGCGAGCGCGCTCTCGAAATCCGGCTCGTGCAGATCGCGGTAATAAGTGCCGAGCTGGTCGGCGAGGAACATGCCCTTGTAGATGATCGTGCGGCACGAAATCGACACCGGGTAGTAACCCGAGATGCGCCGCTCGCGCTGCGAATAGATCGCCGCCGACACCGACTTGCGCAGCATGTAGAGCTTGCGCTCGAACTCGTCCGCCGACAGCTTGTTTTTCCCTTGTCCAAGGAAGACTTGCATGTGGACGGGTTCAGTCGGCTTCACCGACACGCCGAGCGTCGAGTTGTCGGTCGGAATCTTGTCGCGCCAGCCGAGAATGACGAGGCCCATCTCGGCCGCGATCTTCTCGTAGGTCTTGCGGATCGTCTCGCGCCATTCGGCGTCGCGCGGCATGAACAGAACGCCGATCGCGTACTCACCCGGCGCCGGAAGCGTGAAACCGAGCTCCTTCGCCTTGCGTGCGAAGAACTTGTGCGGAATCTGCACGAGGATGCCCGCGCCGTCGCCCGCGCGCGGATCGGCGCCGACCGCGCCGCGATGCTCGAGATTGCAGAGAATCTTCAGAGCGTCCTGGACGATCTGATGCGACTTGCGGCCCTTGATGTCGGCGATGAAGCCGACGCCGCAGGAATCCTTGTCGAGCGCGGGATCGTACAGGCCCTGCACTTCAGGCGTGCCCGGGTCGGCGCTGTCTTTGTAGAGAAGGCGCGCGTCAATGCTCGGCGCAGTCGTTGCACCGTTCGCGGTCGTGGCGCGTGCGCTCTTGGCGCGTGTCGTCTTCTCGCTCATGTCTTACGCCTTATCCGGACTCGCGTAGCGATGTCCGGCACACCTACCCCGTTCGCAGCGCCGACCAATCGGCTCCACGGCCCACGGCGAACCATGTCTGAGGGCAGCCTTCTCGCGGGCCGCTCGCCGGCGCTTCGCGTCTTAGCTGCTCATGTTGAGCGGGGTTTAACGCACGCGCAAGTGCGCCGATTCCACCGCTCCACGCGTACCCCAGCGTGGCTCGTCCATTTAGGACAACAATACTGTCCTATGTGGCGCGCGATTGCAAATGTTTATGTCGCCGGAACCGGCCCGGCACGCCGAAAAATCCACGCTTCGCTTCCGCCCTTGGCATTTGTTGCGCGGGCGTCCAAACGACAAGCCCTGATGGGTCCGGACGGGATCGTTTCGCGAGAAAATTCTCAGCGGCCGAGAGCCGCGCGGAGTTCCGCGTTCTCGGCTTCCAGCTTGGCGAGCCGGTCGCGCAAGCCGGACACGGCTTCAGCGACCTCGGGCGTGGTGAAGCGCTCGGTGATGTGCTGGGAGCAGTTCACGTCCCAGGCCTCGACGGTGAACAGGATCACGCGCTCGGGTCTCGCGCGGTAGCCGGGATCGGCGAGACTCGTGAGCAAAGCCGGATCGTCCTCGATGACGCGGGCGCGGCCCCAAATCTTGATGCGCTGGCGGTGCGCGAAATCCAGCAGGAACAGATAGGCGCGGTCGTTGCCGGTGAGGTTGCTGAGCGTGATGTACTGCCGGTTTCCCGCGTAGTCGGCGAAGCCGAGCGTGCGCTCGTCCACCACCTTGATGAAGCCCTTGGGCCCGCCGCGATGCTGGATATAGGGCGCGCCTGCCGCGGAGACGGTCGCGAGAAACGCGGTGTCGCGCTCGGCGATAAAGGCGGCGAGCTCCGGCATGATGGTGTTGGGGAAGCCCCGCGCGATCTTCTTCTCGTAGTGCTGGGCAGACCCGCGCTCGGCCATCGCTTGGCGCGCGGCGGGGGTGAAGACGAGATCGACGTTGGAGGGGGTGGCTTCGGTCACGGACATGGAGACCTCCGGATGAGGGCTTTTCGGGCCTCGAATATCGGGTGGCGTTTTGGTTGCGATAATAGGCTTTGAAAGCAAGATATTATTGCATAAAATGGAATAATGGATCGGATCGACAACGTGGCCGTGTTTTCGGAGGTCGCGGAGCGGGGGAGCTTCACGGAGGCGGCCCGGCGGCTGAACCGGTCGCCCGCCGCCGTCACTCGGGCTGTCGCGGAGCTTGAAGCGCGGCTCGGCGTCCGGCTGCTCGACCGGACCACGCGGGCGGTGAACGTCACCGAAGCCGGGCAGCGATTTCTCGCCGGTGCGCGGCGCGTGCTCGCGGACCTCGCCGAAATCGAGCAAGCGGCGATGGGACAGGGCAGTGCGCCGCGCGGCGAGCTGCGCGTGACCGCGCCGATCGTGTTCGGACGCCGGCACGTGCTGCCGCTGGTGACGGATTTCCTCGCGCAATATCCCGACGTGAGCGTGCGGCTGACATTGCTGGACCGTTCGGTGGATCTGGTCGAAGAGGGGTTCGACGTCGCAATCCGCATTGGGACGCTGCCCGACACGTCGGCGATCGCGACGCGCGTGGGTTCGCTGCGCCGGATTGTGGTCGCGGCGCCGGATTATCTGAAGCGGCGCGGCGAGCCCAAGAGACCGGACGATCTCAGCGAACACGACACCATCGCGTTCCTCGGGATCGAAAGCATGGAGCGCTGGCGCTTCAACGACGGCGAAGCGCGCATCAAGCCGCGCCTGAGCGTGAACACAGCGGAGGCGGCACTCGACGCGGCAATGGCGGGCTTCGGCATCACGCGCGTGCTGAGCTATCAGGCAGTCGACGCGCTCGCGGACGGAACGCTGGTGCGGCTTCTGCGTGAATATGAAACGGAACCGACGCCGGTGCACGCGCTGTATCCCGGCGGACGGCATCCGCCGCCGAAGCTGCGCGCTTTTCTGGATGAATTGGTGCCGCGATTGCGCCAACGTATCGAAGGCATCGCACAATCGATCGATGGGAAGAGTTCATGAATTTCGCAAGCGACAACACGGCGGGCGTGGCGCCGGAAATCATGCAGGCGCTGATTTCCGGCAATGACGGTTTCACGCTCGGCTACGGCAACGATGATGTCACACGCGGCGTCGAGCGTCGCATCGGCGAAATCTTCGAGCGCGACGTGGCGGTGTTCCTGGTGCCGACGGGAACGGCGGCGAATGCGCTGGCGCTCGCGCATGTGAGCCCGCCGTGGGGCGCGGTGTTCGCGCACGAAGAAGCGCACATCATGTCCGACGAGTGCGGCGCGCCGGAGTTCTTCGGTGGCGGACTGAAGCTCGTCGGCGTGAAGGGTGTTGGCTGCAAGCTCACGCCGGATGCGCTCCGCGAAAAGGTGTCGCAATACGTCGGCCACGCGCCACATCAAGTTCTTCCGGCCGCGATCTCGTTCGCGCAGGCGAGCGAGTCGGGAACGATCTATCGGCCAGGCGAGATCGCGGCGCTGTCGAAGGTCGCGCACGGACACGGCATGAAGGTGCATATGGACGGTGCGCGCTTCGCCAACGCGCTGGTTCGCACCAATGCGAGCCCGGCCGAGGTGACGTGGAAGGCGGGCGTCGACGTGCTCTCGCTCGGCGCGACCAAGGGCGGCGCGATGGCCGCAGAGGCTGTGGTGTTCTTCGACCGCAACGACGCCAAGAACATGGGCGAGCGGCGCAAGCGCGCGGGGCACTTGCTGTCGAAGCATCGCTTCCTTTCGTTGCAATTCCAGGCCTATCTCGAAAACGATTGCTGGCTCCGCCTCGCGCGCCACGGCAATGCGATGGCCGACAGGCTCGCGGCGGGCCTCACCGCTGCAGGCCGCCCGCCGGTGTGGCCGGTCGAAGCCAATCTCGTGTTCATCGCGATCCCGAAGGCGACCGAGGCGCGCCTCAAGGCCGCAGGCGCCCGCTACTATGAGCGCTCCACCGAAAGCCTTCCGGCCGGTAAAACGCTCGGGCCGGACGATGTGCTCATCCGACTCGTGACGTCGTTTGCAACGCGTGAGGCCGAGGTCGACCAGTTTGTCGCACTCGTGAAATAGCCTGCCCGAAAGGCGCGACAGTGCCGCCGTGACGCCGCCCCATTCAGCGGTATCCTGTCCGATAGGGACGTTGTGAAGGGACCGATGAAGCACAAGCACCTTTGCACTGCCGCCGCGCTGGCTTTGACGGCGATGTCCGCACCCGCTTTCGCGCAGGCCGCGGCGCCGGATGTGCTGCCGCCGCACGAGGTTGTCACCATCGTCCGTTCGGCGGGGCTCAATCCGATCGAGCGTCCGGTTCGCCGCGGCAACACCTATGTGTTCCGCGCCATCGGCGCGCGCGGGCAGGAGATGCGCGTCACGGTCGATGCGCGCTACGGCGACGTGATGTCGGTTGCGCCGGTCGCAAACGCTGCCGTGCCGCCGCGTCTGCCTAGCCCCGGCATGACGATGGGGCCATATGAGCGCGTCGATCGCGACCGTGACGATGATGTTGGACCGATGACGTTGTCGCCACCCGGCATCTACGGATCGCGTCCGCCGCCGATGGGCGGCGTGGCCGACGACGATGATGACACCATTGTCTATGCGCCAGGCGCGCCGCCCAATATGCAAACAACGCCGCCCGGCACCGTTCGTCCGCTTGCTCCGGTGACGTCGGCGCCGCTCGCCGCACCGCCGGGCGGACAGCCGGCGTACATGCAGCCGCAGCAGCGGATGCAGCCGTCCGCGCCGCCGTATTTGCCGCCGCCTGCTTCGGCCGCTCCGTCTGCTCCGCCGATGCCGTCCACGGCTTCGGCCGGCGAGACGCAACAACTCGGTGAGGGCGGTCTGCTTCCGCCACCGCCGGAGCGCTTCCCGCAACGCGTCGCGCCACCTGTGGCGAATGCGAAGCCCGCAGCGAAACCGGCGCAAGCGAAGCCTGCTCAACCGAAGCCAGCGCAACAGCAGAAGACCGCCTCGTCAGGCGCGCAGCCCGCGAAACCGCCGCTGCCGAAATCGAAGCCTGTTGCTCCGGCTGCATCAACGCCGGCGCCTGCTCCCGCCGCGGCTCCGCCGCCGGCGAAGAAGAACGAGAGCGACGACGTTCCGCACTAAGCAATCAGACAAAAATAAAAGCGCCCCGGAGATGATCCGGGGCGCTCCGCTCTGGTCTTTCAGAGAACCGCGTTAGGCGGCTGCGGCCTGAGACTCGACCACCTTCGGCTTGGCACCCTTGCCGTTGCCGTTGATGGCGATCTGGCGCGGCTTCTTCGCCTCGGGGATCTCGCGCACGAGTTCGACGTGCAAGAGTCCATTCTCGAGGCTGGCGCCTTTTACCGTGACGTGG
The DNA here is from genome assembly GCA_040756555.1 of Pseudomonadota bacterium. Taxonomy (GTDB): domain Bacteria; phylum Pseudomonadota; class Alphaproteobacteria; order Rhizobiales; family Xanthobacteraceae; genus Z2-YC6860. The sequence continues at coordinate 221,714 of JBFLYS010000001.1, read as the reverse complement.
TCGGCAAGCTGGAATTGGCGCTCGAAAGCGCGCGCCGCGATGCCCTGGTAGAGCACCTCGCCGTTTTTCTCTTCCTTGACCTGCTTCTCGCCCTTGATGGTGAGCGTGTTCTCCTTCGCTTCGATCGTCAGTTCGCCTTCAGCGAAGCCGGCCACGGCTACGGTGATGCGATAATCGTTCTCGCCGGTGCGTTCGATGTTGTACGGGGGGTAGCCCGGAGCGGCGTCAAAGCCGTCGAGCATCGAAAACAGCCGGTCGAAACCGACGGTCGAGCGATAGAGGGGAGCAAGATCGAAAGTACGCATAAGCATATCCTCCTGTGAGCGACATGCGGCGGTCCGCCGGAATGGCCGAACCCCGTGTGAATGTGCAGCCCGGCTGGGCCTGCACTCTGCTCGATATGGGAAGCGCCTTTTTTGCTTCAAGAGGTGGATAGATCCGGTTTGAGCCTATCAACGCTCTGAAAATACTGTAGAAATCGGGCCAATCACGGAAAATAGGGCGCGGCCGTGGTTCCATTGAGCGCCATGCCCGCCCTGCTATAAGGCGCGCTCCGCGCTGCAAACGAACTGATTGCATGGATCTCGTCTCCATTCCCGCCAATCCGGTGCCTGAGGGGGCCGTCACCGGCACCCTCAAGACCAAGGACGGCGTGAATCTGCGCTTCGCCCGCTGGCATCCGCCGCCGGGCCGCAAGGGCACGGTGGTGCTGTTCCAGGGCCGCGCGGAGTTCATCGAGAAATATTTCGAGACGGTGCGCGAGCTGCGCGCGCGTGGATTTGCGGTCGCGATGATCGACTGGCGCGGGCAGGGCCTATCCGACCGCGCGCTGTCCGATCCGCGCAAGGGCCACGTCGGCGACTTCTCCGAATACGAGCTCGACGTCGACGTGTTCATGAACGAGGTCGTGCTGCCGGACTGTCCGCCGCCGCATTTTGCGATCGGCCATTCGATGGGCGGCGGCGTGATGCTCAATCTCGCCTACAAGGGCACGCGCTGGTTTGACCGCGTCGTGCTGTCGGCGCCGATGATCGCGCTCAACGGCGTGAATGGCTCTTCGCTCTCGAAAATGAGCATGAAGGCGATGCGCTTCATGGGTATGGGCTCGTCATACATTCCGGGCGGAAGCTCGGTGCCGGTGGCGGCGAGCGCTTTCATTGGCAACCGCGCGACATCCGATCCGGTGCGCCACGCGCGCACCAAGGCGGTGCTCGAAGCGGAGCCGGCGTTGGGTGTGGGTTCGCCGACGGTGTCGTGGGCGAACGCGGCCTATCGCGCGATCGACGGTTTCGCGGAGTCTGCGTTCACCGCGAAGGTGCGGCAGCCGCTGATGCTGATCGCGTCGGGCCGCGACGAGGTCGTTTCAACGGCAGCGATCGAAGATTTCGCGGTGCGCCTGCGCGCAGGCTCGCATCTCATCGTCGCCGGCTCGAAGCACGAATTGATGATGGAGCAGGACCGCTACCGCGTGCAGTTCTGGGCGGCGTTCGATGCGTTCGTTCCGGGCACACCACTGTACTAACGGACGTCCCCCGGTCATCAGGCGCGCGGTCAATCGTGGGGCCGGGAACTCTCGCGATCGTGGTTAGAGATTGCTGAACGAACCCACGTCTTGGTGAATCGCACGTTGTTGAAGCCCGTAAATTCGCGATTCCTGCATTAACGCGCCGCGTCGGGGTTCTCGCTTCAGTGTCGGGAAACTCCTGACAATTCAGCGCAAAAGACGCAGTGCTGGAATCAATTAACCCTACTTCTTGTGACTCCCTTCATCCGCGCGTGTGAGCGTTGGGACGTCCGCGGCCAATTGTCTCGGGCTTTTCAGCGTCTGGGAATCCACCGGAAGGAAACTGACAATGGCTGGCGATATCGTTCTTTCAGCGGGCGTCCGTTCGAACCTTCTGCAGTTGCAGAAGACCTCGGAGCTCATCACGTCGACCCAGAGCAAGCTGGCGACTGGTAAGCGCGTCAACACCGCGCTCGACAATCCGATCAACTACTTCACCGCCGCGGGCCTTCAGAACCGCGCCGGTGACCTTGGCAACCTGCTCGACTCGATGTCCACGGGCATCAACACGATCCAGGCTGCCAACAACGGCATCACTTCAATCACCAAGCTGGTGCAGTCCGCGCAGGCGCTCGCCTCTCAGGCGCAGCAGACCTCGGACACCACGATCCGCGGCGGCCTCGCGACGCAGTTCGACGCGATCCGCACGCAGATCACGCAGCTCGCGGGCGACGCCGGCTTCAACGGCATCAACCTGCTGGACAGCGGCTCCAGCTCGAACCTGACCGTGACGCTGAACGAAGGCGGCACGTCGTCGGTGACGATCAATGCGGTCGACTTCTCCTCGGCCGGTTTGAACATCGCAGCGTCGGCCAACTCCTGGGCGACGGGTGCCGACATCACCGCCGCCTCGACCAACCTGACGAACGCGCTCTCGACGCTGCGTTCGCAGTCGCAGGCCTTCGGCTCCAACCTGTCCACCGTGCAGATCCGCCAGGACTTCACCAAGGCGATGATCAACACGCTGCAGACCGGCGCCGACAGCCTGACGCTCGCGGACTCCAACGAGGAAGGCGCAAACCTCCTCGCGTTGCAGACCCGCCAGCAGCTCTCGACCACGGCGCTGTCGCTCGCGTCTCAGGCCTCGCAGGCGGTGCTGCGTCTGTTCGGCTAAGTCCGGAAGACCCTTCAGTTGACGAAACGGCGGCACCTGCGTGCCGCCGTTTTGCTTTGATGCTCGCGGCCCGGTTCGGGCCCGGATCACGTCCCGTTCAGGATTTTCATCGCCTCGGCGTGCACGCGCTTGTCGCCCGCGGCGATGATGCAGCCGCCGGATTTCGCCGGGCCGCCATCCCATGTGGTGACGATGCCGCCCGCACCCTCGACGATCGGCATGAGCGGGATGATGTCGTAGGGCTTGAGCCCGCACTCGATCACCAGATCGATGTGGCCCGCGGCGAGCATGCAATAGGCGTAGCAGTCGCCGCCGTAGCGCGAGAGCTGCGCGGCCTTCTCGACGCGCTGGAACGCGGTGCGTTCGGTTTCGCTCATCAGGAGCGGGCTTGTCGTCATCAGGATCGCATCGCCGACCGATGCGCAGCGCCGCACGTGCAACTGCCGCTCGCCCGCCGGCCCGCGATAGCGCGCGGCTTGGCCGTCGCCGGTGAAGCGTTCGCGCGTGAACGGCTGATGCATCATGCCGTAGACCGGATCGCCCTTACGGGTGAGCGCGATCAGCGTGCCCCAGGCCGGCATGCCGGAGATGAAGGATTTGGTGCCGTCGATCGGATCGAGCACCCAGACGTATTCGGCGTTGGTCCGCTCGTCTCCGAACTCCTCGCCGATCACACCATGATCCGGGAAATGCCGGCGGATCAGCGTGCGCATCGCGGTTTCGGCGGCACGGTCGGCGGCGGTGACCGGATCGAAAGCGGCACCCCGCGCTTTGTTCTCGACACTAAGCGAGGTGCGGAAGAACGGCAGGATCGCGTCGCCCGAGGCGGTGGCGAGCTGGTCCACAAATGCCGCGAAATCGATAGCAGTCATGCAGCCGCCCCGGTTGTGTTCAGCGCGTCGTATAGGAGAGTCGGACGCGCGGCAACCACTGGGTTGCCCAAGTTGCTTAAGCCGCGTTGCCGCGCAACGATGAAACGACAACAAGGCCGGTCGTCCGCAAAAGACCGGCCGGGGGGAATGCCGGGATGACGACTGGAGCCGAATCCGCGCCCGTGCGCGGCGCCAATCCTTTGTCGGCGATTGCGCTCGCGGTCGTGGTGACGCTTGGCTCGATCTACATCGTCAGCCAGTTCATCCGCAATTCGATCGGCGTGATCGCCCCGAATCTCGCCTCCGAGCTTGGTTTGTCGCCGCTCGAGATCGGGATGCTGTCGAGCATCTATTTCTTCGTCTTCGCATCGGTGCAACTGCCCCTGGGCGTGGTGCTCGACCGCTTTGGACCGCGGAAGTGTCTTTTGACATGCATCGTGCTCACCTCCGCCGGATGCCTGGCCTTCGGCATGGCGCAGTCGGCGGGCTCGCTGGTCGCAAGCCGCGCACTGCTCGGGTTCGCCACGTCGAGCTTCCTGATGGCGCCGGTCGCGCTCTATGCGCGGTGGTTCCCGCCGTCGCGGTTCTCGACCTTCGCCGGCATCCATCTCGGCATCGGCTCGCTCGGCGCGCTGTTCGCGACCGCGCCACTCGCGTTCGCGACCGCGAATTACGGCTGGCGGACGGCCTTCATCGCGGTCGGCATCCTTGCGGCCGTGATCGGCGTGATCTGCTGGTTCGTGGTCAGCGACGATCCGCCCGGCCAGAAGTCCGAACCGCACAACGAAACGCTGAAGGAAAGCATCGCCGGCATCTGGCAGGTGATCCGCACGCCGTCGATCGGGCGCGTGTTCTTCATCCAGCTCACCAGCTACCCGAGCTATCTCCTGATCGTCGGGCTGTGGGGCGGGCCTTATCTGACGCACATCTACGGCTACGACCTGAAAGGCCGCGGCGAGATCCTGTTCATTGCGGCGCTGGCGCAGGTGTTGGGCTCGTTCTTCTGGGGGCCCAGCGACCGGCTGTTCGGCAGCTACAAGCGCCCGATCCTGATGGGGTCGAGTATCGCGCTGACCGCGCTCCTGATCCTGTCCATCGGCGGCGTGCTGCCGATCCCCCTGCTGATCGGGGTGTTCATCCTGGTCGGATTCTCGACCGGAATGTCGTCGGTTGTGATGGCGCACGGCCGCTCGCTGGTGCCGCGGCATCTCCTCGGGCGCACGATGACGCTTCTGAATATTGGGACGATGGGTGGCGGGTTCGTCGTTCAATCGATCAGCGGAGCGGTGATCGAGCTGTTTCCCTCCAGCGGCGGAATCTACCCGCTAGAGGCGTATCGCTGGGTCTTTGGGTTGCAGGCGGTTCTGGTGCTGGCCGGCATCTCAGCCTATTTCTCCAGTAAATCCGGATACTTAGGCCGCTGAACAGCCTTGCGCCTGACTATCAACAGGTATGCAGAAAATAGGTCAGGATTACTTGCTTTTTGTGCAGCGCACGGGCATATTTGTGCAGCGCGGCAACGGGCTCACGCCTGTTCCCGCCGCCCTCCTTGGGCGTTTCCTCCCTAGACCTGGGCCGCTTGCACCCGCAAGCGGCCCTCTTTTTTTGTCGGCACGAGAAACGTCGAACTGAACGCGAAGCTTTGGGCGGCTATTCGGCGGCGGCGCGATAGGGGCGCAGCTCTTCGAGCGGGATGGCGGCGAGCTTGTCGGCGAGCGAGACGAGGTCCCGCGACAGGCGGTCGAAATCAGCGGAGCGTTCGAAGCGGCGCTCGTCCATGTAAAGCGCGCGGTTCACCTCGATCTGGATGGCGTGCAGGCCCGCGGCCGGGTTGCCGTAGTGCTCGGTGATGAAGCCGCCAGCATAAGGCTTGTTGCGGCTCACCGCATAGCCGAGGCCGCGCAGCGTGCCTTCGATCATTTCCGACACCGCGGCGACGCAGCTCGTGCCGTAGCGGTCGCCGATCACGACGTCGGCGCGCGGGCGTTCGTCCTTGCCGCCGGTCGACGACGGCATCGAATGGCAATCCACCAGTGTGGCGGCGCCGAAATCGCGATGCACGCGGCTGAACAGCTTCCGCAGGCTGCGGTGATAGGGCTTGTACAGGTTTTCGATGCGCCGCATCGCGTCATCGACCGAAAGGCGCTGATCGTAGATCTCCTGCGCATCGCCGACGACGCGGGCGACGGTGCCGAGACCACCGGCCACGCGCATCGAGCGCGTATTCGCGAACGACGGGAGGCGGCCGTCGAACATGCGCGGGTCGAGCTCGTAGGGCTCGCGGTTCACATCGACGAAGCAGCGCGGGAAATGCGCGCGCATCAGCGGATAGCCGCGCTTCACCACATCCATCACGAGATCGTCGACGAAACTGTCTTCCGAACGCCGCAGCGTGTTCACGTCGAGCCGCGAGGCGACGAGGAATGCACGCGGATAGACGCGGCCCGAGTGAGGCGAATTGAAAAGAACCGGCCCACGCCACTCCGCCGGCTCCAGAATATCGAAGGGCGGTTCGAGCTCGTCTTGGCTCTCAGTCATACAAACGGGGCTCTCAGTCGGTCTCTTTGGGCGGCCGATGGGCTTCAATGGACGCGTCGGGGGTATTGTCCACGCGAACTGTGGCAAAGGGAAGCTCGCTTTCACCCGTTATTTACCAGGAGTTTGCCTTATGCCCGCCGGGGGCGGCTTTCGGGCCGGTTTCAAAGGGCGCTGGCGGCCGTCGTAACGGGGCGTTAGCGTGGGAAAACTATGGTCGCGTGAGGGTTGGGGCGTATCGAATGACTGAAACAGCAAAAATCCTTCTGGCCGAAGACGACACCGATATGCGGCGGTTTCTGGTCAAGGCGCTGCAAAACGCCGGGTTCGACGTCATCTCCTACGACAACGGCCTGTCGGCCTATCAGCGGCTCCGCGAGGAACCGTTCCAGCTCCTGCTGACCGACATCGTGATGCCCGAGATGGACGGCATCGAACTCGCCCGCCGCGCGGCCGAGCTCGACCCGGACATCAAGATTATGTTCATCACCGGCTTTGCCGCGGTGGCGCTGAACGCGGATTCGCAGGCGCCCAAGCAGGCCAAGGTGCTGTCCAAGCCGATCCACCTGCGCGACCTCGTCAACGAGGTGCAGAAGATGCTGGCGGCCGCCTAATCGGGCCTTTGAGGCCGCTTTCGGGCGGCCTTTCGTGACAGTTTCGGGCGGTTTTGGGCGGGGCAGGCTCCGGCTTGCCTCCAATGCCGCCACCCGATAAGACGATGCCTTCCTAAGAAGGCAGTCCCTTACGAAGGGATGGGCGCGTAGCTCAGCGGAAGAGCACCTCCTTGACATGGAGGGGGTCACAGGTTCGATCCCTGTCGCGCCCACCATTCCTTTCAATGACTTAGCCGGAAGGCCCAGACCCGCGTTCGCGGCGTTTTGCACGGACGTTGCACGGAACGTTTCAATGCCGCGCACGCGACTCTCAGTCGGCGCGAGCGTCGTCACCGAGCGTGCGATCCCGATCGTACATTCCTGCATCGTGGTGTCGTGCCGGCCTGCGCTGGTCGCTGTCCTCATTTGCACATCGTGAACCCGCGGCACGCGCCTGCGCGAGATGGTTGAGCGCAAGCCCCGCTGCTCCCCCGTTACTGCGTAGGTAACGGCTTGGACAGGAAAACGCACGCCAGCGCCAATCAGGCTCCCGGTCCTCGCGATCCTTCCCTCAATCGTGCCCACCTGCATCGGCATCCTGTTTGCGTTGTTCACAGACGTACTTGAAGTGCGGTGGGATTTCAAGCCAAGTAAGTGGCGAAATCACAGAGGCCCGGCATGGCAACGACTCGCCCCCGCAAGCAACGTGGCACCAACTCCGGTCCCAGTCCCAGCCGCATCTCCGACTGGCTCTCGCTGATCAGGCCGCACCTCGAACAGTACCGCATGCTGCCATGGGGGCAGCAGTCTGAGTTCATCGACAAGCTCTCCAAAAGCTCGGGCTACAATGCCAACACGCTGCGCCGCTATATCGCTGCCGCCGAGCTCCTGGAAGGCTTTGGCATCACCGCGTTCCCCCCGAACCTGAAACGACTGCCGGTTGCCGCCATCGAAGTCATCTCCCGCATCAGCAAGAAGGATCCGGCGCGGGGCAGGGTTCTGCTCAACAATCTCATGAGCGGCTTGGGCACCATCATCGACCTCAAGGACGAGCTTTCCGACTTGCCCAAGCGCAAACGCGCGACAGGGCCGAAGCCATCCCGGCCGCTATCGAAGCGGGAGTTCTTCGGGGAACTCGACGAAATCGAGAGCTTCATCCGCGAAGCAGGTGCGGCGCGATGGCTGCCGCGCGAGCGGTGGCTCATCCCATTCACCGATTGGCCGGGCCCCAAGGAGATGTTCAGCAAGACCGCCGGGCCGGTGCTGATCTACGTGCTCCTCGAAGGACGCTACACCGCCGTGTTCGACGAGAGAGGCCTGGCGTGGGCGTCATCACCGGCGATGGTCACACGGGAGTTCCTGCGCAACGTCGCGGTCGCTGCCACAATGTTCGATGCGGTGGTCGTGTTCACCGATGTACTGCAGGCGGACCTCGCCCGGGTCATCGAGTCGATGCGTCGTGACGTTCGCGAGCGGGTCATCCTTCGGCAAACGCCGCTACGCATCAAACCGTCTGACCTCAAGCATTTGAAAGGGAATTGACGGAAGGCCCCGCCGATATGGGTGGCGATGCCGTGCGCAGAGTGGACTTCGCATTCAAGCCGATGTTTCGATCCGAAAAGCCGTGCCGCTCATAACGGTCTGGTTCCTGGTTCGAGTCCAGGCGGGCCCACCAATGTTTTCAAACACATAGTGGCAAGCAGTTGTTATCTATTTGGGCTGCCGCCCCAATAACCGCCCCAAATTCCCCGGGAGGAAAAATTCGGAAAGTCGGATGTGTCTCATTTCACTCAGGAGGTCTACGAACCTGGTCCGGTCTTTGCTGAGAAGGTGAACGCCCTTATCGTCGGTCGCCTTAAAAGGACGGGCAGTGTTCGGCACCAAGCGTGACAACCCGACAAAGATTGTTGTCGATCAGGCGCACTTTAGATGACCGAAGGCATAAGGCCCGGTTTGAAGAGTTCCTGCTTCGAGGTCTTCCAGCGAAAGCACCGATCCGGTGACGAATTCGAGCGGAGAGCCGCCATGCAGCCTACGTAAGAGCTCGGAGATGGCGAGGCACGCGGCAACGAGACCGACGAAGGGAACTGCGACCGTTCTGGAAGCAAGTTGCGTCAGGCCGCATGCATCCATGCCTGCGGATTTGAGTTGTTGGTAAGCGGGCATATGTTCGGGCGCATCGGTACGGTCTCCGACTTGGCGAGACCAGATCTCCTTCGCGGTGCGTGTCGCCGGGAACGTATGCAGGGCGATACTGCGGAAAGCCGCCGGTCCTGCGCCTAGCCCGGCTTCGACGACGAGGTCGAACCCGGCGTCTTCGAGCGCCATGCGTGCGAGTGCATTATCGACGCCGCACAGCGCCACGCCCGGTTCGTTTGGAGAACGGCGCGTCCACGCGTCGAAATGGCGCTCTTCGATAAAGGTTTCGAAGCCGCGTGCATCGAGCCAATTGGCGACGACGCGGCTTTTGCGGCGACCGACGTCGTTGCGGAAGGCAAGCAGCGAAGTGCTCTCGTTCGATGCCGAGACATGATCGAAGTCTTGTAAAACGATCTGTGGCTTCTGTTCTTTCGCGTAGGGCAATGTCGCCAGCGACCAGGCAAAGGCTTGGCCAAGGTTGCCGAGCCCGATGACCCACAAGCGCGAAGGCAGGTAGGTCAAAGGCGGCTCGGTCGGATCGGCCGTAAGCCAGTCGTGCGCGGGCTGCCACAAGGAAAGCCCGTGGGCGCGGCGGCCAGCGAGAAGATGGTCCTGCGCATGATAGGCGAATGCCTCGGCGGCGCAGACGGCTGCGGCGAGCACGGACGCCAATTCCATGACGCGGCTTTCGTTCGGTTTCGCGGGATGATCGACCGGCACGACGCCGCCGCGCCAGCCTTCCCACGTAAGACGCCACGCGGGACGCGCTGTCGTCGTGACGCTGCCAATCAGGGCGTGAGGCCAATCGGGCCGAGCTACCGTTTCGATGGAGCCTCCCAGCTCGGTCACCGCTTCGGCGAGCGTCGCGGCTTTTGCGAGGCGCGAAAGGCAGCGCGTATCTGCGGGAATCCCGCAAACATGAATGCCGCTCAGGAGCGTCCGGCGCGCGAGATTGACGAGCGTCAGCAGCGCGTCCTGATGGGAGGTGCTGGACGTGATTTCCTCGCCGACCAGGATGACGAGGCCGAACGTCTGCAGCATGGCGACGGCGTCTTCGTGTGTCGCGGCACGTCCGCTATCCATGAAATATTTGGCGGTGCGATGCAGTTCGGTGTGATCGATAGGCGTGGTCATGGTCAGCTCCAAAATCCGGTATAGAAAAATGCGGGTGCGCGGCTCGGACTGCGGTCGATCCATGTGTGATCGCCGCTGTATTCGAAGATGCCGACGCGTTTGGTATTGACGGGCCACCGCGCAAAATCCGGCAGGATGATTGCGATGTGGCCCTTGCGAGCGACCATCGGATTAGTGCGATCCGAGTAGCTCTGAAAGCCTGCGCCGGGATGCGTGTGAACATCGGCGATGACGGAAAGCCCGCGCTCCCGGCATAGCGCCCACAATTTAGCGAAGGCGTCGCCGTGCAGAATGCAAACGCCTGTGTCGTAGGCATGGGGATCGAGGTCGTCGTAAAAGACGATGTCGTGGACCTCGTGGCGGCCCTCGCGCGTGGTCCCGAGAAGGAACGCGCCTGCTTCGTGGCGGCGCTGTCCGCGCCGGTCGAGTTCATGGACAAGACGACGCCAGCTTGCGAAGGCGCACGAGAGGCGGTGCTCAGGCGTTCGCCACGCCCGAATAGTCGCTATGATGGAAGAGATCATAAAGTTGCTCCAGGTAACAGACGATGCCGCGCGCGGGATTCCAGAGGCGGCTGGGATATTTCGAGGCCCAGTCGCCGTGGCCCTCGATGGAAAGCCGGTCGCACGGCAGGTAGAGGCACTGGCCGAATTTCCAGTCCGGTCGAAACACGGCGGAGACGAAAGTCGGGCCTTTCGGCCAGCTCCCCGTCGCGAGCGGCGTATTGCCGCCGAGGTCCCACGGCTGCGCCGTAACGGGCGTTTGGCGGTAGCCACTGCACTCGAAGCGAAAGCCGAATTCGGACGGTGAATTCGGCCGCTCCGGCGCTGCGACGGCGATGACGACGTGCGGCCAGTCGAGAGATACGAACCGCCAGCGGCCCTCGGCCTCGCCGCAGCGATACGGGGCTGCGGCGAGGTCCTGTTCAAGCAGCATGCGATCCGGGGCGAGCGGTGCGTTCACGATCAGCCCTCCACGCGCTTTTCCGGGACGAAGTCGAAGCACACCGCACAGTCGTGGCCATGCACGAGCTGCTGAAGCGGGGTGTCGCTCGACGGACGCTCGGTCGACTTGCAGAGCTGCAAGACGTGCTCGGCGGCGTCTTTCGGGCCGATGTGGAAGTGCTGGGCAGCCCACGCCTTGACGGCGCGAACGCGCGTACCGGGCGCAAAGGCGTGCATGGCAGTCTTGTCGAGGTAGTGAACGGTCGTCTCGATGCGCTTGCAACGGCTGACATGGACGCGGCAGCCGTGCTTCAGGCGCGGCAGCGGCTGGTGGTGGGGGCCGTGCTCGTGCTCGTCGGCCTCGTCGATGAAGACGAAGGTTTCTTCGTCGACTTTAACGCCGAGCTTTTCGAGGGCTTCGTGCAGTTCGCCGAGGGTGGCGGCTTCGGCCAACTGCAATTCGTGCAGGTCGGGCCTGCCGTGGATTTGAACAAAAAGTGCGAGGGGCGTCATGGATGCTTTCTCCTTCATGGGGCCCGTAATGGGCCGTCATAGAGAAAGCGCCGCGACCACGAAAAAAGCGGAAGTCAGCCGTGGCAGATGAAGTAGCACGGGCAATTCGGGCACGCCCGGTCGTCCGCCGGGTCCGGCTCGAAGCGTCCTTGTTCGATGCCCGCGATGGCGTCGGCATATTTGACCAACAGCTTGTCGTCGTTTTTAGCGACGGTCGGCACGGCTTTCGCCGTCGCGAGATAGAAGGTCTCGACGCTGACGGCTTTGTCCGGAAAACGATCCGCTGCGCCCTGGCGCAAGAGCGCGTAGATCGGCTTGTCCGGTTCGGACTTGGTCTCGCGCCCGGTGCGCACGCGCTGGACCCGGACAGAGCCATCTCCACGAACAACCACGCGATCCGGCGTGAGGGCGACGCGATGACGCCCTACGGGTACTTCCCATTCGTCGCGCTCGTAATGCCCGGCCTCGTTGGCGATGGCATCGACCATTACCTGCACCATGCCCTCGGCTGCGCGGCGATAGTAGGGCTCGAAAGGATGCTCGGCGATGTCCGAGGCGTTCCATTCGTCGGCGAGACGTTGGAGTGCGGCAGCGAGGCCGATTGTGCTGCCTTTGGTGCGTTCGGCTTCCAGCCAGCGGACGGTCGTATAGACGCAGCGGTGAAAGGAAAGGTAGGCAGAGTTGTCCCTGTCTCCGCGAAGGCCTTCGACTACGGTGAAGCGGTAGCGGGCCGGGCAACGCATGTAGGTATCGAGGTCGCGTTCCAGATAGCGTTCTTGAGCGGGCTGCGGAAACAGCGGTTGATCCTCGTTATAGACCGTGCCCGAGCCTGGGTAGCTGTTGGAGCGGACGGCGCTTTGGATCGCAGGCAAGAACTTCGACGGGCTGGCCTTGGTCGTTGTGTAGGATTCCGCGCGGCTGAGAAAAAGATAGTCGCGCGCACGCGAAAGCCCAACGAAGAACAGGCATTGTTCTTCGGCATCGTGGTCGGCTGGCTGCATTGCGAGCCGGGCGAGCTTGGGCGGCGGCGGGCAGCGATTGCTTTGGCGATTGGTCGGCATGTAACGGGTGGCGAGCGCCGGAAAGTGCACGGCGCGGAACTCAAGGCCTTTGCTGCCGTGGATCGTCATCACGCGGACGGCATCCATGTCGGTTGCTTCCGAGGCGACTCTCCGGAACGAGCTGTCGTAGTTCAGGGCTTCGAGCCGCCGGATACGGTCGAGAACATTTTTGCGGCTGGTCTTGCCGGTCACGGCCTGTTCGCTGCAGAACTTCAGCAGATGATAGATGGCGATGAGCTTCTGCTGGCCGTGCGCATTATTGGCTCCAAGGAGCGGACGCAAATAATTGCTGCGCTCGAACAGCCATTCGGTGAGCATCGTCCACGCCGACGTATCGGAGAGACCGGCGAGTTCGCCACCGAGACGCAGGAGCCCGGCCCGGCCTTGGTCGGACAGGGAATTTATGTCGGCAGCCTTTCCGAGTGCATCGACGATCCGCGACCGGTTTGCCTGAGCCCATCCGATGACGGTCAATACGTCGTCGCGCGTTGCGCCATAGTCGGCGAGCGTGGCGACGCGCATAAGACCGAGGCCGCCATATTCTGCGTCGATGGAAAGCAACGAAAGGAGCGTGCTGATCTCTTCGCGCTCGAATAGATCGCCAAGGTAAACCAGCGGGACGCCGAGTTTTTCGAGGATTCCGGTGATGCGTGCGAGCGTCAGATGCGTGCGGGAAAGGATCGCCTGCTCGCTATATGGCACACCTTGGGCATGCAGGGCTTCGATATGATCGCGGATGGCCTCGGCTTCGGCGGCAAGGTTGGGGGCGACCGTCAGGCATACCTGGCCGCCGTTGGCGCGTTGCGCCGACCACGCACCTGCCATCGCGCCGCCATCGCCCATTGTGGACGAGAATTTCTGGAATGTTTGGACGATAGGAGCGAAGGATCGGTAGTTGACCTTGAGCGAGTGCCTTTGGCCGGAGAAATCCTCGACGAACGTTTCGACGTTTGTGGGTTCCGCTCCACGAAATCGATAGATCGACTGGCGCTGGTCGGCGACGACCCAAGCCGACCCGCCCGCCGCGCAGATGGCTTGCAGGAGCCGCGCGCTGGCGAAGTTTACGTCCTGATATTCGTCGACAAGGACATGTTTGAAGTTTGCGATGTAGGCTTTGACGTCGGGATGATCCGCGACGAGCGTGGTCGCCTTCAGAATTAGATCGCCGAAATCGACCGCATCGCTGTCGGCGAGTGCCTTCTCGTAGATGCGATATGTCTCGGCGACTTCGATAGCGCGGTCGGCCTGTTCTTCGTCTTCCGGCGTCGCCGCCACTGCCCGCAAGGCTTGCGCTTCCGCTAGATACTCGTCCGGCGTCACGCCCTCGTCCTTGCAGCGGGAAATCGCGCGCAAGAGATGCACCAGCTCGTAGGCAGGCTCGTAGAGGTTTTGATAGTAGCGCAGCGGAAGCTTATCGAGGTTCTGCTCAAGCAGTTCGAGTTGCCCGGCTTCATCCAGAACCCGCACCTTCGCTGTGCGGCCAATGGCCGAGGGCCACTTGCGGATGAGTTCCAGCCCGAATTCGTGGAAGGTACCAGCCCACATTTCAATCGCGGCGTCGGGGTTCATGGCGGCGATGCGCTCGCGCATTTCCTCCGCAGCCTTGTTCGAAAAGGTGAGTGCGAGAATAGAAGCGGGGCCGACGCTCTTAAGCAGATGTTCGACCCGCGAAACCAGCGTCCGCGTCTTGCCGGTTCCGGGTCCTGCATCGACGAGGATATTGCCGCCGGACCAGTGGGCGGCGGCTTTCTGGCTTTCGTCGAGTTCGACGCGATGGCCCGCTGCCGCGGGCGGCGCTGGCGTCAGAGGCGGGAGAAGAAGCGCCCGGATCATCTGGTTTAGCACGAGATGGGCAGGAAGGCCGAGGTCCTTAGCAATGTCGGACGGACGTTTGCCGTGGGAGACAAACTGATCGCGCAACCAGTCGGAAGGGCACAGGAACTCGCCGGCGAAGATGTCGGCCTGCACTTCCTTGCGCTCGCGCGGCGAGTAGCCTTCGACTTTGCCTGCGCCGGACTCGATGGGATCGCCGCCTAAACCGGGAGCCCGGCTTGTGACTTCGTGCGTCGGATCGCGATGCAGATGAAAGTGACCGAGTTCGTGTGCGACGATAACAACTTCGTCGGCTTTATCCTGCCCTTTGAGGACATTCACGATGAAGTTTTCGCGTTCGAGCAAGCCGAGAACGCCGGGGCCGAATGTCTCGCCTGCCGCGACATAGCGAACCTTGAGATCGTCGCCTTTGATCGCGGCTGCGACAAGGGCTTCGGCCTTCCGGTCGCCGTTGGCAGCGGCCAAGGCTTTCTCGTGAAGCGCGCGGGCCTTGCGGCGTATGTCGATCCAGTTATCCATGTCAGGCGTCTTCGAGCCATTTCTTTTTTTCGTGCGGCGTCAGCTCGTCGCAGGTTCGAATAATGTCGTCGTAGGGCCTGACCACGATAGATGGCGCATGAGCTGCCTTGGCAAGACCAAGGGTAGGCTGAAGCAATGCACGCCGATGCAGCGCGTCGAACACGTCGTTGGTGATTGCAAGCACGTGCGCCACCGCGCGGCTAAAGACGGGACGGATTGGCCCGCTCATGCGCCCGCTCACGAGGTCGGCGACAACGGCTCTATCGATTCCGACGGCACGCGCGACCTGAGGAAGGGTCATGTTGCGCGCGGCTATGATTTCCTGAAAGGTGCGCTGCGCATCTTTATTGGCGGCGCTCGCCTTGTACATCAGGTTAAGCGTGCGGCTATAGGCGGCGGCGAGCAGGCTTTCGCTGGGTTCGGCAGCGGTCGCATGCGCGTTGTCGTCCCATTCGCGTGCGATGGCCGCGTGCGCGCGGATGTCGTCCGCGAATTCCGGGTAGCGCTTGGCCCACTCGATGATTTGCGCCGCCGTCGGACGCGCAAAGGCTTCGTGAAAGGCATAGAGCACGGCGTCGCGCTCTTGATCTCTGTTTTGCTTTGTCATGACTTCGCTCCGGCTTTCATTTTGATTAGCGCCTGGATCTCCTTGGTCTCCTTCAAATCTTTCTTGATTTCGGTGAGCCATGTACGGATCGTCCTGATACTGACATCGCATGCTTCGGCGATGGTCTCTTGTTGCTCGCCATCCATGTGAAGAGAAAAGGCGAGTTGCTTGATGTGATCCGGTATCGTCTCGACAATGCGCGCGACATCGATCTGCTCCTGCATGCCATGAACGCCATCCATCAAGGTCGGATCGAACGATTGCTTTCCGGGCCCGATTTCGTCGTCCTCGGCTTCGTCCGGAATATAGGGCGGCGGGCGGTCGTCCTTGCGCGTGCTTTTCGCGGCCGTCTTTTCCTCTTCGGCCTTTTCTTCGTCGATCTTTTCTTCGGTCTTCTCCGGCTGCTTTTCGTGCGGGTCCACGCTCAACCGCTTGAAGGCTTGGTCGAGGGCCTCGTTGTTTTCTTTCTCGATCTCCTGCGGCGTCTTTTTCTTGGGCGGTGCGAGCGTGGATGCGGATTTCTTCGGCTTGGGTGCAGGGACGATCTGATCGTGCGATGATTGCGCGAGAGCGTCTTTCAGGCGGAACTTGACGATCCCGCCGAAGCCTTTGCGCAGTTGCTTGCCGTCCGCGCTCGAAGGGTTGAGCAAGGCTACGATGATGGCGTCGTGGGCCTGATCGATAATATCGTCGCCGCCGTTCGGCTTTCTCGGGTCCACGCGCTTGCGAAGTATTTTGATGGTCGCTTGGGAGAGATGTTGCGCCAGCTGCTCGCGGACGCGCTGGTCCGACTCGCCCAAATCCTGAAAGGCTGCGGCGATGCTTTCGAGCCGGAGGTTCGGCAAGCGACCGTCCGCGATGGCTTTACGCCACCCTTCTAGGTCTGTTGAGGGCGGGGGTTTATCCCCCGAAGAAATAGCCATGGGTCACTCGCCCGTTTGTGGTTGCTCTCTTAAAGCGACCCGAAGCGGAAAAAAGCGGAAGCGGAACCGTGGCCACAATTAAAGGTCGTTTTTTGAGGAGTTGCCACCCTCGTTTGCAGACCTGCTGGAAACATACGCCGCTAACCACATGAAAAGACTGTTATTTCAGCTTATTCATTGAAATTTCCCAATTTGGGGATTATCCTACCCATTATGGGAAACAATCACGACGCCACGCTGACCCCGACAGACGCCCTGTTCTCGAATGTGCAGCAACGGGTGCTCGGGCTGATTTTCGGACAGCCGGACAGGAGTTTCTACACCTCGGAAATTCTGCGGGCGGTGCAGTCGGGGACGGGAGCTGTCGAACGGGAACTCGCGCGCTTGCAGCGTAGCGGGCTGATAACCGTGAAGCGCATCGGCAACCAAAAGCACTATCAAGCCAACCGGGCGTCACCGGTTTATCCGGAGCTATTCGGAATCGTGCAGAAGACGGTGGGCCTCGTCGGCCCGATTGCGGATTCTCTACGTGCGTATGCGAACACGGTGAAGGCGGCTTTCGTATTCGGCTCGGTTGCGAAGGGAACGCAGCATGCCGGAAGCGACATCGACCTTATGGTGATCGGCGAAAACCTGGATTACCCTGATTTATATTCGACGATTCATGTGGCCGAAGCCAAGCTGCACCGGAAGGTCGATCCTCTTTTTCTTTCTTATTCCGACTGGACAAAGAAGCGTGCCGAGCACGACTCTTTCGTTCAGAAGATCAGCGAGCAGCCGAAGATATTCATTATCGGTTCCGAGAACGAGCTACGAGCATGAGCGATCAGGAGCTAGAGAACCTCGTCCAGATCAAGAAGCTCAAGAAAGAGCCCTGCCCTAAAAAAGAATTCGAGGGCTATGTGAAGTCGGGCAAGAACCGCCTTCAAGACGCTGACAACGAAGACTTGAGCGACGATAGCCGTTTCGATTTGGCGTACAGCGCGGCGCATGCCTTTGCTATCGCCGCACTCCGGCGCAAGGGCTATCGCTCAGAAGACCGCTATATTGTGTTTCTAGCTCTGCCGCACACGGTGGATGCGGATGCTACGATCACGCGGACGCTTGCACGGGCTCACAACGAAAGAAACCTGATGGAATATCAGGGCCGCACAGAGATCGACAAAGCGCTTCTCGCCGATCTTCTCAAGAGCGCTCACGCGCTGCAGAAACTCGTTCTGGCGCTCGATCCGCCTGCCTAGCTTATCGATTGAGAGAAAAGCTTTTCGAACGCGGTCCCGCCCGCAAGCTCCGATAAGACGCGCTTTTTTTGCATGCTTACGCGTGCCGTGCCCGCCGGTGTAGCCTACATCGTTGCGACTCCATTATTCCCGGAGAGACCTTTGAAACGAAACATGGCCGCTCTGCTGATCGGCAATGCCGCCTATGCGGATGGGCACGATCTTCGCAATCCGGCGAACGACGCGACCGACCTCGGCGCGAAGCTGAAGGGCTACGGCTTTAACGTCATTCTTGCGACCGACTGCACGAACAAGGAGATGGACAAGCAGCTGAAAGCGTTCCGCACTCTTTTGGAAACACACGAAGTAGGTCTGTTCTTTTTTGCCGGTCATGGCATGCAGATCGATGGCCGCAACTATTTGATTGCGACGGACACCGACATGGACACGGAGACCGATGCGCAACATAGCTCGTTGTCTCTGGATAAGGTCCTCGACACCATGTCCAAATCCAATGCCAGCACCAAGATTGTGGTTCTCGATGCGTGTCGTACAAACCCATGGGAGCGCGAATGGAGCCGCGCGGCAGCCGTTCGCGGCCTTGCATCCGTCTATGCCCCGAAGGGCACGATCATCGGGTTCGCAACATCGCCGGGTGAGGTCGCATACGATGGAACGGGTCGCAACGGGCGCTACACGGCTGCTCTTCTCGACCATATCGATGCGCCGGACTGCGCCATTGAAATGATGTTCAAGCGTGTCCGAAACAGCGTCGCCGCCTCGACGGGCGGAAAACAAACGACGTGGGAACATACGTCGCTGGCGGGCGAATATTATTTCAACCTAAGTCTCGGCAACGTAATCGACGAATACAGTGCCACGGCGCTCGCCGACAGCCGATTTGTGCTCGATCCTTCAAAGAAGTCGCACGAGATTATCGCGGGATTGAAGGTCACCAATTGGTACGTGCAAAACCCGGCTCTCGAAAAGCTCGATGCGGCGGGAGCCGCACGCATGAACAACAACAGTCTTTTCGTGATTGGCCGAAATATCTATCAGGCGGCTTGCGGCAGCGCAGGCACGGCGACGGGCTTTCTGAAAGACTTCATGAACGTCACACGCGGGTACCCCGCCCCGAAGCGAAAAGCGATACTCGACGGCATGCTTTTCGAGGTGTTTTTCGACTCCAAGGGAGAGCTTCGCGAACATATCAAGGGGCGCTATTTCGACGAGGTGTTCGAGCTGCAGCTTTACCCGGAGCTTGCCGATAGCTTTGCGTTCATTGCCGAAGCGCTAACTGCGGCACAAGCCGACTTCTACTTCGTACCGGGAAAGGGGCACCAGGTCGTCGTCACCGTATCGACGAAGGAGATCGAAGGCGAGCCGACCGTCGATGCCGTGTATCTCGGCGGCGTCGATATATTGCGACCGGATTCGGATGCGTTCGACACGGAGGACGGCAAAGTTGTTTACCGTTCTTTTTCGCCAGAGCGCCTGAAGGCGGAGCTTTCCGAAGAGCTTGTGGTGCCGTCGCGTTTGCTGACGGTCACTTATACGCAAAAGGAATCCGCGACCGCCGAAAAGCTCAAGTATCCACGCGGGTGGACCGTACAGAAGAGCTAGCAGGAGAAATGGGCGCCTCAATACTTCCAGTCGATATGAGCCAATGGCGCCGCAAGGTCGTGCTCTTACAGAGGAAGGGAGAGCGAGGGCGTGTACGAGAAATGGTGAAATTCACGTTTTTTTCAGCGATTGATGGAGGTTACGTTCTCCGTTGTAAAATATTCCATAATGGACGTTACGCGAGCGAGTTCGCGCATGGCGTTGGCGTTGCGTAGCGACGCTCCACTCAGAATGGTGGGCCCGCATGAGGCGGCTTACTCGTCTTCGGGGGGGCTCTTCTGCGGCTGCTGTTGCTGTTGAATTTGATGACCTGTGGGCCTCGCCACAGCGGCGGCGAGGGTGGCCCACTCGTTGGCCATCGCCAGCCACTTCTCACGGTCACCAACGGATCGGTCGGCCTGCTCGCGGCAGTAGCGTTCGTTGTCCAGATACTTATGCTTAGACATTCCCGTCCCAACCCCGATTCGCCCTTGCACAATGCAAGGGCCAAACTTCCGTTCCTGCGACGCTTGTCAGGAAAACCCGGACGGAGTTGTTACGAATTGCAAATCAGGCCAGCAGCGCACTAAGCACAGGCGTTCGCTTAAAGACCGCAAAGAGTAGCTCAAAAGATTTGGAATGAATTGATGAGCTAGTGCTACTTCAGGCGCCCGATGCGCTCGAGTTTGGGGTGGTTAAGAATTCTGACCGTCCCTCCCTCCATTTCCACCAAATTCGAGTCTCGAAAAATCTTGATTACGCGACTGACGTAAACGGGTGTCAGCCCTGTCATGTCTGCGATGTGCTGCTGACGCAGCGGGAACGGGTAACCGTGATCTCGGCCGACCTCGCGTTTCTTTATCTGTTCAACAATGTAGATCAGCAAATAAGCGACGCGCTCTTCTGCGGATCGTCGCCCTAGATTGGTGGCCAGTTCATCGGCCATTTGTCTCTCATTTTTCGAAATACATGCGGCAGCTCGAAAAATATTCGGGTTGACCGCGGCCTGACTGAGAATGTTTTCTCGGTCCATTCGGCTGTAACGAACTTCCGTCAGCGCTTGCACGGAGAATTGAAAGTTATTCTCAAAAATCATTGAGGCAGAAAACGTGTCTCCTGGTAGCAGGACGGATAGAATTTGGCGCCTACCATCCGAGAGCTGAATAAACCGGAAGGCCCAACCTTGGCATATGACAAATAGATCTTCGCAAGGTTCTCCGCGAGTACAGATGAGCTGTCCACGATCGGCGCGCTCGTGAAATTGCCAAGCCAAGTTGCGCTCAGTGCTGGCATGATGCGCGCGATTTCTCAGCAACGCCGCGCAAAAGCTTCTTTCCTGCACGCGGCATGTCACGCAAGGCGAAGTGTGTTTTATATCGCGGCTCATTTGGGGACATTGAGAGTTCTTACCGTCATCTAAGACGTGAGCGGCCGCCATGCAAGCATTCAAAAACCAGCAACTGTGCGCTAAGATTGCGACACATTCGCAGAACGATGTGGCGTGTTGATCTAGTTTGCCAAACCAGTTTGCTGTCGTGTCTGCAAAGCATAAAGCTCACTGTTAAGCTTTTAATGCAATTTTTGCTCGCGACGACGAGCGACTAAAACATTCGTCCACCTCGACCAACCGGTGACGAAAATTTGGAACACGCGGATTGTCTTTGCGGCCGTGCGCAGAGGTGTAGTCGCAGTCACGTTACTCGCTGACTCAAGGTCCATTCGAGCATGAACAGTCAACCCGTAACGCTAAGTCCTTCTGAAGCCTCGAAAGTCAAATTTGAGGCTGGCAAAGTTGACCCGGGCGCGCCCCCAAACAGCGAATTCATCAGCTTCGCGATCGGAAACGATCAGTACGGAGTCGACATTATGGCTGTGCGAGAGATCAAAGTGTGGTCTGAGATCACACACCTCCCCAAGCAGCCGGAATATATCCGCGGTGTCCTGAACCTTCGCGGCGTTATTGTTCCGATCATGGACCTGCGTTGTCGGTTCGGCCAGGGCATGACGGAGGCGACGACCCTTCATATCATTCTTATTGTTCAGATCGATACAAGGCTTGTCGGTCTACTCGCTGATCGGGTGATGGATATCGTCTCCTTCGAGGCATCTCAGATTCAGCCGGTGCCGCGTACCGACGGCACGTCGGCGGCAGAGTTCCTAACCGGCTTGGCGACCGTCGATGATGCCATGATCACGCTGATCGACCTGTCCCAGTTACTTTCGTCAAACCTCGAAGACCGTCACGTGACTGTGGCGTGAGGTGTGTCACGCAGGACGTTTTCAATATCAACAGGAATTACAATGCGCCTCAACACCCCAGTGACGAATACGGAATACCCAATCAGCCAAACTCAGACGATCATTTCGACAACGGATCTCAGGGGCAATATCACGTATGCAAATCCTTATTTTGTCGAGGCCAGCGGGTTCTCGGAAGAGGAATTAATCGGATCTCCGCAGAACATACTGCGCCATCCTGATATGCCTGCGGCAGCTTTCGCCGACATGTGGGCCACCGTTAAGTCTGGAACACCATGGACCGGAATGGTGAAGAACCGGCGCAAGAATGGAGACTATTATTGGGTGCTCGCAAACGTTACGCCAGTCATGGAAGACGGAAAGCCTGTTGGCTACATGTCCTTGCGTACAAAACCGAGCCGCGCGCAAGTCACTGCTGCCACCGAGCTTTATCAGAAGGCAGCCAGAGGCTACCCGTTGGTGCTTCGTCAAGGCCGGGTCGTTAGGCCAGGATTGGTCGGGAAAATCTTAGAACTCACGCGAATGTCGCTAGGGTTGCGAACGGGGCTAACCTTGTCATTCTTGCTTGTCTCCCTCAGCCTCTTTGGTTGGGTGGCATGGTCTTCCGAAAGTCTGACCCGTGCGGGCCTCAACATCTGGCTGAGCGCGTTTGCAGCAATCAATATCGTTTCGGTCGCCTGGTTCTGGCGGTTTCAAGCCAAGAAAATATTGGCGCCGCTGAACCAAGCAATTAAGGCGACGCGGGCCATGGCCGGCGGGGATATGACCGTCCGGATCGAAACCGAACGTACCGACGACATGGGGCATTTGCTGCGTGCGTTACGCCAAATGAACATCGTCCTTCACAGCATCATCGGCGATGTGCGCAGCAACTTCGAGCAAATGCAGTTGGCGACTTCCGAAATTGCCGACGGTAATAAAGATTTATCTGGCCGCACGGATTCGCAAGCCGCTGCTCTGGAAGAAACGGCCGCGAGCATGGAGCAACTGTCCTCGACCGTTCAGCAAAACGCTGAGCGCGCCACTCAAGGTAACGAAGTGGCGAGCGGCGCGTTGTCGACTGCGGAAAAGGGCGGGTTCGTGATGGAACGGGTCGTTGCGACAATTGGTGAGATTAGCGACTCTTCTAGCAAGATTTCAGACATCGTCGGGATCATTGAAGGCATAGCTTCTCAGACAAATCTATTAGCGCTCAATGCTGCCGTCGAAGCCGCGCGCGCTGGTGAAGCTGGCCGTGGTTTCGCCGTGGTGGCTTCCGAAGTGCGCAATTTGGCCCAACGCTCCGCCACGGCCGCGATGGAAATCAAACAACTGATCGACGTTTCTTCCAGCAAAGTCAGTGCGGGCACGGTTCTGGCGCGCGACGCCGGAGTGACCATGAAGGACATCATCGCGTCGGTGAATCGCGTGAATGGCATTATGGGCGAGGTTTCGGCAGCGACCGTCGAGCAAAGCGCCGGTATTGGCCAAGTCAATCAAGCCGTCACTCAGATGGATGAAGTAACCCAGCAAAATGCAGCGCTAGTCGAACAAGCAACGAGGGCAGCCTCCGGTTTGGAGCAGAATGTGAGAAAGTTTATGCAGGCGCTCGACGTCTTCAAGTTCAGGCATGGCGCGCCTGTTTCCAAGCCAGAATTGGTGAGCAAAGCACACAGCAGGAAAATACGTAACGCGGCTTGAGAAACCAGCTGAGCTCAATGCAGTCATCCAATTGCGGATCGCAAAGCGATCGCGTTATTCGGCAGAGCCGCCCAGATCAGCATCAAAATCAGGGGCCTCGTCCACGAATGCAAGCTATGGCTTACACAGTGCTACCTGAAGGAGGCGAATTGAATTGCCGTTAGTCCCAGTCCTCACGATCAATGCGGCTGCAATCGCTGAATCTAGCAAAGAAACTCGCATTCATGAAAAGTGAATCACTTTACGAGCGGCTTCTCGAGTTTCTCGAAATCGACGAGGACGCCAGAACGCGGGCGCGCTTCCTAGGAGAATTGCTAGAGCCGCACTTCGCCGCAATAATCAACAATCTGTACAGCAAAGTGATAGGGGCTCGGGTCAGTGCACACATCAGCCCACAAACTGTTGAGCGGCTAAAGCCCAAGCAGATAGAGCACTGGCGCGCGCTGTTTCGAACTACCTTCGACGAAGACTACAGCGACAGTGTCAGACGGATCGGTATCAAACATCGAGACGTTGATCTCGATCCAGCTTGGTACATTGCTGCTTACGCGATACTGAAGATGGACTTTACAAACGTAATTGTAAAAAGTGATCTCACAGTCGTGGAAAAAGGACATCTCATCAGGACGATGGACAAATACTTGGCCATCGACATGGGCGTCAGCTTGTCAGCATTCCATGCAACGTTGCTTTTGGATTGAACTGGCGTGAGGTCGCTGGCGGAGCATGTCTAGTTGCGCGACTTCAGAATCAAAATCGCTGCGCTAATCATGCGTGTGTGCAGTTTCAATCAAGAGAAACAGAAATGCGCCTCAACACTCCAGTGAGTGATGTCGAGTATGCTCTAACTGAAGGGCGGACCATTGTTTCAGCCACTGATCTCAAGGGTAATATTACCTACGCGAATCCTTACTTCATCGAGGTTAGCGGCTATTCAGAAGAAGACTTGATCGGCGAGCCGCACAACATACTGCGTCATCCAGACATGCCAGCAGCGGCCTTTGGCGATTTATGGGCGACCGTTACGCGCGGCCTGCCGTGGACTGGGATGGTCAAGAACCGGCGTAAGAACGGGGATTACTATTGGGTGCTTGCAACGTCGTGCCTGTCATGGCGGCTGGCAAGCCCGTCGGCTATATGTCGGTGCGCACCAAACCAAGTCGGGAACAAATCACGGCGGCCGCCGCGCTCTATCAGCAGGCAGCCAATGGGCAACGGCTGGTGTTGCGCCAGGGGCAGGTCGTCCGGACGGGAATTTTCGGCGCAATTGCTGTGCTCAAGCGAGCTTCGCTTGGGATACGCATCGGGGTAATTTTTTCATTTTTGCTTGTTGCGACGGGAGTTTTAAGCGCAGCCGCGTGGTTGCCCAGTTCATTTATGCGATTGGAAGGAAGCAACTCCTGGCTCGGAGTTCTGGCTGCAGCGATCATGTTTGTGATCGCTTATCTTTGGTATTTTCTTGTCGTCAATGTCGTGAGGCCTTTGAAACAAGCGCTTCGGGCGACGATGATGATGGCCGGTGGCGACATGACTGTCGGTATCGAGACTGAGCGTGCGGACGACGCTGGACAGTTGCTGCGTGCGTTGCGTCAAATGAACATCAATCTTCACAGCATCATCGGGGACGTGCGCTTTAATTTTGGGAGAATGCAGTCGTCTGCGTGTGCGATCGCTATCGGCAATAGAGATCTGTCAGGCCGAACGGATTCACAAGCGGCTGCTCTGGAACAGACGGCTGCAAGCATGGAGCATCTGTCCTCGACCGTGGTCCAAAATTCAGAGCGCTCCACGCAGGGCAACGGTATAGCCCTCGCAGCTTTGTCCGTCGCCAAGAAAGGCGGGGCGGCGATGGAACGGGTTGTCGCGACGATGGCAGAGATCAGCGATTCATCCAACAAGATCTCTGATATCGTCGGAATCATCAACGGTATCGCCTCTCAAACAAATCTTCTTGCGCTTAACGCTGCCGTTGAAGCTGCTCGGGCCGGTGAAGCTGGCCGTGGTTTCGCGGTGGTCGCGACCGAGGTGCGGGAGTTGGCTCAGCGGTCCGCAGATGCGGCGATGGAAATCAAACAGCTAATCAACGCTTCGGTCGAAAAGGTCAATGTGGGCACAGTGCTGGCCCGCGATGCTGGTACGACAATGCAGGAGATCATTGAATCGGCGAATCGTGTGGCGGGTATCATGGGGGAAGTGTCAGCTGCCTCAGTTGAGCAAAGCGCTGGTATCGGTCAAGTCAATCAAGCTGTCACACAAATGGACGAAGGGACTCAGCAGAACGCGGCGCTGGTCGCAAAAGCTGCAAAAGCCGCCGCTGATCTGCAGCAGCAAGCAAAAATATTGATGCAAGCCTTGGCCGTGTTCAAGCTCAAGGATAAAAACTATGCCTGAATTGCTGCTAGAAACAGGCCCTGTCACTAGCAACATACAAAACGCTCTTCAATAGTCGATCTGCGCACCCAATGATCGGCCGGTTATGAATCCGCGGTCGAAAAAATTGTTTTCAATGCATTCAATCGGAACTGCCAAGGGAGTTTCGGAAAATTAGTCAGTTTCCGAGTCTCAAGACTCTGAGGTCGTTTTGCCGTTGTTGCGCCTAGAGCCCGCCTCATGATCTGCAATGCGGAAGACGTTAGGCTATCCAAATAGCTCCGGGCATTCTCGGCAACATTTATTTCGTGCGATGATGTAGATCAGGTGAACGGTTCCAAGGCCTGCCAAAAAACAGAAAAATGATATGTAGGCAAAGGTCAGAAACGCGTACACCACTACCAAGACAGCGATCAAAGTCAGCCCGAATAGCCGTATGTGAAGGTAAGTCGAGATCATGCTCGGCATAATCAGCAAAAAAACATAGATCGCATACGTCAACCACCTCGGGATTAAATAATCGAGAAACATGGTGTCTTCATAGGCGAGCGATTGCCGGTTAATTTTGACAGTGACCCAATCGGGATGGAAAAGGTGCGGAACGAACAGGATGAGGCCGAACGCTAGTCCCGCTAGAGCAAAGCCCATCAGCGGCAATTTGCGCCGACTGGCGGGTGGCTCCAGAAAGTAGATGCTGAATGGAATCCAGACCGGCCAAATCAACCAAGAGAAGAAGATGAAGCCCATAGCGGCCCACCAAATCATGGATGGGTCGGAGTTATTCAACCCCATCCAAACATGACCTTCGGTGAATTGCTGAAGTCCGGCCAGGGTGGGCATTTGCGAAACTGGAAAGTACCTTTTGTTTATCTTGATCGCTTTCCAGCCTGCGAACGCCCCTCCGGCAATCAGGAAGCTGCCGACAGTAAAACTTACCGGTTCGCAGAAACACATAATCGTCTTTCCAGCGCAAACGATTGAATGAAAGAAATAGTACCAGAGCCTATATTTGCGCGTCGAGCGCGCAGCCGGGATGTATTTTAGACCCGCAGAATGCGGGGCAAGTTGAGCCTCAATCTCGGGCATCCAGATGTGGCTGTCGACATTGTTCGGCGTTTTGTGGGGTCTTTCGGTCAATTGTGAATGTCGGCGGCGATCCGCAATTATCATTAGATCCTATCTTTGGCCGGCGCAGGTTTCACCAAAGCGGCATGGACGCCGGACGCTATCCTCTAACGTGAGCCGCGATAGGAAGCGTCGACATTGGTCACTCTGTGGCACCGATTGCGGTCGGTGGCCGCATGGTTCGCCCTTCTTGATCCTTTGAATGATCAAGTTTGAAAATCGGAACAATTTTGTATGAAAGAACTTAATTTGTGCCAGGAACCTAAGGTTTCTTCATCATCTCGTTCATCTGCTTTCGCATCTCTTCCATCTGCTTTTGATAAGCGCCCATGGCTGGGCGGGCGGCGACACCAGACATGCGGTTCATCATTCGGGACATCATCGCCATTCGTTGCGCCATCTGCTTGCTCTGCTCCAACGAAAGCGCGCCCTTCGACATCTCGTCGGTCATGCGGCCCATTTCGCCGGTCATGTCAGTCATCATTCGGTACATCATCTGGTGGTGCTGACTTGTGGCATCCTGCATCGTGGAGGGTTGCGATAACTGAGCAGCTGCGGCGCCGACCATGGCGGCGTAGATCGCAAGGGAGATGATCGAGGTGCGAAGTTTTTTGGTCATTTGCGTTTCCTCCTCTTTAAGAGCGGCACAAGGTGTTGTGGCGCTGTTGCAGATTAGGTCACTCGACCGCCTCGTCTTTTAATCTATATCAAAGTGCGTCACGCCATTGATCGGCATTGTTGCACCTGCGTATGCGGAAGGCTGAGCTCAGTCAGGACTCAATCGATTGCCGTTGGATATGCAAAATGGAGCAATGTCATGGATTGGCTTGCCGCTAACTGGATATGGCTTGTGCTTGGCGCCGGCGTGTTGGTGTTTTTTGCTTTCGGCGGCGGCTGTGGGATGGGTCATCGTCGGCATGGGGATCGGCGGAGCGACGAGATCGAAGGGAAATCTCGACTAGAAGCCCAGTCTCCCGCTTCGGCGAGAGGAGGCAATAGCGATGCGCAGCCCGGAAGTCGTTCGCATCGCCACGGTTGCTGAGACATAATTGATCGTCAGCGATCTTGTAGACCGCGATTATAGCGAGCGTCTAATTTAAAGCCGGTCGTCACTCATTTGAGAATCTATTGGAGATGCGTGCTAAGTGTCGTTATGCGACATTAGATCAGCCGTTCTTCGTGGCATGCACATATCGGAAAATCTGTGAACGACAGTGGGGCGAGGGAATGACCCATGCAAATGCCTGCGACACCGGACCTGAGCTGACATCGTCCCATTCCGAAGTTCTATCTCGAGCAGCAATATGCGCCGTACTGCTTGCGATGTTTACGATCACGCTCGGTTACGGGATCGCGCTCCCAATTCTGCCCCTCTTGATTGAACGGGATGTAGCGGGCGTCACAGCTGCTGCTTTGTCGCGCCACACCGGATTCCTGACTGGCGCGTATATCATGGCGATATTCCTGTTCGCGCCGCTGTGGGGCAGGGCTTCCGATCGATGGGGAAGGCGTCCGGTCATGATCATCGGGCTGGGTGGCTTCGCGTTGGCATCAATTTGGATGGCACTGGCGAGCAGTATCTCTCTTCTTTATTCCGCGCGTTTTATGGCGGGCATCTTCGCAGCGGCCATTACGCCCGTTGCGTATGCGATCGTCGGCGACCATGCGCCGTCCAGAGAATGGCGAGCCAGGCGCTTTGCAATCGTCAACGCGGTCGGTACCGCCGGATTGTTCATCGGCCCGGTTTTAAGCGGTGTGGCGTTCCGCATTCTGAATGGGACCTCTACGAGTTCGGCGTGGACATTCGCTGCGCCTTTCCTGATGATTTCGGGCTTGGCGCTCGCCGCGGCTTGGGCGATCTACATTTTTGCACCGCGCACGAGAAATGTGAATTCGAACAGCGCTGCAGCACAGACAACGAAATACAGCAGATGGGTGATCCTACGGCTCTGGATCGTTGCGCTTGCAACAGCCATCGCAGTGGGCAGCTTTGAGGTGGGGATCGCACTCAAGGGGAAACAAATTCTGGCCTTTGATGCCTATGAGCTGGGAATGATGTTCGCCGAATGCAGCTTGGTAATGTTCGTTGTTCAAGCGGTTGTTTTCTCACCTCTCGTCAAGCCGGATTCAACGCGCTTATTGATAGCGCCAGCTTTAGTTTTGCTCGCTGCCGGGCTCATCGGAGTGAAGTTCGCCGATTCTTACGTGGCGATGACCGTCGTCATCGCCCTCATCGCGGGAAGCGCCGGCATCCTTTCTCCAATTGTTACATATTGGGTGTCGCTGGCTGCAGGGGATTCCCCCGGCGCTCAATTGGGGCAAGCAACCGCTGCGGCCAGTCTCGGGCAGGCTATAGGGTCTGTGCTCGGCGGCGTGTTATTCGTTTCTCCCCAGGCCGAGAATGCCCCTTTTTTGGTAGCAGCCGTCGTTGTGCTGACAGCGTTCGCTGCAAGCATCGGCCTGCCGTCTGCGCTGCTCGCAGCTGTGGATGCCAAGTCAAGATAGTTCAACGTGTCTTTGCAAAGCGCCGGGACGCGCACATCTTCATCTCATCCATAAAATACCTATTTTCGCGAATTCGTTAGGTGTTTTGATTTGCGTCAATTCGGGCGCACGGGGTTCCGTCATGATGCTTTGAAATTCGGCGGTATAGGCTTTTGCATGTTTCTGCAATTCGCACGGTCGAGAACAACGCGTTGGCATTGCCTTATAAGCAGACTGTGCGGCGGCGTTTTGATCGCTGTTTTCGCAAATATCGTGTTGCTTGCGGGCGGGGCGGCTGAAGCGTGTCCGCAAGGCACCGAGTTATCTGTCGCCGTGCGGATACATCATGCCGCCAAGAAGATTGATCTCAATCGCCGCGCTGAAGTGCGCGCGTCTGTGACCGCCGTAAAGGTGGCAGCTTCGGAAAAATGTGGCGGCGGAAACTCGTGCTGCGGCAGTCATCATTCGCCGTGCGCTGGGTGTAGCGGGGCCTGTTGTGTAGCGGCCGCCGGGCTTGGCGCGGCAGGGTTGATATTCATGTCAGCCGATAGCGCCCACATTGGTCTTGTCTTTTTGCAAAACGTTCTCGCGTCGGCGGATCTGCCGCGTAATTTCAGACCCCCTCAATTCCAAGTCTAAGCGTCTCTTAAGCGGCGGAGCCATTCGGCTGCGCCTCGCTTAGGACGGGCGCTTTTGCCTGCCGTCATGCGCGCGAATGCATACGGTCACGGCACCTATTGATCCCTCCGTTGTCGTCGATCCTGTGATGCCCGATTGCATCCTGGGGAATAGCAGGCGGTAGCGATCAGCGAAGTTCAAAAGAGTTCGCATCAACGATCCATTCGATGAATGAAGGCTCGCGTTATGAATGCAACACACAGCACGATTGATCTGCGCATCGGCGGCATGACATGTCCGCATTGCCCGCCGGCCATTGAGAAGGCGGTCCGATCGGTGATCGGCGTGTCGTCGGCGACGGTCAACCTAGTCAATCGGCTTGCTCATGTGGAGTTTGACTCCACCAACACACGAATTTCTGACGTCCTGCAGACCATACGTTCGCTCGGCTACACCGTCGGGGCTGCAACGATGCGCGTTCCTTTGAAAGGAATGCATTGCAGTTCGTGCACGTTGCGTATCGAGCTCGCCTTGAAGATGGCCCCGGGCGTGATCGCGGCCCGTGCCAATCTTACGGCCGGCGCAGTCGATATCGAATACCAGCCGGGGCAAACCGGTTTCGAGGCGATCCGCAAGGCCATCGAATCTGCAGGCTACCAGATTGCTCAACCAAAACCTGATGCGAACGCACAGGCGCTCGATCCCGCTGAAGCGGCAAACGAAGAAGAATACCGCACGCTGATGCGGAAATTCTGGTTCGCTGCCGCAATCTCGGTGCCGGTGATGGCGCTGAGCTATCCGGATCTGATTCCTGGACTGCGCGACTGGATGCCGATGGGCAGCGATACCCGCCGTATCGTGTGGGCACTGCTTGGTGTTCTCAGTCTGCCGGTGATGGTCTGGGCAGGCTCGCAGTTCTTCACGGGTATGTGGGACGCGCTCAAGCATCGGGCGGCCAACATGCACACCCTGATCGCTATCGGTATCAGCGCGGCTTATGCCTACTCGGTGGTTGCTGTCACATGGCCGCAGTTGTTTCCCACCACGGCGTTGGCTGAAGTGTTCTGGGATGTGACCGATGTTGTTGTAGCCTTGGTGGTGCTTGGTCTCGCGCTCGAAATCAAAGCCAAGGGGCGCACCTCTCAGGCCATCAAAAAACTCATTGGTTTGCAGGCGAAGACGGCGCGCGTGCTCCGCGAGGGCAAAGAGTCCGATATTCCGGTTGAAGAGGTTTTGATCAACGACACGGTGGTAGTCCGCCCAGGCGAAAAGATTCCGGTCGACGGCACAGTCGCCGCGGGTAGCAGCGCGGTCGATGAATCAATGATCACGGGTGAATCGATGCCGGTCGAAAAGGTGGTCGGCAGTGAGGTGATAGGCGGCACCGTGAATAAGACCGGCAGCTTCCGCTTCACCGCGCTCAAGGTGGGCAAGGATACCGCGCTTTCGACCATTATCCAGATGGTCAAGGACGCACAAGGATCGAAAGCGCCAATTCAGCGCGTGGTCGACACAGTCTCCGGCTATTTTGTCCCTGCGGTGATGATCCTTGGCGTGTTGTCTTTCATCGCTTGGTACAATTTTGGGCCCGAACCGCGCGTCATCTATGCGACGGTCGTATTTGTCACCACGCTCATCATCGCGTGCCCCTGCGCCCTTGGCCTCGCGACGCCGACGTCGCTAACGGTCGGTATCGGCAAGGGAGCGGAAAACGGCATTCTGATCCGGTCGGGTGACGCACTGCAAGCTTCGGAAAAGCTTGACGCCGTCATCCTCGACAAGACCGGCACCATCACCAAAGGGGAGCCGGCTCTCACCGATGTGGTCGTGACGCCGGGCCATAGTGAAGACGAGGTTTTGCGCCTCACGGCGTCCTTAGAGCGGGGATCGGAACACCCGCTCGGTGAGGCCATCGTTAAAGGCGCGGGGGTGCGAAAACTTGAGCTGACAGATGCTGTGGAATTCGCAGCCATTCCGGGCCACGGCGTCAGCGGCAAGGTTTCCTCGCGCGACGTGTTATTTGGCAACGCTAAGCTGATGCGTGACCGCGGGATCGATATCGCGGGATTGCAGGGCGATTGGGAGCGGCTCGCCAGCGAAGGCAAGACGCCGATGTATGTCGGTATTGATGGCAAGGCCGGCGGCCTTGTTGCTGTCGCCGATACGGTTAAGCCGGACTCCAAGGCAGCGATCGGGGAGCTCAAACGCCTTGGCATCGAAGTCGTCATGCTGACGGGTGATAACGAGCGAACCGGCCGCGCGATCGCGCGCGAGGTTGGAATCGATCGCGTGCTTGCCGAGGTGTTGCCTGATGACAAGGCACACGAAGTGCAAAAGCTGCAGTTGGAAGGAAAGACTGTCGGCATGGTTGGCGACGGCGTCAACGATGCGCCGGCGCTGGCGCAAGCTGACGTCGGTTTTGCGATCGGCACCGGCACTGATGTCGCGATTGAGGCAAGCGACGTCACGCTCATCAAAGGCAGCCTGATGGGTGTCGTCACTGCCATTGAAATCAGCCGTGTCACCATGCGCAACGTGCGCCAAAATCTCGTCGGCGCATTCGGCTACAACACACTCGGCCTCCCCGTAGCGATGGGCGTGCTTTATCCGTTCATCGGTCTTCTGTTGTCGCCGCTCATTGCCGCCGCGGCTATGGCATTCAGTTCAGTCACCGTCGTCACCAATGCCAACAGGCTGCGCTTTTTCCAGCCTAGAAGGAGCGCGCCATGACCCTCGACCGCTGGATCGTCACGTTCACTGGTCTTGGACTGGTCGTCTTCATCGTGTGGTTCTTCTGGCTGAAGCGCTCGCGAGGATTTCACGCGACCGGAACTAGAAGCGGCCATCAAGAGGCGATGATTTTCGTCAAGGGCGGCTACACGCCCGACACCATCATCGTGCAGCGCGGCCGTCCCGTGCGCCTGAGTTTCCGGCGCGAGGAAACTGCGTCCTGCTCTGACAAGGTTGTCTTTTCGCACTTTCAAAAGAGCGCGGACTTACCGACCGGGGAAACCGTCGCGGTCGAACTGCTGCCGAAGGATGTCGGCGAATACGAATTTTCCTGTCCGATGGGGATGTTCCGCGGGCGGCTCATTGTCGAATAGGAGGTCAAGATGTCTCAACATGAACATACTCACGATCCCGGCCGCCAAGGCGGGAATTCCACTACGTGGCGCATGATCCTGGTCTTGATCGGGTTCATCGTGATCGCTGGCGCTCTGCTGTTCACAGAGCATCGTGCGCACGTTCTGGGTGCGCTGATTTTTTTGCCACTGCTGCTCTGTCCGCTGATGCATTTGTTCATGCACGGCGGCCACGGACATGGAGGCCATAAGGGCCAAGGCAGCGATCAACCCCAGAGGAGGGACTAATGCATAACGATGTACCAGCTTACGGTCTTTGGGGCCTTGCGATCGTTAACGCCGCTGTCTTCATCATGTTCGCGTACAGCTTTTTTAAGCCACAGACCGGGCGTGACTGGCGCTCGTTTGGCGCCTTCAGTGCGTTTCTGGTGGCGCTGTTTGCGGAAATGTACGGGTTTCCGCTCACCATCTATTTTCTCTCCGGCTGGCTGCAGAGCCGCTTTCCGAATGTCGACTGGTTTTCCCACGACGCGGGACACCTTCTGGAGATGATGTTCGGCTGGAAGGCCAATCCGCATTTCGGCGTGTTTCATATTCTGAGCTTTATCCTGATCGGTACGGGCTTCGTTCTCATCGCCTCAGCATGGCGGTTGCTTTACGAGGCGCAGCAGCAGCGCGCGCTGGCGACCACCGGGGCCTACGCTTACGTCAGGCATCCGCAGTATGTCGGCTTCATTCTCATTATGTTGGGGTTCTTGGTGCAGTGGCCGACCATCCTGACGCTCGCGATGTTTCCGGTGCTGGCCTTCATGTACGTGAAGCTCGCCAAGAGCGAGGAGGAGGATGCAATCCGGGAGTTCGGGGAGGCCTACATCAAGTACCGTGCGAAGGTGCCCGGGTTCATTCCGCATTTGCG
This sequence comes from Pseudomonadota bacterium, assembly GCA_040756555.1. Lineage (GTDB taxonomy): Bacteria > Pseudomonadota > Alphaproteobacteria > Rhizobiales > Xanthobacteraceae > Z2-YC6860. Next base: position 188,006 of record JBFLYS010000001.1, on the reverse strand, counting down.
CGATTTGTTCTCGCAACCGCAGAAAGGGCACTAAGCAATGGCCGAGAACATCAAGCCGCCAGCGCGCGATTTCAAAGTCGATGTTCTGTATTTTATCGCCGCAGTGTTTGCGGTGCTGCTGATCCGAGACTTCATCGTAGGCGACGCCCATATCAAAACCATCCCCTATAGCGAATTCCGCGAGTTGGTCGATAAGGGCGAGGCTAAAGATTTAGTGATCGGGCCGACCAGAATCACCGGCGCCTATGCAGCGATTCCTGAGAAAGGCGCACAGCATTTTTCGACGGTGAGGGTGGAGCCACAAATCGCGGAGGATTTGGTCAAGCGCGGTATCAAGTTCTCGGGGCAGCCTGAGCCTGGATTGCTGTCCAACCTGATGTCCTGGCTGCTGCCGAGCGTCGGGTTCATTCTTCTTTGGATGTTTTTGGTTCGCCCGATGATGTCCGGACATGGCGGTATGATGGGAATAGGCCGCAGCCGTGCAAAAATTTATGCTGAACAAGGCATCAAGGTCACCTTCGCCGATGTGGCGGGTGTCGATGAAGCCAAGCAGGAACTTGCGGAGGTCGTCGGCTTCCTCAAGGATCCGCGCACACATGGGCGTCTTGGCGCTCGCATTCCGAAAGGCGTCCTGCTCGTCGGGCCGCCCGGCACGGGCAAGACGCTGCTGGCGCGGGCAGTTGCAGGCGAGGCTGGCGTACCGTTCTTTTCAATCACCGGTTCGGAATTCGTCGAGATGTTTGTCGGCGTGGGTGCCGCCCGCGTGCGCGATCTGTTCGAGCAGGCGCGGGCCCAGCCTCCAGCCATCGTATTTATCGATGAACTGGACGCGCTTGGGCGCGCGCGCGGTATCGATATGCCGGGGGCCGGACATGATGAAAAGGAGCAAACCCTCAATCAACTTCTGGCGGAGATGGACGGTTTTGATCCCAGTGCCGGCATCATCGTGCTTGCCGCTACAAACCGCCCGGAAATTCTCGATCCGGCGCTGCTCCGCGCTGGCCGTTTTGACCGGCAAGTTCTTGTCGATCGCCCCGACCGCAAAGGACGCTTCGATATTCTTAGGGTCCATGTCAAAAAGATTGCGATTGCGCCGGACCTTGACCTTGAGGCGGTCGCGGCCTTGACGCCGGGTTTTACCGGCGCGGATCTTGCCAATTTGGTGAACGAGGCAGCGCTTGCGGCAACGCGGCGCGGCGGCGAGGCAACGACGCTGGAAGATTTCACCCTGGCCATTGAGCGCATCGTGGCCGGTCTCGAGAAGAAGAGCCGTATTCTGCGGCCGCGCGAGCGGGAAATCGTCGCCCACCATGAGATGGGTCACGCGCTGGTGGCAATGGCACTTCCAGGTACCGATCCGGTGCAAAAGGTTTCAATCATCCCGCGCGGAATCGCAGCGCTTGGCTACACCATGCAGCGTCCGACTGAAGACCGGTTTTTGATGAGCCGTTCCGAGCTTTCGGATCGGATGGCCGTGTTGCTCGGCGGGCGCGCTGCCGAAAGCCTAATATTCGAAGAAATCTCCACCGGCGCGGCCGATGATCTGATGCGCGCCACCGATATCGCGCGCAACATGGTCGTGCGGTTCGGGATGACGCCGGAGCTTGGCCAGGTTGCGCTTGAGCCGGAGACGGGGAGCTTCCTCATTGGGCAGACGCCGGTCTGGCGGCCACGCGCCTATGGTGATGGCACTGCAGAGGCGATCGATCATGCCGTTAAGGGGCTGATCGACGGTGCCTATGAAAGGGCACGCAGCATTCTGCAGAAAAACCGCGGGCTCCTGGAAAGCGGCGCACGCGAATTGCTAGCTCGCGAGACACTCAATCAGGACGCTCTCGCGAAATTGGCCAAGAGCCTCGCTGCAGCACCAGAGCGGGCTGAAGCGATGGCTGCCGCAGAATGAAGTTCAAGGACGCGAGAGGTGATGTCATGCGCATGCTAATGCCGATGCAAGTTCTGAGACGGTTGGCTGCTTGCCTTTGTTTTGCTGCAGCGTTTTGGGCCAGCGCCGCGGTCGCTGCCGAGGATACGAACGTCAAGTCCTTGGGTGGTCTTACCGCCTATCTCGGAGTGCTGCCGGCGGAGTTGGTCAAAGGGCCGGCGCCGCATTCTGCCGACAAGCCCATGCATGGCCGCATTCCAAAGGGCCCACATGAGTTTCATGTCGTGGTGGCGCTATTCGACGCGGCGACAGGCGCGCGAGTGCCGGATGCGGCGGTGACAGCCAATATCTCTGGCATTGGCATGGCTGGCACGGAAAAGCAGCTTCAGCCGATGCGGATCGCCGATACGACCACATACGGCTCGTTCTTTACGCTCGGTCGCGACCTCTATGCGATCAAAGTGAGTGTCAATCGCGCAGGCACACCGCCGGTGACATTCAATTTTCGCTACGACCACCGCCGCTAGGCGACCGCGTTCAACGCCATGCCCGATGCAGAAAACCACAATGTAGACGCGCTTCTCCCCCCTGAAATGGCCGAGCGTGCGGAGAAGGTCGGCGTTGCCAAGACGCGCAATGCGCTACCCAAGCTGATGATGCTGGCAATTCTTGCCGGAGCCTTTGTGGGTTTCGGTTCCCTATTTTCGCTTGTCGTCACGGCGGGCGCAGAAGGTGTGTTGCCTTACGGCGTCACTCGGTTGCTTGGTGGCGTTGCATTCTCGCTCGGCCTTATCCTCATCATCGTAGGCGGCGCCGAGTTGTTTACCGGCAATAATCTGATGGTGATGGCCTGCGCAAGCGGCAAGGTCAGTGTCGGCGAGGTGTTGCGCGCTTGGGCATTCGTCTATGTCGGTAATTTCATTGGTGCCGTAGGCTTGGCGCTGCTGGTCTTTCTCGCAGCCGGATATGGTCATGGCGCGGGCTCTGTCGGCCGCGCCGTGCTTGTAAGCGCAGATGCAAAGATGGCGCTTCCGGCGCTTCAATCGCTCATTCACGGCCTGTTGGCCAATGTATTGGTCTGTCTTGCCACGTGGCTTTGCTTCAGCGCGCGCAGCACCGCCGATAAAATCCTCGCCATCGTGCCGCCCATTGCGGCGTTTTCCGCGGCAGGGTTCGAGCATTCGATCGCCAACATGTATCTGCTGGCGTTAGCCCTGCTAACAAAGCTTGGCGCTCCGCCGGAATTCTGGATCAGTCTTGGGCAGGCCCAGGCAGACTTTGTGCATATCAACGCCGTTCTGATGTTCAAGAATTTGTTCTGGGTCACGCTGGGCAACATGATAGGAGGCGGCCTCGTTGGCATCTCTTACTGGTTTATCTATCTGAGAAATCCAGGAACGGGGCGATCGCTGTGACAGTTCCATTGATACTGTCCTTGCTGCGCTTCAACGACGAGTTTGAGATCGTCGAACGCAAAGGCGCGGGCCATCCCGACACGATTTGCGATGCGCTTGCGGAGACGCTCTCTCGCAATTTGTGCCGGGAGTATCAAACGCGTTACGGGCATATTCTGCATCACAACGTCGATAAGGCGCTTCTGGTTGGTGGACGGGTAGATGCGGCCTTCGGTGGCGGCGAGGTGCTTGCGCCCATTCGCATCTTCCTGGCGGGGCGCGCCATTGCTTCTGTCGGCGGCGACGCGTTGCCACTCGCGGAAATCGCCATAGAAGGATCGCGTGCCTGGCTCAAAGAGAATCTGCACGGGCTTGAACCTGATCGTCATGTGCAAATCGAGTCTCTCGTCCAACAAGGCTCCGAGGATTTGCGCGCGTTGTTTGGACGGCGCGGGGTGGATGACCTGCCGCTGTCAAACGACACCTCATTTGGTGTCGGGTATGCGCCACTCAGCGATGTCGAGCATCTGGTTCTTGCTATTGAGAAGCGAATTCATGGCAGGGACTGCAATCAGTTGCACCCGGCGTGGGGCGAGGACACGAAAATTATGGCTGTTCGTGTGTCACGGCGGCTGCAGCTCACGATAGCGTGCGCGATGATCGGGCGATTTCTGCGCCATTACGAAGATTACGTCGCGGAGAAGGAGGCTCTTGCGGCTTGGGTGCGGGAGTTGGCTGAAGCGCATGGCTTTCCAGATTGTAGCATCGTAATCAACGCAGCGGACGATTGGCCCTCAGGAATCTATCTCACAGTCACGGGAACGTCCGCGGAAGCCGGCGACGACGGGCAGGTCGGGCGCGGAAATCGTATCAATGGGCTTATCACGCCCTGTCGGCCGATGAGTCTTGAGGCCGCGGCCGGCAAGAATCCGGTCAATCACGTAGGCAAGATCTACAATGTGGTGGCAAAGGACGTGGCTGAAGCGCTCGTGGCGAAACTGCCCGCCGTTGCAGCCGCTCAATGTTTGATGGTGAGCCAGATTGGAGCGCCGGTCTCCGCACCTGCCGCCGTGCAAATCAAGCTTGTCACGCATGATGATGCGCCAATTGAGTCCTTGAAGACCGAGATCGATCAGCTTGTGGAAAGCCGGATGGAGCGCATACCGGACCTTATTGCTGGGTTCGTTGGGGGGAATATCCATGTGTATTGAAGCGCGCCTTGAGAACGGGGTTTCGAAATGACAGACACCCGTACGCTTGAGCCGTTGTTTGCCGCCAAAGCCCTGACGAAGGTCTATACATCGGGCGAAGTGCAGGTTCATGCCTTGCGCGGTCTCGATCTGGACATCGCTGGAGGAGAGGTGGTGGTGCTGCTGGGGCCTTCCGGCAGCGGTAAGTCAACACTTCTAAACATCATGGGCGGCCTCGATCACGCAACCAGTGGTCAGTTTTTCTTCAAGAACACGGATCTCACCAGGCTAGATGACCGAGGGCTGACGCAATACCGCCGCCGACATGTGGGATTTGTTTTTCAATTCTACAATCTGATCCCGAGCCTTACGGCTTATGAGAATGTCGCGCTCGTCACGGAGATTGCAGAAAACCCTATGCGTCCCGAGGAAGCGCTTGCGGTGGTCGGCCTCGAAGCGCGTATGGATCATTTCCCCTCGCAGCTCTCGGGCGGTGAGCAACAGCGGGTGGCGATAGCCCGGGCCATCGCCAAGCGCCCGGAAGTCCTGTTGTGCGACGAGCCGACCGGCGCGCTCGATTCTGCAACCGGTGTCCGGGTGATTGAGGCACTGCTCCAGGTCAACAAGGAGCTTGGGACTACGACTTTAATCATTACCCACAATGCCACGATCCAGGATGTAGCGGATCGGGTGCTGTTCTTTGCCGACGGTCAAATCGTCCGCGTCCGAGTCAATGAAAACCGCCGCGCCGCGGCGAGCCTGAGTTGGTGATTGATGCGCATGCTGGACCGCAAATTGCTGCGTGACGTCAGGCGCCTGTGGGCACAGGCGTTGGCCATCGCGCTTGTAATCGGCGGAGGTGTGGCGACGCTGTTGCTCGCGGTCGGTTCACATCGTTCACTCGACGAAACGCGCATCGCTTATTATGAACGTTACCGCTTTGCTGATGTGTTTGCGACGGTGGTGCGCGCGCCTAAGGCGCTCGCGGATCAGATCGCTGAAATACCTGGCGTAGCCGCTGTGGAGACCCGCATCGCCAAATTGGCGCTGCTGGACATCCCGAACTACCTCGAACCTGCAACGGCGCAGGTTCTTTCGCTGCCGGAATTCGGCGAGCCAAAGCTGAACCGGCTTTTCATGCGTCTTGGCCGGACGCCGGAGCCGGGCAGTGCGACGGAGGTCGTGGTCAACGACACGTTTGCCATTGCTCATGGCTTCACGTTGGGGTCGCGTTTTTCAGCCATTCTGAATGGTCGCAAACGCGAGCTGGTGATTGTCGGCACGGCGCTTTCGCCGGAATTCATCTACACGGTCGGGCCCGGCGACATCATGCCTGACGACCGGCGCTTCGCCATCGTTTGGATGTCCGAAAAGGCTCTTGCGGGCGCGTACAATCTCGACGGTGCGTTTTCGTCAGTGAGCGTCAAGTTGCTGCGCGGGACGCCCGAACGTGAGGTCCTCAAGCGACTTGACGCTCTGCTCGACCGCTACGGTGGTCGCGCGGCCTACGGGCGCAAGGATCAAACATCGCACGCCTGGCTCGATCACGAGCTCGACATGCTCAACAATATGAGCCGGACGCTAACGCCGATCTTTCTTTTGGTATCGGCATTTCTGGTCAATCTGACACTCAGTCGGCTGGTGGCGCTGGAGCGCGAACAAATCGGATTGATGAAGGCACTGGGATACGGCAACAGTTCGATCGTCTTTCATTATCTGAAATTCGTCATGGTCATCGTCGCGGCCGGGCTTGTGCTCGGCAGCGTTGCCGGCACGTGGCTTGGGGCTTATGTCACCCGGCTCTTTGGCGACTATTTTCATTTTCCATTTCTGTTGTTTGCCAAGAGTCCGGACCTTTACTTCATCGCGGCCATCCTAAGCCTTGTTGCTGCCGTGCTAGGCGCCGTGCGTGCTTTGAAAGAGGTCGTGAATTTGGCGCCGGCGGTCGCAATGCAGCCGCCAGCGCCACCGCGCTTCCGCCGTTTGATGCCTTCGTTGATCCGGCTCGATCAGTTTGTTTCGCAACCAGTGGTGATGATGTTGCGCAATATCACACGGCATCCAATTCGCGCCATTTTTACGATGGTGGGCATGGCGTCCGCTACGGCAATCCTCGTCGTTTCGCTGTTTGTCTATGGCACGATGGAGCAACTCATAAACGTGACTTATTTTCTGGCTGACCGCCAGGACGCGACTGTAAGTCTTGTTGAAAAGCGCAATGCCGACGTTGTCACGCAAATGGCGCGCCTTCCTGGCGTGATTTCGGCCGAGCCGTATCGTGAGGTGTCTGCGCGGATTCGGTACGGCTCGATGGAGCGGCGTATCATAATCAGTGGCCGGCAGCGCAGCGCGGATTTGAACCGAATCATCGATATCAATCTGAGTCCGGTTGTATTGCCGGAATCGGGTTTGGCCATCTCCAGCCTGTTGGCGCAGATATTGGGCGTCAATGTGGGTGACAGCGTCGAGGTCGATTTGTTGGAGGGCGCGCGCCGTACAGCGAGTTTGCCGGTGACGGCGCTAGTCGAAGACTATTTCGGCATTAAGGGGATGATGGACAGTGAGGCGCTGCGCCGGCTGATGCGCGAGGCTCCCGCCGTTACAAGCGTCAATCTGACCTTTGATCAGAATATACGCGAAGCGTTTTATGCGGCGATCAAGGCGATGCCTACCGTGAGCGGCCTAGGGCTGCGACGGAATTCACTTGCAAATTTTCGGGCCACGGTTGCGTTGCTGCTCACGACGATGGCTAGCATCTACACCGGACTTGCCGCGGTCATCGCCTTTGGCATCGTCTACAACAGTGCACGCATCGCTCTCTCCGAGCGTGCCCGCGAACTAGCGAGCCTTCGCGTTCTCGGGTTCACGCGCGCGGAAGTGTGGTGGATCTTGCTGCTGGAGCTCGCGCTATTGCTCGCCGTCGCCCAGCCGCTGGGCTGGTTCATGGGCTACGGTCTTGCGTGGATCATGAAAACCCAGCTCGCAGGCGAACTCATGCGAGTGCGTTTGGTTGTCGAGACCTACACCTATGCGACAGCCAGCGCGATTGTTATCGCGGCAGCCGGGTTTTCGGCTTTGGTGGTGCGAGAGCGTGTGAACCGCCTTGACCTTGTTGCTGTTCTTAAAACGAGAGATTGATGAGCCATGGAAAAGAAGTGGAAGTCCCGTGCGGTATGGAGTGTGGCGATTGCGATAGCCGCTGCTATTGCGATTTGGCTTGTGTGGCCGCGGCCGGTCCCAGTCGATTTTGCATCGGTGACAAGGGGCCCGATGGAAGTCACGATTGACGATGAGGGAAAGACCAACATCCGGCATGTCTATACGGTGTCTGCGCCTGTGGCAGGCCGGGTCTTGCGCATTTCTCATCCGTCTGGAACTCAAGGCTTTTCTATTCACATCGGCGACGCCGTAACCGCAAACGAGACGGTCGTGGCGGTGATGCGACCGGCGTTTCCGACTTTTATCGACGTGCGGTCACGCGAGGAGCTGCAAGCCGCAGTTGCGGCGGCCGATGCCGCGATCACGCTATCTCAAGCGGAGGTGCGACGCATCGAAGCGGCGCTTGAATTTTCGAACAGCAATCTTCGGCGCGCCGAAACTCTGGTGAAAACCGGTGCTGTTTCTGTGAGGGCCTTCGATCAGGCAAAACTTGATGTAGCAACAAATGAAGCCGCGTTGTCGAGCGCCAAGGCGCAGCTTGAAGTACGGCGGAGCGAACGAACCAGCATCGCAGCAAAATTGATTGATCCATCTGAGGCTATAAGTCCTTCCACGGCGACTTGCTGCATCCAGATCAAAGCGCCGGAATCGGGGCGTGTGCTCAAAATTCGGCAAGACAGTGAAGCAGTGGTCTTGCCCGGAACGCCGTTGGTCGACATCGGAGACTCTAAAGATCTCGAAGTCATCACTGACCTGCTGTCGACCGACGCGGTGCGGATCAGGCCCAATGCCGCGGTGCAAATCGATGGATGGGGTGGCCGCCCGATCGAGGGGCGTGTCGTGCGGGTTGATCCGGCAGGTTTCCTGAAGGTCTCGGCACTCGGGGTGGAAGAGCAACGCGTCCGCACAACTATCGATCTCGTAGGACCGCCGGACGCTTGGGAAGCTCTCGGGCATGAGTTTCGGGTGATTGTGCATGTCACGATTTGGAAGGCGGAAAGCGCGCTTCGTGTTCCAGTTGGGGCTTTGTTCCGTAAGGGCGATGACTGGGCGGTCTTCGCGATGAAGGACGGTACTGCGCGCGCGACCGTGGTGAAGATCGGTCAGCGCAACAATCGTATTGCGGAAGTGCAAGCGGGACTCTCGGAAGGAGACCGCGTCATCCTTCATCCGAGCGATAGGATTCGGGACGGCACAGCGGTGGCGGAACGCGAAAATCACTGACAGGGCTGAGATGTGACGAGCGAGCATGCCCTCACGATCAACGCGGGATCATCGACCATCAAGGTCGGGGCTTTCGCTATCGATTCTGGGACGCCTGAGCCGCTGGGTAAGATCGTTGTCGAATTGCGGAATGCTCCCTTGCCAATCCGCGTTATCCCGGTGCACGGGCAGCCCTACGAAGCGTCGTGGACAGCGCCCGCTGACGATTTCGAGGGCATCGTCCGGCTCCTTGTTCCGACCATCCGCGAGGCTTTTGCGATCTCATCCTTTTTGGTGGTGGGGCATCGGATCGTCCATGGAGGCCTGGATTTCAGAGGGCCTGTAGCTGTTAGAACGCCGAATTTGGATCGCATCAAGGCGTTGATCCCACTTGCGCCGCTGCATCAGCATCAAGGCGCGCGGCTGATTGAAGCGATAGGACACGTCTGTCCGGGTATCCTGCAGACGGCATCGTTCGATACGACATTTCACCTGACTCTGGCTCCTGAGGCGCGCCGATTTGCTATTCCCCGAGATCTGCATGAGGTCGGAGTAAGACGTTACGGATTTCACGGAATCTCATACGCTCATATTGCTCGCGCGCTTGCGCGCGATGCCCCCGATCTTGCCCGAGGCCGCGTCGTTGTCGCGCATCTTGGGAATGGCGCAAGCTTGTGCGCACTGGATGGTGGCGTGAGCAAAGATACGACCATGGGGTTCTCAACGCTGGACGGCGTGCCGATGGGTACCCGCTGTGGCGCCTTGGATCCTGGCGCTCTTTTGTACCTTCTTAAGTCGCGCGGTATGAGCGCAGGAGAGATCGAGACGCTGCTCTATGAACGATCGGGGCTGTCTGGTCTCTCAGGGATCAGCAGCGATGTGCGGGTCTTGCAGGCGGACAAGACGATGGCCGCGGCGGAGACGCTCGACGTATTTACCTTCCATATCGCACGCAATGTTGCTGCGCTGGCAACGACGCTGCAGGGACTGGACGGTCTCGTCTTCACAGGCGGTATTGGAGAACATAACCCCGGCATCCGGGCGGCTGTGTGCGCACGGCTGCGCTGGCTCGGGGTTCGCCTGGATGAGAATGCTAACACGACGAACGCGATGCGAATTCAGAGTCCGGAAAGCGGGGTGGCCGTGCTGGTTATTCCGGCAGATGAAGAGCAGCAGATTGCCGCGGACGCCGTATCCATCCTGCACGGCCGGACGAAATCAACAAAGGCGACAGGTGGGTTTGCATGACTCCGGACGAGCTCAACAGCCTCGATGCTTATTGGCGCGCAGCCAATTTCCTGGCAGTCGGCCAGATTTACTTGTTGGACAATCCATTGTTGAAAGAGCCGCTGCGCGTCGAGCACGTCAAGCCGCGCTTGTTGGGCCACTGGGGCACGAGCCCGGGATTGAACTTCATCTACGCGCATCTCAATCGCGTCATCCGTCACCATGATCTGAACGCGATCTTTGTTTGCGGGCCCGGGCATGGGGGCCCGGCAATGGTGGCGAATACCTATCTCGAAGGAACGTACTCGGAGATTTATCCTGACGTTCCGATGAACGAGTCCGGCCTCAAGCGGCTTTTTCGGCAGTTCTCATTTCCGGGCGGGATTCCGAGCCACGCGTCGCCCGACTTGCCCGGATCAATTCATGAAGGTGGTGAACTTGGCTACGCTTTGTCGCATGCCTACGGCGCTGCGTTCGATAATCCTGATCTCGTGGTGGCGTGTGTGGTCGGCGACGGGGAGGCCGAGACGGGTCCGCTGGCTGCGGCATGGCACTCAAACAAGTTTCTGAACCCGCGCAGCGATGGGGCGGTACTCCCGATCCTCCATCTCAACGGCTTCAAGATCGCAAATCCGACAATCCTTGCGCGTATTTCCCAAGAGGAATTGCGGCAGCTGCTGCGTGGCTATGGTTATGAACCGCTGTTTGTGGAGGGGGCGGATCCGATGCAGATGCATCGTGATATGGCCGATGCATTGGATACGGCGATCTCCGCTATTTTGCGCCTCCGGACCGAAGCGCGGAAGACCGGTCTCGTGGCGCGGCCGACATGGCCCATGATCGTGCTGAGAAGTCCCAAAGGGTGGACCGGCCCGCGCAGCGTTGACGGACTGAAGACAGAAGGTTCGTGGCGATCCCACCAGGTGCCTTTGACGGGGTTTGAGAAATCACCAGAGCATCTCAAGGCCCTAGAACGCTGGCTGCGGAGTTACCGTCCCGACGAACTCTTCGACGAACGCGGGTGCCCGAGACCTGTCGTGTTGAACGCTGCGCCGTCGGGTGCACGCCGAATGGGAGCGAACCCGCATGCCAACGGCGGCCTGCTGCGGCGGCCCCTTGAGCTTCCAGATGCGCATGCATTTTCCGTCGCCTGTCCATCGCCTGGCTCTGCGGTTGCGGAGGCAACAAGAGTGTTTGGTCAATGGCTGGCCGCAGTCGCCGGTGCTGACGGCAACAAGAGCGTGTTTCGGTTGGTTGGCCCGGATGAAACGTCATCCAACCGGCTTGACGCGGTCATCGAGCTTGCAGAGCGCAGTTGGATGGCCGAACTGCAGGATGACGATACTTACTTGTCCCGGAATGGCCGCGTGTTGGAAATTCTGTCCGAACACACGTGCCAGGGATGGCTTGAAGGCTATCTGTTGACCGGCCGTCATGGCTTGTTCTCCTGCTATGAGGCCTTCATCCACATCGTAGACTCGATGTTCAACCAACACGCCAAGTGGCTCGATGCCAGCCGCAAACTGCCCTGGCGCAAGCCGGTGTCGTCCCTAAACATATTGTTGACCAGCCATGTCTGGCGGCAGGATCACAATGGCTTTAGCCATCAGGATCCCGGTTTCATCGATGTTGCTCTTAACAAGAAAGCGGACGTCGTTCGCGTATATCTGCCGCCGGATGCAAATACGCTGCTCGTCGTCGGTTTCCACATCTTGAACACATGGAACAGGATCAACATCGTTGTCGCGGGAAAACAACCAGCGCCGCAATGGCTGACGTTTGAAGAGGCCGGGCGGCACTGCAGTAAGGGCGCCGGACGATGGGCGTTCGCCTCGAATGAAGGCGCGGACGCGCCTGATATCGTTTTTGCCAGTGCGGGAGACGTGCCGACGCTTGAGGTTATGGCGGCGATCGGCATTTTGAACGAACACTTGCCTGACGTGAAAATCAGGATGGTGAACGTTATAGATCTCATGACGCTGCAGCCGGAAAGCGTCCACCCCCACGGGCTTTCAGAGCAGAACTTCGATAAGCTTTTTACCCGTGATCGGCCAATCTTGTTTGCCTATCACGGCTATCCTCCGACCATTCATCGTTTGTGCTACAAGCGCGCCAATCACGGGAACCTGCACGTGCGAGGCTACGTGGAGGAGGGCACGACGACGACACCCTTCGATATGACGGTGTTAAACCGTCTGGATCGGTTTCATCTCGTCTGCGATGCACTGAAATACCTTCAACGTTCGGATCCGGCTGCTCAATCGCTCCTGTGCGTTATGCAGAGCAAACTTGAAGATCACGCCTATTACATTCGTGAGCACGGTCAGGACATGCCGGAGGTGCGTGATTGGCGGTGGCGGCGAAACTAGGGGGCTATATTAGGCGTTGCAGTTTTTCCGCTATTGCCGCGCTCGCATCAATAGCATTGCTTGGATGTATGACTGTGTTGGTGGAGACGACACGTCCGGCCAAGGCTTTCAATTCCGCGTCAGAGTCTGTGGCGAACAGCGCGTGCACCGCAACGCAGACCGGTGCAATGAAACCCTCTGCTTTGAGTTTACGGGTGGCTTCGATCATCGTGCGTCCTGATGAGACAATGTCGTCGATAAGAACCGGCGTGCGGCCTTTCAGATCATGCAGATCCGGTATGGTGATTGCGACGTTCCTATCGCCGAAGCGCTGTTTTTCCAATACGCGATAGTCTGCGCCAGCACGGCGTGCGACATCGCCAACCCATTGCTCGCTTTCGCTGTCAGGGCCAACGAGTACTGGTTCTGAAACATTGGCTGCGATCCATCCCGCAAGCAACGGTGCAGCATGGGCAACTTCACACTGAATGGTGTAGATCGCGCCTAGGGCGGGATAACGATGCAGATGCGGATCGACAGTCACAAGCGCATCGAAGGCCTGGGATATAAGGCGGGCAAACGTCACCGATGTGACGGCTTCGCCCGAATGGAAACGTTTGTCTTGGCGCATATAGGCGAGATAAGGCGCGACCAGAACGACTCTGCTTGCGCCAAGAACGCGCGCCGTGTCGGCCGCAAACAGCAACGGCAGGACCTTGGGATCGGGATGATCAAGCGTGGCGATAAATACGACGGTTCTGTCGCGCGGGTCGGTAGCGAAACGCATATAGGTTTCGCCGTCGGGAAAACTGCGTGTTTCGAGGGCACCGCGTTCTCCCGCGACCGCATGGACTAGAGCGTCGGCCAGAGCGTCGTTACCGGGTAGGGGAATAATCAACGGTGTCGTCATGACACGGCGACCTGGATGATGTCGGGATTGGCTGCGGCATAGTCAAGCGCGTAGTGCAACTCGCCGCGGCTTTCAGCATGGACGACGCAGAGCGGCTGGCCGGCGGCAACGGATGTTCCGAGCTTGACATCGAGCGCGACTCCGGCGGCCTTGGATTCCGGTGCGCCTGCAAGCTTTGCGAGCCGAGCAATCTTGCGATTGTCGATGGCAGTTACCTGTCCCGCCCGGGGCGCCTGCAGCGGTCGAATATGAGCGGCAACCGGTGGCACTCGCATGCCGCCCTGTGCCTCGCAGATCGCCTGAAACTTTTTCCAGGCTCGGCCATCGGCGATGGTGGCGGCAGCAACGCTCGCGCCGTCTCCGGGCCCGGCTTTGCCAGCGAGTTCGAGCAACGCGCCGGCCAGTGCACAGGCTCTTTGCTGCAAATCCGCGCATGCATCGCCCCGCGCCTGCAAGACGCCAAGAACGTCATGAGCCTCAAGCGCGGGACCAATACCTCGGCCAACCGGCTGAGTACCGTCAGAGACAATCACTCGCGCTTCCATACCGAGCGCAATTCCGACCTCAATCAGTCGAGCGCTGAGGGCGTCGGCGGCCTCCATGCTTCGCACCTTTGCGGTCGGACCGACTGGCATATCGATCACGACGTGGTTTGAGCCGGCAGCGATTTTCTTGGAGAGCACCGAGGCGACCAACTGGCCTTCGCTATCGACATCAAGTGCGCGCTCGACACGGATCAGCACGTCATCGGCCGGGCTGAGACGGACCGCGCCGCCCCAGACGATGCAGCCGCCCTCGAGTTCAATCACCCGCCTGATGGCAGGAAGGTCGAGATCGACCGGCGCGAGTGTCTCCATGGTATCAGCAGTGCCGGCGGGCGAGGTGATGGCACGCGACGAAGTCTTGGGCATGATGAGTCCATGCGCTGCGACGATCGCGACTACGATGGGTGTGGTGCGGTTGCCGGGCAGGCCACCAACAGAATGCTTATCGAGGATGGGTGATCCAGCCCAGGTAAGACGCTCTCCTGCATCGACCATGGCGCGGGTGAGCGCGATAGTCTCCTCGCGATCAAGCGGCAAGGCGGCGCAGGCGGTTATGAAGGCAGCGAGATGGACGTCTGCGTAGCGGCCTTCAACGATGTCGCGGATGATAGGCAAGAACGACGAAGGTTCCAGCCGATGGCCATAGATACGCCGCCGTACGCTGCCAAGGGATTCCACTGGCCTGACATGGCTGGCATGGACTGCGTCGCTTTCATGCACGCCAAGCCGCGTCCATGCGATCTCTGAAAGGCCAACCTCGTCCGGACCGAGCAGGTCTGACGTGACATGGTGCAAGGTGGCGATGATCTCGCGGCCGCCGCTTTCGAGCAAAATACGCGAATGCTGAGCAAAGCCTTCCGCCCGGCAAACATGGCAATCTGCGCGCATGTAGGCTTCGGCTTCGTCATGGGTGTGAATGCCAAGCCGCCGAGCCCGCAAGGCAGGGGTTGAAGCGTTCATGGCAACTCCAAAGATTCAAGATGTTGCGGAATATGGCAGTTCCAGCCAAACGCTTCCGTGATGCGGCTGGATAGCGCTTGCGCAGCGTTACTTTCGCCATGCGTGATGAAGGTACGGCGTGGCGGCGCTTTGATCTGCTGAAGCCACCGCAGGAGCTCTTCCTGATCGGCGTGTGCCGAGAGCATCGAAAGATTCTGCACTTCTGCTGCAACAGCAATTTCTTCGCCATGGATGCGAATAGTCTTCGCCCCCGCCACAATGGTCTGGCCTCGTGTGCCGGCGGCCTGGAAGCCCGCAAAAAGAATCGTGCATCGGGGATCGGGTGCAAACCGTTTCAGGTGATGCAAGACACGTCCTCCCGTTGCCATGCCACTTGCCGAAATGATTACTTTAGGAACGGGATTGCCGGTCAATGCCTTGGAATCCTCGACGCTGCGCACGTAAGTGGCGACGCTACACGCCTTCGTGCATTCATGCTCGGTGAGGCGGTGATCGGCGAGATTGCGGCAGAAGATATCACTCGCATCGATGGCCATGGGGCTATCCAGAAACACGGGCACGTTTTTGAGCCTACCAGCTCGCTTAATCCGCTCGAGATAGAACATGAGGTGCTGTGCGCGGCCGACGGCAAAGGCAGGAATGACGACTGTGCCACCACGGCCAACGGTTCGGCCAACGATTGCGGCGAGCGCCGCTTCCGGATCGGTTTTGTCGTGCAGCCGGTCGCCATAGGTGGATTCGATCAGAAGACAATCGGCCAAACGTGCGGGTTCGGGATCCGGCAAGATTGGGTCGCCATAGCGGCCGATATCGCCAGAAAACACCACACGATGCCCTTCCGCTTCGAACGCTATGGAAGCAGCGCCTAGAATATGGCCGGCACGACTGAAGACGATGTGAGCGCCAGGGATCTCGTGCGACTGATGGAATGGCAGTGGCTTGAATAAACGCAGCGCTGCGCGTGCGTCGTCTTCAGTGTAGAGAGGCAGCGCGGGTTTGTGCCGCGAATAGCCATGCCGGTTGGCGAACTCCGCATCTTTCTCCTGAAGAAAACCGGAGTCCGGCAGAAGGATTTCGCTTAAGTCCTTGGTTGGAGGAGTACAATAGACGGGACCGGCAAAACCCTGCCGCGCCAGCAGTGGCAGATAGCCGGCATGATCGAGATGGGCGTGGGTGAGTACAACCGCATCTATCTCTGGGGCTAAAACTGGAAGCCGCTCCCAGTTGCGCTCGCGCAGTTCTTTCAGCCCTTGAAAAAGTCCACAATCGACAAGAATGCGGCGGCGCCCGGTTTCGATCAGATACTTGGAGCCGGTGACCGTGCCGGCGCCGCCAAGGAATGTTAGTTTCATCTGGTTTCTCGCAATTATGATTATGGTCGGCAGCAGCGCAAACGCTGCTGCCAGTGCGCATCACTGGCCATTCTTCTTCAACCAGTCCTGCATTGCCTTGACCTCTGTCTGTTGGGTCTTGATGATTTCTTCGGCCCATTTCTTGGTCTGCGCATCCTTGCCGTATTGCAGGCGCACCTTCGCCATGTCGATCGCACCCTGGTGATGGGCAATCATGCCTTTGACGAAAGCGACATCCGGGTCAGTTGCCTTGAGGCCCTCGATGATGGGCCCGTGCATTTTTTCGGCGCTTGCAAGATAGGCTGTGGTGGAGGGAGAGGCTGGCGATGCTGCGGCGGCGTTGCCGCCCATGTTTCCTTGTCCCATGCTTCCCTGCATCATCTGTTGCATCATGCCCATGCAGCCTTGCGGCATGGACTGCATGGCGGCGCGGCAGTTTTCCGGCATGCGCTGCATCATCTGTCCCATCATGTTCTGCATCATGCCGGCTTGGGAGGGGGCTGCTGGCGTTGATGGCGATGGCGTGGGTGCCGCAGGAGGCGAGGCAGGTGCAGGCGTGGGCGCAGTTTGCGCCTGCGGCGCGTCACCGCCGGGGTGATGTTGCGAATGATCTTCTTGCGACTGGCCGAGAACTGGCTGGGCAGCAAGGAGCATGAAGAAAGAGATGACAGTCAGAAGATGTTTGGTCATGGGGTGATCCTCCGGATCAGTGATCAGTTGAACTTGGCTTGAGAAGTGCCTTGGGATTCGCGATCTGCACGGCGTCTGCGGACTTGAGCGGCATCTCGGAGTCGGCCGTGCCGGCGAGTTTGATGCCGACGGGATGCAGGCGGAACCGCCAGCAACGTAGGTCCGCGGACGGTGTGTGTGCGCTTACGCGAGAATTCGGGGAGGGCGCCGCAAACCGCCTGGATGTGTACCGGCGCGAGTGCTGACGTCTGAGGGGCGAGGAGAAAGCGCGCGCGCTTGGTCCAGAAAATTCGCTTGCGGACCATTCAATACAGCAGTGCAGCAGCAGACGCCATTCCCGCAGCAACCGCCAGTACAGCCGCCATCCGGCTTTGAAGATTGCTTCAGATCAGATACGAGACTTGTCTTCTGTTCATGAACAGCCTTGCGGTCAGATGGCTGATGTTTGGAGGGCCGGACGGTTGCCTGATCGGCCGGGGCAGAAGTTTGCATTTGTGCCAGGCGAGGGCGGTGGTCGTGCCCAGGATGAGCTTGCGCGCTTTGTGGCGTAAACAATATTGCAAAGGCCATTACAGCCGCTGCAGCACATCCCGCCATGATCGTTCGGACCTTCATCGCCGACATCATGCCTTAAATCATGAGGCAAAACGGCAGGCGCGCATTTGACATAAATCAATCCGCTTTAAGTTCTTACCTTAGCGGTCGGCACGGCTTACCACCGAGATCAATTCATCGATCTTGCGTCGCCGCTCAGCTTTGCTTCCTGAGGCGATTGCGTGTTCGACGCAGTGCCCGACATGGTCATGCAGGATTTTCTCCTCAAGGCGGCGTAAAGCGCTTCGTACAGCGGAAATCTGCGTGATGACATCGATACAATAGCGGTCATCCGCGATCATTTTTTGGATGCCACGGACTTGGCCTTCGATGCGGGTTAGCCTTTTGGCGGAACTAGTCTTGATCTCGTCTCTCATCCTCTACATATACCCCCATGGGGTATAGCACTCAAGCATGGGAGCAATCTATGAACACGCAGAATCAGAAGGACGAAGGACACAGCTGCTGCTGTGGCAGCAAAAAGGCAGGGCCTGTAGCTGCGGCCAAGCAGGAGGTGGACGAACATCGGGGCCATCGTCATGACGCTCATGGTGAGACGCGGAAAGCGGCGTGCTGCGAGACTGGCTCGTCTGTTGCGCCTGTCGGACAAGTTACCGAGAACAATTGATATCGGTGTAAGTATTTCGGCGAGAGGGGGCTAGGCGCTAGCCGTTTGCAGCTTAGGACGGTTGGCAACCGTGCCCTCTCGCCGAACAATCGGTCCGAGTGTCGGAAAATTCTTTCCACCGCATGCGCGCGGGTGCGTAAACGAGCTTGATCTTCGGCACACGTTAGCCATCCTCCTTTCTTTGAATATAGGCCGGGCCTCACGACAATCCGGCGTCAGCGCTAAGATGATCCGTTACTAGGAGTCGATCGGACTGCTGCCTGAGACGACGCGCAAGGGTAGCGGTTACCGCGACTACGACGTCGTTGACTTGCGCCGGCTGGCTTTCGTGCGCCGCGTGCGCGATCTCGGCTTCTCCATCAGTGTATCCGTGCCTTGCTGGAACTGTGGAGCGACCGCGCATGCGGCAATACTGATGTCCGCGCCATCACCAATGCGCATATCTCCGAACTGCAGACTCAGGCGAAAAACTCGAAGAGATGATCGCGACGTTGCGCCATCTAGTGCGCTGCCGGGCCGAGAACTGCGCCGAATGCGATTCCGGCATGAGCGACGTGCATCAATATGCGGGCGATGCGATCCGCAAGGATGTCATCGCCATCCGCTCCGATGAGAATGCGGCCATGGCGCGCGGCATGGTGAACAAGCTGTTGGGGCAAGCGCCTGTTCGCATACGACGCAGTGCATATCGCGCTCCTGAACAACCGCGACCTTCAGGCCGCCTACAACCAACTCGGCATTTCCGAAGCACAAATGGTGCAGGCAAGCCTTCCGCCGAATCCTAGATTCTCCAGCGAGGGCATGGCGGAGACTCGATTTACAGATCGCCCGCATCGACGTGTTGGCATTGGCGCGCTCTTCCAATCTGACCAGCGCCACGCGTCAGGTTAGCATCCTCGATGCTCGCTGGGATCAACAAGAAGACCAGGTCCGGCGACGAGACCGAGCGCGTGAAGGCGGCTTCGAGGTCGAATTCCAGATTCCGATATTCACGTGCGACTTTAAATTGATCTTCGACCTTAATCTCAATCATCGCGACAAGCTGATTGTGTGCCTTGAGTTGCAGTTGCTACAGTGGTTGCGGACGCACGTGCCTAACATTCACGAATGACAGAGCGCAGTTTGCACCGGGACCGATTGCACCAGGCATGAGGCGACTTTTTGATCCGCGCTGGCCGAGAGCGCCGGCCTGCAGCCCAGCGTCCGTAATTGTTTGGCCTTAAAGGGCCGCGCCGCACGCTCGATCTGAATCGCACAGACAATTGATATGTCGACGGTGTTGCGGCGTCAAAAACCCTAGTCAAATCAACGCCCGGCGTCCCCTTGTATTGTTCCGATTGGAGTTATGCCCTTAATGAGGTGGGTAGGGACTGTTGGGATTAGACCCCAGTGGTTACTCCTATGCAACACAGGAGGCCAAATGGGCTCGAACTTCCCAAACGTCCACGACCAAGCTCGGTCGGGGATCGACACTGAAATCCCCGCGGTGTCTCGATTTGTATGCCGTTCGGATGTTGCAACTCAACGTAGCACTGTTAGCAGTTCGGGTTGGCATTGGCCGCAGTCCTCGAAATTGTCGCGAGACTCAAACTTAAGAAGGGAGGTCCGTGGAGTCGTGACCAAGATCGCCTATAACGTCGCGCGAGATAAGGCCCGTTCGAATCCATCACCGATTGGAGAGTTTGGCGACAGGGTCCGCGCCGAACTGGTTGGCTTGTTGAGTTTCAGGCCGCTGCCTGACGCAATATCCGTTGTTGCGCAGACTTATCGTAATGTTGCGGTTGAAGACTAGCGGGGTCTTTATTTACTACTTGGTGGCAGTGGGCTCTCACGGCGGACACACAAGATCGCGAAGCGAAGTTGATTGTGAACTTTGCGTGCGTGCTGTCTCTGCGATCGAGGCATAGAGGGCTTCTTTTTTGTCCCGGCCAAGATAAGTGTTAAACGTAAAGGCAGGGGCGCAAATGCGCCCCCTGAATTAAGCCACTCTGTCGACTACATGGCGTGGAAGCGTATCGTCGTTGGACGGCGCGAAGCATCCCGGGTCAATAGGTCATCATCGATGCTTTCCCCTCTCGTGCCTGATCGGCATGATGGCGGGGCTTTGAACCGGGTTACTCCCGCGCCGAAGTGCTTCGCACCCATGTCCGGGCTCCCTCCTGAACGTCGTCTTCGACGCCATTGTAGGAGGATGGAACGGGCGACGTCACGCTTCGCATGGCGCCCTTTGCGGCGTGCAGAGCGAACTTGGCCCAACGTTTCGCAACCCAGGGCAGCGACGTATCGGTGCAGAACGAACGCAGTTGAAACGCCTTGTTCGTCGAATAGGCGTCGTTCGCGACCTTGACCTCGTCGGCATAGAACTCCGCGATTTTCGCCTCGCCCATGCCCGGTTTCGCGAGCCACGCCGGAATGTGGAGGTTGCAGAGGCGCTCGACGTCGACCAGCACCTTGCGCGCGCCGGTTCCGGCTGCGGGGCAGGAGGTCGAGAACGCATCGCCGACCAGCACGATGCCGTCCTGCTTGTGACCCTTGGTCACATAGAGATCGATCGGTCGGATTTTGACGAAGTCGGTGACGGTGAAATCGCCCATCAGCTTCTTCAGCCCCGGCCACATCGCGTAAAGCGTGTCCTGCGGCGCGTCGCGGAACTGCTTGAGCCAGGGATCGTGCAAGTCGCGGTAGCCGAACAGATTGGCGCGCATCGTCGTGCCGATCGGGAACAGCGTGATGTAGCCCATGCCGTCCGTCGCGCGCTCATTGTAATAGGTGAGCGCCGGAAAGCGAAATCTCTTGCGGTTCGCGGGTTTCGCATCGAAGCCGACCGAGATCGAATGGTTCGCGCTGATCACCTCGCGATCCATGCCAAGCTTCTTGATCAGGCCGATGTTGAGGCCGCTCGCCAGCACGACGAGCCGCGCGGAAATCTCGCCGCCATTGGACAGAACGACGGTCTGCCGCTCCGGGCCGGTCTTGATGTCGGCGACCTTGGCGTTGATCACGTCAGTGCGCGCCGGGATCTGGGAACGCACCGTGTTCACCAGCGTGTCGTACATGATGCCCTGCTGATCGCCGGGCCGTTTCTCGACGATATGGCCGAAACGCGCGACCCAGGATTCGCGGTCGTGCGTCGAGCTGCGCAGGACTGCATCCACGATGCCGGTCTTCTTCAGCGTCGCCATCTGAACGCCGTCGAGCTTCTCGCAGCGGAAATCGGCGGGATAGGCCGCATGCGGATCGATCATCACCGCGTCGATGCCGGCGCGGCCAAGCATCGCGGCTGTGAGTGAACCGGCGAGGCCGCCGCCCGCGATGACCACATCGGTATGCCGCATCGTCTGCTCCGTTATTTCTTCCGCGGCTGACGCCAGTTGAGGTAGGCGTCCTTCGCGGAGGCGCGCAGGTCGCGATAGGTCTTCTGCAATGTGCTGAGCACGCGGAATTCGAGCGAGCCACCACGCCGCGCGTCGATCCAGAGATCGGCGACCGCCTGCCGGTCAGTCCAAGCCGCCATAAATCCGGTGTCGTCGATCGAGCACGAGTCGACGTAAGCAATCGTCTTGTCCCCGAGGAACGCCGCCGTGTAATCCTCGAGCAGAAGCATGCCCGGCGAAAAATCCTGGAACTGTTCGTCGTAGGCGGTCTTCCAGGTGAAGGCCGCGCCGCCCGCGCGTCCCACGATCTGCATGCTCACCGGTTTGCCGTCGAAATAGAGCGAATGAATCGCCGCGCTGTGATGGTCGGCGAGCGCCGCAATCGCGCCGCGCATGAAGGCGGCTTCCGCGGGATTGCTCAGCAGCGCCGTGCCGTGCTTGCCCTTCCAGCCGGCGGCTTCCATCGTCAGGAATTCCTCGAATGCCTGACGCACCTCGGCCGCCTCGGTTGCAGCGACGGAGGTGAGAGTGCCCTTCTCAGAAAGACGGCGGCGGTGCTGGCGCAGCTTCTTGCGCGTCGAGCTGGAAACGGCCTTTTCGAGATAGCCCTGGCCGTCGAGTTCGGAGACGAGTTTCGGCCGCTTGGATTGCTCGAAGACGCAAGGCGCGCTATCGCGGTGCTCCAACACGCGCATCAGCGCGTCGTAGGTCGCGCCATCGGTGCCCATCGAATCAAGCGCGAGAATCTTCGGGAGGCTTTCGTCCTCTGCGATGAGGTCGAGCATCGCGTCGAGCGTCTCGTCGAGATATTGGCGATCGATCACCGGCGTAGCGAGGTAGCCGTGCGTAAAGACGGGGGCGCAGAGAAGATGCATCAGAAGCGGGGACTTGCGCGGGCGGGTGACAGCAAAGGTCCAGATGCCGGCGAGCTGACGGCGACCGTGGATGTGCGTCCAGGCCAGCAGTGCAAAATGCCGCGTCGAAGGATCGGCGGCGTCGGCCACGGCAACCAGCGCCGGGTCCATGAAGACGTTCGGGGTGTCGGCGCGGGCGAGCAACCCGGTCCAGACTTCATTCAGCTCGGTGAGACGAGCGGCGTCCACGATTTCGGCTGTTAGCGTCTGTTGCCCACGTTGCATAGTCGGGCTGGCGCTGGCGACCGAGGCGATGTCGTGAGACCGGGAGGCGGAAACGTGTTTCATGACCTTGTTCTTCTTACTCCCGATCAACTAGCAACCTGAGGCATGCGGAACTCGCTGCACACCGCCGGGTCTGCAGCCGTTTTGCGGAAATCCGATTTCAGAACCGAAGAAAATTGCGCATCAGCCTACGCTACGACGCGGAGACCCGCTGATAACGTCGCCGGCAAAAGCCGAAAACTAGGTGCGCCTCCAGACGAACAAATGCAGTCCCAACCTGCGTTTGGCGATCCAGAACAGAAGCGCGGATTCCATGACGAACGCTGCTGATGTTGCTGCTGCGACGCCCATGCCGCCATATGGCGCAGCGAGCGCAAAGCAGCCGATGATGTTGACCGCGAATGCGCCTGCGTAGGCGGCCGCGCAGATCCGCTGTTGTCCGACCATCGTAATCAGCCGCTCGGCGGGCCCGACCGCGGCGCGGGCGAGCAGGCCGATCGCCAACACGAACATCACCGGATAGGCATCGGTGAAGCTTGGTCCGAACAGCCAGAGCATCGGCTTTCCGGCGGCGAGCATCAGCAGTATCGCGCCGAGCGACGGCCAGAATATCCACTTGATCGTCGTCGCGACGAAACCGGCGAGTCCCTCCCGGTCGCCGGCGACATGGTAGGCCGCGAAACGATGACCCGCCGATGCGGCGACTGCAAAGTAGATGAAGGTGACCAGCGTCATCGTCTTCGATGCCGCGTAATAGTGCGCGACCTCGTCGGCCGGGCGGAATTGCTGAAGCACCAGAACGTCGGTCGTCGTGAGCAGCGTGTAGATGCCCCAAACCGCGATCATCGGCAGCGACGTCGCAAACCAGCCCTTGATATTGTAAGCCTTGGCTCCCGGCGCGACCGTCTTGGCGAGACGCTTATTGAGGAGAAGAAGCTGGCCGAGCGCAGTGACCCAGACTGCGATGATGGTCACCAGCATCGCGCCCGTGGCGTCGAACGAATAGTCGAGCGCAAAGCCTGCGCCGATCATCGCGAGAATCAAAAGCGGGCGTAGTAGCGAATGCGGCATCACCGCGAGGCTGATCCAGTTGTTGGATCGTGCGATTCCGTCGAGCATGAAGGAGAACGCGTAAAATGGCAGCGTGACGCAGGCGAGATAGAGCGGCATCACCACGTTGCGGTCGAGCGAGCCCTCGATCGCGCGCACCAGACCAGCGCCCGCGATCGCGATCAGCGTTGCGAGGCTGAAGGTGAGCCAACGGCTGCCGGCGATGTAGCCGCGCAGCAGGTCGATGGAGCCACGCTGGGTGTATTCCGGGATGAAGCGCTGCGCGGTGAGCGGCAGGCCCAGATGAACGATATCGCCGAACAGCAACAACCACGTCCACGCATAGATGTAGGTACCGTACTCGAAGCTGCCCATCCAGCGTGCGAGCAGGATCTGCGAGACGAACACGACGCCGGCGCTGGCGACACGGATAAGGAAGGCCGTGCCCGCGATGCGTTGCACTGCGGCGTGCTCACCGGTGAGCGACGCCTTTATGCGTGGGGGCAGCCACAGAAACGTGCGTCGCGGGATTGTGTCTTGGGCATCGGTCAAGGCCATCCGGGATAGGGAAGCTCGAACGACTTAATATCGCTTTAAACCAAAGGCGGAGCTGGCGTGAGAAATGCGTCGTGGTCGTCGGCATGATCATTGTGGGATGACGTGCTGCATGGTGTACAGATTGATAACAGTCTTCGACGTGCCTGTTCGGTTAATGGAGTCTCGCAAAAATCGAGCTACGTCGAGCTTTCTTCTTAACGTTTCGGGTCTTCACGCTTCTATCTGGCCGAACGTAACTTGCTGTAACTGGGCACACAAAGGCTCGGCTTGCGTTTGAGTAACCATAACTATTGTCGTCCGATTACCGTCGTGTGTGACGATCGTCATGGGTTCGAAGGACTTGCGACAGCCGAGGCCGTGCCCGACAGGCTTCAGATAAAGGACAGCTTATATGGCCGGCGACATCGTCCTCTCAGCGGGTGTACGCGTAAATCTTCTCCAGTTGCAGAAGACTTCGACGCTCATCACTTCGACCCAAAGCAAGCTGGCGACCGGCAAGCGCGTCAATAGCGCTCTGGACAATCCGATCAATTACTTCACCGCGGCGGGACTGCAGAACCGCGCCGGCGATTTGGGCAACCCGTTGGACTCGATGTCCACGGGCATCAATACGATTCAAGCGGCGAACAACGGCATCACGTCGATCACGAAGCTGGTCCAATCCGCGCAAGCGCTTGCGAGTCAGGCGACCCAGACCTCGGATACGACTGTTCGCGCCGGTCTCGCAACGCAGTTCGACTCGATCCGGTCGCAGATCACACAGCTCGCCGCCGATGCCGGTTTCAACGGGATCAACCTGCTCGACAGCGGAAGCAGTTCGAATCTGACGGTCACGCTGAATGAAAGCGGAACGTCTTCCGTGACCATCAATGCGGTCGATTTCTCGTCAAGCGGTCTGAACATCGCGGCTTCCGCAAACTCGTGGGCCGGCTCCGCCGACATTTCCGCGGCCTCAACCAATCTTACTGCCGCATTGTCGACCCTGCGTTCGCAATCTCAGGCTTTCGGCTCGAACCTGTCCACCGTGCAGATTCGGCAGGACTTCACCAAAGCCATGATCAACACGCAACAAACGGGCGCGGACAGCCTCACGCTTGCGGACTCAAATGAGGAGGGGGCCAACCTTCTGGCTCTGCAAACCCGCTAGCAATTGTCCACCACGGCGCTCTCTCTGGCCTCGCAAGCGTCGCAGGCGGTGCTCCGACTGTTCGGTTAAGCGAATAGATTCCGCGGACTGTGGAACCGCGGTACGGCGGCTCCTTGCTTATTCGTCATTGCCGGGAACTGTCGATGAAAAGCGCGCTGCTGATTGTAGGTGCGATCAGCGGCCCTTGGGTCAGTTTCGGGCGCTACTGCAGTCAGCCCAACGCGCCCTTCGCGGGGCTGCGTAACAAAACCGAACCCATGCCGCCTGGCGGTTGACGTGCGCCTAGCCCCGCCATGATCGTCATGGACTCCAGCGCAGCCACATACGCGAGACTGTCGCTGACCGGCTCAAATCCCAAGGCCTTATAAAGCGACGCGCGGGACTTTTCCTATGCACTGAAAGCTCGATCAGAGGACTTCTTTGTTCCATCGCAAGAGCGGCGACGCGACTGAGGAGAAGTTTCGCTATTCCGCGACGGCGATAATCCGGCTCAACGAACAGGTCCTGAACGTGCATTGTCGTGGCCGCCAACGCCGTATAGTAATGTTCGTTGCATGTCACCATTCCAACGACTGCTGAACCTTGTTCCGCTACGAAGGCTTTGAAGCGCGGAGGAGTGCCAAACGCATCGCGCAACCAATCTTGCGGCGATGCCCGAAGGGATATTTCCGTGCCCTGTGCCGACGCCAACTTGCGTTTCATTCCCCAGAGGTACCGAAACGTCATCGGGTTTCGCAGGCCGAATCGTCGCGGACGTTTCAACACCAGAAGGATCGCCCATTTCCTCTGCTTTCGGAAATTGAGAATGCTAAGGTAGCTCGTTTAAACTTGCTGAGTTCATATTAGTGCGCAATTTGTCACCCTGTCGCACCGATCGATCCAGGCTCCTTAAACTTGCCCTGCGCCTGCTCCAATGTTGGCGCTCTTGGTCTCCGCCCTCCTGCATGAGCCTGTCACTATCCTTCCTCGTGCTATTAACTTTTTTTCATCGTTCTCAGCTTTGATTGCGCTTTAATCTTGTTTTCGGAGAAATTTGGCTGGACATTGGCGCGATCTGTTCAGGGTACGCGCGATAATATGAGATTTCTTGTCACCGTCGTCAGTCATGTACTGCTTTTCAGCGCGCTGGGCATCCCTGTCAGCGCTATAGCAGCCCACCACAACGAACGCTTTTCTCCCCGCGTCGAGGAAGCCGCTCGCCGCTCCGATCGCGTGGATCCTCCTTCAGCCGTACGAGACCGTTCGGTGGAGAGCGCGAATTCAGTCTTCAAAGTGGGATTGGAAGCTTTGAAGTGGATAGGCGCATCTTCCACGCAGGTCGGTGTGCCCTACCCAGATCTTTGGTGTGCCGATTTCATCAATTTCGTCCTCCGCCGAACCGGCTACGCCACCACGAATTCGCGGGCGGCTAGATCGTTTCTCGAATATGGCAAGCGCATCGACGAGCCGCGTGTCGGTGCAATCGTCGTACTGACGAGAGGTAAGGAAGGCGGACACGTGGGTATCGTCCGCGGCACGGACGGCAAGGGCAATATCGTCGTAGTCTCTGGAAACCATGGAAATCGCGTCGCCGAAAGCGTTTACCCTCGGCATCGTGTTTTGGGCTATGTATTGCCGGTTAGAACCGATTAATCTTGTTTCGGATCGTTTACGCGACGCAGGCTGCCCCGAATCGTATACGACGCCCGGGCGTTCCGGAGTTCGATACACGGCGAGATTGAATCAGCGCCCTGGCCGCAAAGCTTCATAGGGCCAATGTTCGGCGGATTGGTTTGTCATGTCGGGCAATGGCGAACCAAACACAATCTAGAAATCAGGTCGTCAGCGCCATAAATCTGACCGCTATAACTGTCGAACTTCGCACTGCGCCGGGGTCGTCCGCTAGGCGTTCCGCCATTCGATCAGTGTTACGGGTACATAGCGGCAAGAAATCCAAAGTCTTGGCGATGGAAACGCCGATCTTGGAGCTGATAGGGATTTACATGTCGCCTCGGCACGCCGTCTCGCGCTTTCTCGGCCCCATCGAGCGCCTTGTCGCTGCGCTGACCGACCCGGCGCGCCGCGAGCGGACCGTGGTCGCCGTGCTGGTCGCCTATGTGCTGATCTGGACGCTCTACGCAGTGATCGCCAAGGCGAGCCAGGGCGTCCACTTCGACATGGCAAGGAGCTTCTCGCTCTGGCAGCAGTCAGGCTTCGGTTATGAGACGCATCCGCCATTTGCCGTGGTCGTATCGGGTCTTTGGTTCTCGGTCTTCCCTGTTGCGGACTGGTCGTTCTATCTGCTGTCGATGTCCGTCATCGGTGTCGCGTTCTGGATCTGCTGGAAACTGTGGGGCGACTACCTCGACGGCGGGAAGCGTGTGATCGCATTGGCGCTGCTGATGCTAGTGCCGTTCTTCAATTTCCACGCGTTGAAGTACAACAACAACACTATCCTCATTCCGCTGTGGGCGGCGACCACGCTGTTCTTCCTGCGTTCGTTCGAGAATCGCCGCCTGCGCGATGCCGCGTTCGCGGGTGTCGCGGCGGCCGCTGCGATGTACGGTAAGTACTGGTCGGTGGTGCTGCTTGCGGGGCTTGGCGTCGCCGCGCTCTTTGATCGTCGCCGGATAGATTACTTCCGCTCGGCCGCGCCGTGGGTGACGATCGCCATCGGCGCGCTGCTGATGGCGCCCAACGTCTATATGGTCATTTCGAGCAACTTCGCGCCGATGGATTACGCCTACGGCATCCACGGCTCGCGTTCGATAGCCAAAACGCTGACGTCCGCCGCCGGCTATCTGGCTTCAAGTCTGGGGTACGTGGCGGTCGCGTTGATGGTCGCGTTCCTCGCGACATGTCCCGGCGGCGCGGCGGTAAAGGATTCGATCCGCCCATCGGACGATCATCGGCGTCTCGCAGTCACGGCATTCTGGGCTGCGCTGTTGGTGCCTGTGCCATTTGCGATTGCAGCTCACGTGGAACTGACCGGTCTCTGGTCGATGGCCTCATGGTCCTTGCTGCCGGTAGTTTTGCTGTCTTCGCCGCAGGTCGCGTTGCCGCGCCTCGACGCGGTCCGTGTCGTAGCATTAGCCGCGATCTTCCCGATTCTGATGGTGATTGTTGCGCCGGCCATCGCCTTTGTGACCCATCGCACCGGCGTCGCGCCCTATCTGTCGCACGCCGCGCCGCTCGCACCGCTGGTGGACAAACTGTGGCGTGCAACCACCCCGAGGCCTCTGCGGCTCTATTCCGGCTATGTTGATTTTGCCTACAGCGTCGCGTTCTATCTGCCGAGCCATCCGCAAGTGGTGCATATCCTCGACGGGATTCCGACGCAGGACTTCGACGCGCGGCTCGCACGCGACGGCATCGCGCTAGTGTGTCCGGCGGAAGAGATAAACTGCGTCAACAAGATTGACGCGCTGCTCGCACTTGTGCCGGGCAGCAAGCGCGAAACCGTCGAGGTTGCCCGCATGTTCATGGGAACGCCGAGTGTCTCGGGCCGCTACGTGATTGCCGCCGTGCCGCCGCGGCAATAAAAACTCCCCGCCGAAGCGGGGAGTTTCCGTGCATTCAGCAGCGGGAATAGATCGCTGATGAACGGGTTCTTCTAGTCTCGCCGCAAGCGGCCGCTCAGCTTCACATCTTGTGTCCCGGTGGCATGCCTTCCATGTTCATGCCGCCACCGGATTTCGTATTCTTTTTCTTGGTTTTTTTGGCCTTCTTATCCTTCGACTGCGCCACCTGTTGGACCGAATCGGAGGCGGTGAGGATAGGGGCTGACGCGGGGGCTCCGGGGATAGCAAGCGCCGACCCGGTTCCCGCTAAAAGCAAGAATGTCGCAAACAAAGCAATTTTGCGCATGTGACGTCTCCTGTGTGGTGTGTGGGTCTTTCCGTTTTCCGGCAATGCGTTCGTAGCTATCCCGTCAGAGCTTAGCCTTTGCCTACCCCTTCTTGCCATTCTTCATTTTGGCTTGCAGCTCCTTTAGATCTTTCTCGTTCTGCTCCTTGGTTTTCCGCGCTTCCTTGATCACGTCCGCGTCTTTCGTGTTTTTGAGCACAATGTCGGACATGTCGATTGCGCCCTGATGGTGGGCGATCATCTGCTTCATCCAGGACATTCCGGGATCGGAATCCATCATGCCTTTCATCATGTCCTGGTTCATCTTCTGCATTGCGGCATGAAATTCTTTTTGAGCCGCGCTCATCTTGTCCATGTTCATGTTCTGCATTTCCGGCATCTGCATGCCGGACATGGATCCGCCCGCGCCGCTTTGGCCCTGCTGCGCCGCTGCGGGAAGAGCGATCGCAAGCGCCGCAAAAGCCGGAATGAAAGCTGAAAGCTTCATGAAAAACTCCTGTTGCAGGCTGGTCTGCCACTTATCTCAACGATAAAGTCAGGAGTTGGTTCACCGCGACCGTATAGTCGCTGAGAGCCGCGGCCCTCTTTGGCTTCGGAATCATCGTCGGACGTTGATGGAGCCCTCAGTGAAGTGAGCGGCCAGAAACAAATTTCTTTCGCCGGTCGGGGTGCCCCCATTGGCCCGGGTATGAACACGTTGCGCGGCCGGTCGATTGCAATCTCGGTCAGAACCACGCCCTGATACCGGTCACGAACTTGACCGCTCTCACGTCTTCTCCTTCTGCACGCGCGTAATCGGCCGTTCTGCCTATCTTCTGGTCGTAGGAGACCCCGATATAAGGTGCGAATTCCCGCCTGAACTCGTAGCGCAGCCGGAGGCCCAGTTCCGCATTGGAAAGGCCGGATCCGACGTTGATATCGGGCGAATTCTGCGCCGCGAAATTCAGCTCCACCCGCGGCTGGAGGATAAGCCGCTGTGTCAGGAGCAGATCATAGGTGCCCTCAAGCCGCGCGAGCAGCTCGCCCTTGGTCGAGAGGAACAGGGCACCTTCGAATTCGAACCAATACGGAAAGATCGTCTGCACACCCACCGTCGCATACGTCCGCGAAGGATTGGGCTTGAAGTCGTAGCGAACGCCGGCCTGCACGTCGGTGAATACGCCCACCGCCCGTGAATAGAGGGCTTGGATCTCAGCCTCTTCGAGGCCCCGGCGCCGCGTTCCTGAACCTTCGCTCTTCAACACAAGACGATTGATGTCGCCGCCGAACCATGCCTGGCCATCCCAACGATAGCCTCCCGGCGATTGGAATTCGGCAAGGTTGGCCATGACCTTCGAGTAAATGCTGCCGCCGTGCTCCTCTTTGAGACCCACGCGAGCCGCTTCCATCATCGCCGGATCGTAGTAGCGATCCGCAGCGTGGTCGCGCGGCGGGGGAGGCGGAGGGGACTCCGGAATGGCGGGCATTTGTTGACGGTTCATCCCCGGGCCGCTCTGCGGCATCTTCATGCCCGGCATTGTCCCACCGCCAGAACCCGAGGGCATGCTCATTCCTTTCATGCCGCTGCCTGCGCGAGAGTTCGCAGGTTGCGTACGCGCCGCAGGCGTTCCGGATTCGTCGCCGGTTTTCTCGTTCGTTTTGGCCTTCGCATTTTTTGGCGTTGGTTTCGTAGCCGTCTGACTTTCGCCGGGCATGCTCATGCCGGGCATCGAAGGCATTTGCTGGGCTGCAGCCCCCGTGGCCCAGAGGATCGGCACCGCTGCCAGAAGAAAATGTCTCATGCCGGCGCTCCTTGCAGCGGCCGAACGCTGAACACTTGGAACATGCCGGCGTGCATGTGGTACAGCATGTGGCAGTGAAACGCCCAGTCGCCGGGCTCGGCCGTGATGTCGAAGCTGACCTTGCCGCCCGGCAAGACGTTGATGGTGTGCTTGCGCGGTTTGTGGCTCGCCGGCGCACCATTGACGACATCGAAAAAGTGTCCGTGCAGGTGGATCGGGTGCGTCATCATCGTATCGTTCACAAGGGTGACACGAACCCGCTCACGGCTTCGGAAGGTGTACGGTTTCGTGGTCTCGCTAAACTTCTCTCCATCGAAGCCCCACATGAAGCGCTCCATGTTTCCGGTCAGATGGATCGTCAGGGCGCGGGATGGGGTTCGTGTGTCCGGTATCTGGTGTAGGGCGATCAGATCCTTGTAAGCGAGGACGCGGTAACCGACGCTGTCCAGTCCCATACCCGGATCGCCAGTACGGTCCTGAGGCATGGGAGCGATCGTCTGCACTCCAGGTCCGAGCTTGACCCCTGGAGCGTTCTTTGGGTCGCGCATGTCCATGTCCATGCCGGGCATATCGCTCATCGCATCCGATCCGCGCGGTTTCGACGGAGCCATGCCGGGGGGCGGCGATCCACGCCGCATTCCAGCCATCCCCGGCATCGAGGAGTTTTGCGACATCGAGTGACCGGGCATGGAAGCGGAACCGCCAGAGGCTGCAGGCATTGCAGCACCGGATCCGCCCGGCATCTCCTTGCCGCCCATTTTCATGGAGGACATGTCCATGCCCATGTCCTTCATCGTCGCCAGCGACCGCTCACGCAACGGCGGCACCGGCGCCGACATTCCAAGACGCGGCGCCAGCGTTGCCCGTCCCATTCCCGACCGGTCCACGGCCTCGGACACGATCGTGAACGCGCGATCCTCCACCGGCTGAACGATAACGTCGTAGGTTTCGGCGTTGCCGATCTGGAACTCGTCCACAACGACCGGACGAACCATCTGGCCGTCGGCCGCAACGACCGTCATCCGCAGGCCGGGAATACGGACATTGAAAACCATCTGCGCACCGGCATTGATGAATCTCAGCCTAACGCGCTCTCCCGGCCTGAACAGGCCTGTCCAGTTGTCCTCCGGTCCGTGACCGTTGACGAGGAACGTGTAGACCGCGCCTGTGACGTCGGAGATGTCGGTCGGGTCCATCCGCATCTTCGCCCATTGCAAGCGCTCTTCGAGGGTCTGGTCGCGCCCCGCGAGGAGACCGGCCAAAGTTTGTTTCTGGTAATTGAAAACACCGCCCTGCTGCTTGAGACGCTGCATGACGAGGTGCGACGGCATGAAGCTGTAGTCCGACAGCACGATCACGTGCTCGCGGTGGTAGTGCACCGTATCGGGCTGCTTCGGATCGATCACGATAGGACCGTATAGCCCTTCCTGCTCCTGGAAACCCGAATGGCTGTGGTACCAGTACGTGCCGCTTTGGATGACCGGAAACTCGTAGATGAAGGTACTTCTGGCCGCGATGCCCGGAAAAGAAACACCGGGAACGCCGTCCATGTGGGCCGGAACCAACAGGCCGTGCCAATGAATCGACGCGATTTCATCCAACCGGTTCGTAACCGCAATACGAACGCGCTGGCCTTCCTTCAGCCGAAGGATCGGACCGGGCACCGTGCCGTTCACTGTCACCGCTGGCCCCGAGCGACCATCCACCGGCCAAGAGGCATGGTCGATCGTTAACGCGATGTCTCTTCCGGAAAGTACGGTCGGGCGGTTCGTCAAGCCAAGCGTTCCGCTGCGTGCCCAGCTCGGCATGAACGTCGATGTTGCAGCGCCCCCGGCCGCAGCAAAAGCACCACGCAGCAGATCACGACGATGAACTTCGTACATGTCCTCACTCCCCCGACGGAGGGTTACGCTAAGAAAAACTGTATCGGCTTTCCTGAGTGAGAGGCAGACATAGTTGAAAGCAGTCCGGGAAAATCGGCGGCTGTGGCGCATTTGTCGCGCCGGACGTTCGTTGCAGACATTGCAGCAACTTGACGGTGTTTAGCTGCCTCTTGCGGCGGCCGTACCACCTCCGACAACTGCGTGGCAGTTGTTCCCCGGTCTCATCAGAGAACTTTGGGCTCTCGTCGAAAGCCAACTAAAGAATGGCGATCGCTTTGCTGCGCGTCAGCGGTGTGATCAGTGTGCATCCGTTTTTGAAATCCTACCCTTTGTTGGAGTTCCTGTTGGTTCGCTCGCTAAGGGAACTCTGGCGATGAACGTTGCCACTTTTGCAGTTCCCTCGGTGGACAGCTGCATTCGCGCCGTCGATTAATCGACAATCGTGGGAGGAGCAGGGCAGTTTGCCGAATGGGCATGTCCGGTCACGACCGGCCGCGGGGTGCATCGTTCGCCCCAGGATGGGTCGTTCATAAGCTGTCGGTACACACCGTGTGGCGTCATCGGCGCGGGCGAACAACTCATGTTGATCGTTCCCCGATCGGACAAACTGGTCGTTGAGGCGGAAGTCGCACCAAGGGATACCGACCAGCTCCAGATCGGTCAGCCCGCGGTCATCAGGTTCACAGCGTTCAACCAGCGCACGACGCGGGAAATTGCCGGGGAGTTAACTCTTGTCGGCGCACACGAAATAAAAGACGAAAAAAGCGGGACGTCGTACTTCAAGGTCCAGGTCACGCCGTCACCAGATCATTTGCCTAAGCTCAAACGGAAACGGTTATCCTTAGGGATGCCTGTTGAGACTTTTATTCAAACGAACTCACGGACGATTTTATCGTATTTGACGAAGCCGATGGTCGACCAGATCGCCAAGGCGTTCCGAGAGGAATGACAGACCTTCATCGGCTCACCGCCGCGGCAAGTCTCCCATCGCAAGTCTTCGAGGACTGATTCAATCTCTATGCCATTTCGCAGATCGTGAGGGTCTATCGTGCAGCCTCAGCCATCTCACTAGTCCAACAGGCGAGAGTTCACAAAACCGCGGAGGCAGCCAGCGCTGGCGCCGCTGTGTCCATATTCGTTGGTTACCCAGGTCGATAACAACCGACCCTAAGGCGCGCTAACAAAGGGAGCGAGCGCGGGCCAAAGGCCGAGAACCGACCTTGCCAGCGATCGACTTAAGGCACCTTTGGCCCCTAATTCGTCGGCGGGGCCTGTTGGAATAGCGCAAGGCTGTTGGAACCGAGCTGGGGTTGAAATGTTGCCGCAAGAGGGAGGAACAAGGAGACAACGATGAGACGCTTTACACCGTTACTTGCCTTTGGGCTTTTGTTTCTCGGAACTGCAGCCGGTTATAGCCAGGGTGCTGGTACCCCCACGGACCAGAACCAGGGGGCGGAACGAGATATTCATGGTGCGCCGCACGGTTCGATGAACAGCCCAAGTCCCCACAATGCTGCGCCAACCGGCCAACGACGGGCGCCTGCGGCCACCACGGGCGGGCCGATCAATCCACCAACACCTACCGATACGAATCAAGGTGCAGAACGCGATGCGCATGGCGCACCCCATGGATCGATTACGAGCCCCAGTCCGCACGGTCGCTAAAGCCGCTGGTACATGTGGTGGGCGTGAGCGACGCGAGGGCGAAGCGTGTTCTGTTTCGCCACTTGCGCGCCCTCAGTCGACATAAGCTCGCGCCCATCACACTCACCAACTCCACCTAAAACGTGTAGTTACTGTCGTCGGGAAAACTTCTTCGGATCCTCATTCCATCGCGGGCGAGGAGATGAGCGGTGGCTCGCCGCCGTTCGGACGCATTGCCGCTCATGACTTAAAGTCTCCGGCTCTCTTGCAGCTAATGCATTTTGAAAAGATATGAGCGGGTCTGCTATGGTGTCCGCCGATTGCCGAATCTGATGGATCTCGTGCTAAAAGTTGACGATTCAAGAGCAGCACGTTGGTCCGAAAATTTTAGAAGCAAATGTGGCGCCAAGGACATCTATTACTTTCGGTTGTCCCGATCCACAACTAGCAGCCCGTTTGCTTCGGCTTTAATTCCCCCCTCGCAAATACACTACGACGGTTTCGGCGCGGTCGCCTCACGCGTTCAATTGAGTCTGCTTAAGGCTTCGGTCAGTTTTACACTTTGTTATATGTGTTTCGTTTGAATGGGCGTATTTCGCGATAATGCATTTCCGAGAGCAACATGCGATTGGTGGTGGTGGATCCCAGTAGCGTCGTTCGGCGGGCGATTGCCGGCCTTGCGCAGCACGATTGCCACGACGTCATCACCTTCGCCGACGGGTTGGAGGCATTGTCCTTCATCATGCGCGAGAGCGATGTCCGCGCTCTGATTACACGAGCACCGAGCCGCTGAGCATTTCGGGGATCCAGTTGTGCGCGTCTGCGCGCGAGTTGACCGGTTCACGTCGGGCGCTTCACATCATTCTTATGTCGGCAAGCGACGACTATGCGCTTGCGGTCTCTGCTCTTGATAACGGCGCGGATGATTTCATCCATAAACCCCCGAACCCCGAAGAATTGCGGGCGCGGCTTCGTCTCGCCGACCGCGTTACCGCCATGAAGCAGCAGATGGTTCATCAGGCCACTGTCGACGACTTGACTCAGCTTTTCAACCGCCGTGCATTTATGGATATTGCGGCGGCGAAAATCCTCAATCACCCAGATGAAGCCATTTCCGCTATCATCTTCGATGTCGATTTTTTTAAAAAAATCAACGACACCTATGGGCACAAGCGGGGGACGACGTGCTCGCTTCGATCGGGCAACATCTCAAGAATGCGGAGGGTGTCGCTGGGCGGCTTGGGGGCGAGGAGTTTTGTCTGATCGCGTCCGCCGAGCCTGCCAAGTCATGGGAAATCGGCCGCCGGCTTTGCCAATCCATTCGGGAGATGCGCGTCAGCCAGGATGCCGGTTCGATATCCGTGACGTGCAGCGCCGGCGTCGCTTATCGGGCTGCCAACGAGAGCTTGACGCAATTGCTTGGGCGAGCCGATAAAGCGCTTTATCGGGCCAAGACACTTGGGCGAGATCGAATCGTCATGGCCGAACGGCTTGAAAGAACAGCCGCGTCTGCGAAATCTTGAATTCGACACGCGACGATCAGATGTGATCCATCATTGGGAAGCGTCGGACTCGATGCCGCGTTATCGAGGCATCTGTTGAAAGCCTTCACGCTTCCGAAGCCGGTTGTGAATGGCAGTCGCAGCGATCGCGGCTTGACCCGTGGCAACACTGATCTGATCGAGTCCTTCGACGATGTCACCCGCGGCATAAAGCCCGGCGCATGTCGTCATCTGGTGCCCGTCGACAATGACGCAGCCTGCTTTAGAAATCGCCGCGCCGGTTTGGATTGCGATTTCGTTATTGCTGTCCGATCCGAGAGCCGGATAGAGAGTTTCGAATCTATGCGCTGTCATCGAGCCTTCGACGGTTACCAAGATCTTGTTTCCCTCGATGCCGATGGTTTTGACGCATCGTTCCTCCGTCCGAATGCCGGCGTTAGCGAGTTCACTCCGGCTGGCTCCGTCCAATGTGAGCGGGCGTTCGCAGAGCAGAGTGATATTCGCGCTGTAGTTACGCAGGAACAGGGCCTCGGCCACGCCACGGCCGTCTCCGCCGATAACCGCAATGTCTTGGTTCATCGCTTCGAATCCGTCGCAGATCGGACAGTATCGGATTAATCTGCGCGCGACCGCCTGGCGGTGGACGTCGATATTCATTTTGGGACGGCGGTTGACGACGCCGGTTGCCACAAGGATGGTCTTAGACGTCTCGATCTTTCCCGCAAATTCAACCACGAAACTGATTTCAGAGCGGCGCACCTTCTCGACATGCGCAGGACTCACGATTTCGGCGCCAAACCGCTGCGCTTGCATTTTCATCCTTGCCAGCAATTCAGGACCCGAGATTCCATCAGGAAATGCGGGCTGATTGTGAGACATTGGGATTGATGCCGCCCGACTTCCGCCAGCATCGAGCAGAAGCATTCGCCTCCGAAATCGGGAAAGATATAGCGCGCCAGTAAGCCCCGCAGGGCCGCCACCAACAATAATGCAATCGAATTGAGGCGCGTTCACCGAAGGTCGCTCATGACAGTGTATATGCGCTCCGGGGATTTTGATCGCCGTGTTTGAAGACCTAGCTATTGCACGTCAAGCGCGGCGCAACTCGCCAAAGGCTTTGCGAAATTCTGTAACCGAACATTGTAAAGCCAGACCTTGTTCGCATGCTCAAAGCTGTTGGCACAGAGGGGGCTCGTAGTGAGGTGGTGGCGAGCTTCATGGTCCATCAGACAACATGTGGTCCGTTATGCTGGACACTTACATTGGAGCGCTAAGTCAGGTGTGGTCCGATGATCAGCCGCGTCACGATTCGAAGCATGTAGCTTTGGATCGAATCGGCCATCAGGGGCAGCGCCAGCATAAGAATCAGAAACATCACGATGATTTTCGGCATGTAAGTGAGCGTCATCTCCTGGACTTGCGTGAGAGCCTGTATGAACGAAACCGCCACGCCCACCAGCAATCCCGCAATCGTGACGGGGCCAGCGATCCACATCAAGGTGATCACGCTATCTCGTGCAAGCTCCATGGCTTCACTGCCGGTCATGCTGTGCCACCTGCTTGTTGAGTTTAAACAAACGTTAATATCTGTATGGTTAATGAATCGTTAAAGCGGGTGATGCGCTCGGCGCGAACCTTCCATATTCGGGCTGACTGAAGGCTTGTCGTAAAGAAAACGTAGAATGGAGGCGCTGCAAAGCCGACACCGGCGCGAATTCAATAAGCCTGTAAATCACCGAGGTCCGCGGCATTTGCAAAGGCCGAGAACCCCTTTGTGGTCATTCCGCCGAGAGCTTTACCGATCTTTGGCGAACATGCGTCGCGAAGACAGTGCTCAAGGTCGCCCTGCTCGGCAGGGGATGCGGAACGCCCAGCCCCGCGGGGAATAGCAGCGGCGGGAATCAGAAGAGATGGGCTCCCTAGCTTGGCGCCTGCGGCCCCGAGGAGAGCGCCCAGCGGGATCTGCGAGAGGTACTCCAGCCATGAGGTATGCTGGAGGTGCGTCCATTCGCACGCAGGCGCGGTGGCGAATTCCCCGCCAGGCTGAGGACTATGATGCAGGGCCGCTGCAAGTGCCGATCGGAGCCCGATTCGTCTGTCGGGGCACCCGCCCGTGTCACACTTCCGTGAACGTGTAACGATCCCGCCCTCTGACGCGACAGTCAGTACAGAAGCCATCGGGCTTCTCCATCCAATGCGCGATGGAAACAAAAGGAGATTCCCATGAACCGCGTTACCCCGCTGTTGGCCACAATGCTGCTGTTATTGGGAACCGGGGCCGGCTACAGCCAGCGCGCCGTAACTCCGACCGACCAAACTCAGGGCGCCGAACGGGACGTGCACGGCGCTCCGCACGGCTCGATTAACAGTCCCAGCCCGCACGGCACGGTATCCCGTCAGCCGATGACGACTGGAGGTTCTGGCATGACCCGGGGCGCTCCGATAAACCCGCCGACGCCGACGGACGTGAATCAAGGCGCCGAGCGTGATATCCACGGTGCTCCCCACGGTTCGATCACCAGCCCAAGCCCTCACTGACGTTAGAGTTGCCGGAATTGGTCGCGGGGGCACGTTCGATTTGCGAGCGTGCCCCTTGCTGGTTCGGTCGCTTAGACATCGGCTGGCGCGGCTATGTCCGGGATGATTATGTCCGGAAGTCCAGCAAAGCCGAGGCGAGCTGCGTAGGGGATAGCACCCTGGATGGCCACAATTTATTCACAAATCCTAGTTCGTATTTCGTTGCTGAGACGACGGCATCTGTCTGGGGAACGAAATAGTTCGACGTGCTCATCCGACTGACCAAAACGTTGCGGATTTGTGCAGCGGGTGTGCTGGCACTCGTCTATTCTTTTGTCGTGGTCTTACCAGCATTCGCATCGACGTTTGTTGGAGATGTTGCAGCAGCCGGTTGTCTCAAGCATCAAGTCGCTGCTTCTGCGGCTGGTGCTTCCGACGTAGCCGCAAACGACGATGACGCTGACAGCGGCGCATTGGAGACCGGTCAACCCGAAACGCCTGCCTCGCGCTGTGGAACGTGCTGCGGCCTCTCTTGCGGCTGTCACGGTCTTTCGTGCGAGTTCGCTCTGGCGGGCCGGTCTTTCTCAGACGTGTCGTCGCATATGCCCTTGCAGGTTATTGCCCGGGTGTCACAAGACATTGAACGTCAGGCTGCGGCCTTTATTGACCGCCCACCCAAGCTCCTCTTCTCCCTCTGACCATCACTGCCCGTGGCGCCGATCAGCCACTGAATCCGGTCACGCAGGGACGAGAGCCTTCCCGACACCTACTCAAATTTAGACGCGAGAGTCGCCGCTTCGCGGGATGACGAACGACGCCTTGGGCTGTCGGACGGCATTGGCGTTCGCCGACGCGTATTCACAAATTCGAAGGGCATCTGCCATGCGAGTGAGCCTCCTCGACGTGTACGTCGCAGGCGACAACAGGGACTATAACGGCGGCTACGGAACCACGTTCAGTGTGGGATCGTCATTGCGTGCGCGATTGCTGGAAATCGCCCGAACAAAAGGCGAGTATTTTCCACTCCTAACTTACGGCTATCTGGCAGCGGTGCTGAAGCAGAACCGTCATGATGTAACGCTCGACATCAATAGAATACGGGCCGATGCGGATCTGGTCATTCTTCAGGCGTCTCTGATCCGGCACAACGAGGAGCTTCAATATCTCAAGCGGATCCGTGCGGAAACCAATGCGAGGATTTGTCTGGTAGGCCCGTTCGCATCGACGACGCCCGATCTGTTTCGAAGCCATGCTGATACAATCGTGTCCGGCGATCCCGAAGGACCTTTCTTGAACTTGCAGAGGCTCGAAGATCTCGCGTCCGGGATCATCGCCTCGTCACGCGTTGACGATCTCGACGCTCTGCCATTTCCGGACTGGAGCGTCTACGACTACAAAAGGTTCTCGCAAAGTCCCATTTTCAAGCGCAGGCCGACCGCGTTCATCCAGGGAAGCAGAAGCTGTCCTTATCTCTGCAACTATTGTCCATACATCGCGGTCAAGAAATCCTATCGGATCCGGAAAGTCAGTGCGGTTTTGGACGAGTTGAAGCAGCTCAGCACGGTCTACGGGGTGCGCGCCGTCATGTTCAGGGATCCCGTATTTTCCTTGAACAGAAAATGGGTGCTTGAATTGTGCGACGGCATCAAAAAAAGCGGCCTGGACTTGGAGCTGGGCTGCGAAACCCGTGCGGACCGCCTCGATGAGGAGTTGGTGGGTCGGATGTACGAAGCCGGATTCCGCGCCATCAAAATCGGCGTCGAATCCACCAATTACGACGCGCTTCGAGCGCACAAGCGAAGCCCGCCCGCGATCGAACATCAGGAAAACATCGTCAGCTATTGCGAAAGCAAAGGTATCCGCATCATCGCGTTCTTCATCTTGGGGCTGCCCGAGGATACGCCTGCGACGATCAGACAAACGATTCAATATTCTCACCACCTCAACCCGAGCTTGGCCAACTTCACGATTTGCACGCCCATACCGGGAACCGAGTTCTACGAGGAGGTCAAAGACAGGATCTTCAATCACAACTACAACGACTACGATAATTTCAACCCGGTGTTCCATCTGGACCACCTGAAGCCCGAACAGTTGAAGAAGTTTCAGGAGGAGGCGCTCGTCAGCTTCTATTTCCGGTTCGGGTTTTTAAAAAAGTATCTCAGGGGGGCGATGTGGCGGAGATCCTAGTGACGGGAAGCGCCGGCTATCTCGGGCGCAACTTCCTCAAGCGCGCGACCGCAACGCTGCCGAACACGCGGTTCGTCGGTCTCACGCGATGCATCGAGAAGGTGAGGGGCCTCGGACTTGACCAGGCTCGTTTTGTTAAGGGCAACGTCGAGGACCGCGAAACCATGTCGTCGGCATTCCGGGATGTGCATGCCGTCGTTCACCTGGCGGCCGCCGTCAATCCGCGACAGGCCGATGAGTTCTTCCGGACCAACGTTCGGGGGACGGAGAATATAATCGAGCTTTCCAAGACCGCAGGGGTGGCGAGATTCGTCTTCGTCAGCAGCTGCGATGTCGGCCTTCCCATCACTACGCGTTACTCGGAATCGA
Organism: Pseudomonadota bacterium; assembly: GCA_040756555.1. Lineage (GTDB taxonomy): Bacteria > Pseudomonadota > Alphaproteobacteria > Rhizobiales > Xanthobacteraceae > Z2-YC6860. The sequence continues at coordinate 146,924 of JBFLYS010000001.1, read as the reverse complement.
AACGGCAAGCGGAAGAGATGGTCATGCAGTCCGGCCTGGACTGCGTCGTGATCCGCCCGACCGCCCTCTACGGCGGGGTCGGGGCAACGGCGATGACGGGACTGCAGGCCCTCGTCAAGCGCACGCCCGTGGTGCCGGTTATCGGCAGCGGCAGGCAGAAGCTGCAGCCGCTGCACGTCGATGACTTGACTGCGATCCTGTTGCAGGCGCTCTCGAAGCCTATCCGCAACGCAGTCTATGAAATGGGTGGGCCGGAGCAGTTCTCGCACCTGGAACTGATCCATGAGGTAAGGAAGGTTATGGGAAAGCGCGGGCGTTTGTTTCATCTTCCGATTCCGGCGTCGCTGTTGGCGTCGATACTCGCGCCATTCGCGTTCAGTGGCAGCATCAGTGTGCTTCGAGAGCGCATTCTTTCCTTGAGTCAGGACAAGGTCGTCAGCAACGAGCGGATTATGCGAGATTTCGATGTGACGCTGACCAATCTAGCGGATGGCTTGATGCGACCGCAGCGGCCCAAACACTAGCCACGAAGGTGGCATGATGCCGCTGATCCACCATCATCGTTGCGCTTTCTTATCGGATCGTACTGGATGAACAACAGCGTCTACAACTGGCTGAGCTTTTGGGATCGGCCGCATTCCATTTACGTCAATGAGCGTCATCTGGACGTCCACTACCGTGACGTCGCTGGGGGCATCATCGCCCTGCTGCCGCAGCAGCCCGTGCGCGTGCTCGATTACGGTTGCGGCGAGGCCGTCCACGCCGATCTCGTTGCGCCTCGCACGGCTGAACTCGTACTGTGTGACGGGGCTCCGACGGTGCAGGCGAATCTTGCCAAGAGGTTTTCCGGTCATCCCCGCATCAAGGTTCTCAGTCCTCATGAGGTGGAACGCTTGCCGGCCCAATCGGTCGACATCGTGGTCGCCAATTCGCTCGTACAGTATATCGCACCAAGGGAGCTTGATGACCTGCTGGCGATATGGACGCGGCTTTTGGCGGAGGGCGGCTCCGTCATCTTGGCTGACGTCGTTCCCCCGGGAGTTGGTCCGAGCAGCGACGCCATGGCGTTGCTGAAGTATGCGTACAAGCGCGGGTTTGTCTTTGCTGCCATTCTGGGATTGCTGAAGACCGCTGTTTCGCCCTATCGCAGAGTTCGTCGGAAACTCGGCATCACGCGGTACAGCGAACCAGAGTTTTTGAGGCAGCTCGCAAAAAACGGTTTTACGGCAGAACGGCTTCCGCGAAACATCGAACACAATCCCGCCCGGATGAGTTTCCGAGCGTTCCGCACGTGAACACGACATGCCCCAAAATCTAACGAGAAAACCTTAGGGGCGTTGCATCATCGCGGGCTGGTATCATTGGCATATCCGGGATCTGGCGCGAGAATGGCGTAACCGACCACGGCCGGTTTGCGCGGATAAAGGGTTTGGCGCGGCAGCGTCAGCGGAGCTTGAAACTCGACCGCCGGGAAATTGGCTTTGAGCGCCGATGCCACCGCCTCCGGAAGCGGATGCTGTTGCCAGACGAATACGGCGCCGCGGCGTTTAACGTCGGTTACATCGATCCAGGGACTGAGATGCGGGTCGCCGTGGACGATGACGTGAGGTCGATCGGACGAGTACACGGCGACGTTGTTGGCCGGAAACTCGCCGACCCCCGAAGACCCGAAGTCGGCCCCGCCGACATACAGTAACGGTGTTCCGAATTTTTCGTGCCATCGCCGCGTGACAACGTCGGCCAATTGCCGGCCCGGGAAGTCAGTGGCTTTGGCCCGGTCTCTCACGAAGGATTCGAAAAGTTCATCAAGGGCGAACGCCAGGGGAAACGCAATCAAGATGGCTGCAAATGCGCGCGCGAACAAACGCATGCGCCGCCGATCGAGTATCGGTGAAAAATACATCACGGCCGCAAGTGGAGCAAACGACCACAGCGGGTAACCCCACATGGCGACCGGTAGCCGACCGAGGACGGCTGCTGCGAGGGTCGTTAAGGCGAAAGGCCCCACAGCGAGCATGAACACGTAGCGACGAACGAAGCCCTCTGCAGCATTGCCCTCGTTCTCGCGCGCGGGCTTGGCCAGCACCAAAGACAGCAGGCCGACCGTCGGAAGCAGAAAGAAAGCCTGGCCGACGATCCAGCGCGCCGGAAATACAACATAGTCGTACCAGTGTTTTGCTTCTTGCGCGCGTACCAGCACGTGTTGGAACGGCAAGAACGAGTGCGAAACCAACCACCAAAAATGCGGCGCACTGATCAATAGGAACGCAAGGGCCGCCAAATAAGGCCCGGCTGTCTTCAGCTTCTGACGCGCGATCGGGTCGTACAAGAAAAACAGTCCGACCGCTGCAACCAGGGTGAAGATCGTATATTTGGTCCAGAAGCCAAGGGCCAGCACGGCGCCTGTAAGAACCCAATCGATCCAGCGGTTGCGCGTCAATGCGCGGAACAACAAGTATCCGGCGAACGTCCAGAACGGCAGCAACATCACGTCGTGGTTGAATTTGACCGCAGAAAAGTTGAAGAAATGCAGGCCTTCGAGGGGCAGAACTGCAATGAGGGCTTTGTGTGGCCCAACGGTCTCGAAGGCGAGCTTCCAGACCGCATACAACGCACCGAGGCTGGCGAGCGGACCTAATACATAGACCGCACGGGGATCTCCCGCGATGCGAAACGCAAGGTCGGCGGTCCACCATGGCAATGGCGGATGCTTCCAATAGCCAAGTTGCCATTCCTTCCCGAGCGCAAGATGCTCAACGAGATCAAGCTGCAAATTGGAACAGACGAAGAAGGGAAGAGCGCTCCAGACCAGAAAATGAAAGGTCAAAACCCACCGCAGTGTACGGCCAGGGTCGCGTTCCGCCAAAGCAATGACCCGCTCGCCCATGCTTTGCGGTTCATTCGTCAGAAAAGTCATCAACCACCTTTAGGCTTTTCAGAGCAGAGAACTGCGGAGTACACGAAACCGAGAAGCTCCGACCGTTCAACCGGCTAAAGCACTGCGGTCGAGGCCGGGCGAACTCGACCGCAGCTTTTGCGCTTTAGCGCCGCTATCGCAAATCAATGCTGTCGAAGACCGGAGAATCCATGTTGTGCTCTATTCTCCGCTTCACGAGAGCCTACTGAGAGGGCCATCTCACTCCGTCGCGTAAATCGCGGGCGGCGTCCCGTCCTTCGAAACCGCGTAGATCACGAACGGCCCCTCTTTGCGTCCGGACATGCCGGGCGATCCGGACGGCATGCCCGGGAGGGTGACTCCGGCGATGGGGGGGCGATCCGACATGAGCTTTCGGATCGTATTGATCGGAACATGCCCATCGACCACATAGCCATCCACGAACATCGTGTGGCAGCCTTGTAGCTTTTCCGGCACGCCGGCTTTGCTGCTGATTGCGGCAAGGTCTTCGGTGGCTTTTACCTCGACTTCAAATCCGTGCTCGCGAAGGTAAGAGGCATAGGCATCGCAACAATTGCAATCCGGATCCTTATATAAGGTTGCCCGGATGGAGCCGGCCGATGCAGGCAACTGGGGCAGCAGCGCAAGCGCGGCGCCGATACAGAAGGTGCGTCTGTTCATCTAACTTCTCCTTTTCTCAATGGTCTCGATACTCATGCGACGCGCAACACGGCCATCATCCCGGATACCTGATGATCGATGACATGGCAGTGCAGCATCCAATCTCCCTCCCGCTCGGCAACAAAGGCAATCTCGGTGGAGTTCTTCGGGGGGAGGAGAACAGTGTCGGCCCATTGACGGTGCGGTACCGGCGAGCCATTTCGGCTCAGCACGCGGAAGCTAAAACCGTGAAGGTGAATGGGATGCCACCATGCGGTTTCATTCCGTATGGCCAGCCGGTAGCTTCGGCCGAGCCGAAGGTTCAGAAGCGGCGGCATGCCAGCGTGACCGTCCCCTGTCATAGACTTGCCGTTGATCGCCCAGCTTGCTTCATGAGACATTCCGCGCACGCGGCCTGTTCCCATCATCGCTCCGCCCATCACGCCGCCTTGCAGCCTCAGCTGATGTCGTTCCGCGGTCTCCAAATCAGGCTCAGGCAAGGGATTCTGGGGCAGCGATTGCGTATTTCCGAAAGGTAACCTGCGTGGCAGCGCTTCGTCTTGATAGAAAAATTTGGCGAGCGAATACGTAAGACCCGGATAGAACTCATCGACGATCTGATAAGAGCGGCCCGGATGACCTTGCATGTCGATCAAGAGGTCGACACGCATGCCGGGTCCGAGAAGAACCCGCCCTGTTGCCGGCTCGTGCGGATCACAGGGTTGTCCGTCGATCGCTACGACCACGGGACGGTGCCCGTCGAAGCGCAACCGTATGATACGCGCAAGCGCACCATTGACGATGCGAAAACGCACCCGCTCGCCCGCGCGCACTGCCACCTCATCGGCCACGACACCATTCACCGTTATCGTATTTCCTATGCGGCCTGACATCGCGGCTTCCGTCGCGCTGCCGAAGCCCGTTGCAATCTGTGCATCTGGTGTGAGCCGCCAATCCCCCACCATCCAGACGAGCTCGCGGTCGAAAGGTTGGGGGCTCGGCTCTTCCACGACAAGAACTCCTGCCATGCCTCGTCCGAGTTGCTGCAAACTGTCCGCGTGCGGGTGATACCAAAACGTGCCGGCGTCCGGCGGCGTGAATTCGTAGGCGAAGGTTTCGCCAGGTTTGATCGGGGGCTGAGTGATGCCGGGAACCCCGTCCATAGAATTGTGCAACCGAATGCCGTGCCAATGAACTGTCGTGTTCACAGGCAAGTTGTTGCGCATAACGATTCGAGCGCGCTCGCCCTGACGCAGCCGGATCTCCGGACCGGGGACGGAATTTCCGTAACACCAGACGTCGGTGGGCCGGCGCGGTTCTCCACCGATAGAAAGCCGTGCCGGTGCGGCACTGATCTCTACGATCTTCACGCTTGGTTCTGCGAAGGCTGTACGATTGAACGACTGCGAGATAGAGAGGGCCGCGCCTCCGATCAGCAGCGTGCGCCGGTTGATAGTTCCGCCCATGGAAGCAAGCATTTGATGGCCGTATGCTGGCGAATGTGCTCACCGCCGTCAGGCTGCGCACACCCGTGAGGCGTCCGTGACGCCGCAAGAACAGCTTTTGCGAGAAGACCTGCGCCCGAAATCTCAGGCGTTAATTCAGGCGAGTCGACGAGGAGGGTGTGGATCAGGCGAAATTGCGAGACCCACGGTCCGGGGCGCGACGAATTTTTCGAACGCTTCGACCGTTTTCTGTTCGAACGTCATGTCAGTCGAGGGCAGTGCGGCAGCGGTGCCGCATAGCGCGCAACATGCGTCTGCTGTCACTCCCGTCTGATCGTTGTCGCAGCAGTGACACTGGGCTGACCCTGACTTTTCGATCTGCACCGCCGTCTCAATTTTTAAGGTGGCAGATGTCCGAAAACACTGCGGCGCCGGCCCGACAGCGAAAGTCAGCGCCAGCAAGACCGTCAGTATGCACCGAAACCCATGCGACATCGTAGAATTATACCGAAAGCGGGACGATAAAGCCAGCCTGCGGCCCCTCATATGCACTAAGCGCTTTCCGGTTTCTGCCCCGCTGTCGTGACACGTAGATGTTAACCTTCTGTTCACCATGTTGAAACATTATTTGAACCTGCGGCATGCCGCTGCACGGGCCATAACATGTGTCGTCTTCTGGCCTATCGAGGCGAGCCAGTTTTCCTCTCCGAATTGATTTGCATACCTCCTCACTCGCTCGTCCGCCAATCCGTTTCTGCCGCCAGGGGAAAGACCGGCACGAACGGTGACGGCTTTGGCCTAAGCTGGTACGGCGAACGGATTGAGCCAGCACTGTTTCGCGAAGCGCGCCCTGCCTGGTCGGATGAAAATTTGCAGGCATTATGCCATCAGGTGCGGTCGCGGTTGTTCTTTGCCCATGTCCGATCATCGACAGGCACACCAACGAACCGGGCGAATTGTCATCCATTCTCGCACGGCAAATGGTTATTCATGCACAATGGGCAGATCGGTGGATATGCCCAAATCAGGCGCACTATCGAGGCCATGATTCCGGACGATCTCTATGGCTCCCGTATGGGAAGCAGCGACTCAGAGGCAATTTTCCTCGCTGCTTTGGCGAATGGGCTAGAAAAAGATCCTGTGCGTGCCGTGGTCCGAACGTTGCGCGCGATTCATGGCACGATGATCGATGCAGGCATCGCTGAGCCATTTCGCTTCACCGCAACTCTGACCGATGGCGAGACCGTGTTCGGCTTCCGTTGGGCCAGCGACACCAAGCCACCAACACTGTACTACCGTAGGACGTTGGCAGATGTAGTGGTGGCGTCCGAGCCCGTTGACGATTGTAAAGAGGGTTGGCACGAGATTCCGCCGAATTCCAGTTTCAAAGTCCTTTCTGACGGAAGGCTCAGCGTCGATCTTCTGAAAGACTTGGTAGTTAAGTTAGCGGCCTGAGTGCATCGCTGTTCTGGCGAACTTCGGATGGGAAGATTCGACAGTAGCGGCATCGCTGCACACATTACTTCTTCTGATTTGCAGGCGGTCGACTTCGGGACAGCTGCAAGTCGTTGCGAACAATGTCGACACGGAAACCGGCGGCACGCATGATCGATCAAAAGCCCCGATCGGCTGGCTGGTCTTTGACTTCCGGATTGGTCCGATGCGTCTAGTGGTTTCCGCGATGAGTGCTGTTTGAAGACCCGCGGTGCGCTTCCGTTTCTTTGTTCTCTACTGCGCCATTGTTCATACGATGCCCCGCTGCCGCTGCTGCGAGTTTGCTGTAGTCGTCTGCGGAAAGGTTGGGCAGTCTCCGCAAGAACGAGACCGTATTCCAAATCTGGTCGTCACCATGCTCGGCCCAGGACGGCATCCCCGACATTTTGATCCCATGTTTGATGATCCAGAACAGTTCGGAAGGCTTCCAGTTGCGCGCAGTATCGGTCAATTGCGGCGGGGTCGGATACATGTTGCCCACCCATTCCTCGGCTTTCACTCCCGGCGCCGAATGGCAGTTCGCGCAATGCGTCGCATAGTGTACGGCACCGCTCGCAATTTTTTCTTGACCATCAAGATTTTGAGGTGTGGTTATTCCGCTTGCACGCGCTTTGATGGAACTCGAACGTATGCTTTCCATTACCCGGTACGAGATGGTCCAGTGCCGATCGTCGGCCGCGACATTGTAGATCCCAGAAAATACGAAGATTACGCCGCCCGTTATAATTGCCACTACGACCGCCAGGGTCCCGACTATCAATCTACGGCTCATCCCCGGATCTTTCTGAGACTCGCCCCCTTGGGACTAATTTCAAGCGGGGTTTAAAGTTCCCTGCCGGAAAATGTCGCGTGGTTTCCGGCTTTCAATGCCGGTTGATACTTCTGGCTCCCTCATGTTTTGACGGCGGAGCGACAAGCCAATCTCTCGCCCCGCAGACCTGGTGTTGTAGGGCCCAAGCTCAAACGGAATGTCTTACGTGTGGTCGCTGAGGCCGACCCCTGACGCGCATCAGCTGCCCAGTCCGGCGGCTGCCCCCAGGTGAGCGACAAGCTGCAGGAGGGCATCTCTAAAGCCCTTCACCGCTTCCTGCCGCGACACCGCTCGTAGTGATCCGCGAAAACATCCCAAAGACGCGCCAAACCCGGACCTGCAAGACCGGGTTTGTGGCGCGAGAGTGGATCACGCCGATGTCGGATCAAACCGCGCGCGCATTCCCGAAGATCAGCGGTAGCTGTGGATCTTGTAGTGTGCGTTGTGAGCGACGGACTGGCTGGTCGGGGTATGGCGAAGGCAAATGTAGAACTTGCAGCCTGTTTCCCTTCGGTCAAAATAAGCGCTCGAAATCGAGCGGAGCGCCGGATATGTCGCAAGAGATGAACGAGCCGACCTGGGCGGGAGATCTCATAAGACATTGGCGCGACGATGCAGGAGGAGCTTATCAGACTTGGTTTCTTTGGGAGGAGAGGATCAAGAATTTTCGATCCATCCGGCGCGGCATACAGGTCATCATAGATGAAATTAGAGACGATCGGTTCGGCAACGCTTATCGAGGCTCGTCCCTTGAAACCGTGCTGGATTCGATCGCCGAGCAGCGGCAGGTTTTCAAGGGAGCGGATCACGCATTTATGTGGAAGCCGAAACTGCGCATTCCGGACATATACGAGAACCGCGAGAACCAGATTGCGTTCGGTCGATTCCTTGACGGCTGCCTTTGCTGCAATGCCGACGAACAGCTCCTAGGCGCCATCCGCGTGCTCGACCAAGAAAAGATAAAAGGCCTCGGTCCGGCGGCGGCAAACCTCCTCTATTTCTTGCATCCTACATGGGTGCCGCCTTTCAACACGGCGATTGTTAGGGGATACAACGCGTTAACAGGAGCAAACGTGAAGCTCGGACGCTGGCAGGAGTATCTCGCCATGCGGAAGGGGATGCTTGAGCTGAACTCGCTTCACCGAACGATGCTTTCGAACGATCTCGGCGCGGTCGCGGCATTTCTCTTCGACCTTGGATCCGGGCGCTATCCTCTGCCGAACCATGATGATTCTGGAGGTCTGGACCGCTGGCGCAGCGATCTCGATGCGGTACGTGCGGAATCCACGGCGCTGTCCAAAGCGATGCTAGATGCTCAAGAGGCAGACCACACGCACACCGAGATCCAGGGCTGGCTACGGGATCTCGGATTGGCACTCGGATACGATGTATGGGTTGCAGCAAACGACGCCAGCCGCGGTTACGGAAGTGGTCGTTTGGCCGATGGTTGCCTGGAGCGGCTCCCGGAGCAGCTCGTGCAACATCAAGCCGGTGAAGCAATCCGCCTCATAGACGTCTTATGGCTCGACCGGAACGGCAGCAGCATGGTGGCTGCCTTCGAAGTCGAACACACGACGAGTATCTACTCGGGAATCGTGCGTATGCTCGACTTGGCGCTGGGTGTCGACGGCGCGGCGGCGCGAAACTTCTTCTTGGTCGCTCCTGACGATAGGGAAGCAGAGGTTCGAGCACAATTTGCGAGGCCTGCCTTCTCTCGCATTGGCCAACTTGATCTTCGCTACCTCCCATATGGCGAGCTGCGAAATCACCGGGAGGCCATTTCTCGTTTTGGAAGTGGCCTGAAGGCCATCTTGGCCATCGCGAAGCCGTTGGGAATTAAACCATTGAAGACTGAAGACGAAAGCCGGCCCTTACCGGCGGCTGGCTGAGTGCCCGCGTTGCAGCGCCCGGGAAGCCGCCTAGGGAGTGGCCTTTTTGGACGGTACGGTGAACGTCGACGAAGAAAGTCGCTCCACGACGGCGGTCAGATGGCGTTTTGTGAGACTTTGCGCGCTCGGTTCGAAGAAACGCCAGATGCCCCACGACAACGCCATCAAAAACAAGAGCGTTGCAGCGACTGATATCGAAGAAGCGTCAGTCGGTTGGTCAAACAGGACGTAGCCGATCTGCTGATGCAGCAGGTACAGCGGATAAGTTATGCCCCCAACGGCGAGCGCGACATTTAAGGGCAGTCTTCGTATTTTCGTCGCGGCGAAGATCACGCTGACTGATATCAGGAAAATGCCCGCCACGATCAGATCGTCGATGGCGCCCGTTTGCTCACGCAGCCCACGAAGGTTATGGATGCTTTGATATACCGCGGTGAGAACGGCGGTTGCCAATAGCCATTGCACAGATGCGTCGCGCCGTCCCTTGTGAATCTGGTACATCATAATGCCCGTGGCGAAGAAGCCGCTATAATCCGCAAGAAACGCTTTGCAGATCACTGTGGCATCGATCGTGAGATCGCTCAGCACGGAAAGTGCAAGCCAAACGGCGACGATTAGATCCAATCGCGTTTGCCAAAGCCCCAGCGCAATAAAGATTGCAACCCATGTATAGAAAATCATCTCGACGACCAGCGACCAATATGCGCTGTCCATGTACGTGCTACCCGGTGCGGCAATCAAAAGATTGGAGACCCACTGAGCAAACGATGTTTCGAATGCAGGCGCACCAAAGAGGATCAGGAAAGCGAATGTCAGAGTCATGCACAACACAAATGTGGGGTAAATGCGCGCAAATCGCGCGATCGCGAACTGCACCGGTCCGCGTCCCTCAGCAGAGTAAGCGATGACGAAGCCGCTGATCACGAAAAAAACGGGTACGCCAAGAAACCCATAGCGTGCGTAGGGGCCAAGCTCAGGCAATGCCACGTATGTCGTGCCGAAACCTGTGGGACCTCGATAGCCGTAATGAAAGAGCACGACTGCCAGCACGGCAAATAGCCGCAAGACATCGAGCGCTGGCACGCGTGGGGTTTGCATGTCTCAGAGTAGGCTAAGCACCCTAAAAAAAGAATAAATCGCACAGCCCATTTTGTGTGATTAATGCGACGTCAAGCTGTTATTGTACTAAATCGCTTTGCGGTACGCGCTCGAGGATGAGGGAGTAAAAGGACGCAATCAATCGAGCTAGCTGAGTGCGGGTGGTTCGATTCCGTTTACCCAATATCGACAGGGCCTATGAATCGAGGTTGATCACCGCTAGCCGAACTTGGACTGTAGAAGTGTCAAAACTTCAATACATGACCGAGCCCATGCACCCATCTTTTTCCGGCCATCTACCGTGGTTTGTCACTGCTCCTGGTGAGATGGACGCGCTCATGGTTGTCATGGCCGTATTTCTGGTGCTCTTCGTACTAATGATTGGTCTCGTGTATTTGCGGTTACACGCGCTGCCAGACCGCTTTGCGCATAACAAAATCCAATTCGAAATTGTCTGTGTGTTAGGCCTTCTTGCTATGTTCACACATATGCACATTTTGTGGATAGCAGGCCTACTGCTTGCGCTAATCAATTTTCCTGATTTTAGCGGTCCACTCAGACGAATTGCCGGAGCAACGGAGAAGATCGCTGGTGTAGAAAGGGCCGGTCCAAAGTCTGGCGAAGCCGCTAAAACAACTCCTCCAGTTTGAAAATATTTCCGCTTTGCCTCAGATAGGTGACATTGCTGGCGCTGCATCTTCGTGGATATCTGACTTCGACTCGTCGTCATTATGAGCGTGCTGTACGCTACGTGAACTGTTTCAATCCTACAGTGGTAGCTCATCCGGGGAATATGGCTCAACAGAGTCATAATTGGCACGTCGCGCAGATCAGTCTTGCGACGTTCGTCGACCCACCTCCATTCGCGTACGCTTATTGTTCGCTACTAAACAATCCTGGCGGCCATCGAAGTTTTATGTGTTCGCTCCTAGGCATTTGACGGTCGCGAAAATTACCCCAGCAAATCCTGACGGCATTCCGTCGGCAATCTCGCAGGCGGCATCCGGATATTTTCCAAACGGTGGACGCAGAAACGCTGCTGCCCTATTTTTTTGGCGCCATCCCAGAACTCAAACAACCAAATTCCTTCAGCAATCTCCCAGGGGTTCTCGAAATGATATTCCCAATAGTGTGCCGTGCCGACGGCGACGGTTACTTCACGAGCATTCTGATAATGGAGTTGCCCAGTCTGAGGATTACGTAAACCTTCAGGTGGGAACAAAATTACTAATCTTAGAAATTTTTCCGCACCGGGTTCGCCCCCGACAACTGAATAATGTAAGCCGAATCGCACACCGACGTGGCCGACGACGACGGTGGTCGCAGTGATCAATTGCGGATTTCGCACCGTATTAATGACGCCGGTGGTGCCAGGGGCAGCCGTCCGGCCGATAGTCTCTGCACGGTAGATTCCACGCTCAAGGATTCTAATGCTGCTGCTGGAACGAGTGTCGCCCGAGCTGGTGCTAATCAGGGTCCAGGTGCCAGGACTAGGGAGGGGCCTCGGCTGCGGCGCCATGCCCCGAACGCCGTCCGGCGGTCTATCAGAGCGGATGCTGGCGCCTCCTACATCGGAGGCGGGTTTGCCTGAAGAGTTATGAAGTAGGCGCGCCACCCTCGTTACGTCATCGTTCTTCTTTACTTCCGATTGTAGCGGCTCAAACGCGTAGCCGTTCCAGCCTGCTGAAGTGGAGATGTTTGCCGAAAAGACCACCGCAAGAGCGCTAGCTAGAATCGAATTCTGTTTCATCTCACACCTCCTCACTCGGTGAGCTCAGATCGCGGATCTGTGATGCCACTCCGCGCGATCTACAGCTCACGCGATGTCCCAGATTGTAGGAACGAGTGTCAGGCCCAAGGAGGTCGGAACGGAGGACTCGCAGACTGCGGGCGGACGGGAGCTTCAGCGGAGACGAACGGCCGATCGGCGGCAACACGCTGAAAGCGAATGGTCGCCGCGTTCGATTGTAAGAAGATGAAAGACGTCGGAGTGCAATTCACCATAGACCCGCAGCAGTCACCGGCCTTGTGGCATGGCATAGCGGCGTGCTCGCAATCGTCCATCGGCATCATATCGGACATCGATGTATCGGCTGATTTCGCCATGATCGTAGTGCTGCCCGCAGCCGGCAGGGTTGCCACCGACAGGGCGATCAATAATGCGAGTATGGTTCGGAACAGGCGCATGGCGCGGTTGGGAATATCCGCTCGGCCTGGGACAGGGTCAAGCGGCGAATAGGAAGCGCGGAAGACATGGCTTAGCAGGATCAACGGTGTCGAGGAATCTCAAGGGTTTCGTTCGACAGCAGCATATAGAACCGATCACAGAAATCCCGTGAACGGGGTGCGAACTGAAGACGTTGACGAATACGTCCACCTTGTCTGAGCTTATTAACACTCGTCACCTAAAGCGGCCTGACTCCCGGTGCCTATTGGGCCGCGCCTAAATTTGCCCTGCTAGGCATTGTCGCCCGCACCGTGCTAGCACTGCAAATTACAAAGAGGCAGTGCTTTCCGATCCAGCACTACCATGGCTAACAATGAAAACATTCATTATCGGCTTCTGATGTACCGGTCGCGATCGTGACGCGTGCGATTCAATTATCGAATCTCGCGGCGTCCCCAACGGAGAATTGGAGGCCCGACAAGTGCACCGAGTAACGTCATCTCCAAAATAGCCAAAGTATAAAAGACTGCGACGATCGCTATCGAATCGTCGGGGCAATGGAATGCATAGCCAATCGCTCCAATGCCGCCGGCTGCGAGGCCGATGTAGGCTCCAGCCCGCGGCAACTCGGTCGGCGCCAGCCGCCGGACGCTAAGAGCAAGGATAGTAAAGGCCGGGATTGCAAGTACTGGAATTTGCCACAGGCACTCCAGCCACGAGGCATGTTGTAGATGATGCGACCATTCGCCCGCAGGCGCGGCGGCAAATTCCCGCAGCGCGAGCACGATGACCATGAGGAAGGGCACTGCCGCGAGCGCTGACCAGAGCCCAATTCGTCTGCCGGGAACCGACAAATCACGCACGATCGGCAGCGTCGCGACCACGACGCCGACGGTGAAGATCAGCTTGAGCAGGAAGATGTGATTTTCGGCGAGCAGGGCTGGCGCGAGATCAGCGCGTGGCTTCAGCCATTCGATGGACAGGGCCAGTGCAAGGAGCACAGCCAACGTCGTCCCGATAACCACAACCGGCGTGGGAGAGAGTGACTTCGTTCGCGGTTCTCGGCTAAGGCGGGCAATGAGCTCGTCGGTCTTCGGCATGTCCATTCACCCAAACGACCTAGCCATGGCTTTGAGCCCACGGTGAACATTGACCTTGACCGCGGCTTCCGACTGTCCCGTCAGTGTTGCGGCTTCCTTCGCGCTGTGCCCCATCAATTTCATAAGTTCGATCGGATGGCGCATGCCTTCCGGGAGAGCTGCTAAAATCTTTCTCACGGATAAGCGGACATCGAGTTGCATAGAGTCGGAGCCAACCGTCTGCTCGATGTCCTCCAAGGGGAGGGCTCGGGCATCTTTTTCGCTGAGGCGCAAAAAGTCGATCAGCTTGTAGCGCGTGATCGCATAAGCCCATGCGGTGATCGGGATATCCTGATCATGGGTATGTCTCTTTTCGTGGATCGCCAGGAGTGCCTCCTGGACGATATCTTCCGTCTCGCTCTCGCTGCGGCCGTACCGCAAGAGCTGCCGTCGAACATAGCTTCGAAGCGGCGTCGCCAGTGCAGTCAAGAATGCCCTATAGGCGCTCTCGCTGCCGGCGCGTGCTTGCTCCCAAAGTGTCCCGAGCTGAGCGTCGATATTGTGCATCGTAGGCATCAGACCTTTTAAACGTACGCGACCTTTAGAGTGCTCCCAGGAATATCAGCGGGTGGGAGCGGGGTCTTCAACCCATTACTTCGGAATTGAGGCGATAAAGGTTACAGCCGGAAATGAAAATCTCGGTAGGCTCACGCTTCCGTGAACATGTAACGATCATAGCCTTCGACACGATAGACGGAACAGAAGCCGCCTGGCTTCCCCATCCCCGATGGGAGCACAAGGAGACTTAACTATGAAACCGTTTCTTGCTGTCGTCGCGCTCGCCGGAACCTTGATGGCTCCGGGTGGCGCCTTTGCGTTCGACTTGACGTCGCCTAACACCGATTACGAAGCCCGCGAGCGAAGCGAGCGGCTCCATGTCCAGCGCGAGTGGCTCCCCGGCGACGCCATGGCATCTGTGGCGCGGCCTGCCGCCAAGTCTTATCGGGCACAGAAACCGCAGACCGCGCCCAACTCGGCGGTTCCCGCTTACGATCCCAAGGGCAACATTTGGTAGATCGGTAATTATTTCGCGCACAATAAGCGGAGGGTCGGCGGCTCGAACGAGCGCCGCCCCTCCGGCTTCACGAAGCTTTTCTTGTGGAATGAGGGTTTGCCATGAGCCGGCGGCTGGCTATAACCTCGGTTCGATGGCTAACTGAGCGCGTTTTCTTTTTCCGGAACCCATGCTTCTGACCCGAATCCATAGAGGATCGCAACGAACGGCGGCAATGCTGTTCGTCGTACTCTATGCGCTTTGTGTGATCACGCCGTCGGCGGCTGTTGCGTTTGGTGACGGGAGCAGGACGGCCCACTGCCTTACGGATGACAATTCTAGCTTGGCGCATGTGCACGGCAACAATAAGCCACATCTGCATGAAGGCGCGATAGCGCACAGCCATGCTGACGAAGGCCTGGTTCATGACCACGCCGATGACAGCGACGAACCGCAAAGCTCATCCGGCCAATGCTGCGGTCTTTTTTGTGTGAGTGCGATTGCGCCATCGTTTGATTTACCCTTGTTACGGTTTGAACGCCCTGCGTTGCTGCCGTCGTTGAATGCGTACGGCATTCCCGAGTCTGGGCCAGAACGACTCTATCGGCCACCGGACGTCCTCCTGTCGCTCTGATGCCAACGTGGCGGCTGCGCGCAGCCGTCGCTGTTCGTGATCGATCGACCAGTGAGGGGTGTATGTCTTTTCAGCTTTGGGCTACCGCTGCCGCGTCCGGACGGCAGTCCACGAACTTATTCCGACGAGGTTTTCGTGCCGTTATTGTTGTCGGTGGGCTGACCGCCGCTGCAGGTTGCACGGCGACGTCCAAGCCGATCGTCGGTTCGGATCCGTCCGATTCCACCGTTCGCGTTCCGACGGTCGCCTATCGCTCGACACTCGGTGCATACCGGAGTCAACGCCCGGTCGAGCCCGGCGACTGGGCCGGTACCAACGAACGCATCGCGCCTCAACCGAAACCCGGTGAGTAGGGGGGCGCCCATGTCAAAACAACTGATCCAATGGATGTTCAGAGGGCCCGGCCGCAATGCCCTAGCGCTCAGCGCCGGTCTCATGCTCGCATCCTGCAAGACATTCTCGCCCGACGGAGGGCTGGACAGCGTCGCAAGCTTCACCAAAGAGGAATTGAGGAAAGACGTTATTGCGATCCGCAACGGCGACGATGCGCTGTCGGCACGCCAAACAATAGCGCCTCTTCTGAAGCGTCCGTTGACGGCCGATACGGCGGTGCAAATCGCGCTCCTCAATAACCGTGGGCTGCAAGCGGCATACAACGAGTTGGGCATCGCCGAAGCGGAAGCGGTGCGGGCCAGCTTGCCGCCGAATCCGGTGCTGTCGTTGTCCCGAATTTCGGGCGCCGGCGCACTGGAAATCGAAAAGCGGATCGTCGCCGATATCCTTGCTCTCGCGACGCTTCCTGCTCGCGCGGATCTTGCTTCGGACCGGTTCCGGCAAGCGCAATTGCGGGCCATCACGGAAACGCTCCGCGTGGCGGTCGATGCGCGGCGCGCCTACTATCGGGCGGTCGCGGCCCGCGAGTTGGCTGGCTTTCTAACACAGGCTCAGTCGGCCGCGGAAGCCGCGGCGCAGCTCACCAAGCGTCTAGGTGAAACCGGTGCGCTCAACAAGCTCGATCAGGCCCGGGAGCAGGTGTTCTATGCGGACATCACCACGCAGGTTGCAGGCGCACGTCAGCGCGCTGACAGCGAACGGGAGCGTCTGGTCCGGGTGCTCGGTCTCTGGGGGCAGGATGCTAATGTGCGGTTGGCAAGCGCGCTTCCAGCATTGCCGGGGCGGCCAAGGACGCTGCCTGCGATCGAGACGGACGCCGTCCGCCGCCGCGTCGATCTGCAAATCGCACGGATCGACGTGTCCGCGCTTGCCAAGTCCTACGGGCTAACTCAGGCGACGCGGTTCATTAGTCTGCTTGAGGTCGGTGGCATCAGGAAGACCACGCGCGATGCCGATGGCACTGCCATCAGGGAGCGTGGCATCGAGGTCGACTTCCAGGTGCCGCTGTTCGACTTCGGCGAAACGCGTGTTCGCGAGGCCGAGCAGACATACATGGAAGCAGTCAACCGGCTTCTGGAAAAGGCGGTCAATGTCCGGTCCGAAGCGCGCGACGCCTATCGCGTCTACCGCTCGGCTTATGACATTGCCATGCACTACCGGCAGGAGGTCTTGCCGCTCCGCAAGATCATCTCCGACGAGAGCCTGCTGCGCTACAACGCGATGCAGGTCGACGTGTTCGCGTTGCTGACGGAGGCGAGGCAACGAATAGCCGCCACGACCGCCGCCATCGAGGCTCAGCGCGAATTCTGGCTCGCCAGCACCAATCTCTTCGTTGCCGTCGTCGGAGGGAGCCCTGGAGAAGCCGGGGAATCTCCAAAATCAACGGTCGCCGCAGGCGGTGAGGCGGCAGGACACTGAACTTGATAGGAGACGAATCATGCTCTCTCGACGAGGCTTTATCGGCTCGGCGGCTGTGCTGGCAGGGGCCACCGCTGTAAGCGGACGCGCCCAAGCGGCAAGCATTCCGGAAGCGCCGACAACGACGACAAACACGATGCAACCGCCTCTCTTTCCGAGTGGCGGTCCGGATTACCAGCCAGTCGTGACGCTGAACGGCTGGACGCTACCGTGGCGAATGAACGGGGACTGGAAGGAATTCCATCTTGTCGCCGAGCCGGTGGTCCGCGAGTTCGCCCCCGGCATGAAGGTGCATCTGTGGGGCTACAACGGCCAATCCCCTGGTCCGACGATTGAGGCGGTCGAAGGCGACAAGGTCCGCATCTTCGTCACGAATAGGCTGCCCGAGCATACCACCATCCATTGGCACGGTATGCTCCTGCCATGCGGCATGGATGGTGTCGGTGGCCTGACGCAACCGCACATCAAACCGGGCAAGACCTTCGTCTACGAATTCGAGATGAAGAAAAGCGGGACATTCATGTACCACCCGCATGCCGACGAGATGGTGCAGATGGCGATGGGCATGATGGGCTCCTTCGTCGTGCATCCGCGTGATCCGAAGTTCATGCGAGTCGATCGAGACTTTGTCTTCGTCATGAACAACTACGACATCGACCCCGGTTCCTACATGCCGAAGGTCATGACCATGCTCGATTTCAATCTGTGGACCTGGAACAGTCGGGTCTTCCCAGGGATCGATAACCTCGTCGTGGGCAAGGGCGACCGCGTGCGCGTAAGGTGCGCGAATCTGACCATGACCAATCATCCGATCCATATGCACGGTTACCATTTTTCGGTGACATGCACGGACGGCGGATGGGTACAGGAAAGCGCTCGCTGGCCGGAAACCTCGATCGATGTTCCGGTCGGCGCCATTCGCGCCTTCGATTTCGTCGCCGACGTCCCCGGCGACTGGGCAATCCACTGCCACAAATCGCATCACACGATGAATGCGATGGGTCACGAAGTGAAGACGTTCATCGGCGTCAACAAGAAGGACATCGCCAAGACGATCAAGAAGCTCGTACCGGACTATATGCCGATGGGCTCAACCGGCATGGCCGACATGGGCGAAATGGAAATGCCGATGCCGGACAATACGCTGCCGATGATGACCGGCTTCGGACAGTTCGGCCCGCTGGAAATGGGCGGCATGTTCTCCGTGGTGAAGGTTCGCGAGGGCCTCGCCGCGAACGACTACAAGGATCCCGGCTGGTATCAGCATCCGCCGGGAACTGTTGCCTACGAAGTGCAAAGCGCTGCAAGCCCGCCAGTGCCGCGCGCCAAGCCCGCGCCATCGACCCCGGGCGGCGTCAATCTGAACGTCGTCAAACCCAGCCCGCATCAAGGGCATCATTGAAAGGACAGAAACCATGGTAACGCGCATTGCGATTGCTGCCTTAACTTTCTGCGTCGCTCTGGGTACCGGTGCGTTCGCCGGCCCCGGGCAGCCGGGACACAGTCATGAGTCCTTTTCGGCCGGCCAGCCCGGAGATCCTAAAAAGCCTGCTCGCGTCGTTCTCGTTACCATGCGTGAAGGCGACGGAAAGATGATGTTCATCCCTAATCGGGTTGAAATAAAAAAAGGCGAGCAGATCCGCTTTATGCTGCAGAACAGCGGCGAATTGGATCATGAGTTCGTGCTGGCAAGTACGGAGGACAATCTCAAGCACGCTGAGGCTATGAAAAAGAGTCCGGATATGGAGCACGATGATCCGAACGCCAAAAGGCTGGCACCCAAAGCCAAGGGCGAGATCGTTTGGCGCTTCACAAAGGCGGGCCAATTTGAATATGGCTGCCTTATTCCTGGTCACCGCGAAGCCGGAATGACCGGCACGATCGTCGTGAAATAGACCGAACAAAACAGGAGCAGCACTATGCGTAAGCAATTGTTGGTGGCGGCAAGCCTCATCGCATTCTCGTCGGCAGCATTCGGACAAGCCAGCGTGACGGATGGCGAAGTCACTAAGATCGATGCATCAGCGAGCAAGGTCACGCTCAAGCACGGTCCGATCAAGAACCTCGATATGGATGGAATGACGATGGTCTTCCGCGTGAAGGATCCAGACATGCTGAAGGGCGTCAAAGTCGGAGACAAGATCAAGTTCGAAGCGGACCGGGTCGACGGACAGATTACCGTCACCAAAATGCAAAAATCGAAGTAACGCCCCGACGGGCTTGCGGATGTAGCTCAACGGTAGAGCGCCACCTGTCCAAGGTGGAGGCGGAAGTTCGACTCCTCCCATCCGCTCCGTTCAAAGAATCCCGCTCAGGTTATCACAATGATCTGTATCGTCAGGACGTCCCTGAGCGAACGCAAGACGAGCTGGAGCGTACTTTGAGCTGCGGTAGGGCGACAGATTGTTCGATCTCGGAGGTGGTCATGAGCGGATTGCCAACGCAGCACAATGCTTCCTTCGTCTCCTTTGTGTCGTAGTCGAGAAGCTCAGCGCTCAGATTGAAAAATGTAAGGCTTCATCGCCTGAGTGGCGCAACACGAGGTGACGTGCGTGTCCGACCATCGAAAATCTATGCAGAGACAATTGTTCGCGACTGAGAAAGAGCTTTACTCAGAAAGCAGCGTCAGCGCTCTCGTCTACGATATGCAGACCGAATTGTTTTCCAAAGAGTGCGACGGGGACGTGCAGTTTTATCTCGAAGCGGCAGGGAAGTTCGCGCGGGTCTTGGATTTGGGTACGGGAACCGGCCGTGTGGCGTGGCCAATGGCAGAAGCTGGATGCAGCGTAGTCGGGCTCGATGTTTCCAAGGAGATGTTGAAAGCTGCAAAAGAAAAGCGCTCTAAATATTCAGCGGCGACGGGCAAGCGCGTCCGCTTCGAACATGGCGACATGGCGAATTTCAATTTGCCCGGTACATTCGATCTCATTATATCGCCGTTCCGATCCTTCAATCATCTTATCGGGCCGGGCGAAGCGTTGCGCTGCTTGAAGAAGATCCGTCGGCATTTGCGCCCGGATGGCAAGGCCGTGCTGCATTTGAGAGCATATCCAATTGAGCATCTCGATCGGCTTGGAGAGCCTCCGCCCGATAGCGCAGTTCCGCTAACGTTTTTAGACGGCGCTGTTCTAACCTGGAGGGTTTGCCGACGCTTGATCGATAAGGAAAATAACTTGTTTCATCTGGGAATGGAATTTATCTATCGCTCGCGGGAAGGCATCGAGGAACGTCGTTCGCAGGAGTATTGGACGGTGCGTTGGTTTGACAGCTACGAGTTCCACGATCTAGTCAGGCAGGCAGGTCTCGATGTCGCGCATGAATATTCGGATTTCAACTGTTCGCCGCCAAAGATTGCAGGTGAACAAATCTGGGTTTTGCGGTGGCCGTTGCGGGACTGAGATTTTTACGTGCGGTATTGTCTGATTCTTCGTCGATGAGCTCATTGACTTGGCATGTTTGGCCTCCCCGGACACTTTGTAGCGCAGGCATCCGCGAAAGTGATGGGCGCGGCCTCCGATTTCCGCCAGCTTGTCCGATCGCGTTTCGTCTTTGGCTTCCGCTTGGTCATTAGCTCATGCTTGAGCCCGCGTCTCACCTCCAGACATTGAACGGATAACCCATTGGAGGGCGCCGGTTAAAATTCTGTGTGGAGGCGGGACGCGTAAACTGAGACTAGGCTTCGATCAGCGTTGTAGCTGACAGACGGCTCGATGTTGCGCAGATGATTCACCCAAGGGTCGCAGCAACCACAATTTGGGTTCCAGTGAAGCGAGAATGATGCCGCTCGCATCGCCGGCGACGCAGTGAATGGTGCTGCCGACGCCTTGCTCAAGCGGCGATGTGAACTCTTCGTGCTCGCCCGGCCGGGGCGCCTTGTCGGCCAATACATAGAGCAGCAATCCCAGAGGTCCCAGGTATAGGGTAACCAGGATGAAGCCCCACTTCATCACGGTCGGTTCGGGATTGTTGCGGAACTGGTCGAAGGCGACGTAGAGCGTGCAGCCGGCAGCAACGATGAACCAAGCTGCGAGCGCGTAGTCGATCGGGTGAATGAGCATTGCGATGACCCCGTGTGCGCATAAGAAATTGGGCAATGACCGCAGGGCCAATAGAATGAAGCCAAATCGGTTCCGTTGCAGCCCTGTTGTTCATCAATATGCGGAGTGTCCGCTGGCGAAGTTCATCCAGTGATCAAGACCGGCTCAATGCGGGGCACCATAATGGACCGGTTAAACCTCGATTATCGTGCATTCCGGCAATACGGCCTCGCTTGCAGCTTTCGGTCATGCATTGCACGCTTGCGGCCGCTCACGCGCGGTTTTCGAGCCAAATCAGACGTGATTAGGCGAATTCAAGGCTTGTGCACTCCGGCCATATAGGGTACCCCCCTATCTTATGTCACACATTGCCAAAGACAAAGCCAAGCTAGTAGCGCGCGTCCGACGCCTAAAGGGGCAAATGGAGGCCATCGAAGCGGCAATTGCCACGGCACCGTGCGCCGAAATTCTGAACCTTGTTGCATCGGTTCGGGGCGCGGTGAATGGCTTGATGGCAGAACTCATTGAAGATCACGTCTGGGAGCACGTTGTTGATGCTAAGACGAGTTCCAAGCGCGATGAGGGAGCGAACGAACTGATTGATGTCGTGAGGTCGTACCTGAAATGACTCAACAACTAACGTCCCGCCTTACAACCGCTGACCATGACCACGTCTTCCTCGGAGATAGCCATGATCGGAACGAGCGTCGCACGTGGTTCGTAATTGCGTTGGCGGGCGTTATGATGGTGCTCGAAATCGTCTCTGGGACGGTGTTCGGCTCAATGGCGCTAGTCGCGGACGGTTGGCACATGGCCACCCACGTAGCAGCTATGCTGATCACGGCCCTAGCCTATGTCTACGCGCGCCGTCACGCCCATAACCCACGTTTCACCTTTGGTACTGGAAAAATGGGCGATCTTGCCGGTTTTTCGAGTGCGATTGTACTTGCGCTGATAGCGCTGTTCATTGGGTGGGAGAGCATCCTACGCCTAGCCGCGCCGGTGCCAATCGACTTCCCGCAAGCCATTGCGGTCGCAGTGCTTGGCTTGGCAGTAAACGTCGTCAGCGCGTGGCTGTTGAAGGATGCCGATGACCATCATCATAGTCATCACCATCATCACGGACATGACAACAATCTGCGCGCGGCCTATCTGCACGTGCTGGCCGATGCGCTGACATCCATCTTGGCTATTGCTGCGCTCGCAACAGGCAGCATCCACGGTTGGCTTTGGCCCGATCCCGTCATGGGAATAGTGGGAGCTCTTGTCATAGTCCGCTGGTCCTTTGGTTTGATGCGCGACGCAGGCGGTGTTTTGGTTGACTACATTCCTGCAGGAGAAGATCTCCCAGAAGAGATTCGGCAAGCAGTTGAAACGCCTGAGGATCGCATTGTCGATTTGCACGTCTGGCAGCTCGGGCCCGGTCATCATGGCGCGATTGTTTGTATTCACTCTTACGAACCCAAGCCTCCATCGCACTATCGGGAAAAGCTTGCCTCCATCCACGACCTTTCGCATGTGACGGTCGAGGTGGAGCCGCGCTCTGACTTTTGATCGTTCGGCGAGGTAGCCTCGCGCGATTTCATCGACCTCGATGCAGGAGCGGTCAGGATTGTCAGCGTGCGAGATTGCCAATGGCCTTTATATCACGGTCCCGCGGATCTTTTGCACTTTACATCCCCCGCCTCTGAACCGGACGGCTGCACAGGACCGTGGTCGTGGACCCGCAAACCATGCAGCGTATAGTGGCTCCCGCGCGATAGCGCTGCCACCCTGATTCAGAAGGAACGCGGCCACTCGAGATGATGGCTGTCGATCACATACGCATGACTGTGGCGAAAGCCTCCGTCCACCCGTGCAGCGTCCGCAAGGTGCGGATCGCTTGCTGGGAGGTCGCCATGCATATGCTCGATTGTGTCCGGTTCGCGAGCGGGCCAAAGCCGCGTCGCGACAAATACTGCCAGAGCGGCAATGATTCCGAGCGTGACGAACGTTGTCGGCAGTCCAGCCTTGGCGCCGAGCCAGCCAGCGACGGGATACGTAATAAGCCAGCAGGCATGAGAGAGCGCGAACTGGGCCGCAAATAGCGCGGGTCGATCTTCCGGTTGCGATGAACGCCGAAGAAGGCGACCGGAAGGAGTTTGCGCGAGTGAATATCCGATGCCGAGTACGAACCAGAGCGGCAGGAGGATGGCGAATCCGGAAACCGTGATCCCGATGAACAGGCCCGCCACGAGAAGCGCCGCGCCGGACAACATAGCCATCCGTTCGGGAACGTTGTCGAGAAGGCGGGGAAGGAACAGAGCGGCCAGCATCGAGCCGCCGCCGAAAGCCGCCAATGCAATCGCGGTGTCACGTTGCTCCAGTCCAAATTGGGCCTGCACCAGCACGACGGTGTTCACGATCACCATGGCGCTCGCGGCGGCGACCGCGAGATTCAACGCAAGCAAGCCACGCAGGCGGGGGGTCCCAAGATAAATCCGCAACCCTCGCGTCGTCCGGTCGTAGATTCCGCGCCGCTCGGTCGCCTTTGGGCTCGGAAGGATCGCCGACACGACCAGCGCAGCAGAAGCGAGGAAGCCGACGACTGTTCCTGCGAACAGGGTATGGAAGCTGATGACCGTGAGTAGAATAGCCGCCAACACGGGGCTTGCGACGCTCTCCAGGTCATACGCCAAGCGCGAGAGCGACAGCGCGCGCGTGTACTCCTTCTCGTCAGGCAGTACATCGGGAATTGTCGCTTGAAACGTCGGCGTAAACGCCGCCGATGCTGATTGCAGCACGAAGATCAGAACGTAGACGTGCCAGACCTGCGTGACGAACGGCAACAACACCGCCACAGCGGCGCGGGCGAGATCGAGGCACACGAGCATCGTTCGGCGTGGCAGCCGTTCGGCAAATGCCGCCGCAATCGGAGCGACACCGACATAGGCGATCATTTTAATCGCAAGCGCCGTGCCGAGCACCGCCCCCGCATTGGCGCCCGCCAGATCGTAGGCCAGAAGACCAAGCGCCACAGTCGCGAGGCCCGTGCCAACAAGCGCAATGACCTGAGCGAGAAACAGATGGCGATAGGTGCGGTTTGAAAGGAGCTGCAACATGAGATCACCTATTTCAGGATACCGAGATCAAACCGTAGGTGCATCCGCCGCGGCGCTTGCAGGGTTTTTGTTTCTTCTGTCGATAATTATGCGGCTAACGCAGCAGCCGCATCGCATTGGCCGTGACCAGGACGGTTGCTCCGGTGTCGGCAAGAATGGCGGGCCACAGCCCGGTAATTCCGGCAACAGTCGTTACAAGAAACACGGCTTTCAGTCCCAGCGCGATCGTGATGTTTTGCCGAATGTTGCGCATCGTTCGCCGGGAGAGGTCAACCATCTCAGCCACGTCCGACACGCGACCATGCAGGACGGCCGCGTCCGCTGTTTCCAGCGCCACGTCCGTGCCGCCACCCATCGCGATCCCGACGTTTGCCGCCGCGAGGGCAGGCGCGTCATTGATGCCGTCCCCAACCTTGCCGACTCGCTCTCCCTTGGCGCGAAGGTCCGCCACGACGGTCATCTTGTCCTGTGGCAGCAACTCGCCGCGCGCCTCGATGCCCAGTGATTCGCCGATCGCTCGTGCTGTGCGTTTGTTGTCGCCGGTCAACATGATGGAGGCGATGCCGTAGTCTTTTAGGCGCTGCAGGCCTGACTTGGCGTCCTGCCTCGGTTCGTCGCGCATCGCGAGGAGCCCGGCGATCTTTCCGCCTGAGAGCAGCACCGAGACCGTTTTCCCTTCTTCGTTCAGCGCTGCAATGCGCGCCTCGGTCGCTTCGTCAAAGGCGGCCGTTTCGCTGGCGCCCTGCAGCGAGCCCAGGAACACCGGCGTGCCGCCAACTTTTCCGGCAACGCCCTTTCCGGGTATGGCGCGCGACTCGCCTGCCGGCGGCAGCGGCACCTTCTCCATTCTGGCGTGCTGCAGGATCGCCAGCGCCAACGGATGCGAGGAACCCTGCTCAAGTGCAGCAGCGAGCGAGAGCACTCGCTTTTGATCGAGTCCTACCGCGACGACATCGGTGATGACCGGCTTGCCCTCGGTCAGAGTGCCGGTCTTATCGAAAGCGATTGTGGTCAGGCGTCCCAACTCCTCCAGCACTGCGCCGCCCTTCATCAGCAGCCCGCGCCGCGCCCCCGCGGAGAGTGACGATGCGATCGCGGCCGGAGTCGAGATTACGAGCGCGCAAGGGCAACCGATCAACAGGATGGCGAGGCCTTTGTAGATCCATTCACTCCAGCTTGCTCCTGCCAGAAGCGGCGGCAGTGTTGCCACCGCCGCGCCGAGGGCCACCACGCCCGGGGTGTAGTAGCGCGAGAAGCGGTCGATGAACCGTTCGGTCGGGGCCTTGCTTTCCTGTGCTTCCTCGACCAACCGTACAATCCGCGCGATGGTGTTGTCGCGTGCAGGGGCGCTGACCTTGATTTGCAGTACGGCATCGCCATTAACAGTCCCGGCGAATACAGGATCGCCCCCGCGCTTTCGTTTAGGGACGCTCTCGCCAGTCACGGGCGCTTCGTTGATGTCGCTCTCGCCCTCCGTGATGACGCCGTCGGCTGAGATGCGGTCGCCGGGCCGCACGAGGATCGTCTGGCCAGGTTGCAGAATTTCCGCTGCGATCTCACGTGTGGCGCCGCTTTCAAGAAGCAGGGCCGTTTTTGGAACGAGATCGCTCAGACTTTGGATGCTGGCACGCGCGCGCTGCGCCGCAATGCCCTCTAACAGCTCTCCGACGAGAAACAAGAACACGACAGTTGCTGCCTCTTCGGCGGCACCAATGGTGACCGCGCCCACCGCGGCGATCGTCATCAGCATTTCGATCGAGAACGGCGTACCGGACACGGCAGCGGAGAGTGCACGGCGCGCGATAGGTACGAGCCCGATGGCAAGCGCAGCAAGGAAAGCGACTTGTTCGATGGAGGGTGCAAGCTTGCCGACCGCGAACGCCAGGACCAAAGAAGCTCCGCATATGCCGGTCAAGAACGCTTTGCGTGTCCGCCACCATGGGTCGGCCTCGGCTTGCTGTAAATGTTCGTCCGAGCCGGCGGCGCGGTCATTCGCTGCAGGTACACGTATGACCGCGTAGCCCAACCGGCGAACTGCCTGCTGCATTGCTTCAAGATCGGCATCCTGCCGGTGCCGAATGGTCAACATCCCAGTGCTAACGGAGACTGAAACACCGCCGACGCCTTCGACGCGCCGTGCGGCAGTTTCAACCTTCGTTCCGCACGCAGCGCAATCCATGCCTTCCACTCGGAATCGCGTAGCTTGCAAAGCTTGCTCCATTGTCCCTCTTATTTACGTCCCTAGAGTTTGTGCCGTTAAAGACTGGGCCGGACTGAGTGCATCCACGTCCGGGCGTGCCCGAGCGGCCATATCAACCAAGTCGAGGGCGCCGGCTGTGGAAACTAGTGCTATCGTATTGAATCCAAACGCTTTCATGCGACGCTTCTCTATTGTCGTATAGAACCTACATCCTCTAGTGACTGGAGGATCAAGGAGTCTTCAATGAAGACATATTCTATCGGCGAGACCGCGCGCCGTACCGGCGTCAAGGTGCCTACAATCCGCTACTACGAGGGGATAGGCCTGTTACCGAAGACGCCGCGCCACGATAACAACCGGCGCTATTATGATAACGGCGCGGTCGAGCGGCTTTCGTTCATCAAGCACGCCCGCGAAATGGGTTTTGACATAACGGATATCGCAACGCTGCTAGCCTTGCGTGAAACTCCGAAGAAATCTTGCGGCGAGGCTGACCGTATCGCGCGTGCCCGTTTGGCCGACGTAGAAACGCGTATCGGAAACCTGCTGTCGCTCAAATCCGAACTGGAAGGCATGATCCGCAGATGTAGGAAGGAGCGCGTCGCCACGTGCCAGGTGATGGAGTCGATCAGCGAAAGATCTTGCTAGGCCTGTACTTCATGCAGGCAGCAGCCATGTGAGGAACGATGCCGGTTGCGAAGATACGCCCTTTGGTATCGAACGAGTTGCCCCTCTGCCGCGTTGTGCCTCGAAACGCTCATAGCCTCAACTGATCGCCCACTTGTATCTTACTTAGGATCAAAAGAATGCACGGCGGCCATACTCATTCGCACGGTGTCGCGGGCTCGGCTGCCGGACGGCACAGCGCCAAACTGGCATGGGCCCTTGCCCTGACCCTTACGTATATGGCCGCCGAAGTGATCGGGGCCTATTTCACCGGCAGCCTCGCATTGCTGGCTGACGCGGCGCATATGCTGACCGATGCCGCTGGTTTGGCGTTGGCCTTGTTGGCCATACGCTTCGCGGCCAGGCCCAAAACGCCGCAAAAGACCTATGGATACATGCGCGCGGAGATTTTGTCGGCGCTGTTGAACGCAGTCGTTCTGCTGCTGTTGACCGTCTACATCCTTTACGAGGCGTATAAGCGTTTTGTCGATCCGCCGGAAGTCCTGGGTTGGCCGATGCTCATCGTCGCATTTATTGGCCTCCTAGTGAACCTGGCGAGCATGAAGCTGCTCGCGGGAGGCGCCGACGAAAGCCTGAATGTGAAGGGAGCCTATTTCGAGGTGTTCAGCGACATGCTGGGGTCGCTGGGCGTGATCGTTGCCGCGTTGGTGGTGATGGGGACCGGCTGGACGTTGATCGACCCGCTGATCGGCGCAGGGATCGGACTGTTCATCGTGCCGCGCACCTGGAAGCTCCTGAGCCAGGCCGTTCATATCCTCCTGGATGGCGTGCCTGCCGAAGTGGACTTGGCCGTGCTCGAAAAAGCATTGGTGGGCATTCCGGGCGTGCGATCGGTATGTGACCTGCATGTGTGGACCATCACGTCAGGTCTCGATGCCATGAGCGGCCATTTGGTGGTCGATGACATGGGCGAGTCCGCCCGTATGCTTCGCGCCGCTCGCGCAATCATGAGTGATGAGTTCAACATCAAGCACGTCACGGTGCAGATTGAGGACGAGGCGCTGCGCGCGGAGGAGCCGAAACTGCCGGTATAGTTGCCGGACGGCGGCCCGCGCCGCCGTCCAGGTTTTTAGAGCTACTTTTCAACCTTGAACCTAGCCTGGCCAGATTTACCGGCTGCCGTTTTGATCTGAAGCGTGACCTGAGTGTTGGCGGCTATGGCCTTCTTGGTCTCACCCTTCAATGCGTTCGTACCGGATTCATTGAGCTTCACCGTCTCGCGGTCCTGGCCGCTCACGACAAGCACCGACGCGGCGTAGCCGGACACTTTTACCGGCTTGTTGTCTTCGTCGAACACATTGATGGTGATTGTGTTGCCTGAAGCTACGAGTTCCGCATGCACGCCTGCAACATCCTCCATGATGCCACCGTTGGGACCCTTAGTCCCGTGCTTGTGTTGAGCTTCCGCCGGTGCGGCGAATGCCAGTGCGGCGGCCAAAGCCAGAGCATATTTGAGCATCTCGTTTTTCCTTGATGGGTTAGGAATGTTCGGGTGTCTCGCGCCGGAACAGCACGTAGAGCGCAGGCAGTACAAGCAGTGTGAGGATCGTTGATGAAATGATCCCACCGATGACAACGGTGGCGAGAGGGCGTTGCACTTCGGCGCCTGCGCCCGTTGCGATGGCCATCGGCACGAAGCCGAGCGAGGCGACGAGGGCGGTCATGAGAACGGGACGGAGGCGGGTCAGGGCACCTTCCCGGACCGCGTCGATGACGCTCTTGCCGTCCTGCCTCAACCGCTCGATGAACGCGATGATGACCAAGCCATTGAGCACGGCGACGCCGGACAGGGCGATGAAACCGATGCCGGCGCTGATCGAGAGCGGAATATCCCGCAAGACTAGTGCCAGAACGCCTCCCGTAAGGGCTAGTGGAACGCCGCTGAACACCAGCGCGGCGTCGCTGACTGAACCCATGCTCATGAACAGCAGGAAGAAGATCAGCAGGAGCGCGATCGGGACGACGATGGCGAGCCGTTTGGTGGCCGAGACCAGTTGCTCGAACTGTCCGCCCCAGCCGATCCAGTAACCGGTTGGCAGTTTGACCTTTTCCGTCACAGCGCGCTGCGCTTCGATGACGAACGAGCCCAGGTCGCGCTGGCGCACGTTGGCACTCACGACGATGCGGCGCTTACCGTCCTCGCGGCTGATCTGGTTGGGGCCAGGAGCGATTTCAACATTGGCCAGCGCCGAGAGCGGGATGTAGCGGACCTGCGCAAGAGGCGAAGTGCCCCACAAGGCTTTGACTGGACCGCCGGCCTGGCCTTCGTTCGCCGGCAGGGGAATGGGAAGGTCTTTGATGGCGTCCACGTCCACGCGCAAATGTTCCGGCAGGCGGACGACCAGGTCGAAGCGGCGGTCACCTTCGAATACCAATCCGGCGTTCTTGCCACCGACGGCGATTTCGACGACCGATTGCAGGTCAGCTACGCTGATTCCATAGCGGGACAGCGCGGCCCGGTTCAGCTTGATCGTCATCATCGGCAAGCCGGAGGTCTGCTCGGTCTTTACGTCCGCTGCTCCGGGGATGCCTGCGAGCACGGACTGAACCTGGCCTGCGACCTGGAGCAGTGTATCGAGGTTGTCACCGAAGATCTTGACGCCCACGTCGGCACGCACGCCCGAGATGAGTTCATTGAAACGCATCTGGATTGGCTGCGTGAATTCGTAGTTGTTGCCCGGCACATCCGCGAGGCGCTTCTCCAGGGCCTGGACAAGTTCGGCCTTCGTCTTCTTGGGCTCGGACCACTCCTCGCGCGGCTTCAGCATAATGAAGGTGTCGGCGACGTTGGGCGGCATGGCATCTGTGGCGATTTCGGGCGTGCCGACTTTCGAAAACACTTCCTTCACTTCCGGAAACTCACGGATCGCCTTTTCGACGGCCACTTGCATTTCGACCGATTGAGTGAGGCTGGTGCCGGGAATACGCATGGCGTGCGTGGCAATGTCGCCTTCGTCGAGGCTCGGGATGAACTCGCCGCCCATACGGGAGGCCACGAGCCCTGCGATGACGACGAGGAGCGCGGCGAATATGGCGACGATTCCGCGGTTGCGTATCGAGGCGTCCAACAACGGCGTGTAGATACGCCGAGCCCCGCGCATGAACCAGTTCTCGTGTTCGCTGACCTTGCCGGTGACGAAGATTGCGATGGTGGCGGGAACGAAGGTGATGGACAGCAACGCTGCGCCCGCCAGAGCCATCAGGACGGTGATGGCCA
Organism: Pseudomonadota bacterium; assembly: GCA_040756555.1. Classification (GTDB taxonomy): domain Bacteria; phylum Pseudomonadota; class Alphaproteobacteria; order Rhizobiales; family Xanthobacteraceae; genus Z2-YC6860. The sequence continues at coordinate 116,643 of JBFLYS010000001.1, read as the reverse complement.
TCGGTGTAAACATCTTGCCTTCGACGCCGGAGAGCGTGAGGATCGGCAGGTAGACCACCGCGATGATCATCGTGCCGAACAGGCTTGGCTGCACGACCTCGCGCGATCCGGCAAGGATGGTTTCGAAGCGCTCGGCGGTGGTGAGCAACCGGCCGCGCCTATGCTGCTCGACCGCAAGCAGCCTGAGGCAGTTCTCGACGATGATGACTGCGCCATCGATGATGATGCCGAAGTCGATGGCGCCAAGACTCATCAGGTTGGCGCTGACCCTGTTCTCGACCATCCCTGTGACGGCGATCAACATCGAGAGGGGTATAACGAATGCGGTCACAAGAGCCGCTTTGAAGTTCCCGAGCAGTAGGAACAAGATCACGATGACCAGTAGAGCGCCTTCGACAAGATTTTTCTCGACCGTGGCGATCGTCGCTTCAACGAGCGTCGTGCGGTCATAGAGCGGGCGGGCGACCACCCCTTCGGGCAACGAGGGCGAAATGGCCTTGAGCTTTTCGGCGACGCGCTGGGCAGCGCTGCGGCTGTTCTCGCCGATCAGCAGCATCGCGGTGCCGACGACGGTTTCCTTGCCATTGAGCGTCGCCGCGCCAGTGCGGAGTTCTTTACCTTCCTGGACCTCGGCCACGTCGCTGATGCGGATGGGCACGCCGTTGCGGGTGCCGATCACGATGTCGCGAATTTCATCGATGGTTGCCACTTGACCGGGCGTGCGGACAAGGTATTGCTCGCCGTTGCGCTCGATGTAGCCCGCGCCGACGTTGGCGTTGTTGGCAGCAAGCGCTTGCATCACGTCGCGGAACGAAAACTTGTAGGCCATCATCCTCGTGGGATCGGGCAGCACATGGAATTGTCTCTCGTAGCCGCCGATCGCGTTGACTTCGACGATGCCGGGCACCGTGCGAAGCTGCGGCTTGATGATCCAATCGTTGATCGTTCGAAGCTCGGTGGGCGAGAACGGCTTGCCATCCGCATTCCTCGCGCCCGGTTTGGCTTCGAGCGCGAACATGTAGATTTCGCCGAGGCCCGTTGAGACGGGCCCCATCGCCGTTTCTGTCCCTGGCGGCAACTGGTCCTTGGCTTGTTGGATGCGCTCGTTGACCAACTGTCGCGCGAAATAGATATCCGTTCCGTCCTGGAAGACGACTGTCACCTGGCTCAGCCCGTAGCGGGACAGCGAGCGCGTGTATTGAAGCTTTGGCAGGCCGCCCATCGAGATTTCGAGCGGGAACGTGATACGCTGCTCGACCTCCAGTGGTGAGTAACCTGTTGCGGTGGTGTTGATCTGGACCTGGACGTTGGTGATGTCTGGGACCGCATCGATGGGCAGCCGCGTGAAATTCCAGGCGCCGAACGCGCCGATGCCAAGCGCGGTCAACAGCACCAACCAGCGTTGCTTGATCGAGAAGGCGAGAATTGCGTCGAGCATTTTCCGGTCCTAATGCTCGTGCGCCGCCGAAGCCTTGGCGATTTCAGCCTTGATCACAAAGCTATTCTTGCTGGCATAGGTGTCGCCATCGTTGAGCCCGAAGAGAACCTCGACGCGCTCTGAGTCGCGCTGCCCAAGCTCGACATCCCGCGCTTCGAACTTCTCGCCGTTGCGGACGAAGATGACGGTCCGGTTGTCGATGGTCTGCAACGCACTGACCTTTATCGCGAGGTCGACGGGCTTTTCGGCCATCACGATGCGGCCGGTGACGAACAAGCCCGGGCGCAGACGGCCGTCGTTGTTGACCACTGCTCTTGCCAGTGCGGTTTGCGTCTCGCTCGCGCCGACCGGCGCAAGGTAAGACAATTTGGCTTCGACGGCGTCACTGCCATCCTCGGGGTCGATCAGCACTCTGTCGCCGACCTTGACCTTCTTGAGATCACGACGGGGCACCGAGAAATCAGCCCACACGGTGGAAAGGTCGGCAACGACGAAGGCGGGCTTCTGCTCGGAGGCGTATTCGCCGAGGGCAGCTTGGCGGTCGATGATTGTGCCGGCAATCGGGGCCTTGAGCTCGTAGGACGTCAGGCTTTGGTTGCTTTCGATCCGGGCAAGGACATCTCCCGCTTCGACGCGGTCGCCGACGCGCTTGCGTAGATCGCGGATGACACCAGGAAAGCGCGGCGTCACCTGGACGAGCATTTCCTGGTTGGGCTGGAGCATGCCGTTGACGCGGAGCGTTTCCCTGAGAACGCTAGGACCGGCCTTGTCGAGTTCGATGCCGGCCGCCGCGACCTTCGCGTCGCTCATGGTTGCGGCCTGCTCATCGGCGTGGTTGTCGCCGTGGCCGCCGCCGGTGGGCGCGTTGCCAAGGGAAGCGGGCAGCATCGTGTATGTCGCTATCGCTATCGCGACGGCGACGACCACGGCAATGGAATAGCGGACGACCTGCTTCATCTTCTTCTCTCTGCAAATGCAAACGGCCGGCCGATCAAGCCTTCGATCGTCGTCACGGCGGTATGGAAGGTCTGCAACGCTTCCTGTTCTCGAAGCAGCGACTCGGTCAGGGCGGCTTGCACATCGAGAACTTCAAGAAGCGAGAAACGGCCCTGCGTGTAGCCGTCCTGAATGGCATCCGCTGCTCTACGGGCGGCAGGCAACACAGAGGTCCGCAGTAGGTTTATTTCTGCCAGTGCGCCTGTCAGCACGTCATAAGAGCGTCCGGCGATGGAGATGAGCGCGGCTTTATTAATCGCGCGTTCGGCCTGGACTTTATCAAGCGATTCTCGCGCTGCGAGGATGTTGCCCTGATTTTGGTCCCATAGCGGGATAGACATTGCGATGCCAGCGGTCATGGCATTGTCGCCGGTTTCGCGAAAATGTCGCCAGCCGACGCCGACGCGGACATCCGGTACAGGTTTGAGGCGTGCAATGAGAAGTTCGGCATTCCGCTGGGCGCGAACTGCTGTCCAGCGCATGAGCTGCGGATTTGCCTCGATGGCGTCGAGCACGATTTTGAACGGCGGAGCGCTTCTCGTTTCGGTGAATTGTCCGGCCAGGATACCGAAGCGAAGCGTGGTGTCGCCCATGAGAATGGCGAGTTCGCGCCGCGCGGTTGAGAGGCTGGTCCGCGCGCGCTGCAATTCGACACGCACGAGGTTCGCGGCGACCTGGGCACGAAGGATTTCGGCAGGCGATGATGCGCCCGCATCCACGCGCCGTTGCAACAAAGGTGTCAGCTTATCCAGCGCCTCGACTTGCTGCTCCAGTATCGCTATCCGATGCTGCGCGCCAAGGATGGTGACGAACGCGGTTGCCGTTTCCGACAACACCTCCAGGCGGATGGCTTCGCGCTGCCAACCAGCGCTATCGACGCCGGCAACACCTGCGGCGATGCGGGCATTGCGCTTGCCGCCGAGTTCGACGAGCTGGCTTAGTTGCAGCATCGTCTCAGCCGAGCGCGTGCCGCGGTAGGGTCCGGAACCGAGTACGTTCTCAACCTCGGCGGATAGTTCCGGGTTGGGGATGGCGCCGGCCTGGATGCGCTGGCCCGATGCAATGCCGATGTCGCGCTCTGCTGCGGTGAGGCGCGGATTGGCGGCGAGGGCGCGTTGCAACGCTTGGGTCAATGTCAGGGTCCCCGACACTTTTTCCTGTGCGGCAGCCACAGGCGCGGCCAAAGCCAACAGCGCGCAAACCACGCGGAGGGCGGCCCAAGTTCTCGACATGACTACTGACCCAACAATTGTTTGCTAAAGCACGCGGTGTCGAGGCGACGGCTATGCCGGTCGCGCTCAAAGAGACTGCAGCCAGCGCCATGCGACGCGTGCAGTTCTTCAGGTCAGGGCTTTAGGAGGTGGAGGGTCTGAGGGCCGCAGGCTGCCGACCAGGGGGGCGGCGACAGGCATCACCGCAGGACCTGCAGCAACAACCTGTCTGGCGGCAGTTTCAATTGACGGCAGCGATGCGGTTGCGCAGCCGTGACAGTGCTCAGCCGCCGCCGAAGCGCCATCACCGGGAAGGTCGCCCGAATTACCCGATGACACTTCGGTCACGGGTGACTTGGCGAATACCTCGAAATGCTGGCCCGAATGAACAATGCCAGTAAAGACATACAGCGAGATGAAAAGCACAACAAACCAGCGGCGGAAACGCGCCACTGTTGAGATGTCATGCTTGCCATCGGAACTCGTCATTCGCCTCCTGTCTAACACGCCCCACAGAAATGGTCGAGCGCGCGGTGCCCGAAGGGCCATGGGGTGTGGATGGCACACTACATTGTTACTGATGCAACACAGTTACATGAAGGCCAAGGTTAACCAGCGTGAGCCAGAGTGTTCCATGCCACAATTGTTTCGCAATTTTCGCCGACCAAGTCCCATGCGTTCCTTGCCGCCAGATATGTCGTGGTCTTTCCTATTGCGGACGACGGTCTGCATGCTGGTGGCATTGTGCCTGGTTGGCCAAGCGATCGCACACGCTGTCCACATGCCGGTTAGCGGGCAGGCGGTCGAACTGTCCGTCATTGCAAATGACGGGAATGCCAAAGCGCCAGACGTCGGGCATCCTCTCTCGGAAGGCGCCGGCCTCGACTGCGCTGCGCACGGCTGCGTTTCACTAGCCCCGCCGTCGGATGGACTTTCGATCATATCCGCCCATGGCGGAATTCCGTCAATTAGTCCGTTTGCGGTCGCGACGGCCATGATTGAACGCGTCGAGAAACCCCCTCGTTCCTAAGTGCGCTCAGCGCTGCTCGCACCAGCATGGGCCGCGCACTGCACGCATCACTTAGGACATATCGCCGGCCAGGGCGCTCGCCCTGAAATGGCGCATAGAGGGCTTCCAATGACCGGAGAGGCACACAGTCACGAATCTTCATTGCTGCACTTCGCTGTTCAGCACCGCGACGACTTGAATCTTCAAGAGCGGAAGTTTGAAAAGGGCTCATACCTTTTCATGCCGCACGACGAAGCGAACTGCGTGTTTGTCGTCAAATCTGGAAGGCTACGGGTATCCGTGCCGACAGAAGGCGGGCAGCAAGTGTTCCTGGCCGAACTCGGCGTGGGCGACATCGTCGGCGAAGTGTCGGCGATAAGCGGAAATCGGCAAGCCACGATCGTTGAGGCGATCGAGGACACTGAAGCCCACGTGTTCACGCGGGCGTCGTTCTTGCGCGTACTGCAAGAGTGTCCGGAAGGTGCGCTGCAGGTGATGCGCACGCTCTGCCAGCGCTTGAAAACCCTCAACCAGCGCCACATCGAGAACGTTTCGCTGCCTATGGCGGCACGCCTTGCCGCAGAGCTGGGGCGCTTGGCACGGGAAACGGACCACGGGATGCTGCGGATTGAACGCGCGCCGACTCACGCCGAGCTTGCGGAGATGATCGGCTCACATCGCGAGGCGGTCACGAAAGAGCTGCGGGCCTTGGTACGCGACGGCGTGTTGCGCGTGCGCCGTGGGTTGATCGAGATACTCAAGCCCGAGGCTCTTCTCAATCGGCGAAAGCATCACTGACGACAATCCTGCTGCCGCGTCGGGGTGCGCGGCAGCAGGCAGAACGCGGCTTCTGGGGGGTTAGTAGACCGCGTTACGGTCTCCAGTCAGGGCAGGGGCCCACAACGGCTGGTTCGACTGCTGGGTCGCGCGCTCGCGCTTGCCGGCCGCGTAGGAGTCGCGCTGCTCGGCGGTCAAGCCGCCGTGGGTGCTGAAGTCATTCCGCTGCACGTCGCGCGACTCGTGGCGCTCGCGTGCCTCGAAGTGCATCCGCTCGGTAGGAGTGAGCGGCGCCGCGACCGCTGGCGCCGCGACAGCCGCGGCTGCGGCCACGATGACGTAACGCATCAAGGTCTTCATTGTGGTCTCCTTCGTTTTCCGCTCGTGCATCGAGCATGCCGCGAAGCTAGGACGTCGCGAGGAGACGCGATGTGGCGTTTTTCACCTTTGAAAGAGGATCACGGCTTCGTGAATCGAACTTCGGTTAAGTCGAGCTCCGGCACATACAAGCTTTGCAATAACCGGAAACGGCCGCCGGTCGAGACGTAAATCTGATGCAGGCAACCGCTCGCGTTGCAGAAAACGGGCTGCCCGCCGCAGCGGGCATGCTCGTAATGCAGACCAATCAGTTGAACGCGACCTCGTGTGAGATAGCGCGTGAAGCTATGACTCGCGGCCGGTGTGCCGCCGCATGCACGAATGCGTGCTTCGGCCATGATTCGCACCTCGCTCGGCAATTGCGAGATATGCCGGGCATCCCACTGATCCTCGGTGCGCATGGCGGCGCCATGTGCCGATGCGGAGGCAAGGCCAGCACCAAGCGCAAGAGCTGCGACGAAGGTTTTGAAAGAAGACATAGGTCCCACCTGTGTGTGCTGAACCAACGCCTGAATCAAATTAGCACAGTCACGCGCCTTGTTCGAGCGCTTTCAGAGAAATTCAACAAGCAAGAGATAGCCGGAACTGGGTCTCGACGCTTACTCGGTTACGCGAGTATCCTGGAAGCTATGGCGACTCGTTGTCCAGACGGAATTTCCGAAGCACGATTCGTCACGGGCATCCTGCGTGATTGCGTCGGTGTACTAGGGCTTGCGTTCCACCTTTCTGGTTCGTCTGAGTAGTCCGGGAAAGAATGGTGGTGTGGTTTTCATATAATGACGGTACTCGTCGCGAAGCTGTCGTAGTGCGTCCTGCTCCTCGCGACGGGCTAGATAGACGTACACAATCACCAATATCGGAAACATGATCAGCGTGCTCAGGGTGGGCCACATGAGCAGCAAGCCGAGCATGATCATGATGAATCCCGCGTACTGCGGATGGCGCACGTATGAATACGGACCGGTTTGGGCCAATTGACGATTGCGTTGTGCGTCGTACAGCCCTCGCCAAGCACAGGCGACAAGAATAAATCCGCCGGACACTAGGACATAGCTGAGCAGAAGAATTGGATTGAAAACGCTATCGTCTCCTAGCCCGAAGAGCGTGTGCCACAACCGTCCCGCGCTGTAAGCAAAAGGGTCGACACCGGGATATCGGCTCGCCAACAAGCTCGACAAGACGTAGATCGTTAGCGGAAGCCCGAACATTTCAGCGAAGAGCGCAACGATAAAAGCAGAAAAGGCCCCCAGTGAACGCCAGTCGTAGCGACTTTCGGGTTTCGCAAAGCTGGAGACGAAGATGACCAATATGAATGCGTTGACTACGGCGAGCCACAAGAGACCGTTGGCGGCTGCACCTTCCATCATGCAGATGCCGCTCGCGGCGGTCTGGTAAGAGGAGAGTGCTTGTTCGCGGAGCAGCCGTCCTGATGGGACGCTACGGTTATAGGCAGAGTGTTTTCAATTTGGAGAACGAGCAACGAACACGGGAAGAGGTCCCGGCTGCGGCGCAGCCAGGACCTCCCCATGCGTTTGGCGGCGGGAAGGGGCTTAACCAACCTACCGCCATCCGACATGGCTGAATTGTCGACGTGCATCCACTTCTTTCCCGATGGGAACGAAGAGCGAGTGGGACAGCGCGACTGCGAATTGTGCATCAGGAAACCCGGACCGTTCCCATCATGCCGCCCTGCTGATGCTCAAGGATGTGACAATGGAACATCCAGTCACCAAGATTATCGGCGACGAACGCGATTTCGACGCGCTCGCCCGGTGCCATCAGCACGGTGTCGAGCCATTCGCGCCGGGCTGTCGGCTGGCCCTTGCGCGAGAGTACGCGGAAGGTGTGGCCGTGCAGATGCATAGGATGCCACCAAGCCGTATCGTTGAGCATGTCGAAGACGTAGGACTTGCCGCGCTCAAGTGCGAGAAGCGGTGCATGAGCATGGTCTTCGCCGGGGACAGACACGCCGTTGATGTTCCAGATCATCCCGTGGCGCATGCGATCTATCATGCCGTTCATCATCCCCGTGCGGCCCCCTTCGCCTTGGCTCCTTTGCCGCATCATTTTCGGATCCATCATGCCGCCGCCGAACTCAATCGCGTGGCGCATTGCGCTTTGCAGATCGGGTTCTGATAGCGGATTTGCCGAAAGCCGCGTCGGCATATCCAGCGCCGAGGGACGCAGCGCCGCACCATCGTCGTAGGCCAGGTCGATAAGCCGGTACTGCTGCTGCCGGTAGAAGCGATCAAATACGGAAAACGTCTTACCCGGCGGCGCCACGCAATCGAGCACGAGGTCGGCACGCTGTGCTGGTCCGAGAACGATACGTCCCTGTTCCGCCGTATGCGGATCGATCGGCTGGCCGTCCAAAGCAACAATGAGCGGCTTGTGCCCCTCGAACTCCAGACCGAAGATGCGAGCATTGGCGGCATTGATGAGTCGCAGCCGGATTCGTTCGCCGCTACGGACCGCAAAGCGCTCCGGAACGCGACCGTTGATGGTGACGGTGTTGCCAAGCCGCCCCGCGTGGCTCACGTCCATCATGTTGCCGAAGTCATCGCTGATTTGCGCGTCCGGCTTGAGACGCCAATCATCGAGCACCCAGACCAGATCGCGATCGACCGTGATCGGCTTCGCTTCCTCGACAATCAGCGCGCCGGCCAATCCGCGCTCGACCTGCTCGAAGCTGCGGGTGTGTGGGTGGTACCAAAAGGTGCCTGCGTCGCGACAATCGAACTCGTAAACAAAGGAAGAGCCAGGAGCGATTGGTGGCTGCGTGAGGTGCGGCACGCCATCCATCGCGTTCGGAACGCGAACGCCGTGCCAATGTACGGTCGTCTCCTGGGGCAAGCGGTTCTCGACGCGCACGCGCAATCGGTCGCCCTGTCGCACCCGGATCTCCGGACCGGGCACTGCGCCTGCATAGGCCCACACCTGGGTCTGTGGCTCCGAAACGCCGACGAGCGATGCGCTGCCCGGCGCTGCGACAAGAGTGTGTTCGCGAACTTCCGACGTGGCGGATCGAGCATCGCGTGGTAGCAAGGCTGCGATGCCAGCCAGCGCACCGCTCGCAAGCAGCGATCGGCGGCTTATTCGTCGGGCCAGGGCTTCGGGCATGCTGTGCCTTTGCTCATCAACCATATCAAGAGCGCAAATATTTGATACAGGCTGCGCTGCCCAGAAGAGCGAACACGATAATAATGAGATGGTAGATGCCCATTCCAATCATCATTCCAGACGACATTGCGGTCATGTCCATCATCATGATGTTGTCTCCTTGGGTCGCCCGTGGTGTTTGCATAGGCTTAGCGCGCACACCGCAAGACAGGGCAAAGTGGCGAGAAGGATTGGCGCGAGGCCTGCAGCGATCAGCCAGGTCCAATTGAAAACCGCGACACCGGTCGCTGCAACAATCGCGATGGCGAGCCAGAGCTTCCAGTTCTTGAGCACGGAGCCGTGGCCGCACGTCTTGCGCGGCTGCTCTCGTTGAAGCGCAACAAGCTCCTGCATGACTTCTCTCTTTGATTGCATGGAAGGAAGTTGATCGTGCCGCAGCACGCGGCGTGAACCATTTCGGCTACTCCGCCGCGTGCTGCGGCACGACCTTGATCGCCTGCATCAGCTTACCTGGTGCAGGTCATCGGCGATTTCGGTCCGCCCTGATAGCGGCATTGCTGCTGGCGGACAGTCGTGTTGGCTGAGGGGCGAACAACTGGCGCGCCGCTCGCGAGAGCATTGTGCGCCGCCAAACCGATCTGCGTTTGAGCTCGGACCTCATTCGGCCAGAAAATCAGATCGGTAATTCGCTGGCCAGCTTGGACGGCGCCCGACGCGGCTGCCATCAGCGGCAGCACCAACGACACGGTAAACAGGTGTTTCCTGGACATATCCCGGCTCCTTATGTTCGAAAGCGCTCTGTGCGCCTTCTAATCGTGAGTTCGGAGCGGGCGGGTGATCGGTTACAGCTCTCACGCCTCCGTGATTGCACCTACCAGCGCAGCAGCCGCGGCCCAAGCTTGGCACCCGCGAGAGTGCAAAAGACGATGGTCCCGCCGTACCAAAGTGCCACGAACGGCAGCGAGTCGTCGGTGCAGTGCAGTGCGTAGGCTGTTGCGCTGATACCGCCGGCCACGAGGCCGGCCAGCGCGCCTGCGCGGGTGAGGTCGGTCGGCGCCATTCTGCGCACCGTCCAGACCACCGCGGCGAATGGAACGATGGCAATGGTGGGGATCGAGATGAGACATTCAAGCCACCGATCGCCAATGAGCATCCGATCCCAGCTCCCGTGCGGGGCAGCGGCAAGCATGAGCCCGGCGAGCATCATGATCACGATGAACGGTAGCATCACCAATGCGATTGGTGACGTTCGTTCGCCGCCAGGGCGCGCGACCCTGATCAGACAGAGCGATGTCAAAACGACGATTTGAAGCGTGAACAGGAGTTTTACGGGCAGATAGACGAGGGCATTGGGATCGCTGATGTCGCTGCGGACGCCAAGCGTCGCGAACACTGCGCCGATCGCCACGGCGATGCCGGCAATGACCGAGATACCGATCGTCCGTGCCACCCGCCCGCCGTTGACCGGTTCGACATTGGTGCTAAGCAGTACGATCAAGTCGCTCGTCTTCATGACTTTTTTCCCCGCGTAATCACGGCGGCCAGACTCTTCAAGCCGCGGTGCACGTTGACCTTGATGGCCGACTGCGACATGCCGCAGCGGTTGGCAGCCTCGGCGACACTCAATCCGTCAATTTTCACGCACCGGATGGGTTCGCGCATCTTGTCCGGCAGCAAGCCGAGAAGCCGGTCAAGATCATAGGCACTTTCCGCGACGATATGATCGTCATGCGCCATGATCTCGATGGCGTCTTCGATCGGCAGGTCGGCGAACGTCGTCCGGGTGTGCCGCAGATGGTCGATGAGCTTGTAGCGCGCGATGGCATAGATCCAGGGCGTCAGCGGCTCCGACCGCTGATAGGTGTGACGGTGGATATGGATGGCCAACAATGCCTCCTGCACCAGGTCTTCCGCTTCCGTCGCGCTACGCCCGGCGCGCGTAAGGTGACCCTTATAATATCCTCGCAGACGCAAGCTCAGCCGTTCAAGCAGGGCACGATGCGCCGCCGCATCGCCGTCCAGGCCAGCGACCATCAACTCCTTCAGATCGGGCTCGTCTGTCGGCATTGCTACTTCTTCCTATTCGAAGGCAACGGCCGTTCGGTTACAGCGGCAAGAGCCTGAAGATTCGGCAGGAACGCGCTGGCTCCCGTAGCCGGGTTCAGCGCTGGAGCCAAGCGCGGTGCTTTAGCGAAGACCCGCGCCGATTGGGGGCTTGAACTTTTTCGCCCCTAAGCCATCCTTGTGTCTATGAATATCGGTCAGGCCTCACGGAATTCCGGCGTCTCCGCCAAAATGATCCGCTACTATGAGTCGATTGGGCTTCTGCCCGCAGCCGCGCGCAAGAACAGCGGCTACCGTGACTACGACGCGATGGACGTGCACCGGCTCGCTTTCGTGCGTCGCGCCCGCGATCTTGGGTTTTCTATCGAACGCATCCGCGAATTGCTGGCGCTTTGGAGCGACCGGACGCGCGGAAACGTCGATGTCCGCGCCATCGCAAATGCGCATATCTCCGAACTGCAGACGCAGGCGGAAAACCTGGAAGAAATGATCGCAACATTGCGCCATCTGGTGCGCAGTTGCTGCGCCGAGAACCGCGCCGAATGCCCGATAATGGCGGATTTAAGCAGCGGTCCGAAGGCTCCAAGGCGCAAGCGGAACAAACGCACAGCGTCGCAGGATCATCGCGCGCGCTAAGATTCATTTCCGATCAATGCACTACGATTCCGGTGTGGGAAGGTTAACCCCGGTAACTATACTCCCAGTTGGCAAAAAGCTTAGGCGCTCTATATTTTGGATTCGATCAACTTTAGTGATCGGAAAATGTTGAGCGTTTTGACCCGTATTGTGCGCATGAAGGCGGCCACCGTTGTAGCCGTGCTGTATGCGGTTACGGTTCTGGCGCCGCCCGCCGCCCTCGCAATCACTGGTCCCAACGGGCTCGTGCATTGCTTCACCGAGGCCAAATCCGATCACGATCATGGCAGCCACGGCACGGCTTCACATACGCATCAGCATGTGGATGGCACCGTACACAGCCATGACGATCAGAACAGCGCTCCGCAGTCCGCCGACTCCAAAGGTCCCGCCGCTGCGTGCTGCGGATTGTTCTCCGTCACGGCGATGGTGAGCGCATCCATCGTCGAATTCCCAGCGCTGGCTGTCGTTTCCACCGTCGTGCCGTTCCCGCCCACGCCGGTGGAAGGCCAGGGCCCCGGACGCATCAACAGACCTCCCATCGCCTGATTGACGAAATCGGGACTGCTGCGCGCGCTGCCGCAAGGCTGCGCCGACGCGGGCATCTATCCGTCAATCTCATGGTGGGGTGTCATGTTCACGCATCGTACAGCTGTCGCATCCGCAATTCGCGGATTCCGGCGCTATTCCATCAGAGCAGCGCATCTGTCGCGGTCCCGATCCGCTCCGCAGCCTGGCATGAGCGCCTCGCATCAATACGCGGGCCAGCCGATCCAAAAAGACGTAATTGCCATCCGCTCTGATGATGATGCGGCGGTGGCGCGCGCCATGATGGACGGCGCCGATCGCATTTTTCAACAACAGGGATTTCCAAGCTGCCTATAACCAGCTCGGCATCCCCGAAGCGGCATGCGGATGTAGCTTAATGGCAGAGCACCACCCGACCAGGGTGGAGACGGCGGTTCGATTCCCCCCATCCACTCCGCATAGAATGTAAAGGCCATCGATGAACTGCGCACCGCCGGATCTGCTTCAGTTCTACGACGAGGACTATCTGTTTTTTGCTGACGCGCTCACCACGCCGGAGCGCACCCGAAACGAGTTGGAGTTCATCTCGAGCGCGCTTCATCTACGAGAGGGTGCTAAGGTGCTCGATCTTGGTTGCGGGCATGGACGCATCGCCAACGGGCTTGCGCTTCGCGGCGTAGCCGTTACCGGCATCGATCTCGTGCCCCTGTTCATCGAAAAAGCCAGATTTGGCGCAGCTGAGCTTGGCGTCACCGCGGAATTTATCGTGGATGACATGCGGGCGCTCGATCGCGAATCCGAATTCGACGCGGTGCTGCTCTGGCACTACGCGTTCGGCTATCACAGTGACGCCGACAATCGCATCATCATGCAGGCTGTCGTGCGTGCCCTGAAGCCGGGCGGGCGTCTGCTGCTTGATCAATACAATATATCGGCCCTTGCTAGGGCGGGGGAGACATATTCCGTTCTGGATTTGGGAGTCGACCTCGTGCTGCAGCGGCCTCTTTGGGTCATCGAGCAAAGCCGCTGGGGCGCGGAGCGCATCATCGTGCGCGGAGGGGTCATACGCCGCGCGAAGTTCATGTGCCGCTGCTATTCGCCCATTGAACTCCGGACCATGGCCGCGTTGGCTGGGTTTTCCGAGCCGTCATTCATGGGCGACGGTTATGAACCTCTGCGCCTCGATAGCACCAAGCAGATCATGCTGGCCGCCAAACCGGCTTGAAGTCCTGCAATGCTCGCGACATGGCGGTTTTTCTGGTTAACAGCCGCTGAAACCCAGCAGAAATGACAACGGGAGCGTGTTCGCGTATAATAATGTGATGCTCCGGCGCATTCTCCATATCGCCATTGCGCTTGCGATCGCCATCAGCGGCTACCAGCCGTTTCTTGGCATGACCGCCATCGCTGCGCCTGCACCGATGGAGATGTCGGCATCAACCGATGGCGATTGTCCTGAAATGATAAAGGACGATTGTTGCGACAAGGCGGACAAAGACGGCAAGCGCCTTTGTCAGTGGAATGATTCTTGCGCAGTGCGCTGCCATGTCAACGCAGGGCTTGAAGCACAGTTTGTCCAACCGCTGATGCACGAAGCGCCAGCCGTGCTTCTGGCCTTTGCCGATCCGCCACCTCTTCACGCGGCGCGCGCAGGCCCGGACTTCCGACCTCCCATAATCTGATCCCTCGCATATCGCTGTGACTTGCGTCCTGCGGCGTTGCCGCATCCGCGCGAGGTCACTTAACGCGCGTGGCCGGACGCCATTCGCGTGAACTCAAAGCATTTGAGAGGATCATCATGAAGTATCTCGCCGCAATATCTCTGTTCACGCTGGGCATGGCGGTTATGGCCGCGCTCGCGCAGACCACAGCCGCGCAGACTGCGCCGGGCTTCGAACCTGTTAAGGCCGAGGTGCCGGTCGGCAAGACCCGCGTTGAAGTCAAACTCACCGGCATCAGCCCGCCGCCTCAAGTCGCCGACATCACCGTCGAAGCCTCGCGCATCGATATGGGCCCGGACGGCATGGCGATGATGGCAGCTCCGCTCAAACCCGCGCCGGCAAGCGCGCCGGGGGTGCTTGCTTTCGACACCGATCTGTCGATGGCGGGCCGCTGGGCCTTCACCATCACCGCGCGGGTCAAGGGTCAAAGCGCTCCGGTCAAATCAACCATTGTGTTTACGGCGGTCGAGAAAAAATCGGAAAGCGAAGCGCCGACACCGACGCAAGGTGGCAAGCGCAAGATCGTCTATTACCGCAACCCGATGGGATTGCCGGATGTCTCGCCGGTGCCCAAGAAAGACTCGATGGGGATGGACTACATCCCCGTCTACGAGGACGAGGCCGGCGGGCCGCAGGGCAGCGTGCGTCTTTCCCCTGAGAAGATTCAGCGCGCGGGCGTGCGCACTGAGCCCGCGCAGATGAAGACCGTTGGCCGCGCCGTTCGCGCGGCTGGCACTGTCACCGCGGACGAGACCAGGCTTGGCGTTGTGACCGCCAAGTTCAACGGTTTTGTCGAGGAGCTCTACGTGCCTGCCGTCGGCGAGCGCGTCATGAGCGGGCAGAAGCTCATGCGGTTATGGATCGAATCTCCGGAGATTTTGCAAAAGCAGGCTGACCTCACCACCACAATGGTCGGTGGCCGCACGTCAATCACCTATGAAGGTGCGGAACGGAACTTACGCTTCTTCGGTTTCACCGATGAAGCGCTGGAGGAAATCAGGAAAGCGGGCCGCCCGCTACGTTCGCTGACCTTCACCGTGCCGCGCGACGGCATTGTCCTTGAAAAACCCGCGCTGGTCGGGATGCGCTTCTCGTCAGGCGATACGCTGTTCCGCACTGCCGACCTGTCCACCGTCTGGGTTATGGCGCAGGTCGCGGAAAACGACATCGCCACTGTGCAGGAAGGACAGAGCGCCAGCATCGCACTTAAGGCATTCCCGGGCGAGACTTTGAAAGGGCAAGTCGCCCGCATTTACCCGGAGCTCAACGCCGCAACCCGCACCGTACCGGTGCGCATCGTACTGACCAACCCCGACGGTCACATTCGGCCCGGACTTTATGCCGATGTGACCTTCGAGCCTGCCAACGCGAGACAGACGGTCGCAATCCCGGAATCCGCCGTGATCGATAGCGGCCGGCGCCGCATCGCCTTCGTCGCCAAGAGTGAAGGCCGCTTCGAGCCCCGCGACATCGAGACAGGCACGCGCGGCGGCG
The DNA here is from genome assembly GCA_040756555.1 of Pseudomonadota bacterium. Classification (GTDB taxonomy): domain Bacteria; phylum Pseudomonadota; class Alphaproteobacteria; order Rhizobiales; family Xanthobacteraceae; genus Z2-YC6860. The sequence continues at coordinate 101,271 of JBFLYS010000001.1, read as the reverse complement.
GCTTCGTCGAAGTGCACAAAGGCATCGCCGAGGGCGAAGACGTGGTCGTGCGCGGGAATTTCTTGATCGATGCGGAAAGCAATCTTAAATCCGCGTTGGCAGGCTTCGCGCCAGCGGAGAATGCGCCGTGATCGCGTCCCTCATCCGTTGGTCGGCGAATAATACCATCCTCGTCCTGATCGCCGCCGCATTCGCGGTGATGGCGGGCGTCTATTCCATGACGCGCATCCCGCTGGATGCGATCCCCGACCTCTCGGACACGCAGGTCATCGTCTATACCGAGTATGCGGGTCAGGCCCCGCAGGTGGTCGAAGACCAGGTCACGTATCCGCTGGCCAGCGCCATGCTGAGCGTGCCGCGCTCGCGCGTGGTGCGCGGGTTCTCGTTCTTCGGCGTGTCGTTCGTCTATGTCATCTTCGAGGACGGCACCGACATCTATTGGGCGCGCTCGCGCGTGCTGGAATACTTAAGCGCCGCTGCTGGCCGCATCCCGTCCGCCGTCACGCCGACCATCGGCCCCGATGCGAGCGGCGTGGGCTGGGTCTATCAATACGCGCTGACCTCGCAAAATCACGACCTCGCCGAACTGCGCTCGATGCAGGACTGGCAGTTGCGCTTCGGCCTCGCCAAGGCCGAGGGCGTGGCGGAAGTCGCGGGCGTCGGCGGCTTCGTCAAGCAATACGCGGTCGTGGTTGATCCGCTGCGCATGAAATCGCTCGGCATCACGCTAGAGGCAGTGCGTAACGCCATCCGCGCCAGCAACATGGATACCGGCGGGCGCACCGTGGAACTCTCCGAGACAGAGTTCATGATCCGGGGACGCGGTTATCTGAAATCCCCTGCCGATCTGGAGCGCGTTGTCCTGAAGGCAGAGGCAGGCACCCCGGTCACCATTGGCGACATCGCCCGCGTCGAAATCGTCCCCGACGAACGGCGCGGCATAGCCGAGCTCAACGGGGAAGGCGAAGTCGCCAGCGGCATTGCCCTGCAGCGCTACGGCGCGAACGCGCTCGACGTCATCAGCGCGGTCAAGGCACGGCTTGCCACCCTCAAATCAAGCCTGCCGGAAGGCGTCGAGATCAGGGAAGTCTACGACCGCTCCGAACTGATCCACCGCGCTATCCGCACGCTTGCATCGACACTCGCCGAAGAGAGCGTCATCGTGGCGCTGGTTTGCTTCATCTTCCTGCTCCACGCCAGAAGCGCCTTGGTCGCCATCATCACTTTGCCCGTGGGCATATTGCTGGCGATGATCGCCATGCATGCGCTCGGCATCGGCTCCAACATTATGAGCCTTGGCGGCATCGCCATCGCCATCGGCGCGATGGTGGACGCCTCCATCGTCATGGTCGAAAATGCCCATAAGCGCTTAGAACACGCCAAAGAAGGCGAAGACCGGCGCGAGGTGTTAATCCGCGCCGCGCAGGAGGTCGGGCCAGCGCTGTTCTTCAGTCTTCTCGTCATCACTGTATCGTTCCTGCCGATCTTCGCACTCGAAGCGCAGGAAGGCCGGCTGTTCAAGCCGCTCGCCTACACCAAGACTTTCGCCATGGCGGCGGCGGCGATCCTCTCGGTGACGCTGGTCCCGGCATTGATGCTGTTGTTCATCCGGGGCCGCATCATGCCGGAGGCGAGGAACCCCGTGAACCGCGCGCTGATCTGGCTGTACCGGCCGATCATCAAGAGCGTGCTTAAAGCCAAGACCCTGACCATTGCGATCGCCTGCGTGATCCTTGGGCTTTCTGTGATTCCAGCCTCACGCATCGGATCCGAGTTCATGCCCAATCTCAATGAAGGCACGCTCTTCTATATGCCGACCACGCTGCCGGGGCTTTCGGTCACCAAAGCTGCCGAGCTGTTGCAGACGCAGAATCGCATCATCAAGAGTTTCCCGGAAGTGGCAATCGTGTGGGGCAAGGCCGGACGCGCCAATACGGCTACGGATCCGGCCCCGCTGGAGATGTTCGAGACCATCATCAACCTCAAACCAGAATCCGAATGGCGCGCGGGAATGACGACCGACAAGTTGATCGCAGAGATGGACGCATCGCTCCAGTTCCCGGGTGTCAGCAACGCATGGACCATGCCGATCAAGGCCCGCATCGACATGCTTTCCACCGGCATCCGCACACCGGTGGGTGTCAAGATTTTCGGGCGCGATCTCTCCATGCTTGAAAAGCATGCGCGTGAAGTTGAAGCAGTCTTGCGCAAGGTTCCGGGTACGGCCAGCGCCTATGCCGAGCGGGTGAACAGCGGCTATTTCCTAGAAATCGTTCCCGACCGCGAGAAGATCGCTCGCTACGGGCTCTCCGTTGAGGATGTGCAGAAGACCATCAGCATGGCGATCGGGGCGGAAATCATCACCACGACCGTGGAGGGCCGTGAACGCTACGGTGTGGTCCTGCGCTATCCGCGCGATGTTCGCAGCGATCCAGAAGCCATTGCTACCCAGGTGCAGGTCTCGCTCCCGGGCGGGGCGGCGATCCCGCTTGGCGAAGTCGCGGAAATCAAGCGCACGCAGGGCCCCACCACGATTCGCACCGAGGACGGCCAACTCGTCGTCTATGTCTATGTCGATATCCGCGACCGCGATCTCGGCGGTTATGTGAAGGAGGCGCAAAAGGCCGTGTCCGATTCCGTCAAGATGGAGCCCGGCTACTACGTGACCTGGAGCGGCCAGTTCGAATATCTCACACGCGCCGTAAAACGATTGCAGATTGTCGTGCCAGCAACATTGCTGCTGATCTTCCTGCTGCTGTATCTCAACTTCCGGCGCATCGGCGAGACCCTGATCGTCATGCTCTCACTACCGTTCTCGCTGGTGGGCGGCCTCTGGCTCATGCACTGGATGGGCTTCAATTACTCCGTCGCATCCATCGTGGGATTCATCGCCCTTGCGGGCGTGGCGGCGGAGACCGGCGTTATCATGCTGATCTATCTCAATCACGCATGGGCCGACCAACAAGCCGGCGCCGCCGATGCCGGTGCAGAGCTCACGCGTGCGGACTTAGCGCATGCCATCATGGACGGCGCGGTCGAACGTGTGCGCCCCAAAATGATGACCGTCGCGGCGATCATGGCAGGACTCCTGCCCATTCTCTGGAGTACGGGGGTGGGTTCCGAAGTGATGCAGCGCATTGCTGTGCCGATGATCGGGGGCATGGTGTCGTCCACCGTCCTCACCCTCATTGTGATTCCGGCCATTTTCGGCCTGACAAAGGGCAGATACTTGCGGAAGGCCTAGTTTCCGGGAACTCCATGCGGATCAGCGGCGGTGGCCCGGTGCCAGTGATGCATTTGCAAGACGGCATCCAGAACGACTATGCCTCTGATGCCGCGCACAATTCTTGTTTTAGTCGCCATTCGCAGCATGGCGGTCACGTTCGCGCAGCGGGGCACACCCGAAACTTTGGCCCGACGAATAAGAGCACCTTAGGTCATTGCTGCAATACTGTGGGTGCTCTCACAACCCGAAGCCTCGACTTCTTTCTGCCCGGCCGCGCGGGAGGTCCCTGCCGCGATGATCGGGAATTCGGGGGCGGTCCCGGTGCTGGCATGCGCGTGTCAGGCGCCGAAGGGTGCGGGTCATCTCCTGAAGCCGCAGGGCTTTCGCTTCAAGTTCGGCGGCTTGTCCCAGAGCCAGCGCGCGTACCGCCGCATTGCCGTGGTTGCGGTCGCTCCAAAGCGTCATCAACTCCTGGATCTGAGGCACGGAAAAACCCAACGAACGGGCCGCGGCAGGAATTTCAGGCGGCTGATGTGGTCCGCCGAGTAGTCGCGGTATCCGCTGCTCCGCCGATCCGCTTCGGGAAGAACCGATGGATTCGTAGTACCGAATCATCTTGGCCGAGATACCGGCCTCTTGCGAAGCTTGTCGATGTCCACGGCGTCCTCCGAACGTTCCTATGATTGGAAGCCTTTGGCGCAGTTGCAAGCCCGGCTCCAATCCGGAACCTAGACGCAAACCGGGCGTTTGCTCACTGCGTCACCGATTTGCCCGGTTTTCGAATGTGTTTGCTCGCGAACATACGATACGTCATTGCTGCGCTGCTGGCGTTTTCGATTCTCTCGCTGGCGAGCGGCGCGTTAGCGCACGGAAATCACCAACCTTCGCAAACCAGCGGTCCCGAGCGGCGGATTTCCTCTTCAAAACCTATTGCCGCTTCCGACGCCCATGTTCGTTTTTACTACGAAGCCAGCGCTGCGATCGGGGCTAAGTTCGCGCGGCGGGGAAATTGCGGTGGTTCCATGTGCTGCGGCAGCGTGTGCGTTAGCTGCTGTTCTCTGATGGCGCCCGACATCGGATTTGCGCGTCCGCTCCCGTCGAGGATGCGGATCGAACTCACGGTCGGGCTTCCGCTAGCCGGGGTCGGTCCGGACAGCATAAGAAGACCGCCGAAAGCCTGATCTCGCTCGGAATAACAATGCACACGTCCGCAGTCGTCCGACCGCGGTGTGGGTGCGGATATTCAACCGATAAGATCAGGATCAATTCCATGACGCTCCGAAAGAAGAGTCTCGCTATCGCCTTCACCATTGTTTCAGTGATCGTTACCAGCCCGACTCTGGAAGCAGCTGCGCAGGGCTATGGGCATGCGGGCCCGGCGCTGGACGGTCATCGCTCCAACGTCGATCCATCCGCCGTGAGAGAGTTCAAGGCCGCTCAAGCTCAAATGATGCGCAACATGATGGTGCCCTTTACCGGCGACCCCGACGTTGATTTCCGGACACACATGATCCCTCATCATCAGGGAGCAATCGACATGGCCCGTGTTGCGAAGCGCCACGCGAAGAACCCTTTGACACGGCAAGTCGGAGAAGCCATCGATGTCTCTCAGCAACGAGAGATCTACGAATTCCGGGGTTGGCTGGCCCGGAGTGAGGCTATGGCGCCGAACCGTGTCGGCGCCGATCCATCCGCAGTCCGAGAGTACAAAGCCGTTCACGCTCGGATGATGCGCAAAATGAAGATGCCCTTCACCGGCGATCCCGATGTGGATTTCCGGATGCATATGATCTCGCATCATCAAGCTGCGATAGATATGGCGAAGGTCGCATTGCGTCATGCTAAGGACGCGTGGACTCGGCAAAACGCCGAAGCGGTCATCGTCGAGCAACAGTACGAAATCCACCAATTTCGATCTTGGTTGGCGCGCCGAGGTGTGAAGGCGCCTCCCGGCGGAGATCCGCTTTACCTCCTCACAGCGCGCTCATTTCCGCCAAGAAATCACGACGAGGATCCCGGACTTGGAACTCAAGCCGAACTTGCCGGCCAGACTTGGGCTCCCGGATCTGGTGTGCCGAATCAGCTCTATTAGTTTCGTGATTGCCGCACGGAAAAAAATCTCACTGCGGAGATGCGGTGCCGAGAGAAGCAGGCAAATCGTAGCGCAGGCGCGGTTGACCACCGCGCCTGTAACTTCCCCATAGATCAAACGCGATAGGTACTCGTCATGAAAAATTCCTACTTAAGTCTCGGAGTCCAGACGTTCGTCAGCGGCATCGTCATGTATCTGGTGATGTTCGTGATGATCGACCAGTTCAGCAGCTTCTACAACAACCTAAACATGTTCTACATGACACTGATGATGGTCGCGCCGATGGTGGTGCTGATGATTTTGGCCATGGCGCACATGTTCCATTCCAAAGCGGCGAATGCAGTGCTGATCGCGCTAAGCTTGATTGCGTTTTTCGGAAGCTTCGCGCTCATCCGGACTCAGACGACGATCGGCGACACCGCGTTCTTGCGTTCGATGATTCCGCATCACTCGGGCGCCATCCTTATGTGCCAGCAGGCCAATCTGTCCAACACCGAGGTCGTCGATCTTTGCAAGAACATCGTGAAGTCGCAGCGCGAAGAGATTGACCAGATGAAGGCCATCCTTGCCCGCCAACGATGACAACGCCTGGGTTTTGTCAGAAGGCTCTTGACCTTGCCATAGTGGGAAGGTCCAGGCTGGGTCTATAATTCAAAGACCGGAAACCGCGACCATGAATGAAAAGACCCACCACTCCTCCCATAGCTGCTGCGCAGGCAAGCAAACCCAAGCTGCTCCAGCGCAGCAGCACGATCGTCATCACCAAGCGCCAGTGCCGGGTCTGGTGAAGGACCCCGTCTGCGGCATGGATGTCGATCCGCATACGGCAAAGCACCGCGCCTCACATGCGGGGCATCCATATTACTTCTGCTCGAATGGCTGCCGCGAGAAATTCGTGGCCAATCCAGACAAGTATCTCGCAGCATCAAGCAAACCCGCAGTGTCAGCCGACGCGAACGCGATCTACACCTGTCCCATGCACCCGGAGATCCGTCAGATCGGGCCGGGGAGCTGTCCCATCTGCGGCATGGCGCTTGAGCCGGTGGTTGCCAGTGCCGACGCAGGACCCAACCACGAACTGATCGACATGACCCGGCGGTTCTGGATCGGCCTTGCGCTGACCGTGCCGGTCTTCGCGCTAGAGATGGGCGCGCACGTGACCGGCCTCGGCCATCTGATCGGGCGCGGCACGTCCAACTGGATTCAGCTTGCGCTGGCGACGCCCGTGGTGCTGTGGGCGGGCTGGCCGTTCTTCGTGCGCGGTTATGCGTCGGTTGTGTCTCGCAATCTCAACATGTTCACGCTAATCGCGATGGGTACAGGCGTGGCATGGGTGTATAGCGTGCTTGCCACCGTCGCGCCGCAGGTATTCCCGCAGGCGTTCCGCGGCACCGAAGGGTCGGTGGCTATCTACTTCGAGGCCGCGGCCGTCATCACCGTGCTGGTCCTGCTGGGACAGGTCCTAGAGTTACGCGCGCGCGAGGCGACGGGCGGCGCGATACGCGCGCTCCTCGATCTCGCTCCTAAGACCGCGCGGCGAATCCGCGCCGATGGAACGGACGAAGAGATTGCGCTGGATGCTGTCGCTGTCGGCGATCACCTACGTGTACGCCCCGGCGAGAAAATCCCGGTGGACGGGGAGGTCACCGAAGGCCGCAGCGCCGTCGATGAATCCATGGTGACCGGCGAGTCCATGCCGGTAACCATGGAGCGCGACGCGAAGGTGATCGGCGGGACCATGAACCGCAGCGGCGCGCTCGTCATCGCCGCCCGCAAGGTCGGGCGCGACACGATGCTCTCGCAAATCGTGCAACTGGTCGCGGACGCGCAGCGCAGCCGCGCGCCGATCCAGCGCCTGGCCGATCGGATCTCTGGGTATTTCGTGCCGGCGGTAATCGCCGCTGCCGTCCTGGCCTTTGCCGCATGGGCAATATGGGGGCCAGAGCCGCGCCTGTCTTACGGGCTGGTCGCGGCAGTCGCGGTGCTGATCATCGCCTGTCCATGCGCGCTCGGCCTTGCCACGCCGATGTCGATCATGGTGGGCGTCGGTCGCGGCGCGGGCATGGGCGTTCTGATCAAGAATGCCGAAGCGCTGGAGCGCATGGAGCGCGTTGATACACTTGTGATCGACAAAACCGGCACGCTCACCGAAGGCAAGCCGTCGGTGACGCGCGTGATCGCAGCGTCCGGCTTCGATGAACCCGGCCTGCTCCGCCTTGCCGCCGGGGTAGAGCGGGCCAGCGAGCATCCGCTCGCGGAAGCGATCGTGCGCGAGGCTGGGAAGCGCAACATCGACATTCCTCAAGTGGAGGAATTTGATTCACCCACCGGCAAGGGCGCGCTCGGCACAGTCGAAGGCCGCAAGATCGCGCTCGGCAATGCGAAGTTCCTGAACGAGCTTGGCGTCGGTACAGGTGACCTTGCCGCACAGGCCGATGAATTGCGCAGCTCGGGTGCGACCGCGATCTTTATCGCCGTGGACGGACGCGTTGCAGGCGTGATCGCCATCGCCGATCCGGTCAAAGCCACGACGCCAGAAGCGCTCGCGGCTTTGCGGAAACAAGGCCTGCGCATCGTCATGCTCACCGGCGACAACGGGACCACCGCGCGCGCGGTGGCTGCGCAGCTCGGCATCACCGAGGTCGAGGCCGAAGTTCTGCCCGACCAGAAAAGCGCGGTGGTGAAGCGCTACAAGGATCGAGGGCGGGTCGTCGCTATGGCGGGCGACGGCGTGAATGACGCACCCGCGCTGGCGGCAGCGGATGTCGGTATCGCCATGGGCACCGGCACCGATGTTGCGATGGAATCCGCTGGCGTGACGTTGCTGCGCGGCGATCTCACCGGCATCGTGCACGCGAAGGCCTTGTCTCACGCGACCATGCGCAACATTCGGCAGAATCTGTTCTTCGCATTCATCTATAACGCAGCGGGCGTGCCTATCGCAGCGGGCGTGCTGTATCCCGTGTTCGGGATATTGCTTTCGCCCGTGATCGCGGCGGCTGCGATGGCGCTGTCGTCCGTGAGCGTCATCGGAAACGCGTTGCGGCTGCGCGTGACGAAGCTTGGCTAGAAGTGAAATGCTTTCCAAATGAGTTTGGGCGGCAGCTTTCCCGCGGGGCTTTACTCGTCCGCTCAAGGCGGGCTCCCCGAGCCAGCTGATTCCGCTTATAGGCGGAACGTCTGTCTCGGGTGTGACCCCTTCTATGATCCGACCGGCTTCGCCAAGCCGTTTGGGAGTGCTGCTCCTACCGGTAGCCTCAAAGTTCAGCGTAGCGAGGCCTGTGCAAGGTGGACAACAATCCGCCTCGACCGTAGCCGGGCCTTCGCGTATCGTTTCCGCGTCCATGTCCGATTACGCCCTTCCATCAGGCACTTTTGCGGTCATCGCGGCCCTTTATTCCTCTATCGGTCAAGCGGGAGGGACGGGCTATGTCGCGGTTATGGGCCTCGCAGGGGCCGACATCGGGTTTGTGTCTGGCGTCACAGGGGTCGGCGGGGGGATTTTTCTTGCACCTCTTGTCCTGACCTTTGGCTGGATTGAGACGAGCAGGCGTCCACGCCGGGTTCAATTTGTTGAACTCCGCAGCAGCCCTCGCTGGCGTATGGGCAACCATGCCAAGCCTCCCGTCCGCTCTGCTGGTGGCGTGCCGAACTCCTGCGATGTCAGGGGCGGCGAGTCTATTCTCGAGATCGGCATCGGCTGGGGCGGTCTTGCCGAGCGGCTCTCGCACACGCGCGATTGCAACGTTCGTGGCGTGACGTTGTCGGCCAGCCAGCTTGGTTTCGCGCAGCGGCGGCTTGCCCCTTACATCGACGGCGGCCGGTGCGATCTTCGTCTCCAGGATTATCGGGACATTGAAGGCTCGTTCGACCGTACTGTGTCGATCGAAGTGCTCGAAGCGGTCGGAGAAGCCTACTGGCCGGTGTATTTCGAAAAGCTCCGCAGCAATCTCAAGCCGGGCGGCCGCGCGGTGCTTCAGGTGATCAGCATCGACGAGGCACGCTTCGCGGACTACCGCCGCAACCCCGATTTCATTCAGCAGCGAATATTTCCGGGCGGCATGTTGCCCACTCGGACCTTGATCGCGGAAAACGCTGCTGCTGCTGGCCCGGCGAGCAGCTATTCGGCGACAGCTACGCGAGGACTCTCGCGATCTGGAATCAGCGTCTCGAACAGGGCTGGCCGCAGATCAAACCGCTCGGGTTTGACGAACGCTTCCGGCGCATGTGGGGCTACTATCTCGATTATTGTCGCGTCGGCTTTGAAACGTCGGCGGTCGACGTCGGATTGTATTCGTTTTCGCGAAGCTAGCGCCCGGACACGCAGCCGCGCGACTATTCCTGCGCCTGGCTCAGGCAGCGGATGATGTGCTCCTTGAGCCGTTCGGCGGGTACGGAGAGCCGATCGGCCTGAAGCAGCGCAATCTCGGTGTCCTTCAAATCCGGCAGCGGTTTGCCGTCCACGATATTCAGGTCGGAGGGCACCATCTCTTTGGGCAGAACGGTAATGCCCAAGCCGGCGCGCACCGCCGCCAGCGATCCCGCGAGCGAGCCACAAGTATAGGCCACGCGCCACGGCCGTCGCGCGCGGTCCAGAGCCTCGGTCGCACGCTTGCGGTAGACACAGGGCGCGGGCGAAACCACCAGCGGCAATGGGTCCTTCGCCGGCCAGAAATCCCGCTCGCCGCGCACCCACACCAGCGGCTCGCGCCATACGCGGATTCCGGCGCTGTCGGTCGCGCGCTCACGCTTCACCAGTGCGAGGTCGAAGGCACCCTTCCGGAAACGATCCAGCAGATGCAGTGTCAGGTCGCAACTGACTTCGAGCGCGACCGAAGGATAGGCCTGGGCGAAACGTGCCAGCACGGACGGTAGATGACCCGTGGCAAAATCCTCCGGCGTGCCGAGTCGAACCGTGCCGCGCATCGCCGGCTCGTTCACGCGCGCCACGACCTCGTCGTTGAGATCGAGCAGTTTCCGCGCATACGCCAAAAACGTCTCACCCTCTGCCGTGAGCTTAACGGCATGCGGATTTCGGTCCAGAAGCTTGCGGCCGATTTGATCCTCCAGCCGCTTCACCTGAAGCGAGATCGTCGACTGCTGACGCCGCATCGCTTCGGCGGCGCGGGTGAAGGAGCCTGACTGGACGATGGCGGCGAAGGTGCGGACCAGGTCGAGGTCGAGGTTCTGCAGGGTGCGGGGCATAGCCAGGGCGAATCTTATGATTGATGTAATTAATGATAGACTTTTATATTATTAATTTCAACGATAGCCGGCTTTCGCGTATTCGACCCGTGGCCGCGATAGTGTGGCCGAACGGGGCAAGCGGCGATGCTCGATCTGGCGCTTCAGAATCTGCTCTCTCCCATGGTGCTTTTCTTCGTGCTCGGCCTTGCCGCCGCGCTGGCCCGGTCGGATCTGTCGATCCCCGACGCCGTGGCCAAGCTTCTTGCCGTCTATCTTTTGCTCTCCATCGGTTTTCGCGGCGGCGCGGAGGTCAGCCACCATGGGCTCACGCTGCAACTCGCGCTCACGATCGTCGCCGGCATCCTGCTGTCGTTCGGAATGCCTTATGTGGCCTACGGCATCCTGCGCGTCGCCTCGCGGCTGTCGCCGGCCGATGCTGCGGCGGTGGCCGCGCATTACGGGTCGATATCTGCGGTCACCTTCGTTGCCGTGACCGGTGTCCTCACGCATCTCGCCGTGCCCCATGACGGATATCTCGTCGCGGTGGCGGCAGCGATGGAGACGCCTGCGATCTTCGCAGCACTTTTGATCGCGCGCCGCAATCGGGGTTCGGCTCAGGATCGGCCGGGCTTTCTCCGCCACGTCGCGTTCAACGGGTCCATCGTCGTTTTGCTCGGCGCCTTCGCCATCGGGGCCATCACGGGACAGCGCGGGCTGTCGATGCTCAAGCCGTTCATTATCGACGCATTCCCGGGCTTCCTGTGCCTGTTCATGCTCGACATGGGCATGGTGGCGGGGCGGGGGCTTCAGCAGGGCTTGCGCCATCTCACGCCACCGGTGTGCTTCTTCGCGGTCGGCATGCCGCTTTTGGGCGCGTCGATGGCGGCCGCTGCCGCCGCAGCGATCGGTCTTTCGGCGGGCAGCGCAGCGGTGTTCATGACACTTGCAGCCTCGGCGTCCTACATCGCGGTACCCGCCGCGCTGCGCCTTGCGCTGCCGGAGGCCAATCCTGCGGTCGGGCTTACGCTGTCGCTCGGCATCACGTTTCCGTTCAACCTCACGCTCGGAATCCCGCTCTACATCGCCGCGGCGAGCCGGATCTCGGTCTAAGCGCAGCCAGCATGAAAACCTACCCGAAAAAGCGCATCGAGATCGTCATCGAGACGCCGCTGGTCGGCCGCGTAACCGATTGCCTCGACCATATGGCTGTTACGGGTTACTCGACCGTCGCGCTGACGGCGGGTCGCGGGCAGAGCGGTCCGTGGGCTGCCGAAGGACAGGTCGGCACGGCGCTGCAGATGACCCAGATCGTGTGTATCTCGGACTCCGGTGTTTCCGACGAGGTGATCCAACGGCTATTTACAATCGTAAATCCCCAGTCGGGATTCATCGCGATTTCCGACGTGATGGTACTGCGCCCGGAACGCTTCTGATCATGCCTGACGGAGAAAATCCCTATCAAAGCGCCCGTGTTGCGCTCGTCACGATGCACGCCAAGGAGCGCGCCGTTGCGCGTCCGCTTCGGCAGCGGCTGGCGATCGAGATTGATCTCGTCTCCGGCATCAACACCGACCTGTTCGGAACCTTCACCGGCGAGACGCCTCGTGCGGGAAGTATGGCCGTTGCGGCGCGGGCCAAGGCGCTGACCGGCATTTCCGCCACCGGGCTGCCTTTCGGAATCGGCAGCGAGGGTTCCTTCGGTCCCGATCCCGGAATGCCGCTGGTTGCGGTCGCGACGGAACTGATGACGTTCGTGGATCGCCATCGCGGCCTGGAAATTCGCGAGTCGCTTCGCACCTGGCATACCAATTTCAGCAGTGTCACGTGCATGCCCGGCGAAGACCTGACGGATTTTCTCGCCGCATCCCGGTTTCCCTCGCATGCGGCGGTTGTCGCGCCGAACGAACCGGCGGGGCAGGCGAGCTTTCAGAAGGGCATCGTGGATGCGGCTATTCTGAAATCCGCCGTGTCCGACGCCTGTGCTCGCTCCGCGGATGGCATGGCCCGCGTCACCACCGACATGCGCGCCCACGTGAATCCAACGCGCATGGCGATCATCCGCCGGCTGTCGCGCCGTCTTGCGGAGCGTCTCGCGTCATTATGCCCGGTGTGCCGGACGCCGGGTTTCGGTGAACGCGACATCGAACGGGGACTTCCCTGTTCGGATTGCGGAGCAACGACCGATCGTGCCCTCGCGCACGTCGAGCGCTGCGTCTCCTGCGCATTTGTGCGGCGCCGGCCGGCTCCCCGGCCGGCCGTCGATCCCGATCAATGCTCCCACTGCAACCCCTGAAGGATCTGATGACCGCCACGAAGCGAAACCCAAAAGCCAGCGCACCACCCGTCGCGATCATCATGGGCAGTCAGTCGGACTGGGACACCATGCGGCATGCGGCGGATACGCTCGATGCGCTGAACATCGGCCATGAGTCGAAGATCGTGTCCGCGCATCGCACGCCGGACCGTCTTTATGCGTTCGCCAAAGGGGCCAAGAACGCAGGCTTCAGGATCATCATCGCCGGTGCAGGCGGGGCCGCGCACCTGCCGGGCATGTGCGCTGCGCTGACGCCGCTTCCGGTCTTCGGTGTTCCGGTTGAAAGCAAGGCGCTGTCCGGTCAGGACAGCCTGCTGTCCATAGTGCAGATGCCGGCCGGTATTCCCGTCGGCACACTCGCGATCGGGAAGTCCGGCGCCATCAATGCCGCGCTGCTCGCCGCCGCCGTGCTCGCGCTTGGTGATGCCGGAATCGCCCGCCGGCTCGACGCGTGGCGCGAACGGCAGACGCGCGCGGTTGGCGAGAAGCCGGCATGATGCGCCAGCCACGCCCGCTTCCGCCGGGTGCGGTCATCGGCATTCTCGGCGGGGGACAACTCGGCCGCATGCTGGCGCTTGCCGCGGCAAGGCTCGGATACGAGTGCCATGTTTATTCTCCCGAGCGTGACGCCTGCGCGTTCCAGGTCGTCGGCCGGCGGACGATCGCGTCCTACTCGGACAGGTACGCGCTTCGGCGGTTCGCCAGGGATTGCGATGTCATCACTTACGAGTTCGAGAACATCCCGTCCGCCGCCGTGCGGTGGCTCGCCCGGCACGCGCCGGTGTTTCCTAGGCTGGCCGTTCTGGAAACAACGCAGGATCGATTCGTCGAGAAGACGTTCGTGCGCGGTCTTGGCATAAAGACCGTCCCGTTTGCCGCCGTGAATGCGGAGACCGACCTAGAGAACGCTACCGCAACCGCGGGCTTGCCCGCCGTCCTCAAGATGCGCCGGTTCGGCTACGACGGCAAAGGCCAGAGGATGGTGAAGACGCTGCGCGATCTGATCCGCGCGTGGCGCGCCATGAACGATACGCCCTGCATTCTGGAGGGGTTCGCAAGTTTCGAGCGCGAGGTTTCGGTCGTCGCCGCGCGCGGCATTGATGGACGCGTCGTGTGCTTTGACGTCACGGAGAACATCCATCGCGATCATATCCTGCGGGAATCCGTCGTGCCGGCGCGGATCGCGCCGGCGCTGGCCGCGCGCGCTTGCAGAATCGCGCGCACCATCGCGAACCAACTGGACTATGTCGGAGTCCTAGCCGTGGAGATGTTCGTGACCCGCGGCCCGCGGGGACCTTCGCTGCTCGTCAACGAAATCGCGCCGCGAGTTCACAACTCCGGCCACTGGACGCTCGATGGCGCGAACATTTCACAGTTCGAACTGCACATCCGCGCTGTCGTGGGGCTACCTTTGCCAGTCCCTGTAACCACAGGGCATATACGAATGATCAATCTAATTGGTTCCGATGTTCATGCGGCGAGAACATGGGGTAAGCGAAAAGACGTCGGCATTCACATCTACGGAAAGCGGTTGCAACGTCATAATCGGAAAATGGGTCACATAACAATCGTCGGAGATAAGCGAAAGCCGTGAGGCTTATCGTCTGACGCCGACCAGTGTGGAAACTGGAAAGGCTCCGACGCTCCCGTGCCGGAGCCTTTCATTATGCAAGAGCATCGCTCTCAATCACGTCGCCGTACGTTTAAAGGTGGCCTCATTTCTGGTGGCAACATCACCGGAATGGAGTGTACAATCCGCAATATGTCCGAGCGAGGCGCGCTTCTGGAGGTCTCCAACCCAGCTGGCATTCCGGACGTTCTCACTCTCATCATCAAGCCGGAAATCGTCAGACGTACGTGCGTCGTGGCCTGGCGCTCCGGAATCAAGATCGGCGTAAAGTTCAAATAAGCCGCTTGAGTGAGAGCTTCTCTCATTATGTTGCTGACTCAAGCAACTTCAGGAATCCATTCTACGACCTAGCTGCGAAATCTACAGTCGTTGGTGTACCGACGCGTCTGCAACTGCGTCTGAACGATTGACCAAAATTAAGGACTCCGGCGAGAAGAGATCGAATTGCCTACCTCGTCACTTGATTCCGGGCATTGCGATGCGCTTCGGTAGTCCGCAGTCTGCTGAATGCAACGGCACTGTCTGGTGCCTATACGGCGCCGAATTTCCCCGGCGTTGGAGCGGTGGTTGGTTGCAGTGTGCGCAGGCGGCTTTTGCCGGATCTTGGATTGGCCTGCTGTATCTTCCTTTAACCACTCTGCAATACGCGTTCTCGGTCTTGTTGCTGACGGCGGGTGTGCGGATGGTGCTCGTGACGTGCCATTAATTCGCGATGAACATTTGGCGTTTCGCATGTGTGCGGCGTTACAGAGTCCGACGGCGGCTGCGATCCGCATACCTCGTATTGGATGAGAAAACTAAGGGCGGGCAAGCGGCGGTGTACGAGCCGCCGACAGCGCGCCGCCAAATGCTCGGCAGGTTGCCGCACTCCTGGTGCCCCCAGTTTGCTCCATCGGCGACGTCTACATCCGCGGGGAGAATCTTTCCCATGCGGTCATGGACTGCGTGCGGATCTCCGCGTCACAGCCATATATCTCGCGTTTGAGAAATCGGAGCTCATCGTCACAACGGTCGCCGTCAATATCGACGAACCAGCAGCGCGGCGAGCCGTCCGCACCGTCGTTCCAACGGTATCCGCGCGACTTGAGAATGGCCTTGAATTCGAAGGGAGAGTGTTCCGCCCAGATGCGAATGGTCCGGCGGCGTGCGCGCGCAAGTAACACGCGGAGCGCCGGTGCGCAGATGTCCGGAAGCGGCCGCGCGAGAAGCTCCAGTACGGCGTGGCAATCGTCGACGGCCCGATGCGCGTCGTGGAAGAAACCCGCGTCTGTCAAAAGATACGACAGCTTCGCGCCGCCAAAACCATGCGCGCGCCAGTCGATTTCGGTTGCCGAACAGGCCCAAGGCTTGTGCCGGAACACCGGCCATGCGCGCTCGGCGAATTTGCGGTCGAAGCCCGCATTGTGGGCGATGACGACGTTCGCGCTCTCGACGAAGCGGACGAGGGCATCCTCATCGATCCGATGACCGTGGACCATGGCGTCGTCGATGCCGGTGAGTTGGGTGATGTGCGGCGGGATCGCGCCCGAGGGTTCGTTGAACGATTGGAATACGCCGGTGATCGCTGCGATCTCGTCGGCAGACGTGTAGGCGAAGCGCACGGCGCCGATCTCAATGATCTCGTCGCGGCTCGCATCGAGTCCCGTGGTCTCGAGATCGACGATCACGCCGATCCGGTCCGAGGGCGCTCCGGCGGGCGCGGACGCGCGCGGTTTGAGCCGCCGGAGGATCCTGTAGTCGTCCGTGCCTTCGAGGTGGCGGGCAAGTTCCTCGTCGGCCGCGCGGGGCAAGCCCGTTGTGCTGGGTTCGGGACCCATCACAGCTTCTCCTTCGGCACGCAGATCCGATCGGCGGAGGTGCATTCCGTCGCGACCGCGCCTTGAGGATCCGCCGCCGGCGCGGCCGTCACCAGCGGAGCGGACTTTAGCACGGCTTCGATCTCGGTGCGGTCGAGATAGCCGCGGGCATCGAGTGTGCTGGCGAGACTGTCGAGCGTGGTGCGATTGGCGGCAAGCAAAGCCTTCGCCTTGCCGTAGGCCCGGTCGAGCGTTTCGCGAACAGCGCCGTAGAGGTCGGGCCGCAGCAGAAGATCGCGGGGACTTTCGACCGGAGTCCACACCAGCCCGGAGCGGCCCAACCCGGACATGCATTCCAGCCGCGCGGCCATGGTCGTGGCACGGGCGAGGTCGCTCTGTTCGAGGCCGCCTGCGCCCGCGCTCGGCTCGCCGTCGAGCAGTTCTTCGGCGGCGCGGCCTGCGAGCAACACGATCAAATAGCGTTCGAGACCGTCGCGGGTCTGATCCCGCATGCAGGCTGGCTCGTTTTCCGAGTAGCCGCCAAGATCGTCGATCGAGAGCGAAACGGGCGTGCCGGCGCCGAGCGCGCTGAGGGCAACGGCATGAGCGGCTTCGTGGTAGCTGATCGTGCGCCGGAGATCGGGCGGCGGTTCGGTCCGGCCGCTCGTGACCGTGTCGAGGAGCATCTTTGCGGTGAGCGTGCCGCCCGTCCGGCGCGCCGACCCGCGCGCCTCGCGCACGTAGCGTTCGACGTCGGCGCCGGTGCGGCCGCGCGCGGCGAGCGCGATGGGCCGCAGATCCGCGCCGGAAAGCTCGTTGCCGAGATGGGCGCGGAAAATCCCCGCGAGCGCCGCGGCATCGGGCAACGGGATCTCGATCATGCGGTCGAGCCGGCCGGACCTGATCAGAGCCGGGTCGAGGCGCGAAGGATCGTTGCAAGCGGCGATGACGACGATGCCGCGGCGCTGCGCGAAGCCGTCCATGCATTCGAGCAGGGTGTTGGTGCAGGCCGTGAAGAAATTGTCGGTTCTTGAACCGCCGCCTCTCGCCGGAAGCGTGTCGATTTCATCGATGAAGACGATCGAAGGCGCGCTGTTGGCGGCTTCGGTAAACGTCCTGCGGATCGCCTGGGTGACGTTGCCCAAATGACCTTCGCGCACGCTCTGCCATTCGGCGTAGCTCGTCGCGATGAAGTTTACCCCGGACTGGTGCGCAAGGGCGCGAGCGAAGGACGTCTTGCCGGTCCCAGGCGGGCCGGTCAGCAGAGCGCCTTTGGCGACGGCGCTCCAGTCGAGCTTTCCCTCGGCGTAGGCCTTGAGATCCGCGGCCAGTGCCAGCCCCCAGTCCTTCGCCGCGCCGAGACCGTGCATGTCCGACAACGTAGGGTTGGCGATGGATTTCGCGGCTTCTGGCGCCTTGTCGAGGACCCGCATCAACCGCTCGCGGGCACGGTCCGGTCCGACGTCGGCGCGGACTGCGAGCTTCAGCGAGGAGAGTGTTACGCGGCGGGCCGTCGTATCGTCGATCGGCGCGGGATGCCGGCCGGTGATGGCGGCGATGATGTCGCCGATGGCGCGACCGTCGAACCGCGGCACGGCGATGCGGACGTCGGCGAGCCGCAGAAGGCTCTCGGGCAGGTCGGCGTCGGGCTCGCACGAGATCCCCAGCACGGCGAAACGCCGCTGCATCGCGATCGCCAATTGAGTCTCGCCGTCGAAATTCTTGCTGCGCCGCCCGTCGATGTCTTCGCCGAACAACGCCGCCATGCCATGCGGGGCGATCTCCGTTCCGTGCCTCAAGTCGGATGCCGGAATGGCCTTTTCTGGACCGAGCAAATGGTCGCGCAGCACGCGTGTAACGGGCGCGGTCCATTCGGGGCTTGCGACTTCGATCACCGTGACGGCATCGGCGTTCTGCAGACGCGCAAGCGCCGCCCGGTGCGGGTCGAAGGCGTGGCCCAGAAGGATCGCCGCGGCCACGTCGCCGACGCCGGGCGAAAACGTCTCCTCGCAGGCGTCATCGTCGTCGGCGTCAGCATTGACGAGCAGATCGAGCTGCAGCGGCCAACGCGCATCGGCGCCATATTCTTCCGCCGCGGATGGCGGCTTGCGCCGCGAGCGATTGCGCACCGCATCGACGAACACTGCGGCCAGCGGGCGGGTCGAGGCGGCAAGGCTGCGGACGCGGGTGAGGATGAGGCTCATGGTTTGATGGTCTTTCAAGATTCTGGGATGGCCCGGCCCACGTGCATGCATGGGCAGGTGCGGGCGGTCGTATGATGGGGGCGGTGCATGCGCGTCCACGCTCCCGCGCGCCGGGTGGCGCGCGGGACGAAGAACGCGGCAGGGCGCAGGCTTCGCATCGGCGGGTCTAGAGGACGAGCGGCGGGTTGTGGCCCATCGGCCTCCACTTGAAGGAGTCCACGTGCGCACCCGTGACGACCTTGGCCGCGATCGCTGCGGACGGAAACGCGACGGCGAACTTCAGCCGCTTGCGGTCGGTGACGCCCTCGATAGTGGAGAGAGCGCCCTGGGTTTCCAGCGCGATCCGGCGCTCCTTGATGCGATCGATCACGCTTTCGTTGGTGAAGTTACGGACTTCGCTGCCGGCGCAAACGATGAAGCGGTCCTGATGGGCATAGCCGCGGCACCACAGATCGCCGTAGCGGAGCTCGCTCTCCTCGACGCCGGGCGGCGCGACGCTGACGCCGATCTCCATTTCGCCGCTGTCGTCGTCCTCGTCGAGCGCGCCGTTTCCGCGCGGAGCCGGATCCGGGCGCGGCTGGGTGGCGGACAGAGGCGCCGCAGAGCGATGGAAGATGTGGCAGCCCGCATCGAAGAGCGGCCGCTCGACGCCCGACAGTGCGCGGATGATGTGCGGCGTTTCGTGCCCGAGATCGACCGCGTGCGGCCGCACCTCGTTGACCAGCGCGGCGATGCCGGCGGCTTCGGCAGCCTCGAACAGGTGGCGCTGGCAGAACTCGGCGTGCTTCTTGTGGAACGACGGGTCCTTGCTGGTGACGACGAACACCCGGCGCGAGAACTGCTTCTTGGCGTCCTTGAGGTGGTCGGGCAGGCGGCCGGCGACGTTGCCGCTTTCCCCGATATAGGCGGTCGCTGAGGCGTCGTCGGTCAGGATGTAGCTGCCGGGCACCTGAAGATCGGCGCTACGGGCGATCTCGGGGACGATCGAGAAGGGGAAGGCGTGCACATGGAACGCTGCGAACGGCTGGTAGAGCACGCGCAGTCCGAGGACGGCGCCGTCGAGCCTGCGAATGACGGTGGTGTGGCTCGCGTCGGACGGGGACGGAATGATGGTGACGGACATGAATGTTCGATCCTTGTTGGGGATCGGTGTGCCGCTCCGCGCCGGCACCTGCGTCGGATCTTCGTCCCGCACGGGCGAAGGCCGTTCGCATCCGCGTGCGCGGAGGCTATCGGCGAGCCGGCGGGATATCGATCGGACGCAGGCGGCGAGGGCAACGCAGATGCGCTGCCCCGACGCGAACGCTGCGCGCCGATCGTCTAGTGGCGGTGGGTGAGGGTCTTGCGCTCGTCGCGCGGGGTGCGGCGAGCCTGCCCGCATCCGCGGGCGGTGAGCCGATCCGGCGCGCTGGGGGAGGGATGGGGCAACAAGCGCGAATCAACGCTAAGGTGGCGGTCAGCCATCATGTGGACTCTCCTAGTGAGTTCCTGGTGGTCAGGCCGTCGTCGGGTGTTGACGCACTCGGCGGCGGCCGCTTTCGTTTTGACCTGCGGGACGCGAAAGCAAACCGAACGTAGGAAGTTCGACGCAGAAGTCGAGCTGCGTCTCTCGCCATGGTTATCGAATCCGAGCGGACGCGACGAAACGCTCGTGATCGCGGCTCCTCGATTCTCTTCCGCGCTTCGGTGGATCGCAGGTGATGCCGAAACAACTGCGATTCAGCCGTGCGGCCGCAGCAACAGGCCATTAACCGCCTACAAGCCAAATATTTGACAAATAACCTCGGTTGTCCGATAATGGCGTTTCGATGCCCCGAAACTCGTTCGGCGACTCGAATGGGGACTAGTCCCCAGCTAGTCGTTATTCGTTTCGCCAAAATCGGGCATCGGCGCAGTTTGACACGTGAGTGCAACCGATGAGTGATGAGGACGATCCCGAGGACGATCCCGAGGACGAGAAGGAGGCCGGGCCCGCAGCGGGCGCGGAGCAGGATCCGTGCGATCTGTTCCGCGAGCGCGGTTTCGAAGAGGTTCATGCCTGGGTTCGCCGCAAAGACGGCGAGCAACAAAGCGATGGCGCAGCCAAGAAAGCCCGGCAGCGCGCGGCGGCGTTCAAGAACGGCTGGCGGCAATGCAACGTCAACGCGCCTCACGATTCCGATGCCCGCCGTCTGCTGTCGGAGGTCGGCAAATCGATCGAGAGCCGCCGGGTGCGGAGCGCGGTGCGGATGGCGCTTCGCGATCCCGATCTGGTCCTGCAGGGCGAGCGCATCGGGCATTTGAACCGGTTCTGGAGATGGCTGTTGAATCTTCTGCTCGCGGTCGCGTCGCGTCTGTGCCGGAGAACTGGAGCGAACGAAGCGCCCCGGGCCTCCGCTTCACATTGAATGGGGCTGGGCGGGACTGCTTCGATTTGACTGGAGCTGATTCCACTTCCGTTCGAACCGCCGGATGACCCGCGCGACCTCCCGCGGATCGGCGGCCGGAATCGGCAGGCCGGAGCCGCCGCGGTCGCCGGCCCCGGGACGCGCATAGTGCTGGGACTGGGTTTCGTCGTTGGCGTGTCCGAGCAACGTCGCGACGACGGCGCGGCCGTGCTCGCGCTCCTCCGGCGTCGCGGCGGCAAGAATGTAGAACGCTTTCCAGCGCGCCGCCGCCTGGTGGCGCGGCGTATATAAGGTGGGCCGGCGCAGCCGGCGCGGGAAACGCTTCCTGGCGTGGCGCGCCATCAGCGCCCGCAACGTCTTCAGAAGCCGTTCGTATTCCCTGGTGCCGCGGCCGGCCTTGCGGGCGACGGTAATCCAGTCGGTCAAAGCGCTAAGCGTCGCACCATCGAGGTCGGCGAACCGCAGCGTGCGCGTTGCGCCATGCGAGCGGCCATGCGTGGTCTTGGCGCTCGCGACGCAAATCTCCCACTTGAATCCGTCCGCCTCGCTCGCGCGCAGCTGCGCATCCGGCCATTCGCAGGGGCGCAAGCCGGCGAGGTCCGATGCCCGCAGAACATCGGCGAGCGTCTTGCGGTGGGGCGAGGGCCCGGCGAGCACGGAGCGCGTGATCGCGTCGAGATCCGGAAGGGGCATCTTCTTCGTCTTCTGCTGCGACGTGCGCAGCCGTCCGCCCCGCTGCACGCAGGCCCGAGCCTCCTGCAGCCGGCGGATCGCCTCGTCGATCGCGCGTGCGGTTTGCGGGCGGGCGGCGCGATGCTCGTTCAGACCGAACACCACGGCAGAGCGGTACTGCCGCCAGGACGACGCGCTGAGCTGCGTCCTCACCTGGTCTATGAGCAGCGTCGCAAAGGCCGAAGCCGAAAAGCCCTTGCCGAGCCGCCGTTCGGCCATGCGCGCGAGCTGGCGGAAGCGGCGCCGGTAGTCCCTGCAGGTGCGTTCCGAACGCGGGGGATCGGCCATCACGCGCGCCACGGCGGAACGAGGAGGTCGTGCCTGGTGAGGTCGTTGAGCTCGCGCACGAAGGCTTCGACGGCGGCCTTCGCGTTCATCAGATATTCCGGCTCGTCGGGCGAGTAGATCAGTGTGGTCTCGACCGAATCAGGCGGCTGGATGTGACCGAGCCAAAGCGCGATCTCGTCCACCATCACGCCCTTCTTGCGCATGTACCGGCCGAGCATGTGTCGGACGCTGTAAGAGGCTTCGTGTCCCGGCAGGCCCGCGCGACGGGCGGCCTTGGTGAAACCGCGCTTGATGCTCTGGACCCTCGCGCCACGCCACGTGATCACATGCCCGGGCGGCAGGTCGGTGCACCACGGCAGCAGCGTTGTGGGGATCGGGAGGGTGGGCCTCCATTTCTTGGTCTGGATCCGGCCGGGCGGATTCATGTTGACGCGGTTGCGCTCGATGTCGATCTGCACGTCGGTGACGTCGAGGATCGCGCCTGGCCTCGCAGCCGTATTGATCAGCCAGACGACGTAGATGAGCATGTGCACCTCGACGAATGCGTCGATGAGCTTTGCGAGCTCCTGCAGTGTCATGACGCGGCCCTTGGGCGGCGCGCTCCGCTTGTAGTTCTTGTCGGCGTATTCGGGCACGTGGGGCGCCGCGTCCCTCCGCAGGCGCCTGTTCCTGACTGCCCGCTTGATTGCGGAGCGCAGCGTCGTCAGCTCGCGCGATACCGTCCCGAGGGTCCGGCCCGCGGCAAGACGGATGTTGCGGAAGGCGTCGAAGTCCTCCTCCACGAGGGATGCGACCTGCCGCTTGCCGAGATGCCGCTTGAGCAACCGGATATTGAGCCCCTCGTCCTCCGCCGAGACCAGCGTCTTCGTGTAGTCCTCGTGCCAGTCGAGGAGCTCGGCGACGGTCCGAATTGCCTTGAGATGAAGCGCGCCGCCGGGATCGCCGGTGATGCCGCGCTCCTCCAGCGAACGCATCGTGGCGAACGCGGCCTCGGGATCCGTGGTGTCGAGCGAGCGGCGGCGCGTCTGCTCGGCGAGGGCGTCATACCAGCTCGCGTAGTGGACGCCGCTCGGCACCGCGATCGCGAGCCAATAATGGGTGTACTCCTTGACGCGCTTGAACGTCGTCTTGACTGCCGTCTTGACCGTCACGTCGCGCCCCGCATGAAGGCCTCGACCTCGGAGGGCCTGAACAGGAGCTTGCGCAAGTGCGGGACCGCCTGGAGCCGGCCGGCGCGGTGAAGCCTGCGCACGGTCTCGGCCGAGAGCCGCAGCATCAACGCGACCTCGTCCGTGGTGAGAAGAAGCGGCCGGCGCTGGTCGGCGGCGGCGCGCGCGCCATGCCCGTCGTCACCCGCGGACTTTTCGGTGTCTTTCTCCATCTTGGTTCTCCATCGGTTGGGGAACGGGCAGGATGCCGGCTCCCTCTATCTCGCCAATAGTTTGGCGAGTATAGATCGGCAGCCGTTTATGTCAATTATTTGGCGAGTGGCGGATGCGCTCTCGGTCGGCGGGCAGACGTCCGCTTGGTCCGGGCCCCCGGGCGGCGCCAAAAAGCCAAAAAGGGCGCCAACAGAGAGGAAGAGGATAGGAGCGGGGCTTTGAGTAAGACCGGTAAAGAAACCCGGAAACCGGCGGAAAGCGCCGCCGCGAGGCCGGCGATTCCGAGCCGGTGTTCGAATTCTCCGCGGGCCAAAATCCGCGCAAATTCGCGCTCGCCGACCAACTGAACGAGCGCGCGCCAGCGGGCGGGAAGGCGGCGGCGGTGGCGGTAAAAGCGCACGAGGAACGCTGCCGCCGCCCGCCGGTAGTCCGCGCGCATCCGATCGATCCGGGCCGATTGCGCATCAGGCTGCGGGCTCCTTGACTGTGGACGCTCCGGCTGCACCGGGAAAGGGAAACACCGGCGCCAAGGCGCGGGCGGTGAGGAGCCACCACGCCGCAACCTCGCTGATGCACGCCGCCGCGGAAAATGTGTCGAGCCGGGTTTTGGAGGCGACATGGGACGGGGTCGCACGCTTCACCGCGGGGAGGGTGAGGCCCGCGGCCTCGCACTCCTGCCAGCTCTCGCCCCTGATGGCGGCGAAGCGCAGCAGGCTCGCGCCTTCTGCCGCGCGCAGCAGGTCGGCGTGAGCCGCCGCCGCCGCCGTGCCCGGCTGGAATGCGAACGAACCCTGACGCTCGTTCAAGAGCAGCGCGCGCCTCATGAGCGGCACGATCTCGGCGGTGCGCCGCAGATTCTCGGCGGCCTGCCGCATGCGGTCGCTGGCGGAGGTCGTTACGATCACCGACAGGCCGCTCATGTTCAATTCGGCGAGCCGCTGGTCGAAGCCGGTCGCGGCGAAGGCCTCGAGGCGGTTCTGGGTGTGGCCGCCGGCCCAGTCGATGATGATGACGGAGCCCGCCTTTGCGGCCAGCTCGATTGCGACATAAAGCGGCTTCAACACGCCGGCAAGACCGCCCGGCAGTTCGGCGGCGCGGCTGAAGTCCTCCGTCGGGATGAACACGTCGCCAGGGCGCATCGTCTTGTAGGATTCGACGCCGCGCGACTCGATCGCAACGAGCGTGTTGGCGACACCAAGCTCGTCGAGGTGGTAGCGCATCCGCAGCGCGCCGAGCGTTTTGCCGGCGGCGGTCGCGTCGGCGGTGAACTCGACGACACGCGGAACTGCGGTCCCGGTGAGAACGATCTTCTTCGACATCATGTGCTCCTGAGCTGGTTGAGACGGTTTGCGGAGTTGAGGACGCGCTCGCCCCAATCGTCGGCGGGGACGGGTTTGGGCGCGGCCGCGGGTGGTCCGTCGTGCTCCTGCATCGCCCTGCGGGCCGTTGCAGTTCGCTCGGCGGTCTTGCTGGGCGCTGCAGGGTCCTGCGCATCGCCGCGCGATCCGGTAGGTTCCTGCAGTGCGATGCGGGACGCGGACGGGACGGTGGCGCTCTTTGCGGGCGTGGCGGCGCGGGCGGCGGCGGCGCGTTCGCGCGCGCGGCTCAGCGCCCCCGAGACGGTGCCGATCGGCAGCGGCGCGCCGCGGGAGCCGGCGATGCCGACGGCGGCGAGGAGGCGCGACACGATGGCGTGGCTTGCGCCGCGCGCGATCAGATGCTCGAACAGATCGATATGTTCGTCGAAGCTCGCCTGCAGCGGCCGGCGGTTGCCGAACATGGTGCGGTGGCCCTGGCCGATCGTGTGCAGGCGCGCCCGCAAGGCCTCGGGCAGGTCGCGCAGCAGCGCCGTGCCACCGTCCGCGGGCGCGATGTCGCGTTCGTCACGGCGCACTGGTGCCGCGTTCACAGGTGCCGTGGCGTTTTGCGGTGCCGGCGCGCTCGTGGGGGCCGGCATGGGTGCCCGCGCAATCATGGCGCGCTCCGCGGGCCGCGGGCGCGCGCCATCGTGCCGGACGTTGCACGTGGTGTTGCAATTAGCGATGCACGCGACGTTGCACGGGAGTTGCACGGAAGCGGCAAATTCCCGTGAATCTGCGGTCGTGAGCGGTTGCTGTCCGTCGCTTTAAGTCTTTGAAATACCTGAAGTTTGGGGAAGGTTCGCTGCGTTGACATGGAGGGGGTCACAGGTTCGATCCCTGTCGCGCCCACCATTCCTTACTCTCTCGGCAAAATTCGTCGATCTTCAATCGGCTGCCGGCCAGGCCGCGGCCGCCGCAGCGCGGCTCTCGCCTTTTTTCTGGCGCGAGTACCATGTCCCGTAGAGTACCGGCAGAAGCACCAGCGTAAGAGCACCGCGCTGCGAACCTCTCCGGACGTGCGGTGCTGCGATAGCGATCGGGGGCGGATCAGATGCTGTCCAGGTTCTACCGGGTTGTGAAGTGGCTATCGCTTCTTTTGGTGATCGTTGCGGCCGGGTTCTTTGCCGCCCGTGTCACCATCACCCAGCGCGGCGCGCCGCTCGCTGTCTGGCACACCTATGTGCCGCACGACATGAAGGCCAGCGAGATCGATAAGGCCGATTGGAGCAAGTATCTTGCTGAAGAGGCCAAGCTCTTCGAGGAGTTGCGCCGGGAAGTCACACAGAAGATCGAGCCCGGCGACCGCGTGCGGTTCAATCGCTATTTCGAGGGGAGCCCGATCTATCCGGGTCGCTTCCGGCAGGATTTCAACCGCTCCTACGTGCTCGAGCCCGATGGCCCGCCGATCGGCGCGGCGGTGTTGCTGCACGGGCTGACCGACACGCCGTACAGCCAGCGTCACATCGCAAAAGCCTATCGCGACCGCGGCTTCGTCGCGATCGTCATCCGCATGCCGGCGCACGGCACGGTTCCCGCGGCGCTCACCGATGTGGTTTGGGAAGACTGGCAGGCGGCGACGCGGCTGGCCGTGCGCGAAGCGCGCCGCCGCGTGCCGACGAACGCTCCGCTGCATCTGGTCGGATTTTCCAACGGCGGCGCGCTCGCCATGAAGTACGCGCTGGAGGCGCTCACAAATCCGAATCTGGTGCAGGCGGATCGCATCGTGCTGATCTCGCCGATGATCGGCATCACCCGCTTTGCGCGCTTCGCCGGCCTCGCCGGACTGCCTGCCATGTTCCCGGCCTTCGCCAAGGCCGCATGGCTCGGCGTGCTGCCCGAGTTCAATCCGTTCAAGTACAACTCGTTTCCTGTCAACGGAGGGCGACAATCCCAGCGTCTGACGGCCGCGCTGCAGGAGCAGATCGCGCGCTACGCACGGGCCGGTCTGCTCACTGGTCTGCCGCCCATCATCACATTCCAGTCGACGATGGATTTCACCGTCTCGACGCCTGCGATCATCTCCGCGCTCTATGCGCACCTGCCGGCGAACGGGAGCGAGCTTGTGTTGTTCGACGTGAACCGCTCGGTGAAGCTCGGACCGCTGCTGCGCCCGAGCGCCGAGACCGCGGTGTCCAGGCTGCTGCCCGAAGGCGTGCGCGCCTATCGGGCCACCATCATCGCCAATACGGACGATGACAGCGGCGAATCCGTCGAGCGGGTCACAGATGCCGGAACCACGGCGGTGCGGACGCGCCCGCTCGGCATACGTTATCCCGAAGGCACCTTCTCGCTCTCGCATGTCGCGCTGCCGTTCCCGCTGTACGACGGGCTATACGGATTGAAGCCCGATCCTGCGGACGATTTCGGCATCAATCTCGGTGCGCTGGCGCCGCGCGGCGAGCGCAACGTGCTGATCGCAAGCCTCGACGCATTGCTGCGCGTCGCGTCGAATCCGTTCTTCCCCTACATGATCGGGCGGATCGAAGAGGGTATCGACAGCAAGACGATTGCGAAGAAGCCGGCCGTTCCCGAGCCGCCGCCCGGTCCGGAAGCGGCGGATGCGAATGCAGCGTGGAGCGTCAAGGATGCACTCGATCTCGTGTTTGGACCGGCGCCAGAGCAGACGGAGCAGGAGCCGGTAGGGCCGTAAGCCACAGCGAGAAAGGTGTGGCCCTTCGTTATTGGAAGATTTCGCTGAACGATTTCTTGATCGCGCGGTTGTTCTTCTTCACGTGCTCGTAGTCGATCGGCTTGATCTTCATGTCGCGAAGCGACGGGCTGTCGGCCGGGGGCGGCGTGTCGAGCCGCGCGCCGTAGTTTCCGCTTTCGGGAAACACCGCCTGGGCCTCCTTGCTGAGCATGAATTCGGCGAGCAGCTTCCCCGCGTTCGGATGCGGCGCGCCTTTCACCACGCCGGTGGGGGCGGGGATCACGAAAGCGCCGTCGGACGGGAACGTCACCTTCACGGGAAAGCCCGCGGTCTTGCCGGCCATCGCGTATGAGATGTCACTGCCGCCCGCGACGGCGCGCTCGCCACGCTTCACGGCGTCGAAGGTCTGCTGGCCACCTTTGACGATCATCGCGTCGTTGGCGCTGATCTTCTTGTAGTAGTCCCAGCCGAGCTCCTTCGAGAGCGTGCCGACCACATAGAGCTGGAGCACGGTGAAGGACGGATCGGTCATCACCAGCTTGCCCTTGAACTGCGGGTTGGCGAGATCGGACCAGCTTTTCGGCATCGCCTCCGGCGCGACCTGATCGGTCCGGCCGTAGAACGACACCACGTTGAGGCGTTGGGCGATATAGCGGCCCTGCGGGTCCTGAAGCTCGGCGGGGATGTTCTGCGCGTCCGCGGGCTTGAACGGCACCAGCGCGCCTGCCGTAGCGAGATCGGCGAGCGCTTCCGGGTCGGACGCGGTCAGCACGTCAGCGAGAATCCGGCCGGCCTGCTGCTCCTGAAGGAACCGGCGCAGGATTTCCGAGCCGCCGGAGCGGAACAGCTCGACCTTGATGCCGTACTTCGCCTCGAACAGCTTGATGATCTTGTTGGCCTGCTCGATCGGCGTCGACGAATACCAGACGACGGAGCCTTCCGATTTCGCGGCAGCGGCATCCGCGGTGTCTGCCGCCTGCGCGGGCGAGGCCGCGATCCAGAGAGCGGCAGCGATCAGGGCCGTGGATGCTTTGGTGCGGAACATCATCATCGTCGTTCTCCAATCTGCCCGCGCGAGGCGCCGGATTTCATGGCACTTGCAATGCAATCGCCATGCCGCGAAACGTCGCGCTTACTTCATCTCGAGAATGTCGAAGCCGGCTTCGCGGTCGATGAGATAGATCAACCCGCGATCGTCGACGTCGATGTCGTTCGATTGCGGCGCGGGGAAGCCCTTTCCGGGCGGTGGCAGATAGGACGCGATTTCGCGCGGCGCGGTGGGGTCGCTCACGTCGACCACGCGCAGGCCCGCCGAGAACCACGCGCAATAGAGCAAATTGTCCGGGCCGATGTGCTCCTGGAACTGGTGCATGCCAGGGCCATAGACGTCGTGACCGTACTCGCCGTCCGGCGTCAGATGCGCGCGCCGCCACGGCGCGTCGAAGTCGGTGACATGGAATTGCGACAGCGGCTTGATGTTCTTGTAATCGGAGACGTCGAACACCCACATGAACGCGTGCGGCTGGCCGGTGTCGTGCGGATGCTCTTCGTCGGCGACCACGCAGATGTCGCGGCCGCCGAGCTTGTGCGGCACGCGCAGCGCGGTGTGCGTCGCCTCGGGGTAGGGCGGGTGATAGTTGTAGTGGCCGATGGTCTTCGGCTTCGTGATGTCCTTGACGTCGATGATGTAGAAGCCGCCATGCCAGCATGCGGCCCACAGCTCGTCCTTGTGGCGCAGCGTGTGATGCAGCCGGTGCTGAAGGCCTTTCCACGTTGGCGTTTCGCCGCCGGCAATATGCTGACCGGGCATCCACCAGCGCGACACTTCCTTTACGTTCGCCGGATCGGCGAGGTCGTAGATGATGAGGATGTTGCCCTTGTAGCCTTCGTACTCGGTCGAGATGTAAGCGTAGCGGTCGCACACATCGAAGCGGTGGACGCCGCAGCCGCCGGTCTTCTGGTGCTTGATCAGCTTCGGATTGGCGGGGTCCTTGATGTCGTAGATCTTGAAGCCGCCTTCGTCGTATCCGCGCACGGCGAGATCGCGAAGCTCCGGCACCCGTTCGATCGGGGCCTTCAGTTCCGCCGCGATTTCCGCGTCGGTCGCGTCGCGGCCCTTCTCCTTCTGGAAGCGCTGATTGAGCGCGGGAATGTCGAAGGCTTTGCGGCGGAAATGCCGGTCATGCATTTCCACGTTGGTGAGCATCAGGTCGCCGGTGACGCGCACCTTGTGGGTGTGGGAGCGATCGCTCTCCAGCATGATCTGCGAGATGACCTTGGGGTTACGAGGATCGCTGACGTCGACGATGCTGGTGCCGTAGGGCGGGTTCAGATGGCCGATGAAAGCAAGGTTCCCGCGGATGCGCACCTGTCCGCCGCCTGGAAGTTCCAGACGTGACAGGCTCCGGATCGTCCGCTTGGGTGTGCCGCCGTGCTTCGCCATTGTCTCCAAGCCCTTTCTTCATCCGTCCCGTGCGACGATGAATTTTTCAACGTCCCATTGTTTTCTGCCGGATCGCTCACCGGTCAGTCTTCCGCTGTATCGCTCAACCCGGGGCGCGATACCAGATGGTTCGCGCTCGTCCGATGCAGAGCCGTCGTGCAGATTGGATGGAGCGGATCGTTCGGCGGCCCCCGGCGGCATCGCCGGATGTGACGATGTGATGGCCTGCGCCTTCGCGTTCCAATACATTTCCGCACAGTTGGGAAAAGAGCAGATCGCGAGCGGAAGCCACAGTCACCACATGACCGAATATTCCTACGACTACATCATCGTCGGCGGCGGTTCCGCCGGCTGCGTTCTCGCCAATCGCTTGTCGGAAGACCCCGGCTGCAAGGTGCTGCTGCTCGAAGCTGGCGGCCGCGACCTCAATCCGCTGATCCACATCCCGATCGGGCTCGGCAAGCTGCACGAATACGGCATGCACGACTGGGGCTACACGTCGGAGCCCGAGCCGCATTTGAACAACCGCCGCCTCGCCGAGCAGCGAGGCAAGGTTCTGGGCGGATCGTCCTCGATCAACGTGATGGCGTTCACGCGGGGCGACGCCGGCGACTACGACCGCTGGGCGCAGAAGGGCGCGCTCGGCTGGTCCTTCGCGGACGTGCTGCCCTACTTCAAGCGCGTCGAGGACTGGCAGGACGGCGAGACGGACTATCGCGGCACCGGCGGTGCGATCGGTGTGCAATGGGCGAAGACGCAGGACCCGCTCTACGGCGCCTGGATCGAGGCCGCGCGCATGGCCGGCTGGCCGGTCAGCGACGATTACAACAGCAAGCAGGCGGAAGGCTTCGCCCGCAGCCAGTATTCAATCCGCAACGGCAAGCGCTGCTCGGCGGCGGTGGCCTATCTCCATCCGGCGATGAAGCGGAAGAACCTCACGGTGGAGGTGAGGGCGCTGGCGTCGCGTGTGCTGATGAGCGGCACGACCGCAACAGGCGTCGAATATGTGAAGCATGGCCAGGTGCACCGCGCGCACGCCGAACGCGAGGTGATCCTCTCCGGCGGCGCGTTCAACACGCCGCAGGTGCTGATGCTGTCGGGCATCGGGCCCACGGCGCATTTGCAGGAGATGGGCATCAGGCCGCTGATCGATCTGCCGGTCGGCAAGAACCTTCAGGACCATCTCGCGGTGATGATCACGTTCACGCGGCCGGACGCGGGCGAGTTCCGCAAGACCATGCGGTTCGACCGCATGGCGATAAACATGATCCGCGCGCAACTGTTCGGCACCGGGCCTGCGACTGTGGTGCCCGGCGGCATGCATGCCTTCATCAAGACACGACCGGAGCTGGCGGTGCCCGATATCGAATTCATGTTCCGTGGCGCGCCGCTGCACGCGCATCTCTGGTTCCCCGGTGTGAAGGCGGCTTACGAGGATGGCTACGGCATCCGGCCCTGCGTGCTGCATCCGGACAGCCGCGGCGAGGTGCTACTGCGCTCGTCGAACCCGGCCGATCCGGTGCGGATCATTCCGAACTTCTTCTCCGCGCCCGGCGACCTGCCTAAGCTGCGCGAGGGCTTCAAGATCGCGCGCAAGGTCGCGGCGCAGAAGCCGCTCGATCCGTTCCGCGGTGTCGAGCTCGCGCCAGGACCGAAGGTGCAGAGCGACGATGAGATCGACGCGTATATCCGCAAGAATGCATCGACAGCGAACCATCCGTCGTCCACCTGCGCGATGGGGATGGGGCCGGACACGGTGCTCGATCCGCAGATGCGCGTGCGCGGCGCGGAGAGGTTGCGCGTGGTCGATGCGTCGGTGATGCCTGATCTGGTGTCGGCACACATCAATGCGTGCGTGCTGATGATGGCGGAGCGTATGTCGGACATCATCCGCGGCAAACCTGTGCTGGCTCCGGTTCGGGTGTAGTGCAGCTTTCGAACAGCGAGGCGTAACTTATGACCATTCTGATCACCGGCGCCTCGGGCGCCGTCGGCACGCCGACCATCAAGCATCTCGTCAAGCGTGGCGCCAAAATCCGGGCACTCACGTCGAACGAGGCGTCGGCGGCGAAGCTGAAGGCTGCGGGCGTCGCCGAGACGGCGATCGGCGATCTGACCAAGGACGACGACGTGAAGCGCGCGATGGCGGGCGTGAAGTCCGTCATGCATATTCCGCCGCGCTTCCGCGAGGACGAGGCCGAGATCGGCCAGCGTGTGCTGAAGGCGGCGGTCGCCGAGAAGGTCGGCCATTTCCTGTTCAGCTCGGTGTTCCATTCGCAGATGCGCGACATGGATCATCACTTCAACAAGCTGATCATCGAGGAGGCGCTGATCGACAGCGGGCTCGCCTTTACGATCATCCAGCCCGCGAGCTTCATGCAGAATCTCCGCGTCGAGTGGCCGGTGGTGAAGGAGAAGGGTGTCTATCAGCGCGCTTATTCGGAGCATCAGAAGATGGCGCTGATCGACACCGACGATCTGGGTGAGGCGGCGGCGAAGATTCTCACCGAGCCCGGTTACACCGGTGCGATCTTCGAACTGTGCGGCCCGGACCGGCTCTCGAATGCGGAGGTGGCGGCGATCCTGAGCGAAGTGTCGGGCAAGCCGATCCGCGCCGAGAAGCAATCGCTGGAGGACTGGAAGACATGGGCCACGGGCCGTGGCTGGAAGCCGTGGTCGATGGAGGCCTACATGAAGATGTGCCGCCATTACGACGCGCATGGATACGCGGGCGGCAATCCGCTGGTGCTTCAGGCGATCCTGGGGCGTGCGCCGGGGAACTACCGGGACTTCGCGAAGAAGTTCGTCGCGGCGAACTAACTCCGCTGTCATTCCGGGGCGCGCCGCAGGCGCGAACCCGGAATCCAGCTACACAAACCGCCCTTCGCTCTGGATTCCGGGTTCGTCACGCCTTCGCCCTTCGGGCCAAGGCGGACGCCCCGGAATGACGGAGACCTATTTCGCCAACCCGTTCTCCGCGACTTCCTTCTCCGCGCGCTCGTAGATCTCGTAGGCAATCGGATTGCGCATCTCCTC
This sequence comes from Pseudomonadota bacterium, assembly GCA_040756555.1. GTDB lineage: Bacteria > Pseudomonadota > Alphaproteobacteria > Rhizobiales > Xanthobacteraceae > Z2-YC6860. Next base: position 68,543 of record JBFLYS010000001.1, on the reverse strand, counting down.
TGCGATGTGGCCGACGAGCCCCACTGCGCGGCCGATGATCGCGACGCCACGGCAGATGCGCCACGGGAAGCCGAGTTCGCTCAAGATCGCACCGATGGCGCCGGTGGCGTTGATCGGCAGCGTGCGGTTGAGCTTCTTCTCGGCGGTTTTGGAGATGGCTTCGAGCAGGGCGACGTAGCGCCCGCGGAAGCCGTTCTTCTCCGCGATCCCAAACAGCACCGGCGTGCGCGGATCGATCGGCTTGTGCAGCGGATGGCCGATGCCGGGGATCGGGGCCTTTCGTTTCGTGTGATCCTCGACAATGACCGCGGCCATCGCGTCGAGATCGGCGCTCGCATCCTTGTCCTTCAGCGCGTCCTGCAACACGCGGGCGATCTGCTCGGAGCCGCCGGCGAATACGCTCCCGACGCCGCAGAGACCCGCCGCGACGGAGGCCTGCATCGCCTCCGGCGCGCAGATGCTGATGAGCCGCGAGGCGATGGCCTGCGGCGTCATGCCGTGCTCGACCAGCGTGACGAGCAGCGCGTTGAACACCTCGGCCTCCTGCGGGTTCGGCATGCGGCCGGTGATCTCCAGCCACGCCATGCCGCCGAGGTCGATCTTGCCGAGCAACTGGCTCGGCAGGTCATGGCCGCGCACGGTGATGGTCTCGGTCGTGCTCCATCCCATCTCGGAGCGGAGCGGCTTTCGTTCTTTCATGATGTCACCTTAGAGAGAGGAAACGTGCGGCATGACTTCGCGCGTGAACAGCCGAAGTGAGCGCTCGGCGGCATCGATGGGCATGTTCGACGGTGTGAAGTGCAGCGAGATGCTGTCGAGGCCTCCGACCTTGTCGTTGAAGGAGCGGATCATCTCGATGATGTCCTTCGGCGTGCCGATCCAGGCGCTGCCTTTCGCGACCTGCGACTCGGCGGTGTCGCTCGTCACGTGCGCGATCAGCTTGTCGTAGCCGGGGTAGTCCTTCGTGCTGGCGCCTTCGAGCCACTCCTTCGCGGAGTCCGCAAGCCCGCGCAGGTGGCCGTTGCAGGGGCCTAAGCCCGCCGCCATTGCTTCCTCGCGCGTCGGCATGCAGACCATGAAGAACGTGTTCATCACCTCGCCGTTGCCTGGATGGCCGGCGGAGCGCCAAGCGTCGCGGTAGATGCCGATGAGGTTGCGCATCTTCTCGGGCTCGAGCGGAATCCCCATCAGCTTGCAGCCGTTCTTGCCGGCGAACTCGAAGGTCTCCGGCGTCGTGGTGGCGGCGATCCAGAACGGCGGGCGCGGTTTTTGCGTCGGACGCGGCAGCGAGGTGACGTTCTTGAAGGAGTGAAATTCGCCTTGCGACGACACGTTCTCCTGTTCCAGCAGGAGGCGCACCTGCGCGAGTCCTTCGCTGAATCGCCTGCGGCTCTCATCGAGGCTAATACCGAAGGCCGTGAACTCATGCGGCAGGAACGCGCGGGCGAAGCCGACTTCAAGACGTCCGCCGCTGATGCCGTCGAGCATCCCGATCTCACCCGCGAGCTTGAGCGGATTGTTGAACGCCGGCAGCACCGCGCCGGTGATCATGCGGGCGTTCTTGGTGCGCTGTGACGCCGCGGTCAGGAAGAGCAGGGGATTGGGGCTATAGCCGCCATAGGGCTTGAAGTAGTGCTCGACCTGCCGGACGTGGGTGTAGCCAAGCTCGTCGCAGAGACCGACGAGATGCAGCGCTTCGCGAAAATATTGCTCCGCGCCGCGATCCTTCGGATCGACGCAGGGAAAGAAATTCAGACCGAACTGCACGGACGCGCCCTCCCGGCTTTTGCCGGAAAGACTACGTTGCCGCGTCAGCTTTTCGCAATGCGCCGCCCGAACAGCACGATTGCAAGAATGGGCAGCACGAAGCCGGTCGCCACGACCGTGATGAGAAGTGGGCCGAGTTCGGCGTAGTTGCCGCGGCCGACCACGAAGACTTCGTTGAGGTATTTGGTCTGCAACTGGCCGGCGACCAGGGCGAGGTTCATCAGCGACGCCATCAGCGCGAACCACGTCGCGCGATGGCCGGGCGGCGCATAGTAAGCGGTGAGCGTCAGCAGCGGGATCATCGAAAGCTGCACGAAGGGCGACGAGGTCGCCGCGTCGATCCAGGCGATCGAGCGGGCGCCGAAGCCGAACATTTTCTCGGTCCAGTCAGCGAGGCCGTAGACGAGGCCGACATTGGGCAGCGAGAGGATGGTGCCGAGGATCGCGAGCCACAGCAGCGTTTTGGTCACCGAATATTCGGTGATCTGCTTCGAGAACAGCCACATCACGACGATGGCGAGGATCGCGCCGGTCTGGCGTAGGATGCCGTAGAACGCCTCGTCGAACTTCAGCACATCGAGCGTGAACCAGAAATAGCCGTCGCCGACCGAGGGCGTGGCGCGAAACGCGAAGATGACGATGCTGGTGAACAGGATCGCACGGCGCTGATCGGGGCTGAGTTCGCGCGTCACCAGCACCAGCATCGTGCAGATGACGGCCATCGAGATCAGAAAGGTTAGCTCCTGCGCATAGGGCACGCCGCCAAGCGCCAGCGCGATGACCGTCGCGCCGAACGCGATGCCGCCGCCCATGATCCGCCAATCGATCGGCCGCCGTTCGGCCGGCGTTTGACGGCGGATGAATACGCCGGTGATCGAGATGAGGGGGATGACGAGGCCGAGCAGAAACACGCTCTCGCGTGACATGAAGCTCGCGACGAAGCCCGATGCCCCTGCGACCGCAAGGATGCCGGCTGAGAGCGCGAGACGGCCCAGCACCTGCACCATGCCAAGCTCGGTCCGGACGTCGGCGTCAGGACGAGGGGAGCCGTCGGCGTTCACGCGCGCGACGACTTCGGTGGACATGGCGTCGGCGACCACGTCCTGGATCACGGTGCCAATGACGATGAGCAATGAGCCGAGGATGTAGAGTTCGTCCCTCAGTAGGAACGCGAACCATCCGCCCGCCGCACCCGCGAGCGTGACGAGTCCGCTCGCCGTGCAAGCCGCGCCGATCAAAACGTAGGATGCGCGCTGCGAGCCGAAGATCGGCACGCTGTCCACCAGCTCGCCGAACACCATCTTGATGGTCCACGGCAGCGACAGCCACACGCCGATGCCCGCGAGCTGCGCGGGCGTGAGCGTCAAGCTCTCCTTCACCCACATATCGCGAGAGACGTCGATCAGGCCGAGCGCGCCATAGGCGAAATAGACCATCAGCACCGGCAGGTAAGTGAGCCGGAACGACTGGATGGGGCGCAGCAGGCTTTCGCGGAGCGCGTGGCTTGTGCCGGTGATGGTTGCGTGAGCGGCGGCTTGGGTCGGCTGATCGGTCACAGGAGCCTTCAGGTGATGGCGCGGCAGAGGCGCCGGAATCGGGCTAGCATGATGGTTGGAATTGGTGCCGGTGTCTCGCTGCGGTGGGGACGGCGTCAAGAGCGGAGTGTCGGGCGATGGAGCTTTGGACCTTCCTCGTGGCGGTGGCCATTCTGGAGCTCACGCCCGGACCCAACATGGGCTATCTCGCCTCGCTTGCGATGACGCGCGGCCGCGTCGCGGGCCTCATTGCGACGGCGGGCGTGGCCTGCGGGCTCGCGGTTCACGCGGTGGTGGCAGGGCTCGGTGCGGGCGCGCTGATTCAGAACTCGGTGCTGCTCTACGAGGTGCTGCGCTGGATCGGCGTCGGCTATCTCCTCTTTCTCGCCTGGGAGGGATGGCGGCCCGCCACGGAGAATTCGCCGGAGAAGGCGGACCTGAGCGACGCCGGTGCGCTGTTCGTGCGAGGCTTCCTTTCCAACGTCTTCAATCCGAAATCGATCCTGTTTTTCGTCACCGTGATCCCGCGATTCATCGGCACCGATCCGGGCGATCGGTCGATTCCGTTCCAGATGACGGTGTTCGGCGTGCTTTATGTCGGCGTCGCGACCGCGGTTCACGCGCTGGTGGTGACGCTCGCGGCGCAGCTTCGGCCCTGGCTCGCGGAGGGCAGCAGGCGGCTGTGGACGCGGCGGATTCTGTCGATCGCGCTCGCGCTGATGGCGGTGTGGCTTGCCTGGAGCACGAAGCGCTGACGCGCCGCTATTTCCAGAACCGCTTGCTCGCGATCCGCGCGCCTTCCGCCATCGCGGCGAGCTTGGCCCAGACCACCTGAGGATCGACGGCGGCCTGGCCGACCCAGGTGCCGTAGCCGCAGTCGGAGCCGGCCATCACGTTCTCGCGGCCGACGCGCTCGGCGTAGCGGCTGATGCGCTGCGCGATCAGCTCGGGGTGCTCGATGAAGTTTGACTTGGATTCGAGCACGCCAGGGATCAGCACCTTGCCATCCGGCAGCTTCACGGTGTCGAACACTTCGAATTCGTGCGCGTGGCGCGGGTTCGCGCCTTCGAGCGAAATCGCCTGCGGCTTCGCCATGAATACGATGTCGACGATGTCGGCGAGCGGCACGTCGCGGTGGTGCGGGCCTTCGTAGTTGCCCCAGCACAGATGCATGCGGAGTTTTTCCGCCGGCACGTTCTTCACCGCATGGTTGAGCGCCTCGATGTGAATGGTGATGCGCTTCCTGAATTCCTTCAGATCGAGGTCGGCGTACTGGATGTGCCGCCCCATGCCAAGGTCGGGGCAATCGAATTGGAGAACAAAACCCGCGTTGGCGACGGTCTCGTATTCGTCGCGCATCGCGTCGGCGATGGCGTAAATATAAGTCTCGAAGTCCTTGTAATGGTCGTTGCGGAAGAACAGCGACACGACGCCCGGCGACGCCGCGCTCATGAAGCCTTCGACGTGCTTTACGCCCGCGAGCGCAGCTTTCAGATTGTCGACGTCCTCGCGTACAGCCTTCGGATCACGTACGCTGATCGGTCCGTTGCAAGCAGGAGTTTTCCGCCGAGAACGTCCGGGATCGCCGAACACGCGCTTTTCGAGCGCGGGAAACTCCGCGAGGTCCTGATAGACGAAGGTATTCCCGGTGCCCCCGAAGCCGTTGAGACGGTCCTTGATGTAGGTCGCGTAGCTCGGCTTCGACATCTCGCCGTCATTGATGAGGTCTACGCCCGCGTCGGATTGCTTCTTCACAACGTCGGCGACCGCCGCACGCACCTTCGCCGCGAGCGCAGTTGGATCGACCGGTACGCCTTCTTCCTTGGCGTACATGGTGCGGATCAAATCCTCCGGGCGTGGGAGGCTGCCCGTGTGAGTGGTGAGAAAGCGTTCGGTGCTGCGTTTCATGATTCCTCCCGGCGCGAGACGATAGAGCACGGCGCATGCGTCATCCAGACGGGTGGATTGCGTCGAGTAATCCTTGTTGCCACCGGAGCGCCGTGTATAAGTCGGCGGACTCGGAGAGGGAGGCTGTACTCATGACTTCGATCACGAAAATTCTGATGCTCGGCGCCGTCGCGGCGCTCACTGTGGCCTTCACGGCTGCTCCGTCCGAAGCGGCGAAGCGGAAAAGGGCTCCGGCATCGACGCCGGTGGCTGCCTGCACCGGGCCGAACCTGTGCTCGTTCGACTGCGTCGGCAACGGCTGCAAGGTCAATTTCTGCGCGCCGGATGGTAAGTGGTACTGGTCAATGGTGACGCCGTACTGCCTGACCGGCGCCTGCCCGCAGTCGTGCACCCCGCCGGCCCCGGTCCGCAAGAAGCGCCGCGGATAGTCGGTTTTGCCGGCGAAGTCCGGCCGTTAACCAGGGTTTCCCTGGGCTTTGGGAGCCCCGCCGTTGACACGGCGGGGAGGGGCCCGTATGAACCCCGCCAACCCCCGGGAAAAAGCTGTTAGAGATCGCTATGAAAGTCCGTAACTCATTGAAATCGCTGCGTGGCCGCCACCGCGACAACAAGATTGTCCGCCGCAAGGGCCGGGTTTACGTCATCAACAAGACCCAGCCGCGCTTTAAGGCCCGCCAGGGCTGATTTGCCGGGCTGAGCCCCGCTCGCCCCAAGGTCAGCGCTTAGTTTCAGCAGGGATTGCCTGAATTGCCATCTTGCCGCCTCGCGGCAGGGCTCTAGATTCATGTCTATGAGCCGTCGATTCCTCCTGCCTGTTGCTCTCGGCCTCGCGATCCTTGCGGTGCCTGCGTTCGCGCAGACCGTGACGCCGCCTGGCCCTCCGAGCAATAAATCGATCGAGCCGGTCCAGCCGCCGAAGGACTTGCCGAAGCCGCAGCGCGGGGACCGGGTGCGCGGGCTCGACTTTCTATTCGAGGCGCTGAAGGTCGCGCCCGACGCGGACAGCGCCAAGCACATCGAGAACCGCATCTGGGCACTCTGGATCGCGTCCGGCAGCGACACCGCGAACCTGCTGATGACCCGCGTCAAGGAGGCGGTCGACGGCAAGGACATTGATCTTGCGATCAAGCTGCTCGACGCGCTGATCGAGCTGCGGCCCGAATACGTCGAGGCCTGGAACCGGCGCGCGACGCTCTACTACTTGAAGAAGGATTACGTGCGCGCGATGGCCGATATCCGTCAGGTGCTCGCGCGCGAGCCGCGCCACTTCGGCGCGATCTCCGGCCTCGGCATGATCTTGCAGGAGTTCGGCGACGACAAACACGCGCTCGAGGCGTTCCGCCGCGCAGTCGCGATCCACCCGCACCTTCAGAAGATTCCTGAGATGATCAAGACGCTCAGCGAGAAGGTGGAAGGGCGGGATATTTAATCCGTTCTCTGCTCAGCCTCGGCCTCATGCTGAGGAGCATCGCCATAAGCGCGTTTACGCGCGTCTTCGACGCGCTATGGCGATGCGTCTCGAAGCATGGGGCCGCCTCATCCTTCGAGACGCGCCTGCGGCGCTCCTCAGGATGAGGGCGGAGTGGAGTAAGGATTAATCCGCCGTCACGTCGTTTCCGACGAATGCGATCCGCAGCATGTTGGTCGCCCCCGGTGTGCCGAGCGGCACGCCGGCGACGATGATGACGCGGCGGCCGGCTTTGGCGAGCCCGTCCTTGAAGGCCAGCCGGCAGGCGCGCTCCACCATGTCGGCGGTGTCGCGGGCGTCCTCGGTGACGATGGAGTGAATGCCCCACACCACTGAAAGCCTGCGGCCCGTTGCGAGAATGGGCGACAGTGCGACGATCGAGGCCTGTGGCCGCTCGCGCGCAACGCGCAATCCGGTCGAGCCCGAGCTGGTCCAGCAGATGATGGTGGAAAGGTCGAGAGTGTCCGCGATCTGGTGCGCCGCCGCGGCGATGGCGTCCGGGCCGGTTGGCTCCGGCTCGGTGTGCTGCGCAGCCATGATGGTGCGGTAGCCGTCTTCGCTTTCGACCTCTTCGGCGATGCGGTTCATGGTGGCGACCGCCTCGATCGGGAACTGGCCCGCCGCGGATTCCGCCGACAGCATCACGGCGTCGGCACCGTCGAAGATCGCGGTGGCCACGTCCGACACTTCGGCGCGCGTCGGCACCGGCGCGGAGATCATCGATTCCAGCATCTGCGTTGCGACGACGACCGGCTTGCCTGCGCGTCTTGCAGCGCGCGTCAACTGCTTCTGGATGCCGGGCACCTTCTCGAGCGGCATTTCCACGCCGAGATCACCACGCGCGACCATGATGGCGTCGGTGGCCTCCATGATCTCGTCGAGGCGGTGTACGGCCGCTGGCTTCTCGATCTTGGCCATTACGGCGGCGCGGCCGCGCGCGATCTTCTTGGCTTCCGCGATGTCGTCGGGGCGCTGCACGAAGGACAGGCCGATCCAGTCGATGCCGGCTTCGAGCGAGGCTTCGAGGTCGGAGCGGTCCTTCGGCGTGAGCGCGGAGAAGGGAATGACGGTGTCGGGGAGGCTCACGCCCTTGCGGTCGGAGAGCTTGCCGCCGACATCGACGCGCGCCGCGATGCGATCCTTGCTCGCCTCGGTGACGGTCATGCGGATCTTGCCGTCGTCGAGCAGGAGAGAGTGACCGGCCTGAATGCCGGCGAAGATTTCCGGATGCGGCAGGTGCACGCGCTTGACGCCGCCGGCTTTGGGGTCGGTGTCGAACACGAAGGTCGCGCCGTTGTCGAGCATCACGGGGCCGTCGGCGAAGGTGCCGACGCGCAGCTTCGGACCTTGCAGATCGACGAGGATGCCGATCGGCCGGTTGTACTCCTGCTCCACCGCGCGGATCATGCCGACAAGCTCGCGCATACGATCATGCGACGAGTGGCTCATGTTGATGCGGAACACGTCGGCGCCTGCGTGGAACAGCTTGGCGATGGTTTCGCTGTTGCCCGAGGCAGGGCCGAGGGTCGCAACGATCTTGGTGCGGCGGAGACGTCTCATCGATTGGAATTTCCAGGAACGGGCGACGGTCCCTGCCGTCCGGGTGTGGGCAGCGGAATGTTCGGTGTGCCGGGCGCGCCGGGCTGGCGCGGGCCCTGCTCGGCAGTCTCGGTAAGCTGCACGGTCCAGGCGCGCTGCTCGCCGGTGTCGACCTCGAAGAAACCAGTGCGGTCGAAGCCGCGCGCGAGGCAATCTTCGGTGCCGCGGATGGTGAACTCCTTGTCGCGCGTGCACATGTAGGCTTGGCCGGACCATTCGCCGCCGCGGTCGTAATCGATGGCGTAGATGTAATAGAAGCGCGCGACCAGCGTGCCTTTGAGCAGGGTCTCGCAACTCCGCGCGGAAAGGTTCCACCAGCCTTCGGTGGTCCAGCCTCCATCGGCGTCCTTGTAGCCGATGGCGATGCCGACGCGGCTGCCGGTGTTGTTGCAGAGGTGGAAGTCCGCGAGGGCGGGGGCCGGCGCCAGCGTGAGCGCGGCTGCGATCAGGACGCGCCTCAAGGACTGGAAGTTCGGGAAGCCCACGATGCGGTTGTCTCCGGGATTCGGGGTATCGCGTGAGGCTTAGGGCCTGTCAACGACAATGGCACGAAAGTCATTGACGTTGGTGCAGGTCGGCCCGGTTTCAACCAGGTCTCCCATCGTGCTGAAAAACCCGGTGGAATCGTTGTTGGCGAGGAAGGCGGCAGGATCGAGGCCGAGCGCCTTGGCCCGCGCAAGGCTGGTGGGATCGACGGCCGCCCCGGCAGGGTCCGTGGCGCTGCCGCTGCCGCCGTCGGTGCCGTCCGTGTCCCCGGCCAGCGCCGCGATACCGGGCGTTTCGTTGAGCGCAACGGCGAGCGCCAGGGCGTATTCCTGGTTTGGGCCGCCGCGGCCCTGACCGCGGATGGTCACGGTCAGTTCGCCGCCGGAGAGGATGACAGCCTTGCGGCCTTCCTTCTGAAGGGCGAGGGCGCGCTGGGCCTGTTCGGCGGCGACCTCGCAGGCTTCGCCTTCGACCCGATCGCCGAGCATGATGCACTCATAGCCGGCGTCGCGGACGGCGGCCTCTGCCGCACGGAACGCGTCGGCGGGACGCGCGATCAGCTTGTAGTCGGTGTTGGTGAAAATTGGATCGCTTGGCTTCGGCGATTCATTGCCCGGATCGTTCAGCGCGCGCGCCACCGTTTCGGGAAGCTGAAGCTTGTATTTGGCGACGATGGCGCGGGCGTCCGCGAGCGTGGAGGGATCGGGCACGGTCGGGCCCGATCCGATCACCGCGGGATCGTCGCCCGGCACATCGGAGATCGACAGCGTGATGATGCGCGCGGGCTGTGCGCGTTTCGCAAGCCGTCCGCCTTTGATGCGCGAGAGATGTTTTCGCAGCGTGTTCATCTCGCCGATGTTGGCGCCGGAGCGAAGCAGCGCGCGGTTGACCGCCTGCTTGTCGGCGAACGAGAGACCGTCCGCAGGGGCGATCCAGTTGGCCGATGCGCCGCCGGACATCAGCACGAGCACGACATCATCGGCGGTTGCGGAGTCCGCCAGATCGAGCGTGCGCATCGCGGCGGCGAGACCTGCGGTGTCAGGCACCGGATGACCGGCTTCGATGACCTCGATCTGCTGGGTCGGACGGCCATAGCCGTGGCGCGTCACCGCGAGGCCGGTGAGGCGCGACGCGGGAAATCCGGCATCAAGATAGTGGCGCTCGGCAACCTCGGTCATTGAGCCCGCCGCCTTGCCGGCGGCGAGCAGGATCAACCGGCCTCTCGCGGGCGGCGGGGGCAGGTGCACCGGCAGGCACACGGACGGATGCGCCGCGTCTATCGCAATCCGAAACAATCCATCCAGAAACGCCCGCGCGGTCATGCCGTCACCATTCCATGAGCGCGCGAGATAGCAGATGGCCGCAAGTCAGGCCAGTTGCCGGTTCATTCGCCTTTGACACCGGCCGATTTGATGACCGTCCGCCATTTCGTCAGTTCGGAGCCGAGTTGCGACCGGAGTGCGGCCGGTGTCGCGAGAGAAGGAGCGACGGGCTCCGTGCCCAGGCTCGCGAAGCGCTCGACAACCTTGGGGTCCTTCAAGGCGCCCTGAAGCGCGGTGACAAGCTTGTCGGTGGCTTCTTTCGGCAAACCCTTGGGCGCCCACATGGCATGCCACGCCGACACTTCGAAGCCCTTGAGGCCGGAGTCGTTGAGCGTCGGCAGGTTTGGCAGCGAGGATACCTTGGTCAGTGTGGTGACGGCGTAGCCTTTGATCTTGCCTTCCTTGATCTGATTGGTGGTGCCGGTCGTCTGGTCGCACATCACGTCGAACTGGCCGCCGATCAGATCGTTCATCGCGGGGCCGGTGCCGCGGAACGGCACGCCGGTCATCTGGATGCCGAGCTGGTTCATCAGCAGCAGCGCGCACAGATGCGACGCCGATCCCGTGCCGGCGTGGCCGTAGGTCGCCTTGGTGTTCTGGCTTTTCATCCACTGGATGATCTCGCCGACGGTGTTCGTCGGCAGCGCCGTCTTCGAGACGAGTGTCATCGGCACATCGGTGATGCGGCCGATATGGTCGAAGTCCTCGAGCGGGTCGTATTTGAGATTGTCGTAGAGTGCGGGTGCGGTGGCCTGCGCGATGTGCCAGATCGCAAGCGAGTAGCCATCAGGGGCTGACTTGGCGACGCGGGCCATGCCGATGGTGCCGCCAGCGCCGCCGATGTTCTCGACGATGACTGTCTGACCCAGCGTGCGGCTCATCGACTCGGCGATCAGCCGCGCGACCGTATCGGTCGGTCCGCCGGCGGCGGCAGGCACCACCAGATTGATCGGTTTGGATGGATAGGACTGCGCGCCGGCTTGAGCAGCCCCGGCGGTAAGAAATGCTGCTGCAAAGGCTAAGTGATAAAACCCCTTACGCATGTTTCACTCCCTGGTGGTTTGTCGTTTTTCATTTTTTGATTTCAGTCGATGTCAGGCATTGTCGCCGACGAGCGCCTCGCAGACGGCGTCAGTCACCATGACAGTCGTGGCCTTGCCGCCGAGATCGGGCGTGTGGAAACGCTTGTCGGCGGTGACGCGTTCGATCGCGCGCATCAGCCGCTTGGCGGCGGGCGCCTGACCCAGATGCTCCAGCATCATCACGCCGGACCAGAACGTGCCGATCGGATTGGCGATGCCCTTGCCGGTGATGTCGAAGGCCGAGCCGTGGATCGGTTCGAACATCGACGGGAATTTGCGCTCCGGATTGAGGTTCGCGGTCGGCGCGATACCGAGCGAGCCGGCGAGTGCGGCCGCGAGATCCGACAGCACGTCTGCGTGCAGATTGGTGGCGACGATGGTGTCGAGGGTTTCCGGCTTGATGACCATGCGCATGGTCATGGCATCGACCAGCATCTTGTCCCACGTCACGTCCGGATAGCCTGCGGCGACCTCGGCGGCGATCTCGTCCCACATCACCATGCCGTGGCGCTGTGCGTTCGATTTGGTCACGACAGTCAGAAGTTTGCGCGGGCGGGATCGGGCGAGCTCGAACGCAAAGCGGATGATGCGCTCGACGCCGGCTCGGGTGAACATCGCGACGTCGGTTGCGACTTCTTCGGGAAGTCCGCGATGCACGCGCCCGCCGACTCCGGCGTATTCGCCCTCCGAGTTCTCTCGGACGATGATCCAGTCCAGTTCCGGGCCGTTGACGTTGCGCAGCGGACTCGTGATGCCGGGCAACACGCGGGTGGGGCGCACGTTGGCGTATTGATCGAACGGCTGGCAGATCGCGAGCCGCAATCCCCACAGCGTGATGTGGTCGGGAACGTCCGGTGCGCCGACCGCGCCGAAATAGATCGCGTCGTGCTTGGCGATCTGATCGCGGCCGTTCTCCGGCATCATGATGCCGTGCTTCTTGTAGTAGTCCGAGCCCCAGTCGAAATGGTCGAAGGTGAAGTTGAACGCGCCGTCTCGTTTCGCCAGGACATCGAGAACCTTGATGCCAGCCGCGATCACCTCCGTGCCGATGCCGTCACCCGGGATCGCCGCAATCCGAAACGAACGCATTCCAAATTCTCCCTGACCCATCTTGCATGGAAGGTTGCACGGATGACCTTGCCAAGCTTCGCCGCTGGGGTCAATACTTGCATGGAAGTTTCCATGTAAGATAATCCTCCTATCGAGCGAGTCGCCTCAGGAAACGCTCAGGAGATGGCCGATGGCTCAACACCGCATGCCCGCCGAACAAGATGCCGCGCCGTCCCGGGTTGCGAACGCCTACGACGCCATCAAGGAGGCGATCCTCAACAACGTGTTCGCCCCGGGCCATCAGGGCTCGGAACAGGAGATCGCGCTGCGGCTCGGGATGAGCCGCACGCCGGTGCACGAGGCGCTGATCCGGTTGCAGGAGGAGGGGCTCGTCCGCGTCCTGCCGAAACGCGGCGTTATCGTGTGTCCGCTGACGCCGGACGATATGCGGGAGGTCTATGAGGTGATCGTCGCGCTCGAAGGCGTGGCGGCAGGCTTGCTGGCCCGGAAGGACAAGGCGGACCGGCAGCGGGTTGCGTCCATGCTCGACGGTTTCAACGCCGACATGAAATCGGCGCTCAGCCGGAGCGATCTGGAAGCCTGGGCCAAGGCCGACAATTTCTTTCACCGTGCATTGATCGACGAATGCGGGAACGGCCGGCTGGCACGGCTCGCGAATACGATCATGGATCAATCGCACCGGGCGCGGATGATGACGCTGCGCCTGCGCGCGAAGCCCGACCGTTCGTTCAAGGAGCATCAGACGATCGCCAGCGCCATTAGGCGTGGCGATGCAGATGAAGCTTCGGCGTCCGCAACACAGCATCGCCGCCGCGCGAGCGAAGAGCTGTTGCCGCTGCTCAATCAGTTGGGCATGAGGAATATGTAGCGGGTGTCGCGATCCGTCTGCGGCGCTGCAGCTTAAGTATCAAACGCCAGCGCCCTCGTTCTCTCATCTTCTGCGAATGTTCAACGCGTTCGCAGCAGCAATGTTGACACTTTATCGCAGCGGGCATCTGCCCGCTGCGGTTGAAGTTGGTTATAATGGTTCAAAAGAAAGAACTGTCAGGGAGAGACGCCGGCCCAGCCGGATTTCATCGTCAGCAAGAGACTTCCGCGCGTTCGTGCCGCACGGGGCGACCGGCGCGCGCCAATTCAACCGAATGCCAATGGAGGGCACGCATATGGCGGTCGCTTTTACAATCAACGGCAAGGCGGAGAGCGTCGATGTCGACGTCAACACGCCCCTGCTCTGGGTGGTGCGAGAGCACCTGAAACTCACCGGCACGAAATTCGGATGCGGCTCCGGTCTCTGCGGCGCCTGCACCGTGCATCTCGACGGCAAAGCCGTGCGCTCGTGCCAGACCACGATGTCCGAGGTTTCGGGCAAGAAGATCACGACGATCGAGGGCCTGTCGCCGACGTCGTCGCATCCGCTTCAGAAAGCCTGGATCGCCGAGCAGGTGCCGCAGTGCGGCTACTGCCAGTCCGGCCAGATCATGCAGGCGGCTGAGCTTCTCGCGAAGACCAAGAAGCCGTCGCGCGATCAGATCGTGAAGCACATGGACGGCAACATCTGCCGGTGCGGCACCTATCCGCGCATCGTCAAGGCGATCCAACGCGCTGCGAAGGAGGCCTGATCATGAACGAGCACATCAAGGATACGGGTCTTCAGGTGTCCCGCCGCAGCTTCGTCAAGAGCGCGAGCGGGCTCACGTTTTCATTCGCTCTCACCGGCGCGCTGCTCGGCCGTCCGCTGGAGGCGTTTGCCGCCGAAGGCGCCAAGCTCAATGCTTGGGTGACGATCGGCGCCGACAACACCATCACCATCCTCTGCCCGACGTCGGAAATGGGGCAGGGCGTTCTCACCTCGCTGCCGTTGATGCTGGCGGAAGAGCTCGACGCCGACTGGTCGAAGGTGAAGTGCGAGTTCGCGCCGGGCAACCCGAAGCTCTACGGCGGCGTGCACAAGATGTTTCCAGGTGCGCAGGTCACGCTCGCGAGCGTCTCGACGCCGGCCTACTACATCCCGCTTCGCACCGCGGGCGCACAGGCGCGCAAGGTGCTGCTCGATGCGGTCGCCGAAGAGTGGAAGGTGCCGGTCGCGGAGTTGACCACGGACAAGAGCGTCATCAGCCACAAGAAGTCGAAGCGCACGATCTCCTACGGCGACGTGGTGAAGTTCGCCAAGGTGCCGGCGGAGCCGCCGAAGATCGCCGAAGCCGATCTCAAGAAGCCGAAGGACTTCAAGCTGATCGGCCGCAAGGACATCAAACGCGTCGACGTTCCGTCGAAGGTGAACGGCTCGGCCAAATACGGCATCGACGTTCAGGTGCCGGGCATGGTCTACGCCTCGCTCCTGCACGCTCCGATGGACGGCGTGAAGGTCGAGAGCGTCAACGCCGACGACATCAAGAAGATCAAGGGCGTCACCCACGTTCTGTCGCTGCCGTTCGGTGTGGCGGTCGTTGCCGACACCGTCGAGGCGAGCCGCGCGGGCCGCATGGCGCTCAAGGTGAAGTGGGACACCAAGGAGGCCAAGGCGGCGCCGTTCGACTCCGAGAAGGCGAAGGCGGATTACGAACGCAAGGCCAAGGACCCGGCGTCTGAGGTGAAGGAGGCTTTCAAGGTCGGCGACGCCGACAAAGCGATGGCGGGTGCGAAGCAAACGCTCGAAGCGGCGTACTGGTCCGAGCACACGTATCACGCCCAGATGGAGCCGATGAACGCCGTTGCGAAGGTTGATGGCGATCAGGTCGAGATCTGGGTTGGCACGCAGGTGCAGCCGCTCGCCTCTGCCGTGGTGGCGAACGTGCTGAAGACGACGCCCGACAAGGTGAAGATCAATCTTCAGCTTCTCGGCGGCGGCTTCGGCCGGCGCATCTGGCCGGACGCTCCGGTGCAGGCGGCGGTTCTCGCCAACATCGTCAAGAAGCCGGTGAAGCTGATGCTCACCCGCGAGGACGACATCGCCGCGGCGCGTCCGCGCCCGATGACCTATCACGTGATGAAGGCCGGCCTCGACGACAAGAAGAACCTGGTGAGTTGGCACCACCGCATCGTCGCCGAGAACGTCGACGCGGTGGCGGCGCCGCCGCGCTTTCAGGCGACGCAGGGCCGCGACTACATCGGCTGGGTCGGGATGAGCCAGGAGTTCTACAACATCCCGAACCTGAAGGCGGACGCGATCCGCGAAATCCGCGGCATGCGCGTGCATGCGTGGCGCGGTATCGGCGCGGGCTACAACAAGTTCGTCAGCGAGTCCTTCCTGGACGAGGTGGCGGCGGCGCGGGGCGTCGATCCGCTCGCGTATCGTCTCGAGCTGACGAAGGACCATCCGCGCGCGCAGGCCGTCCTCAAGGCGGTGGCCGAGATGTCGAACTACAAGAAGAAGCGTCCGGGTCGCGGCATGGGCATCGCCTTCTCCGACTATCACGACACGCTCACCGCGGGCGTGGCCGAGGTGTCGGTCGACAAGGCGACCGGCAAGATCAAGGTCCACAACTACTGGATCGCAGTCGATCCGGGCCTTGTCGTGCAGCCGGAGAACGCCCAAGCGCAGGTCGAGAGCGCCATCGTCTATGGCCTCTCGGGTGCGCTGTCGGAAGAGCTGACGATGAAGGACGGTGCAGTGCAGCAATCGAACTTCAATGATTATCACGTGCTCCGTATGAGCGACATGCCGGAGCTTCATGTGAAGATCATGCCGACCGACAACCCGCCGACTGGCATGGGTGAGGTGGGTATTCCCACTGTTGCTCCGGCCATCGGCAATGCGGTCGCGCAGCTCACGGGCAAGCGCTTAAGGCACTTGCCAATGTCTTCGGATCGCGTGAAGAAGGCGCTGGCTTAGAGAATCGACGAGACCACCATGCCCGTCGCGTCCTGTCGGGGGACGCGGCGGGCTTTCTTTTCTGTGGTCGCGCTGTGAGTTGTGCCCAGCCGGTCTTTTCAGACTTGCTGTCGCCTCTATAGGATTTCGCATGCCTCCTGGTGTTGTGCCGGGCAATGAAGGGGGAATGCTGATGAGTGCGACTCTGACTTCGGCCGATGCGCAAGATGCGCCGGTCGACAAGACAGCGAAGAAAGCACTGGTGGCCTCGACCGTCGGCTACGCGATGGACGGTTACGACTTTCTCATCCTCGCATTCATCCTCGGCGCGATCGGCGCGGACCTTGGGCTCAATCCGGCGCAGCGCGGATCGCTCGCGACTTGGACGCTGATCGGTGCGGTGGTCGGCGGCATCGGATTCGGAATCCTGAGCGACTACTGGGGCCGCGTCCGCGTGCTCACTTGGACTATCCTGCTGTTCGCGGTGTTCACCGGCCTTGGCGCACTGGCGCAGGGCTACTGGGACCTCGTGATCTACCGCACCATCGCGGGCATCGGCCTTGGCGGCGAGTTCGGTATCGGCATGGCGCTGGTCGCCGAAGCCTGGCCGGCGAAGAAACGGGCGCGGGCGTGCTCCTATGTGGGCCTCGGCTGGCAGGCGGGCGTGCTGCTCGCCGCGCTGACCACGCCGCTGCTGCTGCCGCATGTCGGCTGGCGCGGCATGTTCCTGATCGGCCTTATTCCGGGTCTCGTCGCCTTCGGCATCCGCTGGTACGTCGGCGAGCCGAAGCTTTTCCTCGAGCAGCAGAAGCGTGCGCGCGGGATGGCGCCGCTAAAGATGCTCATCAAGGACACGGCCACAACAAAGGTCAGCATCGGCATGTTGATCCTCTGCGGCGTGCAGAACTTCGGCTACTACGGGCTGATGATCTGGCTGCCGAGCTATTTCGCGAGTCGCTTCGGTTACAACCCGCTGCAATCGGCGGTCTGGATCTCGGTGACGATCATCGGAATGGGCTTCGGCATCTTCGTGTTCGGCTATTTCGCCGACTTCGTCGGCCGGCGGCCCGCCCTGTTCACCTTCCAGGCCGGTGCTGCCATCATGGTCGTGGTGTTCTCGCAGCTCACCGATCCCGTGGCGTTGCTGATCGGCGGCGCGCTGATGGGCGTGTTCGTGAACGGCATGCTGGGCGGCTACGGCGCGCTGCTGGCCGAGCTATATCCGACCGAAGCGCGGGCGACGGCGGAGAATGTGCTGTTCAACCTCGGTCGCGGCATCGGAGGATTCGGGCCGTTCGTGGTCGGGGCTGTCGCGGGAGCCTATTCGTTTGCCGTGGCCATCGCGCTGCTGGCGATCATCTACGTGATCGACATTATCGCGACCTATTTCCTTATTCCGGAACGCAAAGGGGCCGAGCTCCAGTAGCGTCGCAAGGACACGGGGAAGGCCCCTTCAAACTACGCCGTTGCGCCTCTATCTTGGGTGCAACGGAGGTTCCCCGATGAGCGATAAGATCGACGACAAGACCCGCATTGAGCTTGAGGCCGCCGTCTACCGGCGCCTGGTCGAGCATCTGCGCACGCGCACCGACGTGCAGAATATCGACATGATGAACCTCGCGGGTTTCTGCCGGAATTGCCTGTCGAACTGGATGAAGGACGCCGCCGACGCCAAGGGCATCCCGATGTCCAAGGACCAGAGCCGCGAGATCGTCTACGGCGAGCCGTTCGACCAATGGAAGGCGAAGCACCAGAAGGAAGCGTCCGCCGACCAGAAGGCGGCCTTCGAGAAGTCTTCCGCCGCGCACAAGCACTAGTGTCGCGATTCGGAAGTTCGCCTGAATTCTCAGCGCATTCCGAAGCGAACTTCCGAATCAAAGCGACACTAGCAACGTTATGATTCTAGTGTCCCTTTGAACCCGAAGTTCGCAAAAGTGCCCGCGGCGAAGGTGTGCGAACTTCGGGTTCGGGACACTAGCGCGGCCACAACCTGTCGCCGCTTCCGTTCCGGACGACCGCCGCCCTAAGATAGCGGCATGGCCAAAGTCCCGCTGACCTTTGCGTGCGGCCTCTACGACCGCACCCTTCCGCTCGCCACCGGCGCCGTGCCGGTCGAGGGCGTCGATCTCAACTTCATCAACATCGACTCGCCGCGCGAGATTTTCGACCGCATGGCGGGCGGGCAGGAGTTCGACGCCTGCGAGTTCTCCTCGTCGGAGTTCATCTCGCGCTTCTCGGCGCACCAGTGCCCGTTCGTCGCGCTGCCGGTGTTTCCGTCGCGCGCGTTCCGTCACGGCTTCATCGCGGTGAACCGCAAGTTCATCAGCAAACCGAAGGACCTCGAAGGCAAGCGCATCGGGCTTCCGATGTACACGATGACGGCCTCGATCTTCATCAAAGGGCTGCTGCAGCACGACTGCGGCGTCGACCTCTCGGACGTGACCTGGGTGCAGGGCCAGATCAACGGCGGCCAGCAGCACGGCGATCCCTCGACCATGCCGCTGGTGCGGCCGGTCGCGATCGAGCAGAACGCCACGGGGCGCTCGCTCAGCGATCTGCTGGAAGCGGGCGACTTGCAGGCGGTGGTTGGCACGACGATGCCGAAGGCGCTCGGCCGCAACCCGGACATCGTGCGGCTGTTCCCGGACTTCCGCGAGGCCGAGAAGGACTATTACAAGCGCACGAAAATCTTCCCGATCATGCACCTCGTCGTCATCCGCAAGGACGTCTACGAGAAGCATCCGTTCCTCGCGACCTCGCTCTACAAGGCGTTGTGTGCGGCGAAAGACCACGCGCTCGCCAAGATGCGCTACGTCGGCGCGTTGCGTTACATGTTGCCGTGGATGACCGACGACATGGACGAGATGGATCAGGTGTTCGGCCCGGACCCGTGGCCCTACGGCATTGAGCCGAACCGGTCGACGCTCGAGGCGCTGGTGACGTACCTGCACGATCAGGGGCTCATCAAGGCGCCGATTCCGATCGACGATCTGTTCGTTCCAGTTCACGGGTGAGGGCGATGAAGGTCGGGGCATTCCTTCTTGCGTTGCTGTTCGCGGTTGCGCCGGCACACGCGCAGGAGGACGCCGCGGCCTATCCGTCGCGCACCGTAAAGCTAGTTGTGCCGTCCGCGCCCGGCGGGCCGGTCGATGCGGTGGCGCGCATTCTCGCCGACGGCCTTCGCGCGGTGTGGAAGGAATCCATCATCGTCGAGAGCAAGCCCGGCGCGGGCAATTCGACCGGCGCGATCTTCGTCGCCAACTCCGCGCCGGACGGCTACACGCTGCTTGTCATCAGCGACTCCATCACGGTCAATCCGAGCCTCTATCCCAACCTCGACAAGGACCCGCTCAAGCAGTTCGCGCCGATCTCGATGCTCGTCACTGCGCCGCAGGTGCTGCTGGCGCGGCCCGACCTGCCGGCAAACACGCTCAAGGACTTCATCGAGGCGGGGAAGAAACAGCCGCCGCTCAATGTCGCTTCGGCGGGAACCGGTACGATCAGCCATCTCACCGAAGTGCTCCTGGAACAGCGGACGGGCGGCAAGACCGCGCACATTCCATTCCGTGGCGCTGCACCTGCCGTCACTGCGGTGCTCGGCAAGCACGTCGATGCGGCGTGGCTGATGCCCGCGCCTGCGCTGCCCTACATTGCCTCCGGGCAAATGAAGGCGATCGCGGTCACCAGCCCCTCGCGCGATCCGAAATTGCCGAACGTACCGACCGCGGAAGAGGCCGGTCTGCCCGACTTCCAGATCATGAACTGGCAGGGGCTGTTTGCGCCCGCAGGCACGCCCAAGCCGATCGTCGACAAGATTGCTGCGGCCGTCGCCGAGGTGATGAAAACGCCGGAGGTGCGGGGCCGCCTCGCCTCCGTCGGCTTCGATGCGCGCGGCGAGGGCCCGCCGGTTGCGGCGGAGCAGGTGCGGGCGAACGTGGCGCGCTGGTCCGAGGTCATCAACCGCGCGGGCATCAAGGCGGCTGATTAGTCAACTGCTGGGAAACTTTGCGCTGCGTCGACGGTAAAATCCGTCAAATAAGGCGGCCGTTCTCCACAGGCGGTTGTGGATGATGGGGGCGGATCGCCGCATTTGTTGACCCCTACACCCCAATCTTTGAAATCTGATGACGAGAAACGGCGGAGGCAGTCTTCGCCCGTTCGTTGCATCGGGAGCGCGTGAGATGTCGGCGGTGGAAAAGGATTCACCCGAACAGGCCCAGACCAAGTTCGGCCGGGATCAGCTCAAGGCGTTCGTCGAGCGCATCGAGCGGCTCGAGGAGGAGAAGAAGACGATCTCCGACGACATCCGTGACGTGTACGCGGAAGCGAAAGGCAACGGCTTCGACACCAAAGCACTGCGCGCGGTCGTCCGCCTGCGCAAGCAGGATGCCAACGAGCGCGCTGAGCACGAGGCGATTCTGGACACGTACCTGAACGCGCTCGGGATGCTGGCGGCTTAGTTTTTGCTCTGCTCCATCCACGTCATGGCCGGGCTTGTCCCGGCCATCCACGTCTTTGGATCAGCGAAGCAGGAAGTAAGCCGTGGATGCCCGTCACATAGGCGAGCGAAGCGACGCCGTCCTTCGGACGGCTATGGCCCGGGCATGACGTTGAGGGGCAGCGCTAGAGCCCCAGCCGCTTGCGAACCGCGGTGGCGTCCAAAGACAAGTTCTTCGCGTCCACCGTCACATCCTCGAACTTTGCCCGCTGAAACCGCGGCTTGTCGTTGAACGGCACCGTCGCATCGATGCCAAGCTTGGCATGGACGCCGTTCTTGCCGACCCGCACGTATTCGTGCCCGCGTGCATCCGGAATGACGATCAGGTCGCGCGACGCCTCCATGCGCATGGCAAGTGCGTATTCCACGTCGATCGGATCGCGGATGTCGATGTCGTCATCGACCACGATCACCATGTCGAGGTCCTTCAGCGCGCCGAACGACGCCATGATGGCGTTACGCTGGAGGCCGTCGTGATGGATCGATTCCTTCTTCACCTGCACGACCGCGTGGAAGCGGTGGAGGCCGCCCGCGGTCATCTCGGCGTCGGTCACGATCGGCACGGCCGATTGGAGAACCTTGAGCAGGCTCGCCTCCAGCACGTACTTGCGCAGCATGATGGTCTCGCGGCCGTAACCGTTGATCGCGTGATAGATCGGCTTCTCGCGATGTGTCACCGCCGTAATCTCGAAGATCGGCGACTGATCCGCCGGTGCCATGTAGCCGACGAACTCGCCGAACGGACCTTCGGTGATCGTCTCTTCCAGCATGCGGCCTTCCAGCACGATCTCGGTCTCGGCCGGCACCAGCAGATCCTGCGTCACCGCCTTCACGACCGGCAGCGCGCGGCCGCAGAGCCCGCCTGCGACGGCAAGCTCGTCGGCGTTCTCCGGCATCTGCGAGCCCATCGTCGCCGACGTGTATTGCAGCGCGAGGTCGGCGCCGATGCAGACTGCGATCGGCAAAGGCTGGCCCTTCTTCTTGGCGCGCTCCCATGCGAGTCGCAGGTGGCGGCCGAAGTCGAGCTTCACCGCGGTGCGATCTTTCCCTGAAATCTGAAGGCGGTGATACGAGGAGTTGTAGGTGCCGGTGTCGGGGTCCTTCACGATCACCACGCCCGCGGTGATGAAGCGGCCGTTGTCCGCAGCCGTATGTTGCAGAGCCGGCAAGATGCGCGCGATGTCGAAGTCCTTGGTGTGGACCTTCTCCTGCACAGGTGCGCGCGTAACCATCACCGGCGGCTTCGGATCGCCGAGCGCGCGGCCGACGAAGGTGCGGATGCTGCGGAAATCTGCGCCAAACGCGGCCTCCACGTTTTCGCGGCAGGACAGCATGTTGCCGACGACAGGCGTGTCGTAGCCCTTCACATTGGAGAACAGGATCGCCGGTCCGCCGTCGAGCTTCTTCATCAGCCCTGCGATCTCCAGCACAGGGTCTGCGAGCGCCGTGTAGTCCTGCAAACGGCCCTGCTCAGCCATGCGGTCGAGAGCCGCACGGAAACGGGTATCCAGCACCGAATTCGATATGCTCAATTGAGTTCCCCTGACTGCGGACGGGCCTTGGCAGGCAATTTGCTTTGGTGCCTAGCGTAAAACACGTCTGACGTAGGAAGCATTTTACGTCTTGGATGCCAATGGAGGCGATATGAAAAAACTTCTGCTCACCCTCGCAGCTTTTGCGGCGCTCGTGCAGCCCGCATTGTCGCAGGACAAATGGCCGAGCCGACCGATCAAGCTGATCGTGCCTTATGCCGCCGGCGGCAACACCGACGCGGTGGCGCGGATCGCGGCCAACCAATTGCAGAAGTCGCTGGGCGTCGGCGTCGTCATCGAGAACCGCGGCGGCGCGGGCGGCATCGTCGGCACCGACGCTGTCGCAAAGGCTGCGCCGGACGGCTACACGCTCTGTGTCTGCTCGATCGGCCCGCTGACCATTCCGTCCACCGAGAAGCTGCCCTACGAGCCGCTGACGGACCTCGTGCCGATCAGCCTGCTCAACACCAATCCGCTGATCCTCCTGGTCAACCCGAACGTCAAGGCGAACAACGTCAAGGAGCTGATCGCGCTCGCCAAGGCCAATCCGGACTCATTGACCTATTCCTCAAGCGGCCTCGGCGGTCTGATGTATTTCTCCGCCGAGTTGTTCAAGTTCAAGACCGGCGCCCCGATGCTCCACGTGCCCTATCGCGGCGGCGCGCCCGCGACCGCGGCGGTGATCTCCGGTGAGGTGCAACTCGTGTTCACCAACATGTCGGACGCGGTCGGCCAGCTTGACGGCGGCAAGGTGCGCGCACTCGCGGTGACGACGAGCAAGCGCAGCGGGTCCGCGCCGAAGATCCCGACGCTCGTCGAGGAAGGCGTGCCGAACTTCAACACCGAATCCTGGAATGGCTTGTTCGCGCCCAAGGGCACTCCGCAGGAGATCGTCGACAAGATGGCGCAGGCCGTCGCCGAGATGATGAAGGATCCGGAAGTCCATCGGCAGATGGCGAACTTCGGCTCGGACGCGGTATCGAACACGCCCGCGGAATATGCGGCGATGCTCCGCCGCGAAACCGACGTCTGGGCCAATCTCGTGAAAGAGCTCGGCGGGGCGAAGTAGCTGCTTCGATCGCCTTCAAAACGTGCACAAAACAAAACCGCCGGGCTTTGGCCCGGCGGTTTCATGTTTGGTGGCCGCGATTGCTATTGGCGCAATTCGGCGGTGCGCAGTCCGAACGTCACGGTCGGCTGGAACGCCACGGCGCTGCCGGCGAACCGGCTCGTCACCATGCCGGGATACGCGTCGTTCGAGAAGGTCATCATGATCGCCGTCGCCGGCTTCTGCATGAACGGCCGCAGCGCGCGGAAGTCCGGCGCGCCGAACAGCGTGGTGGTCATCGAGGTCTGAACGCTCTGCGCCAGCACGACGCCGCGGATCCACGGATCGTTCAGGCGGTCTTCCGCGCTGACCGGGAAGAACGTCTGGGCTGGAGCCGGCATCGCGGCGACCGAAGCGGTGCCTTGCGTGGTGACGACGGCGGGACGCGGCGCGGCCGCCGGGCGCGGAGCGACGGGGTCCATTGGCGGCGCGTAAGAGAGCGCGAGTTCGGGCGAGACGCGATCGTTGCGCGCGAACGGACCGACGGTGGCGGTGGTGTCGGCGGTCTCGGATTTGGCCGGTTCGGATTTGGCGGCGACACGGCGTGCGGCGGCCGCCTGCAATTGCTCGACCGTGGCGGCCGGGGCGGGCGCCGCCTCAGGCAGGCCCTGCCAATAGCCGCGCGCGGTGAAGATATCGGTCTCCGCCGAGGCGAGGTTCACGACGGGCGTCTCAACGGACTTGGCGTCAACGGTTCTCGCGCGTGGCGCGGGCGCCGGAGCAGATTTGCTCTCAGCTGACGCGACCTGGAACGTCGCGGCAGGAGCGGCCGGGATCGATGGACGCGCCTGCGGCAGCGGCACATTCACGATCGCCGGGGCAGGGGCCGCCGCCGGCTTCGTCTCAGCCGACGCGACCTGGAAGGCCGGCTGACGAGACGGAGTGGGGGTGGGCGTTGCAGCGCGCGAGCGTGTCGACGTCGCGTCGGAGGTTTCTTCCTCCTCCTGCTGCGCGCTGAACAACGAAGCCAGGAAGTTGCGTTGCGCCGGCTTGCTCGTGCCGTGCAGGCCGCGCTCGTGATCGGCGAGCGCCAGTTCATAGCCGGGCAGCGGATTGCCGTCGGACGGCACATGCAGCGTGCGGCCTTCCGGGAAGACCTTCACGAGCTGCTCGCGCGTCATACGCGGCCAGTGGCGCACGTTGCCGACATCCATATGGACGAAGGGAATGCCGGAGGTCGGGTAATAGCCGACGCCGCCGCCCTGGATGCGCAGCGCCGCCGCGCGCACCTGCGCGACATCGGCGCCGGGGAAGGAGAAGTCCATCGCCTTGCCCTGCATATGCAGGGAGGTCTTGGCGACGCCGCTCATGCGGCTGCGGCCGCGCAGCATTTCGTTGGTGCCGGGCGCACGGTAGCCGCAGACAATGTGGATCGCGCCCTTGTAGCCGATCGCCTCTTTGACCTCCCACATCATGTCAAAGAGCTCGGGCGCCATCGTCACCTCTTCGTTCTTGCGCCAGTCGCGCACGAACATGTTGAGGCGCTTCAGGGCGGCTGCGTCGAACTGCCCGTTCCGCTTGTAGGTGATGGTGATGTCTTCGCCGGTGTGGATGTGGTGCAGCGTCAGCGTGCGCGTGTCGTTCGGGCCGCCATGCGATCCGATGCTGCCGAGGAGGACAACGGCGGTGGCCATGCCGAGACGGCGCGCAAGACGCGAAGCGCTACCCCCGACCCCAACTTTGCGCGTGTCGTTACCTGGCACTTGCATCTCGAGTTTTAAGGCTCGGCCAAACGATTGTGTCGCCACGGCTTTTCCGGCCCTGGTGACTTGGCTAACGCAGTTCTGTCGGGAAGGGAAAACGCGAAACGACTGCCCCCGCCCCCGAAACTCTTATCCGTCCCACCGGCAAACAGCCTGAGCCCCGAGTATGGCGAAAGAAGGCCCATGGAATCCAGCAAAATTCGGGGAATTTCAGAGGCTTGGGATAACAGTTAACGGGCCCTTGAGGCCCGTTAAGTATTGAAAATACTCAGCTTTTAGCGGAAGAGCTGCTCGAACAGGTTGAACGGGTTACCGCCGCGGGCTGCGCTCTGCATCCGGTTCTTGTGCTCCGCGGTCGGCTGGAAGTTGGGGTCCTTGGGCTGTTCGATTTTGACGTCCGCCTGGGACCGCTCGCTGCCGCGGATGATCGACAGATACTTGGAGTCGAGGCCGTAGACGTCGTCGCGGAATTGCAGCTTGCCGGCGTCGTCAACGAAGGCGGTCTGGTAGGTGATGTGCACCGGGATGTGGTTCTGGAAGTCGAGCTGCTTCTCGTCGTTGCCCAGCATGCGCTGCACGGCCTCCTGGGTGTAGCCGCCCTTCGGCGCGCCGAGCGACAGCATCACCTCGGCGTATTTGAACGGGTCCTGCACGCGCATGCAGCCGTGGCTGTAGGCGCGCTTCTCCTGCGCGAAGTAGTGCTTCTCCGGCGTGTCGTGCTGGTACACGAGGAACTTGTTCGGGAAGTTGAAGCGGATGCGGCCGAGCGCGTTGCGCTCGCCGGGCGGCTGGAACACTCGGATGTCGCCGTTTGCGCCGCGCTCCACCTTCAGACCCATCCTGTCGAAAATGTTGGGGTCCGACGACTCGTAGACCGGCAGCAGCTCGTTGTAGATGATCGACTGCGGCACGTTCCATGTCGGATTGACGGTGATGTACTTCATCGTCTCGGTGAGCAGCGGCGTCGCCTTCGTCGGCAGGCCGACCACGACGCGCGTCATCCAGATCTGCTGGCCGTCCTTGTAGACGCGCAGGTGATAGTCCGGGATGTTGAGCACGACGTGTGCCGCGCCGAGATTGCGCGGCATCCAGCGCCAGCGCTCCATCGTGGCGAGAATCGCGTCGATGCGCTTCTGGCGGCTCGGGCCGTTGAGCGTGTCGATCGTGATGGCGGTGAGCTGGCCGTCGGCCTTGAGGCCACGCGACTTCTGGAATTTTGCGACCGCGTCGGCGACGCTGCGGTCATAGCGGTCGTCGCCGGCGGGCAGCCCGAGCTTCTCGCGCACCATCGGTACGCGCTGGTCGGTCATGAAGGCTTCCTTGCCCTTCTTGTCGACGAGGCCGGCGCGCAGCACCGGGCCGCCCGGAATGCGGCTCTCGCTGTCCGAGCTGCGGCGCAGCTCCGCGTACTTCGCCTTCAGCGCTTTGTACGCCGGCTGCTGCGGATTGAAGCCTTCCAGCGTGCGCTCGATGTTGTTCGACGAAGCGATCTGCTTCATCGCATCGTTCGCGTCGAACTGGTCCTTGTAGTCGATGTTCGGGCTGACGCGGGTGAAGTGCACGCGGCCGCTCATGGCGTGACGCACGTAGGTGAGGAGCGTCGCAGTGAGCTTGATGTCGGCTTCGGCAAGGCCTTCTGCGTTCATCGCGTTGAACGTCGGTGTCGGATAGTCGGAGGGATCGAGGCCGTCGGCTTCGATGTTGCGCAGATGATTGATCGCTGCGCGGGCGCGCTCGTTCATGTTGCCGTTCGACAGCCACAGCGGCTGGAAGCGGTTCGCGGTGTAGGCCGCGACCGCGGCGTCGTGCTCGTTCTTGCGCGAGAACATGCGCTCGAGACGCTTGCCTGCGACGAGCTCCTTGATGCGATCGCCGACCTGCTGGTCGGGAATGCCAGGACGCTCCGGAGCGGCTGTGACGGTGGGCTTCGCCGGCGGCTCGTTGACGACAGCCGGCGCAGGACGCACGGGCTCGTTCATCATCGGACGAACCGGCTCGCTGACCGCAGGGCGCATCGGCTCGGCAACGGGCATTTCAGGCTCGGCCGGCATCGGCACGAGATTGACTGGTGCGGGAGCGGGCGCCGGCGTGCGCGGTGCATAGGCCGGCGTGACGGATTGAATCGGCTGCTGGGCCGGTGCGGTGATGATCGGCGCCGCGGTGGTCTGCGGCTTGGTCAGAACCGGCGCGCGATATTGCGTCGCTTGAGCGTTGGCATTTTGGCCAGCTGGGTTCTGGCCTTCGTTGTTTCGGGTCTGCGGGCTCTGCGTCGTCGGGCGCTGTTGCACCGGAGCCTGCGGCTCGTAATCGCGGGTGTCGCGGCGCGGCTGCCGTTGCGGGGCGGCGCTGCGTGTCGTGCCCTCGGTCGGCGAGCGGCCGAACTGCTCGGGCGCGCGTGTCGTTGACGGTGAAACGTAGGAAGAGTCCTGATTGAAGGGCGAAGCGCCGACCGTACTCGCAGCCGTCAGAACCAGCGCGACAGCGGTGCCGGCCATGAAGCTGAAATGTGCGTTCCGCATCGATGCACCCTCCGCGCCGATCAGGCGCACTGCGACCACGTCGCAAGTGCCGAAACGGCCCGATGCCGTCCGGCTGCGGAGACTTTTTCAGCTAAATTTTAGGGCGTCCACGCGCGCCCGGATTCACCATGAATCCGCGTGCTTAAAAGCATCGCAGCCATGAGTGCTGAAGAGTCGCGCGGAATGGTTACTCCGCGGCGACAGGCGCGGTCGCGTTCTCGTCGAGGCCGAGGTGCTCGAGTTTACGGTAAAGCGTCGAGCGCCCGATCTTCAGGCGGCGCGCAACCTCCGACATTTGTCCGCGGTAGTGGGATATGGCGAAGCGGATGGTCTCGTATTCGATCTCTTCCAGCGGGCGCATTTCGCCGCGCGAGTCGAGGAGCGCAATCGCATTCGGGTCGGTATGCGCGTCATTGGCCGCGACCGGCGGCATGACCGGCATCATCGGCTGGGTCTCGACCATCACCGGCATCAGCGGCACGTCGGCCACGGTCGGCGGGTTGGTTAACTGGGCCGCGATCTGCGGGAATTCCTGTTTGCCGATGGTGTCGCCCTCGGCGAGCACCACGGCGCGGAACACTGCGTTCTCGAGCTGGCGCACGTTGCCCGGCCAGCGGTGGCTCGCGAGCATGGTCAGCGCCTCGGCGCTGATGCCGCGGATGCGCTTGCCCTCTTCGGCGCCGATGCGCGTGAGGAAATGACGGACCAGATCGGGGATGTCCTCGCTGCGGTCGCGCAGCGCCGGCACCGCGATCGGGAAGACGTGCAGACGATAAAACAGGTCTTCGCGGAAGCGCGCGGCCTTCACATCGTTGATCAGATTGCGGTTGGTGGCGGAGACGATGCGCACGTCGACCTTCACGGTCTTGCGCGAGCCGACCGGCTCCACTTCGCCTTCCTGGATGGCGCGAAGAAGCTTCACTTGCGCGGCGAGCGGAAGCTCACCCACTTCGTCGAGGAACAGCGTGCCGCCCGACGCTTCGATGAACTTGCCGGTGTGTTTCTCGGTCGCGCCCGTGAACGAGCCCTTCTCGTGACCGAACAGGATCGACTCCACGAGATTGTCCGGGATCGCGCCGCAGTTCACCGCGACGAACGGTTTTGAGCGGCGGTCGCTCGAACCGTGAATGGCGCGCGCGATCAATTCCTTACCGACGCCGGATTCGCCTTCGATCAGCACCGGAATGTGCGAGGCCGCGGCTTTCTCGGCGTTTCGCAACACGGATTGCATCGCTTCGCTGCGGGTGACGATGTCCTTGAAGGTGAGGGTGCCGTCGCGGCTGCGCTTGACGCGCGCGAGCTCGCCTTCGAGTGCGCGCTTGTCGAGCGCGTTGCGGATCGAAACCTGGAGACGCTCCGCGCCGACCGGCTTCACCACGAAATCGCCGGCGCCCGCGCGCATCGCGGAAATGACGTTGTCGATGCCGCCATGCGCGGTCTGCACGATCACCGGCACCGTGACGTTGTTTTCGCGCAGGCGCGCCAGCACGCCGAGGCCGTCGAGATCAGGCATGACAAGATCGAGCACGACGCAATCGACGCGCTCCGCATTCGGGCCGGCGAGCATCGCCGCCGCTTGCTCGCCGGTTTCGGCGATCAGCGGCTCGTAGCCGAACTTGCGGACCATATTGTCGAGAAGGCGGCGTTGAACCGGATCGTCGTCGACGATGAGGATACGCTCGGACATGGCAAGACCCCACACGCTACTGTGCCGTTTCGGGTCACAGTGGCGGACTTGCCTTAACGTCCTGTTAAGACGATCGCAGAGATTCGGGGGTATTCACCGCTTTCTGGCGCGGCGTGTGGGTTTGTGCGTGTGGCCTCGTGCCGGGCCGTGCCCATGACTGTGCGGGATGCCGTGCGCGTGTGCGTGGGCATGCGCGATGCTCTCGGTCGCCGGCACATAGACGACGTGGCCGTGGCGCACGCCGCGTTCGGCAATCACGCCGTTGGCGAATTGCTGCACGTCCTTGCCGAGGCCCTTTAGCACCGCGACCTCCATGCAATTGTGCTCGTCGAGATGCACGTGCATCGTCGCCTGCGCGAGATCGTGATGCTCGTGGAAGCCAGCGGTGAGACGCTTGGGCAGTTCGCGCGCCTCGTGGTCGTAGACATAAACGAGGGCCGCGACGCAGAGCTTGCTGTCGGCGACTTCGACGGCGGCTTGTTCAAGACCGGACCGGGCCAGATCGCGGATCGCCTCGGAGCGGTTCTGATAGCCACGCGCCGCGATGATGCGATCAAGGTCGGCCATCAACTCGTCGTCGAGCGTAATCGTTACGCGCTGCATGAGCGTCTCCAGCAGTTTCCACGGGCATCATAAACGAAGACGGTATCAGCGGCACAATCACCGCTGTCATTCCGGGGCGCGAGCGAAGCTCGCGAGCCCGGAATCCAGCAGCACGTTTGGAGCTCGCATCTGGATTCCGGGCTCACGCGTTTGCGCGCGTGCCCCGGAATGACACCGTTTGTGGGTCGTTGACGTTCTGGTATGCAGAATTATTGACATCGTCATACTCGCGCTGCCAGCATTCATGCGGGTTTTCGGGCGGTGGGGGCTTGGGTGGTTCGTTGGTGGGGAGCGTCGGCTGCGCTGATCGCGCTGTGCGCCCCCGCGCTTGCCGACCCGGTCGTCAGCCTTCCCGAGATCAGCGTCGGTGGTCAGTCGCGTCAGACCGATCCAGTCAACACCGCAAGCGAATCTCTCAAGACCGGCGAGCAGGTGAACGCCGTCCCGCCGTCGCGGCCGGGCGAGGCGCTTGAAGTGGTGCCGGGCCTCGTCGTCACGCAGCACTCAGGCGAGGGAAAGGCGAACCAATACTTCCTGCGCGGCTTCAATCTCGATCACGGCACCGACCTCGCGATCTCGGTCGAGGGTATGCCGGTGAACATGCGCACCCACGGCCATGGCCAGGGCTACGCGGATCTCAACTTTCTGATCCCCGAGCTCGTTCAGGTGATGCGCGTTCGCAAGGGACCGTATTTCGCCGACGAAGGCGACTTCGCGTCGGCCGGCGCGATGCACATCGACTACGTCGACCGGCTCAATCCAGGCCTCGCGCAGGCGACCGTCGGCAGCTTCGGCTACCGGCGTTTGCTTGCGGCGAAGTCGGGACAGGTGGGCGAGGGCACATTGCTCGCAGCGTTTGAAGCCAATACCTACGACGGGCCTTGGGAGGTGCCGGATCAGGTCCGCAAGTTCAACGGGCTGATGCGCTACAGCCAGGGCACCGCCGACAACGGCTTCTCCGTGCTCGGCATGGCTTACGCCAACAAATGGAATTCGACCGACCAGGTGGCGCAGCGCGCGATCGACTCTGGCGCCATCGGCCGTCTCGGCTCGCTCGATCCGACCGACGGCGGGGATTCCAGCCGCTATAGCATTTCAGGACGCTGGGCCCGCACCGAGGGCGATCATGCGACGCGCGTCGAGGCCTACGCGATCCGGCAGACGCTGACGCTGTTCAACAACTTCACCTACTTCAAGGACGACGAGGTCAACGGCGACCAGTTCAGCCAGTTCGACCGCCGCACCGTGATCGGCGGTCACGCCAGCCACACAGTGAAGAGCCGCTTCGGGCCGTTCGACACCGAGAACCGCGTCGGCTTGCAGGTCCGCCATGACGATATCTCGCTCGGGCTTCTGAAGACCGTGCAGCGGCAGACGCTCTCGACCGTGCGCGACGACCACGTGCTGGAGTCGAGCGTCGGTGTCTATGCGCAAAACACCACGCGCTGGACCGACTGGATGCGTACCATCGTCGGCATCCGCGGCGATTATTTCCGTGGCCGCGTGAACAGCGACACGCCCGAAAACTCCGGCGGCTTCGACGGCTTCATGTCGAGCCCGAAGTTCAGCCTGATCTTCGGGCCGTTCCACAAGACCGAGTTCTTCCTCAACGCCGGCTACGGCTTTCATTCCAACGACGTACGCGGCACCACCATCACGGTCGATCCGAACGACAAGACCACGCCGCAGCAACGTGTGCCGCTGCTGGTGCGCGCCAAGGGCGCCGAAGTCGGCGCGCGCACGCAGGCGATCCAGGGCCTCGACAGTTCGGTGGCGCTGTTCGTGCTCGACTATGCATCGGAGCTTCTGTTCGTCGGCGACGCGGGTACCACGGAGCCGAGCCGTCCGAGCCGCCGCGTCGGCATCGAATGGACCAACCACTATCAGGCGAACTCGTGGCTCGGCTTCGATGTCGATTTCGCCTACACCCGTGCGCGCTTCACCGACGACGATCCGGCGGGCAATCACATTCCCGGCGCGCCGGCGGTGGTCGCGAGCGCCGCCATCGTGGTGGGCGAAAAGACCGGCTGGTTCGGCTCGGCGAAGCTGCGCTACTTCGGCCCGCGTCCGCTGATCGAGGATGACAGCGTTCGTTCGCTGGCCAGTCTCGTGGTGAACGGTCGTGTCGGCTACCGCTTCGACAACGGCTGGCGCTTCTTCGTCGACGGCTTCAACCTGTTCAACACCAAGACGAACCAGATCGAGTACTATTACGACTCGCGCCTCGCCAACGAGCCGAGTGGCGTCGCGACCTTCGATCGCCACGTCCACCCGGTCGAGCCGCTTGCTGTTCGCTTTACAGTCGCTGGGCCGCTTTAGGAGAACAGCGCGCCCAGCGTTTTAAGGGCTCCAGCATCGCACGCAGCCTTTGGCACGAAGGCGCAGCCGACCTGATGAGCGCCGTTCCAGATCATCTCCAGCGCGACATAGAGCACGACCGCAAGGCCAATCCACGTGATCCAGTGGTAGCGCGACAGGAGCTTGGCGATGTAGCTCGACGCCAGCGCCATGAACACGACGGCGATGGCGAGGCCCACCACCAGAATCCACAGTTCGCCCTTCGCCGCGCCAGCCACCGCAAGGACGTTGTCTAGCGACATGGAGACGTCCGCCAGAATGATCTGGAGGAGCGCCGCCTTGAACGCCATTGGGGTCGCGGGGGAATCGGGGAGTGATCCACCGCCGGCCATTGCGGGCACCGGCGCGGCGAGGGCGATTTCGCGATACATCTTCCAGCACACCCAGAGCAGCAAGATGCCGCCCGCGAGCGTGAGGCCGACGATCGTCAACAATTGAGTGGCGACGACGGAGAACGACACGCGCAGAATCACTGCGCCCGCCATGCCCCAGAAGATCACGCGCGCGCGCAACTCCGGCGCGACGCGCGATGCGGCGAGGCCGACGACGATCGCATTGTCGCCGGCCAGCACCAGGTCGATGAAGATGATTTGTCCGAGCGCGAAAAGCTGCTGACTGAATTCCACGAAAACCGTCCGCGCTTACTTCTGGTTGCCTTGCAGCAACTGGGTCATGTGCTCCGGCTCGACCGCGGCCGCGGCGCAGATGCCGAGCAACACGAGGACGCCAGTCACGTCGCGGTAGCTCACGGGCGATTGCATGGTCGCGCGGTTCCATGCGAACGCCGCGAGCAGGGCGGCCAGCGTGAAGAACAGCGTCGCGACGGCAGGGAGAAGCATCTCCGGCGCGTGGTTGCGTGAGACGTAGAACCACGTCGCGGCTCCGACCGCGATGGCGCCGGCGAGGATCGCGGGCGGGCCCCATGACATCGCGGAGTCGTCGCCCGGCTGGCCGTACTGGCTGGTTGGCGAGATGTGTTTGAACGGGTGAGTGATGCTCATGACCGTTGTCCTCTGGGCACGATTATCCGTCCGCCCTGCGGCCTTCCGCCGCCGGGCGTTCGCCCTCGTTGGGGCGCGAGTTGTGCTATTCTCTATCTATGGCGTTCGTATCTATAACTCGATAGTTTAGTAATCATGAAACGTCCGGACGAACAAGCAGGTTCCGGGGTCTGAGGCGCTAAGCCGCAGATCGTTCAACGCTGGAACCGACGGATTTAGGGAGCGAAGGTTTTGGGGGCACGAATGCAGATTGCGAAGGCGGAACCGCAGGCAAAACGCCTGCGGAAGCAGGCCGGGGTTTGGCTCAAGGATTTGCGTGCGAAGGCCGGATTGTCGCAGATCGAACTCGCGGCCCAGTTGGGGCTTAAATATTACACGTTCATCTCCCAGGTGGAGAACGGCTTCGGCCGCGTACCGACTGAAAGCATGGAGGCCTGGGGACGTGCGCTCGGCGTCGAGCCTTCGGCGTTCGCGCGGAGACTCCTGTCCTTCTACGACCCGGAAATGTATCGGCTTCTGTTTGAGGTGAAGAAATGAGCGTCGTGAACTTCCCCACTTCTGCTGAGCGCAACGCGCGGGGCTGGCACACGAGCGATCTGAAGCATCTGACCAGCGCCTGTGCGCCCGCCGTCGCGAACGGCGACGCGACGAGCTGGGAGATCGGCGAGACCGAGACCGGCGATCCGCAGCTCTATGTCATGGGGCCGCCGCCGGATCACGAGTGCATCCTCGTCATCTCGCGTCTCGGCCGTCTCTACGTGGTCGAGGACGGCAAGGGCGAGGTGCTGTTCGAACATGACAATCCGATGATGGTCGCCGAACGGGTTTGCGCGTCATTGCGCCGCCAGAAGACCGCTATCGTTGCGCGCATTGCGGTGGCCTGGTGCGCATTCCGGGAGTTCCTGGAGGAAAAGGTCGAGCCGGTGATGGCCGAGCCGATCGAGCTGATTAGCCACTACGGCCCTCATTTCGCCTCGTTGGCCTAAACACTTATTAGGACAGTCCCGAGCGGCCGGTTGCCGAGCGCACCGGCCGCTCTATGTTTATGGGGTGAGTCTTCCCACCTGAGGGTGCTGTCCTGATGAAGTCGAATCCGTTGCGGGCGCCCGCCCGGCGTGCTGCCAAGGCCAAATCCAAGTCTGCACTCGGTGCGCTGCCCGAGTGGAATTTGGCCGATCTGTACCCGTCCATCGACTCGCCCAAGGTGAAGTCCGACCTCGAGGCCGCCGAGGTCGAATGCGTCTCGTTCGAGAATGCCTACAAGGGCCAGCTTGAGAAGCTTGCGACCGGACCCAATCCGGGCGCGGCGCTCGCGGTCGCGGTGAAGCGTTACGAGGCGCTGGAGGATGTGCTCGGCCGCGTCATCTCCTATGCAGGCCTGCTCTACAGCGGCAACACGACCGACGCCGCGATCGGCAAGTTCTACGGCGATATGCAGGAGCGCATCACCTCCGCATCGACGCATCTTCTGTTCTTCACGCTGGAGCTGAACCGCCTCGACGACGCCGTGCTCGAGAAGGCGATGCAGGAGCCCGTGCTGGGCCACTACCGGCCGTGGCTCGAGGACATCCGCAAGGACAAGCCGTATCAACTCGAAGATCGTGTCGAGCAGCTTTTCCACGAGAAGTCCGTGACCGGCTATTCAGCCTTCAACCGACTGTTCGATGAGACGATGGTGGCGCTTCGCTTCAAGGTGAAGGGCAAGACGCTCGCCATCGAGCCGACCTTGAACCTGATGCAGGACGCGAAGGAGGCGAACCGCAAGGCCGCGGCCGAAGCGCTCGCCAAGACCTTCAAGGAGAATGCGCGGCTCTTCACGCTCGTCACCAACACGCTCGCCAAGGACAAGGAGATTTCCGACCGCTGGCGCGGCTTCAACGACGTTGCGGCCTCGCGTCATCTCGCCAACCGTGTCGAGCCCGAGGTCGTCGATGCGCTGGTGTCGTCCGTGCGCGAAGCCTATCCCCGGCTGTCGCACCGCTACTACAAGCTGAAGGCCAAATGGTTCGGCAAGAAGTCGCTCGCGCACTGGAACCGCAACGCGCCGCTGCCGCTGGTGCCGATGCGCACCATCAAGTGGCCGGAGGCGACCGACACGGTGCTCTCGGCCTACGGCGCGTTCTCGCCGAGGATGGCCTCGATCGCTGAACGCTTCTTCAAGGACAAGTGGATCGACGCGCCCGCGCGGCCCGGCAAGTCGCCCGGCGCCTTCGCGCATCCGACCGTGCCGTCCGCGCACCCGTATGTGCTGCTCAACTATCAGGGCAAGCCGCGCGACGTGATGACGCTCGCGCATGAACTGGGTCACGGCGTGCATCAGGTGTTGGCCGCACCGAACGGCCCGCTGATGGCGCCGACGCCGCTGACGCTCGCGGAAACCGCGAGCGTGTTCGGCGAGATGCTGACCTTCAAGAAGATCCTGGCCGACACCACCGACAAGAAGCAGCGCAAGGCCATGCTCGCCGCCAAGGTCGAGGACATGATCAACACGGTGGTGCGCCAGATCGCGTTCTACAGCTTCGAGCGCAAGATCCACACCGAGCGGCGTAACGGCGAACTCACGTCGGATCAGATCAACGACATCTGGATGAGCGTGCAGACCGAAAGCCTCGGTCCGGCTATCGAGCTGAAGCCGGGCTATGAGACCTTCTGGTCCTACATCCCGCACTTCATTCATTCGCCGTTCTATGTGTACGCCTATGCCTTTGGCGACTGCCTCGTGAACTCGCTCTATGCGGTTTACGAGAAGGCCAACGAAGGCTTTGCCGAGCGCTATCTCGCGATGCTCGCGGCCGGCGGCACCAAGCACCACTCCGAGCTGCTCAAGCCGTTCGGTCTGGATGCTCGCGATCCATCCTTCTGGCAGGGCGGC
The DNA here is from genome assembly GCA_040756555.1 of Pseudomonadota bacterium. Taxonomy (GTDB): domain Bacteria; phylum Pseudomonadota; class Alphaproteobacteria; order Rhizobiales; family Xanthobacteraceae; genus Z2-YC6860. The sequence goes on along the minus strand of JBFLYS010000001.1, from coordinate 32,613 downwards.
ATCGGGGTGATCGAGCGGATGATCGGCGAACTCGAAGCGCTGGATAAGGCGAAGTAGCTACGGCTTCGCGGTAATCCGCCACGTGATCGTCACCGACGCGCTGAGTGTCATGTTCTCGGGCGGAGTCACCTGCACCGTGCGCGCCATCGGCGCGCTCGCGGCCATCATCAGCGGCCCGCGTTGCTCGGTGTCCTCGATGCTTACGATGTTGCCGAGCTGAACGCCCGCTGCTTCGGCATAGATCGAAGCGCGCTCGCGTGCATCGGCGACGGCGGCCTTTCGCGCGGCATTCACGCCGGGGTTTTTCTCATCGATGCCGAACGTCAGATTTCGCACCTCGAAGAATCCGGTGGCCGCGAGCGCGGTGATCGCGCCGTCGACCTTGTCGAGCTTCGTCATCTTCAGTTCGAACGTGGTCACGGCCTGATATTCGGTTTCCTCGCGCCGTTGAGGGGCGGGGCCGGGCGGCGGCGGATTGCGCACCTCGCCCAGGCGGAACGTCGAGCGCACCAGCACCACGCCGTCATCCTTGCGGTCGTGGATCGCATTCACCGCACGCTGGGTGCGGTCGCGGTGCGCCGCCGTCGCGGCATCCAGGCTCTTGCCCTTGGTGACGACCTCGACGGTGAGATTGGCGTGATCGGGCGGCACCTGCACGCGGCCCGCGCCTTGCACCGTGATGGTCGGCTCGCGGTCGGCGGCGGGCTGGGCGGCGGCCAGTCCAGCGCTTGTCACCAGAATGACAGCGGCGGCGATCATGCTTCGCATGCGATGCTCCCGTTCAGTGTTCCGTCTGCCCCCGATGTCGGGCATGCAGACGGCGATTGTGTGGCCTGAGCGTCACGCGCAGGCTCGCATTTCCCGCCCGATCTTCCTACGTGTATTCTCATCCCATGCCGCAAACGAACGACGACGACGCCGAACAGAACCGCTTCTCCGCCCGTGCCAAGCGATATGCCCGCGTCGGTGTGAACGTCGGCGGGGTCGCGGCCCGCGTCGCCGGTGCCCGGTTCTTCGGCATGGATCTCGACCGCGCCAAGAATGCGGCGGAATTGGCGGCGGCGCTTGGGGGCCTGAAAGGTCCGATCATGAAGGTGGCGCAGTTGCTCGCCACCATTCCGGAAGCGTTACCGCAGGAATACATCGAACAGCTCACCAAGTTGCAGAACCAGGCCCCGCCGATGGGCTGGGCCTTCGTCAAACGGCGCATGCAGGCGGAGCTCGGGGCCGACTGGCAGAAGAAGTTCAAATCCTTCGAGCATCAGCCCGCTGCGGCGGCCTCGCTCGGTCAGGTGCATCGCGCGGTGTCGCTCGACGGCGAGGCGCTCGCCTGCAAGCTGCAATACGCCGACATGCAGTCCGCGGTCGAGGCCGACCTGAAGCAACTCGGCGTGCTGTTCGCGATCCGCCGCCGGTTCGATCCCGCGATCGACACGACCGAGATCGTCAAGGAGATCGGCGCGCGCGTGCGCGAGGAGCTCGACTATCGCCGCGAGGCGAAGCACGTCGCGCTTTATCGCCTGATGCTGAAGGAGTGCGACGACATCCGTGTGCCGGATGTCTGGCCCGAACTGTCGAGCGGACGTCTGCTCACGCTCGACTGGCTCGAAGGCAATCGCTTGCTCGACCACAAGGACGACACGCTCGCCGCTCGCAATCGCATCGGCGCCGCGATGTTCAAGGCGTGGTGGCTGCCGTTCAGCCGCTACGGCACGATCCACGGCGATCCGCACTTCGGAAACTATTCGGTGTTCGAGGAGAAGGGCAAACCTGCGGGTATCAATCTGCTCGACTACGGCTGCATCCGCATCTTCCCGCCGAGCTTCGTCGGCGGTGTGGTCGATCTCTACAACGGGCTGCGCAACAACGACGATGCGCGCGTCGTCCACGCCTACGAGACCTGGGGCTTCAAGAAGTTGAAGCGCGAGGTCATCGACATCCTCAACATCTGGGCGCGCTTCATCTACGGCCCGCTGATGGAGGACCGTGTGCGCTCCATCGCTGACGGCGTGAAGCCCGGCGAGTACGGCCGCAAGGAAGCCTTCAAGGTGCATCAGGCGCTGCGCGAGAAAGGTCCGGTGACGGTGCCGCGCGAATTCGTGCTGATGGATCGCGCCGCGATCGGCCTCGGCGGCGTGTTCCTGCATCTGCGCGCCGAACTGAACTTCCATCGGCTGTTCGAGGATGCGATGGAGGAATTTTCGGTGAAGCGGGTTGCCGAGCGCCAGGCCAAGGCGCTGAAGGCCGTGGGACTGGAGCCATCCGTTTCGCATTGATGGAGACCATCATGAGCGAGAATGGGAATCCCGATCTGATCAAGCGATATGCCGGAAGCCGTCTCTACGACACGACAACGCTGAGCTATGTGACGCTCGACGATCTGTCTGAAATGATCGTGCGGCACCGCCGCTTTGTCGTCCGGGACGCCGCGACCGGTGACGACGTTACGCCGGACATCCTCAAGCTGCTGCACTAGGCAGCGCTGCCCGGAAGGGTCGTTGACGGATCGCGGCACAACCGCGATGCTTCTCTCCAATAAGCCCGAACCAAGGGGCATCTCCGGGGAGGGCGATATGACGACATCAAGACGCGATTTGATGACCGTGCTCGGCGTCAGCGCTGCGGCGCTCGCGACGTCGGCTTATCCGACGCGGCTGTTCGCGCAGGCTGCGGCGCCGGCCGTGCCCAAGCTCGATCTCGGCAATGCGAGCGACGCCAACCGCGAGCTTCGCATCGTCAATTTCGAAACGCTGGAGGAGGAAGCGCGGAAAATCATTCATCCGGCGCGCTTCGCATTCATGGGGCCGGCGGGCGAGGGCATCACCTATCGCGAGAACCGCCGCGCGTTTAACGATTTCCCGATCCTGCCGCGCCGCCTGCAAGGCGTCGGTCCTTCCGCGATCGACATGCGGACCAAATTGCTCGAGCACGATCTCCCGTTTCCGATGATCACCTGCCCGATGGGCGGTCACGGCATGTTCCATGTGAACGCCGAAGTCGCGACCGCGGGCGGCACCGGCATGGCCGGCTCGCTCTATGTTTCGTCAGGCGCTGCGCACAAGCCGCTGGAGGACATCGGCAAGGCGACGCCAGGACCGAAGTGGTTCCAGATTTATATGAACCGCGACATGGAGATTAACCGCTGGCTGGTGCAGCGCGCCAAGGCCGCGGGCTTCACCGCGATCGTGCTGACTGCGGACGCGCTCGGTCCAAACCAGTCCGACGAATACGTTCGTTACGGCAGCCCGGGCGCGCCGGGACTGACGCAAGGCAATCACGATCCCGCGCTTGGTGGGCGCGGCAACTTCCGCGACTTCAAATTCGATATTGGCTATGGCGACATCACGTTCCTGCGTGAAGCCTCAGGCCTTCCGGTGGTCGTGAAGGGCGTCGTGCATCCGGAGGATATCCGGCAATCGCTCGCAGCAGGTGCGTCCGGCATCTGGGTGTCCAACCACGGCGGCCGTCAGATCGACGGCGTGCCGGCGGCGATCACCATGTTGCGCCCGGCGGTTGATGTGGTCGCGGGCCGCGTGCCGATCGTGTTCGACAGCGGCATTCGCCGTGGCATCGACGTGTTCAAGGCGCTGGCGCTTGGCGCGACCGTTGTCGCGGTCGGCCGTCCCGTGCTGTGGGGTTTGATCAACGGCGGCGCGCCGGGTGTGAAGAGCGTCTATGCGCACATCACCGCGGAATTGAAGTCTGCGATGATGCTTTCGGGCGTGTCGAAGGTGACGGAGATCAAGCGCGATCACCTCGCGCTGTCGAAGTCCGTCTAATTCTTCGGGATTCCCGACGCCCTCACGATCTCGGCATTGACCGCGATCTCCCTGCGGACGAACACGTCGAATTCGGCAGGCGTCATCGGCGCGGGATCGCCGCCGAGAGCGACGATCTTGTCGGCGATCTCCTTCACCTTCAGCGCTGCGACGATCTCGCGGTTGAGGCGGTCGACGATCGGCTTCGGCGTCTTTGCCGGCGCGAACGCGCCGACCCAGAAGTTGTATTCCGCCTTCGGCAATCCGACCTCGGCCATCGTCGGCACCTCCGGCATCAGCGGCAGCCGTTTGTTCGACGACACCGCGAGCGAATTGACCTTGCCGTCCTTGCCCAGCTGAATCGCGTTCACCGCGGGCGCCGGATACATGTCGATGCGGCCCGCGATGACTTCGGTCATGCCTTCGGGCGTTCCGCGGAACGGCACATGCGTCGCCGGGAATCCTCCGGTGATGCGGTAGAGCTCCATGAACAGATGGCCGGACGAGCCCGCGCCCGCGGTGCCGTAGAGGATCGCGCTGCCCGGCTTTTTGCCGGTCTCGATCATGTCTGTAACGGATTTGTGACGCGGGTTCGCGGCGATCACGAATGGAATGCTCGCGAGCTGCGTGATCGCCACGAGATCGTCGGCCACGCTGAACGGCAAGTTCGGATAAGTCGAGGCGACGACGACATGCGACGCCGAATTCACCAGCAGTGTGTAGCCGTCCGGATCGGCTTTCGCCGCCATGCCCATGCCGAGTGAGGTGCCAGCGCCGCCGCGGTTCTCGATCACGAATGTCTGGCCGATTTGCTTGCCGACCTGTTCGAACACTGTGCGCGCGGTGATGTCGGTCGCGCTGCCTGCGGTGAACGGAACGATGATCTTGATCGGCTGCTTCGTGGGCCACTCCTGAGCGTGTGCGCTCAGCGGCACAAGCAACATGAGCGCGACGCACGCGCGCACGAACCATCGTGTCATCTCATCCCCCTTAAACCCTTTCCTTCATCTTAGTGTCGCAGTCCCGTCGGTCCAGCACCGAGGCGTGGCACCCGCGACAAGTCACCGCGTCGCGATTGCGCTGATTTTCCACCGTCGTGTCTCGATCGGCGGCTTGTCATTGGACATCTCCGGTCGATCCGGCTAATGGGCATTGGTGATTTGCGTCGCTTGCATTGCGAATCGCGAACCGCGGCCCCGTCATCCGACCGGTGCGTCGCACCTTCAGTTCAAACGGAAGGATTGATGATGCTGGTTCGGCTTGGATTGTGCGTCGCCGTGATGACGATGGCACTCATGTCGAACTCAGCCGCCGCTGCCCCCGATTGCGGGCAGGAGGTGAGCAAGCTCATGTCGAGGGACACCGAGAAGCTTGCAACGCGGTATCAGCGCATCGCCAAGCGGATGGAGAAGCAAGGCAAGAGCCCGAGCCTTGTCGCGGAAGGGTGCCGCATCGCGCGGGCGCTTGGGCCCCAGCTCGAGGACCAGATCGCCGCGCTGAAGCAGTCGAGCTGCGCCAAGGACCCGAACGCACGGGCCATGATCACCGACATCGTGCGCGGCTATGAGGACGACCTCGCCACCATGCGGAAGGCCACCACCGGGGCCGATTGCCGCTGATCCGGCGGTCTCCCAGTCAAGGGCCTGCGATGCAGCCCTTCCATCGCTAAAATCAGGGCTGGACGGGTCTTCGGGCGGCATTGCCCGGTCCGGGCGATTCCGCTAAACGCTAGATTAATCCGAGCGTTTTGATCGAAAGGAAGGGCTCAATGTCCGCTCACGATACGGTGGAATACGCGGTTGCGGACGGCAACGACTACGCCGAGCACGAAAGCACCTACGAAGGCTTCATCACGCTGACGAAATGGGGCATCGGCTCCCTCGTCGTCCTGCTTGTTCTGATGGCCTACTTCCTCACCTGAACAGTCCATGGGGCTCGCCCTGGCGGGCCCTAATTTCTGTCTGCTGGCCGGCGGGATTCCGTTGGAGACATCATGAAAATTGCGATCGCCGCCGAAACCGACCCGGGTGAGCCCCGCGTCGCCGCCACGCCGGAAACCGTCAAGAAATTTGTGAGCTTCGGGGCCGAAGTCGCGGTCGAGGCCGGAGCTGGTGTGAAATCCGGCATTCCCGACGCCGAATACACCTCGGCGGGCGCGAGCATCGGGGCGGGCGTCACGAAGGACGCCGACGTGGTGCTGAAGGTGCGCCGTCCGACCGCGTCGGAGTTGTCGGGCTACAAGAAGGGCGCCATCGTTGCTGCGATCATGGACCCTTACGGCAACGATGCCGCGCTGAAGCAGATGGCGGACGCCGGCATCGTCGCCTTCGCCATGGAATTGATGCCGCGCATCACGCGCGCGCAGTCGATGGACGTGCTGTCGAGCCAGGCGAACCTCGCGGGCTATCGCGCGGTGATCGACGCTTCGGCGGAATACGGCCGCGCGCTGCCAATGATGATGACGGCGGCGGGCACCGTTCCGGCCGCGAAGATTTTCGTGATGGGCGTCGGCGTCGCCGGCCTGCAAGCCATCGCGACCGCGCGCCGCCTCGGCGGCGTCGTCACCGCGACCGACGTGCGGCCGGCGGTGAAGGAGCAGGTGCAGTCGCTCGGCGCGAAGTTCATCGCGGTCGAGGACGACGAGTTCAAGCAGGCTGAGACCGCCGGCGGCTACGCCAAGGAAATGTCGAAAGACTATCAGGCCAAGCAGGCCGCGCTCGTCGCCGAGCACATCAAGAAGCAGGACATCGTCATCACCACTGCGCTTATTCCCGGTCGTCCGGCGCCGAAGCTGGTCAGCGCCGAGATGGTTGCCTCGATGCGTCCGGGTTCGGTGCTGATCGATCTCGCGGTCGAGCGCGGCGGCAACGTCGAAGGCGCGAAGGCCGGACAGGTGGTCGAGGTGAACGGCGTGAAGATCGTCGGCCACGCCAACGTGCCGGGTCGTCTCGCGGCGTCGGCCTCGGCGCTCTATTCCAAGAACCTGCTGACGTTCCTCGAGACCATGATCGACAAGAAAGAGAAGAAGCTCGCGGTCAACTGGGACGACGAAATCATCAAGGGCACCGCGCTCACCCGCGACGGCGCCGTGATCCACCCGAATTTCAAGCCGAAGACGGCGGCCTGAGGAGGCTTCCCCATGGACCATCTCGCAACCGCGGTTGACCCCTTCGTCTTCCGCCTGTCGATCTTCGTGCTGGCCGTGTTCGTCGGCTACTACGTGGTCTGGTCTGTGACGCCCGCGCTGCACACGCCGCTGATGTCGGTGACCAACGCGATCTCCTCGGTGATCGTGGTCGGCGCGCTGCTCGCGGTCGGAGTTCCGCTTGCCGTCAACGACCAGGGTCCGATCTGGGCGCGTGCACTCGGCTTCGTTGCGCTCGTCTTCGCCTCGATCAACATCTTCGGCGGTTTCCTGGTCACGCAGCGCATGCTCGCGATGTACCAGAAGAAAAAGAAGTAAGGCGCGCCATGCCCGCACACCTCATGAACGCGAATATCGCGGCGCTCCTTTATCTTGTCGCGGGCGTCCTCTTCATCATGGCGCTGCGCGGGCTGTCGAGCCCGGAGTCGAGCCGCCGTGGCAACCTGTTCGGCATGATCGGCATGGCGATCGCGGTGGGCACCACGCTCGCTTTGCATCCGCCGGTCGGTCTCACCTCGTGGGTTCTGGTGGTCGGCGGTATCGGTCTCGGCGGCGGCATCGGTGCGGTGATCGCGCGCCGCGTGCCGATGACTTCGATGCCGGAGCTGGTCGCGGCGTTCCACTCGCTGGTCGGCATGGCCGCGGTGCTGGTGGCCGCGGGTGCGTTCTATGCGCCGGCCGCCTTCGACATCGGCACGCGTGGCAACATCCACAAGTCGAGCCTGGTCGAAATGGCGCTCGGCGTCGCCATCGGCGCGCTCACGTTCACCGGCTCGATCATCGCGTTCCTCAAGCTGTCGGGTCGCATGAGCGGCAAGCCAATCTTGTTGCCGGGCCGCCACGTCATCAACATCGCGGTTGCGGCTGCGATGATCTTCTTCATCTATGGCCTCGTCGTCTCTCAGAGCCAGATGGACTTCTGGCTGGTGACAGGCCTCGCGCTCCTGCTCGGCATCCTCATCATCATCCCGATCGGCGGCGCGGACATGCCGGTCGTGATCTCGATGCTGAACTCCTACTCGGGCTGGGCCGCGGCGGGCATCGGCTTCACGCTCGGCAACTCGGCGCTGATCATCACCGGCGCACTGGTCGGCTCCTCGGGCGCGATCCTGTCCTACATCATGTGCGCGGGCATGAACCGGAGCTTCATCTCGGTCATCCTGGGCGGCTTCGGTGGCGAAGTGGCCGCGGCGGGTGGTGCTGCGGAACAGCGTCCGGTCAAGATCGGTTCGGCGGACGACGCCGCCTACATCATGAAGAACGCCTCCAAGGTCATCATCGTGCCGGGCTACGGCATGGCGGTGGCGCAGGCGCAGCACGCGCTCCGTGAGATGGCGGATCATCTCAAGAAGGAAGGCGTCGAGGTGAAGTACGCCATCCATCCGGTCGCGGGCCGCATGCCCGGCCACATGAACGTGCTGCTCGCGGAAGCCAACGTGCCTTACGACGAGGTGTTCGAGCTCGAGGACATCAACTCGGAGTTCGCGCAGGCTGACATCGCCTTCGTGATCGGCGCCAACGACGTCACCAATCCGGCGGCGGAAGAGGATAAGACCTCTCCCATCTACGGCATGCCGGTGCTTCAGGTTTGGAAGGCCGGCACGGTGATGTTCATCAAGCGGTCGCTCGCGTCGGGCTACGCCGGCATCGACAACCCGCTGTTCTACCGCGACAACACCATGATGCTGCTCGGCGACGCCAAGAAGATGTCGGAGAGCATCGTTAAGGCGATGTAACCCGCCGCAACACGCGGCGCAGCAGCAGAGCCCAGATCACGCCGGTAACGCCGACGCCCGCAAAGATGAGCGGCGCGCGGCCCCATCCAAACGCATCGACCACCAGCGCGGTGGCGGACGGGCCGAGGACATTGCCCAGATTGGTGGTCTGGTTGATCAAGCCGAGCACGATGGCGAGCAGCGCCGAGGTCGGCGCGAACTTTGGCGCGGTTGCGTAGATCGAGCCTGGGATAAGACCGGTCAGCCCAAGAGACGCGGTCGCCAGAATGGCAACCGCGATGACCGGTATCGCCTCGAAGAAAATTCCGAAGCCCGCGAGTCCGACAAAGCAGAACGCGCCGGTCGCAATCGCCCACATCGGCACGCCGAGGCGCAGGAGTAAGCCGGCGGACATGTTGCCGATGGCGTTGGCGATCACCGTGATCGAGGTGATAAGGCCGGCCGTTGCGATCGGCAGGCCCAGGCGATCGACCAGCAGCGTCGGCAGCAGTCCGGCGAGCGCCATGTACTGAAAGGCGTAGGTGCCGAAGGTGAGCGCCAGCAGGATAGGTCCCGGCGCGCAGAGCACGGCGCGGATGTTCGGCAGCAGCGTGCGAGCGGGATTGTCCGCTGTGGTCGGTTCTTCGATCTTCAGGCACGCGATGACGAACAGCCAGAGCAGAGCGGCGACACCGTTGACGATCCACAACGCCTGCCAGCCGAACGCCATGAGCTGCGGACCCGCCAGCATCATGATCACCGATCCGGTCGGAAGGTAGGACGCAAACAACGGCAGCACGATCTCGAGATCCTTCGGCGCGGTGACGGCGCGAAGCAGCCGCGGAATGGCCAGTGACACGGCGAGGAAGCCGCCGCCCTCGATGACGCGCGTCACGATCAGCAGCGCTCCGTTATCGGCAAAGGCTCCGGCAAGGCTTCCAAGCCCCGCCACCGTCATGCCGGCGAGCAACGCTTTTCGCGCGGTGAACAGCGACGACATGACCCCGGCCGGCAGGCCGGCGAGCGCGCCGAGCATGCCGTAAGCGCCGACGACCCAGGATGCGACGGTGAGCGTCAGCATCAGCTCGCGTTGCAGTGTCGGCAGCGCGATGGAGGCCTTGCCGATCTGCAAGGCCGCGATCACACCGGCAATCAGCAGGGCGGCGACCGCGCCCCAGCGCGTCTTTGTCGGCATGATGGGACCCGGCGGCCGGTTGGCGAGGTGAGAAGTATGGCGGCTGGCCGGAATCTATGGACAGCGCCGGAGCGCCGCAACACAATGCGCCGTATCCCACCGGTGCGTGTTCCGCATGACAATCCTCAAATGGCTTCTGGGCGTTCTCGTCCTCTGCGGCGGCTTCGTCGCCGTGATGTACGTCGCCCAGCGCTCGCTTCAATATTTCCCGGAGAAGGCGCGCCTGCCGCCCGCCGCAGCGAACTTCGCGGAAGCTGAGGAAATCGTCCTCGACACGCCGGACGGCGAGAAGATCATCGTTTGGCACGTGCCGCCACATGAGGGGCGTCCGGTGGTGCTTTACATGCACGGCAACGGCGGCTCGGTGTTTCACCGCGCCGAGCGCTTCCGAGCGATCACCGCCGAAGGCAATGGCCTCGTGGCGGTGAGCTATCGCGGCTATGGCGGCTCGACCGGAAGCCCGACCGAAGCCGGCTTAAAGATCGACGCGGAGACTGCTTATCAATTCGCGGCGCAGCGCTACACGCCGCAGCGGATCGTTGCGTGGGGCGAGTCGCTCGGAACGGGCGTCGCGACCACGCTCGTGAGCGAGCATCCGGTCGGCGCTCTGGTTCTGGAATCGCCGTTCACCTCGGCCGCCGATGTCGGTGCGATGGTCTACTGGTTCCTGCCGGTGCGGCTGTTGATGAAGGACCAATTCCATTCCGACGAGCGCATCGGCAAGGTGCGGGTGCCTTTGCTGATCATCCATGGCGTGAAGGATCGCGTGGTGCCGATGGCGCTCGGTGAACGGCTGTTCGCGCTCGCCAACGAGCCCAAGCGCATGTTCCGTTTTCCGGAGGGCGGCCACGTCGATCTCGACAGCTATGGTGCACGCGAGGTGTGGCGCGCGTTCCTCAGCGAGATGGCGCGCTAAACGCCACTGGCCCATCGTGGGCAGGCCCGCTGTTTTTGTGCGGAAGGTGGCTTGTGCCGCGCCCGGTGGCGAGACTACCGTTTGGCGGGGATCGCCGGTGTTTTTTCGTCTCGCCGTATCGGCCGGCGTTTCATCGAGCAATAGTCGCGGATGTATCCATGAATCCTGCGATTGCCAAATCGCTGAACGTCTTTTGCGTATGGCTTGACCAGACGCCGCTGAGCCAGGCGATCCAGGCCAATAGCTGGGTGGTGCCGACGGTGCAGTCCATCCACATCCTCGCCATCGCGATGGTCGCGGCATCGGCGTTGATGATCGACCTGCGTTTGATCGGCGTGTTCGGCGCCGACCAGCCGCTGAAGACCGTCTCTGCGCGCTTCCTGCCGTTCGTCTGGTGGCCGCTGCTCATCCTTTTCATCACTGGGGCAATCATGATCATCGGTGAGCCGCCGCGCTCGCTGAAGAATCCGGCGTTTCAGCTCAAGATGCTGCTGCTGATCGGTGCGCTGATCGTCACCGGCATTTTCCAGATCATGCTGCGGACAAGCCCTGCATTCGCAGGTGCGTCCCGAAGCGGAGCAGGCGTGACCATTGCTGTCGTTTCGATGCTGCTGTGGACGAGCATCATCTTCGCGGGCCGCTGGATCGCCTATTACTCCTGACCGATCGTGAATATGCCGCAGCACAGGAAATTGCCCGATGGACATTGAGGCCGCGCTGCAATGGTTGCAGAGCACTGCTGTCGGGACGGCGATCCGCGAGAACGAAATCCTGTTCCCGTGGATCGAGTCGGTCCACGTCCTCGCCATCGTTCTGGTGGTCGGAACGATCTCGATCGTCGATCTGCGCTTGATCGGCGTGGCTTCGCTTGATCGCGCGGCGAACCGCCTGATGCGCGACGTGCTGCCCTACACCTGGGGCGCCTTCGCCGTTGCCGCGATCACCGGCACTCTGTTGTTCACGTCGAACGCGACGACTTACGGCCACAACTTCTTCTTCCTGGGCAAGATGGTCCTGCTGGTGTTCGCGGGTCTGAACATGGCGATCTTCCATCTGCGCGGCTTCCGCAGCGTCGAGCATTGGGGCGCGACCCGGCAAACGCCGCTCGCGGCCAAAGCCGCGGGCGCCGTGTCGCTTCTGATTTGGATCTCCGTGATCGTGTTTGGTCGCTGGATCGGCTTCACGTTGAATTAGTTTCGCGCTACCGTCGCAGAACGGGTTGGATTCCAATTTGCGGAGACGCCCATGAAGATTTTTGCTCCAGCGATTTTGCTTGCCGCGTTGTGGCTGCCGGACGCCTTCGCCCAAAGCGCGGAAGCGCCCAAAAAAGCGCCGACCCTTATGAATCCTCCGCCGACTGCGCAGGACTGGGCCGACATCGCCAAGCTGCCGGATTGGAGCGGCGTCTGGAATCCCAAGATCACGGACCAGGACGCGCAGGTTAAAACCAATCCGCCGCCCTGGAATGACGCGGCCAAGAAGAAGATCGAGCAGATGTTCGCCGAAGAGCGGGCGGGCAAGCCACGCCTGATCTTCCATAGCTGTCTGCCCGAGGCGCATCCGACCTGGATGCTGGTCACGCACAACGCGATGGAAATCCTGTTCACGCCGGGCCGTGTGACGATGCTCGGCGAGTCCGACGGCAACCGGCTCCGCCGCATCTACACCGACGGCCGTGGGCATCCCGATGTGTCCGATCCGACGTTGCATGGCCACTCGATCGGCCATTGGGAAGGTCAGACGCTGGTCATCGACACGGTGGATATCCTGCCGCAAGCGCCGCTCGCGGTCAGCGAGGCGGCCGGTGTTTCGAACAACGGCGACATGCGCGTGGTCGAACGCATTTACCTGGCCGAGAAGGACATCATGCATGTCGAGCTGGAAATCTTCGCGCCGAAGATTTTGACCAAGCCGTGGAAGACGACGCGGATATTCTTCCGGCAGCGCGCTCGCAAGTTCGAGATCACCGAAGGCGTGTGCGTGCTGGGCGACCTTGCCGAGCGCGTTGATGCGGAAGGCGACCATGTCTTCGTGCCGGTGGAGAAGACGATATGGGGCAATATCGTCTCGACGCCGAAGTGATGTGAGAAGACTTTTACGAGGTCGCGCTGAAACGTGCGCGTGAATGCTGGGACAGGACCATTCGGAGCGGCAGATGAATCAATTCTTGAGGTCGGCGGGTGCGATCGTCGCGGTTTGCGGCTTGGCCGCGGGCATGTCGTCGGTCGCGGCGCATCATTCCACGACGATGTTCGACCACGCCAAAACCTTGACCATCAAGGGCGAGGTGGTCGAACTGCGTTGGGTCAATCCCCACGTCAGCCTGTCGGTCAACGGGCTCGTCGGCGATAGCACGACTCCGGAAGTGTGGCTGATGGAAATGACCAGCCCCGGCAACCTGATGCGCGCGGGTGGCTGGCGGCGCGACGCTGTGAAGCCGGGTGAAAAGGTCGAGGTTTCCTTCAGTCCGTTGCGTGACGCCGAAAAGAAAGGCGGGGCGCTCAAGCGCCTGCTTGTCGTTGCGACCGGCGAAGTGTTCACCGCCAGCATCCGCGATCAGGAGCGGCCCGGGATCGAGTGATCCGGTCCGGACGAGACCAACGTGCCCGTTCTCGCAATCAATCTCCTGACGCGCACAGCGCTCGTGGCCGCGATGGTCGCCATGAGCGCGGCGGCGCTCGGGCAGGATCAGAATCCGGCGCCGTCCAAGGACACGATCTTCGCCCGCAAGATTCTGATGGGCGCGATCGATATGAACATGGACGAGATCGAGACGATGCTGGCGCCCGAGGGCAAGCTCGAGCTTGCCGAGGGTCAGGAGCACGCCGAGACGATCTCGACCATGCTGATGGCGTTTCCGCACATGTTTCCGGCGAGCACCAATCAGTGGAAGCAAGGCGCCGACCGCGATCCTGCGCTCGACACGTTCGCGTCGCCGGACGTGTGGACCAAGTTCGACGATTTTTACCGGCGAGCCACGGCCGCGTCGAAGCTCGCTTACGATGCAAGCCGCGCCAAGCGCGAGAGCACGTTCCGGCCGATGATCGTGGAGCTGCGCGCGGCCTGCAACGGCTGCCACGCGGCTTACATGAAGACCGAGTGACGCGCGCCGCCTAGTGTCGCAATTCGGAAGTTCGCCTGAATTTTCAGCGTATTCCGAAGCGAACTTCCGAATTAAAGCGACACTAGCAACGTTATGACTCTAGTGTCCCTTTGAACCCGAAGTTCGCAAAAGTATTTGCCGCACATTCATGCGAACTTCGGGTTCGGGACACTAGAACGTCTGGTAAGTCTGGCCGAGCTTGCCGTCGACGCGCGCGAAGCCTTGCTTCGCCGCCTCGTGGTCTTTGTTGATGTTGAGCGCCTTGGCGTAGGAGCCCGCGGCCTTTTCCTTGTCGCCGAGCCGCTCGTAGGCGAGGCCGCGGCTGGTCCAGGCCTGGATGTTTTGCGCGTCCTGCGAGACGGCGTCGTCGAGGTCGCTTGCCGCCGATTTGAAGTCGTTGATCGCCATGTAGCTCAAGCCGCGCGCGACGAAGGGCCCGGCGTCGTTCTGCGTGAGGCCGATGGCGGTCGAGAAATCGTCGATCGCGAACTGGTGCTGGCGCTGGCTCTGATAGAGCAGTCCGCGGTTGTAATAGGCCTGCGCGTTATCGGGCCGGATCGAGATCGCCTTGTTGAAGTCATTGAAGGCTTCAAGCGTCTGCCTGCGCTGCCGGTGCACGATGCCGCGGCCGAGATAGGCGACGGCGTAATTCGGATCGAGCTGAAGCGCCTTGTTGTAATCCGCCAGCGCGAGATCGAGCTTATTGGTCTGCCGATAGATCAAGCCGCGGTTGGCATAGGCCTGCGCGTAGTTCGGATCGAGCTGGATCGCCTTGTTGAAGTCGGCGAGCGCGTCCTGGCTCCGTCCGGACTGGCCGTAGACCGAGCCGCGCATGTTGTAGGCCTGCGGATCGTTCGGATTGCGCTGAACGACGCTCGAGAGCGAGGCGAGGTTGGTCGGCGAGGCGGCGAGTTCGTTGTCCTGCGCCTCGGTGGTCGGCGAGCCGCCGGTGACGGTCTGGCAGCCGGCGAGCGCTGCCGCCGCGCAAATCAGCGCGATGCTCGCGAACCGGCTTCCAGAGGGCCGGTTGGTGCTGCGGTCTCGCTGCGTCATGGGTTTCATTGTCGCCGGTGACTCGGCTGTGTCTTGTCCGGTGCTCTGGCCGGTTGTTCACCAAGGAATGCGGCGAACGTTCGACGATAACGCGCACCCCCTGAAAACGATAGCGCGGGCTGGGGTTTAGCCCGCCCGCGCCAGAAATCTTGGAAAGCTTGGGGAAAGCTTAGCGGCCGAAACCGCCGCCACCGCCAAAACCACCGCCGCCGCCGAAGCCGCTGCCACCACCGCCGCCGAAGCTGCGGCCGCCGCCAGCGCCGCCACGGCCACCGCGACCGCCCGGACCACCGGCGCCCGGCGCACCGAACGCGGGCTTCGGCTTCATCGGAATGAGACCCTCGCGCTGCGCCTTTTTGCGCGCCAGCTTGCGGGCGCGGCGAACCGCTTCCGCCTTTTCACGGGCCTTCTTTTCCGACGGCTTTTCGTAATGGCCGCGAAGCTTCATCTCGCGGAAGATGCCCTCGCGCTGCATTTTCTTCTTGAGCGCCTTGAGAGCCTGATCGACGTTGTTGTCGCGAACGAGAACCTGCACGCGTCTATATCCTCTCGGAATCCGGTTCGAAAATTGGGTGTCTGAGGATCTCAAGACCCTCGGAGTTGGGCGGAAATAGCAGAGCGGCCGCCCAAAGTCCACCGTTTCCGGGGATTTCGGGGGCTGTCCGCAGCCTGTCGTTGGACTGAAATACCCCCGTCACAAGGCCATTTTGCGGCCTTCGGGTTCCGCCGGGCTACTTCCCGTCGTTATCCTTGCCTTTGGGGCTGATGAGGCGGCCGAGCGCCGCCTGTTCCCGCAGCCAGCGCATCCGGGGCCGGGCGGGATAACCGCCCCAGGTCTCGCCCGCGGGCACTTCACCGAACACGCCCGAGCGCGCCGCCAGGATCGCGCCTTTCCGGATCACGGCGTGCGGGGCGACGCCGACGGAGCCGGCCAGAATGACGTTGTCCTCGATCGTCACGCTGCCAGCCAAACCCGCCTGCCCGGTGATGAGGCAATTCCGGCCGATCATGACGTTGTGCGCCATATGCACGAGGTTATCGATCTTGGTGCCGTTGCCGATCACCGTGTTGCGGATGCCGCCGCGGTCGATGCAGGTGCCGGCGCCGATCTCAACGTCGTCGTGAATCTCGACCATGCCGACCTGCGGAATCTTGTCGTGCCCCTTGGCGCCCGACACGTAGCCGTAGCCATCCTGGCCGATGCTGCAGCCGGGATGGATGAGGACACGGTCGCCGATCATGGTGTGATTGATCGTGCAGTTCGGGCCGATGGTGCCGTCGCTGCCGATGCGCACGTGCTTGCCGATCACCGCATTGGCGCCGATCACCGTGTTCGCACCGATCTCGGCATGGGCGCCGATCACCGCGCCAGGCTCGACCGTCACGCCCGCGGCGAGTTTCGCCGTGGGATGCACCGTGGCGCCGGCCGCAACACCGGTTTCCCCATAAGCCGGCATCGGCTTCAGCGCTTCGGGATAGAACGAGCGCATGACCGCGACGAAGGCCTTGTACGGCTCCTTGGCTGTCAGCACCGCGACGCCTTTCGGCGCGCTGCCCGCGAATCGGGTGGTGGTGAGCAAAGCACCGGCCCGGCACGACGGCACCGCATCGGCGAACTTGGCACTCTCCAGGAACGTCAGATCCGACGGCCCGGCCAAATCGATAGGCGCGACGTTGGTGATGGTGCGCGTCAAATCGACGCCTGCAAGCGCCTCCGCACCGGTCAGCGCTGCGATCTCGGCGACGGTCATGCCCTTCGGGCGGCTGTAGAACTGCGGCTCCGTCATCTCATTCTCTTATGCGAACGGCCAGCAAACTAACAAGTCTGGCGCAGATGTCTCGCCAGGCGGGTGAGTCGATTCGGATGCAAGAAAGCCCAGCCAAACCGGACTTCAAGCGATGATGTCGGGGGTGAGCTGATCTTCGATCTGGATGATGCGGTCGCGCAGGACCAGCTTGCGCTTCTTCAAGCGTTGCACCTGCAACAGGTCCGATCCAGGCGCATTGTGCAGTGCCTCAATAGCGGCATCGAGGTCGCGATGCTCCTGCCGCAACCGCGCCAGTTGGGTTTTGAGATCGCTCTCTTCCTCGTCCTTCATAACCGCCGCTGCACGGATGGCCTCAGAGGCCTGCTCCGCCGGACTCTTCACCGGCCCGGAGCCCAAAACCACCGTAAAATCCTGGATTCGCATGACTTAAGCGGCCCGCTACTCGACACACCGATACAAAAAGTCGCGCCACAAAGACCTAAGTCATTATCGCGCCAGCGCAAGTCCGGTTCAAGCACGGGTGGCAGAGTATTTAAGATAGCCGGATTTGCTGCGTCGCACAAATATCGCCAATCGACGGGCGGGGCATCTCGTGCCAAAATGCGTGAGTCAGGGGTGAAATCTGTAGGCTTTACTGACTTAGGAGCCATCCCAAGATGACCATCCAAGCACATCTTTCTGAGTTGGAACGGCGGCACCAGGCGCTGGAGCAGGAGCTCGCAGATGCGATCAACCATCCATCGTCTGATGACCTGAAGATTGCTGAACTCAAGCGGCGTAAGTTGCTGGTCAAGGATGCGATGGCGCGACTCCAGGCGGGAGACAGCGCGAGCCTTCACTGAAGGTTGCACTGGAGCGCTTAACGCCCCGCGTATCGCGTATGGGGCCAAGATTTTCCGCCGGCTCCCGCACGGGAGCCGGCGGTGCTATTTCGGGACAGCCCATCCGGTAGCTCCTATAAGGGCGGGCCAAAAGGGCGATCAAAAAACCACGGGGGAAACGCGGTGAAGAAAACGATAACGATGGCGGCTGCACTGGTGCTGGCGGCCTTGGCGATTCTGGTGGGACCGGCCCAATCCCAAGCCCAGGCGCAGCAGGACTATCCGAACAAGACCATCACCCTGATCGTGCCCTATCCGCCGGGAGGCGGCGTCGACGTCGTCGCGCGCGTCGTGGCGGAGAAGATGTCCGGCATCCTTGGCCAGCAGGTCATCGTCGACAATCGCGTTGGCGGCTCGGGTCTCGTCGGCACGCGCACCGCGATCCGCAGCGCGCCCGACGGCTACACGCTGTTCCTCGGCCACACCGGCTCGATCTCGATCAACCCGAGCCTCTACGCCAACTCCGGTTTCGATCCGCGCAAGGACTTCACCGCTGTCGGCCTGTTCGCCTCGATGCCGGTTGCGGTGCTCGCGCATCCGAGCTTCGGGCCGAAGACGATCGGTGACTTCGTCGCGCTCGCCAAGAAGGAAGGCAGCAAGATGAACATCGGCACGTCGGCGGTCGGCACCGGCGGCTATCTGTCCGCCGAGCTGTTCAAGTCGCTCGCGGGCGTGGAAGCGACGCTCATCCCGTACAAGGGCACGGCGCCGCTGATGAACGATCTGCTCGGCGGTCACGTTCCGATCGCGTTCGGCGTGCTGCCTCCGGCGATGGGCAATCTCGCCGCAGGCACGCTGCGCGGTATGGCCGTGCTCGACAACAAGCGCTTCAGCCTGCTGCCGGATGTGCCGACGGCGAACGAATCCGGCATGCCGGGTTTCGAATCCGTTCTGCACTACGGCGTTCTTGGGCCGGCCGGCTTGCCGCGCCCGATCGTCGACAAGCTGAACGCGGCGCTCCGCCAGGTCGCGGCGATGGACGAGGTGAAGAAGCGGATCAACACCGAAGGCGGCGATCCGATGACGTCGTCGCCCGACGAATACGCCAAGGACATCGATCAAGAAGAGACCAAGTGGGGCACGCTGATCCGCAAGCTCAATCTGAAAGTCGAGTAACGATGAAAGTGAAAGTGCTTGCGGCGGCGTTCGCCGCGCTGCTCTGCGCTGTGCCGGCTTCGGCACAGCAGGACTACCCGAACCGCCCGATCACCATGATCGTGCCGTTCCCCGCGGGCGGCGGCGTCGATGTGATCGGCCGCATCGTCGCCGAGAAGCTCGCTGCCGCGCTCGGCCAGCCGGTGGTGATCGACAACCGCGGCGGTGCTGCGGGCGTCATCGGCACGCGCATCGCCAAGGCCGCGGCGCCGGACGGCTACACGCTGGTCATGGCGACCTCGGGCTCTATCGCGATCAATCCGACGCTCTACGTCAATCCGGGCTACGAACCGCGCAAGGATCTCGCGCCCATCGGGCTTATTTCCTCGACGCCCATCGTGCTGATGGCGCATCCGTCCGCGCCGGAGAGCACGCTCGCCGAGGTGATCGCAGCGGCGAAGAAGAATCCCGGCACGCTCAACATCGGCACGCCGCCGCCCGGCACCAGCGCGAACCTCGCGGCCGAACTGTTCAAGTCGATGGCCAACATCGACTACACGATCGTCACCTATCGCGGCACCGGCCCGCTCACCACCGATGTGCTCGGCGGGCATGTGAAGTTCGCGCTTAACGTGCTCGCGCCGGCCATGAGCCATCTCAAGGCAGGGACGCTCAAGGCCATCGCGGTGCTCGGCACCAAGCGTTCGTCGCTGCTGCCAGACGTGCCGACCACTGCTGAGGCTGGTTTGCCAGGCTTCGAGGCCGGGCTGAACTACGGGCTGCTCGCGCCCGCGGGCACGCCGAAAGCGATTATCGACAAGCTCAACGTGGTGCTCCGCGCCGGCATCGACACGCCGGAGGTGAGGGCACGCATCGCCGCCGATGGCGGTGATCCCATGCCGTCGTCGCCGGACGAATACGCCGCCGACATCGAGAAGGAGGATCAGAAGTGGGGCACGCTGATCCGCAAGCTCAATCTCAAGGTCGAATAGGAATGTTCGCTCGTCTTCTGTGCGCGGCGCTTTTCGCGGTTGCCTGTCTCGCCGATGGCAACGCGCAGGCGC
This sequence comes from Pseudomonadota bacterium, assembly GCA_040756555.1. Lineage (GTDB taxonomy): Bacteria > Pseudomonadota > Alphaproteobacteria > Rhizobiales > Xanthobacteraceae > Z2-YC6860. Next base: position 12,919 of record JBFLYS010000001.1, on the reverse strand, counting down.
AGGACTATCCCAACCGTCCGATCCTGCTGATCGTCCCGTTCCCCTCTGGCGGCGGCAACGACACGCTCGCACGCATTGTTGCGACAAAGCTCGGTGCAGTGCTTGGCCAGCCGGTAATTGTGGACAACCGCGGCGGCGCGAACGGCATCATCGCGATGCGCGCGGGCGCCCGCGCCGCGCCTGACGGCTACACTGTCGTGTTCGCCAATTCGAGCACGACCACGATCAACCTCGCGCTGCATGCCAACGCGGGCTACGAGCCGCTCAAGGAGTTCATGCCGATCGGCATGCTCGCCTCGACCAGCATCGGCATCATCGCGCATCCGTCGTTTCCGGCGAAGACGATCCCCGAGCTGATCGCGCTCGCGAAGAAAGAACCCGGCAAGCTCAACATCGGAACGTCGGTGCCGGGCTCCGGCTCCTATCTCGCGGCCGAAATGTTCAAGGCCCGCGCGGGAATCGACGTCTCGCTCGTGCCTTACAAGGGTTCGGCAGCGCTGACGAGCGATGTGCTTGGCGGCCATGTGCCGGTGATCTTCGCCGTGCCGCAGTCGTCGCTCGGCAACATCCAGGCCGGACAGCTCCGCATGCTGGCGATGACCAGCACGCAGCGCGTGCCGCTGCTGCCGGATGTACCGACTGTGGGTGAAAGCATTCCCGGTTTCGAGGCCGTGCTGCGCTACGGGTTGCTTGTGCCCGCGGGTACGCCGCGTCCGATCGTCGACAAGCTGAACGCAGCGCTCCGCTCGGTCGTCAGCTCGGACGACGTGAAGGACCGCATCGCGAAGGAGGCAGGCAATTCGCTCGTGTCGTCGCCGGAAGAATACGCCGCCGAGATCGCGCGCGAAGACACGATGTGGGTGCCGCTGATCAAGAGCCTCAACATCAAGCCGGAATGATCGCGCCGCGCGGGTTAACCACGCGCGTTCACCACGCTCCCTAACCAATCGGGCTAACCACACGCGCAAACATCGTTGCGCGCGCAATGGTGTTCGCATGCGGCATCCGGTTGAATCCCGCGAGGGAACGCTCCGATGCTCTCACGACGCGCATTTCTGGCAGGCTCATCCGCGCTGACGATCGCCGGCACGCACATCGAGGTGCGCGCGCAAGGCGGCGGTGGCGTGCGCCGCTCCGTGCGCAGCATGGGCGCGAACGATGCCGACCTTGCCGCCTACGGCCGCGCGGTCGCCGCGATGAAGGCGTTGCCTGCGTCCGATCCGCGCAACTGGAATCGCTTCGCCGCAATTCACGCGAGCTTCTGCCCGCACGGCAATTGGTACTTCCTGCCGTGGCACCGCGCCTATCTGGTCTCGCTCGAGCGCATCTGCCGAGATCTCTCCGGCAAGGCGGACTTTGCGCTGCCGTACTGGGATTGGTCGCTCGACCGACAGATCCCCGCGGCCTTCGCCGCCGGCACGCCACAGACCAATCCGCTCAACAATCGTCGTCCCGGCAGTCTCGCGATCACCGACGACATGACCGGACCCGGGGCGATGTCGCGCATCATGAACAGCCCGGACTTCGAGGCCTTCGGCTCGACGCGTCCGCGCGGCCAGACCGACACCAACGCGCGCTGGCAGCGCCGCGTCGGCGCCAAGACCGAGCTTGAGTTCAACCCGCACGACGGCGTGCATCAGGCGGTCGGCGGCGACATGGGGCAGGTCGCCACGGCGGCGCGCGATCCGATCTTCTATCTGCACCACGCCAACATCGACCGGTTGTGGTCGGCGTGGAACCTGCGCGGCAACGAGAACAGCGCCGAAGCGATGTGGCGCAACTTCGTCTTCAGCCGCAACTTCCCGCAGTGGGACGTTGCTGTCGCCGATCTGCAATCGCCTTCGCAACTCGGCTATCAATATGACAATGAGCGTGGGCCGTTCGCCGCCGATGTGAACATCGACGCTGTCGTGGAAGAGACCGCGCGGGCGCGCTCGATGGTTTCGCATCTGCAAGCTTACCGCCGCTTCGACACCGACACGCTGCCGCGCGCGATGCGCGGCGCGCAGCGCATCGCGCTCGCGGGCGGCGGCGCTTGGCACATCGCCTGCGCGGAGAACGGCGAGACCGCGTCGCGCGAGCGTCCGGTCAACATTCCGGTCTCGTTCGGCCGCCCCATCGGCGATGTCATCAAAGCGGATGCGCTGGCCTCCGCGCGGCTCTACACCGAGGGCAGCGCCGAGCGGCAATGCGTCTGGGCGGTGCTGCGCGACATCGAGCCGCCGAAAGACCCGCGAACACGCGTGCGCGTGTTCATCAACCGCGAAGGGCTTTCGCCCACGACGCGGATGGACGATCCGCATTACGTCACCAGCTTGAGCTTCTTCGGCGCCGAGCACATGAATCACGCGATGCCGTCGTCGCCGCATGACCATCACGGCATGGCAGCTCCAACGATGGCAGCTTCCACGCCAGTGATGGGCGGCGCGGCGTCGATCGATCTCACCGCGACGCTCGCGCGGCTCAGCGGTAGCCGGCATTTCCGCAACGACAAGCTCGTGGTTCAATTACAGCCGACGTGCCCCGGCGGCGACACCGCGGGGAGCGCCATGCGGGCGCGCCGCGTCGAAGTCGCCGTGATCTGAGGGCCGTGCGATGGAAACCGTGGCAAGGCTGATGATCGTTCTGGGCTTCGCGTGTCTCGCGATCATGGGTGTCGCGGGCGCGCAGTCGCGTTCGTCAGTCAACGTGCCGGCGTCGGCGAAGAACGCGTCCTACGTCGTGCTTGAGCTTTCGCTGCGCTCGGTGCGCAAGGCGCCCGACAGCAATGTTGCGGCCGTCGTTCGCCTGAAAGGGCAGGAGGTCGGCCAGATCACGTTGACGCTCGGCGGCGATCAGCGCTTTCAGCTCAACATCACCAGCGCCGTGAAGCAGATGGATCTCGCCGGAAAGTCAGCCGAAATCGAGATCACGCTTGTGGATCGTGCGAGCGGCGAGGCACCCCGGGGTGCCTCGCTCGCGATCGGCAGCGCGCAGATCTCCGCGCGCTGAGCCTTTACTGCTTCCGCAGCTCCTGAGCGGCGCGGGCCAGCACCTCGACCAGCTTCGCTTCCGCGTCCGGATCGTTCTTCAGCTTCTCGATTACGACGTCGCGCAGGTTTTCCATGGCGGCACGCACGAGCTTGGAGCGCGGTCCGCGCCGTTCGTCGTCCTCGCCTTCGGCGCGGCGCTGCATCGCGCCGAACCGTTCGCCGGCCGCCTTCAGGCGCTCCAGCACCGCATCGACAAAGGCGCGGTTCGCATCGAGATGCAACTGGCCTTCGCCGGTGATCGTGTAGAGCTTCTTGGCGCCGTCGGCTTGCGCCGTGACGTAGCCGGCCTCTTCGAGATAGGTCAGCGTCGGATAGACGATGCCCGGGCTCGGCGAATACCAGCCCTCGGTCTTCTCCTCCAACACCTTGATGATCTCGTAGCCGTGGCGCGGCTGCTCGGCGATCAGCGCGAGGGCGATCAGGCGAAGGTCGCCCTGCGCCAGCATGCGGCCGGCGCGAAGGTCGTCGCCGTCCATGCCGTGCCGGCCGCCGAAACCGCGGCGGTGGCCGTGGCGTCCGCGCCAGCCGCCGCGCCCGGCGGCGTGCCGGTCTTCGCAGCGGTCATTGTCTTCGAAGCGATGGCCTTTATGGCGGCCCCCACCGTGTCTCATTCCAAACATCCGATACTCCTTTGTTGTCTTCGGATATATCGGAAGATATATCTTATAGAGATATAGCGCAAGATATATCTTTTAGATCGGTAGCGTGATGCCATTCTGGCCGTAATTTCAGCAACTTGATCGGGTTGAACTGTTGACCGGCCCGGCCTGTGGGCCATAGTGCCGGTATCTGCTTCGCGGGGGATTTATGAGCTTTCGCTTCACCCAGATTGTGCTGGCTGCGTGCGCACTGCTCGCGGGTGCAACCGCGGCTCACGCCTTCACCTTCCAGGATGGTGGTCAGGGCGGCCAGGGGCAGTATGCCGTGCCGAAGTTCGATCTCGAGGAGCAGGCGAAGCAGTTCCGCGCCGGCGGGTCGAAGGATGCGAGCAAGTGGGAGACCCCGCTCGGCAGCGGCAAGCTTCAGTTCGGCGTGCAGCAGAACGGGCAGCCGTCGTCGCGCTTTGCACCGGGCTTCAGCCCGACTCCGGGGTACCCGTCCAACAATGCGCACTTCGAGCGGATACTGACGCCGGAAAATTTCCGGTAAGGCGCCTCAGACCGCCTTCGCCATTTCTCTCAACTTGAACTTCTGAATCTTCCCCGTGCTCGTCTTCGGCAGTTCGACGAACACGACATATCGCGGCACCTTGTAGCCCGCGAGGTTCTGTTTGCACCACGCGACGAGGTCCTCGCTCGTCGCTTTCTGCCCCGGCTTCAGTTCGACGAAGGCGCACGGCGTCTCGCCCCATTTCTCGTCGGGCTTCGCGACCACGGCCGCGGCCTGCACCGCCGGATGCTTGTAGAGCGCGTCCTCGACCTCGATCGAGGAGATGTTCTCGCCGCCGGAGATAATGATGTCCTTCGAGCGGTCCTTGAGCTGGATATAGCCGTCCGGATGCATCACGCCGAGATCGCCGGAGTGGAACCAGCCGCCTTCGAACGCCGCGTCGGTGGACTTCTTGTTCTTCAGATAGCCCTTCATCACGACGTTGCCGCGAAACATCACCTCGCCGAGCGTCTCGCCGTCGCGGGCGACTGGCTTCATTGTCTCGGGATCGAGCACGTCGAGCGCTTCGAGCATGTGATAGCGCACGCCCTGGCGCGATTTCTTCGCCGCCTGCTCGCCGAGCGGCAGCGCGTCCCATTCGTCATGCCAGTCGTTCACGACGGCCGGGCCGTACACTTCGGTGAGGCCATAGACGTGCGTGACGTTGAAGCCGGCCGCCTTCATCGCGGCGAGCACCGCCTCAGGCGGAGGAGCTGCGGCGGTCGCAAACTGCACTACATGGGGCAGGGGCTTCTTCTCGCTGTCCGGCGCATTCAGCAGCGTCGACATCACGATTGGCGCGCCGCAGAGATGCGTCACCTTGTGCGTGGCGATGGCGTCGTACATCGCCGCCGCCCGCACCGCGCGCAGGCACACGTGCGTGCCGGCCACGACCGACAGCGTCCACGGGAAGCACCAGCCGTTGCAGTGGAACATCGGCAGCGTCCAGAGATAGACCGGATGCCGCCCCATGCCGCAGGTGATGACATTGTTCACCGCAAGCAGATGCGCGCCGCGGTGGTGATAGACGACGCCCTTCGGATCGCCGGTGGTGCCGGACGTGTAGTTGAGCGCAATGGCGTCCCACTCGTCGCCCGGCATCTGCCATTCGAAAGCCGGATCGCCCGACGCGACGAACTCCTCGTATTCGATCGTTCCGAGCCGCTCGCCTGAGCCCGAAAACTCCGGATCGTCGTAGTCGATGACCAGCGGATTCACCTTGGCGATGGAAAGCGCTTCTTTCACCGTCTTGGAGAACTCGCGGTCGGTGATGAGGACCTTCGCCTCGCCGTGATCGAGCTGGAATGCGATGATCGCGGCATCCAGCCGCGTGTTCATCGTATTCAGCACGCCGCCGGTCATCGGCACGCCGTAGTGGCATTCGAGCATCGCCGGCGTGTTGGCGAGTACGGCGGACACCGTGTCGCCGCGCTTGATGCCGCGCTTTGCGAGAGCCGACGCCAACCGGCGCGCGCGCGCGTAAAATTCGCGGTAATTGCGCTTGATCTTCCCGTGAATGATCGCGGTGCGGTCGGGGTAGACCGCTGCCGCACGCTCCAGCAATGTGAGCGGCGTCAGCGGCTGGAAGTTCGCCGGATTGCGGTCGAGATCGGTGTCGTAAGGCGTTCTGGACATGCCTTGAGCCTAGCGAACCCGCTGGCCGCCGATCAATTGGCCGGATGGCTACCGGAGCATCTCCAGCATGTTTTTTCGCGGCGGAAGCTCGGCTTCGTCGACCAGCGTCTTCAACTCGTCGCGGGAGCCTTTCGAGCCGATCGGGTCGACCTCGATGGCTTTCTTGAAGTCCGCGACCGCGCGCTCCTTGTCGTCCTTGGCGCGATAGAGCAGGCCGCGCTGGTGGTAGAGGTCGCCATAGGTCGGATGCAGGCGGATCGCCTCGCTGTAGTCCGCGATGGCGAGGTCGAGCGCGCCTTTGGCTTTGTTGGCGGCGCCGCGGTCCATATACGCGAAGTATGAGGGCGAAAGCCGGATCAACTGAGTGAAGTCTGCAATCGCGCGGTCGTAGTCCTTCCGGTCGCTGTAGAGCTTGCCGCGGTTTCCATAGCTCAAGTAAGCATCAGGATTGAGCCGGATCGCTTCGCCGTAGTCGGCGATGGCGCGCTCGAAATCGCGCAAGCCTTCGTATGCCGCGCCACGGCTGTTGTGGAAGAAGTATTGTCCCGGCAACAGGCGGATCGCCTCGTCATAATCGGGAATGGCTTTATCGAACTGGCTCACCGCCTGATAGACGTCGGCGCGCTTGGCATAGGAGTAGGCGTCGCCCGGCTCCAGGCGGATGGCCTCGTTGAGATCGGCCAGCGCCGCGTCGGCGTCGCGCTTGGCGAGATAGAGCGCGCCACGGCCGTAGTATGCGGCGGCAAGCGAGGGGTTGATCCGGATGGCCTCTTCATAGTCGGCGAGCGCAGGCTCGAAACTCCCCTGATCGCGATATGCGTCGCCGCGCCAGGTGTAGAGATGGGCGCTCGGCTCGAGACGGATGGCCTCGGTGTAGTTTTCGATCGCGCGGGGAAGGTTGCCCTTCAAGCTGTAGGCCCAGCCGCGAAAGTAGTGGCCCAACGCATAGTCGGGATCGATCTTCAGCGCCTCATCGAAGTCGGCGATGGCGCGGTCGTACTCCCGCTTGTTGGTGTACGCGTTGCCGCGGTTGATGAACGCGGGCGTGAAGCTCGGCGCCAAGCGGATCGCTGCGTCGAAGTTCGCGATGGCGGTGTCGAGTTCTCCCTTCTGGGAGTAGCCGAGGCCCCGTGCGTAGTAAGCGAGGCCGCGGTTGCGGGCCGGCTCGCCGGAATCCTCGATGATGCGGGTGCAGGCGGCGATCCTTGTGTCGGCGTCGCCCGCATTGCAGTCCTCGTAATCCTGCTGCGTGACGGCGTGCGCCTGCGCGGCGGTCAGCAACAATAGCGCCAGTATTCTCGAAACAAGCATCCCCAACTCCGCATCTGCCGAACGCGTCGAGAGTATCGTCTTTTGTCGGCCGGTGCGAAGGGCTGGCGATCAATGTCGCCGTTCGGACTACTTCAGCATCTCCAGCATGCTTTTGCGCGGCGGAAGCCCGGCTTCGCCGACCAGCTCGACGAGTGCGTCGCGCGAGGCCTTCGAGCCAAGCTGATCGAGTTCGATGGCCTGCTTGAAGTCCGCGATCGCGTGCTCCTTGTCGCCCTTGGCGCGATAGGCGAGACCGCGGCTCTGATAGTGGAGGCCGAAACCGGGGTGCAAGCGGATCGCCTCCGTGTAGTCCGCGATGGCGAGATCGAATTCACCCTTCGCCATGTAAGCGTCGGCGCGGTCGGTGTGAGCGAAATACGTCGGTGCGAGCCGGATGATCTGCGTCAGGTCAGGGATCGCGCGGTCATAATCTTTCCGGTCCAGATAAAGTCTGGCGCGGTTCGCATAGGCGTAGGGCACGTCGGCGTTCAGGCGGATCGACTCGCCGTAGTCGGCGATGGCGCGATCGAAATCGCGCTGGCCTTCGAAGGCTGCGGCGCGGTCGTTGTGAAAGTAGTATCGCCCCGGCAACATGCGGATCGCTTCGTTGTAGTCGGCAATCGCGAGATCGAACTTGCCCGAGGCCCGATACACATCGCCGCGCAGGTTGAAGGCAAAGGGATCGTTTGGCTCAAGGCGGAGCAACGTGTTGGCGTCGGCGAGCGCGGCCTCCGTATCCTGACGGCCGAGGCTCAGCGAGGCGCGGCCATGGTAGGCCGCGGCATATTTCGGGTTGTGGCGGATCGCTTCGTTGTAATCGGCAAGGGCTTCTTCCAGGCGATCGCTGTAGCGGTATTCGTTGCCCCGCCAGGTCAGGAAGTGGGCATTCGACGGATCGCGGCGGATCGCTTCATTGAAGTCCGCGATGGAGCGGGTGTGGTCTTCGGTCTGGCTGTAGAGCCAGCCGCGATAGTAGTAGGCCAATGCATTTTCTGGATCGATCTTGAGCGCCTGGTTGAAATCGGCGAGGGCGCGATCGAAATCGCTCCTGTTCAGGAACACCGAGCCGCGATTGACATACGCCGGCGTGTAGCTCGGCATGATGCGGATCGCCTCGTTGAAATCCGCGATGGCGCGATCCGCGTCGCCCTTCCTGTTGTAGCCGATCGCCCGGCCAAAGTACGCATGGCCGCGATTGCGGGTCTCTTCTTTTGCGTCCTCGATGATGCGCGTGCAGGCGGCGATCCGCTTGTCGGGGAGGGCCCTGTTGCAGTCGTCGTAGTCCTGCTCGGCGGCGTGCGCCGGGACGGCGGCCAGGAGCAGCAACGCCATCACTCTGGAAATGAACATCAAAATCTCCCGCCTGGGACGGACGCCTGACACTGGCTCCGTATTTAGTCGGCGGGTGCGGGGATCAGGTTCAAGCCGGTGGGGCTACCGCCACCACAATTCGACGAGGCCCTGACGGGTCAATTCCACCCCGAGCAGGAGCACGATCAAATTGGTTATCCGGTAGAACAATCGCTCCGGCGTCACCTTCACCAGCCAGACGCCCAGGAAGTTCGAGGCGATGGCGAGCGGAATGAGCGCCGCCGAGGTCGCAAGGCCCGCGGTCGAGAACTGACCGAGCGCGCTGTAGGGCACGACCTTCATCCAGTTGACGAGGCCGAAGAACCAGACGGTGGTGCCGACATAGAGCATCTTCTCGAGCCGCTGCGGCAACACGAACGCGTAGTAGGGCGGCCCGCCGATCTGAATGAGCGTCGAGGTGAAGCCGGAGAGCCCGCCCCAGGCGACGCCGAGCGCCGCATGCGGACGTTTCGTCGCCGGCGGCCGTCCGCGCGTGATGAAGGCGTAGGCGACGAAGCCGAGCGCGATCACGCCAACGATGAGGCGGATCATGCCGTCCGACACATAGGCCGCGAGCAGCCACGCGGCGCCGACGCCGAGCACGGCGCCCACGAGCATCACCTTCAGGTTCCACGGGTCCCAGTTGCGCCGGTAGACCCAGCACGACAGCGCGTCCTGAAGGAGAATGATCGGCAAGAGGATCGCAGCCGCCTGCAACGGCGGCAGCACCAGCGCGACCAGCGGTGTCGAGACCATGCCGATGCCGGAGAAGCCGCCCTTCGACAGGCCGAGCATGACGACCGCGGGGATCGCGCAGAGATAGAACAGGGGATCGGTGACGAGGGTCATTGCGGCAGTTCGGGCATTCCGGCGCGCGAGTTAGAGCCGAGAATGGCGGCGCGCACCACCCGATTTCGCGCATGGGCGCATGCGAAGTGTGTTGTGTGCAACCGCTATCGCCCACTCTCCACTGTCATCGCCCGCGAAGGCGGGCGATCCAGCTCTTTTGCGAACAAGTGCTGGACCCCCGGGTCAAGCCCGGGGGTGACAGTGGAATGTATTGCCCGAGCCGAATGTCACCTCCACCACAGCTCGATCACAGAACTTCGGATCAGCTCCAGCGCAATAAAGAACATCATCACATATGCGATCCGGAAGAACGTCACCGGCGATGTCTTCCGCACCAGCCAGATGCCCAGATAGTTCGCCGCCACCGCGACCGGCAGCAGCACGAAGCCGATCAGCAGATTGTCCCATGTCAGATAGCCGAGCGTTGCGAATGCGGGGATCTTGATGAGGTTGCTCGTCGCGAACAGGATCGCCATCGTGCCGACGTAGGTGAGCTTGTCCATCCGCTGCGGCAGGAGGTGCATCTGCCAAGCCGGGCCCCCGGCATTCGCAAGCATCGTGGTGAAGCCGCCGATCGTGCCGAACAGAATGCCGGTGAATGTGTTCGGCTTCGGCATGTGCTCTTCGAACAGCGTGTGCAGCCATTGCCGCAACACGAACAGCGCCGCGATGATGCCGACGGCGAAGCGGATGTGCGCGGCGGTCAGCATCGTGGCCATCAGCCAGCCTCCGATGATGCCGATGAACATCGACGGGATCATGATCTTCAGGTTCCACGCGCTCCAGTCGCGCCGGTAGGTCCAGACTGTCACCGCGTCGGAGGCGAGCACGACCGGAATGAAGATCGCGGCGGCCTGAAGCGGCGGAATGACCAGCGAAAGGATCGGCAGCGCCATCACCCCAAGCCCGAAGAAGCCGCTCTTCGACAGGCCGAGCAGCATCACGCCCAGGAGGGCGAGCGCCATGAAGACGGGATCGTGCAGCAATTCCATGTGGGGCGGGGTGTCCGAGGAAGGCGCGGCATCAAAGCGCAGGCGCGGGGATGAAACCACCCCGCGCTGTGCATGGGTGCCGAGCTATCGGCCGCTTGCGCAATCACCACACGACCAGACCTGTCCTCACCTCGCCCCGCGAAGCGGGGAGAGAGGAGCGAAACATCACCTGCTTGGAAAAAAGCTCGTTCCGCCGCACAATCTCCCCAACAACAAGGAGCGCAAAGGAAACTAGGGATATGGACGCCCGCACGAGCCGCTATCACGAGGTCTATGCGCGCTGGCAGCGCGATCCGCTCGCGTTCTGGGGCGAGGCCGCGAAAGACATCGACTGGATCGAGCCGCCGAAGCAGGTGTTCGATCCGAACGCCGGCGTCTACGGCCGCTGGTTCCCGGGCGCCGTCTGCAACACCTGCTGGAACGCCATCGACCGCCACGTGCAGAGCGGACGCGCGAACCAGACCGCGATCATCTACGACTCGCCGGTCACCGGCACGAAGCAGACAATCTCCTACGTCGATCTGCAAACCAAGACGCAGGTGATGGGCGGCATCCTCCGCAAGTTCGGCGTCGAGAAGGGCGACCGCGTCCTGATCTACATGCCGATGGTGCCGGAGGCCGTCGTCGCCATGCTCGCCTGCGCGCGCATCGGCGCGGTGCACTCGGTGGTGTTCGGCGGCTTCGCGCCGAAGGAGCTGGCGACGCGCATCGACGACGCCAAGCCGAAAGTCATTCTCTCCGCGAGTTGCGGCATCGAGGCCGCGCGCGTCGTGCCCTACAAGCCGATGCTCGACGAGGGCATCAATCTCGCGAAACACAAGCCCGACGCCTGCATGATCCTCCAGCGGCCGCAGCTTACATGCGAGTTGACGCCCGGCCGCGATCACGACTGGCAGGAGAAGTGGGACCACGCGCTCGTCTGGGCGATCTCGGCCTACGAATGCGAGCCAGTGCTGGCGACCGATCCGCTCTACATCCTCTACACGTCCGGTACGACCGGCATCCCCAAGGGCGTGGTGCGCGACAACGGCGGCCACATGGTCGCGCTGAAATGGTCGATGAAGAATCTCTACGGCGTCGAGCCGGGCGAGACCTGGTGGTGCGGCTCCGACATCGGCTGGGTCGTCGGCCACTCCTACATCGTCTATGCGCCGCTGCTGCACGGCGCGACCTCGATCCTCTACGAGGGCAAGCCGGTGGGAACGCCCGACGCCGGCGCCTATTGGCGCGTGATCTCCGAGCATGGCGCCGTCGCCTTCTTCACCGCGCCGACCGCGTTTCGCGCGATCAAGAAGGAAGACCCGCAGGGCCAGCACTTCGCGAAATACGATCTGTCGAAATTCCGCGCGCTGTTCCTCGCCGGTGAGCGCGCCGATCCCGACACGCTGCAATGGGCCGAGCGGCTGCTGAACAAGCCTGTCATAGACCACTGGTGGCAGACCGAAACCGGCTGGTGCATCGCCGGCAATCCGCTCGGTCTCGGCCAATTGCCGGTGAAATACGGCTCGCCGACCGTGCCGATGCCGGGCTACGACGTGCGCGCGGTCGACGACGAGTGCCGCGAGGTGCCGCGCGGCACGATGGGTTCGCTCGTCATCAAGCTGCCGCTGCCGCCGGCGTGCCTGCCGACGCTGTGGCAGCAGGACGAGCGGATGCGCGAGAGCTACCTCGCGGAGTTCCCCGGCTACTACAAGACCGCGGACGCGGGCTTCATCGACGACGACGGCTACGTCTTCGTGATGGGCCGCACCGACGACATCATCAACGTCGCGGGCCATCGTCTCTCGACCGGCGGCATGGAGGAGGTGCTGGCCTCGCACAAGGACGTTGCCGAATGCGCGGTGCTCGGCATCAAGGATGATCTGAAGGGCGAGGTGCCCTGCGGCTTCCTCGTGCTGAAGTCGGGCGTGAATCGCCCGACGGAGGAGATCGAAAAGGAGTGCGTGGCCTTGATCCGCGAAAAGATCGGCCCCGTCGCATCCTTCCGCCTCGCGATCACCGTCGCCCGCCTGCCCAAGACACGCTCCGGAAAAATCCTGCGCGGTACGATGAAGAAGATCGCCGACGGCGATCAATGGACCATGCCAGCGACGATCGAAGATCCCAAGGTGCTCGACGAAATCGGCGGCGCGCTGAAGGGGCGGGGCGTTGGAGCGTAGGGTGGGCTAAGGCGCGAAGCGCCGAGCCCACCGATTTCGAAGATTGGTACGCGCTGCTTCGGTGGGCACGCTTCGCTTAGCCCACCCTACGAAAAGGCAGGCGGACAGAATGAATAGGGAGGATATGTGATGCTTCGCAGAACGTTGCTCGCTGCCGCGTGCGTTGGTTTGCTCGCCCCGCAAACCCTTCTCGCGCAAACCTATCCATCACGCCCCGTGACCATCGTCGTCCCCAACGCCGCGGGCGGCGGCACCGACACCATCGCGCGTGTCATCGCCGACCAACTCTCGAAACAGATGAATTCATCCTTCGTTGTCGAGAACCGCACCGGCGCGGGCATGGTGGTCGGCACTGTTGCGGTGGCCAAGGCGCCGCCGGACGGTCACATGCTGCTGGTCGGCCTCAACGGCAACATGACCGTCAATCCGAGCCTCTACGCCA